>NZ_JBNMIY010000018.1:0-12806 GCF_050873505.1 Candidatus Avelusimicrobium sp. | reverse complement strand
TCGTTTGTTTGCGACATTGCAAAAACAGTGTGGCTTCATTAGTCAAAAGAGGGAAAAAGGTAAGCCGTCCGCAGGACTTATTTTTAAAGGGGTTGTTTCGTTTTTTTTTTTTGTTAAAATTTTGATAAATCGCGGTGGCCGACCCGGATGTATCCACTGTATAAAAACGCGTATAAAAGGCCGTTTTGCGCAAATATAAAGGCCTTAATAAGGAGAAAAAATGAAAAAATTATTTATAGGGTTGTGTTCTTTATTGGTCTCTACTGCCTCTATGGCCGCTGGTGCCAACAAAATGACAATGGTAACGTATTTCCCCGTCAAGTATGTGGCATACAGTCAAGTGGATGTAACCAAGCAAATGGACATCGGTTTAACGTCTGCTTGCCAAATGAATTTGGGTTGCACAACCGATGAGGGCTTTAATACGGGTAAATCCTTGCGCGTAAATAATTTGTTAAAAATAGCCGGGGGAAAACTGGAACTTAACGACGCACCTGCTATTGTGGGCACTACTGCTATTATCGGCAGTGGCAACGGCGAAGCAGATTTTGATTTTGAAACCAATTTACGCGTAGGCAATTATAAGCAAGGTTATACGCTCCAAGCGGACAATATGTATTTGAGCGAGTTAAATTTGTTTGGCTATAAATTCCCGGCTTGCAGTGGGGAAACGATGAGTTGGCAAAAACTCAAATTGAAGAACAAAGACGAAGTTTACTTGGTCTGCGGCGAAGCGGAGCAAAAACCTTTCCACGGATGTTCTGCCTGCTCTTCGTATGATGAAGATTCTACGGAATACGAAAACTGCGTGCTGAATAATGTTACATCGTGCTGTTATTATGCGGATAAGATTTACACTAAGCGCGGACAAAATGCGTTTGAACTTATGAAGAATACCTCGTGTTATACCTGCGAGCGCCAAAACGGTACGGATAATAATGGCCCTCTAAATACGGTCTATCCAAATGTGAGTGATTTGGCCTATTACACTGGGGCTAATGTCATAGGAACAGCGTCTGAACGTGATTTATGGATTGCGGGAGATGGAAGCAATGCAACGGGGGCCCAGCCTTTAAATTGTTTGACTTATATTCCTAACGGACAAAGCAACGGTTTTTATCCAGTGGCCAATGGCCCGGCAAATGTTAGTTGGAAACCAATAGAAAAGGTTTGCCCAAGCGACGGTACTTGTGGTGGGGCTGAGTCGTGTGTCCAGATTTGTCAAATAAGCCAATGCTACATTTGGGACCAGCACAACGGAATTGCACAATGTAACTTACGGCTTGTTACCCGTTTGTGTGATTTGAATTGTTATAAAGCAGGTTGGTAATAAAAAACACCCCGGGGAATTTCCCCCGGGGTATTTTTTTACCTAAAACTTATCTTATTTGGTGCCCGTACTGCCAAAACCGCCTGTGCCGCGGGTAGTGTCCGATAGTTCGGCGGCCTCTTCAAACGACGGGTACAGCGTGGGCAAAACCACCAACTGCGCAACCTTTTGCCCGGCTTCAAAGACAAATTCGCTGTCGTTTAAGTTGTACATACACACCAGCAGTTCGCCGCGGTACGGCGCATCTACGAGCCCGGCCATAGCCTTAATGCCCTTGCTTTCCACCGAACTTTTACCCCAAATAATGCCCGAGGTGTTTTCCGGCAGTTCCACGGCAATTCCGGTGCGAACCTTTACCACCGTATGCGCGGGCAAAACCGTGCGTTCCAGGGCGAATAAATCCGCGCCCGAATCCGTCGCGTGCGCGCGGTGCGGAAGCAATGCGCGCGGGTCCAACTTTTTGGCTTTAATAATAGGTTGTTGCATATCAGTTCATTAATTTTTCAATTTGCGTAAGCGCGTTTTGCGCGTAAATGCGTACATTTTCATCGCCCGTCTGCGCAAGCACCTTTAATTGCGGAATTAAACTCTTTAAAAGCCTGGTGTCAAAGGCTCTGTCCGACGTGTAGGTAAACGCGTCCGGGTTGGATAATACGCCCGCCATATACGCGGCGGCGCGGGCGGCGTTGATACGCTCGTTCTTGTTGGTGCTTAACAGCCCTTGGCGGACGGTATCTACGGCGTTGCCGGTCATAAACCCGAGTGCCAGCGCATAGGTGGCCGAAGCGGGGGAATTGTAATCGCGGCGGAGTTCTTTTGCGGTGGCGGACAAGGTGTAATCCCGGTTTTTGGCAAGCCCGGTGGCAATTTGGCTCTGCACGGCGGGCACGGTTTCCGTCTTGGCCATTTTCAAAAGTTGCTTGGCGGCGCCTTCGCTGTGCAGGGTGGTCAGCCAAGCGGCGGCCGCGGCGCGCGTGGTATCATCAGCCGAGGCAGAAGCCTGCTTTAAATATTTCAGTTGCGCTTTGGCGTCGTCCGTCAGCACGTTTAAAGAGCGTACTGCAAAGGCCGGGTCGTAGGCGTACAGGCGCACGATATCCAGCGCATAGTTTTGGTCGTTGGGGTTGATAATGCCATAAGCCCCGGCGGCGTACGCGCGCAAGACCAGGTCCTTGCTTTGCAGGGCGTTTTGTAAAACGGGGGTTAATTCCTCATACACCGCGCCCATCGCCGTAATAATAACGGCGGCAAAGGTTTGTTTGAGCGCGTCGTCGTTCTTTAAAACCAAGTTAAAAAGGGCGGGTTCCTGCGCCTTGGCGGGCGGATTTTTAACCAAACTGGCCCCGGCGGCAAAAACGGTGTCGGGGTCTTTGGACGAGCGGAAGAGTTGCAAGACGCGTTGGTTTTCCGCCGCGGTGCGGTTATTTTTTTGCAAGAGCGGTAAGGCTTGTTGCAAGGAGTTTTGGGCCGAAGCCGATAAGGCGGCGCATAAAAGGGCCGCTAGTAAAAGGTGTTTTTTCATATTGTTATTATACCATTATATACGCGCGCGCCGGACCATAAAAAACCCCGGGTTTTTGAGCCCGGGGAAAGGAGGAGGAGAAAAAATTAATTTGCGGCAAAGGCTTCTATCAGGCGTTCGGCGTTTTCGCCACCTTTAAAGCGGTTTTTCTCTTTATTGGCGTAAAAGCGCAAGTTGTCCTCTTCTTTCAGCACAACAATCTTCGTACTGCCTAGCGCCAGCAAAAAGCGCAGATTGGTTTGGTTTTTCATATTTACCCCACAAAAGTTCATTATTCTTATACATTAATAGAATACCCGTTTCTTTGCGTGCAAACAAGGGTCTTTGGACCCAATAAAAATTAGGCCCCGGCCTAGGGGATATGGTACAATACCCCTATGAAAAAACTATTTCTTTTGTTGCTCTGCCTGCTTTGTGCGGGCGTATGTTGGGCGGAGGAGTCCCGCCTGATTATCAATCCCGGGCGCGAAACCTTTGTGCATTTCCCGTCCGAAATTATGGGTTCTGACTATACCCTTACCGTTTTTCTGCCCGAGGAATTTGTGCCGCTTTCCAAGCGTTACCCCGTGGTGTATTTGTTTGGCCCCGGCCCCAAACAGGCCGAAGCCGGCCACGCCTTAGCCGCCAAGGAACAGGTGCTGGCGGTGGCGGTAAATTTTGAAGAGGAAGATTATAAAGAGGCGGACAAAATCGTGCGCTTTTTGGCGCGCGAGTTGGTGCCGTATATTGATACCAATTATTTAACGCTGGCCGCGCCCAACCGCCGCGTGCTGGCCGTGCAGGGAGACAAGGCCGCCAAGGTGGCCAAGGAACTTTTTTATAAGCCTAATTTGTTTGGCGCGCTAGCGCTTTTTTCGCCCGGAGCCGAAGCGGGAAACTGGGAAAATTTTGCCCCGTCCGCGCGCGTTTTTGTAGCGGGAAACCAAAGCGAACTGGCCGCGGCGCAAGCGTCTTTGGAGCGGGTAAATAAAACTTACGGTCGTGATTTTGCGCTGTCGTACCGAGGGGATAACAAAGATTGGTTTAGCGCGTTGCCGCTTGGGTATTTGCTTTCCGCCCCCAATAAAGCGGCTTTAAAGCGTTTGGAGGCCCGCGTGTCGGACGATAAATTGGCGCCGGGCGGTGCAGTTGCCCTGCGCGTAAAAGCGCGCTTAAAGGGCGGCTTTTTGTTTGATTATGTTCCGCCCGTGGTGCGGTTTAGTCCGCCGTATTTAATCTGGAACGCGGGGCTTGGCACCTTGGAAATGCTGCCCGGGGCTGAGAGCGGGAGCGTAAAAATACAGGGTGGTGTGGATAAAATCACGTTTTCCACAAAAATTACGCTTAAAAAACAATAAAAATGCCCGAAAAAGGGCTTTTTATGCAAAAAAAAGTAAACTTGTCAACAGTTTTTTGAAAAAGTTTAAAAAATAGACAAAAGGGGGCGTTTTTCAAATTCCCGACGGGAAAAAACCGATTTTTTATTTTATCCCCCTATACAATGGGTAAGTTATCCACAGAAAAACGGACTTATCCACAAGGTGTGAAAACCGCGCGCCCCCGGAACCCGAAAAAAGGCCCTTTTGGGGGGATAAGTGTAGAGTGGCGGGGGAGTTATCCACAGGTTGTCCACAGCGTGTGGATAACGCGTGTGAAAATAAAAAATTATCCGCGCCAGGCGCGCTTTTGCTATAATCAAAACAGGAGGATTTTTATATGAAATTAAGAACCTTTTTATTATTCTTATGTTCTGCGGCGTTATTTGCGTGCGCGTCATCCCAAAAGAACGACGAGGATATTCCGCGTCCTGCCAAGCGCGACCCGGTGATTGATGAGCAAGCCAAAAAGAACGAAAAACTCTATAACCAGAGCGAAGCCCGTATGGCTAAAACCCTGCGCCTGCCCGCGATTACTTACGAATTTGACTCTATCCGCCCGCCGGAATATGCCTATCCTTTTTTGGATAAGGTAGCCAATGTGATGAAGGATAAACCGTCCCTGCATTTGATTGTGGAAGGCCATACTGACGTGTTAGGTACGGCGGAATACAACTACTGGCTGGGGGCTTCCCGCGCCGCGGCGATGAAGGCTTATTTGGTCAGCCGCGGGGTAAATGCGGAGCGCATCCGTATTCACTCCTACGGCAAGGACAGACCGCTGACGCTGGATAATTCCAGCGACGGACGGAGAACCAACCGTCGGGTGGAATTTTCGTTCACCACCCGCAAATGGAATTCCATTTATTAGTAAGTTAAGTTGTTGCCAGTTTTTTTACCCCGGAGGATTTCTTTTCCCCCGGGGTTTTTGTTTGATAAAGTGGATTTTTCTTTTGGTGCGGCCCGCTAGGGTGCGGCGCGCAGCGTTCCAGTATCTAATCCTTATTTTAATAACGACGGATCCTGGACTACAACTTTCCAGGATGACGGCAACGACCACGCCCCAATCGGTAGATTCTGAAAGCCCTGCGGGCCGCCAGTTCAGAATGACCCCAATTTTTATAACTGTCTTTTTGTCGTCATCCCGGAAGGTTTTTATCCGGGATCTCGTTGTTGTCGTGGTTGTCATCCCCGAGTGTTTTAGTCGGGGATCTGTTGTTTTACTTTTTCGTTTGGGTTGCGACCTTGCAAAAACAGTGTGGCTCCATTAATCAAACGAGTGCGGAAAATCAGCCGCCCGCAGGGTGCCGTTTCGTTTAGTTACGACATTACAAAAAGAGTGTTGCCCAATAAATCAAAAGAGCGCGGACAAGTAGCGGCCCGCAGGGTGCCGCCCGCTAGGGTGCCGTCCGTTAGGGCACTGTATTTGGTATAATTTGTATATGAGGAAACATACTTTTTTTGCGGGCTTTTTTGTGCTGTTTGGCTTGGGTACGGCGTTGGCGCAAACCACCGCGGCGGATACTGCCGTCCAGCCGGCGCAGACGATTAGCAAATCCTCGCTGGCCGCCAAGCACGCCGACAGCAAACTAAACGAAACCGTCCTGCATAAAAGTGTGTTAAATTATTCCTTGCCGCCGGAACTGGTAGAGGTGGCCCAAAAGTGCGCGGCGGGGGAAACGGACGAGTGTTATTTTTCCTATAAAACCTTTGAAAACGCCGCCGACAGCAAACTGGCCGCCGCGGCCAATTTGGAACTGTCCGTTTTGTCCTTACAGCGCGGGCTCGTCAAGCAGGCTTTATCGTATATCAACCGCGCGTGCGAATTAAACCCGGATGACCCCTTTATGGAACTTACGCGCGGGTGGACGTATTTAGCCGCAGGCAAGTATAAAAAAGCGCGCAAATCGTTTGACGATTTAATGTACCTTACCGCCGATTTTGAATATGTTTCTTCGTCCAAAACGGGCAACGCGCTGGCGTGGTATTTAAGCGGAAATAAAGAAAAATCCGCCGCCGAGTGGCAATACTTATACACGGCGAACCCGTATAATATTTCGTTTGTGTCGTATATGCTGGGCAAAATAGCCTCGGAAATGAAGGCTTCGCGCCATTTGGCCCCCGTGTTTTTGCAACAGGCCTTAACGCACGACAGCAAGAACTATGCCGCCGCGGAACTTTTTGCCAAATTATCCGAAAAGGATAAAAACAAACTCCGCTCTTGGCAGTATTACGCCACCTTGTACAGTTTGGACCCGGATAATAAACAACTGGCCAAAAAAATCGCCAAATATTCCAAGGAGTTCGGCAACAAGAGCATTGATTATCTGTTCTATTTGCGCTTGGACCAGCCCATTGTGCACGAACTGCCCTCTACGCCCTCGCCAAAAATCAAAATGGCGCTCTACGCCAACCGCGAACAAGTGCCGCAAAAATTGCAGGCGATTTCCTTCCAGCCATCGGGCACGGCGGTAGTATCGGATGAAAAATTGGGCGAAGTGTTGCGCGTGCCGTCTTACATAGACAAACAGATTGTGTTTAACCCGCAAACGGGCGGTGTGGACTTGCAAAACGCCAAGGGGCATATTGAATTTTCCGCCAAACGCCCGTTTACCGTTTCGCTTGTGCACCCGGAGCGGACTTTGCTTATCAAAAATGCACAGGCCGAAAATATTTTTGCGGCGGATTTGAGCGATAAAGAGTTGCAAGGCGAACTCATTGTCGTGCCTGCTTCGGACGGGTTTATGCTTATCAATAATTCAAACGCCGAAGATTTAATCCCGGCCCTGCTGGCCTCCCGCGTGCAGAGCATTACGCATCCGGCGGCCTTGGAAGCCTTTGCCGTGGTGCTCCGTTCGGCCCTGTTGCAGGCGGCGGAAGAACATAAAAACGAGCCCTATTTTATTACCGATAACGATACCGATTTTAAGTTTAAAGGGATTAACCTTATCTTTAAAACGCTTTTGGACGCCTCCAAAGAGTCCGCCAAAATCCGCCTCACGCAGGCGCAGGCGGGCTCGTACGATGATTGCGGCGTCCTGTCCGCGGACCAAATCCAAAACACCGCGGACAAACCGGGCTATATTTTCTCGCCCGCCAACGTAAGCAAATACCTCTTATCCAATCCGCCGGCGGATTTATCTTCCCGCCCACAGGACCCGACCCAATGGTCCGGCATTAAGTGGATGTATGTTTACGACGGAAAAGAGATTCAAAACCGTATCGCCTACAAACAAAATATCGGCAAATTGCGTGCCATTACGCCTACTTCGCTAACGCCTAACGGGCGCATTTTGTCCATACGGTTTGAAGGCAGCAAAGGTTCGTACGAAGCCAAAACCCCGCAGGAAGCCGCGTTTATTTTAAGCGCCGGCACGATGCGCTCCAACCTGTTTGATATTGTACCGCTCTACAAGGGCAAAAATATCAAAAGCGTCTTGGTGCGCGGTTATGACACGGGGCTTGGGTATGGGCTGTGCTTGCAGGGCGCGGACGGTTTAGCCAAGAAAGGTATGGATTATAAAGGAATTATTAAATATTACTTCCCCAACGCCCGTATCTTAAATACCACCACAGGGACGATTAATTAAATGGAAAAGACAAAAATTCTGTACTTTATTACCCGTATGGACCAAGGCGGCGCGCAAGCCAGCGTGCTGACTACGCTAAAAACCATCAATAAACAGCAGTTTGATACGTATTTGGCGGCTGGCCCCGGCGGACGGTTGGATTTTAAACTGAAAAACGACACCAGCCGCGTATTTTTTATCTCCGCCTTGCGCCACGATATCCGCCCGCGCTATGTGTTCCACGATATGTGGGCCGTGTGGCAAATGGGCCGCGTTTTGCGCAAGGTAAAACCCGATATTGTGCACACCAACGCCCCCAAAGCAGGCGTCTTGGGACGCATTGCCGCGCGTCTATTTTGGCGCAAAGCCAAGGTGGTCCACACCTTCCACGGGTTGGGATTTGCCAAGGAGCACGGCGAAAGACGGTTCAAATTCTTTGTGGCGGTGGAAAAATTCTGTGCGCGCTTTACCGATGTGCTCGTGTTTGTTTCCCGCCGCAACGCCGCCGAAGCCAAGCAACTGGGCATCGGCAAGGGCGTGCGGACGGAACTCATCCGCGCGGGGATTAATTTTAACCCCATTTTGCCCCTAAAATTTGACCCGGCCGCCAAAAAGGCTTCCTTAAAAATTCCCGCCAATGCCAAGGTGGTATTGGCGCTTGCTAATTTTAAACCGCTTAAAAACCCGATTCATTTTGTGCTGGCCGCTTACAAGGTGCTCAGCCAAATGAAGAACGTCTATTTCATTTTTACGGGTGAGGGGCCGCTGAAAGAAACGGCTGAAAATTTGGCTAAAAACTTGGGGATTGAAAAGCAGGTGCTCTTTCCCGGGTGGAGAAGCGACGCAATGGAACTGTTGGCTATCAGCGATGTGTATGCCAGCGTGTCCTTGCGCGAGGGGTTGCCGATGTCGCTCTTGGAAGCAATGGCAATGCGCGTGCCCGCCGTCTGCTACGATGTGGACGGTATCGGCGAAGTGATTACCAATAATAAAACGGGTTTTTTGGTAAAACCCAACGACATTAACACCTTTGCCGATAAGTTAAAGGTGCTCTTGCGCCACGTCGCCCTGCGCGAACGCTTTGAAGCCGCGATTGACCACCGCGATTTTTCGGAATTTACGGCTTCCACAATGGTTAAAAAGCAGGAACGCCTGTACCGCAGTTTGGTTCCGCCCACCAAAAAGAACGGCGGCAAACGGCGCTTTTTCCGCCGCCGCTACCGCAAACCCGCCAAAAAATTTACTCAGGGAGATAAATAATGGATTACGCAATGAACGAAATGGAGCAGGAAGTTCTCAATACAACCCGGGAACTGGCTCAAAAGAAATTAAAACCCCTGCGCGCCGAAATGGACGCGAAGGAACAGTTTTCCAAAGAAATGCTGGAAGAATATAAAAAATCCGGCATTATGGGCTTGTGGCTGCCCGAAGAATACGGGGGGCTCGGCGGGGGGATTACCTGCCTGGCTATGGCGTTTGAAGAACTTTCGCGCGTGTGCGCCGGGCTTGCTTTAACGCCGGGCACGAGTGCCTTGGGCGCAATCCCGATGTTTTTAGCCGCCACCAAGGAACAGCGCGAACGCTGGTGCCCCGATTTGGCCTCCGGTAAGAAATTGTGGGCCTTTGCCCTGACGGAACCCGAAGCCGGTTCCGACGCTACCGCCTTAAAAACCACCGCCATTAAGGACGGCGATTTTTATGTGGTGAACGGTACCAAGCACTTTATTTCCACGGGTAAGGAAGCCGATTTTTACACCGTAGCCGTAAATACCAACCCGGCCCGCGGGGCGCGCGGTATTTCGCTACTAGTTATTGAAAAGGGCACGCCCGGTTTTTCCTTTGGTAAAAAAGAGGAAAAAATGGGTATCCGCTCCAACCCTACTTACGAACTGATTTTTGAAAATGTCCGCGTACCGAAAGCCAACCTCTTGGGCAGCGAGGGCCGCGGGCTGCTCTATTTGCAGGAAACCTTGGACTATTCCCGCCCCGGTGTGGCCGCGCAGGCCGTAGGCATTGCGCAGGGCGCGCTGGATGAGACGATTCCCTATTTGCGCACGCGCAAGCAGTTCGGCCAGCCGATTATTACGTTCCAGGCGTTGGGCCACAAGGTGGCGGAACTCGCCGCCAAGACCGAAGCCGGCCGCGCGCTGGTGTATTCGCTCACGCACCGTATGGATACGGAATATTTGCCCGCCGTCAAAAACGCGCTGGCTAACGGCACCACGGTACACGACGAACTGAAAAAATTAAAGGGCGCGCGCTGGACCAAATACAGCGCCGAGGCCAAGTTGTTCTGCTCCAACGTGGCTATGGAAGTGGCCGACGAGTGCGTAACGCTTTGCGGCGGGGTGGCGTATATGCGCGATTTCCCGCTTGAAAAGTATATGCGCGACGCCAAAATTACCCAAATTTACGAGGGCACCGTGCATATTCAAAAGAACGAAATCATCACGGCGCTTATTAAAGAATACGCCGCCAAAGGCGACGAGGAGTAAACTTTTATGCACATTGTAGCCTGTGTTAAACAAACCCCCAAATCCGATAATGTAAGAATTGACCCGGCCACCGGGTGCTTAATCCGCTCCGGCGCCGCCAGCGCGATGAACCCCTTTGACGAATACGCCTTGGAAGAAGCCGTAACCTTAAAGGAACAGGAAGGCGGTGTCGTGTCCGTGATTACAATGGGTCCGCCGCAAGCCGAAGCCGTCCTGCGCGACAGTATAGCCCGCGGTGCGGATTACGTCTATCAACTGGGCGATATGGCCTTTGCGGGCTCGGACACTTGGTCCACCAGTTACGCCTTGGCCACGGGAATTGAAAAAATTAACTCTATCCGCCCCGTGGACTTGATTATCTGCGGCAAACAAACCAACGACAGCGACACGGGCCACATCGGTCCGCAGATTTCCGCTTGGCTCAAAATGCCCAACGCGGCGTTTGTTAAAAAAGTGGTGGAAGTAAAAGAAAAATCTATCGTCGTGGAACGCTTGACCGAGGACGGAAGCGAAGTGGTGGAACTGCCGTTCCCGTGCGTGCTGTCCGTGGTAAAGGAAATCAACAGCCCGCGCGTAAGAAGCGTAAAGGGCCGTATGCTTGCCAAACGGGCCGAGGTTACCAAATGGACGGCGGACGATATCGGCGCGGATAAAACCAAACTGGGGATGAAGAACTGCCCCACCCGCGTGGTAAAATCGTTCGTGCCCAAGCGCGAGGTTTGCTCCGTGGCCGTAGAAGGCGCCAACGGCAAGGAAAAGGCCGCTAATTTGGTTAAAATTTTAAAGGATGCCAAGTATATTTAAGGATAAACGAATATGAAAGATTTTAAAAATGTTTGGATTTTTGCCGAAGCGCAGCGCGGTAAATTGAGCCCCACCGCCCTGGAACTTTTGACTGCCGGCCGCAAACTGGCCGACGATTTGGGCGAAAAATTATGCGCGGTGCTGCTCGGTTATCAGGTGGAACACTTTGCCAAGGATTTGTTTGAGCACGGCGCAGACGTGGTGTATGTGTGCGATGATAAGGCCTTGGAAAACTATGTGGACGATATCTATGCCAAAACCTTGACGGGGATGATTGAAATGTATAAGCCCAACAAGTTTTTGCTCCCGGCGACCAATATGGGCCGCTCGTTATCGGCCAAGACGGCGGTGTTTGTGGGCACCGGGCTTACCGCGGATGCCACGGAAGTGGTTATCAATAAAGAGGACGGGCAACTCCACGCCACGCGCCCTACCTTTGGCGGCAACTTAATGGCTACCATTACCTGTGCGCACACGCGCCCGGAGATGTGTTCCTTGCGTCCGATGTCTTACGAAAAGGCCGCTTTGCAGGCGGACCGCACGGGCGAAGTGGTAAAATTCCCGTTTGATGCGGCGAAATATACCTCGCTTGCGCACTTTATCAAATTTATCAAAAGCGAAGGCGAGGGCTTGGACCTTTCGGAAGCCGAAGTAATCGTGGCCGGCGGCCGCGGTGTAGGCAAGGCGGAAGGATTTTTATTGCTTAAAAAATTGGCGGACCGCTTGGGTGGAGCCGTGGCGGCTTCCCGCGCGCCGGTGGACAGCGGGTGGATTGATTACCGCTACCAAATCGGTTTGACGGGCCGCACGGTAAAGCCGAAACTTTACATTGCGTGCGGTATTTCGGGCCAAATCCAGCATATGGCCGGGATGAGCGGTTCCGACGTGATTGTGGCCATTAATAAGGACGCCGAAGCCCCGATGATGAAGGTGGCCAATTATGCGGTGCAGGGGGATTTGTACGACGTAATCCCCGCGATGTTGGAAGCCCTTAAATAACGGCAAGTTGTAGGTTTATTTTACGCCCGGTGCAGATTTTTTTGCCCCGGGCTTTTTTATGCACTTTTTGCGTACGGAAAGTGGTTTTTGTGCTTTTGGGTGGCATACTGAACTGGTGCCCCGCAGGGTTTTCAGAATCTATCTTATGGGTTGTTAAAAACAACAGCAACAACTAACAACACAATCGGTAGATCCTGAAACCTATTAATGGACCCCGTACAGAAACCTTACGGGGTGCCGCCTAGCGGTAAGGGCGGCAATTCAGGATGACTTTTATTTTTATAACGGCTTGGTGGTATCACTTTTTGCCGTCATCCCGGAAGGTTTTTATCCGGGATCTCTCGTTGTTGTGTTGTTATGTCGTCATCCCCGAGGAATTTAGTCGGGGATCTGTCGTTTCATAAGAGAACAACAACGACAAACAACGGATTCCCGACTACGACACTCGGGAATGAAGACTTTACGAAAAAAGTAGGTCATCCTGAACTTGTTTCAAGATCTACTTTTTGGGTTTTTGGTTGTCGTTTTCCGTCGTCCTTTTTAAAGGGGTTGTTTCGTTTTTTTTTTTTTGTTAAAATTTTGATAAATCGCAGTGGTCGTACCCGGATGTATCCGCTGTATAAAAACGCGTATAAAAGGCCGTTTTGCTCAAATATAAAGGCCTAAACAAGGAGAAAAAATGAAAAAATTATTTATAGGGTTGTGTTCTTTATTGGTCTCTACTGCCTCTAT
>NZ_JBNMIY010000017.1:0-18771 GCF_050873505.1 Candidatus Avelusimicrobium sp. | reverse complement strand
GAAACTACACGTCTGTCTTTAAAAAAATTATCCCTAGAACAACCTTTGACTATTAGACCGTACTTGCCTTAATAAGGGACTTTTTGACTTTAACAAAAATAATTTACTGCCACCCATTAGAACTTATTAGAATAGTAAACCATACTTATAGAGGAGTATAATAAGCACCTTGTACCCCTTTGAACCCCAACATATGGGCGTATTTATCCAACTTCACTCCACGACTTGCGCCTGTACCACAAAAAACACCTGCGTTACCCACTCCGCACAGCCGTGCCATTTGAGGCGATGCGCGTCCTTCCCAGGGGGGAAAAAATTTGAAGGAAGAAAATATTAAAGTAAAATCCTTTACAACTTGCCCCTCCCTCCTTAATACACTTTATCTAAAAGAATATCAAGCATATTTCCAAGATTAAAGACGCGGCGGTAAAAATCGTATCTTTATTTAATGCTGACAAAGAGATGCTGGTAAAGCCTAACGGCGAAAATAACACTGGGCGGCACATAAAATTAACGGAGAAACTGGCGAAATCAAAACAGGTTTGAGTGGCAAGTTTAACGGGAAACATATTTTACAAGCGTATAAAGAGGGGGGAGTCTAGTCCGCAAAGTTTGCACAGCCCGGCACGCCTGATAAGCCAAAAACGCCCGCAAGCCGTAGGAGCCAAGAGGCTGAAAGAAAACCAAGTACGGCTAATGCAGCGCAAAGTGCTACACTATCAGAGAGAGAAGCAGTAAAAGAGCAAATAGCAAAAAGGGGCAAAGGGCAAATGCCTATTAATCCAAGCCACACGCCCAAAGAGTGGGACAGCCTAGTTATCCTATGCCGTTTGACCGATTTAAAAGTCTTGTTATTGAACATAATAAAGATTTTGAGAATATTCCGCCAGCCCCCGAACTTGCCTAGCCTGGCGCAAAACTGGAAAGTTCACAATTTTCCCTAGATAAAAATGCATACAGACCCGACCGCATTACGGGATGATACCAACGGGATTTATTGAAATTTTGTGGTACAGAGCCCCAGCAGGTTGTTGGGGCTTTTTGCTATAATACCCATAAACACAAAACAAGGAGCGTTTGTTTGAAACACTTAAATATGTTGGAAAGGGTAGCCTAACCGGGAGGTTAGTGTTATCTTAGGTTGCACAACCTCTTGGTATTCCGTAAAAAACTATCAGGAGGATTTTATGAATTGTCTAATTCGTTTAGAAAAAAAAGAGGAACAACATACCGTAGAAAATGTAGTAAGAGAAGCCTTTTGGAACGTCTATCGTCCGGGGTGCTTGGAGCATTATGTTTTGCACTGTTTGCGTACAGACCCTGCCTTTGTGCCCGAGTTAAACTTGGTTTTGGAGCAGAACGGGCAGATTATCGGGCAAAACGCATTTGTCCGCGCCCGGATGCAGGCGGATGACGGGACAAATATCCCGATACTCGCAATGGGGCCTATTTGTATTGCCCCTGCTTACCAAGGCAAAGGCTATGGCAAAAAATTGCTGGATTATTCGCTAGAAAAAGCCAAAACCTTGGGCTATGGCGCGGTATGTTTGGAAGGAAATATCGGCTTTTACGGCAAGAGCGGATTTGCTTTTGCCCGTAAGTTCGGGCTTCGCTATCACGGCTTGCCTGCCGGGGCGGACGATTCCTTCTTTTTGTGTAAGGAACTATGCCCGGGATACCTACAAGGGATTACGGGGGAATATGCTCCGCCGTCCGTGTATTTAGTGGATCCGGATAAGGCCGAAAGGTTTGATAAAAACTTTCCGCCCAAAGAAAAACTAAAATTGCCCGGTCAGTTATTCTAGTATCCAGGCCCCGCCGTATAGTGCGGGGCCTTTATAGAGTAAAACCCTTGGCTCTGCGGGAAATGTTAAAATATCAATATGGGTATTGAATTTTTATTTGTTTCGTTTTGTCTGGCCTTGTTACCGGGGCCGGACATTTTGTTTGTATTGGCGCAGAGTGTTACGCGCGGTTTCCGCACGGCGATTGCGGTCAGTTTGGGGCTTTTTAGCGGGCTTTTTGTGCATACGGCGGCGGTGGCGCTGGGGGTAGCCGCGCTGGTGGCCGCCTCGCCCGTGCTTTTTAAGGTAATTAAAAGTTTGGGCGCGCTCTACTTGGTGTTTTTGGGAATAAGTGCCTTGCGCGCCGTTCCCACCCCGTCCGCCAAGGCCCCGCAAGAAAACCCCCAAGGACCTGTTTCTTTTAGTAAATTTTACCGCCGCGGGATTATTATGAATTTATTAAACCCCAAAGTGATAATCTTCTTCCTCTCGTTTTTGCCGGGCTTTGTGCCTGCGGAAAGCCAACACATCGGCTGGCAGTTGGTGGAATTGGGGCTCGGTTTTGCTATGGTAAGCCTGGTAGTTTTTGGCCTAATTAGTTTATTTGGCGGGTGGCTGAATAAACGCTTTCGTATTGCGCGGTATTCTGCGTCCCGCCCGTTTGCGTGGGTTACGGCAGTCCTGTTTTGGGGCATAGCCGGGTGGATTTTGCTCGGTTAGTCTAATAGCCGTCCGTTGTCGTTCCAATCCCCGTACAACAGGCCTGCCTTGGTGTTTTACAAAAATTTTTCCAGCCTGCTTTTAAAAAGGTCCGGGCGGTGCGTCCGTCCGGCAGTCTTTTAACGGTGCTGTCTAGCCAGCCGAAGCAGAGCGCTTCCTCTACCGCGTCTAAATACCAAAAGGTCTTTTCGTCTGTCGGGCGGACGCGCTTTACGCATACCCAGCAGTCCTTTTCCCGCGCGCTATGTTGCATGAGCCACGCGCGAAATTCAGCCCTGTTTTTAGCGGTTAATAAGTTATTGCAGTCCATTTTCTTGCTTTTTGTGGTGTCAACGAGCCGGAAGGGACGGTTTTTTCAGTTTGACTTGCTGTATGTAGCGCAGTAAATTGGTAAATACTTTATGAAACCCAAAATGCGGGGAAGTCATTTCCTGTATGGCGTGCTCGCGCGGCCAGTCTTCCACCGCCATACGGTAGAGGGCTACCATTGTGCCCGTACGGTCGGAGCCGTATCGGCAATGGATGTAAATAGGATAATTGGCAGGGTCGGAGAGTAATTTTAATACTTCATCCACACCGTCCGTATTTAGCATAACGGGATTTATCGGCACCTGATACACTGTAAGCGGCAGGCCGGCTATCAGTTTTTTATCTTGCGGGGTAACGCGCAAATTGATGACGGTTTTGATGCCCATTTTTACCAGTTCCTCATACCCTTGGCGGGTAGGTTGTCCGCCGCGGTAGAGCCACGGGGATACCTGATATGCATTTGGCAAGCCGGGGTTGGAAAGGATTTTCGCCGCGCGGAGTGGTTGGGCCTGTAAGGCTTGGGTTACTAATTGGTGTTCCAGATCGGCGCGGTATTGTGGGGCAAGCACCGCGGGCAACTGAACCTTGGGCACTTGCACATTAAGCGGGTGGATGGTGTGCGTTTTTACTTTTGGGACATATACCTGCACACGGATCGGCTTTTTGGGGAAAAGCGCCCGCCGCTGGGCCTGCGCATCCGTGGCCCCGCATAAGGAAAAAATAAAAATAAGTAAAAGATACCAAAACCGCATATCTATACTATACCTGTATTAAACGGCGCGCACAAGGGCATAAAGACCTATAACTCTTCTGGGCCCTATTTGCTATAATAAAACTATCAAAAGGGGAAATTTTATGTTATTTAGAAAAATGATAGTTTTGCTGTCGTTCTTATTTTTATCCTTGCCTGGTTTTTGCTGGCGGTTTATGGATTACTTTGTAAACAGTACAAATGACAAAGGCAAAGTGCCTTTGGTTACCCGTCTGGTGCGCGGGGAAACGTTGCCTTATTTTGTGCATATTAGGGGCCCGTGGAACTTGGAACAACTGGACGATATTTTTGTGCGCTCCTTTAACAGTTGGCGTATTTACACCTTGCAGGAACTGCGCGAAGCCAAACGCGAAAAAGAATTTAAGGATGTGGTAAAAACACTTAAAACGCCGTGGAAGTTTGAAATGCGGCCCTATTTGTCCTGCGCGAATTTTGAAAAGGCCCCTTGGCAGGACCTGGCCCGCCCGGTGGCGGTAGCCAATTTGCCCCGGTACTTGGAAATGTACCCCGCGCATTGTTCGCCTGCGGTGCGGGAGGATATGGAGAATTATAGTAAGGAAGTGCAAGACAGTTTTTATTCCTATGGTGCGAATACGGAGCAGGAAAGAGCCCATAATTTGCCGGGGCGGTATATTTCCTGGGAAGCCGTGGGGCAGTCGTTAGCCATAGATGGCGATGTTACGGCTGTTTATACGACAAGTTCAGTCAATGCCCTCTTTGTGCCGTTTAGCGAGGTGGATACCTTGTTCCACGAAATGGGGCACCTGTTGGGCTTTGCTGACCAATATCCTATTACGGAGGAGGAATACGATAGTTTGGAATACGGTTTATCCGGCTATTGGCCCAGCATTATGCAAAATGGTGTGGATACACAAGACTATGCTTATTTCTCTTGCACGGATGCGGACGGGATGATTAATTTACTGGACTTTGTCAGTGATCACTCCCGTGGCGGGAAAAAGGGCTGGAAAACCCTGTGCCGCCAGGAAAATATACGATACGCTAGTTCCCGCCAATTAAACCGCCCGCCCTTTGTAGTCCCGCCCTATGTGTATTTTTATAACGAAGCGGGCGAAAAGTTGTATAGCCGCAAAGAGGATATGGCAGTGTACGCGCCGATTACCTTGCCGTGGATTCCTTACTATGAAGATCTGCATAAAGGAACCCCTCAGACAGACGGAACGCTACTGGTTACTGACGGTGGAACAGAGGGGCATCTATACTATACACCTATATCTGTAAGCGCTTGGGTGGAAGATACCCAAAACAAAGGGTTTGTTAGTGTATTTACGCTGATTTTTCTGCCGGACTGGGACTATGTATATTGGAAAGACCCTTGGTATAGCGTTATAGACCACAGTAATGTTGAAGTATCCGCCCTAGTGGGGGATTCTAAATTATATTTGGTGTGGAGACCGGGGGATATAATGAGTTTAGGTTTGGGCGTTGCCCCCCGAAAAGAGACGGGCAGTTCTTCTATTTTTATAGTAACCAAGGACACGCAAGACGACACGGTAGATGTATCTTGGACAAGCAATTCAAAATATTCCGAATACGATACTTATTTAAAATCGGTCATCAAATTAATGGGCAATGACCTGGACGATAAGTATTTAAGAAAGAATACGTATGTGATGTCTTTACTGTCTTTAATTGGCAAAGGGGTGGAAAACGCCGATTGGGAAAAAATCGGGAGTGGAATGATGGACTTTATGCAACAAGCCGGGGTGGAGTATGGGAACGACTATCGGACTGATAAGATAAAGAAATTTGTAGGGGCTTTATACAGTTCTTGGCTAGATGTAAACACTTTGCTTTTAAATGAAGATCTTTTTAAGGCCAATAGGATAAAAGTCTTTAAAACGGGCAACCCGGCAAAATGGCAGGAAATGATATTGGAAAGGGACACAGTTTGGACCGGAGCCCCCAAAATATGTGCTAATGAGCCAACGGACTTTTATCCGGCGGATAACCCGCTAAAAGCCACCAAATGGTGCCCGGATACGCAAGATATGCAAAACGAGGGCCCGGCAGTATATAAGTTATAAGCGGTTGTGAAAGGCCCGTAAACCGTGCCAAAAAATGAAGCGGGAAAACATAGAAATTTCCTTAAATTTTTGGTATAATAATTACAAGAGCCGCGGATAAAACGTTTGCAAAAAGGATTGCATTTGGCGGCTTTTATTGATAAAATATAATAGAAGTATTTAACCCGATTTTTAACGAGAACCATAACTCCTCCGACGGTAAAACGAAGGGAAGGGAGTTTGTGGCTGTCGTTTTCTCTGCCTAAAAAAATGTTTTTTAGGCGCGGAAAATAAGGCTGGTTCCGTTATTAAAACAGGCAATAAAATGAACCTGACAAAAGACCAAAAGAAACAAAAGTCGCAAGACTTAGCTTCTGAAATTACCGCTAGTGGCACCCTGTTCTTCACGGCCTACCAAGGCTTGAAGTTCGTGGATATGGCTGAACTGCGCAAGCAATTAGCGCCCGCCGGAGCAAAATTCCGCGTGGAACGCAACGCTATCGTAGATCACGCTATTCGCCAAGCCAACATTGAAGGCGCTGATGAGAAACTCTTTCAGGGCCCGACGGCTATTGCGGTAGGCGGAGACATTGCCGCCGTCGCCAAAACGTTGGTGGACTTTCAGAAAAAGTTTACGGCTTTGAAGCTTCGCGCTTGCTATTCTGATGGCGTCTGGTACAACGAAGACCAGGTTAAACAGTTGGCTACCATTGGTACCAAAGAAGAAAACCTGTCCAAGTTGGCCGGTGCGTTGTACAACGCGGTCGCCCAGTCTGCGCAAGTGTTGCAAGCTCCGATACGGGATTTTGCCTACGTTATCAAAGCCTTGGAAGACAAACAACAAGGCAAATAGTAACGTACGCGCCGACGTCTGGCGCGCGGAAAACGGGTGGTGCTTTTGGGCGCGAAAGCGTTACGGAAGCGATTTTGGATTTTGGCAGGCGTGATTTTCATTTTCTTTGCGACGCAGCATAGTGGAAATTATGTAAGGAGCAAAAAAATGGAAATCCGCCCCAAAATACGAAATGGTGCGAGCGGAATAACCGTTCGTTACGCCAGTTGTTTTCTCAGAAGGTAAAATCTAAACCCGCCAAGTGCGGTAGTAGCCCGAAAGGATAAATGCACGGGCCTAAACCCGGTTTAGGCAGAAGGCAGCTACTCTATAAGAAACAAGGAAAAAATAAAATGGCTAAATTGACCAAAGAAGAATTAGTAAACGCTATTGCTGAACTCACCGTTCTGGAACTCTCCGAACTCGTGAAAGCTATTGAAGAAAAATTCGGCGTGAAAGCCGCTGCTCCGGCCGTGGCTGTTGCCGCTGCCGCTCCTGCTGCCGCTGCCGCCGCTGAAGAAAAAGACGAATTCAACGTTGTGTTGACCGCTGTTGACGCTGCTAAGAAAATCTCCGTCATCAAAGTAGTGCGCGAAATCACCGGCTTGGGCTTGAAAGAAGCCAAAGACTTGGTTGAAGGCGCCCCGAAAGCCGTAAAAGAAAACGTTGCCAAAGCCGAAGCTGAAGAACTCAAAAAGAAAATCACCGAAGCCGGCGGCACCGTAGAACTCAAATAGTTCAACCAACGAATTATTAATCCCACCCCTCGCATTTTAGCGGGGGTGGGATTACGTACCCTATACGGGGTATAACGGCGGACCGACAGCCGAGTGCGTTGCGGCCCCGTCCGTCCGCTAACAAATAGCAGGAAGAAAAGAAATGATTGAAAAACAAACAAATTTCGGCAAAATTTCCACCAAACTTCCCTTACCCGATTTGCTGGACATGCAAAAACAGTCCTTTGTGGACTTTTTGCAATTAGATGTCCCTCCCGCCAAGCGGGAATTGAAAGGCTTGCAAGCCGCTTTTGAAGACGTTTTCCCTATTGAAGCTCCCGATGGGAGTATGAGACTTGAATTTTTGAAGTACGAACTGGGCTCGCCCCGTTACGCCACTCCGGCGGAAGCCGCCGTGCGCGACAGTACCTATTCCGCTCCGTTAAAGGCTATGATGCGCTTGTACGTCAAGCAGAAAAACGGAAAAATGAAAGAAGCGTCCGACCAGGACGTGACCCTTTGTGATTTGCCCTTAATGACCGATGCCGGCTGCTTTGTCTTCAACGGCGCTGAACGCGTGGTTGTCAGCCAGATGCACCGCTCCCCGGGTATTATTTTTGAAGAAGACGAAGAAAAGAAACAGTCCACCTTTGGTAAACGCTTGTACGTGGCCCGCATTATCCCGTACCGCGGCGCGTGGATTGAATTTTCGTTTGACCTTATGAACGCGCTGTGGGTCCGCATTGATAGAAAGAAAAAAGTGCTGGCCTCCACGTTCCTTCGCGCTTGCGGCCTGGAAACCAACGCACAAATCATCCAGACTTTCTATAAATGCGAAGATATTGAGGTCAAGGCTTCCAATATTGAAGGCGTCATCGGCCGCTACGCCGCGGACGATATTTATGATCCGGCCACCGGCGAAGTGCTGTGGAACCTGGACGATAAAGCCGCCTTGCCTATTGACGATAAACTTTTCAAAACCTTAATTGAAAAGAAAGTTAAAACCATTAAAGTCATCAGCGGTAAACCCCGCCAGGATGACCCCGGTATTTTGGCCACCTTGGAGCACCGCAAGGATTCTATCCGCACGGCTGCCGAAGCGCAGGCTGAAATCTACAAAAAGATGCGCGGGCAGGATTTCGTCGTAAAAGAACAGGCGGAAACCTTCCTGAACAACTTAATTTTTGATAACATCCGCCGTTATGATTTGAGTTTTGTCGGCCGCTATAAAATCAACAAAAAGTTTGCCAATATGTTTGATTTGATTAGCAAATTCAAATTCAAAAAGTTCACCACGCCGAAAGATAACCGCCGCACCTTGTCTCCCGAAGACATTATTGTTACGGTTAAATATCTGCTCGCGTTGAACGCCGGCGAAGACGTGCAGAAAGAATACGGCCCGGACTTTTCCTTTAAGATTGACGATATTGACCACTTGGGCAATCGCCGCGTGCGCGGTATTGGTGAACTCTTAGAAAACCAAATCCGCATCGGTCTTTCCCAAATGGCTAAGACCGCCCGCGACCGTATGAACCGCGAACTTACCTCCTTCACGCCCCGCGCGCTTGTAAACGCGCAGCCCGTGCAGGCGATTGTCCGCAAATTCTTCGGTACGTCCCAACTTTCCCAGTTTATGGACCAGATTAACCCGCTGGGCGAATTGACGCACAAGCGCCGTTTGTCCGCTTTGGGTCCCGGTGGTTTGAACAGAAAACGCGCCGGCTTTGAAGTGCGCGACGTACACTATACGCACTATGGCCGTGTCTGCCCGATTGAAACCCCGGAAGGTCCGAACATCGGTTTGATTACCTCTTTGGCCTGCTACTCCCGCGTAAACAAGTACGGTTTGATTGAAACCCCGTACCGCAAAGTAGTAAACGGTAAAGTAACCAGCCAGGTGGAAGAATTAACCGCCGACGCCGAAGACGATAAATTTGTAGCCCAGGCCAATACGCCCTTGGGCAAAGACGGCAAAATTGAAACCGACAGAGTCGCCTGCCGTGTCCGCGCGGATTATCCGTATGTGGAACCGAAACAGGTGGACTATATGGACGTTTCCCCGTTGCAGGTTATCAGCGTGTCCGCCGCGCTTATTCCGTTCTTGGAACACGACGACGCCAACCGTGCCTTGATGGGTTGTAACATGCAGCGCCAGGGTGTGCCGCTCCTTATGCCGGAAGCCCCGTATGTGGGTACCGGTATTGAACACGAAGTCGCCCGCGACTCCGGTACCGCCGTTGTGGCCCGCCGCGACGGACGCGTCCAGTTCGCCGACGCTTCCAAAATCATCATTGAAGCCAAAGACGGTTCCTGTGATGTATATGAACTTTTGAAGTACAAACGCTCCAACCAAGATACCTGCATTAACCAGCATCCGATTGTCAAATCGGGCGATAATGTCAAAGCCCGCCAGGTAATCGCCGACGGTCCGTCTATGGACAACGGCTACCTCGCCTTGGGCCGCAATATGCTCGTAGGCTTTATGTGCTGGGAAGGGTACAACTACGAAGACGCCATCTTGGTATCTTCCCGCTTGGTAAAGGACGATGTGTTTACCTCTATCCACTTGCACGAATTTACGGTGGATGCCCGCAATACCAAATTGGGCGCGGAAGAAATCACCCGCGATATCCCGAACATTGGTGCGGAAGCCTTGTCCCACTTGGACAATGACGGTATCGTCTTGCCCGCCACGGTGGTGGAACCCGGCGACATTTTGGTCGGTAAAGTAACCCCGAAAGGCGAACAGCAATTAACCCCCGAAGAACGCTTGCTCAAAGTAATCTTCGGTAAAAAAGCCGACGACGTGGTGGACGCCTCCTTGCGCGTACCGCCCGGCACCAGCGGCAAAATTTTGGGCACCCGCGTTTTCGTACGCAAAGAAAAACTGACGAAAGCCGAAGAAAAAGCCCGCTTGACCGCGCTGGAAAACGAAAAAGACGCTACGCTGACCCTCTTAAAGGAACAACGCAAACGCGCTTTGGCCAATGCCAAAGAAACCATTAAGAAGGAAGCCGCGCTGAAAGAGGAAGAAGCCCGCATTAATGCGTTGTACAAGTTAATGGAAAAGAAAGCGGTGGAACACTACGAACGCGAAATTGAGTTCTCCAAACAAGGCGATGAACTCGCCGTTACGGTGAACAAATCCGTTAAAGTGTATATCGCTTCCAAACGCAAACTCCACGTGGGTGATAAAATGTCTGGTCGCCACGGTAACAAAGGTGTGGTGGCGCGTATCTTGCCGGAAGAAGATATGCCGTTCTTGCCGGATGGCACCCCGCTTGACATTGTGCTTTCCCCGTTGGGTATTCCTTCCCGTATGAACGTCGGCCAGTTGCTGGAAACGATGCTCGGCTGGGCCGCGCACTACCTGCACTACAACGCCGCCACCCCGGTCTTTGACGGCCCGAGCGAAGCGGACGTAGTGAACGAAGTACGCAAAGCCAAAGAAAAGATTTTGGACGATAAAGGTCTTACCGGCAAAGCGCGCGAAGAATATGCCGCCAAATACCTGCCGGACGATTACTGCCGCATTACGCTCTACGATGGCAGAACCGGCGAACCTTTTGAAGAAAAAGTAACCATTGGTTATATGTATATGATGAAACTGATCCACTTGGTGGAAGACAAGGTTCACTCCCGCTCCACCGGGCCGTACAGTTTGATCACGCGTCAGCCCTTGGGCGGTAAAGCCCAGTTCGGCGGTCAGCGCTTCGGTGAAATGGAAGTGTGGGCTATGGAAGGTTATGGCGCCACTTACACCTTGCAAGAATTCTTAACCGTGAAATCCGACGACTTTGTCGGCCGCACGAAGATGTATGAATCCATTGTCAAAGGCGAAGCGCCCACCCAGCCCGGCGTGCCGGAATCCTTTAAGGTATTAATTAAAGAACTCCAAGCGTTAGGGTTAAGTGTAGAACTTCTTAAAAACGTTGAAAACGGCGAAACGCCGGACGCCTCTTCCGATAAAAAGGAAGAGGCCCCTGCCGCTCCTGCACAAGAAGAAGGAGCCGCTAAATAAGCCGGGGATTTGAACAATGCAAACGAAAAAAGTTAAAAAATTAAACGAACTGAACTTCTTTGACTTTGATGCCATTAAACTCGGTATCGCCAGTCCGGAACAGATTTTGGCTTGGTCTTTCGGCGAAGTCAAAAAACCCGAAACCATTAACTACCGCACCTTGAAACCGGAGCGCGACGGTCTGTTCTGCGAACGCATTTTCGGCCCCACCAAGGACTACGAATGCGCCTGCGGCAAATACCGCTGGGTAAAATTTAAAGGGATTAAGTGCGACCGCTGCGGTGTGGAAATTACCGAAAGCAAAGTCCGCCGCGAACGTATGGGCCATATTGAATTGGCCGTACCGGTGGCGCACGTCTGGTTTTTGAGAAAGAACCCCTCCCGCATCGGTATTATGCTGGATATGCGCACGAGCGATTTGGAACGTGTGGTTTATTACGCCGCGTATGTGGTTATTGAAGACTGCATTGACAGCGTAACGGGCCGCGTGGACTTCAAAAAAGGCACCTTGCTTTCCGATGTACAGGTGCGCGAAGCCCGCAAAAAACACGGTTCCCGCTTGAAAGTGGATATCGGCGCCCCGGCTATTAAAACCTTGCTGGAAGGCATTGATTTTGATAAAGAAATTCCCGCTTTGCACGAACAATTAAAGAACACGCAGAGCGAAATGGAACGCACCAAACTCATCCGCCGCATTAAAACGATGGAAGAGTTTAAGGAAAGCGGCAACCGCCCCGAGTGGATGATTTTGAGCGTACTGCCCGTCATCCCGCCGGATTTGCGCCCGCTCGTTCCGCTTGACGGCGGCCGTTTTGCGGCTTCCGACTTGAACGATTTGTATCGTCGTATTATTAACCGCAACAACCGCTTGAAACACATTGAATCCCTGCGCGCGCCGGAAGTAATGATTTACAACGAAAAGCGCCTCTTGCAGGAAGCGGTGGACGCGCTTATTGAAAACGGTGCCCGCGGTAAAGTGTTTATCGGCCCCGGCGGCAGACCTCTTAAATCTCTGTCCGACAGCATTAAAGGTAAACACGGCCGCTTCCGCCAAAACTTGCTCGGTAAACGTGTGGACTATTCCGGCCGCTCCGTTATTGTCGTCGGCCCGAACTTGAAGATCCACCAGTGCGGTTTGCCGAAATTGATGGCGTTGGAACTCTTCAAACCCTTTATCATCGGCGAATTGATGAAAAAAGAAGGCGTAACGCTTAAATCCGCCAAAAAGATGTTGGAAAGAGTCCGCCCCGAAATTTGGGATATTTTGGAAAAGGTAACCAAGAGCCACCCGGTGATGTTAAACCGTGCTCCTACCTTGCACCGCTTGGGTATTCAGGCGTTTGAACCGGTATTGATTGAAGGTAAAGCCATCCAGTTGCACCCGCTTACCTGCGCCGCCTTCAACGCTGACTTCGACGGTGACCAGATGGCCGTACACGTGCCGCTTTCTTTGGAAGCGCAAATGGAAGCCAGAACCTTGATGTTGGCTTCTAACAACATTTTGTCCCCGGCGTCCGGTAAACCGATTGCCGCTCCGTCCCACGATATGGTCTTGGGCGTAAGTTTCTTGACCAAAATTAAAGACGGCGACATCGGCGAAGGTTCTATCTTCGGCAGCAAGGAAGATGCCTTGGTCGCTTTGGAATACGGCAAACTTTCTTACCACGCCAAAATCAAAGTGCGCGGTATTAACGCTATCCCGGAACCCGGTTTGGACGGCAAAGACGAAAAAGACGCCTCCAAATGGAAAGATTTTACCTCCGTGGGCCGCATTATTTTCAACCAGGCTATGCCGAAAGGTTGGGAATATATTAACAAAACGGTCGGCAAAAAAGAATTGGCCGCTTTGGTTGATGAGTGCTACAAGAGCAAAAAGTATGGCCGCTACGAAGCCGTACAACTCTTGGATAAGATTATGAAGATGGGTTATCACTATGCCACCTTATCCGGCTTGTCCATCTCCATTGCGGATATGACGATTCCGTCCGCCAAGCAGAAATACATTGACGAAGCCAAGAAAAAGGTCAAAGAAATTCAGGCCCAGGCCGAAGCCGGTATCATCACGGAAGGCGAACGTTATAACAAAGTTATTGATATCTGGACCCGCGTTACGGACGACGTAGCCAACGAACTCTTCAAAGAAATGAAGAAGTTTGAAGAAGGCAAATACGATCCGACCAATAAGGAACACAGCGGCCAGCGCTTTAACGCCGTCTATTTGATGGCTGACTCCGGCGCCCGCGGTTCCCGCCAGCAGGTCCGCCAGTTGGCCGGTATGCGCGGTTTGATGGCTAAACCGCAGAAGAAACTGACCGGTGGTCAGGGCGAAATTATTGAAAACCCGATTACCGCCAACTTCCGCGAAGGCTTGTCCGTGTTGGAATACTTTATTTCCACGCACGGTGGTCGTAAAGGTTTGTCCGATACGGCTTTGAAGACTGCCGACGCCGGTTATTTAACCCGCCGCTTGGTGGACGTTGCCCACAACGTAGTGGTAACGGAAGAAGACTGCGGCACCCATAACGGGATTGTGGTTAAATCCTTGATGAGCGGTGAAGAAATGGTGGAACCCATTGAAGAACGTATTTTGGGCCGCACCAGTTTGGAAGATGTCGTGGTGAAGGTAAAACGCGCCGACGGCACCGAAGAAGAAAAGACCATCATCAAAGAAGGCGATTTGATTACCTTGGAACAGAGCAAATTGGTCAAAAAGTATGGCGTGGAATCCGTACGCATCCGCTCCGTGCTGACCTGCGAAGCCCCGTTTGGCGTATGCTCCAAATGCTACGGCTTGCAGTTGGCCACCTCTGCCAAGAGCAACCCCGGCGACTCGGTGGGTATTATTGCCGCCCAGTCCATCGGCGAACCTGGTACGCAGTTGACGTTGCGTACGTTCCACATCGGTGGTACGGCTTCCCGTGTATTGTCCCGCAGCCAGGCGGTTGCCGAAATTGACGGTAAAGTAACCTTTAAAGATATGAAGGTTATTACGAACCGTTACGATAATAAAATTTGTATTTCCAGAAACGGCTCTATCTTTGTTGAGGCCGGAAATGGTACAATAAAAGAATACAAGATTCAGTACGGTGCTTCCGTGTACACCACGGATAAAGCGACCGTGAAGAAAGGTTCTTTGCTCGCGGAATGGGACCCGCACTCTATCCCGGTGCTGGCCGAAGCGAACGGTACTGTAAAGTTGACCGACGTAATTGAAGGTATTACTTTGCAGGAAGAACGCAACAAAGTAACCGGCGTAATTGAACGCAAAATTACCGCGAGCCGTATGGGCAAAAAGAACCCGCGCATCAGCATTGAAGGCAAAGACAAGAAAGTAAACTTGCCGTTGCCTATTGATACAATCCTGATGGTGGAAAACGGTGAAGAAGTGGAACCCGGCGACGTGCTTGCCAAAATCGGGCGCGAAGCGGGCGGTACCAAAGATATCACTGGCGGTTTGCCCAGAATCGCGGAGTTGTTTGAAGCCAGACGCCCCCGCAACCCGGCAATTATTTCCGAGTTTGAGGGTATCGTGAGCCTGGAAACATCTCCCAAAGGTTTGATTGAGGTTGTCGTGCGGAACGAAGAGACCAACCAGGTCAAGCAGTACAGCATCCCGCAAGGCAAACACCTCGTAGTATATGAAGGCGATCACGTTGGCGTGGGCGAAGCCCTTACCGACGGCGCCATTGACCCTCACGACGTGCTGCGCGTGAAGGGCGAAAAAGAAGCGCAAGAGTTCCTGTTAAACGCCATCCAAGAAGTGTACCGCTTGCAGGGCGTTACAATTAACGACAGACATATTGAGGTTATTGTCCGTCAGATGTTGGGGAACGTGAAAATTCTGGATGCGGGCGACACCCACTTCCTCAAAGGCGAAATTTTAAGCCGCGCAAGTTGGCTTAGAGAAAACGCCAAGATGAAGGCCGAAGGCAAACGCTTAGCCGACGCTGAAACCATTTTGCTTGGTATCAGCAAAGCGTCCCTCGCTTCCGAATCGTTTATTTCCGCGGCCTCGTTCCAAGAGACGACGAAAGTCCTTACGGACGCGGCTATTACGGGCCAGGTGGACGAATTGCAAGGCCTGAAAGAAAACGTAATCGTAGGCCATTTGATTCCGGCGGGTACAGGTATTTCCGCCAGACAAATTGCCCAAGAGTTTGAACAAAAACGCAAAGAAACAGGAGAGAAGTAATAATGCCGACAGTAAATCAATTAGTGAAATACGGACGGGCGAAAGAAATTCACAGAACGAAATCCCCGGCGTTGCAAGCCTGCCCCCAGAGAAGAGGCGTTTGCACCCGTGTTTATACCACGACCCCTAAAAAACCGAACTCTGCTTTGAGAAAGGTGGCCCGTGTAAAACTTACTTCCAAGGTGGAAGTAACCGCTTATATTCCCGGTGTGGGACATAACCTCCAAGAACACTCCATCGTGCTCGTGCGCGGTGGCCGTGTGAAAGACTTGCCGGGTGTGCGCTATCACATCATCCGCGGCGCGCTGGATGCTTCTGGCGTGGAAAACAGAAAACAAGGCCGCTCTCTTTACGGTGTAAAGAGACCCAAAGCCGGTAAATAATTTTTAGGAGTTGAATAAAGAATATGCCGAGAAAAGGTTTAAGACCCAGAGACAGAAGACCGCAGCCCGCGCCGGATTATAAATATAATTCCGTGCTCGTGTCCCGGTTCATTAACAAATTGAATTTTGCAGGCAAAACCTCCACCGCCGAACGCTTGTTGGACGATGCGATGGCTATCATTGCCGAAAAAACCAAAGAAAACGCGCTTGATGTTTTCAATAAATGTATTGAAAACGTCCGCCCGCTCGTGGAAGTGAAAGCCCGCCGCGTGGGTGGTGCCAACTATCAGGTACCGACCGAAGTAAAACCCTTGCGCAGCACCTCCTTGGCTATGAGATGGCTCATCGGCGCCGCGCAGAGCCGCAAAGGCCGCCCGATGGCTGAAAAATTGGCCGAAGAAATTATGTTGGGCGCTAAAAAAGAAGGCACCGCTTTCAAAAAACGCGAAGACGTGCATAAAATGGCCGAAGCCAACCGCGCTTTCGCTCACTTTAAATGGTAATTTGGAATTAAGTTATGGCTGAATTCAAAACCTATCCGATTGATAAAATCAGAAACATTGGTATTATTGCCCACATTGACGCGGGCAAGACGACCACTTCCGAACGCATCCTGTACTATACGGGTAAAGTGCACAAAATCGGCGAAACGCACGATGGTGCTTCCGTAACCGACTGGATGGAACAGGAAAGAGAAAGAGGCATCACCATTACCTCCGCCGCTATTTACTGTGTGTGGAAGGACTGCCAACTCAACATCATTGACACCCCCGGCCACGTGGACTTCACGGCCGAGGTGGAACGCTCCTTGCGTGTGTTGGACGGCGCCGTTTGCTGCTTTGACGGTGTACAGGGTGTAGAACCCCAGTCCGAAACGGTATGGCGCCAGGCCGATAAATACCACGTTCCCCGTATTGCTTACATTAACAAAATGGACCGCATCGGCGCGGACTTTATCCGCTCTGCCAACTCCATTAAGGAAAAATTGGGCGGTAACGCCTGCCCGATTCAGTTGCCTATCGGCGCCGAAGATAAATTCGTCGGCATCGTGGACTTGGTAAAGATGAAAGGTATCATTTGGGACGGCGACCATAACGGAGCCACTTTTAACGAAGTGGAAATCCCGGCTGACCTCGTGGATGCCGCCAAAAAAGCCCATACGGAAATGATTGAAAAACTCGCCGACTTTGACGAAGACCTTATGGAACGTTACTTAAACGGCGAAACGGACTTTACGGTTGAAGAAATCAAAAAAGCCATCCGCAAAGGTACGCTTACGGGTAAATTCTTCCCGGTTATCTGCGGTTCTTCCTACAAAAACAAAGGCGTACAGCCGCTTTTGGACTGCGTGAACGATTATCTACCCTCTCCTGTGGACGTTCCGCCGGTCAAAGGAACCAACCCCGATACGGGCGAAGAAGTACACCGCAAAGCGGACAACAAAGAACCTTTCTGCGGTCTTATCTTTAAAGTTCAGACGGACCCCTTCGTGGGTAAACTCAGTTTCTTCCGCATTTATTCCGGTACCTTGAAGGCCGGTGATACGGTCTTGTTCCCGGGCAAAAACGCCACGGAACGTATCGGCCGTATGATGCGTATGATGGCTGATAAACGCGAGGAAGTAAAAGAACTCGGCGCCGGCGAAATTGCCGCCACCGTGGCTATTAAAAACTCCCGCGTGGGTCAAACGATTTGCTCCCCCGAACACCCGATTGTGTTGGAAAGCATCACGTTCCCCGAACCGGTAATCTCCATTGCCGTGGAACCGAAATCCAAAGCCGACGAAGAAAAAATGTCCAACGCCTTGGCGCGCTTGGCCGAAGAAGACCAGACGTTCCGCGTCCGCACCGACGAAGAAACGGGCCAGACCGTTATTTCCGGTATGGGCGAACTCCACTTGGATATTATTGTGGACCGTATGAAACGCGAATTTAACGTGCAAGCCAACGTTGGCGCGCCGCAAGTAGCGTATCGCGAAACCATCACCAAGACGGTTGAACAGGAAACCAAGTTCGTCCGCCAGTCCGGTGGTCGCGGTCAGTACGGGCACGTATTCCTCCGCTTGGAACCGCAGGAAAAAGGCAAAGGCTTTGAATTTGTCAACGAAATTACCCAGGGCCGTATTCCGAAAGAATACATCCCGGCTATTGAAAAAGGCTGCCGCGAAGCGCTGGATTCCGGTGCTGTGGCGGGTTATCCCTTGGTGGACATTAAAGTGGCCGTGTTTGACGGTTCGTTCCACGAAGTGGACTCCTCCGAAATGGCCTTTAAGATTGCCGCTTCTATGGCCTTGAAGGACGGCGCGAAGAAAGCCAACCCGATTATTCTGGAACCTATTATGAAGGTAGAAGTTGTGGCTCCGGAAGCCAACTTGGGTGATATCATCGGCGATTTGAGTTCCCGCCGCGGTCAGATTGGCGAAATGGGTGTCAGAGGCAACGTACGCTATGTACGCGCCGAAGTACCGCTCGCCGAAATGTTCGGTTACGCCACGAACGTACGCTCCCTGTCCCAGGGCCGCGCTTCGTTCACTATGGAACCGAGCCACTACGCCGAGGTGCCGGCTAACGTCGCAAAAGCGATTATTGAAAAACGCACCGCGGAAAAAGTGGCCGCTTAATAACCATTTTCCCCTGTGCCCGGAAATCCCGGGCGCAGGGGTTGCATCTTTCATATAAGGAGTGTAAACAATGGCAAAGGAAAAATTTTCCCGCAGCAAACCGCACGTGAACGTGGGTACGATTGGACACGTGGACCACGGTAAGACGACGCTCACGACGGCAATCACGAAAGTATTGTCCAAAGAAGGCAAAGCCAAAGCGATGGCTTACAGCGATATTGCGAAGGGCGGTGTAGTCCGCGACGCTTCCAAGATTGTAACGGTAGCGGTATCTCACGTAGAATACGAAACGGACAAGAGACACTACGCTCACATTGACTGCCCCGGCCACGCTGACTATATTAAGAATATGATCACGGGTGCGGCGCAGATGGACGGCGCTATCTTGGTGGTAT
>NZ_JBNMIY010000016.1:0-25766 GCF_050873505.1 Candidatus Avelusimicrobium sp. | reverse complement strand
TTTTTAAAGGGGTTGTTTCGTTTTTTTTTTTTGTTAAAATTTTGATAAATAGCAGTGGTCGTAACCGGATGTATACGCTGTATAAAAACGCGTATAAAAGGCCGTTTTGCTCAAATATAAAGGCCTAAACAAGGAGAAAAAATGAAAAAATTATTTATAGGGTTGTGTTCTTTATTGGTCTCTACTGCCTCTATGGCCGCAGGTGCCAATAAAATGACAATGGTAACGTATTTTCCCGTCAAATATGTGGCATACAGCCAAGTAGATGTAACCAAGCAAATGGACATCGGTTTAACGTCCGCCTGCCAAATGAATTTGGGCTGCACAACAGACGAGGGCTTTAATACAGGTAAATCCTTGCGCGTAAATAATTTGTTAAAAATAGCGGGGGGAAAACTGGAACTTAACGACGCCCCTGCTATTGTGGGTGCTACGGCTGTTATCGGCAGTGGAAACGGCACAGCGGACTTTGATTTTGAAACCAATTTGCGCGTAAGAAACTATAAGCAAGGCTATACGCTTCAAGCGGACAATATGTATTTGAGCGAGTTAAATTTGTTTGGCTACAAATTCCCGGCTTGCAGTGGTGAAACAATGAGTTGGCAGAAACTCAAATTAAAGAATAAAGAGGAAGTATATTTAGCCTGCGGGGAAGCGGAAAAAACGCCATTTAGTGGATGTCCTGCGTGCTCGTCTTATGATCAGGATTCTACGGAATACGAAAACTGCGTGCTGAATAATGTAACTTCTTGCTGTTATTATGCGGATAAGATTTACACCAAGCGCGGACAAAATGCGTTTGAACTTATGAAGAATACCTCGTGTTATACCTGCGAGCGCCAAAACGGTACGGATAATAATGGCCCTCTAAATACGGTCTATCCAAATGTGAGTGATTTGGCCTATTACGCTGGGGCTAATGTCATAGGAACAGCGTCTGAACGTGATTTATGGATTGCGGGAGATGGAAGCGATGCAACGGGGGCCCAGCCTTTAAATTGTTTGACTTATATTCCTAATGGACAAAGCAACGGTTTTTATCCAGTGGCCAATGGCCCAGCAAATGTTAGTTGGAAAGCAATAGAAAAGGTTTGCCCAAGCGACGGTACTTGTGGTGGGGCTGAGTCTTGTGTCCAGATTTGCCAAATAAGCCAATGCCGCATTTGGGACCAGTACAACGGAATTGCACAATGTAACTTACGGCTTGTTACCCGTTTGTGTGATTTGAATTGTTATAAAGCAGGTTGGTAATAAAAATCCGCCCCAGGAGATGTAAAATCCCGGGGCGGATTTCTTGGATTGTGATATAATGGGTCATTCTGAACTTGTTTCAGAATCTACCGATCGTGTCGTTAGTCGTTGCCGTCATCCTGGAAGGTCGTAGTCCAGGATCTGTTGTTAGTAAAAAAGGAATAGATACTGGACAGAAACATTCCAGTATGACCTTTATTTTTATAAACAACCACTACCCAATTAGTAGATCCTGAAATAAATTCAGGATGACTTTTATTTTTATAACGGCTTTGTGGTATCACTTTTTGCCGTCATCCCGGAAGGTTTTTATCCGGGATCTGTTGTTTTTCTTTTGTTTGCAACATTACAAAAAGAGTGTTGTCCAATAAATCAAAAGGGCTTGGATAATCTGCCGCCCGCTAGGGTGTGGCCTGAAAGGTGCGGTCCTAATACGAGCAAGGTGCCGGAATCCAGAATAAAATAAGCCCAGGTCCACGCTTGGGATGACACAACCGGAAAGGTTCTGCTGAAAAAGTTGTGTTCGTTGTATAAAAAAGCCCCGGGAGATATATCCCGGGGCGGAGTTATATTATTCAAAATCTTATTTTACGGTTTTAGCGGGTCAAAGGGTTTTTTATTAATAAACCGTTCCGATTGGTCCGTCGCCCAGTTGAGTTGCTTTTCCAATTCGGCCGCGGCGGACTCCATTTCCTCATCAGAGCGGACATAAACCGCTTTGCCATAGGTAAGTGCCGTTTTTCCAAACGGAAGCGGTACGCGCATTTTATCCCACGAGCCCACCTTTATTTTATGGCTGAGCGCCGTCCCCACCGGGATAATCGGCAGACCCGTTTTGAGCGCCAAGAACAAAATGCCGTGCTGGACCTTGTAAATTGGCCCGCGCGGACCGTCCGGCGTGAGCATCGGGTGATACCCTGCTTCGGCAATGTTTTTTAGTTTAATAAGGGCTCTGGCCCCGCCGCGCGTGGTGCTGCCGCGGACGGCCTTCATCCCAAAATGGGGCAGACAGCGGGCGATGTATTCTCCATCGTCGCTTAAACTGATTAAAGCGCAAATTTTTTGCCCGCGGTAGGGATAAAGCAAAAACAACTGCTGATTGTGCCAAACACCGAAAATATAGTTTTGGCCTTCGCGGTCAAATTTCAGGGCTTCCTCACTCTTGAACCAATAGATTTTTGTCGTCCAGCCTAAAAACAGGGTGTACCAGTACGCCAAGGTGGAGCCGATGACGTGCTTCCAAGAGATTTTTTTCTTTTCTAACGAAGTGGGTTGAAACATTATTTTTTACCTTTTTTGCGGGATTTTTGCCACGGGACCAAAAACACAGCGGACATAAAGGGGGACAAGGCTCCCTCGTTGGCGGCAAGGTCAATTTTCTCCGCGCTTAATTTTTCCAAAATCACAGGCAAGGCCTTTTGCGCAAGTGGCGCTTCCAAGCGGGCGGCTTCGCGCAGCAGTTTGGGTGCCATAGCCAAGCCAAAGGGGGGCAAATAGACAAATTGAACCTCTTGCGTTTCGCACTCCTCTTTTTCGGCCTGCTCTTTAACCAGGTCCGCCACAAAGGATACCGCACTCTTTAAAAATTCCAGTAAAACAATCATTGCGGCGGTCTTGCGGTCCTCGTTGGTAATGGCGGCTAAAAAGGGTTCCGCCTTGGCCCCTAAGGTTACGGCGCAGGCGCTGAACATTTCCTTGTGGATAGCGCTTTCGTCGTCCAGTTCCCAGTGCGCGTCTTGGTTAAATTCATACACTACGCCCGGGTCCAACAGTTTAAAAATGGATAAAATAAACGCCGAAACTTCCGCCTCGCTCGTAAATCCAGCGCGGCGCAACAGCGGCAGTTCGCGCAGTAAACGGCGCAAAATTTCGCGTTGGCGGGGGGCAATTTTAAAGCGTTTTATTTTTCTCATATAATTCCTTACCGTTTGGCACCGTAACCCGGAAGCCCGGATGACCGTGTAAAACGAGGGAGTTCCCCAAGCGGGGAACTCCCTAAAAGACTTATTTTTTGCTTCTGCGGGTGCGTTTGATTTTGGTAATGGTTTTGGCAGGTTTCTGCTCTTTTACAAACGCTTCCGCTTCGGCCTTTACGGCAGGCTTGGCGGCGGATTTCTTCAAATCGCTGCCGTCGTTGTTTTCGCCATTGTTCCAAGCGTACACCAAGGGGGTCGTAAGGGCGATGGTGCTATATACACCCGCAATACAACCCACCAGCATAGCAAACGCAAAGGAGTTAATCACCTCTCCGCCGAAGAAATACAACACCACGAGCGCAAACAGCACCGTTAAGGTGGTGATAATCGTGCGGGAGAGCGTTTCGTTAATGGACAGGTTGATAACTTGGCCGAAGTCCATTTTGGGGTGCAGGCGGAAGTTTTCGCGCATACGGTCAAAAATAACAATCGTGTCGTTAATAGAGAACCCGGCCACCGTTAAGAAGGCCGCCACGACCACGAGGTCAATTTCCCGTTGGGTGAGCGAAAACGCCACCGCCATTACAAACAAGTCGTGGAACAAGGCTACTACGCCCGATACGCCCCACAAAATGTTGCTGAAACGGAACGCTACATAAATGATGATAAACACCAAGGACAAAAGCACGGACCACAAGGCTCTTTCCGTCATATTTTCGCCCACGGCGGGGCCGACGGAGTTGGTCTGCAAGACGGAGTAGGGCACTTTTAAGGTATCAAGCGCTTTTTCAATGCGGGCTTGAACCACGCCTACTTCATCGGAGGTGCTTTTTTCGCTGATGGCGAAGGCATGGTCGCCGAACGATTGAAGTTCGGAATTGGCACCCGTCTGCGTAAGCGCGGCGCGGATGTCGGCCATTTCCACGGGGGCGTTGAATTTTACCTGCACCATCGTGCCGCCGGTAAAATCAATACCCATATTGAATCCTTTGGTGAAGAAGCAAATCACACCGCCCAAGAGCAACAGCCCAAAGAGCGTGAAATATACTTTTCTAAATTTAAGGAAATCAATGTTTGTTTTAGGAAGTAAGTGCATCATAAACTGATCTCCTTGGTGTTGGTGGTAAGCACCAGTTCATAAATGGCGCGCGTAACAAACACGGCCGTAAACAAACTGACTACCAAGCCGATAATAAGCGTAACGGCGAAGCCCTTTACCGGGCCGGTGCCAAATTGCAGCAAGCACGCACCCACGATAATGGTGGTGATGTTGGAGTCAAAAATGGCGGACCAGGCTTTGTCGTAACCCAGGTTGATAATTTCGTACACGGGTTTGCCGAGGGCTTTTTCTTCGCGCATACGCTCAATAATCAGTACGTTGGCATCAATAGCCATAGCCAAGGACAAAATCATACCCGCGATGCCGGGCAGCGTAAGCGTGGCGGAGAAGTAACTCATAATCGCCACGGTGAACACGAAGTTGAGCAAGAGGGCAATGTCGGAAATGACACCGGCCGCCTTGTAGTACACCGCCATAAACAGCAAGATGATGACAAACGCATAGAAGGAAGCCGACAGACCCGATTTAATAGAGTCTTCGCCCAAGGTCGGGCCGATGGTCTTCTTTTCAATTACCTTTACCGGGGCCGGGAGCGCGCCTGCCTTTAACACAATAGACAAGGAGCGTGCCTCTTCGGGCGTGAACGTGCCGGAAATGCGGCCGTCTTTGGTAATGCGGGATTGCACCACGGGGGCGGATTGAACGGTGTTATCCAACACAATGGCTAATTGTTTGCCGATGTTGGAGCCGGTCAACTGGCCGAACTTTTTGCTGCCTTCCGCGTTAAACGTAAAGGAAACTTCGGGGTAGCCGTTTTCGCCCATCATTACTACGCGGGCGTTTTCCAAGTCCGCACCGGTAACGGTGGCGTTGGCGGTAACCACGCTGTACCCGCCGTCTTTATTGCGCATAATTTGGTAGCCTTCCGGCACCAATTTGGCAATTTCGGGCAGGACAAGGCCGTTATCGTCAAACGGCTTATCGGTGGCTTCCAGTTTTTCAATGGCTTTTTGGGCGGCCGAGGTATCGTTCTTTACGATGCGGAATTCCAACATAGCGGTTTTGCCGATAAGTTCTTCCGCGCGCTGCAGGTTAGAAACGCCGGGCAGTTGCACCATAATCCACTTATCGCCCTGGCGGGTGATTTGGGTTTCGGCCAAGCCGTACTGGTCAATGCGGTTGCGGATAATTTCCACCGCGCGGGCCATCGCTTCGTTTAAAGGTTCTTTGGCGCTCAACTTGGATACGTCCAGTTCCAACAACAAACTGGAACCGCCTCTTAAATCCAGGCCCAAGTTCAGCATCCGTTTGGGGCGCTCGCCAAGCGTATCCAGTTTTTCGCGCTCGGCCAGCGGTTTAGAGTACCACTTGTAGTTGGGGTAAATTAAATACAAGGACCCCAGTAAAATGGCGATGATAAGTCCCCATTTTACGGCTAATTTGTTAGACATTACTTTGCGCCTCCTTCTTTGGCTGCGGGTTGTACGTCATTTACAAGTCCGACGACGGCGGTTTTCAGCACGGTGAGTTTTACATTTTCCGCTACTTTTACTTCAAGCGCGTTGTCTTTAAAACCCGCCACGGTGCCGATAATCCCGCCGGGGATGATAATCTGGTCGCCTTTTTGCAGCGCGTTAATTTTGCTCATTAATTCTTGTTCACGCTTCTTCTGCGAACGGGCCGGCAGAAAAATAACGATAAACGCAAAAGCGAGCAGAATAAACCAGAAGAACATTCCACCACCCTGGGCTGTCGTTTCCATAGGTTAAATCCTCCAATTAAAGATATAAATACACATTGTTATTTTAGCATATTTCCCGTCGTTTAGGACGACACACCAAAAGGCCTTGCCTCTTGCGCCAAAATTGCTATACTAGGAGAGTAGGACTTTTTAATTTAAAGGAGACATTATGAAACAGGGCTTTACGTTAATTGAACTGCTGGTAGTGGTGCTCATTATCGGCATTTTGTCGGCAGTGGCATTGCCGCAATACACGGCTGCGGTGGAAAAAGCGCGCGCCACGGAAGTGGTTACGCTGATGTCCCAGGCGGAGCGTGCTACGGATGTTTATGTACTGGAAAAAGGGTATCCGACCAGCGGAAATGTGGAACTGGTTGGAAAAGTAAGTGGTTCTGCTAGTGGTAAACTAAATATTGATATTGAAGCCGCTTTGAAGTGTGCTGCTGGCGCTGATAGGTGTGAGTCAAAGGATTTTTCTTATGACGTGTGGTGTTACGCTGGTTGGTGTAATTGGAGTGCCTATCGTAATACTGGCAGTTACGAGTTGTCCGGACAGAGAGCACGTGGACAAAAATGGGAACGCGAGTGTGAGTTTTACGACAAAGAAGGAAAAGCCGTTTGTATGGGCTTGAAAGGCCAAGGTTGGGATGTTACCGATAGCGCCGGCGGCGGTAATAGGGGAGACGTTGAGCCAGACAACGATTAGAAAAGAAAATCCTAATAAGTGGGTTTTATAGATGACAGCCCCAGGTGGACATTTCCGCCGGGGGCTGTTGATTTTTAAGAGGGGTTCCCCTGGTAGTGTGTGTGCCGAGGTTTTGCGCGCCCTGTCCGTTGGTTGTTAGTCGTGTTTGTCATCCCCGAGTGTTTCTGTCGGGGATCTGTCGTTTCGTAAGAGAACAACAATGACGAACAACAGATTCCCGACTACGGCGCTCGGGAATGACAAGGAAAAAAGACTCATAGTAAAAATAAAGAGGTCATCCCGTAGTGTTTGGCGGCCCGCAGGGTTACGGGATCTGTTGTTAGTCGTTGTTGTAAAAAAGATTTTTACTTTACCAAAAAGGTCGTCATCAGATGGATTAACGCCTTATCCTTTTCGTCCTGTGAGTTCAAGGGGAAAACGCGCTTTTCCTTGTCGGTGGTTACAACGGCGTAATCCTCTTTGATGTCAAAAATACTGCGCCGGGCCGCGGTGTCAAACAAACTATGCCCGAAGAATCCGCTCGGCGGTTCCACTTGCAATAAGTCCAGCACCGTGGGCGCAATATCCAGTTGGGAAATCAGTTTATTGTCCGCCAGCGGGGCTTTAATCGGCGTTTTGGTAATAATGATAAACGGCAAATTATCAAACTCCGCTTGGTACGGTTTAAACAGTTTATTTGTCGGCGTGTTGGAGTAGGACGGATGGTCTGCCGTTACCAAAATAAGCGTGTTTTCGTCAAACAGCCCGCGCTTGTTTAAATCCGCCAAAAAGCGTTTCACGTCCTGCCCAAAGCGGGCAAAGGCGCGCGGCAAGGTGGGAATATTATAAAATTCCGCGTCAATTTCCTCATATTCCTGCCCCAAATAGTCTAGGCGCCCCAGCGGAACGTGCGAATCTACGGTAAGGATCGTCATAAAAAGCGGCTCCTTTTGGTGTTCTTGCAAATATTCGCCCGCATATTTAAAAAGTTGGCGGTCCGTTAAGCCCCACCAATCAATGTATTCCTTGTATTCGGGGCGCGTTTCAAAATAAGTGGCGCCGATAACTTCGTCAAACCCGGCTTGTTTGAACAAAATATTTTCGTCCATATACGTTTCGTTGGCCCCGCGCAAAAAAGCCGTATGAAACCCCTGCTTTTTAAGTTCCTTTACAAACGAAACGGGATAGCCGTTTTCGTACGCCAGTTGCGCGTATGGGTGCGAGGTAAAAATGACCGTCAGCCCGTAGAGCGTGGAGAGCGTAACGTGCTGTAAGGACGCTGCTGGATAGGTTGCCATTAATTTATCCAAGGGTGCGCTTGCCTGCGGGGGGATTTTACCGTTTACGCGGTGCAGGTATTTGTTAGAAAGGGATTCCGAGGCTATCAAAATCACGCGCGTATATTTTTTGCCCGCGGGCGTATTTTTAGCCGAAAATACATTGTACTCTTGGGCCAGTTCCTTTAACGGGGCGGATAAAGAATCTTCTTGGTGGGCCTGCGGGCGCTTGGCCAGCACGGCATTAACCGTATAGACGACAGACGGCGGCACCAGATAAGAGGTATAAAAATTGTCGGGCCGCGGCAGTAATTTCAGCGGGTTTGCCGTATATAATAAGCCAAGCCCCAGCAGACATACCGCCAAGCGGCTAATGGCGGTTTTGCGCGTGGACTTTTGGAAATATCTTTTTGCCGCAAAAATGCAAAAGGCCGCCAATACTAAAAAGTAGGAGATTACGCGCCAATCCTTTAAGAAGTCATAATCGCCGCCCTCCATTGTGTTTAAATACTTGGCGCCGAAGCGTTCTTTAAAGTACCACAATAAAATAAGGTCCGCGGTCATCGTCAAATAATACACAAACGCCACAGCCGCCAGCACCCACTTGTTTTTTACGCCCAACAGGTGCAACAGGGATAATAAGGCTCCCAAAAATAAAAATTCGCACGCCAGTTTAACGCCTTCCAACGCCAGTAAATTGGCGGTTGTCATCCGGCCCAGTTGGTTTAAGCCGAACGCGCCCAACAAAAGCGCGGGTATTGATAAGCAAAGCAGGAGTTTCCAATCGTTTTTAAAGGGGGAGAAAAGGTATTTTTTTATTACGTCCATATCCGTTCGTGTTCCTCTCAATTTGATATAATTATTATATCTTAATTGAGGACCTTTGGCTTCTGGCCCGGTCGTTGTGGCCGGCAGAGCCATAGCGCAAACCAGTATGGAAAATAACGACTTACAGATTAAGCGCCACTCCTGCGCGCACGTAATGGCGCAAGCGGTGCAGCAGTTATTCCCCGGTACAAAATTAGGTATCGGTCCGGCTATTGAAAACGGCTTTTATTACGATTTTGATTGCCCCCACCAGTTCGTGCCCGAGGATTTAAAGGCTATTGAAGCCAAGATGAAGGAAATCATCAAGGCCCGCCAACCCTTTGAACGCAAGGAAATGAGCAAGGCCGAAGCGAAAGCCTTCTTTGAAAAACGCGGCGAAACGTACAAATTGGAACTTTTGGAAGAACTCCCGGACGGAGAAATTACCGTCTATTTAAACGGCGACTATGCCGACCTGTGCCGCGGCCCGCACGTGGAACACACGGGCAAAATTAACAGTTTTAAACTTACCACTATCGCAGGTGCGTATTGGCGCGGGGACGAAAAACGCCCGATGCTCCAACGCATCTACGGCCTGTGCTTTAACACCAAGGACGAACTCAACGCCTATGTAAAGCAGCAGGAAGAAGCCGCCAAACGCGACCACCGCAAATTGGGGCCGGAATTGGACCTTTTCAGCATTAACGACCACGTCGGCCCGGGGCTTATTTTAATGCACCCCAAGGGCGGTATGCTGCGCAAAATCTTGGAAGACTGGATTAAAGAACAGAACCTAAAACGCGGTTACGACTTGGTCGTCAGCCCGCATATCGCGCGTCTGCATTTGTTTGAAATCAGCGGACACGCCGGGTTCTATTCCGACAGTATGTTCCACCCGATGGAAGTGGACGGCGAAAAATACCAAATTAAACCGATGAACTGCCCCTTCCACGTGGAAATTTATAACACTCATTTGAGAAGTTACCGCGACTTGCCGTTGCGCTTTTCCGAATTGGGCACGGTATATCGTTACGAACGCTCCGGCGCCTTGCACGGCTTGTTGCGCGTGCGCGGGTTTACGCAGGACGATGCGCACATCTTCTGCACGCCCGAACAAGTGGAAGACGAAGTTAAACAATGCTTTGAATTTGCAATGCATATTTTTAAGACCTTTGGTTTTGAAAAATACGCCGTGGAACTTTCCACCCGCGACCCCGAACACCCGGAACATTTCACGGGCGACGTGGCCGATTGGGAACGCGCCGAAAACGCCTTGAAGCACGTGTTGGAAACGAACCATATTCCTTATACCACCCACGCGGGCGAAGCCGCCTTCTATGGCCCCAAGATTGATATTAAGGTTATGGACGCTATTGGCCGCCTGTGGCAGTTGTCCACGATTCAGTTTGACTTCAACCTGCCCCAGCGCTTTAATTTGGAATATGTGGCCCCCGAAGGCCGCAAACGCCCGATTATGGTCCACCGCGCGATGTTCGGCTCCATTGAACGCTTTACGGGCGTGATTATTGAGCACTACGCCGGGTGGTTCCCGCTCTGGCTGGCCCCGGTGCAGATTAAACTCTTAACACTCACCGACGACCAAATTCCGTTCGCCAAAGAAGTGGCCGCCAAAATGCGCGAAGCCGGCCTGCGCCCCGAACTGGATATCAGACCCGAAAAACTGGGCTTGAAAATCCGCGAAGCGCATATGCAGCGTATTCCGTACACCGCCATTATCGGCGCGAAGGAAGCGGCCGAGGGCAAGTTGACTATCCGCTTGAAGGGCGGCGAAAACACGCAGCCCTTGACGGTGGACGAAGTAATCGCCAAAATGAAAGAGGAAGTAAAATCTTACAGTTTGACGAACTTGCTTAAATAAGCCTGTATTTGATATAGAAAAGACCCCGGGTTTTACCGCCCGGGGTTTTTTATTATTCGGAGAGGGTTGTCTTTTCGTCGTATTTATGATAGAGTAACATAAGTAATCCTAATAAAGAGGCCTTGAAATGAACGATGAAAAACCAATATTTAGCGTAGTAATTCCTTGTTTGAACGAGGCCCCTTCTCTGCCGGGTTGCTTGCAGGAAATCCGCCAAGCGGCCGACGCCCTGCATTTGCCGTATGAAATAGTCGTGGCCGATAACAATTCTACCGATAATAGCGCGCAGATTGCGCGTGAACACGGCGCGCGGGTGGTGTCGGTGGCCAAGCGCGGCTACGGTTCGGCGCTCAATGCGGGTATTTTGTCCGCCCGCGGGCAAGCCGTGGTATTTGCCGATGCGGACGGCTCTTATCCATTTTGTGATTTGGCCCGCTTTATTACGCCAGTTCTTAATAACCAGGCCGATTTGGTGCTGGGTAACCGCTTAAATAATACCCTGCAAGAGGGGGCGATGCCTTGGCTCAACCGCTGGTTTGGCACGCCCTTTTTGTCCTTTGTGTTGCGGGCTTTATACCCGATTCCCGTCTATGACTGCAACGGCGGAATGCGGGCGTTAAAGCGCAGTAAGTACGAAGAATTGCGCCTGAAACAGCCGGGTATGGAGTTCGCCAGCGAAATGCTTTTGCGCGCGGGCCAACACCGTTGGCGGTATATGGAAATCCTCATTTCCCTGCGTCCGGCGCACCCCTCGCATAAACCCCACTTGCGCCCGATTAAGGACGGCTTCCGCCACCTGTTTGCTTTGCTTAAATACCGGTTTTGCAATGAAGATTAATCCCTTGTTGCGTGTGGTTTTGCCGCCTGTTTTGTTAATGGCGCTGGGCGGCCTGTACAGCGTATTTGTGGGGCAGGATGTAAATTGGGACTTGCTCAATTACCATTTGTATAACCCCTTTGCTTTTTTAAACGGGAAAATCGGGCAGGACTTTATGGCTGCCGGCGTGCACTCCTGTTTAAATCCCTTGCCGGATGTTTATTTTTATCTTCTCTTTAAATGCTTTTTTTATTATCCGCGCGTGATAGCCTTTTTTATGGGGGTTCCCTATGGGCTGTTGGCGTGGGCCGTATATTTATTAGCCAAGGAACTGTTTGCTAAAACATCATACCCTCGCGCGTTGTCTGCCGCGGCGGCGGCTGTTGGAGTAACGGCGGCGGGGGTAATGTCCCAAATCGGGATGACGACAAACGAAATCCCGCTGGCTGTTTTAAATGTGTGGGCGTTGTGGTTTTTAGTGCGCTTTGTGCAGGGCAAATTTTCCGTGCGTGCGGTGTACGGGGCGGCCTTTTTGGCCGGACTGGCTACCGGGCTAAAATTAACGTCTGCACCGTATGCGGTGGCCCTTTTGGCGGGGTTCCTGTTGTGCTGGAAACAACAGGCGCACCCGGTGAAAAACTTGCTGTGGTTTTGCGTGTGCGGGGCGGCTGGGTTTTTGTTGGCGGACGGGTACTTTTTATGGAAATGGTATTCCCTGTACGGCAACCCGGTTTTCCCATACTATAACCAACTGTTCCACTCGCCGTATTTTGACCCTGTTTTTGTAACGGAAACGCGGTTTTTCCCAAAAACGCTTGTGCAATGGCTGTTTTACCCTTTTTATTGGGTGGTTCGCCCTGCCGCTTTGGTAACCGAGGTCCCCGTGCAGGATATGCGCTTGGCCGCTGGGCTGGTGGCTTTGGCGGTAAGTGTGTTCTTGTTCTTGCGCCGGAAGATGGCCTTTGGGCGCATTTTTACGGTGATAGGGGTGTATTTTGCGGTAGCCTATATTTTATGGCTGACCCAATTTTCTATTTTGCGCTATGCGGCGGTGCTGGAAGTATTAAGCGGGCTTATCTTGGTGGGTTTTATTGCCCGCTTGGTGCGTGGGCGCTGGGGGGCATATTTAGCGTGGGGATTACTAGCTGTGCTTGCCTTGGGATACCAAGTGCCCGATTGGCGCCACGGGGAATATTTTAAGCAGGCTGTGGTATTTGACAAAAAACCCGTAATAGAGGATAACTCCTTGGTGTTTTTTATGCACTTGCCTTCTTCGTATTTAGCCCCGCTGTTAAACCCCAAGGCTATCTATATGGGCGGATTTTTATACCACCCGGAGGATTACCCGCTGCACGAGCAGGAGCGCGCCGCCAAACGCAATAACATCCAACCCCAGTATTTGCGTTATCATTTTGAAGAGGCACAGCGCCAAAAAATTGCCGCGCACGACGGCCCCATTTATCTGGTGTCTATTGACTGGCCGGAACTTGTCAACGATAACGCCCTCAAACGCTTTGGTTTGCAGGGCAAGTTGGAAAATTGTCATCCTTTTATGACGAACTGGACGATTTATTCGCCTCAGTTGGCTATCTGCCGGGTGGAAAAGCGGCCCCGGTAGTTTTTGTGTATAATACAAGTATGAAAAAATATCTCTTTTTGTGTTTTGCTTTTTTGTTTACGGCCCCGGTGTGGGGCGACTCTGCATTGACGGCAGACTGCGCCAATACGGGCCGTTGTAAAGCCGGGGTGGAAATCCCCGTTCCGACGGTGGACGATTTAACCTTGCGCGAGCAAGTGGGCCAAACCATTATGCCCCGCGTGTTAATCGGCGAGCAAAAAGCCTTCAAAAAGGCCGTGCTAAACGGCGAGGTTACGGGGTTTTTTATCAAAGCCAAAGAGGGCGCCGTTACGCACCCCAAAATTACCGTTAAAAACCAGGCGCGCTTTATCGCCCGACAGCGCAAACGGTTGGAAAAAACCATCCGCGACCTAAACAAATGGGCCGCCGAAAGTCCGCACAAAATTCCGCTTTTGCTGGCCGTGGATTACGAGGGGGGAACGGTTACTTCGCCGATGTTTATGGGCCTGAAACAAATGCCGTCCAATATGCTTTTGGCGGCTTCGGGCGATGAAAAAGTAGTGGCGGATATGTACGCCGCGCAGGCCAAGGAAATTTTGCTCTCCGGCGCCAATACGGCCTTGGGCCCGGTTACGGACGTCAATTCTAATCCGCTTAATCCGATTATCCAAACGCGCTCGTTTGGGGATAATTCCGCCGACGTTGGCCGCTTTTCCCGGGTGGCGTCTAATGCGCTTGAAAATAATGGGGTGCCGTCCTTTACCAAGCATTTCCCGGGGCACGGGGATACATCGTCCGATTCCCATTACGAGCAACCCGTAACGGCTCTGCCCGCGGAAGAACTGTGGCAGACGCATATTTCCGCCTTTCAGCCTGCTATCACGGCGGGCGGCACGGGCGTATTGAGCGCGCACGTCGTTTATCCGGCGTTGGATGACGAAAATACCGCTTCCTTTTCCGCCAAGATTTTAAAGGGACTTCTGCGCGAAAAAATGGGCTTTAAGGGCATTATTGCCACGGACGGGCTGGATATGGGCGCCGTAAAGGGCGTTGGCGTGGAAGAAATTGTCCGCCGGGCGTATGGCGCGGGGAACAATTTGTTGCTGTTAAGCGGGGATATCCGCGATGTAAAAACCGCCCGCACTTATCCGGGCCGCGCCGCCGATTATGTGGAATATACACAACTGGCGGCGGAACCTGCGGTGTCTGTCGAATTTGTGCGCGAATCGGCCGGGAAAATTTTACAATTAAAGGAACGATTGGGGCTGTTTCAAAGCCGCGCCGTTGCCACGGATACTGGCTTTGATAAGGCAGCCAAACAGGCCGCCGAAGCCGGAGTAACCTTGGTGCGCGACGGGCAAAATTTGCTTCCGCTTAAAGATAAAAAGGTTTGCGCGGTGCTGTTTGCTGACGGCATTTTCAGTTTGCAACTGCGCGCGTTTACGGATACTTTATCCACCCATTTGCCGCAAGTGCAGGCGGTGTATGCACCCCGCACGCCTGAAAATACGGACGAACAGGCGGCCCGCGCGTGTATGGACGGGGCGGACGTAGTTTTGCTGAGTACCAGCCGCACGAGCGTAATGGACCAAAAGCAATATGCCTTGGTGCAGGACCTTTTCAAACTGGCGGCGCAAAATAATCAGCCCGCGGCGCTGGTGTCGCTTTTGAACCCGTACGAAATTGCGCTTTACCCGCAGGCAAAAACGGTGATAGCCTTATATGGCCCTACGGCGGATACGGCGCGGGTGGCGGCGGAAATTTTGCTCGGCTTGCGTCCGGCCAAAGGCCACTTACCCATTAAATTAAAATAGCGGCAATTTTTTGATAACCCCGGGGAAAGCCAATTCCTCGGGGATGACAAGGGAGAAAAGGGCTTCTTATGAAATTAGCGGTCATTCTGAACTTGTTTCAGAATCTACCTTATGGGTTGTTTGGTGTGTCGTTATCCAACAAAGGTCATACTGGAAGGTTTGCCGGCGCGGAGTGTTCCAGTATCTGTCGTTTTCCACTTTTTTAATAACAACGGATCCTGGACTACGACTTCCCAGGATGACGACAACGACTAGCGACACAATCGGTAGATTCTGAAACAAGTTCAGAATGACCTCCTATTTTTATAACGGCCTTTGTTTTATTTATTGTTGTTGTTTCGTTTGTTTGCGACCTTGCAAAAACAGTGTGGCTTCATTAGTCAAAAGAGAGTGGAAAATCTGCCGCCTGCTAGGGTGTCGTCATCCCGGAAGGTTTTTATCCGGGATCTGTCGTTTGGTAAGAGAACAACCACGGCAAAAACAGATTCCCGACTACGACCTTCGGGAATGACGACTTTCTAAAAAAAAGAGGTCATCCTGAACTTGTTTCAGGATCTACTTTTGGGGCTTTCTGTCGTTGCTGTTGCGCCGTTTACTGTAAAGGGGTTGTTCCGTTTTTTTTTTTTGTTAAAATTTTAATAAATTGCGGTTGGCGTACCCGGATGTATCTGCCGTATAAAAACGCGTATAAAAGGCCGTTTTGCTCAAATATAAAGGCCTTAAAAGGAGAAAAAATGAAAGGATTTATGAATAGGTTATTCTTGTCGTTGTTGTCATCCCCGAGGAATTTAGTCGGGGATCCGTTGTTATCAAAAAAGAAACACGACAGATTCCCGATTACAACACTCGGGAATGACAACAATAATGACAACAGAACCCGTAACCCTGCGGGCCGCCAAACACTACGGGATGACGACTTAACAACAAGTGGCCGCACGGCTAATACTTTCCGAACGGCAACCGCCGGGTTTACCTTAATTGAATTGCTAGTCGTTGTTCTCATTATCGGTATTTTGGCGGCGGTGGCGTTGCCGCAATATACTTGGGCGGTGGAAAAATCCCGCGCCAGCGAAGCCCTCGCCGTTTTAAAGACCTTCCGCGACGCCGAAGAGGTGTATTATATGGCAAACGGTTCATACGCCACTGACCCCGAGGATTTGGATATTAAAGTTCCGCAAAGCCAATATTTTAACTATGCTATTACGAATATTTCCGTAGCGGCGTATCACAAACAAAAGCCGTATTTGCTGGCTTACCGCTACGCCGTCAGCCAAGCCGCCGGGCGGGAAAATATCGTGTGCGGTACAGACTCCTCCAACGCATCAGACCGGGAATTTGCTCAAAACATTTGTAAACGCTTAGGCGCCGAAGTGGGCAGCGGCAACCGCTGGACCATTGTTAAGTAGCCTTGCTTATTTGAGTACGTTTTGGTTCTTGTCGTCATCCCCGAGGAATTTAGTCGGGGATCTGTCGTTTCGTAAGAGAACAACCACGGCAAAAACAGATTCCCGACTACGACATTCGGGAATGACGGCCTTAAAATGGCGGCCCGCTAGGGTGCCGCCCGCCAGGCTGCGGCCTGCAAGGTGCGCGCAGGGCAATTCTAAACTGCTACAATATAAGTATGAATTTGATTACTTATCCCAATAACGGGCTCCGCCAGTTGGTGGGAGGGTACCGCCGTTTTTTTAACGGGGACCCGGTCCGCCGCGGTTTCTGTGCTATCCACGCCGAGCAAATCGCCAATACGCAGGCGCCGCACTCAATGGTTGTCAGTTGTTTTGACAGCCGCGTCTGCCCCGAGGCTATCTTCAATACCAACGACGGGCATATTTGCGTACACCGCAATATGCTCAACCAAATTGACCAAGAGGACTTTTCTATGATGGCATCCTTGCGCTTTGCGGTGGAAAACTTAAAGGTGCAAAACATTGTGATTTTAGGTCATAGCGATTGTAATGCCGTCGCCAAACTCCAACATTTAGAGGAATTAACGCCCGAAATCCGCGCGTGGCTGGACCGCACGCATACCTCGTACCGCGGGGCCACGCTGGAAGAAGCCATTAAAAATAACGTACTGGACCAGTTGGGCCATTTAAAACAAATTCCGTGTGTGTCGTCCGCCGTGCAAGAGCGGGGCCTAAATTTGGAAGGGATGTATTTCCATATTAACACCGGGCGTATGGAGCGTTACAACGCCAAACAAAACCAATGGGATTTTATTTCTACGGAGGAAAAATAAATGCCTGCCGATTTGAAAAATATGTATGAGGGAATTTTAAAGGCCGCCGGCGGCGCGGATAACATCGCCACGCTGGGCTGCTGTATGACGCGCCTGCGCTTTACCGTAAAGGATGAAACCTTGGTAAAGGCCGAAGCCCTGCGTAACGTGCCGGATGTGGCGGGCTACTTTTATTCGGGCGTACAGCACCAGTTGATTGTGGGGCCTTCTACGGCGGGGAAATTGGCATCTTACTTCCAGGAACGCCATCCCTTTGCGCCGCTTTCCAATACCGCCTACCAAGCCCCGGCCAAAGAGGAGCCGGCTCCTGCGGTGGGAGACGTACAGGAAAACAAAACCGCCGTGCGCAAACGCTATTCCAGTTGGCTAAGCAAGGCTTGCTCGGTGGTGGGGAATATTTTTCTGCCGCTGATTCCGGCGTATATCGGCTGTGGGTTACTGTTGGGGATTAGCAATATTTTGGCTAAAACCGTGCTGGCGGACAGCCCCAACGCCGCGGGCTTGCTGGCGGTGTTCGGGCAGGGGATTTTCTTCTATTTAAATGCGGTGGTGGGGTATAACGCCAATAAAGAATTTGGCGGCACTCCGGCCTTGGGCGTGGCGTTTGCGGGTATTTTGAATATGCCGGCGCTTGCCAAAATTACGCTCTTTGGCGCACCGCTAATGCCGGGCAAGGGGGGCGTAATTGCTGTACTCTTGGTATGCTTGGCGGGCAGTTGGTTTGAAAAACGCTTGCGCTCTTTTATTAACGGCACTTGGGAAATGTTTATCACGCCGACGCTTACTATTTTGGTGGTGGGCTTTGTATCCTTGGCGTTAATCCAGCCGGTGGCGGGGGAACTGTCGGACTGGCTCGCGCTGTTTACGCAAAAGGCCTTGTCGCACGGCGGCTGGCTGACGGGGGCTCTCCTGGGCGGAACCTTCTTGCCGCTTGTGATGATGGGCGTACACCAAAGTTTAGTGCCGATTCACCAACAACTGGTGGATATGCTGGGGATGAACCCCTTGTTTCCTATTTTATGTATGGCCGGGGCCGGGCAGGTGGGCGCGGCGGTGGCGGTGCTTTTAAAGACCAAAAACACGCGCTTAAAAACGATTGTTAAAACGGCTTTGCCTGTGGGCCTGTTGGGCATTGGCGAGCCGCTTATTTACGGCGTAACCTTGCCGCTTTTTAAACCCTTTATCGGCGCGTGTCTGGGGGCGGCTGTCGGCGGAGCCGTGATTGCGGCCTGCCACGTTACGTCCGCTATCCCGTTTGGCGTTTCGGGGGTGGTGCTGTTTCTTGCGCTATCCAATTTGCACAGCGCTATTTTTTACGGCGTAGGCTTTTTGTGCGCGCTTTTGGCCGGATTTGCAATTACGTGGAAACTCGGTTTTGACGACCCGCCCAATGACGAAATTTAACGGACGAAAAAGCCCCCGGTTTAACGGGGGCTTTTTGGTAGTATGCTACTCGCTAGAATAAGAGGGAAACGAGCCAAAGAAAATGTCCGCTCGCACCTTTTGTTCGTGGCAATAGTCGGTAATCTCTTTGGCGAGTTTCGTCCAATAAGACGAGTCTTGCTTGATGTAAATATCGCCCATTAGCGGCAAGGCGTCGGGGTAGTGCCCTTCCACAAAATCCATTACCTTGCGCTGGAAGGCCGGGCGCATATTCAAACTGTCAAACCCGTAACGGTTTACATAAGGTTTAGTTAGGGTGATAATTTGCTTCCAGTCCGTAATGCCCGGAAAGAGCGGCGCCACCATTACGGCGGTGGAAATGCCCGCCCCGTGCAAGGTTTTTAAGGCGTTTATTTTGTCAGCCACAGGCGAAGCACCGGGCTCGGCTGCTTGTCTAAAACCCTCATCTGCGGACGAAAAGGACAGGGCCACCTCGCATTGGTAGAGTTGCTTAAACAAATCTATATCCCGCACGACGAGGGCTGATTTGGTAAGAATATACACCTTGGCTTGGCAATAGACCAGTTGCTTGATGATGTTGCGGGTGAGTTCGTATTCCTTTTCGTAGGGATTATACGGGTCCGTTACCGAACTTAACATTACGCGGGTGCGGAAGAGTTTGCCCGGTTTTAGCGGTACGGCACATTGTTTTACGTCTAAAAATTCGCCCCACTCCTCGCTGTGGCCGCTGAATTTGCGCATATATTCCGCATAGCAATAAATACATTTGTGCGGACAGCCGACATACGGGTTTATGGCGTAATCAAACCCGGCGATTTTGGACTTGGAAAGGAGCGTTTTAACAGGTGTCGTATCAAGGCGGAGCATAGCGTATTCTCCCTAGCGAAATATTTTTATATAGTGTACAATATCTACAAGGAGAACGAAATGCAACTTGCTACTTTGCACACCTGGTGGGATAAAATAAAGCATTTTTTTGACTTTGCAGCGCGCCGCCGTGCCTTGTACGAACAATGGGACCGCTTGGCCTCCAACGGCGACGAAGAAGCCCGCTACCGCCTGCTGATGCTCTACCAAGAGGAAGGACGCGAATATTATCCCTTGGCCTTTAAATGGACGGTGGTAATGGCCAATAAAGGCGAAGATTGCGGCGTAATGTTGCAAGCGGCGGAAATGTACCAGGCTGGCGACGGCGTGCCCAAGGATGATTCCAAGGCGCTCTTGTGGTTTGAGCGCGCTCTTTCAATGCACATTGTGCAAGGCAAAAATTCTCCGCTGTCTGTTGACGCTTCCAACTATATCCAAGAACGCATCCAAACCCTGCGCCGCGAACTGGGACGCTAACGTTTGCCCAAGCCCCCGTTTTTTATTTATCATATACATATGCAGCCCAAACGGTTTTTTATACCCTTTTTACTTACGGCGGGGATATTTATTTTGCCCGCCGGGCCGTTGCACGCGTTCTTCCCGTTTTCATTTGGCAAGCAGGAGATTAAAACCGATTATTCCCAAACCGTGTGGGACCGTATGATGTTGGAACAATCGGCGGTGGATATGCGGCGCGGTATGGGCGAAATGAGCCAGGCGCGCTATAAAGAAGCCACGGACAGTTTTGCGCGCGCCGTTATCAAAAACGCCAAATCGCCATTGCCGTATTTGCTGTTGGGGGCCTCGCTCTATTGGAGCGGTAAGGTGGAGGACGCCATTAGCGAATATAAAGAAGCGCAACGGTTAGACCCCAAAAATCCCTTATCATACCAGTTGCTTGGCATTGCCGCCGGGTGGAAGGGAGACGTAAAACAGGCGCAGGAATACTTTTTAAAGGCCAACGAACTAGACGAAAACAAAGCCGATACGCATATGAATTTGGGTTCCACTTATGCGGTGGAACAAAATTGGGAAAAGGCCTTGGAGCATTTCCGCCGCGCGGCGGAACTGGCCCCGCAGGAGCCCTTGTACCATTACCAGTTGGGTACTTTATATGAAAATATGGGCAGAGACGAGCAGGCCGAAGCGTCCTTTAAAAAAGCGTTGAGGCTGTTCCCGTCGTATGAGGATGCCCAGTTAAGTTTGGGCGCGTTGGAAGAAAAATTAAACCACCCGCAGGAAGCCCTAAAATATTACAAAAAGGCCGTGCGCACCAAGCCCGGCGATTATGTGGCGCGGCTGCGCTATGCGTTTTTGCTCGTCAAACAAGGGGATAAAAAAAAGGCGCGCGAAGTGCTGGAAGAAGCATTTTCCATTACCCGTTTTAAGTCGGAGGGGCTTGCCTTAAACGCTGTGTACCGTGCAAGCGGACGGGCGGCGGAGGATTTTAAAAAGCAGATTGAAGATTTTAAAATAGGCCTTGAAAAGGTGTCTGCTTCCAAGGCGGTAAATATTGAGGTTTCCTTGGAATATAACCCCGTTTCGTCCGCTCCCAAAAGCGCGGGCCGTCGCGGGCAAACCTTTGAACAGGCCTACCAAACCTTGCGCGCGGAAAGTGCCGCGCCGGATAACCTTTCGCCCCGTGCCTTTAAGCGGATGTTTACCTTGCCCGAAGCCTCCGCCGCGGAACGCCAACAGCAAATTGATAATTTGATTTCCGGCTTGGAGCAGGCGGTAGCCGAGGGAAGCGGAAAGTATAACGTTAATTTGTCTATGCAGGGGCGGACGGTGGATTTTGCTTCGCCCGCGGCCCTTACGCAGAACAATTTAAACGCGCCCAAGGCCGTGTACGACCCGCGCATTGTGGGCAACGATATGGGCCTGTGGGTAATGGGGCGGACTTGGATTTTTTTCGTAGATGACGCGGCGGCAGAATTGCAGGAGTCTTTGCCCGTGTGTGCGGCTGAAAATTTGTGCGAACTTTTAACGGGCGTGGCCGCCTTGGCGCGGGGAAACAGCGCGCAAGCCAAGCAGGCGTTTTTGTCTGCGCAAAACAAAAGCCCTCAGGATGAACTGCCGTGGCTGGGGTTAGGCACGGCCTCTGTGGTGGCGGGGCAGGACGATGAAGCCCGCACGCATTACGAGCGCGCTTTGCGTTTGGACCCCAAAAACAAAATTGCCGCGCGGAATTTAAAGGTATTGGCGGAGTAATATGCAAAAATACGGACAACATTTTTTAATTAACGAGAACGTAATTAACCAAATTATAGATGCGGCCTTACTGTTAAAAAGCGAAAATCTGGTGGAAATCGGCCCCGGCAAGGGGGCGCTTACCACGCGATTAATTGACCGCGGGTGTAAAAATTTTACCGTCGTGGAAATTGACCCGGAAATGGAAGCCTATTTGCAAAAGACGTTGCCAAAAACGGCGGGTGTAAGCATTTTGCGGCAGAATTTTTTGCAGGCCGATTTGGAAAAACTGGCCCCGCGTCCTACGCTGTTTGTCAGTAATTTGCCGTATATTGATGCGGCGGATATCTTGGATAAAGTGCTGGGCTGCCCGCACTTTCAGGCGGCGGTGTTTATGTTTCAAAAAGAGCAGGCCCAGCGTATCCGGGCCCGCGCAGGTGAAGAGGGGTATGGTCCCTTATCCGTTTTTAGCCAACTGCGCTCGCAGATTAGCCCCATTTGCAAGGCGGGGCGCGGATGCTTTAATCCGCCGCCCAAGGTGGAAAGTGTGGTACTGGCGTTTATGCGCCCGGGCACGCGGTTGGTTCCCGCCGAAAAGTGGCCGTCTTTTAAAAAATTGGTTAGCGTGGCCTTTTTGCACAAGCGCAAAACTTTGTTTAATTCTTGGTCGTTGGCCGGGTACGACAAGCAAAAGATAACGGATGTGTTAGCCGCCTGTAAGGTTAAACCGACGGCGCGGCCGGAGGAAATTCCGCCCGCCAAATATGTGGAGTTGTGGCAAAAACTTTGCTGTTAAATAAAAAATATCCCGTGATTAGCGGGATATTTTTTCGTCCGATAAGCGGTATTCCAAAATTTTTTTACGGGGGAAAAACGGGCGGACTAGGTTTAGCCCTAACTTTTCTATGGCCGCATTAATGAGGGCGGTTTCGTCGCTTTCCGCGGGTGTGTAAAATCGGCCCGCTTGCAACAAGGCGTCCAATGGGGCCAGCCCGATGAGTTCGCTCCCGGTTACGGATAGACCCCGTTTTTCGGCCTCGCGCTTGCACGCTTCAAATACGTCTGCCATACCTGTTTGTTTAAAGTCTGTTAAGTTGAAGGATACCTGTGCGGCCTGATAGCCGGGCATCAGCCAGCCGATGGCCTTGACGGCCTTTAATCCGCCGTTTTTTTCGCGCAGGAGCGAGGCAATTTGTTTGGCCGGAGCCGTGTCTGTGGTGTTTAACGAAACGTTGTACGCCAGTAAAAAGTGGCGTGCACCGATAACGCTTGCACCCGTTTTGGCGACGCTTGCGGTAAATTCCGCTGGGCCTAAATCGGGGGGAAGTTCGCTTAATTTGGCGGGTAAACTTTCGTATTCTCCGTGCCTTAAATAGGCCAAGTTTTTCCGCTCTGGCGTGGTTGCGTTCTCCTCGTAAAAATACACGGGGATATTTAACTTAGCCACCTGCTGCCCAAGTTTGTGTGCTTCATCTGCGGCTTCCTGTAAGGTCATTTGGGAGATTGGCACAAACGGGCACACATCCACCGCCCCTAAGCGCGGGTGCGCGCCGTGGTGTGTGTGCATATCCAGTAAGTCGCAAGCGGCTTCAAAAAGTGCAAATGCGCTTTTGCGCACCTCTTCCGGTTCGCCCGCTAATGTCAGCACTGTGCGGTTGGCGTCTTTGTTGGCGTCCACATTTAGCACCTTGGCGCGCGAAGCGGCGGCCACCCGGTGAACGATAGTGTTTATCACGTCTGGGCGTTGGCCCTCGGAAAAATTTGGAACGGCCTCCATTAATTTCATAAAATAATTATACCCCTTTTGCACCGCCAAAAAAATATTTAAGAATATTTGCACCATTTTTCCTAATTTATAGTATAATAGTTGTAGGTACTTATTAAGTTTAAGTACCCGTAAATTATAAAAGGAAGTAACAAGTAAAATGCCTAAAGGAAAAGTTAAATGGTTTAACGACCAGAAAGGTTACGGCTTCGTAACCCCCGAAGATGGTTCTAAAGATCTCTTTGTACACTATCAGGAAATTCAGGGCGACGGTTTCAAAACCTTGGCCGAAGGTCAAGAAGTTGAATTTGAAGTCGTAGAATCTGAAAAAGGCCCGAAAGCCGTTAAAGTCGTCAAACTGTAATTTTTTGAAAGACTTTATAAACCCCGTGGCCGTAAGGCGGCGGGGTTTTTTGTCGTTTGTTTGCGGAGTGTGAAATAAATGAAAAAGACGTATGCGCAGGCCTCTCTTAGCGAGTTGTGGCACTTGTCCTACCCGCTTATTGTTACAATGGCCGCGCAGGTAATTATGCAATTTGCGGACCGGATGTTTTTGTCCTGGTATTCGCACGAGGCCTTGGCGGCTTGCGTGCCCGCGGGCGTACTGGCGATGACGTTTTCCTCTATGTTTATGGGGCTTGCCAGTTATACCAGCGTGTTTATCTCGCAGTATTACGCCAAAAAGAAATATGCCTCGGTTACCATATCCTTATGGCAGGGGATTTTGCTGGCGGTGTTGTCGTCCGTGTTACTGGCCGCGTTTACGCCGCTTGGCGTGGGACTGATAAACTCCTTTGGGCACGATATGTCCGTGCGCGTGTTGGAAATTAAATATTTTAGTTTGTTAAACTTGTTCGCCGGACTGACGGTGATTAACAGTGCGCTGGCCAGTTTTTTTAGCGGACGCGGCAAAACCAAGGTGCCGATGTGGACTTCGCTCGTCGGGAACATCGTAAACATTGTGCTGGATTATATTATGATTTTCGGCAAGTTGGGCTTCCCGCAAATGGGCATTATGGGCGCGGCGTGGGCGACGATTATCGGTTGCGGCGCAATGACGCTTATTTACACGACGCTTATTTGCGCGGGCAAAATTCGCCGCGAGTTTAAAATAACGCGCTTAGCCGGGTTTTATAAACCTGTGTTTGCGCGCTTGGTGCGCTTTGGCCTGCCCAACGGGTTCGGCTTTTTAATGGATATTTTATCCTTTACGCTGTTTACGTTTATGGTGGGCAGTATTGATGTGCTGTCCTTGGAAGCGAGCAATATCGTAATGTCTATGCAGCCCGTGGTGTTTATGGTTATTTTGGGGCTGGGGATGGGTATTCAAATTTTGGCGAGCAAATACCAAGGTTTAAAACGCCCGGATTTGACGTTAAAGGTGCTTAAAAACGCTTGCAAATTGGGCTACCTGTATGCGGGCACGGTAGGGGTCGTGTTCTTCTTTTTCGCCCCGTTCTTTGTCGGCTTGTTTGTTCCGGCTGGCTCGCCCAATGCGGCGGAAATTGCCGCTAAAACCTATCCGCTTATGAAACTGATGAGTTGCTTTGTGCTGTTTGACGCTACTTATCTGATTTTCGGCGAAACCCTGCGCGGGGCGGGCGACACCAAGTTCTATATGTTTGTAATGCTCTTTTGCGCGTGGGGGTTGTTAATCCCCGGGACGTGGCTGATTGTATATAAGTGGCAGTTGTCCGTGTTCTGGGTGTGGAGTTGGCTGACGTTTTACGCCGCGCTGACGGCCGTGCTGATGGTATGGCGCGTGTGGCTGGGCAAATGGAAAACGATTAGCGTAACCGGAAATTAGGTTTACTTTGTGTTGATAAAATGTAAACGCCCCGGGTTTTTGCCCGGGGCGTTTTTGCGTCGTTTTCAAAGCAGGGGTCATCCTGAAACCCTGCGGGCCGCACCCTAGCGGGTCGCTGTTAGAATAACCCCTAATTTTTATAACGGTCTTGTTTTATTTATTGTTGTTTCGTTTGGTTGCGACATTGCCAAAACAGTGTGGCTCCATTAATCAAAAGAGAGTGGAAAATCTGCCGCCTGCTAGGGTGTCGTCATCCCGGAGTGTTTTTATCCGGGATCTGTCGTTTGTTGTTGTCGTTGCCGTCATCCCCGAGCGTTTCTGTCGGGGATCTGTTTTTATTAAAAAAGTAAAACGGCAGATTCCCGACTACGACTTTCGGGAATGACGACTTTGGAAAAAAGGAGGTCATCCTGAATTTAGTTCAGGATCTACCGATTGTGTTGTTGTATTTGCGTGTATTGTTTCCTTTGTTTAATAAACTACCCAAGATGTAGATTCTGAAACAAGTTCAGAATGACCCCCAATTTTATAACAGCCTTTGCCTTTTGTTGTCATCCCCGAGTGTTTCTGTCGGGGATCCGTTGTTGCCGTTGTCGTCATACTGAACTTGTTTCAGTATCCAGCGCAAGAGAGTCAAGGCTCGGCTGGACCCTGAAATAAATTCA
>NZ_JBNMIY010000015.1:0-26332 GCF_050873505.1 Candidatus Avelusimicrobium sp. | reverse complement strand
TTCTTACTTGAATTAACTTGGTGTCATATTATAGTCTATGACTGACTTACTTTGAGCATTTAAAATGTTAGGTTTGAACCTTCCCATTTCAAATCGCCCATTCGCACATTGCTGTCAAATTTTCACAGAACGAAATTTCCTCGTTGCTCTTTTCCTGCTTCGGAAAAAGCAATCGGAAATTTATTTTTCTTCTTTGAGCCCTCTTTGGCTACAAAGATATTCTAGCAAATCTGTTTCAATCTGTCAAGCCTTTTTAAACTATCGTTTAAATCGCTCAACCCTTACTACTCTTTTATTTAAGCATTTTTTTATCAGTTTGTCAAGCGCTTTTTAAAAACTCTTGAAAACTTGTAGTATGCTTACTGACTACATTTATATTAAAACATATTTAAATCAAATTGTCAAGTCTTTTTGTACTTCTTGGAATATTCAAGGAAGTCGTGGCCGCTAAGGACCGAAGGGATAAGACCTAACTACAATGTTTTTACTTTATTTATTATAAAACTAACTTGATTGACTCGGCTCAGTCCACCGGTCGCCTTTTCTAATATAAGGAGGTGTTTCGCTGTCAAAAAGTTTTCTGTTTATAATTGGTTGGTAAAAACTTTAAAGAAGTTTGCTAATTTAAAAGATCAATTCTGACTACTCATATAGTCTAACAAAAAAAGACAGAAAAGTCAAGACCCATTTTTCTGATTTTTCAAAAACTTGAAAAAGGGTTCTTGAAAACTTCTCTGGAAACAAATCCGTTTTTGTTTCCTTATATATTAAGTATAACTAATTGCGGAGTCCTTGTCAACAGGATTTTATTCCGCCATTACTATCCTTATATATAGGGTACCAAAAAGCCCGCGCACCCCGCAACCCACAAAAAAGAAGGCCGCGCTTATAAACGCAAGCCTTCTTTATTTTGTTGTACCCGTTTTATTTTTTTCCCGGCCGAAGCCGGAAATCGTTAAAATAAAAACCCCGCCTATTTCATTAATAAGCGGGGTTCTATTAAAAATAAAAAATCAAATTACATTAAACGCCCGCATAAACAACTTCTTCCTTTAGCCAATTAATCGGGTTAAAGGAATAGTGGTTAATGCAGTAATTTACGTTTAACATTTGCATAAATATATTATGCTTTTTTTACTGTCGGGTGTCAATAATTTTTTGCGCCCTAAATTTGCTATCCTTATATATATGGATATTGAGACGCTTTTAAAAAACACTTCCCGCAGTTTGTATTTAAGCGTCCAGGCGCTCCCCGGCAGTATGCGCCCGGCGTTTGGCATTGCCTATTTGCTGTGCCGCTACGCCGACACCATCGCCGACACCTCCATCCTACCCGCCCAACGGCGCCTGTATTGGATTGAGCGCTTTCCACACCTGTTGCAAGAGCAGAATTTGCAAGAAGCCGCGCAACTGGCAAGCGAAATTTGCGGCGGGAGCGAAAACCCTTACGAAAAGGAACTCATCAAAAATCTGCCGCCCTGTTTGCAAGTTTTGAACCAAGTGCCCGCCGAGCAACTGCCTATTATTATGGACGTAGTGCAAGCGGTTTGCGACGGGATGAAGATTGACTTAACCACCTTTCCCGAGGAACACTCCGCCCAACTGCGCTCCCTTCAAACGCCCGCGGACCTGCAACACTATTGCCGTTTAATGGGTGGCAAACCGGGGCTGTTTTGGAGCCGCCTCATCTGCGCTACCGCCAAAATAAAAATGCCGGAAGCGGACTTCTACGAACTGGGCCAGCACATCGGGGACGCGTTACAAATCGTCAATATTTTGCGCGACCTGCCCAAGGACTTGCGCATCGGACGGTGCTATTTTCCGCAACAGGACTTAACCGAAGCAGGCCTTACAGCCGCTGATTTATTAGCCCCCGAAAATTCCGCCCGCTTTGAACCTGTCAAACGCAAATGGATTTTATGGGGCGTTAATAACTTAAAAAGCGCCGTGCGCTACTTTGCGCAACTGCCCAAAACACAGCCGGGCGGACGCGCCGCCGTAGCGTGGCCCGTATTATGGACGGCGGATACCCTGCTAAAAGTATGGCAGACGCCCGATTTATTAAACCCGCAAAAGCGCGTAAAAATTCCGCGCTCGGTTATCTATTCCACAATGCTCCTCACCCCGCCGATACTGGTTAGCAACGGGCTTTTTAACAAGTGGATTACCGCCAAGTTGCGCAAATTCAATTAAAAAATTGTTTCGCTTTTCCTCAAAATGCGCTATACTATAAAATGTGTTTTTTGAAGGACTCCCGTTTTGTTATTGTACCCGCAATACCCATAAAATAAGGAGTTTTAATGACTGAATTATTGACGCACGCCATATCCCTTATCAACGATTGTTTTTTGGGATATGTGCTTATGGCCGCGCTTATTTTTGCCGGCCTCTACTTTACGATTGCCACCCGCTTCGTACAGTTCGTCCGCCCCAAAGAAATGCTAAAACTAATGATAAGCGGCGGCGAAGAAACCCGCGATACGGGGCATATTTCCCCCTTTCAGGCCTTTGCTATCAGCACCGCCGCACGCGTGGGCACCGGCAACATCGCCGGCGTAGCCATTGCCATTACCGTTGGCGGGCCGGGCGCTATCTTTTGGATGTGGCTCATTGCCGTCATCGGCTCTGCTTCCGCGTTTGCCGAGAGCACGCTTGCCCAAATCCACAAGGTAAAAACGGGCACGCATTTCCGCGGCGGACCTGCCTATTATATGAAGAACGCCCTGCACAGCCCCAAACTGGGTTTAGCGTTTTCCGTCATCATCACGCTGACGTTTGCCTTTGTGTTCAATTCCGTGCAGTCCAATACCATTGCCCAATCGCTCAATGCTACTTTTCATTTGGATACGTCCGTTTGCGGCATTGTGCTGGCCGCGCTGACCGCCGTTATTATCTTCGGCGGGCTCAAACGCATTGCGCGCTTTTCGGCTGTCATTGTACCTATCTTTGCCGGGGCGTACATCATTTTGACGCTCATAGTAATGGTGTTAAACTTGGATAAACTGCCCCACATTTTCGGCCTTATCTTTTCCGATGCGTTTAGTTGGCACAACATCGCAGGGGGAACATTGGGCGCTACCATTATGACGGGTGCCCGCCGCGGGCTCTTTTCCAACGAGGCCGGTATGGGCAGTGCGCCTAACGCCGCCGCCACCGCGCACACCTCGCACCCGGTCAAACAAGGCTATGTACAGGCGTTTAGCGTGTTTATTGATACGCTGGTAATTTGTAGTTGCACGGCCTTTATCGTTCTGCTCTCCGACTATACCCAATTCCCGGGGCTGGAAGGCATTGCGCTCACGCAAAAGGCGTTATCCTCGCAACTAGGCAATTTCGGCAACTACTTTTTATCGGCCAGCGTACTGCTGTTTGCCTTTACGTCCATTATCGGTAACTATTACTACGGGCAGGCCAATGTGGAATTTATCTCCCGCAAAAAAAGCGTAATGCTTATCTTCCGCACGGGCGTAACGCTGATGGTGCTTTCCGGCGCGGTGTTGCAATTAAAACTGGTGTGGAACTTGGCGGATTTGTTTATGGCGGCTATGGCGCTGATGAATATTTACGCTATTTTGCGCTTACGCAAGCAAGTGATTGACGCGCTTGCCGACTACCGCAAACAAAAAGAAAAAGGGCTGGACCCACACTTTCACCCGGCGGAAATTCCGTCTATCGGGCACGCCGAAGCGTGGGAAAAATAATTTAAACCGGGGCTTTTAAAAGGCTCCGGTTTTTTAATAAAAAGGACCTATATAAAAATAGGCCTTGAAAAATGTGGAAATAGGCTTATAGTAATAGTACAAAGTACTTGGGAACAGCCCGATATCCTTGGTTGCAGTTGTGAGAGCACGGTGTGTTTTCCTATTGCATAAGACCCGGAGACGGAGACTCCCTAGGAAAGAGGAACATAGTAATGACACTAATGAGCTAAACCCCCGAAATAATATGCGGGGGTTTTTTTACGTCCTAAATTTATGCAGGACGTTGTTGCTCACTCGGTCGGATACCTCCGCGCTCCGCGCGCGTTTCCGCCAGGATTCCTTCCTCGTTCGCTCCTAGTCCTGCATACAATTTAGTTAGTAAAAGGCCTTCCGGGCCGCACGCTGCGCGCCGCGACTCTATACGCGCTCCGCTGATTACTTGGGCAACACTCTTTCTGCAAGGTCGCAAATAAAAACAGGCTTAACCTTACCCTACTGCCAGTTCTATTAATGAGGAGCCTTTTTCCCAAGTCATTCCCGAAAGTCGTAGTCGGGAATCTGTTGTTTGCGGTTGTCGTTCTCTTGAAAAACGTCAGATCCCCGACTAAAACACTCGGGGATGACACGGAAATTCCTTTTTTGGCAAGTAACCAATCAAGTAAATCCTCAAACCGTCCACGCAATCCTATCGCGGCAACCACCAGCCGTTACCCTTATTTTCCTTCACGTTCTTTGCGTTTGGCTTCCTTCCACAGGGCAAGGGCTTCCTCGGCACTCGTGGCGTGGGCGTGGTCGCCAAACACGTGCGGGTGGCGGCGGTGGAGTTTATCATACAAACCTTGGATAACATCATCAATCGTAAACTTCCCCTCTTCCGCCGCAATTTGGCTGTGCATTAACACCTGCAAAAGCACATCGCCCAATTCTTCCTTCATATTTTCGTCGTCTTTATTATTAATGGCGTCAATCAGTTCCTGCGATTCGTTTTGCAAACATTTTATCAGGCTTTCGTGTGTTTGCTTTTTATCCCACGGGCAGCCATTGGGGCCGCGCAAAATGGCAAAGGTTTCTACTAAATCGGCAAAGTTATTTTTTTTCATTGTTCACTCCGGGCAAAAATGCTATACCATTATTATATGAAAAATAAATTTTTATTTATGCTTACCGCTTTTCTTTTGGTTCCCGCCTTTTTACAGGCGCAAGTAATGGTCGTCCGCGTGGACGGCAATAAAGTGTATTTGGACACGTCCTCTTTAAACCGTAATGTGCAAAAAGGCGACTTGTTTAAGGTTATCCTCTCTTCCGAAAAATTAACCAACCCCAAAACCGGGAAAGATTTGGGCCTGCTTTATCACTATTCCCAAGAGGGCAAAATTGTGGAAGTCCAGCCGCTCTATGCCGTTGGCGAAACGGAAGCGGACAAACGCATTGCCGTCGGGCAGGAAGTTGTTTTAACCGCCGTGGCACCAGCCCAGCAGGAACTCCCCGCCGCCACGCAAGAGACCGCTAAAACCTCCACGCACCGCAAAACTGTATATGAGCCTGTGGAGCAGGAAGTTATCGGCGTAACCGAAGCCAACGTAACGGGCGAAAATAATTTTGTTACCCTTTCCAACAAAGGCCAAGTAACCGTATGGACGCGCGGCGACAAGAGCACCTTAAAAGAAGAAATGGCTTTTACCTTACCCAATGGCAAACGCGCCCTGGCCGTATCGGCCGCCCCGGTAAAGGATAACAAAGCCCAAATCTTTGTTTCGTACTTTGACGAGAAACGCCAATCTATTTTCACCACCGTACTGGAAAACCAAGACGGGGCCTTAAAGGAAATTGCCAACTTATCCTATTTTGCCAAGGAACTGGGATGCGGAAAAAGCAAGCAAATTTGGCTCCAAAAGCCGTTTGTGTCGGGCATCTATCCGGGCAATGCCCGCTTGCTTGCCTACACGGACGGCAAATTTGCCCCCACCCAAGAAACAATAAGCACCTACCGCAACTGGCTGACGGGGCTCAACCATTACGCGGTGGAAACCGCCACCGCCCAAAACACGGTTTACACCTCGTCCAATGGGCGTTTGCGCTTGGTAATGGCTAACGGGAAACGGGCCGAAAGCAAAGATTTGTTCGCCGGGGCTCCAAATCGTGTAAAATATAAGCAAGAGATTTTGAAATTTTATCCGTCCGTCCAAGTCTTTGGACCGGAGGGGAACGCCGCCTTTGCAGCGGTGGAAAGCGTATCCAAATTAGGCATTTTGTCTGACACTTTTGGCCAATACCAAAACAGCAAAATACATTTTTTGACCTTTGAAAAGGGCCGCCTGTCCGTTACCGACACGGTAGAATTGGACGGCGTGGTATATGACACCGCCTGCACGGACAGCGCCGTTTTGGCCGCCGAAGTGCTGCCGGACGGGAACAGTTCCGTCGTGGAAATTTTTAAATAATTAGGAGAAATACTCGTGCCACAATCTAGTGAAAAAATCAACGTGTTGGACAAGGGCTTTGTGCGCTTGGTAGATTTTATGGGGGGCGACGACCGCGCCGTACAGGCGGCCCGTGTATCGTTCGGGGCCGTATCCAAAGGCCCGGAGCAAGACAAACGCCTCATTAAATATTTAATGGAGCACGCCCACCACACGCCGTTTGAACATTGTTATTTCCAATTTCATATTTGCTGCCCGATTTATGTCGCGCGCCAATGGATGCGCCACCGCTGGGGCTCTTACAACGAAGTCAGCGCCCGCTATACCGAAGTAAAAGATGAATTTTATATTCCGTCTAAATTCCGCGGTCAGGACACCAAAAACAAACAAGGCTCCGTGGCCGATTCCCAATTAGACAACGAAGCCCTGCGCAAAATTTACGAGGCCAGCGTAGAAGCCTCTTACGCCGCTTACCATAAACTCTTGGAAGCCGGTGTCGCGCGCGAAATGGCCCGCGGCGTATTGCCCGTGTGCCAATATACCCAATTTTATTGGAGCGTAAACGCCCGCAGTTTGTTTAACTTTTTATGCTTGCGCACCGACAAACACGCCCAGAAGGAAATCCGCGTGTATGCGGATGAAATCGCCAAAATCGTGGCGGAAAAAATGCCGTGGTCGTGGGAAGCGTTTGAATCGTTAAACAAACAACTGCCGTTAGGCTCCGAATAATTAAGTCTAACTAAAAAGGGAAACATTTATGAGAATACTCGGTATGATTATGGCCGGGGGCAAGGGCGAGCGCCTTTATCCGCTGACAAAGGACCGCTCCAAACCTTCCGTCCCGTTCGGGGGCAAATACAGAATCGTAGATTTTGTATTGTCCAACTTCGTCAATTCGGGGATTTTTTCCTCTTATGTGCTGGTGCAGTATTTATCGCAAAGTTTAATTGAATACCTGCGCACCACTTGGCGGAGCGAAGGTATCATCCCGGACCATTTTTTAACCTGCGTGCCGCCGCAAATGCGCTTGGGCGAAATTTGGTACCGCGGTACGGCGGACTCCGTACGCCAAAACATCAACTTGGTGAAGGACTTCGCGCCCGACTTGGTAGCCATCTTTGGCGCGGACCACATTTACCGTATGGACGTGCGGCAAATGGTGGATTACCACTTAAAGAACAAGGCGGACGTTACCGTCGCCGCCAACACCGTACCGCTGGAACAGGCTTCGGCCTTCGGCGTGTTGGGTACGGACGAAACGGGCCGCATCGTGCAGTTTGACGAAAAGCCCGCCCACCCCAAGAGTATTCCGGGTAACCCCAAAGCGGCCTACGCCTCTATGGGCAACTACATTTTTAACACGGACGTATTGTTGCAGGTCTTGCAAAAACGCTTCTGCGACGTGCCCGCCTTGGATTTTGGCAAACACATTTTGCCCAAAATTCTGGCGGACCACCGCACCTTTGCCTACAACTTTCAAAGCCAAACGCTCCCTGGCGCAAAACCGTACGAAGAGCAAGGCTATTGGCGCGATGTGGGCACGATTGAATCGTTTTGGCAGACCAATATGGACCTTTTGGGCCCTAAACCCAAACTGGACTTAAACAACCCCCAATGGCCTATCAGCACCACGCTAAACCGCGTGCCGGCCACCAAATACTTGGGCGGAACCGTGGTCAACTCTATGATTGGGGCTGGGTGCATTATTCACCCCAAGGCCAAAATTAAAAACTGCGTAATCAGCGACAGCGTAACCATTGGCGAAGGAGCCGAACTGGAAGGCTGCGTGATTATGGATAATTGCGAAATTAAGGCGGGAGCCAAACTCAAAAAGGTAATTATGGACCGCTTTAACACCATCGCCCCCAAGCAAACCATTGGGCACGATACGGAAGCCGACTCGCAAAAATACTACATTGACCCTTCGGGCATTGTGGTTATCCCGCGCGGCAAGAGCAAATTCTAACCGAAAGCGCGGCTTACAGGCCGCGCTTTTTTGTATATGATTAAAACCCTAAAACTAAAAAACCAAGAAGAAATTTTAATTGCGCTCGGAATCCAGGATCGCAAACTCCGCGCGCTTGAAAAAAACTTTAAAGTAACCGTTTTTGTAAAGTACGATGAGGACGGCGCGGGAGCCGAACTGTCCGTAAAGGGCACCAATTCCCGCGTGGATAAGGCCTTAGCCAAACTGCAAAAGGACCTTGCGTTAAACGCCGAAAAGAAGCCGCTTGACTTGGTAAAGGACAACCGCCCGTTTGTGAATAACATCGTCTTCCGCCCCGAACACGCCAAACCCGTGGAAGCCCGCAGCGAAAATCAAAAGAAATACATTGAAGCCGTCTTTGCCAACGACCTCGTCATTTCCTCCGGTCCTGCCGGCACGGGCAAAACCTTTCTGGCCTGTGCGTGCGCCTTGCGCGCGCTGGAACTGGGGATGACGGAGCGCATTGTGGTTACGCGCCCGATTGTGGAAGCGGGCGAAAAACTGGGCTTTTTGCCGGGCGACATAGAAGAAAAGGTGGACCCGTATTTGCGGCCTATTTACGATTCGTTTTATTCTATGCTGGGTATGGAAAAATTTAACTCGCTTAAATACAACAATATTCTGGAAATCGTCCCGCTGGCCTATATGCGCGGGCGCACCTTGGAGCGGGCCTTTATCATCTTGGACGAAGCGCAAAACACCTTGCCCGCCCAGATGAAGATGTTTTTAACGCGTATGGGCATTGGTTCTAAAATGATTGTAAACGGCGACCTTTCGCAAATTGACCTACCCAACAAAAAGGAAAGCGGGCTCTTGCAAGCGGCCGAAGTATTAGCCAAGGTAAAGGGCGTTGCGTTTGTGGAGTTCACAGGCGAGGACGTCGTGCGCCACCCGCTGGTAAAAGACATTGTTTCCGCTTACGACAAGTGGGACAAAAAACATACAGGAAAAACGAAATGATTTCGCATATTTTTTACAATACCGATATTCCCAAATACCTGCGCAAAACAGGGCTTTTTAAAGCCTGTTTGGAGCGCGGACTCAAACAATTCGCCAAACAAAACATTGAAGTAAACGTGATTTTTGTGGACGAGAAGGAAATTCTGCGCGTAAACGAGGAATTTTTAGACCACCACTATGTAACTGATGTCATTTCGTTTAATAACGAGCGTCCCCCGTTTGATACGGGCGAACCGTGGGAGTTTGGCGATATTTTTGTGTGTTACCAAGTGGCGCGCAAAAACGCCAAAACCTTCGGGCATACTTATTTGCAGGAAATGATGATGTACGTTACGCACGGGGCCTTGCACTTGTCGGGTATGGACGACCACGCGCCCGAGGACCGCGCGGAAATGGACCGCCAAGCCGAAAAAATTATTTCTGCCGTCCTGGCCAAATAAACTTTTAGTACACAAAAAACAGCGGACTCTTTAAAACGTCCGCTGTTTTTTAATCTTCTGCCGGGCGGTCATCGGGCACGTCCACTATTTGGGGTACGCCCTTTTCGTCCAGCGTTAAATATTGCAGTTTGCGGTGCAGCCCCACATCCACCGGGATAATCCGCGCCGTCTTATCCACCACGATATGCACCACTTGCGTATGGCCCACAATCTGCCATACCGGGCTGACGGGATAAGAGGCCACCAAATCATCCAAATCCTCCCAAAAAATCCCGCCAAAGCGGTCCACCCCTTTGCGGTGGATGCTAATGTTAAAAATAGGGTGCTTAAAAAATTCGTGCTTAATGGATTCTTTAAAAATCAGGTTAATCAGTACCGCCAAATTGTTGGAACTGGGCTCGTCCAACTGCATTTGGAAAATACGGTACAGTTTGCGCGTTACGCCCGCGTGCGTGAACAGATACCCCTTGTAGGCATATGCCGCGCGTAAATCGCCGCAGAGCACTTGGCGGGTCATTTTCTCGCGCATAAATTGGGCTTCCTCTTTGCTAAACCCGGAAATGACAAAGTTGGACAACAGCGGTTCCAACTCGTGGTTGCCCACAAGTCTTACCACTTCTCCGCCCGCCGTCTTGGCCTGCTGCTGGATAGTATCCAACAAGTCGTCCACCTTGCGGGAAAAGGGCCCTCTGTCAAAAATATCCCCCATTTGCACCAAACGGTCGTGTCCGCCGCACCAGTTGTTTTGTCCGTCTATCAGTTTTGCGTGGCGCAAAATTTTGACAAACGGGTCAAACTGTCCGTGTACATCGCCCACTACCACTACGCGCTTGGGGTTCTTTTGGGTTTGCATTGGTTTTGTCCCTTACACAAATAATATAATAATAATATACAAAAAGTTCACGCTTGTCCGTGTAAAATTTGCATTACTTTATGAAAATACCGTCCGCCGCTTTTACAGAACTTATAAAAATAGTGGGGAAAGAAAACCTGCTCACCGACGAGGTTTCCCTTTCCGTTTACGCGTATGATTGTTCCTTATCCCGCACGCGGCCGGACGCGCTTATCCATTTGCGCCGGGCGGACGTCATCGCCCCGGTGTTAAAGGTGTTATACCGGTATCATATCCCTTTTGTGCCGCGCGCCAGCGCCACCAACCACGCGGGCAGTTGCGCCGCCTTAAACGGGGGCGTTATTTTAAATGTAGCCCCGCTAAACAAAATTTTGCAAATAAACACCCAAGCGGGTTTTGCGCTAGTGGAGCCCGGCGTTACCGGGGGAGACTTACAAGACTCCCTTGCACCGCTCGGCTTTTTTTACGCGCCGGACCCGGCCAGCGAGCGCGTTTGCTCGTTAAGCGGCAACTTGGCCCAAAACGCAAGCGGCGCGCGCTGTATGAAATACGGCGGCACGATTGACCACGTTTTGAAAGTGGATTTTGTAATGTCAAACGGTACGGAAATTCACTTGTCCCGCCAAGACAGCGGCCCCGATTTTATCGGGCTCCTTGCGGGAAGTGAGGGAACGCTTGGCGTAATTAAACAGTTAAAGGTAAAAATTCTGCCCGCAGCCAAGCATATTAAAACCTTTTTAGTAACCTTCCCGTCGCTGGCGGACAGCGTGCAAACGGTCAGCGATTTGGCGGCCGAAGGCATTATCCCGCGGTGCGTGGAAGCAATGGACGACATCACCACCCGCGCCGTGGAAGAATTTGCCCACGCGGGCTACCCGCTGGACGCCAAGGCCCTGCTTATTTTGGAATTGGACGGCACGCCCGCCGAAATTGATGAGCAGGAAAAGCAGTTGGAAGAAATTTGCCTCAAAAACCACTCGCTTAAATTTTTGCCCGCCAGGACGGAAGCCGAACGCCAACGCTTATGGTTCGGCAGACGGGCGGCTTATGCGGCAATGGCGCGGCTGGCCCCCAACGTAATGGTGGGCGACGGCACCGTGCCCAGGAGCGAACTGCCCCGCGCGCTTGCCAAGGTGCGGCACATTTTGGACGAACAGCACATTTACGCGAGCCTGCTTTTCCACGCGGGGGACGGCAATTTTCACCCGCAGATTATTTTTGACGAGCGCAACCGCCCCGACACCGTCCGTGTAACCCGCGCGCTAAAAGAAATTTTGCAGGCGTGCGTGGATTGCGGCGGCACCGTATCGGGCGAGCACGGCATAGGCGTGGAAAAACGCGCCGTAATGGCCTACCAATACGATAAGCCAACCTTGGACCTTTTCACGCAAATTAAAAAAGCCTTAGACCCGGAAAATTTAGCCAACCCGCTTAAATTAATCCCGGTAAATTACGATGAAAAAGCCCGTGCGCAAGCGGCTTTATCCCCCGCTATCAAGCAACTGGCGGACAAGATTTTAATGCGCAAAAACGCGCACGCGCCTTGCCTAATTACCGGGGAAAATTCCCGCTTAAAAACAAAGGCCGCCAATATAATATCCACCCAAACGCTAAACCGCATTTTGGAAATTGATAAAACCAATTACACCGTAACTGCCGAAGCGGGCGTGGCCCTAAAAACCTTGGCGCGCGCCTTAAAGCAGGCGGGCGTTTACAGCGTTCTGCCGGACAGCAAAGGTACGCTGGGCGGGGCGTTTTGCTCGGGTTGTCTGCCGTCCTTTTATGCGCAAGTTTTGGGGGTGGAAGCCCTGTTGCCGGACGGGTCTTATGTCCGCTACGGCGGCAAATTAATGAAGAACGCCGCCGGATACCACCTAACCCGCCTGTTTGCGGGATCACAAGGCACCTTGAGCCTAGTAACCCAACTGACCTTTAAAATTTACGCCAAGCCCGTCCCCGCCGCGCCGGAAAAGCCGTTCGTGCGCGCAAGTGGCAATTTGCCTTGGGCGGCTATTAAAAAGCAGTTAGACCCCGAAAATTTGTTCCCCGTTTTGGCAGGAGAAAAAAATGTTTGATTTTATTCCCCCGCAGTTAGATCCGTTGCACCCCAAACGCCACTTAACGCTGTTAGACACACCTTTTGGCGAACGGAGCGTGTACAATTCTATTTGCTTTTGCAACCGTTGCGGCAGTTGCCAGCAAGCCTGCCCGACCTATTGGCTAAGTGGCGAGGAAACCTTTTCCCCCCGTGGGCGTAACCAACTGGCACGCCTGATTGCCGAAAAAAAACTGGACGCAAAAAAGAACCGCGCGTTGCTTGCAAAAGCCGTTAATTCCTGTTTGCTTTGCGGGCGGTGCACGCAAGCCTGCGCGGGCAAAATTCCAACCGCCGAACATATGCTGGAACTGCGCCGAACCCTGCAATTAAGTACGCTGCCCAAAACGCTGTTTACGCTCCTTTCTTGGCGTACCACGCACCCACGCTTATTTAGCCGCGCGGTACGGTTGGGGGCGTTTCTGCGCGCGGGCGGACTTCTCTTTTTGGCCCGCAAGACGGGTCTCGCCCGTTTAGTTGGGTTTGGCTGGGTAAATTATATTAGCCAACTGCTCCCGCGCCGCACCCCGGCCTTACAAAAAGTGCTTAAAGAACAAAACCTTTCTACTTCGCCCGAAAAACCTACGCTTATTTATTTGCCGTCCTTGGAAGCGGAATTTTGCACGCCGGATTTGGCCGCAAGCGTTTTAAAAGCCGCCAACCAAAAGTACCGCGCCACGCTGTGGCCCAATACGCCAAGCGGCCTGTTTGATTATGTATATGGCAATGTACGCCAAAGCCGCCGCGCCGTCAAACGGTTAATTATCCGCTGGCAAAAGGCCGGGCAACTCCCCCTTTTAACCGACAGCATAGACGTATATTTATTCCTCTTGCGCGCACCGCAACTCTTTGATGCGTGGCCCAAGCACCGCCGCCAAGCGCAGGAATTCGCCAAGCAACTTAAATTTGTTACGGATATCCTGCCCCGCAACCCGGCAAACGCGGAAGCCTTTAAAAACGCCCCCGTTCGGTTAGACAAAGGGGCCCTCTTTCTGCGCGAGGGCAAAGCGTTTGATAAAGCACAGGCAATTTTAAAGACACTTTTTAAAAAAAATTTTGTAGAGTGTTTGTATAAGGATGCGGATGCTCCCGCGTTCGGTTACAGTTTTGTACGGTTTAACCGCGCCCCCGAAATTTGGCTCCGCGCCGTGCAAAGCGCCGCCCGGACACAGACAGGGACTGTGTTTACATTGTCAGGGCTGTCCGCCTTGGAATTAAATTTTTATTTGAAGAAATTTTATCCATCAGCCAAGGCAGACCACTTCGTACGTTTGAACGGGTGAGAAGCATATGGAATCATTTAGGCCGGAAAACGGCAAACTTTCCGCCGAGGAAAAGTTAAACTTACTGGTGGAATTTGGAGCGCGCATTTCCTGCGAACTCCGCCTGGATAAACTGCTGGACATCATCGCACAACAAATTACCAAAATGTTGGATGTCGGGCGGTGCACCATTTACATAAAAGACGTAGAAAAGAACGAACTTTGGTCCAAAATCGCCCAAGGGCGTGGACTGGAACATACCGAAATCCGCGTACCGCTTAACGGCAACGGGGTAATTTCCTTAGTGGCCCGCACGGGCGAAACCGTCAACCTGCCCAACGCTTACGAAGACCCGCGGTTTTCTATGGATGTGGATATGGTAACCGATTTCCGCACCCACTCTATGCTGGCTATTCCGCTTAAAAACAATTCCGGCAAGGTGCTGGGTGTTTTTCAGGTAGCCAATAAATCCGACGGAACCCCCTTTGACAAGAAAGACGAGGGCATTTTGCTTCTGCTTGCCACCTTGGCGGGCAGTGCGATTGAAATCGCCAAACTGTACCAAGACGTCCACGTGGCGCAGTTGGAAACCATTTACCGTCTGGCCGTTACCGCCGAATACCGCGACCAGCAGGACACCCGCGCCCACTTAAAAAACATCAGTATTATTTCCTACTTGCTGGCCTTGGCGCTGGGGCTTAATAAGCACGATGCCGAACTTATCAAAAACGCCAGCCCCCTGCACGACATCGGCAAGGTGGCCTTGGCAGACAACATTTTGCTAAAACCCGGCAAACTGACCCCCGAAGAGTTTGAAATTATGAAATCGCACACCATTTACGGCGGGCGTATTTTGGAAGGGGCGCACTCCCAAGTGCTTAAAATTGCCCACAAAATGAGCCTTTACCACCACGAAAAGTGGAACGGCTCGGGCTATCCCAAGGGCTTAAAGGGCGAGGAAATACCGATAGAGGCCCGCATTGTAACGGTGGCCGATGTGTTTGACGCGCTGTGTATGTTCCGCGTATATAAAAAAGCGTGGAAGACGGACGACGCTTACGCGTATATTTTGGAGGAATCCGGCAAATCGTTTGACCCGCACATCGTGGCGGCGTTCAAAAAGATTTACCCCTCCGTGCGCAAATTGTATAACAACAATCCCGCCAACCACGAGGTTCCCGCCCCCGTCCCCGCGGCGGAGCAAAACCAAAGCAACTGATTTAATACCCGGCACCCGCCGGGTATTTTTTATGGAAGGTGGCGTTCATACAGGGGGAAATACTATAATATAGTGTCCTTTTGGCTTTCAACCTAAAGTACAATTTAACACAAAGAGGGAATTGATGGAAAAAGAGACAATCCTAATCGGCCTCTCCGGCGGGGTAGATTCTGCCGCTTCGGCCGTTATTTTAAAAGACAAGGGTTACCACGTCATCGGCGCTACGATGATTGTATGGGACCCGTCGCTCCCGGTCCCCGAGGGGCCATATCACAAAAACGCCTGCTTGGCGCCGGAAAAAGAAGACCTGGAAGAAGTAGAAAAAATCGCCAAGCATTTGGGCATTGACTTTGTAAAAGTGGACTGCCGGGACCCGTACCGTCGCGCCGTGCTGGATAACTTCCGTCTGGAATATTCCTGCGGCCGCACGCCCAACCCGTGCGTACTGTGCAACAGTTTGATTAAATTCGGCGTCCTGCCCAGCGCAGCCGAAAAGCAAGGCATTAAATTTGATAAATTTGCCACCGGGCACTATGCCCGCGTGGAGTTTGACGAAAAATCGGGCAAATACCTGCTTAAAAAAGCCAAAGATTTATCGCGCGACCAAAGTTATTTTTTGCACCGCTTAACCCAGCGGCAACTTTCCCGCGTGCTGTTCCCGTTGGGCGAAATGACCAAACCCGCCATCCGCGAAATTGCGCGCAAGGCCGGGCTGGAAGTAGCCGACAAAGAGGACAGCCAAGACTTTTACTGCGGGGATTATAACGATTTGTTAAACTTCCCCAGCAAACCGGGCGATATCGTTACGCTGGACGGCCAAGTAGTCGCCCGCCACGAAGGCTTGTGGCACTACACCATTGGCAAACGCAAGGGGCTTGGCATTAGCGGCTTTAAAACGCCGATGTATGTCGTCCGTCTGGACGCGGCCAAAAACCAAGTGGTTATCGGCCCCAAGGAAGCGTTATACTCCCAAAAACTGACGGCACAGCGCGTGAGTTGGGTAGCCGGAGAAGCCCCGGCACAGGAATTTACCTGCGAAATTAAAATCCGCAACCTGCACAATCCGGCCAAAGCCACCGTGCGCGTATTGGAAAACGGGCGCATAGAAGCCGAATTTGCGGAACCTCAAATGTCCATTACCGCGGGCCAGTCCGCCGTAATGTACGACGGGGACATTGTCCTCGGCGGCGGCATAATTGAGTAAGCAAAACATTTTTTGCAAAACCCCCGCTTTGGTAGCGGGGGTTTTTTATTGGAAACTTTTACAAAAGGCCTTTCCTTCTGTGGTATAACCTACGCAAGTCATTTGCCCGGGTTTGGAAGAGTGTGCCAAATAATGCGTGTACACAAATTCCGCGTTATCCCCGCAATTTGCCGCCGCTTGCGCTTTTGGGCAATAATATGCATTAATGAATAAGGAATCCGGGTTGGTAACCACGCCAGCGCCACCCAAAATATCCACAACAAACCATTTATCACAAGTCAGCACATCCGTCCCGGTGCAACGTCCTTTGTAATCAAAATCCAATAAATCTGTATTTGCCTGATAATAACCATTCGCCAAATAAAACACTTCTTCCGCCCGGTATAAATTTTCCACTACGGTACGAATTGTGGCGAACCGCGCCTTGGTAACGGCTTTTTGGTATTGCGGAACGGCCACAGCCGCCAAAATACCAATGATAAGAACAACGACTAAAAGTTCAATGAGGGTAAACCCCGCGTTTGCCGTGCGGCCACGTGTCGTTAAGCCGTCATCCCGTAGAGTCTTTATACGGGATCTGTTGTCGTTGTCATCCCGGACGTGGATCCGGGATCCAGTCTGTTTATTAGAAAAACTCCTCATTTTATTTCTGGATTCCGGGACCCTGCGGGCCGCACCCTTACCCTGGAAAGACACAATAGAGGCATTTACCGTGCGGGCACCCCAAGCAGCCGTCATTCCGTAAGGTTTGGCGGCCCGCAGGGTTACGGAATCTCGTCGTTTCGTAACAACAGATTCCCGACTACAACACTCGGGAATGACGCCACTAGCACAAGTGTCCGCACGGCAAACATTGATAAATCCTTTCATTATTTTCTCCTTGTTCTGCCTTTGGAGAAAATGCCCATAAAAAAACGGCCGTTACTACCGGGCTAGTTAGGATAACCCAAATAATAACAGCCGTGGCCTTCTGCCATATAAAATATGGCAGAAAGCACTCGGCACAGCGCACGCGAGGGATCGGCTCGCGCACGTTGTGCCTAAAACGACTGTTTTTGGATCCTAACTATGCCGCTTGTATCCAAGCAGCGCACCGTATTCCACATACGGTTCCAAAAACAGAATTAAATTGTACCGGGCTTTTAAACCCGCTTTGCAACAAAATTATTATAACAACTTTGGGACCTTTTGTCCGTTGTTATCACAAAAAAGCGGCCCGCCCGTATAGGCAGACCGCTTGTTTTGTTTTTATAAAACCTTACGAAAACAACTCTTTCAGGAAACTCTTTTTGCCGCCCGTTTCCTTGGCCAGTTCCTCCAAGAGTTCCTTTTGGCGGGCCGTCGGCTTTTTGATTACCTCAATTTTCACATTGACGAGCAAATCCCCGAAGCCCTTTTTCCCCAAGTGCGGCATCCCGTTGCCCTGCACTTTAATCACAGAACCGAACTGCGTACCCTTGGGAATCGTAACTTCAATTTCCTTGCCCTCAATCGTCGGCACTTTAATGCTTCCGCCCAACACGGCCTGCGGATAAGTAATCGGCGCGTCAATCAGCAAATCGTCGCCCGCGCGCTTAAAGATTTTATGCTCTTTCACGTGTACTTCTACATACAAATCACCAAAGCCGCCGCCGTTGGTGCCGATATCACCCCCGTTGGATACACGCAACGTTACACCCGTGCGTACGCCCGAAGGGATTTTCACTGTAATATGTTCTTTTACGCGTTTGGTGCCGCTACCTTTGCAGGCGGAACACGGTTTTTCCACCACCGTGCCTTTGCCGCCGCAATCGGGGCACACTTGGCGCATACTGAAAAAGCCTTGCGAATACGTTACCGTACCCGTCCCGTTGCAGGAGCGGCAAGTCTTGCGTGCAGAACCCGGGGCCGCGCCGGAACCGTCGCACTCGGCACAGTTATCCAGGCGGGTATAATCCACGGGCACTTCTTTACCCGCAAAGGCTTCCTCCAAGGTCAGGGTAACGTCTAATTTTAAATCTTCCCCCCGTTGGGCACGCGGCGCCCCGCGGCGTCCGCCGCCAAAAGCCCCGCCGAACATATCGCCGAAAACAGAGCCGAAGATATCGTTGATATCCCCAAAGCCCCCGGCATTGAACCCGCCAAAGCCGCCCGCGCCCGATACGCCCTCGTGGCCGTATTGGTCGTACATTTGCTTTTTTTGCGGGTCGGACAAGACGGAAAACGCTTCGTTTACTTTTTTAAATTGTTCCTCGGCTTCTTTATTGCCCGGGTTTCTGTCCGGGTGGTACTTCATCGCCTGGCGCCGGAACGCAGACTTGATTTCTACCTCGGTGGCGGTACGCTCAATACCGAGGATTTGATAATAATCTTCTTTCATTTTAGTAGGCATAGTCCTTAAATCTCTTTTTTATATTTTATTAAATTTGCACTCTGCCTGCACGTCCGCCAGTAAAAAGCGCCGCGTTTATGCTATAATATATATACAAATTAAGGGAGAACGCCCTTTTGGCCCCGCGCCGCAAGGCAAAGGGGACGGGAGAGGTGTCTCTTTATTTGGTATAATAAACTTATGTACGCAATTATTGAAACTGGTGGAAAACAGTACTGGGTTAAGCCCGGTCAAAATCTGCAGGTTGAAAAACTGGACGCGGAAGTAGGCGCCAATGTGGACTTGAAAGTCCTCTGGGCCGCTAACGAAGAAGGTACCTCGGCAGATGCCAAAGCCGGTAACACGGCCAAGGTCACCGCTCAAGTGGTCAAACATTTGAGAGGTCCGAAAATCCTCGTTTTCAAAAAGAGACCGAAAAAAGGTTACGAAAGAACCATCGGCCACAGACAGGATTTAACGCAAATCAAAATTACGGATATCCAGTTAGCATAACTTGGGAGACTAAACTATGGCACATACAAAAGCACAAGGTTCTTCCTCCAACGGAAGAGACAGCCACGGCCAGCGTTTAGGTATTAAACGCTACGGCTCCCAGTTTGTAAACGCTGGGGAAATCATCGTCCGCCAACGCGGTACCAAATTCTTGCCCGGTACCAACGTTTCTAGAAGCAGCGATGACAGCCTTTTTGCCCGCGTCGCCGGCATTGTTACTTTTGAATGGGTAACGAGAGGCAAAAAGCAAATTTCCGTGTACCCGAAAGTTGCGGAAACCAAAGAAGCCAAAGAGCCCGCTAAAAAACCGGCTGTAAAAGCCGCCAAAAAGCCCGCCGCCAAGAAACCGGCTGCGAAAAAGGCTCCCGCCAAGGCCAAAAAAGCCGCGGCTAAATAAGCGCTTCACAGTTTAAAAAGCGGCAGGATAACTCCTGCCGCTTTTTTTGTAGTACATTTAAGCGGGGGCAAAAATATCCCCTGTATGATACAATAAAGATATGAAGAAGGACGAACTGCACGTTTCGCAAGACGAGTGGGTTTACACCTGCACCAAGTCGCCTGCGCGGGCCAAGGTAAAAAGGGCACGCACCAAGGCGAAGCGCCGTTTGTCCAAAAAATTGCTGGCCCAAACCGAATATTAATTTGGTTTCCGGCCAAAACCGATTTAGAGTAGAAAGGACGAATTTATGCAATCCGGAAGTTTTTTAGACCGTGTTAAAATTTACCTCACCGCCGGCAAAGGCGGGGATGGCTGCTTGTCTTTCCGCCGCGAAAAATTCATTGAATTCGGCGGCCCGAACGGCGGTTGCGGTGGCAAAGGGGGCGACATCATTTTGCAGGCTGACCCCAACTTAACCACGCTTCTGGAACTGGCGTATAACCCGCATATTGAAGCCCAAAACGGCGAAAAGGGCGGCACGTACAACAAAACAGGCCGCGCCGGGGAAGACAAAATCGTCCGCGTGCCGTGTGGCACGATTGTTAAAAAAGACGGGCAGGTATTGGTGGATTTGACCGAAGCCGGACAGCAATTTACCGTCGCCAAGGGCGGTATGGGCGGCCGCGGCAACCAATCCTTTAAAACCCGCAACAACACCGCCCCGCACATTGCCGAAAACGGCCAGCCGGGCGAAGAAGTTACGCTGTTTTTGGAACTAAAAGTGCTGGCGGATTTGGGATTAGTCGGATTCCCCAATGCGGGCAAAAGCACCTTTTTAAGCCGCATTTCCGCCGCGCGCCCGCGCATTGCGGATTATCCGTTTACCACCTTAAACCCCAACTTGGGTATTACGCTTCACAAGGGGCTCAGTTTTGCTACCGCCGACATCCCGGGTATTATTGAGGGTGCGAGCGAGGGCAAGGGCATCGGCACGCAATTTTTAAAGCATATTGAACGCACCCGCGTACTTTTGCACTTGGTGGACCCGGAAGGTTTTAACGGGATGAACGCGGAAAAATCGGTAAAAGTAATTGAAAACGAACTGAAAACCTTTGATAAAAATCTGTTTGCCAAACCGCGCATTATCGTGGTGAACAAAATGGATTTGCCCGAAGCGCAAAAAGCGTACGAAACGATTAAAAAGAAATTTAAAAAGCATAAAGTAATGCTGATGTCCGCCGCTACGGGCGAGGGCGTAAACAAGGTGTTGGACGAGGTGGTCAAAATTTTGGCCGCTACGCCTGTGGAAACCCCGGTAGAGGTGAAAAAAGCCGCGGCTACGCACCGGGTGGAGCCGATTTTCTCCATTTCCCGCGATGAGGAAGATGTCATCCACATTACGGGCAAAAAAGTGGAAGAGTTTATCGCTATGACGAACTTCAACCAGCCCGAAGCCATTGCGCGTTTGCGCGGCATCTTCAAAAAAATCGGTCTGGAAAAAGCACTCCTTAAATACGGGGTGCAGGACGGCGATTCCTTGGTAGTGGGCGGACGGGAATTTGAGTGGAACGGAGACTTTGACAACGAAGCCCCGACCACACCTGAACACGTCGGCTACAAGCGCCGCACCACCAAACAGGAACGCTTGGATAAACGCAATGCCCGCCGCAAGGCTAAGCGCGAAGCCAAAAATAATTAGTTTTAAAAGCCCCCGTTTAAAACGGGGGTTTTTTATTAGGTAGAAAAATTAAGGTGTGTGCATTAGCGTGCAACACTACAAATAGAGTGTCCGCTCAATTAATCGTTGCTCATCGCATTGAGTGGCGGCCCGCAGGGTGTGCGACATAACAGAAGCAGTGTGGCTCCACTAATCACTAGCCTAGCGCATAGATCCGCCGCCTGCTAAGGTGCGGCGCGCAGCGTACGGTTAATATAATTGACGGAATCTATCACAGAAGCGTAATTGCGCCGGGACTTACGTACAAAAGGCGGGGTGGCATCCTTCCAACTGAGTTTATAATAATCACTCCCCATTACGTCCTCCATAAAGGAAGCAATATCCGCATTGAACACCGGGAACACAAACAACTCCTCCACCGCGGCCATTTTTGAACCGTCCTGTTGTTTGGCCCAATGGGCAGACGTCATATTGCCGGACACAATGCCAATGAGTTCCCCCGTATTGGTCATCACGCCCGAGCCGCTCATCCCTTTGCGAATACCAAAGTTCTTGGTGTAAGCAAAGCCCAAGGCCTTTACATAGTGTACGGAATACGGGTCGGGCTCTATTTTGCGTACACCGTCAAAAATAGAAATAACGGAAATTTTACGCTGGATAATGGCGTTGTAATCAGCAAATAACGCAAGCGGGGGCAATTCCGGGCTTTTGATACGGGCAAACTGGCTTTTTGCTTTGCGGTTTTGCTCCAAATAGGCAGAAAACTGCTGGGAAGTCAACGCGCGGTTATACGGCTGTTTTTTGGTAGCGTGCTGATAATAGACAAAGGGCGTCCTATCCAAATCCAAGCGTATGAGGGCAAAGTCGTTCTTGACGAACGCCTTGGGCGAATAGCCCGGGTGGATAAATACAGCCGGCTTTTTAGCCGTGTGCGACACACTCGCCAAGGCGGACACGGGGCGCTCCAATAAATCCATTTGAACCGTACAGCCGTTTTGGCAGGTTTGCGCCACACAATGTGCCGCCGTGGCAAACCAGCGCCGCCCAATGCGCGTAGCCTGGCACTTGGCTTGCTGCCCGCCGCCCGCGGGCTTAATAAAATACTCAAAGGTATGGTAGAAATCCTCTTTTGTTTTGTGTTTATCCTCGTCGGTAACCGTCAGTACGCTCACCTGCGCCCAACCGGCCCCCGCACAAAATATCAAGAAGAGAAATACGAATAGCCGCTTCATTTTGCTTCCTGTTTCTCCGGCTCGGGCAATTTGATACGCACATCAAACCCGGCCAAGTTGCGCAACTCTTTGGACGGCCACGAGAGGTATTTCACCGTATTTAAAGCGGGCAAGGCCTCGTCCACCGGGTCGCACGTCATTATTTGCCCCTCGTCCAACACATACGGGTAAACCATACCGATAAAGGTTTCCTCCCGCGGAAATCGACGGGCCAACGAAGAGAGGTTGGAATAATCCAAATGCTCCGCCCCGGCATAGACGATAAACAGCGCATCCGGCGCTTCTTGGCGGTATTCGGCTATGGCCCTGTACCAATCCGCATTGCGCACGCGCATCCCCTCGGGTGTACTCCACATATTTACTTCCTCTTTTGGGGTTACACCGGGGATTTCCATTTGCGGCGGCGTATGAAAAAACACATAACTGCTTTCCAGCCCTTTAATGCGGATACCCAAACGGGTGGCGGTTTTGAACAAATCTTCGTATTCCGGGTTGGCCTTGCTCATCCACTCGCGCGCAGGGAGCATATTCTTTTTGCCGCGCGGCAAAAACTCGGTAACCAACACCATTTTGCGGTTGGGATATTTGGCCCGCAAGGCTCCCAAAAAGTTGCTTATGCCCGGCTGTAACCAAACATAATCGTGGATTTCACCAAGCATTACCTGGTTGATTTCCGGGCCGATTTGGGCCGCCATTTCTGCAAATAGGTTGTTGGTGGGTTCGGATACCTTTTGTGTTAAAAAATCGTTTTCCCGGGCTTTTAAAGCCTCAAACAAGGCCGTGCGTTGCTTCCACAGCGTGGCGATAGCGCGGTTATTGGCCGCCAAGAAATAATTGCGCTGGGCTTCGGGCGATAAACGCTTAAAAAACGGGAGTTCCACATACGGCCCCAACGGGTCGCGCTTCCACGGCCAGCCATTTACGGCCAGCGCGGGCATTTCATCCGGCAAAAGCAGGGGTTCCGCTATGGGCAATTTTTCCAGCACTTGGCGCGTGCGCAATTCCCGCTGGACGAGTAGTTTTTCCAAATTGGGGAGCGAAAAAGTCCGGTTGGGCACTTTGGGGCGCGCCGCCTTGACCGCTTTGGTCAGCACACGAGGCACCTTGCGGACAGGTTTCCCCTGGGCAAACAGGGCAGGGGCCGCCAAACAAATCGTTAATGTGCAAAGCGTGCGTGTTAAAAGAGGCGTCATAAAATTCTCCCAAGTGAGGCTTTCTTATATTATAAAAAGATAATAGCAAATTGTCGCTAAATAGGGCACAAAAAACCCCGCAACCGAAAAAGTTGCGGGGTTTTCGTGTGCAAAAGAGAACTTATTTGTAACTGACAAATACGCCAGGTCCCATAGTAGAACTGAGCGATACGCTCTGCACATACACACCTTTGGAGGTGCTGGGTTTCACGCGGAGGATGGTATCCATTACCGCTTTGGCGTTTTCGGCCAGTTTGGCGGCGTCAAAGGACGCTTTGCCAATGATGGCGTGCACAATACCGTACGCATCAGCCTTGAACTCAATGCGGCCCGCTTTCAACGCTTTGATGGTGTTAGCCAATTCAAAGGTTACGGTGCCGCTCTTCGGGTTCGGCATAAGACCGCGCGGACCCAAGATTTTGGCGGCTTTGGCCAAGTCTCTCATCGTGTCCGGGGTGGCAACGAGTACGTCAAAGTCAATTTTGCCTTTGAGCACTTCATCCACAATGTCTTCACAACCGACTCTGTCGGCGCCGGCCTGTTGGGCTTCTTGCGCGTGTTCGCCTTTGGCGATAACGGCAATGCGTTTGGTCTTGCCCGTACCGTGCGGCAAAGCGACGGTGGTGCGGACCTGCTGGTCGGCTTTTTTGGTATCAATGCCAAGTTTCACGTGAATTTCAACGGTTTCGTCAAATTTGGCTTTGGCGTTATCTTTTACGATTTGAGCGCCTTCCGCCATCGTGTAAACTTTGGACTTGTCGTACGTCTTTTGTGCGGCTTCCAATCTTTTTCCCATCTTAAATACTCCTTAGGTTTTAACGGGCGTTTTCGCCCTCCCTCAGTTTAAATTTATTTTACTACATCCACACCCATACTGCGGCAGGTGCCTTTTACCATTTCGGCGGCCTGTTTGATGTCTTTCGTGTTCAAATCGGGCAATTTCTGCGCGGCGATTTTTTCGCACTGGGCTTGGGTAATCTTGCCGACTTTATCTTTGTGGGGAGCGCCGGAACCTTTGGCGAGGCCCAATTCTTTGATAATCAGCACAGCCATAGGCGGCATCTTGGTGATAAAGGTGAAGGAGCGGTCTTCGTAAACGGTAATGATGACCGGGATCTTAATACCTTTTTCCATTTTAGCCGTCTTGGCGTTGAATTGTTTGCAAAATTCCATAATGTTCACGCCGTGCTGGCCCAAAGCCGGACCCACGGGCGGAGCCGGGTTAGCGGCGCCAGCAGGAATCTGCAATTTGATGTAACCTTTAATTTTTTTCTCTTTTGCCATTTTGTTGTTACTCCGTATTTTTTACTGCTTTACTGCGGTAAAATCTAGTTCTTTTCTACTTGCAAGAAGTCCACTTCCACAGGGGTTTTGCGGTCAAAGACCGTAACCATAACTTTAAGTTTGTTCTTCTGTTCGTTGACTTCTTCCACTTCACCGATGAAATGCTTGAACGGGCCTTCCGTAATGCGGACGCTTTCGCCACGTTCAAATTCCACCACGTGTTTGGGTTTGCCGGAGGGGTTGTCCGTCAGTTCCACGATACCGGCAATTTCTTCTTCCGGCAGCGGAACGGGGTTCGGATCACCCAAGAAACCGGTTACGCCCGTAATATTCTTAATAAACCAATATGCTTCGCTGGTCATTAACATCTGTACCAGCACATAACCAGGGAAAAATTTCCGTTTGCGTAAAATTTTCTTGTTTTGTTTGACTTCAACAACTTCTTCGGTGGGAACCAGGACCTGAAAAACGCGGTCCCCAAAGCCCTGGATGTCAATATTAAGCAGGATTTTTTCTCTTACTTTGTCCTCGTGCCCCGTTTGGGTGTGCACGACGTACCACGCTTTTTCTTCCATTAGCGACCCCCGACTACTGCGCCCAACACTTTGGTCAGGCCAAAGTCAATGACGCCGACATACGCAGACACCAACGCCACTACAATCATAACGAGGATAGTGGATTGGACCACTTCCTGTCTGGAAAGCCAGGTGGATTTTCTCAATTCGCCAACAGATTGTTTGAGAAAATTGATTGCTTTATTCATAAATATCCGTTTCCTTGATATAAAACCTGGCAGGAGCGGAAGGACTCGAACCTTCAGTCCCGGTTTTGGAGACCGGTGGTTTACCAGTTAACCGACGCTCCCACAAAAAATCTTAGGCTTTGCCTTCTTTATGCTTGGTGCTCTTTCCGCATTTTTTGCAGAACTTGTTGACTTCCAACTTGTATTCTTTCTTTTTGCCGCGCACTTGGTAATAGTTTTTGTTTTTGCATTCGGTGCAAACCAGCGCGATCGTAATTCTTTCGTTAGCCATCTTATTATCCTTAAAAGAGAGAACAAATCTCTAAAAATATTGTTATTCACACTATCTGCGGGGGCATAATTAAATGCCCCCGCCACAGTGAACTAAACAATTTTACTACTCAATAATTTTGGTTACAACGCCAGCGCCTACCGTATGGCCACCTTCGCGGATTGCGAAGCGCAAGCCTTCTTCCATCGCCACAGGCGTAATCAATTTCACTTCAATTTCGGCGTTATCACCGGGCATAATCATATCTTGTTTGAAGGACAATTCACCCGTTACGTCCGTCGTTCTCAAATAGAACTGCGGTTTGTAACCAGGAGTCAACGGAGTGTGGCGTCCGCCTTCTTCCTTCTTCAAAATATATACTTGGCCCATAAAGTGTTTGTGCGGATGTACCGTCTTAGGAGCAGCCAATACTTGACCTCTTTCCACTTGGTTCTTGTCAATACCGCGCAACAAAATACCTACGTTGTCGCCAGCGATACCTTCGTCCAAGAGTTTGCGGAACATTTCAATACCGGTCGCTACCGTGTT
>NZ_JBNMIY010000014.1:0-30152 GCF_050873505.1 Candidatus Avelusimicrobium sp. | reverse complement strand
GCATAAAGTTCCCTTGCGCACAAGGCAAAAACCGCGAGCCCGGCCTGCAGAAAAATTCCGTCAGGAATTTTATCGGAAGGCGAGCCGAGGGGAGCCATTTAAAAAGCCACGCGAAAGCGTGGTTTTTTTATGCCCTGCTGGCGGCAGATTTTCTGCGCTCTCTCATATTGTTTGTGTGATGCCGCTAACATACCAAACGGCACACAGCGGGCGGTCCTGCGGACGGCGAATAGTCCGCGCTCTGTTGATTATTTGCGCCACATTATTTAAGCAAGGTTGCTAACATACGAAACTGCTCCCCGAAAGCAGGAACCTTACAGGCGGCGAATAGTCCGCGCTTTCTTCTGTATTTTGCCGTTACCTAAATTTTTGGTTGTGGCGCGGCAAAACCTTCCTATTTTTTGTATCTTATTAATAAGCCCTGTACATTAGGGGCATTTTATTTAGGAGTTTTCCATATGACAGAAATTACTTGTACTTATACCGGCGACGGGGAAACCGAACTCGTCCACGGGCCGACTGGAACCACGATTCAAACTGATTTGCCGCCAGACAACGGCGGAAAGGGCCGCCGCTTTTCGCCCACCGATTTATTGGCCTCGGCCTTTGCCGCTTGCACGCTTACGATTATGGGAAAAATGGCCGCCGCGCGCGGGGAAGATTTTAAGGGCGCGCATTTATCCATACAAAAAATTATGGCTGCTAATCCGCGCCGCGTGGGAGAGTTTGTATTAAAAATCACCTTTCCCGCGCACTTTTCGCCGGAGCAAAAAAAGTTCTACTTATCGGCAGTACAAGCCTGCCCGGTACATCAAACATTAAGCAGAGAAGTAAAGGTAACGGTGGAAGTTTTATAACCTAAAATTTTTTACCCGAAACGGCGTTTAATCTGTTATTATACCCATAGGAGGGAAATATGATTACAACAACTTTGGGAGAAAACTTGCAAACGGTAAGCGTACTGGACGGAAAAAACGGTTCTGTGCGCACCGCGTATTTTGACCCGCGCGAGGATATGCAGCCCGGCGAAGTTTTGGCCAGCGCGTTGGGGGCGTGTATGCTGACGATGATTGGCTATGCCGCCCAAAAACGGGGGGAGGACGTAACGGGTACTACGCTTTCCGTGGCGCCGCAGTTTGGCGGCACGCCGCGGCGGGTAGTGTCGGTGGAATTGGTGTTTACGTTTAAGGACAATTTGTCCGGCGAGCAGAAAAACTTTTACACACATATCGCCCAAACCTGCCCGGTGCATAACAGCCTGCGTGAAGACGTGGAATATAAAATAACCGTTAAATAATATGCTCCCGCACTTTTTACAGTGCGGGATTTTTCTGTATAATATCTCTATGATTCATTTAGACCCATACCGCCAAAGTTTCATTTATTTTAAATGGGGCTTTTGGAGTGTATTTATTTTGGGCGGGCTATTTATATGGGGATGCGCCCACATAGAAAGCCCGCTGTTTAAAATACTTTTGGACAATGTTTTCGTCTATTTGCCCAACTATTTAACGCACGAATTTTCGCACCGTTTTTGGGCTGTTTTAGGCTGGGAGTGGTGGACGTATGCTTCCGGCAACGGTATGGAAACGCTGATTCTGCTTATTTTATGTTTTTGGGCCTTGCGTTTAAAGGGCGGGCGACTGTTACAGCCTGTTTTGCTTTATTGGCTGGCTACTACTTTGTATGGAGCGGGAATTTATTGCGCAGATGCACGCGCGATGAAATTGCCTCTTACATCTTCCGATATGGTTACAAGTTATGCCCCCGGTGCCGTAAAGGGCGATTGGGTGTATATCTTGGAGCCGCTGGGCTTATTAAATTATGATGTGATTATCGGGCATATCCTAATGTATATGGCTGTATTCTTTTTGTTAATAGCCGTATGGAGTGTGTGGTATTATTGGACTCACTACGAGCAATATTTGTCCCATACGCCCTAGGTCCTTTGGCCCTTTTAGTGCTTCCCCTCAAACCGATATAATATATATATATGAACCGTTTTTTTATTGTTTGCAGTTTACTCTTGCTTACGGCCTTTCCCGTTCGCGCGCAGTTGTTCCGCGTGCCGGGAAATGCCTTAAAACTCGCCAAAACCGGGTCAGAAATGACTTCTCTGCCCCGGCTGATGCCTGAACTCACCAAAAAGATTTTTGCCGCTTCCCGCAGCCGTTTTGCAGGCCCAGCCGAATTAATGGCGCGCGTGCCCAAGGGGCTTATTCAGGTGGCCCGGCCCGAATCGCCCACCGTGCTGGGAACGGGATTTTTATTTGAATCGCACGGACAACTGTGGGCGGCAATGCCGTACCACATTGGCGGAGCGAAAGGCCAAAAGCGCGTGGTGCGCGTGTGGAATAACGCGGGTTTGCAGGAATACCCGGTTACGATTGCTGTCAGCGGCAGCGCGGGATGGAGTGCGCCCGATGTCTCTCTGGCCCCTTTGCCCAAAAGCGCGCTGGAAAACGGCGCGGAGCCCTTTTCCTTGGGCCCGGTGCAGACGAATACGCCCTCGTTTTCCTTTGGGTATGTGGCGGGGCCGTATGGGCGGCGCGACTTTTTGCCCGTCCGGCGCGATGTTATCAATGTGGCGGGTTTCGGCGTGATAGGCCAGCGCAAAATCAAGCAAGATGAGGTAAAAACGCCCTTTTTATTAAGCGGCTACTGCGGGTCTCCCGTGTTCCAAAAACAGGGCGATAATTGGCGCGTAGTGGCGTTGCACTCCGGCGGGTGTGCGATGCCGGGCAGCCGGGCGCAGAGCCATACTTATGCCGTCAATCTTTCGCAGGCGGTGCCGATGATGCTGGACCAATATATGCAGGCGGAAAAACTGCCCGCGCGCCCGCTGGTGTTCCGCGGGTGGGAAATCGGCCGCTTGACGTTAGAGGAGCGCGTGAAGAGTGTAGCCGTGTGGCGCGGGGAAAAGGCTGTGTTTACGCTGGATTTGCGCAATTATCCCCAACCGTATGAGGACGCTCACGCCGAATTGGCGTTTGCTGAAACCGATTTGCAACCGGGCGACATTTTGCGCTTTACCGTATTGAACGAAAAGCGCAAACTCCGGGTAATGGAATTTACGCTTCCGTAAAACGAAAAATCCTTTTTATTTGGCCGCTTTCTTTTTTAAGAGGGCGGCTATTTTTTTGGCGTTTTTGCCACCTTTTAATTGGAGCATTTTTAAAATTTTGTCCAGTTGCTCCGAGGTGGTTTTGGCGCCGTTTTCTAAAAGGATTTGCACGCGCGCCGGGTCCAGCGTGGCGGCGGCGTAGTACAGCGGGGAAAAACCGGCGTTGTCCGCTAGATTCGGATTCGCCCCGCGTTTAAGCATATAGGTAAGTAAATCCGTCCGGGCCTGTTCGGTTTCAAACGGTTGGGTAAGTGCCATAATGAGAGCGGTGGCTCCCAAATGAGTTTGTATGTTTAAATCGGCCTCGCGGAATACGAGGAGTTTGGCGGCTTCGGCTTGCCCGTCGCGCGCGGCGATGTAGAGCGGCGTCCAGCCGTCCGGCGTGGCGGCGTTGATGTCAAAGCCTTGCTCTAACAAAAAGTTGATAACGTCCTCGTCCCCGCCGGAAGCGGCGGCCTGCAAGGCGTTAAATTCCGTTTCGGTATATTGGCGTTCATCGTCGTTAAAATAGAGCGTGTAATCGGCGGGCGCGCCCTGTTCCAAGGCTTCCTTGGCGGACAGTAAATCCCCGTAATACGCGGCGGTTACCAAGGCTTCGCCCTGCTCTTTTTTAAGCGCTTGGTGATAGCCCACCGCCAGCCACACCACCAGGGCAGTAATCAAAAGGATAGCGAGTTTTTTCATAATTTTATTGTAGCAAAAATAGGTAGTCTGTACGGGGGGGTGTGCAAGCCACTAGGAGGGAAAAAATCGTTGTTATTAAATAAGCAGGTCATCCTGAATTGGCGGCCCGCAGGGTTTCAGGATCTACCGATTGGGATGTTGTTTGTTTTCTGTGTTATTATCTAATAAAGTCATTCTGGAAGGTTTCTGTCCAGAATCTATTCCTTGTTTTGTAACAACAGATCCTGGACTACGACTTTCCAGGATGACGGCAACGACAAATAACCTATAAGGTAGATTCTGAAAACCCTGCGGGCCGCACCCTAGCGGGTCGCCAATTCAGGACGACGCCCTTGTTTTTATAACAGCCTTGCTTTATTGCTTTTTGTCGTCATCCCGGAGTGTTTTTATCCGGGATCTGTTGTTGTAGTTGCTGTTATTTTTGTTGTCATTCCCGAGTGGCTGCCGGCGCGGAGCGTTCGGGAATCTGTTGTTTGTCGTGTTTCCTCTTTTACTCAACGACAGATCCCCGACTAAATTCCTCGGGGATGACAAGGGAAAAGGGCTTTTTACAAAAAAGCGGTCATCCTGAACTTGTTTCAGGATCTACCTGTTGGGTTGTGTTTTTTTTGTCGTTGCTTTTTCGTCGTTCTCTGTAAAGGGGTTGTTTCGTTTTTTTTTTTTGTTAAAATTTTGATAAATCGCAGTGGATGTACCCGGATGTATCCGCTGTATAAAAACGCGTATAAAAGGCCGTTTTGCTCAAATATAAAGGCCTTAACAAGGAGAAAAAATGAAAGAATTTATGAATATTAGCCGTGCGGCCACTTGTGCTAGTGGCGTCATTCTGGAAAGTCGTAGTCCAGAATCTGTTGTTGCGAAACGGCGAGATTCCGTACAGAAACCTTACGGAATGACGTCAGTTTGGGGTGGCCGCACGGCAACAGGTGGTTTCACCCTTATGGAACTCCTCGTCGTCGTCCTCATTATCGGCATTTTGGCGGGGGTGGCTCTGCCCCAATATGAAACAGCGGTGTTAAAGAGCAAAATGAATAGTATCGTGCCTTTGGTGCGGGCGATTAAAAATGCCAACGAGGTATATTATATGGCTAATGGCAAATATACCGACAATTTAAACGATTTGGATATTTCTATCCCTGCGGGAAACTCCAAAAGTATTCCTACCGCCGGACGTGTGGAATATGACAATGGCACGTGGATTGACCAGTATGTAGAGGGGGATTGTCGTGGCGATTTGTCTTGCCCGCGGGTATGGGGCGGCTTTGGGGGCCGGGACGACGCAAACAAGAACTTGCCTAATTGTGTGGTGGCTTTTTATTACGATAATACGACCACTCCCGGGCGGATACAATGCTCAGGCTCGCACTCCAAGTGTGCCAAAATTTGCAAAGGGATGAATTTGTAAGGGGGGCCTTTTGTTGATAACGACAGATCCCGTATAAAGACACTACGGGATGAAAAAAAGCCATTATAAAAATTGAAGTCATACTGAACTTGTTTCAGTATCTACCTTATGGGTCGTTTATAAAAAATGAAACAACTTGTCCTAAAATAACAACCCAAGCAGTAGATCCTGAACCCTATTAATAGACCCCGTACAGAAACACTACGGGGTGCCGCCTAGCGGTATGGGCGGCAATTCAGGATGACTTTTATTTTATAACGGCCTTATTTTGTCGTATTGTTTTGCCGTCATCCCGGAAGGTCTGCCGGCGCGGAGCGGGCGGGAATCTGTCGTTATTTTTGCTGTCATTCCGGGGCCCGCATACAAGCGGGAACCCGGAATCTAGGAATAAAAAAGAAAAGGCTTTTATAAACAGACTGGATCCCGGGTCCACGCCCGGGATGACAACGACAACAACGGATCCCCGAACCCTGCGGGCGGCACCCTAGCGGGCCGCCAAGTCCTCGGGAATGACGAGAAAGCAGGTTCCAACAATTACATAAAAAAACCGCCTTGGGTATTACCCAAAGCGGTTTTTTACTTCCTTACAAACTTATTTTACAACCTTTTCAGCGGGCTGGATAGCGGCCAACTGTTTATAGAGGTCGCGTCTCCAAGCATACTCGGATTCAGCGCGTTTGATAAGTTCCTTCGCGAGTTCCGGGTTGTCGCGCATCAAGCCTTTGAAGCGGTTTTCGCCGCTCATATAGTCGGCCAACGGCAAGGTCGGCGCGCCTAACGGGCTATCCACGTGCAAGGGGTTCTTGCCTTCGTAGCGGGCTTCGGGGTTGAAGCGGTAGAGGATCCAGCGGCCGGCTTGTACGGCGCGTTTGGCTTCACCCATACCTTTGGACATATCAATCCCGTGAGCGATACAGTGGGAGTACGCAATTACGAGGGCCGGACCGTTATAAGCATCGGCTTCCGCCAAGGCTTGGATGGTCTGGTTCATATTGGCACCCATAGCCACTTGGGCTACGTAGATGTTGCCGTAGGTCATCGCAATCATACCGAGGTCTTTCTTCGGCATTTGTTTGCCGCCCGCGGCGAACAAGGCTTTGGCGCCCAACGGAGTGGCTTTGGACATCTGGCCGCCGGTGTTGGAATAGACTTCCGTATCCAGCACCAAGATTTTGATGTTCTTGCCGCTGGCTAATACGTGGTCCAAACCGCCGTAGCCGATATCGTAGGCCCAACCGTCGCCGCCCAAAATCCAGACGGATTTCTTGACGAGGTAGTCAGCCAGGCTGAGCAGGCGTTTGCAGGTTTCGCAACCTTTTTCGGCGCCTTTGTTCAAAATGGCTTTGAGTTCCGCCACACGGGCACGTTGTTCTTCTACGCCCGCATCGGTGCTTTGGTCGGCGTTGATAAGCGCGTCAATCAAAGCGGCGTGTTCTTTGAGTCCGCCTTCTTTGGCTTCGGTCAAGGCCGCTTTGGCATCGTGGTTGAGTTGGTCAAACGCCAAGCGCATACCCAAGCCGAATTCGGCGTTGTCTTCAAACAAGGAGTTAGACCAAGCCGGACCTTTGCCGTCGTCGCGTTTGCAATAAGGCGTGGTGGGCAGGTTGCCGCTGTAAATGGAGGAGCAGCCCGTCGCGTTGGCCACGGCCAAGCGGTCGCCGAACAACTGCGTTAAAAGTTTTACGTACGGGGTTTCACCGCAACCGGCGCAAGCGCCGGAGAACTCAAACAAGGGTCTTCTCATTTGGGAACCTTTGACGGATTCCTTTTTGGTCTTTACATCGGCTTGTTTGAGGCCCAAGAAGAAGGCGTAGTTGTCAATTTCGTTGTCGCGAACTTCCAACTGGTGCACCATACCGAGGGCTTTCTTTTCCGGGTTTTCTTTGTTCTTGGCCGGGCAGTTATACACGCAGGCCGCGCAGCCGGTGCAGTCTTCCACCGCTACTTGTACGGTGAATTTAAGACCGGCGAGGTCGGCTTTGCCGTCGGCGGATTTAAAGGTCTTGGGAGCGTTTTCCAAGGCTTTGCCGTCGTAGGCTTTAATGCGGATAGCGGCGTGCGGGCAGACCAAGGAGCAGAAACCGCACTGGATACAAGTGTTGGGATCCCATTGAGGTACCATAATAGCAATGTTGCGTTTTTCGTACTGGGTGGTACCCGTGGGATATACACCGCCTTCGGTCATAGCCGAGGTGGGGAGTTCGTCGCCGCGGCCGGCAATCATTTCGCCCAAAACGTCTTTTACAAACGCGGGAGCATCGGCCGGAACCGGGGCTTTGGTGTGCAGTTTGGAGGTTACTTCGGCCGGGTATTTTACTTCTTGCAAGCCCGCCAAAGCGGCGTCCACGGCTTTGTAGTTCTTCTGCACCACTTCTTCGCCTTTTTTGGAATAGGTTTTCTTAATGGCTTCTTTAATGTCGGCGATGGCTTTTTCGGTCGGGATTACGCCCGCGATACCGAAGAAGGCCGTCTGCATAATGGTGTTGGTGCGGCTGCCCATACCGGTAGCCAAGGCGATGTCGGAAGCGTCAATGACGTAAACTTTGAGTTTGCGGTCAATGATAATCTTCTGTACTTCGGCGGTTAAATGGTTCCATACTTCGCTGGCGTTGTAGGGCGAGTTGATAAGTACGGTAGCGCCGTTTTTGGCTTTGCCGAGTACGTCGTATTTATCCAAGAAGTCAAACATATGCACGCCGATAAAGTCAGCAGATTGGATGAGGTAAGGCGCGCGGATGTATTTTTTGCCGAAGCGGATGTGGGACGTGGTCATAGACCCGGACTTTTTGGAGTCGTACACAAAGTAGCCTTGGGCAAAGAAACCGTTGGCGCTGATGATCTTCATCGTGTTCTTGTTGGCGCCTACGGTACCGTCGGAGCCCAAACCGTAGAACAAAGCGGCAAAGATGTCGCTGGCGGCTTTGCTTTCCAATTTGGTTTCGGGCAAGGACAAGTTGGTCAAATCGTCTTTGATACCGACCGTGAACTCTTTTTTGGGTTCGTTGGCGGCCAAGTTGTCAAACACGGCTTTAACGTGAGAGGGGGTAAAGTCTTTGGAACCGATACCGTAGCGGCCGCCGATGATGAGCGGGGTAACGGCGAATTTGGCCTTGGCTTCTTTGGTTAAGAAAGCGGCGCAAACGTCTTGGAACAACGGTTCGCCCAAGGCCCCGGGTTCTTTCGTGCGGTCCATTACGGCAATTCTCTTGACGGAAGCCGGAATGACTTTAATGAAATCTTCAATAGAGAAGGGGCGGAACAATTTAATCTTCAAAACGCCCACTTTTTCGCCCTTCATCGCTTCCACGGCGTTCTGGGCTACGTCCGCGCCGGAACCCATAATCACAACCAAGCGTTCGGCATCGGCATCACCGACGTATTGGAAGAGTTCGTAGTGGCGGCCGGTCAATTTTTCAAATTTAGCCATTTCTTCTTTTACAATACCGGGGACGGCGTTGTAAAATTTGTTGACGGCTTCGCGGGCCTGGAAGTACACGTCCGGGTTGGCGGCGGTACCGCGCACGGTCGGGTGTTCCGGGTTTAAACCGCGGGATTTGTGTTCTTCCACGAGTTTGTCGTCAATCATTTCGTGCATTTGTTCTTTGGTCAGGGGTTCCACCATATTCAGTTCGTGGCTGGTGCGGAAGCCGTCAAAGAAGTGCACAAACGGTACGCGGGCTTTAAGCGTGGAGGCTTGGGCGATAAGCGCCATATCCATTGCTTCCTGCGGGTTGTCGGAGCAGAGCATAGCCCAGCCGGTTTGGCGCACGGCCATAACGTCGGAGTGGTCGCCGAAAATAGACAAAGCGGTCGTGGCGATGGCACGCGCAGAAACGTGGAACACGGTCGGCGTGAGTTCGCCCGCGATTTTGTACATATTCGGGATCATCAAAAGTAAGCCCTGCGAAGCGGTAAAAGTGGTCGTCAGCGCGCCGGCGGTTAAGGAACCGTGTACGGCACCAGAGGCACCGCCTTCGGATTGGAGTTCGTTCACGGAAGGAACATTGCCCCAAATGTTGGTTTCACCCTTGGCGCTTTTGGCGTCGCAGATTTCGCCCATCGTGGAGGACGGGGTAATCGGGTAAATAGCGATTACTTCGTTGGTAGCGTGGGCGACGTGGGATACTGCACCGTTGCCGTCCATAGCAACTAGTTTAGCCATAATAGAGAAGTCTCCTTTTGCTTAAATTAAAACGGTAAAACGCCGCTAAAAAACGCGGCAGCCCGGAGGGATACTCCGGCCTATGTATATTGTATAACTTTGCGGGATAGAGGTCAAACAACTGTTTACCGCGCGGTAAATGCCTTTTGCACCCCTTGACTTGGAGTTTTCTCTATATGATAAAATAATAAAAAATCCAGTCAGGAGGTTACTTAAATGTTTAAAAAATTAGCGGGCCTGTGCCTGGGCGCGCTTTTTGTGGGCGCGTGCACGGCAAACCAGCCCGCGGCGGACCCCGCGCAAGACAAGGCCGTCGTCTATTTCACGCAGGACATCAGCCCGGAAGGACTGGTAAAAATTTACGATAAAATTTCGCAAAATGTTTCCGGCAAGGTGGCTATTAAAATGCACACCGGGGAACCCCACGGGCCCAATATTCTGCCCGTGCCGATGGTAAAGGCGCTCCAACAGCATATTCCAAACAGTAATCTGGTGGAAACCAATACCTTATATGCCGGCGGCCGCCACACCACGGAAGAACACCGCAAAACCTTAAAAATAAACGGCTGGACCTTCTGCCCGGTGGATATTATGGACGAGGACGGCGCCGCAATGCTGCCCATTAAAGGCGGAAAGCATTTTAAAGAAATGTCCGTAGGCAAGAACTTGCTCAATTATGATTCTATGGTGGTGCTGACGCATTTTAAAGGCCACACGATGGGCGGCTTTGGCGGGTCTTTAAAAAACATTGCGATTGGCTGCGCGGACGGAAAAATCGGCAAGGCAATGCAACACGGCAGCAACGGGGCCGATTTGTGGCGCGCCAATAAATCCCTGTTTATGGAAAATATGGTAGAAGCGGGCAAGGCCGTAACGGACCATTTCGGCAAGCACATTGTGTATATTAACGTACTGCGCAATATGTCGGTAGATTGCGACTGTGCGGGCACCTCGGCCGCCGCGCCCAAAACGCGCAACATCGGCATTTTGGCTTCCACCGATATTTTAGCGGTGGACCAAGCCTCGGTAGATATGGTTTATGCCCTGCCGGATGCGGAATCGCACGATTTAAAGGAAAGAATAGAATCGCGCGAGGGGTTAAGACAACTTACCTATATGCAGGAACTGGGGATGGGCAATAACCAATATACGTTGGTAAATATTGACTAACTGGTCAGCCGCCCTTTGCCGGGCGGCTTTTTTATGCCTTAAAATACTTGTTTTGAGTTTCAATTTTGGTTATACTATTAGGTAGATTTTACTTATAAGGAGAGAATATGAATAATAAGGGTTTTACGCTTATTGAACTGTTAGTAGTCGTGCTGATTATCGGCATTTTGTCCGCGGTTGCGCTCCCGCAGTACGAACGCTCCGTGGAAAAGGCCCGCACCGCCGAAGCGGTGGTAACGTCCAAGAGTATTTTGGATGCGGCTTCCATTTACGCCACCACTTACCGCACCTGCCCGGGCTCGCTTTCCGACCTGGACGTTAAAATTGCCAACAACAGCAAAAACTGGACCTACACCCTCGGCACCGCCGCCGGAAGCACCCGCAACTGCGAAGTTACGGTAACTTCCAAAGGGATGAGCAACAGTTACACGGGTGTACGCGGCTTTGTGAAGGTGCAGTCCTCGGGTATGCCCGAAGTGGGCACGATGTACTGGCGCTGCCCGTCCGGCGACTGCTCGGACTTTTTTGATTTGATTAACGTCTCGCCCATTTCCAGCGGCAGTTCTTATTACCGCTAAAATTGGTGTTGATTTGAAAACGCCCCCGGTTTTGCAACTGGGGGTTTTTCGTTTTATCCTTGTTTTGAACTCCGTTTCCCGGTTTGATATACTTATATATATGAATATCCAAAAATGGCTTTGCACACACCGCACCGCCTGCGTGGTTTACGAAACCTTGCGCTGGCTGGGGCATAAAATTTTCTTTTTTGTTCACACCCATACGCCCGTATGGTATCAGTTTGATAAACCGCACACGGCGGAAGACGCTCCGGAAACCTTACCTATAAATAAGGAGTGGTACTGCATTTCCCGCCCGCTCTACCGCCACGAGCACGTTTATTATCAGTTGGGCAAGGCTTTAAAGGCTAATCCCAAGGTAAAGGGCGTGGCACTCATTTTCTTTATGGGCATTGGCGACTACCTATATACTACGCCGATGTTGGCCGCACTTAAAAAGGCATACCCCCATTTGCCCTTTTACGCCTATGTGGGGGGACAGTTTGACCGCAACAATTCGCCCTTGGTCGGCAAATTGCTGGCCGAAAACCCCAACTTTGAAAAGGTTTTTTATTTTGACGGCTACCGCCACCCGTTCATTTGGAAGAATTATAATTACGGGGACGCCTTTAAAAACATCCCCGAGGGCTTTTTGGCTGTGCCCGTGTATTACGATTACGGCGTACATGTAGAGCACCGCGTGAAGAGTTTGTTTGAAACTTTTTCCTTGCCCGTTCCCGCAGAGGTTCCTGCGCCCATAATGTATTTTCCGAAAGAGCCCGCCCCGGTGGTGGCCGACTATTTGGCCAAGGCGCGCAAGGGAGCCCAAGGCAAAAAAGGGATTGTTTTCTTGCAGTTGGATTCGCGCGGGTCTAATTATGTGTATCCGCATATGCAGGCGCTCGCGGACGGGCTTATTAAAGAGGGATACTTCGTGATGAGCGTTACCAAGGGCGGCCCCGTGGAAAACCCGGACTATTTGGAAATTGACATCAAAAAACTGTCCATTAACCAAACGTGGCATTTGCTTTCTATTTTAAAGGGCGAATACCCGCTGTATGTGATTGCCGTCAATTCCGTTTTTTGGGCGGCTTCGGCGGGGCTCCACTTGCCCAACTTGGGCTTGCAGCATTGGATAGATAAAAAGGTACACAACTTGTGGTACCCCAATATTGAGGTGGTAACCGATTATATTTATCCGCTTTTGCCGCGCGAAAAGCAGATTTTCGCCCCGGCGGAAAGTTATACGCCGCATAACAAAAAAATCATTGATTACAAACCCGAGTGGGTTATTAAATGGTTTAAAGAAAAATTTGAAAAATAGGGCGTTTTTTGCCAGGAAACAGTAACAAAAAACGCTCTGCCAAAACATTATAAAAAACAGGCTTGCACGGATATTTTGATAACTTGCCCTAGCGGGCAGACAAAATATTTTCCGTACAAGCCTTTTTTATTGCTTGCGTGTGCTCCGCAGGGGGCGCGGGATATTGTTGGTATTCAAATAAGAGGTCATCCTGAATTGCCGCCCATACCGCTAGGCGGCACCCCGTAGTGTTTCTGTACGGGGTCCATTAATAGGTTTCAGGCTCTACTGCTTGGGTAGTTCGTCGTTGCTGTCATCCTGGAAAGTCGTAGTCCAGGATCTGTTGTTACGCTAAAAGAGGAAAACAACAGATACTGGACAGAAACCTTCCAGTATGACTTTTTAGATAACAACACAGCAAACAACACAATCGGTAGATTCTGAAACAAGTTCAGAATGACCTCCAATTTTTATAACGGCCTTGTTTTATTTATTGTTGTTTTTTCTTTTGTTTGCAACTTTACAAAAAGAGTGTTGCCCAATAAAGCAAAAGGGTGCGGACAATCTGCCGCCTGCAAGGTGCCGTCATCCCGGAAGGTCTTTATCCGGGATCTGTTGTTGTCTTTTTGTTTGATTGCGACATTACAAAAAGAGTGTGGCTCTATTAGTCAAAAGAGTGGAAAAAGGTAAGCCGTCCGCAGGACTTATTGTAAAGGGGTTGTTTCGTTTTTTTTTTTTGTTAAAATTTTGATAAATCGCGCTTGCCGTACCCGGATGTGTCTGCTGTATAAAAACGCGTGTAAAAGGTCGTTTTGCTCAAATATAAAGGCCTTAAAAAGGAGAAAAAAATGAAAGGTTTTACTTTAATTGAACTATTAGTGGTCGTCCTCATTATCGGCATTTTAGCGGCAGTGGCTTTGCCTCAATACGAAATAGCCGTAGAAAAAGCCCGCCTGACGGAAGGGATGGCGTTAGGAAAAAGTATCAAACAGGCAGAGGATGCTTATCGCTTGGCAAATGGCGATTACACCAATGATTTATTAGCCCTGGATGTATTGCCTGACGGGTGCTCGGAAATTGGGGATGCCAGCGCCACGGAGCGGCATTTTGACTGTAATAAAATGCGTATTGCCTTAACCAAAGGCTCCGTATATATTTCGTCAGTCAAGGCTCACGCTACCATAGAATACCGTTTAACTTCTGATTTGCGCCTTTGTGGTTCCAATAATAATGAGTTAGGTAAAAAAGTTTGCCGTAGTTTTGGGGGAGAGCAAACAGGTTCATCGGGCACTTATTGGTATATACCTTAAATTAAAAACGCCCTAGGCTATAAAACCTGGGGCGCTTTTCATTATTCCTTAAATTCGTTGTAACTTACCTTTTTTTCAAAGGCTTCGCGCGGGCGCGCATCGGGCGTTTCGGCCGGATAGCCCATAGCAATTAAATGCTCAATTTTTTTGCCCTTGGGTAGTTTGAAGAATTTTTCCGCCTTGTCCGAATTTAACCACCCAATCCAGCAGGTGCCAAGCCCCAGGTCCCACGCGCGCAACACTAATTGCTCGCCGGAAATCCCCTGGTCCACCAAATAAAACTCCGTCCGGCGGAAGAAATTGCCGATTCGGCTGGTAAAGGACCCCTTGTCCGACACCGCGGCAATCAACACGGGCGCCTTTTCGGCCCATTTGGTCATCGCGTAAACGCCGCTGAACGCTTCCTTGCAGAAGGCTTCCTTCACTTTCGGGTCGTCAATCACAATGTAGTGCCACGGCTGGGAATTGCAGGCGGACGGCGCCAAGCGGGCGGCTTCCAAGCACTCGTTAATTTTTTCCCGCTCTACGGGTTTATCCAAATATTTGCGCACGCTGCGGCGCGTTTTAATGGCTTGTAACAGTTCCATAAATTTACCCCTGTAAGTAAGATAAAAATATCTTACCAAATTGGCGCCCTGTTTTTATAAAATAAGAATATGCAATTTACAAAATATACAGGCCTGGGAAACGATTTCGTCCTGCTGGACGGAGCAACTGCGGCGGATATAAAAAGCCCGTCTGCGCTTGCTAAAACCATTTGCAACCGCCGCTTTGGCGTGGGGGCGGACGGACTTGTTTTGCTTTTGCCGTCTGACAAAGCCGATATCAAAATGCGCATTTTTAATAGCGACGGCAGCGAGGCCGAAATGTGCGGCAACGCTTCGCGCTGTGTGGCCTTGCACCTGTTCCGCCGGAAAATAGTAAACAAAAAACAAATTTCATTAGACACCTTGGCGGGGATTATCCGCACCGACATTACCGACGAACCCCGCGGGCTGGTGCGGGTGGATATGGGCGTTCCGCGCCTGACCAAGGGGGAAATCCCAATGACGGGAAACCCTGCGGAAACGGCGGTCAATTTCCCGTTAACGGCCGCCGGGCAAACCTTTTACGCAACGGCGGTTTCTATGGGTAATCCGCACTTGGTGATTTTTACGCCGGACATAAGCCAGGTGCCCCTTTCCACTTGGGGCCCGCAACTGGAAACGCACCCGCTCTTCCCGCGCAAAACCAATGTGGAATTTGTGCAGGTGCTGGATAGCAAAACCGTGCGGATGCGCGTATGGGAGCGCGGCGCGGGCATTACGCAGGCGTGCGGAACGGGCTCTTGCGCGACGGCGGCGGCTTGTATTTTAAACCACAAAACGGAGAAAAATATAACCGTTAAGTTGGACGGCGGCGACCTATTTATAGAGTGGCCGGATAAGAAAAATATTTTTATGACGGGCCTCGCCCAAGCAGTTTTTACGGGCGATTATTTGGGGGACTAATGGCGCAATTAAACGAGAACTATTTAAAATTACAGGGCAGTTATCTTTTTTCCACTATCGCCAAGCGCGTGGCCGCTTTTAAGGAGCAAAACCCGGGCAAAAGCGTGATTAGTTTGGGCATTGGGGACGTGTCGCGTCCGCTGGTTCCGGCGGTGGTGGAAGCGTTAAAAAAAGCCTGCGACGAAATGGGCAATATAAAAACCTTCCGCGGATACGGGCCTGAACAGGGCTATGCATTTTTGCGCGAAGCCATTTTAAAGCACGATTATTTAGAGCGCAATATAAAACTGTCCGCCGATGAAATTTTTGTCAGCGACGGCGCAAAAAGCGACGTGGCCAACTTCCAAGAACTCTTTTCCCCGCTGGAAACCGTGGCCCTGCAAAACCCGGTTTATCCCGTGTATTTGGATACCAACGTAATGGCGGGCCGGACGGAAGATTTTTTTAATGGACGTTACGGCGGGGTAGTTTATCTGCCGTGTACGGAAGAAAACCATTTTACGCCTGCCTTGCCGGATAAGCCTGCGGATTTGGTGTATTTGTGTTCGCCCAATAACCCCACTGGCGCGGCGATGACGCGCGCGGAATTAAAAAAATGGGTGGATTGGGCCGCTAAAAACCACAGCATTATTTTGTACGATTCCGCCTACGAAGCGTACATCACGCAGGACGATGTGCCGCACTCCATTTACGAAATTCCGGGTGCGGACAAGGTGGCGGTGGAGTTCCGCTCGTTCTCCAAAACGGCGGGCTTTACGGGTACGCGCTGCGCCTATACCGTGGTGCCCAAAGCGCTGGAAATTTTTGATGCAAACGGTTCCGCTCACTCGCTTAATGCGCTGTGGTTGCGCCGCCAGACGACCAAATTTAACGGCGTGCCGTATATTGTCCAACGAGGGGCGGAGGCCGTTTTTTCGCCCGCGGGGCAAGCGCAGATTAAAGAGGTTATTGCCGGATATCAGGCCAATGCGCGCGTGATTTTAAACGCCTTAAAGGGCGCGGGCATACAGGCCTTTGGCGGCGTAAATGCGCCGTACATTTGGCTCAAAACGCCGCAGGGGCTTACCAGTTGGGCGTTTTTTGATAAATTATTAAGTGAGGCCCAAGTGGTTGGCACGCCGGGTGTGGGGTTTGGTTCGTGCGGGGAAGGATATTTCCGCTTGACCGCGTTTAACACGCCGGAACTGACCGAGGAAGCCGCCAGCCGCGTAAGTGCGCTTAAATTTTAGTACAATTTGTTAAAGTAAAAAGGGAGGATATATGAAATCTAATGCTGGTTTTACGTTAATTGAACTCTTGACCGTTGTGTTAATTATCGGCGTGCTGACGTCTGTGGCCCTGCCGCAGTACACGCGCTCTATTGAGCGTGCCCGTGCCACGGAAGCAATGGCGGGTATCAAGGCACTTAACGATGCGGTTTATGCCTACGCCGCCGGACGCTCGGGCGACAACGCTTGCCCGACTTCGTTTAAAAAATTGGCGATTGCCTACCCCGGCACAATGAGCGCGGACGGAAGCAAAATCACTACCAAGGCCTTTGAGTTTGTGATTAACTCCGCCACCACGGCCAATATTCCGGGAACGGATTGCAACGGTGTAACGGCCAAACGCTTGGGCGGCACCAAGTACGACTATGTACTGTGGAACCCGTACATCAGCGGTACGTCGGGCAAGGGGGCCTCGCTCGCCTGCACGAGCAATCAGGCCAAGAGCATTGCTATTTGCCAATCGCTTGATTTGTACACCGCCGGCAGAAAGCCGTATTAATTGTAATAATTGAATATTTTGGCCTTTATACCAATATTTGTGTAGTTTTTATAACGCCCGCCGCTTAATCCCGGCGGGCTTTTTGCTGTGGACGGAGAAACCTTTTGACAGGCGAACGGTTTTTGCCTTGTGCGCCGTGGAACTATATGCGCACAAACAAAAACATCGCTCCGCCTTTCAAATCCCTGCGGCATAAAGCAGTTTATGCCGCCCCCTATATTTCCATAAGAATCCAAGGCCTCTGTTTTCACAGGGGTTTTAAATTTTTACGGAGAGGGACTCCTACTCATACCCCCCGACGGAGCAGTAGCGTTTTTAGTAGCATTTGCTAATACTCCAAAAGTACAATGAATTGTTCCATCGTCTACGCCGGGGGATAGTTATTTTGATTAATACCAAAGGCGCGGGCTAACTAGAATCTAATAATCCGCGCGACGGTTGTACATCATTTCCACGTCTTCTAACAAATACACCACGCGGCCGTTTACATATCGGTCCAACGGCCGTAAGCCCTTGCGCTTGTAGGTGGTGGCCAATGTCGGCAACGAGCATCCAAACAACCGTGCCACGGCTGCCCGGGTTAAAAAGGTATTGCCTGCCAAGTCCGTAATCACTTCTTTGGTTTTGGCCGTGTTTTTAAAGATACGTACATCTAATTTTTTGTAAATCAGTTTTGTTTGCATAAGTTTCTGACAAGAGCCATTAGGAAATAATTTCGTTTGTTATCACAGCCACCATAAACACCAACATAGCCACCCCACCCAATGGGGAAAGGGCTACTTCCACCGCCGTTTTGGTTATTCCTACGGTGGCCGTTGCGGCCCCTTTGGCGATATCTTGCGTTACGTCTGTAACGGATTTTTTGGGTAATTTAAGTTCCAGCGGTTGTATGCCGGGCATAGCAAAACGCAAAGAATAAATTTTTCCGTCATATTGGTAGGCCTGGATATCTCCCGCGGTGTTGAATACAAAGGCGGCTTTGTGTTTGTTGTTGTGTAGTAGCATAATATGTGTCAGGCGGGCCGTCTTCCTCTCTTCGTTAATTCTGTATTCGTAAAACATAAAAATGGATTTTTTAACACGTTTTATCTTGATAAAGCCTACTCGTTGGTCGGTGTTGTCATATTCATAGGCATAGGCCACGCTTCCCGTTTTAAAATGGCGAATAGTTTTGAACCACAAAACATACCAATTATCATCTAACATAAATTTGATAGGAAGACCCTCGGTGATAAAATCCATTTGGGGAGAATAAATTTCAGCAAGCCTTTCTTCGTCTGTATATTTAAGAGCCTTTTTTTGATAAGAACGGATGATTTTTGTATGTTTGGGGGGTATCAAAGAAGCCGGATTTTCTGCTCCGTACAGCGGTGCGGCTAATGTGCCGGATAAAAAACAAATAATAAATACAAGTGATAAATATTTTTTTAACATACATTTATCATAGTATTTTTATTACTGAAAGAAAAATATGTATTGGTGCCGAGTAAGAGAAGAATCACACCAAGCAGTTGGTGTTGCTCTAACTCTCCATAAATTAAAATCCCCGCCAAAATTAGCGGGGGTTTTAAATTTATACGGAGAGGGAGTCTTTGCCCTGCATAAATTTCCTGACGGAAATTTTGCTCGGGCCTGCCCTCACGGTGTTCGCCTTTCGGCCTATGGCCTCAAACTCACACATCGTTGTGGGCTTCAAATCCCTGCGGCATAAAGCAGTTTATGCCGCCCCTTATATTTCCGTATAAAATCAAAATCCCCGCCAAGATTAGCGGGGATTTTAAATTTATACGGAGAGGGAGGGATTTGAACCCTCGAAACCTTGCGGTTTACAGGTTTTCGAGACCTGCTGTTTCAACCACTCACACACCTCTCCAATTATGCCGTCGCCGAGTGGCGGGTATCGGGCATCTATTTCTATTATAGCAAACTTTTGCGCGCTCCTGCGCCGGGCCTACAAATTCCTTATAACTTTTGCAAAAATTGCGTTACAGCCGCCTGCGCCCAGGCAAATTCGTCGTGCCCACCCACCGGGGACAAAAAGCGCTTTTCCCGTCCGATAAAGTCCGCCAGTTTGGCGCTTTGCCGCCACGGGATTGTTTTATCCGCCTGGCTCATACATACCAAAACGGGCAAATTCCCCGGCAGTTTTTTGGCGGATTTTACATTATCAAAACGGTTGAAATACAAAAACGGCGTTACCAAAAGCGCCGCTAAGCGGTACCAGCGGGACGCGGGCGAATAGGCGTGCGTGCGCAAGCATACCGCCATATCGGGCGTACTTAAAAACGGGCTTTGCAATACCAGGGCCTTAAAGGGCAGTTTTCCCAGTTCGGCGGCCGCATACAGCGCGGGCGCGTTGCCCAGCGAGTGGCCGAAAAGCACGATATCCTTGGGCAAAATTTTAAGGTCCTTTAACGCGTAGCGCACCGCACAAAGTGCGTCTTCAAACACCGTTTTTTGCGAGGGCTTGCCCGCCGATAAACCAAACCCGCGGTAGTCAAATAGCATCACCCCGTATCCAAACGGCGCATAGGCTTGGGCAAACGCTTCAAAGTGTGATACGTTTCCGCCCCGCCCGTGGAAGAAAAGCAAGGTGGAAAAGTTGTTTTTCGCGGGCAGATACACCCCGGTAATCATTTTTTTGTCCGTCGTGGGAAAGGCAATATTTTGAAAGGGCAATTTTAAGGGCCAGCGCTTTTTTTGCGGACGGAAAACAATATGTGCCCCCACACGCGTCAGCGCGTACCATACGGCAATTAAAAAGAGTAAAATCAACAGTCCAAGCATATCTTTATTATATCTTTTGTGGCGGGCAGTCTGCCTGCGGTATTTGGTATAATCGGGGTATGAGCAAGCAACTATTGGATGTTTTACTAAACGAACATTTGTTGGATGAAAAATCCTATCAAACCTTATTAAATAAACTCCGCCCGGCGGATAAAAGGGCGTGGCTCTCTCACCGTTTACTAGCGGCGGGTACGGCTTTTATATTGGCCGGATTGGTGTGCTTTGTCGCGGCCAACTGGCAGGAAATGGGACTGTTTTTGCGCCTTTCTTTACCCCTTATCGGGCTTGTGTTGTGCGGGGCGGGGGCGTATTACAAAAAGTTGGATAGTTGGCCGGGGCAAAGTTTTGCCTTTGGCGCGGCGGTGATGATTGGGGCCTTTTTGGCGGTCTTCGGGCAGGTTTACCAAACGGGTGCTTTCTTATATGAACTTTTTGGTCTGTGGGCGATTTTGCTCTTGCCGCTATGTGTGTTTACGCGCAATAAATGGATGTATTTGTTTACGCTTTATGTGGCCACGGTTTATTGGAGTTCGTTCCAAGGCGGAATTTTAACGGACGGTTTTTGGTGGGTGGCCGAGGGCGTGTACTTTGCGGCGTGGGCGCTGAGCGAGTTCTTGCCACCTTGCAAAACGTGGGGCGAGGGCTTTAAACGCTTTATTTGGATGCCTTTAAGCGTCTATGCCACCGTATGGGGTGGTTTCTCGGCGGAAAAGGCGTTCAATTTCCCCAATGCGGGGTATTATTTAGTTGCGCTTGTGTTGGCAGGCTTTTTCCTGTGCTATGCGCGGCACAAAAAAGACACGGCTCTCTTTGCTTGGAACGCCCTCGCCTTGACGGGGCTTGTGTGCACGTATTTAGTTCAATGGTTGGAATTTAGGATGTTGGGATTACTGGTTTATTGTTTGCTTTTTATTGCAAGCGGGCTAATGAGTTACCGCTTTTGGTTTAGCGCGCGGGAGGAAATCAAATGAATACGAGTGAAATTTTAAGCGAAGTATCGCCCGAAAAACGCGCGCAGGCCGAAGCCTTTTTAAAACACCGCGACGCCGTGTCCGTTCCTTTTTTGGTGCGGGCGATGTTGTTTATCGGCTCGCTGATTTCGGCGGGGCTCTTGGTGTGGATAGCCGACCGTTTACTGGCCGGAATTATCCCGGTGTTAGGGCGCGGGGTGCTGTTTATGGCCGTGGGCTTTTTACTGGGGAAAACGGCCGATAAATTACCGCCTGTGCGTGGGGCGTGGCGCCGGCAGTTGGGCGGACTCATTGGCCTAGCCGGGCAGATTATGCTGGCTTCCCGGATGACCGATATCCCCGGCGTGTCCGTTTGGATGGGCGTGCTGGCTGTGGCGGTGGTTTCTTATCCGCTTTTTAAAAACCCCTTTAACCGCTTTTTGTGGTGTGCGGTGGCGGCCAGCAGTTTGTATGCCCAGGTGGATTGGGAGTGGAAATGGCCCCTTTTTGCCGTGGCGCTCTCGGCCTTTTGCGCGTTTGGTGCGGCGCTTTGGCTGTTTGCTAAGCGCAAGTTTAATTGGTATCCGCTGGCTTACGCGCTTATTTGGTGGAGTGTGATTTGTGCGGGTGAAACTGCTGATAGCAAAATGTGTTGGTACGGGTTAAACCCGGCGAGTGCGGTGTTGGCGGGGAGTGTAGCCTTGTATGGTGTATTTTCCCATAAGGGCAACTGGACCCGCGGGCAAATAGCGTTTGCAGCGGGGGCGATAGTGTTGTCCGCTCTTTTAAATTGGCCGACGGTTTTGGCTCTTATACTGATGTACACCGGGTTTACCCTGCGTGACCGCGTATTGGAAAGTATCGGCACGGCGGGCGTGGTGTGCGGGCTCTTTTTATTTTACTTTACCCTAAATGTTGCCCTTTCCACAAAGGCGGCCTTGCTGGTGGCCTCGGGCCTTATTTTGTTGGCCCTGCGGAGGATGTATGCGAAATAAACTAATTTTCCTTTATGCTATTTGTTTGGCGGTGTGCTTTGGGGGGTATGCCATTTATACCCAGCACGCGCTGAAAAAGGCACAGACCTTTTATTTTAAAATAGAAGACCGGGACCCCTTGGCGTTGATGAGTGGGGAATATATGCAGTTAAATTACTCTTTTGAGTGGGAGTTTATTGTTGAAAAAGCACCCGTCAAAGAAGTAACGCTGTATGTGGATGAGCGCGGCGTGGCGGGGAACGTCAAAACGGATAAACCGCTTGTTATTCCGGTACACCGTATAACGGGGCGTTTGCCGCACCAGTTTTATTTTAAAGAAGGAACCGCCAAAAAGTACGACACCGCCGCCTATGCGCAGTTAAAACGCTTGCCGGACGGACGCTTTTTAATTAGCGGGCTGGCGGATGAAAAGTTAAAATTGCTGTAAGGGGGAAGATATGAGCGAAAGTTGTAATCACGATTGCGCCGCTTGCAAAAGCGGATGTGCCGGGCATAACGCCCAGGCAATGCCCAAGGAAAAACCGCATAAATTAAGCCATATCAAACACGTTATCGGCGTGGTGAGTGGCAAAGGCGGCGTGGGCAAAAGTTTTGTTACGGGGCTGTTGGCCTCGGAAATGGCGCGCAGAGGGTTTTCGTGCGGCGTGTTGGATGCCGATATTACGGGCCCGTCCGTGCCTAAAATGTTCGGTCTGCACGAACGCGCCACCGGCGACCAAAACGGTATTTACCCGGTTAAAACCCAAACGGGCATACAGGTAATGTCTTTAAATTTGCTCTTGGAGCACGAGACTGACCCCGTCATTTGGCGCGGTGCGCTTATTACGGGTACGGTGCGCCAATTTTGGACGGACGTGATTTGGCAGGATGTGGATTATTTGTTTATTGATATGCCGCCCGGCACGGGGGATGTAACGCTGACGGTGTTCCAAAGTCTGCCGATTGACGGTATTGTCATTGTATCCTCGCCGCAGGAACTGGTGCAGATGATTGTGGGCAAGGCCGTTAAAATGGCTAAAATGATGAACGTGCCCGTTTTGGGGTTGGTGGAAAATATGAGTTATTTAAAATGCCCCGACTGCGGAAAGGAAATATCCGTCTTTGGCAAAAGCCGTGCCGAAGAACTGGGCAAAACCTTTGGGCTTTCGCCCGTCGTTCGTTTGCCGATAGACCCGTCTGCGGCGCAGGCGGTGGATGCGGGGCGCATAGAAACCGTGCGCGAAGACGCCATAAACCCGCTGGCGGATAAACTTGCCACCCTGTAAAAAGGGGGCCTAACCGATTATAGGACCATTGGTCCCGCAGGGTGGGGCCAATGGCCCTTGTTTTAGGGGCGGATATATTGAATAATATAATGGAAATAATTTTGCCGTAAAGGATAATATATGCGATTGTTTTTAGCCGTTTTTATAAGTATGGCGCTTTGTTCCACAGCGTGGGCGGGCAACCCTTTAAAAAATATAAGAAAGGGCGCCGGCGCGTTAAAGAAAGCCCCGAAAGTGGGGGAAGTAAACATTCCCAAAGTAGTTGTTCCGCAAGCCACAGTTCCGGCCGTGCCCGTTCAAACGCCCCGGTTTTCGGTGCCGATTCCCAATGCGGCGGTGCGCTTGTCCGTCTCCCAGCAGGTGGACGAGGCGGCTATTGCGCGCGTACTGCTTAAAAGCCCGGCTCTAATGCGTGCGGCCGCCCTGCCGGAAGTAAAGCCTTACCGCACTGATTTAATTAATATCCAACTGCAAATTGCACATTTAAATAAATACGCCACAGCCGGTGATATCTTGGCAAATAACAATCATCCCGCCGTTTTGGCCGCCTACAAGGCCTTGGAGGATATGGCCGCTATCGGTATTTACGGTTCAGCGGATGATATCCAATTATTGTTGGCCTCGTATCAGGCGTTTGCGGGTTCGGCTTTGGAGCCGATTGCCTTAACTACGCTGGCGCGCTCCTTGGTTGCCCTGGGGATGTACCCGGTATTGGAAAAGATTTTGGCTAACGCCCAACCGACCGCGGCGCTGGAAACCATTAACGAATTTTTGACGCATTACCATTTCCCCGTTAAGGTGCATAGCCACACGGCTTATGCCCCGGTAGAGGGAGTAAACGAAATGGCTGTGCCCTTGGGCCCCCTTTCCAGATTAAACGGTAAATTTACGGTGGACGCGATGAACCAGTGGGTATTGTCCGCCTACGAACGCCGCACCCCCAAAAAAGTGCAAAATAAGCCCGCTAAAACAGCGGCTTCGGCTGAAAAGCAGCCTGCCCCGTCCGTGCAAGAGCCCGAAGTCCAAGAACCTGCGGAGCCAACTGTGCAAGAGGACGCGCTGGCGTATGACCCCGTTATCCCGGTGCTGGACGAAAAACCGCGCCCCGGGCTTGTCAGCAAGGTCTATCCGTCCGGCCTGCGCGATGAAGACAGTTTAATCCGTGATTGGATGATTTCCTTTAAAAACGGCTATTTTAAACCGCGCAACCAAGTGGAAGCCATTATGGGTATGTCGCCCGCCAAGGCGAATAACTTAATGGAATTTTTGTATTATATGCCCTTGGATGAAGCCGAACGCGTGATTTTTAACCCAATCCGCGAAACGGGCCGCCTGCCGGACTTTATGTACGATGCGCGCTTGATTGAGGGCACGCGCCGCCTGCCTGCGGGGTATTATAAAAATAAATTTAACGAAAACGTAAAACGCTTTGTGGAACTGGCCGACGGGGAAAACACGCTTTATGAGTTTGATATGGAACTCAAAGACCTCGTCAGCAGTATGGCCGATTACAGTTTCAAGCAGGGCTTTGCCTATAAAAACAGCCCGGCCCTTACCAACGGTTTGCGCGCCAAATGGCACAAAATTGAAGTAGCCATTAACCGCCCGGGCTTAAAGGCGGACCGCGAAATGGTCAACCGCCTGTGGAACGAGCCCGTAGTGTTGGAAGACGGCACCCAAGTAAGTTTGCGCGATTACTTTACGCAAACGCGCTCTACCGCGTTTTTTAAAGAAGGCAAAACGCCCGAGTTTTATTTGAACAGCGACCGCTGGGTATCTTGGGAAAACGAACGCCGCAACTTGGCCGCGGCCGAATATGTGGGCCGCCCCGAAAAAACAACTTGGTGGGATAAAGTGCAAAATTGGTTGGTGCTGGGTAACTCGTCCCAGTATTTAACGCTGGACCAATTTGGCGATGTAATGCGCACCGAGTTTGAAAAAGGCTTTGGCGGTGCGGCGGCGGACAGCCCGTACTTGGACTGCCTGGCCGGAGCGGAGGACGAGGGTCCGTCGTCCTTAACTATGAAGGTAAACAACTTTGATAAAGTGGGCGGCGTTTGCCAGGCCGCGTTTGGCGACGGCGGCTATATGGGCCGCGTGGACAAAAACTACGACGGCACTTCTACCGTCAGCCGCTTTGAACCGCAAAATTTTACCAATGTAAAAGTGGTAACCTTTGATTTAAAAACGCTCCAACCGCGCGTGCAAACCTTACAATCCGTGCCGTATTTAAAGGATTTAAAAAAGCCGGATGTGGACCAAGTCCGCGCCGGGACAATGGTGGGCGACGGCTTGGACCCCACACGCGATTTGCTGGATGTGCGCCAGGCCGATAAAGCCCTGTTGAATATTCCGCACTTAAAGGCGACCATTTATCCCTTTGCCCGCTTGGGTGCCTACGAAGGCACGGTTCCGCCGTATTTGACGGGCGGCGGGCTTGGTGGCTATTTGGCGCTCTTCACGCCCGATTTTTATCCGCTTAAAACGGTGTACCGCCTGCGCTTTAACGGTTGGAAACCGTATTTGGAAAAAGCGTATTACGTCCGCAAGGAAGTTCCGGCCCTTTCCGGCGCGATTCACCGCGACCGCCTGACGTTTAGTGAACAGGTGCAGGAACGCGTAGTAAAGCCGGCTGAAAAGACCGAAAAATAAAGCCTTTTTTATTAAAATCCCCGCTTTTAAGTTGGCGGGTATTTTTATATTCTTCCAAAAAAGCGTTCTTTGGGCGTAATTAAATGTTACAATGAGCGTAGGGGGAAAATGTATGAGTTTGATTTTAAGCAAATTGGCTGAAACAATCGGCGATTCGCCGACCTTAAAAATTAATGCCGCGGCCCGCGCCTTAAAGGCCGCCGGGCAGCCCGTTATTCATTTGGGCGGCGGAGAACCCACTTACCCGGCCCCGCAGGCGGCGGTGGATGCGATTATTAAAAAAGCGCAAAGCCGCAAAATTAAATATTCTCCTTCCTCCGGCACGCCGGAGTTGAAAAAAGCCGTTTTGCATTATACGCTTACTCAGTATGCCCGCCGTTACGAGCCCGCCAATGTGCTCGTGTCCGCGGGGGCGAAGCAGGCGCTTTTTAACTTTTTGCTGGCCGCGGTAAACCCTGGCGACGAAGTCATTTTCCCGGCGCCTTTTTGGGTGAGTTACCCCGAAATGGTGCGTATGGCGGGGGGAACGCCCGTTATCGTGCGCCCGACCGAAGGGCTAATGGTAAAGGCCGAACAAATTTTAAAAGCCGTTACGCCCAAAACCAAAGCCATTTTGATTAACAGCCCGTGCAACCCGTCGGGCCAAATTTACAGCGCGGAATTTGTAAAAACCATTGTGGAATTTGCCGAAGCCAACAAAATCTTTTTAGTAATGGACGACATTTACCGCGAACTTGTTTTTGACGGACAAACCACGCCGAACCCCTGCCAATATGCGCAGGCGGCGGAAAATTTAATTATTATTAACGGTGTATCAAAACTCTACGGCCTGACCGGGCTCCGTATCGGTTGGGCGGTGAGTGCAAATAAACCGCTTATTGCCGCTATGGGCCGTATGCAGGCGCAAAGCACGTCCTGCAACAGCGATTTGAGCGAAACCGCTGCGGCCGCCGCCTTGATGGGCGACCAAAACGTAGTGGCGGACCTGCGGCGCGTATTGCAGGAAAACCGCGATGCGCTCCTTGCCGAGGTTGCCAAGATTCCCAATGTGCGTGTGCAAAAGCCGCAGGGAACCTTCTATTCGTTCATAGATTTTAGCCACTATAACGCCGATTCCAATGCGCTTGCGCAGTATTTGCTGGAAAAGGCGCTGGTGGCCGTAGTGCCCGGAAAAGCGTTTGGAGCGGAAGGGTACCTGCGCGTTAGTTTCTGTGCGGACAAAGCCTCCATTATTGAGGGCGTACGCCGCATACGCTGGGCGCTGGATAAAACCGCCCCGAACGAAATAAAAATCGGGGATAAATTAGTTACGAGGGATTAAAATGAAAACATTAAATGCTAAACCGGATTTCTTTAAACCGGATTATGGTTTGGAACACGCCGGTATTTCTACCAATAAAACCGTGTACTGGAACTATTCCACTCCGGCTTTGTACCAAGAAGCCTTGGACCGCAAAGAAGCCAACGTGGTGTACGGTGGCCCGCTGTGCGTAAGCACCGGCAAACATACCGGCCGCAGCCCGAACGACCGCTTCTTCGTGGAAACCAAAGACATTGAAGGTAAACTCTTTTATAATAAAAGCAACAAAGGTATTAAACCCGAATACTTTGATAAAATTTTTGCCAAAGTAAAAGAATATGTAAAGGACAAAGACCTCTTTGCCCGCGATGCGTATGTCGGTTCTAGCGAAGCCTCCCGCCTCAAAGTGCGCGCCATTACGGAATGCGCCTGGACGAACCTGTTTGTCAAAAATATGTTCATTGAACCCAAACGCGAAGAATTAAAATCTTTCGTGCCGGAATTTACGCTTATCTGCCTCCCCAAAATGAAAGTGGACCCCGCCACCGACGGCACCACCAGCGAAACCGCCATTTTGATTAACTTTGAAAAGAAGATTATCTTGGTAATCGGCACCGAATACGGCGGCGAAAACAAGAAATCCTTGTTCACGGTAATGAACTTCCTCTTGCCGCAAAAAGGTATTATGACGATGCACTGCTCCGCCAACGTGGGCGATAAGCAAGACAGCGCCATCTTCTTCGGTTTGTCCGGCACGGGCAAAACCACCTTGTCCGCCGATATGACCCGCGGCCTCATCGGCGACGATGAACACGGCTGGGACGATGACGGTGTGTTCAACTTTGAAGGCGGCTGCTACGCCAAAGTAATTCGTTTGAGCCAAGAAGCCGAACCCCAAATTTATTCCACCACCCAGCGCTTCGGCACCGTGTTGGAAAACGTGGTCTTTGACCCCGAAACCGGCAAACTCAACTTGGACGACGACACCTTGACCGAAAACACCCGCGCCTGCTATCCGCTTAACTTTATTGAAAACGCGGTAGAAAGCAAACGCGCTCCGCATCCGAAAAACATCATTTTCTTGACCTGCGATGCGTTCGGTGTAATGCCGCCTATTTCCAAATTGACGCCCGACCAGGCCTTGTACCACTTTATCAGCGGTTACACCGCCAAAGTGGCCGGTACGGAAAAAGGCGTAAAGGAACCGACCAGCACGTTCTCTACCTGCTTCGGCGGTCCGTTTATGGCCTTGCACCCGTCTGTGTATGCCGAACTTCTCAAAAAGAAAATTCAGGCGCACAAAGTGGATTGCTGGCTCGTCAACACGGGCTGGATTGGCGGCCCCTACGGCGTAGGCCACCGCATCAGCATTAAATACACCCGCGCGCTCTTGAACGCGGCTTTGGACGGCAAATTGGCGAAGGTGGACTTCATCACCGACCCGGTGTTTGGCTTCCAAATCCCGACTTCTTGCGAAGGCGTACCGTCTGAAATTTTGAACCCGATGAACTCTTGGGCCAACAAGGAAGAATATATGGTAAAATATGAGTCCTTGGCTAAGTCGTTCATTGAGAACTTCAAAAAGTACGAATCCGGCTGCTCTAAGGAAGTTTTGGCCGCCGCGCCGAAAGTGAAATAAGCGCGCCGTCCGTTAATTTAACGGAGCCGTTTGGCAAGTAACCCTTACCAAGCGGCTCCAAATATACTAAAATTTAATAAAGAGATTTATCTTTCACATAAATAGGAGAATTAGTAATATGGCAAAAGCAAATGCAAAATTTATGGCCCCGTTGACCCCCAGCGCCGAATTGGCTGCCGTAGTGGGCTCCGCGGCTCTTCCCCGCACCGAAGTTGTTAAAAAAATGTGGGAATACATTAAAAAGAACGGCTTGCAGGATGCCAAAAACAAACGGATGATCAACTCTGATGCGAAATTGGCCCCGATTTTTGAAGGCAAAAAACAAATCAGTATGTTTGATATGAGCAAATATCTTTCCAAACACTTGGCCAAATAAGCCCTTTGGAAGACCATTTAAACCCCGGCGGCATATAGATTGCTTCCGGGGTTTTTAATAGCCCGTACGCGGGAAAAATGCGCAGAAAATCAGCCCTTAATTTTGTATGCGGAAATTAACAGATGAACTTGCCTATCAAGTCTTGTCGGTGGTGGAGGAAATCCCCGCGGGCAAGGTGGCCTCTTACGGGCAGATTGCGGCCTTAATCGGGCGGGAGAAAAATGCCCGCTTGGTGGGCAAAATTTTAAGCCGTGCCGAATATTATGGCGAGTATCCCTGCCACCGCGTAGTGAACCACGCAGGCCGATTAGCCCCGGGCTTTGCGGCGCAAAAGAGCCTTTTGTTAGCGGAAGGCGTACCCTTTAAAGACGCGGTTCACGTGGATATGAAGCGTGCCCGCTGGGACTGCTAACTTTTTACTCTTTCCTTTCTTTACCTTTTTTATAAATCCAACTTTTTTGTTGTTTGTCTTTTGTTGTGTAGTTGCCGTCATCCCGTAGTGTTTTTATACGGGATCTGTCGTTGTTGTTTCATTTCTTTGCGACATTACAAAAAAAGTGTTGCTTTATTAATCAAACGAGCGCGGATAATCTGCGGCCCGCAGGGTGCGGCCTGCAAGGTGCGGTTCGCTAGGGTGTCGTCATCCCGGAAGGTTGTTATCCGGGATCTGTTTTTGCTGTTGTTGTCATCCCCGAGTGTTTCTGTCGGGGATCTGTTGTTGCTGTGTTTGTCATTCCGGGACCCGCATACGAGCGGGAACCCGGAATCCAGAATAAAATAAGGTCTTTTCTAATAAACAGACTGGATCCTGGGTCCACGCCCGGGATGACAAATAGAAAGACCTTTATTTTTATAAACGGCTAACTACCCAATCGGTAGATCCTGAACTAAATTCAGGATGACTTTTATTTTATAACTGCCTTGTTTTATTGTTTTTCGCCGTCATCCCGGAAGGTTTTTATTCGGGATCTGTCGTTTCGTTTGTTTGCGACATTGCAAAAACAGTGTGGCTTCATTAGTCAAAAGAGGGAAAAAGGTAAGCCGTCCGCAGGACTTATTTTTAAAGGGGTTGTTTCGTTTTTTTTTTTTTGTTAAAATTTTGATAAATCGCGGTGGCCGTACCCGGATGTATCCACTGTATAAAAACGCGTATAAAAGGCCGTTTTGCTCAAATATAAAGGCCTTAATAAGGAGAAAAAATGAAAAAATTATTTAT
>NZ_JBNMIY010000013.1:0-31541 GCF_050873505.1 Candidatus Avelusimicrobium sp. | reverse complement strand
CAGGCCGGGCTCGCGGTTTTTGCCTTGTGCGCAAGGGAACTTTATGCGCACAAACAAAAACATCGCTCCGCCTTTCTCGCCCTATCGCAGGCAAAGCAGTTTGCCTGCTCTCGGGGGCACAAAAAAACCACGCTTTCGCGTGGCTTTTTAAATGGCTCCCCTCGGCTCGCCTTCCGATAAAATTCCTGACGGAATTTTTCTGCAGGCCGGGCTCGCGGTTTTTGCCTTGTGCGCAAGGGAACTTTATGCGCACAAACAAAAACATCGCTCCGCCTTTCTCGCCCTATCGCAGGCAAAGCAGTTTGCCTGCTCTCGGGGGCATAAAAAAACCACGCTTGCGCGTGGCTTTTTAAATGGCTCCCCGAGTAGGGCTCGAACCTACAACCTACCGGTTAACAGCCGGTCGCTCCACCATTGAGCTATCGGGGAAAAATCTGTTTTTTAAAACTGCTCATCCTTGCTACATAAATATTATAGTAAATCCTTTTTGTTTTGTAAACTCTTTTTTTTCTCCGACGATAAAACCTGCCAAAAATCTTCCTTCCGCCGGGCGCGCACACTCACAAAAGTAAGCCCCATAAACACCGCACTCACCAAAAGTAGCGTGTTTTGCAACCCCATCCAACTAATGCACCCCGCCAGCCCCAGCACGCATACACTTTCCACCGTATAAGTAGCGGTGGCGTACAGCCCCAAGGTTTTACTGCGAAGCGGCACCGGAGTTTGCAATAAAATAATGCTGATAATCATCGCCCCAAACGCGCCAAACGGCACCCCGCACAGCGTGGTAGCCGCCAAAACCACATAAGTAGGCAACTTAAAATATAATACCAAAATTGAAAGCAAGTAGCCCAAATAATTGCACGAAAGCAGCGTAAAGAAGGAAAATTTCTTGGCCGCCCCCGCAAAAAACAACGCGCCCGCAAAAGCCCCCAGCCCAAAGGCCGAGCCCAAAAAGCCCAAGTAAACCGAGTTAAACCCGTGCTCATATATATAAGAGGGAGGCAAAATAAGTTCCCACGACTGGCCTAAAATAAATGTAGGCAAAGTAAACAAAATAGGCTCCCACAACATACGGTCCGTCTTTAAATGGGAAATAACTTCACGGTATCCGGCCAACGGGCGCAACTGCCGCGGGCGGCGGTTACTAAAAACCACAATGCACAACACTACAATAATCAGGCAGAAGAAAACGCACAGTTCCCACGCATACAAAAGCCCGCAATACGCAATCACAGCCCCGGCCAAAAGCGGCCCCGCAACAGCCATAATGCCGTCAAAGGCTTCTATAATGCCCGAGGTTTTGGCAAGCGGCACATCGGCATAGCGCGAAAACGTGGGAGATAAAGCCGTGCGCGCCAGTTGGCCGGGGGCATCAAAAAACGAACTTAAAAAAATAAGCAGGCCGATAAGCCAAGGCCAATCCTTGCCCGCCAAAATTAAAACAGGGATTAACCCCAATAGCAAAAGTTGGATAACCTCGCACGAGAGCATCGTTTTGGAGCGGCCCAATTTGTCAATCACGGGCGCGCCAAAAAGCGAGGAAAAAATATTCGGCAGTAACGCACAAAAGCCCACCACACCCGTCCACATAATGCTACCCGTGGACGACAAAATATACCACGGAAGCAAAATTTGCATAAACTGGTTCGTAAGCGACGAAAATGCTTCCGTCGTTAATATCAGCCGCAGGGGCGTTTTGTTAGCGCTTCTAGTCAGTAATAGCATATTGAATATATAGAAAAATTATATAAAATGATAGTTGGAAGGTGTGAATTATGGCAGAATACAAAGATTACTATAAAATTTTAGGCGTGAGCAAAACCGCCTCGGACGCCGATATTAAAAAGGCGTTCAAAACGATGGCCCGCAAGTATCACCCGGATATGCACCCGGAAGCGGAAAAAGCCAAATGGACAGAAAAATTTAAAGATTTAAACGAGGCTTATACCGTCCTGTCCGATAAACAAAAACGCACCATCTACGACCAAGTAGGCGAGCAGGGCTATCAAGACTATGCCCGTGGCGGGGCTTCCTCCCGTGCGCGCTCGTCAGCAGGCGGCAACCCGTACCAGCAGTACCAGCAATACTCCTACGGCGGGAACGCCGGCGGATTTTCCGGCTTTGGCGGCGCGGGTGGCGCGCAAGCCTTTGGCGGAGGAGATTTCAGCGATTTCTTCCAAAGTATTTTTGGCGGTATGGGCGGAGGCTTCTCCGGCTTTGGCAAGAACTTTGGCCGCAGTGCGGCTTCGGGCCAAGCCGAGGGCGACGTGGAAGCCGAACTCGCGCTCAACTTGGAAGACGCCCACCGCGGCGGCAATATGCAAATGACTTTGCCCAACGGCCGCACGGTTACCGTTAAACTCCCCGCCGGGGTAAGCGAGGGCAAAAAGATTAAACTTAAAGGGATGGGCAACCCGACCCAACGCGGCAACGGCGATTTGTATTTGGTAGTAAAAATCCGCCCGCACGCGATGTACCGCTTGGAGGGCGAGGACCTCTACGTCCCGGTAACGCTTATGCCGTGGACGGCGGCTTTGGGCGGCACGATTTATGTGCCCACCTTAGACGGCCCCGTCAAAGTAAAAGTCCCCGCCGGAACGCACAACGGGAAAAAACTAAAATTAAGCGGCAAGGGATTAAGCGCCAAGGGCAGTTTGTACGTAACCCTAACGATAGATGTCCCCCGTACCCTAACCAAGGAACAAAAGGACCTGTTTACCAAACTGGCCGCCCTTGGGTAATATTTACCGCCGGAGTGAAAAAAAACTCCGGCGGTTTTTAAATTATTGCAATCCGGGCGTTTTTTGCTATACTATGGTGTAAGCAATTTTTATTTTAATTTAGGGAGATAAAAAATGACTGGTAACAATGCTGGTTTTACTCTTATTGAACTGTTGGTGGTAGTGCTGATTATCGGCGTATTGTCCGCTATCGCGTTGCCCCAATACACCACGGCTGTGGAAAAATCCCGCGCCGCCGAAGCCCTCACGCTGATGAGCGCCACGCGCGATGCGGTGGAACGCTACCGCTTCCAAAAGGATGCGTGGCCGAGCGCCAACAATTTTGCGGTGCTGGATGTGGAAATCCCGCAAAACGGTTCCAACTACGGTGGTAAAAACTATAAAATTACGATGCAACAGTTAAGCAGCACGAAATTTGTCATCAACGCTACCCGTAACACCACCAAAGATGTTTACCAGTTAAAAACGGTAATGGAAGATAACGGAAGCGTCATCCAAACCTACCGCTATTGCGGTGCTGTAAACGATGCGGCAGAAAAGCCCAGCCAATTAAGCGATAGCAGCAAGGCCGGCCAATACTGCAACGCCATTACGAACGGCAACCCGGTAAACGGTAAATTCTAAAAATTGCTTTTTACTAAAAACCCCCGGAGACTTTTACAGTCCCCGGGGTTTTTTATATAGGTACGACTTTGTTTTGTATGTGCGCGACATTGCAGAAATAGTGTGGCCCAATTAATCGCTACCTAGCGCATTGAGCTGCCGCCCGCTAGGGTGCGGCGCGCAGCGTGCTGTTTCGTCAAAGAGCAACCTTGTCCCCGCAGTGTGGCCCCACTAATCATTTGAGCGCGGTAAATCTGCGGCGCGTAGCGTGTTGTTTCATAAGTGCGCGACATTACAAAAACAGTGTGGCTACACTAATCGCTACCTAGGGCATAGAGTTGCCGCCCGCAGGACGCTGTTTCATAAGAGCGCGACACTACGAAAACAATGTGGCTCCACTAATCGCTACCTAGCGCATTGATTTGCAGTCCGCAGGACCCCGCTAGGGCACAGGCGGACTCAAAGGCCAGGATAGCGCGCAAGTTATGCGGACTCAAATGCGCAAGTCCCTCGTCGTGCACGTCAAAGCGAACGCGGCAAACGGGCGCGTTTGCGCGCAGGTTTGTGTTCCCCGCGCAAGACGATAAGCAAACGCTCATCAGGCACAGCAGCCACCTGCTCCAAGATTTTATCCATTTTTTCATTTTCTTTTTGCTCCTGTTTTGCAACGCGAAGCCGCTCTTTTGCGCGGCCCACGGCGGCGGACAATACGCACAGTACGCCCACCGCCATAGCCATCAGTCCGCCGATTAAGGCGTACATCATTTTTTTGCTCCTACAAAAGAGCCGTCCGCATTGACGAGCGACAAGGCGGACAAGACGGCAATAATCTTGCCCAGCACCGCATCATCCTTTTGCGTAGGCGTCAGTTTGACGATGACGGTTGCCACGCCGACCACTCCACCGATAATAGCAAGCACATCCTGCCAATGTTGGGTACACCAGTTAATAAGTTGCGTCATTTTTATTTCTCCTTTTAGTTTTTTGCGGCGTTAAGTAAAATAACCTTAATGCTTTTTACATCGTCCGCAATCATATCCAACTTCACGTCGGAACGCGCCAAGCGCTCCTCGTGCGCGGATACTTTCTTTTCCAAAATTTCCACCCGCGGGGGCAGTCCATAGAGCGTAAAAAACCAAAACCCTACGGCCAAGAGCACGCCTCCCGCATAGAGCCAATCTTTGAGTTTGCTCATTTTCCACTCCTGCGTGCGACGGCTAATAGTTCCAACTGCCGCGCCTGCTGTTTAACGTGCGGGCTGACGGTGGAATTTTCACTAAGCACCACCTCGCGCACCGCCCGCGTAAGGCCCGTGGCCTGCTCCTGCATTTGCAAGGTATCGGCGCTTTCGGTATTGAGATAATAGGCGCACACCCACGGGTAAAGCGTGGTGTGGGCGGGCGTTACGGTTTCGCTCGCGCCATAGACGGCACTGTCCAAGGATGCATCATTTTCCACATACGCCAAAGCCGTGGAAACGCTGATAGACGAGCCCGTCATCAGGGAATAGCCCTGCGTATTTTGCACGCCCTTGGCGTAAGGAGGCAAGGAAGCCACGCCGCTTACATTGGGCGCGGCCGTATTGCTAATGGCTTTTACAGTAGGAAGCCCGGCCCTGCTTTGCGTGATACCGTTTTCCCCGTCTGCGTTTTTAATGTAATTTGTCAGTTTGGGCAAGCGCAGGGAGCCGGATACTTCGTCCGCCACATAATACGGGCACTCGCCGTAAGCGGAAAGGGCTTCGTCGTACTGCGCCTTGGTTTTGCACAATTCGGGGTGGCTTTTGGCCCACGTGTAAAAATCGGGGTACAGCGTGGCGGCATTAGCAATATATTCCCCCGTCCACAGCGGCAAAGCCCCGGGGTTATCCGCCGCCGTTTTGCTCTGGCTCCAATACACTTCGCCCAAACTTTTGCCCAAAGTGCGCAAGGCATACGCGCGGGCTTGCCGGGCGTATGAAGCCGCCAACTCCGCAGACGCCTGCGCCGAAGCCGTCAGGCTTTCCCCCTGACTGGCAAGCGCGGCAGACAAGGTTTGCTGGGTAGAAGAAAGGGCCTCTTGGGCCTGCTGTTCCCGCGCGGCAATATCGGCCACCGCCTGCGCCGAAGCGGTTTGCGCCTTTCCGGCGTTTACTAACGATGCCTTGGCCGATACTTCCGCCTGATTGGCCGCGGTTTGCGCTTCGTCCGCCGCCCGCTTCACTTGGTTAAAAAACTCCCCGGCCCCGGGCGAAGCGGGCTCCACCGACGAGGGGTATTTAATACAGCGCGCGGTTTCCTCCCCCAACTCCTGCACGAGCAAGGTAAGTTTATCGTAAGCCTGTTCCAACACTTCGGCATCCAGTTCTCCTTGGCGCAACAAATCCACCTCTTGCGTGGGCGGCGTGTGGCGCAAGAGCGTAATCGTCCAATTTTCAGGCAAGGGCGCAAGGCCGCTCGTCTCTATCGGGTAAATAAGCGTATGGGTACTTTCGTCCAAACGGTAATGTTCGGTTAAGCGGGTTTCCACGCCTTGGGGCGAGGTCAAAAACACCTGCAAATGGTCCGCCGACAACAGCGGGAAATCTACATCCCATTGGGTGTTTTCGCCGTTCCCGGCGTAAATGCGTTTTGTAACTTGGGTGGAAATGGTCATAGTTTCTCCTATAAATCAAAATACGTTTTAATTTGTTTGAGAGCGTTCAAACGCTCCTGCGGGTCGGCGGATGCACACAATACTTCGCGTTTTATTTCGTCTTGCGTGCTGGTGGAAAGGCCCTTCTTTTGCGCCCAGGCTTCTATTCCGGCGCATAGAAACGCGCCTGTTTTATCGTCCTCTCCGGCTTGGCGGGATGAATAGGCGGCGGACAGGGCCAAAAATTCCCGCGCCGAAACTTCGCCCTTTTCAAAGGCGCGCGCGTTCTCTTTTTCCGTTCCGCTAAAATACAAACGGTTAAAGGTTCCCGCCGAAGCGTGCGGCGCGGGCGCGCCAAATTGGGAAACCGCACGGGCCACCGCCCCGGTATATTTAAGCGGGGATAAGGCCAAGCGTTTCCGCGCCTCTTCGGGCGTACCGGCGGAAGCCAAGAATAAAAATGCCTGCGCCTGTTGGGCAAATTCCTGTTGCTGGGCTTGTTCGCCCAAGGCAGAAAGGCTCTCCAAAACGGCTTTGTCCGCGGTTTGCGCTTTCGCCCATTTTAGGCGCGCTTCGGCGGAGCCGTCCGTTTGCGTAAGGGCGTTATCCCAATATTGTTGCGCCTGTTTATCCGCCTTGGCCGCGCCGATTAGCGCGGTTAGGTCCTCTTGCTCCGCCTTGGAAAACGATCCCGCAAATTTTTGGTACACGCCCTGCGCTGCCTGATAATTCTGCGCCGATACGGCCCGCTTAATGCACGCCTGCGCAGATACCCCCCGCACTTGGGCAAGGTCCGCTTGCGCACTTTTGGCGGAAACTCCGGCAGATAAAAGGCGGCTTTCGTACCCCGGCAACTGCTCGTTTAAATACGCTTCCAGCGCCCCCGCCGACGGAGCAAACGAACCCGTTTCCACCAAGAGATTTTTTTCTTGGCCTAATGCTTCGCTTGCCTGTTGGCGTTGGGCATTTTCTTCCCTAGCGAGGGCGGACGCGCGCAAAAGCACCCAATCTGCCGCCGCGGGGGAATTGGCGTTTTGCACTTGTTCCGCGACCTTATCCAGGGCTTGCACCCCGTCGGAAGCCGCCGCCAATAGGGCTTGGCGCGTTTTTATTTCACCCGAATTTTGCGTTTGGCCTTCTTTCTTAGCGGGAAGCAACCGGGCCACCGTTTGCCCCAATTCGCCCGCCGCCTGCAAGGTGTTTTGGTAGGCTTCCTTCAAGCGGACAGGAGACGGGGCGTTTTTTAAAACGCGCGGCGCGCTGTATTGTTCCCCGCGTGTATAAGTTGGAATAGTTGGCATAATCTAAAAACTCCTAATTAAAAATAGAGAGCAACTGCTTGCTCCACTTCCACCACGAGCCCGAGCGTTTGGCGGCGCGCTTATATTGGTTGGCGGTTTCGGTTAAACTGCGAATTTTTTCGCTACTTTCCAGTTCGTTTTCCCGCAGGGAATCCGTCAGCGTATCGTTTAACGCGTTTTCGTCCAACTGTGCATTTAAACGGCTGTTTTTAAGCAAGGTTTGCACCGTGGCCGATGAGGCGTTTAGGCCCGATGAAGCCAACGCCGTTTGCTGGCTGCCCAGCATTTGGCGGTAATTTTCGTACAGTTCCCGGTTGCGCTCTGCGGCGGATTTAAACAAATACTCCGCTTGGCGTTTCCCGGCGGCAGACACATATTCCGCCTGCCTGTTGGCGTCCTGCGCCAAAGCTTTGTAATAATCCTTTTCGGCCTTGCGGTTGCCAAAGACCGACGCGGCGGACGACACGACATACCCCGCCTGTTTAATGACTCCTCCCATATTTCTTCCTCCTAAAAATAAACTCTATAAACGTAACGCCTGACGCCATTAAAATACGCCCGGCGGAAAAATTAAGCCGCTTTACTAGCCGCAAAGCGCGTGCGTAGCGGCTATCCACCCATACGGCAAGTTCGGGGTATTCGCCCGAAAAATGCACCACCAGCCCGCGCATACAGGCGAAGAAACTCTTGGGGATTTCTTCCACTTCTTCCCCCGTTAAAAGCCACACCTGCGCCCGCGCTCCTAATAAGCACGGCGCCACAATTCCGCACACCGCCGCCACTTTTCCCCAGTGCAAAAGAGTAAAGGCGCAACGCGAAACCTGCGCAAACTGCCCTATCAAAGCGCCGGGCTCCCGCCCGGGGTGCGAAGCGGCCAATTCTCTCCTGTCCTCCGCGCGCAGGGTTCGCGCTAATTCGCGGGCGTCCGGCGGTAAAAATTTGCGTAAAACGATGTTATTTTTTCTCATAAAAAGATATACTGTAAAAAACTTATTAAAGGAGTAATAAATGACGATACTGGTTATTTTGTTTTTACTGGGAATTGTAGCCGTGTATGCGGTATTCTTCCTGCTCTTTAAAGTTATTTGGATGATTTTAAAGAAGGACAGCAACAAATGGCCGCTTTTTTTGGCGGGTGTAGCCACGGTGCTCTTGGGCTTGTGCTCCGCCTTGGCGATGTATTGGGGTGTTAAAAAGGTAACCGCCCCCTTTAAGCCCATTATTGCGGCCGCGCAAACGGCTGACCCCGTATATGGCGAAAGCACTTATCAGGCCCCCGAATACGGTGCGGAACTGACCGTATATGACGGGATGACGTTCTCCGACTGGATGCAATTAGGCGATGTGGATTTGACCGTAGGCATTGATACCAACGCCTTTAAAAAGGATGCCGCGGGTAAAACGCCCAAGGCCGTTACCTTTGCGGGTATCGCTCGCCAAAGAAATGCGGACGAGGACCCGTTCAAGGATTTTAACGAGGTTGTGGTTTCTATTCAAAACCGCCGCCAACTGGAAATCCACTCCTCGGAAAAGGCCACCATTAACGGGCGCGAAGCCCTGCTGGTTTCCGGCACCGCCTATTCCAACCAAGGCAATTCCGTGCCGTTTTGGCTTTCCGTCGTGCCGGCGGATAACCACCTGGTATATTATGTAGTGGCCGGAACGGTGGACGGGCCGGACCAGTTGCTGGCTAAAAGTATGGTGGAAAGTTTGCGCATCACCAAATAATCCCAACCATTTTTGAAGGGGGCTTTTGCTTTTAGGGCAAAAGCCCCTTTTTTATTTCAGCGCGTAATAAACGACAGCAAGGTAACCGGCAAAGGGTCCGTCTGACGGAAGACCACCGCCGGGGAAAGGCTGTGCGAGCCGGAAAGGTTCAGTACATAATCCCCGGTTTTTAGCACAAGGGGCGCATTAAAGGGCTCGTCCGTGCGCTGGACGATTTCGGTTAAATGCGCTTCGTCCGTGCCGATGTGCCCGCCGCGGCTGTCCAACATTTTAACGGTAACGCCGCTAAAACGCCTTTTTCTGTCAGCCGCCGTACCGTCCCCGTAGGACAAGGCGGGCGGCAGGGTTACAAGTTCCGCCGTAAAGGGGAGCCCGGCGTGTGCGCAGGTAACCGCGCGGGGCAGCGAAATTTCCCCGTTTTTAACGGTTTGCGGAGTCAAAACATTTCCGTCCGCCAGCACCCCGACAGACAGGCCTTCTAAGTGCGATAAACCGCCCAAGCGCGCAAAGGGCGTTTCGCTTTTGAGCGAAACGGACGCGTCCAAAAACACTTGGTCCTGCGGTTCTTTACTGCCCAGACGACGCGCTAACCGTTCCACAAAATAGCCGTTTGGGCGTTTTACCACGAACCAAACCTCGTCATATCCCCGGTTGGGCACACAGCAAACGCTTTTAAAAAGGCCCTGTGTATCGTGCCGGGTCCACGCGCAGAGGTTTTGCTCGGGCAAATAGGTCAAAGTTAGGGCGGTGCCGTCGTCCAGTACGCACCAAACCAAATTATCCGGCTCCTGCTGGTAGCACAGTTCGGTTACCTCGCGGTTAAAGAACAAATGCTTGGCGAGCAAGGTTAAATCGTTGCCGATGTACGAGGCTGTATTGTAATCGTAAAACAAATCACGCACGCAACCGCCGCGCGCCTGCACAAATAACGCCCGGTTGCCCACCAACACAGGGGCGGTGCGGCTCGCCCCGCGTTCGCCCTGCTGGGCCACTTGGATATTGGTGGGCGTAAGCGCGCCGGAGCAGGATAAAGTCCACTCGCTCCCTGCGGTAAAGAGCAATAAACGCCCGCACACCGCCGCGCCGTGTATGGCGTTTAACTTTTTGCCCGACAGGTTCACGCTGATAGCGTCGTTATCCGTTAGTGTGCCGCGGGAGTGCCCAAAGTCGCTATGCGCCCCGGTTTTGGAAAACCACACCGTCTGCGCTTCGCGCTTGGTTCCGGCCAGGCCCAAGCGGTCCTGATAAAAGAACACGCACGAGGGATAACCGGAAAACGGGCTGAAAGAGCCCTCGGCCCAATCGGCCGTCCAGTCGGATAGGGCCACCTGCCGCTCCGGTCGGACCACCAGTTGCCGGGCATTTAAATACCCCTCCACCGTTACAACACCCTCTTGGATAAACGCATCGGCCTGCAATTCAAAGCCCACCTCGCCGCTTGTTTCCAGCGAACGGACCCGCAAATAATACATATCGGCGGTGTCCTCCAAGTGACCAAGCGCGTTGAAATTTTCCTCGCCGTCCGCGCGGGAGAAATATTTTACCTTCTGCCACGTTTTGCCCCCGTCTTCGGACTTTTCCAACACCACCTGACCCGTCCATACCCCGCTGGTGCGCAACTGCCAATCACCCCCGCTTTTGAGCGTTTGGGAAACGCTTTGATAGCCCAATGTACCCGAGAGGTACTGGCTTTCCACCGCGTGGGTCAGCGCGAATTTGCCCCCGATGTGCCCGGGCTGAAAGAGGTCAAAATCGCTTTCCAGCAAAAACTTATCATCGCCGGACGGGATTAATTCCCCCTTGTTGGCCCCGCCGGACAGCGTTTGCGCCACCGTCAGCACCGCCGGGCGCGTGAAACTGTTGCGGTATTCCAATACAAGTTGCATCCCGTTGCAGTCTCCCCCGGTGGCTTGGGGCGATACTATTTTGATAATACCGCCCAAATTGGCCGCCGAAAAGCCGGTATTAGCAAACTCTTTATTAAAGGCCGCCACTATTCCCGCAAGGTCCAGCCCGTAATCGCTGGCTGAATAAAACCACACATTATTAAAATACCCCAGCACCGCCAAATTGGGATACACTATCGGCTGAAAAGAGAGCGTGGCGCTTACGCCGTCAGACGAGGCGGTTTCGTTATACGGGGTCAGGCGGAGTTTCTTGGATTCGTCCGTATTGGCAAGCATAAATGGCCCGTATTTAAGCGGCACTTCCGTAAAGGAAAAGGTACCGTCCGTCAGCCGCGTGAGTTGTTTGGGCGGGTGATTGGAGTGGACGAGGAAGAGCGTTTGGTCGTACTGGGTATAGTTGATTTGTGCCACTTCGTCCGCCAAATAGGGCGTGGCGAGTTCGTACGGGGTGTTATCTGCGCCCAGCAGTTGCCCGCCGGGCGTGTAAATACGAAGGTATTTTTCCCCCAGTTCCAGCACATAGGCTTCGCTCTCCCCCAATACAAAGGGAATCACGCGGCAGGGCTTATCGGCGTATTTGGCCCGGCCCATAAACACGGTGCCCGGGCGGTTGGACGCGCCGCCCTGCGGGTGAACAAAAAAGTTCCGGGCCGTTTTCAGCCAAGAGGAATAGGCGGGGCTGTCTATACGCGCCTGCACGGCGGGGCTCACTTCCCCGCCCGCAAAAGAGGACTGCAAGCAGTGCACACCCATTAGCGCACCTCCGTAAACGCGTCTGTTTGCGCGGTTTGCGCAAAGTTTTCGGTCATATTGCTACGGCGGGCTTCGTCCAAACTTAGTGTATATTTTTGCAAAATTTGCGCGGCCAAGGTGTTATCCCCGGTAAGGGACAGCGCCAAATCCGCCGCCAGCGCGAGTGAAAAGGATTTGACAAAGGCAGCGTCAAACTGGCTTTCATCCTCTACGCGGCGGGTGTATTCAGCCCACGCCTGCGGCGCGGTGGATTCCAGCACGCGGGTGCGATACTTGGGGTGAAAAAGTTCCCGAAACGCGGTATTTTTATAAGACGATTGATAAACCCGGCGGATAAACAAGGCTTCCTGCGGGTATTTGTACAAAAAGCAGTTTTCCTGTTTTTCCATTAGCGCCAGCGGCTCCCGGACCGTAGCAAAGCCCCAATTATGGGTACGCAAAACCTCATCACGCACGGGCTCGTAGAACAAATTTAAGCGGCGCGCTTTTTCGTCCTCTTGTGTTAAAGAGGATATCGGAGCCTGCCCCAACTGGGCCAAGGCCAAATTACAAATGGCAATTTTTTATATCATTTTTAACTCCTATTTTATTTTTACTTATTTTTTAAATGTTTTTTATTTTAGTATTATTTTCACAAATGCAAATTTATATGTGTTTTTGTAAAAACAGGTTATTTATTTTTTAACATCGTTGTTTTACTTTTTATACTTAAATTTATTTTTATTTAAGTATTCATTGTTTTTATTTTTAAGTATTGTTTTATTATTTTAAAGCGCAATATTTTAAGCAATTTTTATTTTAATTTTGCAAATTCAAAATCATAGTTAATTTTAAAAATACTTATATTTTAAGTATTTTTATTTTTATATTCATTTTTATAAAAGCAGGTTACGCATTTTGCTAACAAAAATTTTATGCCGTTTTTTGCAAGAGTGTTTCTCTGCATAGGTTATTTTTAATAATGTTTTATAATTATTTTTTATCCACAAACGGGGTAAAGCAAAAGGAATTAGGGATAATTTTTCCCCCAACAGACTGGATTCCCCCGGACCTACGCGCCTAATATGGAACGATTTTACGATAACCAACGGATAGAAAACCTGATGCGAAAGCCAAGGGCAGGGATTACAAGCAAGAATTTAAAAGAAAGGGCAACGGACCTACACGTCTAATTAGAAAGGCCCCCAAACTATAACAGGCTGAGAGCCCCTAGGGATAGCAGGCAGGAGAGAATACCAAGGCAAGGCATTACTATCCAGCGGAATAACGGACCTACACGTCTATTAGGAAGCAAAGATAAGAAGAAAGTACCGGGGAAAGCCTGACTAACGGAAAGCAAAACGGGCCTACGCGCCAAATATGGAAAGCCATTTAACTATAACTATAATATGCAAAAAATCAAAGAGAAAAAGGATAAAGAACACTTTGGTCTGGAAAGGCCCAAAAACGGCAATAAAGTGAACAATTCAAATATTACACAAACAAGGGGCAACTCCCCAAAATAATAAAACACAGGGGTGTAAATAAAAAACGACAACATCCGCCAAAATCGCCCATTTTTTAAAAAAATGGTGCTAAACATCAAAAAATGTTTCCACTTTTAAAGAATTTATCCGCTTTTAGGCTGTAAAAACCCCGATTTTGAGCAAAACAGCCCCTATTTCAAGCGTTTTCAAGCAAGGTGGCATAGAAATATTCCCCAAAATGTGTTTTCGTCTGTGGCTTTTATAAAAAATTAAAACAAACATAAGAAAAATTTGTTGTTGCCGCCTCGTTTGTTCGCAACATTGCAAAAAAAGTGTGGCTCTCTTAATCAAAAGGGCACGGACAAGTGGCGGCCCGCAGGGTGCCGTCATCCCCGAGTGTTTTTGTCGGGGATCTGTCGTTGTGTAAGAGAACAACAACGGACAAGACAGATTCCCGACTACAACCCGCAGAAATGACATCAGCAACGGATTTCCAAATCCTTATTGGCCGATAACCCCACTTATTTAAGGAACCCGGGCCATTAAAAAACAGCCCGGGTAACATACCCTTATTTCAGGTCCACCGCATCCGTAACAAAGCAGGACACCTTGCCCGCCGTCGGCGTGCCCGCTACAGTATAATAAGCGCGCACATAGCGTTTGGCCCCCAGCGGGAACGGCACGCTAAATAGTTCGCCCACACCCGATAAACGAGCCACATTACAGGCCACGCTTACCAACTCTTGCGCGTTGGAAAAGTTCGCCGTATCAGCCGTTTGCAGGGCAACCGTCAGGCCCGTGGCCCCCGTCAAGGCCTCGTCCAAGCGGGCCACCACATACAAGCGGCCCGGAACGGCATTTCCGGCGGCGGTCAAATCCAGCGTGTGGGTAGAGGGCGCCGTCGCGGTCAGCGTCTGTTTATCCGACAAAATAACACTTTGGTCTAATAACATATGTTTCTCCTATTTCACCAAGGCTTCGGTATCTACGATAGCATCGCAAATATGCACCGGGATTTCGTTAAACGTCATCAGCGGTCTGGACGTTACCTGATCCGGCGTGTATTGTACGTTGGTGCGGTTACTGGTTAATTTGCGCAGGGCCGCTTTTACGGTACGGTTCATATACCAAACGGGTTTGCCCATAGAAAGGCTTTGGATACGCTCTTCCAATTCGCACATTTGGTCAATCAAGTCCGTGGGCACATTTTCCACATCAATATTGCAAATGCGCCCCGCAAAACGCCAATCCTGCACGGCAAGGCCCAACTTCCACTCAAAATATTCCTTATAGGCCGGATATTCGTTGCCCTCAGAGTCAATATGGTTGACAAGGCCGTGGTCCAAGCGTTGGATGCCGGCCTTGGAGCCCTTGGGGAAGAAGGTAAAAATCTTGTCCGTATCCCATACCACCAGGTAGATAGAGGAGTTTTTGCCTTCCGTTTGACCGCCCGCGTCAAGGACGTTGCGGGAACTTTCCGCCCCGGAGAGTTCACAGTAGCGCGCGGCCAAGCCCGTAAAGCGTTCCGGGTTCTTTCCGGCGTTGCCGTAAATCAGGTTAGATGCCATCGTGTTGGACATCCCGGCAATAATCGCGCGGGACTGCCCGGTGCGCACGGCTTCTACATTTCCCCCTTTCTCGGCCACCAATTTATCCACCACGGAATAGGCGGACAAGGTACCGTAGGATTCCACCACCACTTTGGTAGTGGCCTTGGCGGGTTCAATGCCCTGATAAGCGCGGCGCCAAGTGCCTTCCGGGATGCCGGTTCTAACGGCGTATTCGTGGCCGCTGTCTAAGGAACTTTCCACCACCAGTGCATCGCCGATAATATCGTTAGACTTGCTTAACACCTCGGCAATGGCCAGTTCCTGGCCGGAGGGATCAAACTGTTTTGCATAATCAATCAAACTGTACTGCTTGTCAGCAATAATTGCCATATTTTTCTCCTTAATTGTGTTTTCCGTACAACGCCTCGGCGAAGGTTTTATCCTGCACGGCGGCGGGTTTGCCGCCCGGGAAGGAATCCTCGCTGATACGTTTACCTATCTCGTTAAAGGTACGGACGATAACGGGATGGTTCCCAAGCCCCGTGGCTTCCAACAGGTTGCGCAGTTCGGGCCCGCCGAATATGTCCGCCGCGCGGACCGCGCAGGAAACAGCCTCTTCCAACTTGGGGCCATACATTTCCCTGGTCTGCCGGGCCCAGTTTTCCATAATTTGCTGCTTTTGGCTTTGTTCTTCGCTTTCCCCTTGGCGCACAAAACGGCCTTCAAAATCCACCAGTTTTTGCACCTGTTCCAGCGAAAGCCCCATTTCCTGCGACAAGTTTTTAAAGGCGTCCAAGGACGGTTCGTCAAACACAACGCCCTCGGGCAGTTTTAGTCCGTCGTATAGCGGCGGGTCTTGGGGTACGTCCGCCCGCTTGTCCGGCTCGGCGGCCGGAGCGGCCGGGGCGTTTAAATCGGTTATTTCTTCACTCATATTAATTCCTCACTTTGTCGGTTTACCTGTTGTTGTTCCGCCTTCACTTCGGACAAATATTCCCCCCGCATTTGTGCGTAGGCGGATGGGGCGGCTTCTTCTATTTCCGCCAGCAGAAAAAGCCCCAAACTTTTTTGCCCACAGTGGAAGGCCGTCGCGCAGGCGTCGCCCGGCACAAAGCCGTGCTGGTATAGGGCGGAGGCCTGCAAAATACGCCACAGCAAGCGGCGGCCCTGTACGGTTTTCAGAACGGCCTGCAAATCGCAGGCGTTGCGTTTTTTTAATTGTTTTTCGTTCATAGGTTTTTATATAGACGGGAGAGAAGCCGGAGCCGGTGCGGTTCTCCCCCGCGGCGGGGGCAGCGTGCGGTAATTTTAGACGCCTGCCCCGGCGCTTTGTGTTGTTTTAATAGGCAAATACGGGGTTCCGGGAGCCGTATTTACTCCGCTTTCGGGCCGCTCGCTTATAAAGGCGCGCCCGGGAGCGGTTTTTCATTTTGCTTTTACTTTTCCGAATTTTTTAATAAGGCGGGTGCCACGCCCAAGGCATTAAGCCCCTCTTCCAGCGCGCGGTTGTAATCCACCCTATCGGCTACTTGCGGATTAGCCGCCGCCAGCGTGGCCGCATAATTAATCCCCTGTACAAGGGAGGAAAGCCCCGCGGCCTTTTGTGCCCGCGCAATCAGGGACACATACTCCACCTTCATTTTTAGCTCCTGCACGCTTTCGGGTGCGGGCGGTAATAAACCTTGGCGGTAGAGCAAGGCAAACGCGCGGTCAATAAGCGGGTCCAACAGTTCGTTTTTAAGCCGCTCCAACACGGGCCCCAACACCAGCATTTTTTCCTGGTGGCGTTCGGCCACTTCGGCGGCGGTCATATTGGAATAATTTTGCGCGGACAGCATTAGAAAAACGTCCGCAAAGAACTGCGCGCGAATCGTGCTTCGGACGGACGAAATAGCGTTTTCCAAGGATGTTAAATCGGCCTGCACCTGATAGGCGGGCTTTACCGCCGCGTCCGTCGTGCCGTTGTAGCGGGTAATTCCGCCGGGCAAGAGGTTTACTTCGCCCTGCACATTGGCCGACACCATTACGGGCGGATTGGTGTTTTTATCTAACGCTACCAATTTGGCCTTTTGCATTTTTTGGAGCATTTTCACGTCGCCCAAGCACTTCCAGCCCGGGCCGCGCCCGTACGCATCGGCCGCGTGTTTTACTTCCCAGCGGGCGGCAATCACGGGGAACTCCCGGTAGCCGCTTTGGCTTAACAAATGGCCGGACTCCGTCAAATACACGGATAAATAAGGCATACGGCGGTTATCCAAACACTCTTGGGAATAATCCTTATTGGGCAAAATCAGGTGGATAATTTTATGGTAGCGGTTTGGGGTAGCAGATACCTGCAAGGCGGGCGGCAGGTTTTCAAGGCCGAAGGCTTCGCGCATTTGCGGCACCGTTAGAAAGAACTCGCGCCCAAAGCGGTTTACGCGCCCCAAGGAATCGGTACCCAAGCAATATTCCCCAATGGTAAAGGGACGGCAGCGAATCCCTTTTTGCGGGTCCTCTTCCAGCAAAAAAGCCGCCGTGCCAAAAACGGCAATTTCTTGGTAAAACATATGGAGCGTGCTATACACGTTGCTTGCCGCAAAGGCATCCTCCAAGCGTTTTTTCACTTCGGCGAGCCACTCCCTCACGCCGGGTACTGCGGCCAATTCGCGCGGGGCAAGGCTCAGGTCAAACCAATTTCTTGCCGGGCTCGTCAGCCCGCTCATCATCCCGGCGGAAAGGATTTCCACCGCCAGGCACGGGTCGCTGTCCAGCAAGGTTTTGTGGTCCAAGCGGCGGCCTTGGTTGGGCGTTTGCCCGTCAAAAAAGCCCCGCGTAGGCGCCAGATAAGCGCAGAGGTCCTTCCAAGCGGGCAGCCAAGTGGCGCGCTCGCTTTTCAGTTCGCCGTAAAGGCGCAGATAATCGGTCTTTGGTTGGATATTATTTTTCATAGGTAGGAATTAACCCGTTTTTTTGCGCGCACGGGCGTGCGCAAACGGTAAAAATTTATTAGAATAACAAAAGAGGTACGACTATGATGGGATTAATTACGATTTTTGTATTTGTGATTTTGCTTGCGTTTCCGGGATTTTACATTATCACGCGCAAGGTGTTTCCAAAGAAGAGCAAAAAATCCGCTACTTGGATTTCTATTTTGCTGACGGTTATTTTACTGGGGTTGTTGGCCTTGGGCCTGGTAGGAAACCCGGTGTAAAAAACTTTGGCTGACTTTTTTTTGCCCGCTCTAACGAGCGGGTTTTTTTATGTCAAAAAAGCCTATAAAAGCGCACAAAAGGCGTTTTTAATTACACTGCAAAAATTGTTGGGAAATAAGAGGAATACTGCGTAACTTCTATATTTTTTATTTTATCATAAAAAATAGTATTTTGTCAAGCAATATTTTAAAAAATTTCGCATTTTACTTAAATTTTAAGCAAAAATATAACATCTTTATCCTTAAAATTAGTGGCAAATAATGGCGTGTGTTATATCACGTCGTACTCGCACCCGGCAAATTCCTTTACGCCCAGGCTTCTGGGGCGGACGGGCGCCGCAAAGGTTAGGGCAAGCGCGTCAGCCAAGTCCGGGCTTTGGCCGCACCGCTCCTTTAATTTATCCTTGGACTCCAACCGCATCCGCCCCGCCGCGTCGTACTCGTAGCACACTTGGCACAAATCGGCCTTTAATTCGGGCGACGGAGGCAACGCGCCCCCGGCCTTTAACCAGCGGGCCATTTCGCCCCACATTTCCGCCCGTTTGTTGGCGTACTGCGCGGGGAACAAGGAAGTTCCGCCAAAGGGTACTTCGGTTACGCAAAAGCCCAGTTGGCGCAAGCGGTCAATCACGCCCCCGCCGCACCCGGCGTCCACAAACACGCCGTCCGGGCGGAAGAGGTTTATCTGCCGCGCGGCACGGTCGGCCAACGTCATATTGTCAATATGGCGGAATACCAGCGGCTCAAAGGTTTTTAACCCTTGGCGGCAAAAAATAACGCTCCGGTCGTCGCCAAAGCGGGCGGGGTCAATGCCCATAATTTTAGGGGCAAAGCGCACCTCGGCCGGGCTATACGCGCGGGCGCAGGCGGACAGCACCAAATCTATGGGAATTAACACATTTTCCGCACTAGCGGTAAAATCGCACAGATATTCTTGGCGGAAAATAGTGTCCGGCGTTTCACGCTTTAAGCGCGCCAGTTCGGCGGGAGAAATTACGCCCGACTCGTCCGCCCGGAAAACGCCCGTCCACCAAACAGAAGGCTCGGATAAAGCGGCCTTTTGCGCCCGGTTAAAAAGTTCAAAAAAGGCGTTCTGCCCCTTGGGCGTGCCCATAAAAACAGCCCACCCCTCGCGCGACAAAAGCATCGGGCGGATGATTTCGGTAAACACATCGGGCTTGATTTGGGCGTATTCGTCCAGCACCACCCCGTCGGCATAGGTGCCGCGCAGGGCATCGGGGTTATCGGCCCCGCACACCCAAATCCGCGCGCCGTTGGGCAGGCGGACGGAGAGTTCACTTTCGTTTACGGTAACGTCCGGCAGGGGCGCGGTATAGCGTTTAACATAATCCCAGGCAATCATTTTGGCCTGCTTTAAAAAGGGCGCAATATAAAAATACCGCGCGTGCGGGAGCGGATTTTGCAGGGCCTTTTTAAGCAAATGGTTGACGGCGCAAACCGTTTTGCCCAGTTGGCGGTGTGTAACGAGCACGCAAAAGCGGTGGCTTTCCAACTGCGGGTGGATTTGCGCCTGCACGGGGCGCGGCGAATACGGGATAACAATACGGGTCTTATTCATTTGTTTTCCTCCCAACGCACGACAATATCCGGCCTCGGGCCGTCCTCTTTTCCGTCCTTCCACCCCAAAAGATTTTTAGCGGTAAACACGGCAAAGGACGAGGAATAATTGCCACGCAAACTATTTTGGATGAGGATATTTCCCTGCAAGTCGCGCGCCTTTTGGGCGGCCAAGCGGAAGGCGGGGTGCTTTTTCTCCCACCCGGCAAGCACCTCGCAAGTGGTGCCCAGCATTTTGGCAAAGGCCGCAAAGGTGGGCAGTTCGGCGGCAGTTTCCACCAAACTGATACTGCCGTCGCGCTTTTGCACTTCGGTAACGGTAAACGGGGCCACATTAAAAAAAGCGAGCAAACGCTCGCAATATTCCGGCTGATAGGAGAGCGGTTTTTTGGCTGGCATATTGAAAAACTCCAAATAAGAATTGCGGGACAATGAAAAATCCCGTTTTGCATATTCGGAAAGTAAAAGGAAAGCGTGGGCGGAGCGCCCGGAGATAAAAAAATTACAAACCGCTTTTTGCGCTTTGTAATTATAAATATATTATAGCAAAGTATTTTTTATTTGTCAAATTAATTTTGCAAGAAAAATAAATTCGCCTTAAAATCACACGCAAAAAACGGCACGCCTTTTATCGGGCATAAAAACGGCAAAAAGCGCCGCTCTTGCTTAAAATACCGCCACGTTAAAGAGGGCTCTTCCTCCGTGAAAAGCGCCCGGTTTTCGTCCGCAAAAAAGCGGTTATACACATCAAGTAACGCCTGCAAATAAGCATCGTCCGCAGGCGACGATAAACGCCCGCGCACGCCGTCCACCGGGGCAGATAAATGCGCCGCCCGGGCAAAAATGCGGTTTTCCAAGTCAATTTTAGCGGATAAGTTCATAAAAAGGGCATAAAAAAGGCCCCTGCAAGAGGGGCCTTTTAGCAAACCAATCAGGCTACCAATGCAGTAAATACGGCGGAATTAAGAGTAGCATAGAAAGCACAGCCAGCACAATTTGCAGGCCCAAGTTCCAGCGCGCCCATTTGAGCCACGGAATCCCAGCCATACCGATAGCGGCCATTGTAACGGGAGCCGTGGGGATAATGGCGTTCGTCCAGCCTTCGCCGAACTGGTAGGCCAAAATGGAAAGTTGCGGGCTGATACCCAGCAAGTCCGACAGCGGAATCATTACGGGCATTGTCAGCACGGCCTGGCCGGAGCCGGACGCCACAAAGAAGTTAATAAATGTGTGCGCCCAGAACATCCCCTCCACGGCGGCCAAGGGGTGCTGGTGGCCGATAATTTGCGCGATGGAGTGCAAAACCGTATCCAAAATGCGCCCGTCGGAAGCAATCACCACAATCGCGCGCGCCAGGGCAAGCATAATAGCCACACTAACCATACTGCGCGCCCCGTCAATAATGGCGTCCGTCGTTTGGTTTAAGGACAATCGGCCAATAACCGCCGACACCAACCCCACGCCTAAAAACAGGCCGGAAATTTCAATAATATACCAATGATAGACCGCTACCCCATACACGAGGGCCGCCATACCCAAGGTAAAAATAACCGAAATCCAAATATGCGCGGCTTTAAAATGCGGCTTTTCCAGCACGTTTAAATGCAGGTTTTTGCGTTTTTCTTTATCGGCCTCGTAAGTGATACTTTTGGTAGGATTTTTACGCACTTTTTCCCCATACCATGTAACAAACCATATCACCACGCCCGTGCAAATAGCCCACACGGCCAAGCGGTATCCCAACCCGGAATAGAGCGGCAGTTGTGCAATACCCTGGGAAATGCCGACCGTAAACGGGTTCATAAACGCCGAGCCAAACCCCACCCACGCGCCTAAAAAGGGAATACTCACCCCCACCACCGTATCATACCCCAGCGAGAGCGCCAGCGGGATAAACAGCGGGATGAAGATAAGGGTTTCCTCCTCCATACCGAATACGGCCCCTCCCAGCGAAAACAAAATCATACTGACCGGGATAAAAAACTTTTTTAGAGAGTCCGTGCGCGAGAACAAATAACTGGTGCCCAAAATCACGGCGTTTACCGTGCCGGTACGTTCCAAAATGGTAAAAATCGCCCCGGTAATAAAAATAAACACGATGATATCGGCACAATCGCCAAAGGCCTTGGCGGGGGCCGTCAGCACGGCAGCAAGGCCCTGCGGGTTGGATTCCACCTTATGGTAGGACCCGGCCACGGTATAGGAACGGCCGTCCTTTTGGACGGTGTCATACTGCCCGGCGGGCAGGAGGTACGTCAGCGCGGCCATAACCAGCATAATGGCAAAAATTAGGCCGTAAATGTTAAGGGAAAAACCTGATTTCATTTCTACATTATAGATAATTTCCCCTATACCCCGCCTGAAAAATCGGTTTAGCGGCTAAAAAAGTCCGCCAAATCGCGCGCAAAGCACACTAGGCCAATAAGGCCCACCAGGTAAAAAATGAAGTATAAACACATAGTTGGAAGATGCGGTTAGTAAAGTTAAGCCAATCGGCCGGAAGCCTTTTTAACATAGGGCGGACGCGTTGGAATCTTAACTTTACTAACCCAAACATCTTTTTATTTGCTACAATAGACTTGCGCCCCCTGGCGGGATACACGCAAGTAAGAGCGCACAAAATATTGGGGCCGCGGGCGCGGCCTGAACTGCCGGGTTCGGCAGGCGGATTTGCTTCTGTAAGGATAGATGCAATTTTGTACACCCGAAGGATATAAACAAGTTAGGGCTTGTTTATAAATGTTAGTATAGTAAGTATTGTTAGTGTTTGTCAAGTATTTTTTGGTCCTAATGGGGCCTAATCATTTTTTAGAGAGGAGCCGATGATAAATAAGTTTGAAAAACAACTGGAAAAATGGAACGGCGGCGTATTGCGCGGAGCCCAAGCCAAGTTAGCACGGCTCCTGCAAGTTTCCACCGCTACGGTGGCCCTGTGGACGACCGGAAAGCGCCGTCCCTCCAAGGGTTATGTGGCCCAAATGGCACAACTTTTCGGGCTGGACGAATTTTCCATAATGCGGCTTTTTACCCCCGCTACTATGTATCCCGAGGCGCACCCGTTTTCTCCGCTGCCCGCTCTGCGCGATGCCCAAGGGCCGGAAAATGCTTACAGTGCTGACAATTCTACTGCGCAAAGCAACAGCGTTTCCATACCGCTTTTATCTGCCGCCCCCTTAAACTACCCGGCTTTAACCGGGTGCGAGGTAACCGAGTGGTGGACCTTGCCCCGCCAACGCACCCAAGGCGGCAAATATTTGCTGGATATAAATAATGCCCTGTGGCTTATTAAGCCCGCAAGCGTGTGGACGGACGGCAAAACAATGCTAATTTGGGCAAGTGGCAAAAGCCTGCTTGCCAAGGTGCAAGGACAAACGCTTTTGGCCGCGAACGGGCAAACGCTTCCGACGGTTGAAGCGCGGCCTTTGGGCCAGGCGGTATTAAAAATGGATTATATTGGCTAATTCCCCTTGATTTCGGCCGGAATTCCACTATACTATTCATATCCCTAGTAAGGGCCGACAGAAAACTACCCCGGCACACCAGCCTTTCCTGATGATGTCTGGCGGTGCGAACGGATGACAACTGTTCCCGATTGTTTGCCTTGCGGGCGCGAAGAGCGTGGCACGGCAGGGGACCGGGAAGCAGAAAAAAAGTTCTTTGAGGATTGTACAACACGGAGCAGGTGCGTTTGGTATGCAAGGCCGCTGCACAAACTTTGGGCCGGCTGCCTGAGGGCAGTTGGAGTTCGCCAGAGGTATGGGGCGGCGCAACCACCGGCAGGCCCTGTGTGGCGCCGCAAAACTTTGAACTGTTGGAGTTCCTGTTACTACGGAAAGTGAGTAATTATGGACAAATCGGCTGATTGAGACCCCTGCGTTGAATAAACACAGGGGTCTCGCTTTTTGTTAAAAAACCGGGGGAGTATTATAAAATACTCTCCCGGGGAAAATAAAAAATTAACTACTGCTTTATTTAACGGTAAATCCGGAACCCGCAAACGATTTGCACAAATTTGTGGCCGTGGAACCCGTCGGCGTGCAGGTGCGCAGGTCGGCTACGTCGTTATAGTTATTGAAGAACGTCAGCACATATTTTTCGGAGCCGCCCAAGTTGCGCGTGGCTTCCACGCGGTCGCCCTTGGATAAATCGTACACAAACAAATTAGTGGTGTATTGGTTGCCGGACGAATTCCAAGACCCGCCGGAAAGTTTGATATCCAGGTCATAGCGCGTTTTGGGCAAGTCGTTGGGGCGTTCGTTCAAGGCGCGGTTCATCGCGTCCACAATCGCCCGCCCGTTTACAAACGCTTCGGAAGCGCGGCTTTTTTCCACCGCGGTTTCGTACTGCGGCAGGGCAATCGCCGACAAAATGCCGATAATCAGCACCACCACCAAAAGTTCAATTAAGGTAAAACCTCTGCTCATAAAATCCTCCTAAAAGGGTTATCTACCGATATAGTATAAAATACCCGGCGCAAAAATACAAGTTTTTCGGGTATTCTCTATATAGAAAGCGGGCAAAATTTGCTATGATATGGGTATGCAGAAAATCATTAAAATAGGTAATTACAAGATTTCCAATACTTTACCCTTGGTGTTTATGGCCGGGACGTGCGTCATTGAAAGCGAAGCGCACTATATTGATACCGCCAAAAAGTTAAAAGCCATTATCGCCAAGACGAAACACCCTTTTATTTTAAAAGCCTCTTTTGACAAAGCCAACCGCACGTCGGTAGATGCGTACCGCGGGCCGGGGCTTGCCAAGGGGCTTGAAATTTTAGCCAAGGCCAAAAAAATTACGGGCCTTCCGCTGGTGGTGGATGTGCACGAACCTTGGCAAGCCGAAGAAGTGGCGCAAGTGGCCGATATTTTGCAAATTCCGGCGTTCTTGTGCCGCCAGACCGATTTAGTCTTGGCCTGTGCAGATACGGGCAAAGCCGTCAACGTGAAGAAAGGCCAATTTTTGGCCCCGGCGGCAATGGAACAAGTGATTAAAAAAATTGAATCCCGCGGCAACCATAAAATTTTACTTACCGAACGCGGCGCTAGTTTTGGCTATGGCGATTTGGTGGTGGATATGCGCTCGCTGGAAATTATGAAGCAGTTTGGCTATCCCGTCATTTTTGACGCGACCCACTCCGTGCAAAAGCCCGGCGCGCTGGGCTCGGCTACGGGCGGGAACCGCCAGTTGGCCCCGGTACTGGCCAAGGCGGCCACCGCGCTTGGGATTGCGGGCGTGTTTTTTGAAGCGCACCCGGACCCGGACCACGCCTTGTCCGACGGGCCGAACTCGTTAGATTTAAAAATGACCGCTAAAATGACGCGCGAATTGTGCGCCATTGACGAATTGGTTAAAAAATTTAAATGACTGGTAAACTCCCCGTTTGGACACCGTCTTTAAAAGGGCACGCCGTGTTGCTCGGCCTGCTTTTGGTATTCTGTGCGGGGTTGTATTTTACTTTTTCCTTTGTAACGACCCGCTTGCCCGAGCCGTTTAAAACCCAACGGCCCGCGCCCGAAGCGACCCCGTGGATAAATAGGTGAAACTATGACACAAGAATTTTCTGAAACCGCCATAAAACGTATGGCCCGCCACATACTGGAAATTGAACTGGAAGCCCTAGAACTGAGCAAAAAAAGCATTGATGACCAATTTTTAAAAGCCGTGGACGTAATTGCCAAAACCAAGGGCCGCGTAGTGGTGCTGGGCATTGGCAAAAGCGGGATTATCGGCCGCAAAATTTCCGCCACGCTGGCTTCTACGGGTACGCCGTCTTTCTTTGTGCACCCGGTGGAAGCCCTGCACGGCGACTTGGGGATGATTATGCCCGGCGATGTGATTTTGGCGATTTCTTTTTCCGGCCAAACCGAGGAAATCAATAAAATTCTCCCCTCCTTGGAGCGCCGCAAACTTACCATTATCGGTATGACGGGCAACGCGCACTCCAAACTGGCGTTAATGTCCGATATCCACATTACTATTCACATTGAGCGCGAGGCCTGCCCGTACAACCTGGCCCCCACCGCTTCCACCACCGCCACCTTGGCCGTGGGCGATGCGCTGGCGCTGTGCTTAATGAAAATCAAACACTTTGAAAAGCGCGATTTCGCCGTCTTTCATCCCGGGGGCTCCTTGGGCAAACTGCTTACCCAGCAGGTTAAGGATTTAATGCGCAAGGGCAAAAACAACCCCACCGTGCGCGAAACGGCTTCCGTCAAAGACGCGCTCTTTGTAATGACCCAAACCGGGGCCGCCGGAGCCACCAGCGTGGTAGATAACAAGGGCCATTTGCTTGGCTACTTTACCGACGGAGATTTGCGCCGCTTACTGCAAAAGGGCTCGGACCTGCTCAACAAAAACATTACCGAAGTAATGACGAAGAACCCGCACCATATTTTGGACACGGTTCCCGCCATTGATGCGGCAAAAATGATTCACGCCACGCACGTGGACAACCTGCCAGTATTGGATAAATCCGGCAAGGTAGTGGGCATTATTGACGAAAAAGATTTAATTGAATATTTGGCGTTTTTGGATAAAAAATGAGAAAATACCTCTTGTTTGGTTTACTGCCTTTATTAGCCGCCTGCGGCGGGAGTGATACTTTTTCCCCCACCGAAGACGCCGGTATGCAACTGGCTACACAAGTTTCCATTTTTGAATCAAAAGACAGCCAAAAACAATGGGTGCTCCGCGCCGACGCGGTGGACTTTTCCGACTTAAAGAGCGCCACCCTAAAAAACCCCGTACTGCTGCTGAAAGAAAACGGGCAGGACAGCGTACAGGTAACCGGTGATACGGGCACCTTTGACTACCCGCACAAACTGGTATCCATTGACGGACACGCCGTGATAAAGTCTTTAACCGAAAACGCCACCATTACCGCCGAGCAATTTTCCTACGATGTGGATAAAAACCGTATTTGGTCCGACACCAAAACGGTCATCACCCGCGGCGGGGCCAAGGTAACGGCCAAGGGCGGCGTGGAAACGGATTCCAAATTATCCAAAATTGAACTTAAAAAACAAAGAACCCGTTTGCCCGCGCGCACGGACGAATTAAAACTAAATAAGGATACGCTACACAAATGAAGAAAAAATGGCTCCTTTTGCTCCCCTTGCTGGCAACCGTGGCAATCAGCGGCTGCCGGACGGTGCGCGCCCAAGGGCCGGAAATCAAAATTCCGCCCGCCAAAAAGCAACTCACGCAGGCCAAACGCAATTTAAAACAAAAGACCGCCGTTAAAAAAATGCCCGAAGTGTTGGGCGGGCTTGTGCAAAGCGACAGTTGGGTTATTTACAAGGATAAACAGCAGGAAGAATTTAAGGGCCACGTTTCCTACGATAACGGGACGTACCGCTTCCGCTCCGATTACGCCTTGTCCGAGCGCGCCTTGAACCGCTTTACGGCCAAGGGACACGTCTATCTGCGCCAGGCCGAAAAGAACGCGCCCGAATACCAGGCCTATGCCGACTACGCCCGCTATAACTACAAAACGCAAAAGGGCCTTTTAACCGCCAACAAGGGCAAACAAATCCGCCTGATTTACACGGATAAAAAGAACGGCACCGCCACCGCTTACGCACAAAAGGCGGGGTTTGATTTAAACAAACAAATTTTTATTTTAGAGGGAAACGTCCGCGTCGTGCGCGATACGCCGCAAGGCCCGCAAACGCTCACCGCCGACAAGGCCACCTACCGCCAAGCCCAAAATCATTTGCTTTTGGAGGGCGGCGCCTCGGCTTCGGACTCGCTCCGCACCTTGGAAGCCGACACCATTATTTACGACGGCAACAATAACGAGTCTTACGCTTACGGCTCCCGTCCGCTGGTGCACGGCACGAGTGAGGAAGGTACATTTGCTATAATAGCGGATAAGGTCCAGTCCGACAACGAAGGCAAAAAAATAATTTTAGACGGCAAGGTGCAGGGCTGGGCGGTCTCCCCCCGGCTCAACGAAGCCTCCGCCAACACCAAATTTTAGGGGTTTTTACTTATGGAACTGCGCAGCGAACAAATTGTAAAAGTTTACAAGGACCGTATGGTCGTAAAAGGGGTGGATATTCACGTTAAATCCGGCGAAATCGTCGGTCTGTTGGGCCCCAACGGCGCCGGGAAAACTACCTCCTTCTATATGATGGTCGGCTTTATCAGCCCCACCAAGGGCCGCGTATTTATTGACGGCGACGACGTAACCAAACTGCCGATGTACGAACGCGCCCGCCACGGCCTGGGATATTTGGCGCAGGAACCCACCATTTTTAAAGGCCTTACGGTAGAGGAAAATCTGCTGGCGGTGTTGGAACGCATTTTGGACGACAAGCAAGAGCAAAAACGCCGCGTAGAAGCCCTGTTAAACGAGTTCGGCCTGACCAAACTGGCCAAGCAGAAAGCCTGGACGCTTTCCGGCGGCGAAAAACGCCGTATGGAAATTGCGCGCTGTATGATCAGCAACCCCAAAATCATTTTGCTGGACGAACCCTTTGTAGGCATTGACCCGATTACCGTGTCCGACCTGCGCCATATGATTTTTAAACTCAAAGACAAAGGTATCGGCGTGTTAATTACCGACCACAATGTGCGCGAAACCCTGCCGCTTACGGAGCGCGCGTATTTGATTTACGACGGTAAAATTTTGGTGGAGGGCGACCAAAACACCTTGCTTAACGACGCAAATGCCCGCCGCCTGTATTTAGGGGAAGATTTTAAGATGTAAGGGGGCTCTATGAATCCGTTTTCCAGCGTAACTGAGGAACTGAAAAGCACTTTTGATAAAAAATTTTACGAAAAGGCCAAGTTTATCCCCTCCGCCACCGAAACGGTAGAACTCTTTTGCGCGTTTAAAGACTTTTTATACCAATACCCCTTGGAGTGCACCGCGCAAAAGGCGTGCCCGGCATCGCTGGAACAACTGGCCGCCCGGCTGGAAAAACAGATTTTAAACTCGCTTTGCTTTCTGTGCAAGGAAAAGTCGGACTGCAACGCCTGCCACGCCCGCGCGCACCAACTGACGCAAGATTTTGTTTTGGCCCTGCCCGATATTCAGCGCCTGCTGATTACCGACATTACCGCCGCCTATGAGGGCGACCCGGCCGCCGTAAATCCCGTGGAGCCGCTCTTGTGCTATCCCGGTATTACCGCCATTACCTTACAGCGTATGGCCCACTTTTTACACAAAAACGGCGTGCGCTTAATTCCGCGCATTGTTACCGAATACGCCCACAATTTGACCGGGATTGATATTCACCCCGGTGCGGAAATCGGCTCCGGCTTTTTTATTGACCACGGAACGGGCGTTGTCATCGGCGAGACGTGCGTGATTGGCTCCAATGTAAAACTCTATCAGGGCGTTACCTTGGGGGCCAAGAGTTTCCCCTTGGACGAACACGGCAACCCCGTAAAAGGCATTAAACGCCACCCCAATATTGAGGACGACGTCATCATCTACGCCGAAACCACCGTGCTTGGCAACGTAACCATTGGCAAGGGCAGCGTTTTGGGCGCCAATAAGTGGATTACCCACGACGTGCCCCCTCACTCCCAAATATAGCCCTGCGGGCGGCAGATTTACCGCGCTCTTTTAATTTATTGGGCAACACTCTTTTTTTGTAATGTCGCGTTCTACCGAAACGACCCTGCTGGCTGTGCCACTCTATACGCTGGGTTTTGATTAATTGAGCCACACTGTTTTTGCAATGTTGCACCCTACCGAAATGGCCCTGCGGGCACTCTAACGGGCCGCCACTCTATGCCCTAGGTTACGATTCATTGAGCCACACTACTCTGCAATGTCGCACCCTACCGAAACGGCCCTGCGGGCCGCTAAACAGACCGGGACGACGACAAGGAAAAAGTAATTCTCTTTTTACGTGTCATTCCGGGGCACGCATACGAGCGGGAACCCGGAATCCAGCATTTAAAAAGGAAAAGGGCTTTATAAACGGACTGGATTCCAGGTCCACGCCTGGGATGACAACGTCAACAACGGATCCCAGAACCCTGCGGGTCGCCGATTCTCCGCACTCTTTTGATTAATTGAGCCACACTACTTTACAATGTTGCAAACCAACGAAAAGACAACGACAGATCCCCGACAAAAACACTCGGGGATGACAAAGGGGAAAAAAGGTCTCTTATTAAAAAAGAGGTCATCCTGAACTTGTTTCAGGATGAGCGCTTTTTTCGTAAAGTCGTCATTCCCGAAGGTAGCCGGCGTGGAACGCTCGGGAATCTGTTGTTGTCGTGGTTGTTCTCTTACGAAACGACAGATCCCGTATAAAGACACTACGGGATGACGGCAAAAAGGCCGTTATAAAAATTGGGGTCATTCTGAACTGGCGGCCCGCAGGGTTTTCAGAATCTACCTTTTGGGTTGTTAAAAGCAACAGCAACAACCACTACCCAAGCAGTAGATCCTGAAATAAATTCAGGATGACCGCTTTTTTCGTAATATCGTCATTCCCGAAGGTTGTAGTCGGGAATCTGTTGTTATTAAAGTAGAAACAACAGCAAACAACACTATCCCTGTACTCTGCGGGCGGCCCTAGCGGAGTGCCCCTCTTATACCCTAGGTTACGATTATAAACGACCGCCCCGGAGTTATATCTCTCCCCGGGGCGGTTCTTATACTAAAAGCACTTCTTTACCAACCGTTGTTGCTAAGTCTACATACAAAGGTATCCACTAGGCCTACACAATCAGTATCTCCCGTATTCCAAAAACTATAATTAGCAAGGTAAGTGCAGGTATCACCTAATGAGCAACTACCATTGCAGTTTTCATCTGTTCGCGGCGCATTGGTATACTCGGGATCACAGGTGCGGTCTCCGTGCGGCCCCGTATTAGGGAACCAATATTCCTCCGAGGACGAGTCAAATATCCACTCCGTTTTCCAGCATACCGTATCCGTAGTAGGAGCATACGGGCAACACTCGCTCTTATGGTTAGCCTTATAAGTAGAGGTGTTGCAAGAGGGATTCACACACGCACGGGACTGGGAGTCATAAGTCGTACCCGTCGGGCAAACACAAGCGCAAGTATCCAAATTCCAAGTGCCCAAACTGCGCTCACAATCCTCTCTTTCGTTCATATCTGTTTGGCAAGAACCCTTTACAATACACGCGCCCTCATCGTCCATAGTAGTACCCGCCGGGCAAGTGCAGGAACAAGTGTCTGTACTCCAAGTTCCGGCTTGCCAATTCGGGTTATGCCCGCCTTGTTCACAATTTTGCGCACGGTTTAGCACATCCCGGGAACTCATATCGCAAACCAAGGTACAAGTCCCTGTCCAATCGCCCATTACCCACGCGCCATTTTTACATACAGCACTGCGCGTTTGCGTGCCGCTATATCCCGCCTCGCACGCTTTTGTTTCGGCGGCCGGCTGGGGCGTGCAACCCGAAGTATTCCACGCGCTGTATTCCCATTGGCCGTTGGAAGTATTGCAAGTAGCCGAACGCGTTTCCGTACCACAACCGCTTTGGCAACTGCGGGAAACTACTTTTGCGTCCGTGCACTCATAGGTAGGCGGAATATCGGGTTCCTCGCCACCCGCCGCGCACTCCGCACCACTCGTGTAGTCCGCTTTGGCGGTCAGTTCACTACACAAAGGATAATTTTTATTGAGTTTCGCGCATTGCTCCGCGCTATCACAGCATAAGCGGCCGTCCCGGTAAGACGGCATTTTTAACGTGTAGCCGTATTTACCCTTGCTCGCCGCTTCCATACCCGTATTCTTTAACGTATAGTTAAAGTTTTTGGTATTTAATGAGGTCAAATTGACCGTGGCCGCGTCCGTGGTATAGGCTTTATCCAAGGCACAGCGTTTTTCTTGTTCTGTTCTAACGGCTGCCATCATTTCTTCGGCTTCCGTCGTTTTGCGCGTTTCTATCACTTTACTGAATTTTGGAAGCACCACCGCGGATAATACACCTATCACGATGACTACTACCAAAAGTTCCGTAAGCGTAAACGCTTTCTTCTTCCGGTTATTATTCATTTTTCCCTCCCCTTAAAATTGGGGGACGTACGGGTTATTAGTCGTACGTCCCGTGGCTTTCTGTCTTGTTAGAGGAGGGACAGAAAGAACGAGCAAAAACACCCTTT
>NZ_JBNMIY010000012.1:0-37687 GCF_050873505.1 Candidatus Avelusimicrobium sp. | reverse complement strand
GGCCACTTGTTGTTAAGCCGTCATCCCGTAGGGTTGGGCGGCCCGCAGGGTTACGGGATCTGTCGTTATTATTGTTGTCATTCCCGAGTGTTGCAGTCGGGAATCTGTCGTTTTCCTTTTTTAATAAAAACGGATCCCCGACAGAAACCTTCGGGGATGACAAAATAGAGGTAAATCCTTTCATTTTTTCTCCTTTTTAAGGCCTTTATATTTGAGCAAAACGGCCTTTTATACGCGTTTTTTTACAGCGGATACATCCGGGTACGACCACCGCGATTTATCAAAATTTTAACAAAAAAAAAAAACGAAACAACCCCTTTAAAAAAGCGCTGCGCGCCGCCACTTGTCCGCGCCCTTTTGATTTATTGGACCATACATTTTTTGTAATGTAGCAAAGAAACGAAACAACAACGACAGATCCCGGATAAAAACCTTCCGGGATGACGACACCTTGCAGGCCGCCCCTGCGCGCCGCACCTTGCAGGCCGCACCCTGCGGGCGGCCACTCGTCCGCGCCCTTTTGACTAATGGAACCCTACTCTTTTTGCAAGATTGCGACCAACAAAACGGCAACAATAAATAAAACAAGGTGCCCCCTTCCTCTTACTTTTGCCTAAAAGGGCCTATAAGCGGCCTAGGTCTTTTAGCCCTTTCTTTTTGCAAAACTCTCGTGTTATACTGTTAGTATGAACACACACATCGTAAAAATTATCCCGCTGTTCCTCGCTTTTTTTGTATTAAATGCCGCCCTGCCCGCTAACGCGCAAAAGGGGCTCCGCTCTACACGCCGTGCCTTCAAAGCCGCCAAAGTCAAAGTTAATCCTGTGCTCCCGGCCGAAACCGCAGCCGCACGCGCCGTACAGCAAGCCGCCGCCTTAAATTCGGGCAAAATAGCCGCCCAAACCGCCAAAATAAATGCTAAACTGGCCACGCAAACCCAAGCCGCCGGGCAAGCCTTATCCCGCCGGATGCCGATGAGCCCGCACCAACATATCAAAGAACTGTTAAAAGGGAACAAAAACCCGACCGAGGCCCTGCGCCAATGGTGGGCGCTCTCGGACAAGTACCACAGACCCAATATGTTTGAAACCTTTGCTTCCACCTATTACAAAAAATATTTTTATATTCTTACCCCCCATTTGACCCAACTTTTTAAGCGTGTGGAACAGCAAAATAACCGGGATTTGGAACTGCGCTTTTTAAAACGCCTGCGCTTTCTGGCGGAAAACCGCACCCAGTTCCAAAAGGTCTTCTCCCCCAATGCGCACCAAGCCACCTTGCGCGTGCGCTTTACGAACGATATTTCCCGCCTGACAGCCAAAAATTTTAACGCGCGGGATTTGGTCTTTTCCTTTGAAAAATTCTTAACGCCCAAACACCCCAAGCACGGTATCCGCCACGTCAATTTAAACAGCAAATTCACCGTGGGCAACGGGCAGGAATTTGACGTCTATAATTACAGCGGTCCGCTGGAATTTCTGCCGCACTTGTACCGCTATTTAATCAACGGCGAAAAACATTTCCGCGACCCGATAACCGTGGTTTTTGATGCCAAAGCCAAGGCGCTCGCCCTTTATAATAAAGACAAATCCCTGCGCCTGCGCATTACCACGCACGAATATTCCCGCCCGGAAAAATTGCATTTGCACTTAAACGAAATGCGCACGGGCACCATCGTCAACCAGCAAGGCCAAGAGGTGGAGGAAACGGTCAACTTCAACCTTTCTATCCCGATAGCCAAGCCCGCCAGCCTGCCCAATTACAAGCGGGATGAATATTTGTACAAGCAGTTTATCCAAAACCCGCTTAATTTTTACCGCGGGGATAAACGCGTAACCATTTTGCAACAGCCTATTTTCTGACGGGAAAATATTGCTATAATACTTGTATGTTAAGCCCCCTATTTAACTTTGACAAACAACAGGCCATCCGCACCGAGTGCAACTTTATTATCGGCGTGGATGAGGCGGGGCGCGGCCCCTTGGCGGGCCCCGTGGTGGCTTGCGCTTGCTTTATCCCCCCTGCGGCCGCGGCGGACTTTACCGACGTAAACGACAGCAAAAAATTAACCGAAAAAAAACGCGAGGACCTTTTTAAACGCTTACAGACCTCGGATGCGGCCTTTGGCGTAGGTTTTGCGTCAGCCGCCGAAATTGACCGCTTAAACATTTTGCAAGCCACCTTTTTGGCTATGCGCCGCGCCTTCAAAAAATTTGAACACATCCCCAATTCCGTCGTGCTGGTGGACGGGCCTTATCCCATTGGCGGGTTGGAAGCCAACCAACAACCCATTATAGACGGGGACGCCAAATCCTTGGCGATTGCCGCCGCCAGCATTGTAGCCAAAGTTACCAGGGACCACTATATGGCCGTGCTGGATAAATTATATCCCGGTTACGATTTTGCCGGCCACAAGGGTTACGGAACGGCCAAGCATATGGACGCCTTGCGCCGCTTGGGCCCGTGCCCGGAGCACCGCCGTTCGTTTGCCCCGGTGCACAAACTATTGGCGCCGTCCATTTTGCCGTGAATACCTTGGGAATAGCGGGCGAAGAACGCGCCGCAAAGTTTTTAAAGGCCAAGGGTTACCGTCTGTTGGAGCGTAATTTTTCCGCTCCGTATGGCGAAATTGACATCATCGCGCAGGATAAAAAAACCTTGGTGTTTGTAGAAGTAAAAACGCGCGCTTACACGGCCTTTGGCGGGCCGCTTATGGCGGTTACTCCGGCCAAACAAAGGAAAATCGCGCTTACGGCCCAAGCCTATTTGAAAGCAAAGGGCTTAAAATTTGATAGTATTAGATTTGATGTAGTCTGCGTTCTGCCGGAAAAGATAGAACAGATAGAAAACGCGTTCATCCCGGCACGAACGACAATGTAACTTGGAGGGAATATGACTCAACTCGCGCAGGTAAAAAAAGCAGCCGCTTATATCAACAAAAAAACGAAGAACTTTAAGCCCGAAATTGCTCTTATCACCGGGTCCGGTTTGGCCGGTTCCATACCGCCTTTGGAAAAAGAAATAAAAATTCCTTATACGTCTATTCCCGGTTTCTTGCAAAGCACCGTGCCCGGCCACAGTGGGAACTTGATTTTCGGCGTCTATAAAGGCCGCAACATTGTGGTAATGCAGGGCCGCTTCCACTATTACGAAGGGCACGCAATGAAGGATTTGGCTATTTCTATCCGCACCTTAAAAATGCTCGGCGTGGAAAAACTCTTGGTCTCCGCCGCCGTCGGTTCTATGGACCTCAAATTGAAACCCGGCGCTCTGTGCGTGCTCAAAGACCACATTAACTTTATGTGCAACAACCCCCTCATCGGCAACCACGACCCGGCCTTTGGCCCGATGTTCTTTGACCTTTCCGAAGCATACGACAAGGGTATGCGCAAGGTAGCCCTCGCCGCTGCCAAAAAAGCGGGCGTAACCGCGGGCGAAGGCGTATATTTGGCGGCTACGGGCCCGAACTTTGAAACCCCGGCCGAAATCCAAATGTTCAAAAAATGGGGTGCGACGGTCGTTGGTATGTCCGTAGTGCCGGAAGTGTTGGTGGCGCGCCAATGCGGCATTAGCGTATTGGGCCTTGCTTGGGTAAGCAATATGGGCTGCGGCATTGAAAAGAAGCCGCTTTCCCACGCGCAAACCATCAGCGAAACGAAGAAAATTGAAGGCAAATTCAAAAAATTGCTGGAAATCTTGTTCGTCAAATTATAAGGATTATTTATCCGCACGGGTATATAAAAAGCCCGTGCGGATTTTTTTGTTTTTATGGCTAAGGACATCAAACGACTCGGCAAAGAAACCCTTATCTACGGCACTTCCACGGTGCTGGCCCGGCTGCTTAATTTCTGTTTAGTTCCCTTTTACACCTATTATTTGCAACCCACGCAATACGGCGCGATTGCCACCGTATTTGCGGCCATTGCGCTTTTGAGCGTGGTATTTTTATTTGGGTTGGACCAAAGTTATCTGCGCTTTGCGAGCGAAGCCGACAACAAACATAAGGTCTTCCGCCAATGCTTTTACGGCGTTTTGGCCAATGCCTTGGTGCTGGGCGGGTTACTGTACACGTTTGCCCCCCAAGTATCCCTTTGGTGGGGACTTGGCGAAAATTTTGGGCTCTTTCACCTGGCGGCCGCGATTTTATTTTTAGACGTTCTAAATATGATTGCCTTTACCAAGTTGCGCTTGGAACGGCGGGCGTGGTATTTTGCGGGCGTGCGGGCGTTTTCCATTGTGGTAAATGTTGCGCTAAATGTGCTGTTTTTGGCGGTTTTGCACCGCGGGCCGAACTCTATTTTGTGGGCCAATATCGGGGCGTCGCTGGCCTCGCTGGTGATTTTAACGCCTGTTTGGTGGGGCGAATTAAAGGGGCATAATCCCTTTGACTTTGACCGGAAACTGCAAAAGGAAATGTGGTCCTTTGCGTGGCCCTTTGTTCCTGCCGGAGTAGCGAGCCTGCTTGTCAGCGTAATTGACAAGCCGATTTTGGTGCATTTGGTAGGCACGGAGCAGGTGGGTATTTATCAGGCGAACTTTAAAATAGGCGTTTTTATGATGCTTTTGGTGTCTATGTTTGACCAAGCGTGGCGGCCGTTCTTTTTAGCGCACGCCAAGGACGCGGACGCCAAAGATACCTTTGCCAAGGTGTTATCGTTCTTTTTTGCGCTCGGCTCGTGGTTTTTGCTGGGGATTTCCTTTTTAATGCCGGACATTATCCAAAGCAATATCTTCGGCAATTTCCACTTAATCGGCCCCAACTACTGGGGCGGGCTTGCCATTATCCCGTTGATTGTAACGGGGTATTTCTTCTATGGGTTGTATATTAACTTTATGGTAGGGCCCGTAATTACCAAAAAAACGCAGGTGCTGATGTGGATTACCCTTTTGGGGGCCGCCGCCAGCATTACGACAAACCTAACGCTGGTTCCGCATATCGGCATTTTGGGTGCGGGTTGGGCGGTAGCCGTCAGTTACGCGGTAATGGCCGCCGCGCTGTTTGCCTTTACGCAAAAGGTCTATCCAATTCCCTACGAATACAAAAAATTGGCCGGGATGTTGCTCGTCTGCTTGGCCACGGTGGGTATTGCCCGGTATTTTGGCAGCAATGTGTGGGCGAAAGTAATTTTACTTACGCTATACCCCGGGTGGATGTACCTCTTTTTAAGGAAGGCCTAAAAAAGCCCGGCTGTTACGCCGGGCTTTTTTATTACCGTAAACTGATTAACGTCAAATCCAGCGTAATGTTGCCGTCTTTATACACCAAAACGTGCGGCACGCTCACTTCGCCCTCTTCATCTAACAAGGCATATTCATCGTAAAATAAATCTGCGGTATTTAGCATCGTTACCGACTGGGCTGCATAAGGATAAATTTCCCCCTCGCGGTATAAGAAGCGTTCCTTGGCGTTGCGCCCTTGGTAAGTAAGCGTGGTTTCGCCGTCCTTTACGCGGCGTTTTTGAAGAACGCCCGCCTCGGACAGGAGCAAATTTAAAAATTGCGTAATGCGCCCGCGCACCACGGCGGTATCGGCGTCTTTAAACAAATAGCGGTAGGCAATCCCCTCGGGGCTGACGGTGGCGTGCAGCACCTTGTAGGCGGCCCCGGTCATCAGCAGAACATCATAATCCCCGTCGCCGATTTTTTTAATGCGCAAAACGCCCTCTACATAGTCCTCGTTCATCTGCCCCACGGCCTTAAACGCCGCCTGCGTGCGCCCGCCAATAAAGAAATCTACTTTTTTATAAGCGCGCACCTCGGGCGGAATTTGTTTGATTTGCCCCCCCGCACACGCGCAAAGCCATACGGCTAACGAAAATGTTAAAATTCTTTTAAGCATATCCTATCTCCTTATTATGATATTATAAATATTATGAAACCTTTTGTCCTTTATCTGCTGGCCGGTATCGTTTCGTGCGTGGTTTGCGCGGGTGCTTTGCCGCTTTTGCGCCGGGTAGCCGCGCGGGCGTTTTTGGACGTACCCGGCGGACTAAAAACACACCAGGGCTCCGTGCCGGTATTGGGAGGGTGCGGCGTTTTTTTAGGGATGATATCCGGGCTGGTTTTTATCCGCCTGACAACCGCCTTTCCAAGCGGAACCTTGCACACCCTGCGCGGCATTTGCTTGGGCGGACTGCTCGTTTTTCTGTTGGGACTCATAGACGATTTAAATAAACCTAATGGCGTAAAAATCGCCCTAAAACTGCTCGTGCAACTGGCGGCGGTGGCGGCACTTATTTACTACGGCATTGTAATACGCGTTTTTCCTTCCCCGTGGCTCGCGTGGCCGCTTACGTTTTTGTGGGTGGCCGGGCTGACAAACGCCTTTAATCTGCTGGATATTATGGACGGCCTGTGCGTAAGCCAAGGCGTTATCTGCACCTTGGGACTAGCGTTTATTGCGCTTCCCGGTGAATATGTATATGTCAATTTTGCGGCCTTATCCCTGTTGGGGGCGTGCCTTGCCTTTTGGCCGTACAACCACGTCCGCAAAAAAATCTTTCTGGGCGACAGCGGTTCCACCTTTATCGGCTTTATGGTGGCTTCTTTATCTATCGGCACCGGGTACAGCGGACACACGGACTGGGGCTTTTTGGCTCCGCTTTTTATTTTGGCGGTTCCCTTGTTTGATACGGGCTTTGTCAGTTTGGCGCGCCTGTTAAAGGGTAAAAATCCCTTAAAGGGCAGCCCGGACCATATCGCCCTGCGGCTAAAAAAAGCCGGGTGGAAACCGGGGTATATTGTAGCCGCATTTGCGGGCGCGGGGCTTTTGTGCAACGCCTGCGCGTGGGGACTTACCCGCGCGGGGTTTTCTACCGTCATTGGGCTTTTTGCCGCGGCAGGCGTAGCGGCTGTTGCGCTGACACTTTATTTACTTAAACTTCCGGCGGATTAATTATGCACGTTAAAACTCTTATTTTAGGCGCCGGGCTGACCGGGCTTTCCACCGCTTACCACCTGGAAAAAGCGGGCAAAACGGACTATCTGTTAGCAGAAAAGGAAAGTACCCCGGGCGGACTATGCAAAAGCCAAGTGATAAACGGCTGTACCTTTGATTTTAGCGGCCACCTGCTGCACCTGCACACCAAGCAGGGCAAACAACTGGTAAAGAGCCTGTTAGGCGCAAATTTGCGCCGTTTAAAAAGGCGCGCCTGGATTTACACCGGGTCCGCCCGCGTGCCGTTCCCGTTTCAGGCCAATTTATTTGCCCTGCCCGAAGCAGAACGGCAACAATGCGTAAACGGCCTGCTCGCGTGCGCCCGAACAGTCAAAACCGCCCCTAAAAACTTTAAAGAGTGGTGCTTAAACGCCTTCGGCCCCGGCGTATATCAAATTTTTATGCGCCCCTATAACACCAAACTCTGGGGCCGCGACCCGAAAGAGATGACTTGCGACTGGTGCGGCAACTTTGTGCCCACCCCCACCGTGGACGAGGTATTAAAAAGCGCCGTCAAGCCGCCTACAAAATCTTACGGCTACAACGCGTATTTTTATTACCCGGCACGCGGCGGATGCGGGGCCCTTACAGACGCTCTAACCCGCTCTATCACGCATTTATCGCTAAATACGCCCGTTACGCGCGTAGATTTAACCCACAAAACCGCCCAATGCAAGGGTAAAACAATTTTCTTTGACTACTTGGTAAACACCTTGCCCTTGCCTGAACTATTGCGCCTAACCGGGGAAGCGGAACTTGCTACGCTGGCGGATAAACTGGTTCATACGCAAGTTACGGTCTATAATTTTGCCATTAAGCGCAAGGTAAAGCCGTTTAGTTGGATTTATTTTCCCGATAAACAGGACCCCTTTTACCGTATCGGCCTGCAAAGCGGTTTTTCCCCCGCCAATGCACCCCAAGGAGTAAGCGCCTTTTATGTGGAACTGCCCGGGGATTACCCGCACACCCAAGCGGGCGAAGAGCGCATTTGGAAGGCGTTAGCCCAAAAAGGTATAATAAAAGAAAGCGACGACGTTTTATTTTCCTTCTGGCAGTCCTTGCCTTACGCCTACGCCGTTTATGACAAATACCGCGCAAGCGCCGTTAGCCAAGCCTTAAAGGCGTTGGCCGGGCGCGGGTGTTTTTGTGCGGGACGGTACGGTAAATGGGAGTATTCCTTTATGGAAAAATCCCTTTTAGAGGGCTTGGAATTAGCCAAAAAACTTGTATAATGAGGTGTTATGAAAGTTCTCGTTTTTGGCGGCAGTTTTGACCCCGTACACAAAGGCCACGTTTCCTTGTTTCGCCGCGCGATGAAGGTCATCGCGCCGGATGTTGCGCATATCGTTCCGGCCTATCACTCCCCCTTTAAAGCCAAATCCCCTACCCCCTTCCGCCTGCGGATGAAGATGCTCAAACAGGCGTTTGCGGGCTTTGGCAAGAATATCGTGTTTGACGATTACGAACTCAAACAAGGCGGCAAAACCTACACGTACCAGTTGGTGCAGTACCTTAAAAAACGCTACGACCACCCGGAAATTTACCTGTTGGTGGGTACGGACTGCTTAAACGATTTGCATAATTGGAAGAACCCCGATTACATTTTTGAAAATGCCGTCGTAGTGGCGGGCAAACGCAAGGGATATAACGAAAACCCCGCCCAGTTCAGGCACTTATTTTTGCCGGGCTTCTTCCCTAAACTCTCGTCCAGCCGTGTCCGCGCGCACATTTTAGCCTGCGGAGACGTGCCGGATACCGTGCCCGAGGTCATCGCCCCGACTATCCGCGAGAACAATCTCTACGGGTTGGATATACACACTTGGCTAAAAACCCATTTAAAGCCGAACCGCTATTTGCACTCCAAAAACGTGGCGGAAATGGCCGCCGCATTTAGCGATATTTACGACGTAAATGTAGAACTCGCCGTCAAGGCGGGCATTTTGCACGATGCGGGCAAAGGCTTTTCCGGCCCGGAACTCATCGCTTTCTGCAAAGAGCATAAAATTAAAGTACCGTTTTTTGAAGATATCTGCCGTATGGAGCCCAGTTTACTGCACAGTTACGTTTCGGCGTGGCTCGCGCAGCACGAATTTGGCGTAACCAATAAAGACGTTATCCGCGCCATTGCCGAGCATACCTTGGGCAGTTTGCATATGAGCACGCTTTCCAAAATTCTGTTCGTGGCGGATATTTCCTCCAAGGACCGCAAATACAAGGATGCGTTCGTTATCCGCAATTTGGCCTTGCAGGATTTAAACAAAGCCCTGCTCTATGCGGCCAACCGCAAACTCTTGTTTACCATTGACACGCAAAAATGGCTTTGCCCGCTGGGGACAAACTTATGGAACCATCTAATAAAGCAAGAAAAATAACCGAGCGGTGCCTGATGCTCCTCGCCACGGCGTTATTTGCGTGGGCCATTTGGGCACAACTCACCTCGCGCACGGTGCAAATTTTAACCACCCGAGCCAAGGACACCATACATTTATCGGTGCTGACCTCGCCCGCGATGGATATTTCTTATAATCCTTCCACGCGCAAGGCGGCCATCAGCGTGCGCGCGGACAAGTGCGCCCCGCACGCCTGCAAACCGTTACACCACGCTAAATTTTTTACTCCCGAAATTTCTGACAGAGAGCAAGCTTGGGATACTTTTAAAGAAGCCTTAAATAATTGGCGCTACAACCCGCTTATTATCGGGCAGGCGGTCTGGGAATACATTACGGCCTGGCACGACAAACGTACCGATTTGACCCCGGCGGAGTTTACGCTTATCGCCTTGGAACTTACGCAGTTGGAAGCCGCCGATTTTGCGCTAAAACTCCCCCCGTCCTCCAAGCGTTCTAAAAAGGCAAAACAACAGGTCCCGGTGGTACCTTTGGTAGAGGATATGGCTCCCCTGGCGCAAAAGGACCGCCCGATAGTGGTGGAAATTTTAAACGCTTCCGGCCAGCGCGGGCTTGCCCTTAAATTAACCCAATTTTTGCGCGACCAAAACGCCAAAGGCCTTTTGCGCGTAGATGTATTGCAGTACGACAATTACCCCACGTTGCAGGAAACATCCTCTATCGTGGATTACAGCGGGCGGCTGGTGCAGGTAAAACAGTTAAGCCGCGCTATCGGCATAAACGGCGAAATCAAGACCGATTCCTCCCCCAACGTAATATGCGATACACGCATTATCTTGGGCAAGGACTTTGAAATGCCGCTCTAAAATGCTAGACTAATTTTATTGCAGTTATAACGCTATTTGCAGAGGTGGTTTATGGATACCAAAGAACTCGTGTGCCTGGCGGCAAGACTTGCCGATGACAAAAAGGCCGAGAATATTAAAGTAATAGATTTGTGCGGACTTTCTTCGCTGTGCGATTATATTTTAATCGTATCCGCCACCTCCAAACCGCATTTGGACGCGGTGGAAGAAGAAATCAGCAAAAAATTAAAAGAACTGGGCTACTACAAAGCCAACCGCGACGGCGGCGAAAGCAATATGTGGCGCGTGAGCGACTACGGCGGCTTTTTGGCCCATATTATGACGCCGGAAGCGCGCGATTTCTATGCGCTGGATAAAATTTTCAGTTTCGGTAAAGAAATTGACTATAAAAAACCTGTTAAAAAAGCGGTAAAAAAGGCCCCCGCCAAGAAGGCAGCGCCCAAGAAAACAACTGTCAAAAAAACGGCCGTCAAAAAGACCACGGTCAAAAAAGCGGCTACCAAAAAAACCGCCGCAAAAAAGACCACCGTTAAAAAAACGACTAAAAAAACCGCTAAAACGAAATAACCTCTTATGCTAGAAAAATTAAAACAAGACATCACTTTAAAACTCGCCAACGCGGACTACTTTAAGGGCTGTGAATTGCCCGAAGTGGAATTTGCCCCCGCGCCCGCCCATACCGGGGCGGATATTTCGCTCGTGTGGGCAATGGCTGCCGCCAAAAAGTTACACAAAAACCCGCTGGAAATCGCCAAAGAGGCCTGCAAGGTCCTGCGCGAACTGACCGGCATTGCCGATGCACAAGCCGTCCCGCCGGGGTTTATCAATTTAAAGTTGGAGGACAACTTCATCATTACCTGCGCCTCCGACCGCCGCATTAAAGACCGCAATGCCGAAACCTCCAAACACAATATTTTAATTGAATTTGTATCCGCCAACCCCACCGGGCCCTTGCACGTTGCCAGTGGCCGCGGGGCCAGTTTGGGCGACAGTTTGGTTAAAATTCACCGCGCCTTGGGTTACTCCTGCGACAGCGAATATTACGTAAACGACGCAGGCAACCAGGCCGAACTGTTGGCGGTATCCGTCAAGGCCCGCAAAGAGGGCAAAGAACCGCCGGAAAACGGCTATCACGGCTCTTACTTAATTGATTTAGCCAAGCGTATCCCCGCTGACCTGCCCGAAGACCAATACGGCCGCTGGGCAATGGAAGAATTAATCAAAACCCAACAGCAGGATATGAAGGATTTCCACGTTGATTTTACGCGCTGGTTCCGCGAATCGGACCTGCACAAGGAACAGGCCCCCAAAAAGGCCCTGGAAGCCTTAACGGCCAAAGGCTACACCTACGAAAAAGACGGCGCGGTTTGGTTCGGCTCCACCAAGGACGCCGAAGCGCAGGACGACAAGGACCGCGTGCTCGTGCGCCACGACGGCCGCCCGACGTATTTTTTGGCTGATATTTCCTATCACAAAAATAAATACGACCGCGGTTACGACACCTTAATTGATATTTTGGGCGCCGACCACCACGGCTATGTACCGCGTATGAAGGCCGCCGTACACGCCTTGGGCCACGAGGAAAAAACCTTTGTACCGATTATCCACCAACTGGTGCATTTGATTGAAAACGGCGAACAGGTAAAAATGTCCAAGCGCGCGGGCCGCTTTATCACCCTGCGCGAGTTAATGGACGAAGTAGGCACAGACGTATGCCGCTTCTTCTTTGCCAGCCGCACGCCCAACGCCCATATGATGTTTGATATGGACCTGGCCAAAAAGCGCACCAACGAAAACCCGGTTTTCTATGTGCAATACGTCCACGCGCGTATTCACTCTATCTTTAAAGCCGCGGCGGAAATGGGCATTACCGACTACAACGGCATTACCACGCCGCTGGCCCCGCAGGAAAGAGCCCTCTTGTTAAAACTGATTTGGCTCAAACACGTCCTGCGCAACTGCATTGCGGATTTAAGCCCCCACCATTTGACCACTTATTTGGTTGAATTGGCGGGCCTGTTCCACGCGTTCTACGACACCTGCCGCGTGCTGGACGAGAACAATCCGGAACAAACCAAATCCCGTTTGTTTATTTGCCAACGGGTGGCGGAACGGATTAAGAAAGGGCTGGAATTTATCGGCGTTAGTGCGCCGGAACAAATGTAAGCCCGGACAAATTATAAACAGAACGAAAAATCTCTATCCACCTCTGGCGGACGGAGATTTTTCATCTCTGGTACTTTTTATATAAAGGGGAATTATATGAAAAAAACACTTCATCTTATTTTAGGCATTTTGCTTTTGCCGCTGGCACTAGGCGCGCAAAGTTTGCCCAAGGCCGAGGAAGCCTTTGAAAAAGGCGACTATACGTCCGCTCTTGCGCAATACAAGCAATTAATGCAATCCGCCACCGGCGACGACCGCCTGCACGCCCAACTGCGCTACGCCGCGTGCCAATATGGCTTGGGCGAATATTTAAACGCCGCAAAAACCATTTGGGGCTACACCCTGCCGGACAACGATTTGTGGAAGGCGCGCTTTCTGCTCTACCGTATCCAAATTTCGGACCAAGCCTCCTCGGTTTACCGCCGGCTGTTAAACGAACGGCAAATAGACTCCAAGGACGCGCAAAACGACCCCGAAGCCTGGACCAAGGACGAGTGGGAAGCCCGCATCACCCAAGATTACGAAACGCTTTGGGCTATGCGCGCCGCCCTCATTAACGCCCCGGTTGAGCGCGAAACCCTTATTTTAAACGTAAAGGAAACCGACACGCAGCGCATCCCCACGCTGTTTGACTATGTGGTTTTTGAGTGGCAGCGTCGCTTAACCGCGCAAAAGCCCGTAGCGCTCGCCCGGTTGGAAAACGCAGAATTTTTAGACGGCTACGCCACGGTTTTCCCCCAGCAAAAGGAGCAGGCCGAAAAGTTAGCGTATCTCTTAAAAACCGCCTATTTGTTAGACGGCAAGGGCCGCCAAAACGCCAAAATCTTTTGGCAGACCGATTTTATTTTACTGCCCTTTATGCAAGGCCGCTTTTTTGAACTTAAAAATAAAGAAAAAGCCCTTAACGCCGCCGTCAGCCAGTTAAACGTCATTAGCGGCCTTACCCCGCAAACAATGGGCTTTTGGAACAAAATTAAAGGCTATGTATCGGCCGACAATACTGACTACGGCCGCTCGTATGCCGCCTATCAGGCCGCCGAACTTCTGTGGCGCCGAGACGGCGACCGCACAGAAGCCCTCAAAATTGCACGCTTTGGCAAGGGCTTAAATAACGGCTATTACGCCACCCAATGCGCCCGGCTGGAAAAGCAAATTTTGCAAAAGGAACTTTCCTTTAACGCCTTGCCCAAGGCCGTTAATCCGCAAAAAATAGAACTCTCTTTCACGGCCCGCAACGCCAAAGAAGTTTTTGTCCGCGTATATAAAACCTCGTACGAGGAACTATTAAAATTTTACCGCGCAGGCCAAGTGGGCCGCACCGTCAACTCGTGGGATTTCCTCACGCGTTTGTCCGGCAAAAACATCCAGGAAGTGCTTTCCCGCGCCCCGTATAAAGCCGCTTCTGCGCCCGTAACGTACGAACGCCCGTATTTTGAGCAAAAGGCCACGGTTGCGCTCCCCGCGTTGGAAAACGGCTTCTACTTTGTACTGGCCAGTTACGATGCGTCCTTTGACGCCGCTTCCGCACCCGTGCAAGGGGCCGTTTTAAACGCCACCGATTTGGCCCTGTTCGTTACCGGCGCCATTGAGGACAACCCGGATAAATACGTTGCCACCTTGTCCGGCAAAACGCAAACCTTCCGCCCCAATGTTTTCCGCGTATATACCGCCAATTTAAAAACAGGCGCCACGGAAGGAAATGTCAATTTGGATATCATTACCACTTGGAAAGGCAACCGCCAAAAGGCCACCACGCAGGCCGACGGCTCCGCCGCGTTTGTGCGCCCCATTACGGTCAGCACCAACCGAAGTACCAATAACAACTATTTCATCAGCCCGCTGGCCGAAAAGGACGGCAGCCGCGCCTTTACGCCCGCGCTCTATTTCCATTTTTACAATAACGAGCCCGTGCGTATGTTCCTGCAAACGGACCGCGCCATTTACCGCCCCGGCGAAAAGGTTTATCTCTCGCTAAACGCTTTTGAAACCTTGCCGCGCGGGTTAAAAGTTTTGCCCAACCACCGCGTAGAAATTAAGGTGTCGGACACATCGGGCAACACCGTTTTTACCGCCCGCCCCACCGCCAACGCTATGGGCACCGCGCAGGCTGAATTTACCCTGCCGGATAACCCGATGTTGGGATATTTTCAAATCCAGGCGTCTTTGACGGCCAACAACCACACTTACCGCACTTATCAATCGTTCCAAGTGGAGGAATACAAACGCCCGGATTACGAAATCACCTTGTCCACCGACGGAGCCACCCGCGAATACAACAAGGAAGCCACGGTAACAGGCCAAGCCCAGTATTATTTCGGTTCCCCCTTGGCAGGCACCGCCATTAATTATACGGTAACCCGCCAGGACTATTTGCCGCCCTTCTATTGGTGGAAGATGCTTCCGCCGTCTGACGGCGACACAGTAGTCGCCCAAGGCACCGCTAAAACAGATGAAAAGGGTTCCTTTAAAATTACCTTTACCCCCCGCCAGCAGGAAAAGGACGAAACCTTCGCCAAATACGTCGTTAAAGCCGAAGTATTGGACGAAAGCGGCCGCGCTATCAGCACCCAAAAAGCGTTTACAGTGAGCACCCTTGCCAAACTCTTTAAACTGGACTTTACGCAAGGCTTCTATGACGCCAACACCCAAACGCCCGACTTTGCCCGCCTCACGCTTACAAACGCAGACGGCAACGCCGTAACGGGCAAGGTTTCCGTAAAGGTGTCCTTACTGGAAAACACCTTGCCGAGTGCGCAAGAGGACGACCGCTTCTATCCGCGCCCGGTAAACACCTTGGAAAACCAATTTAAAAACGCCAAGGAAGTAAAAACCGCTTTCACGCGGGATATTTCCTTTAAAAAGGCCGAGGAGCAAGTGTTGTCTTTACCCGCTCTGCCGGAAGGCGTTTACCGCCTGACCTTAAAGGCCGACAAAGCCGGCACGCAAAGTATGGTGTTTGTGGTGGCAGATGTCCGCTCCCAGTTGCAACTGCCGGACGTTACGCTCTTCCAGCGGGATACATATTACCCCGGGGAAACCGCGCGCGTACTATTAGGCGCCGGCAACTTAACGGGTTCCAAACGCGTAGAAGTCTATCGCGGGGAAACCTTCCTCACGCGCAAGGATTTACTGCCCGGCGGCGTGTCGGTTTATACGTTCCCGGTGGAGCAAGAGGAACGCGGCGGGCTCGCGCTTGCTTGGTTTGGGGCCAGCAATTACACGTTCCACCAAGGCCAAGCCACGGTAAAAGTGCCCTTTAACAACAAAGATTTGACCGCCGTTATTGACGTACCCAACGAGGTCCGCCCCGGCCAGGAAACCGCTTGGAAACTGACCGTTAAGGACGCTTCCGGCCGCCCCGTACAAGGGCAAGCCAGCCTAACGGTGTATGACAAATCCCTGGATTATTACGCCAAGCCGGAGCACGCGCTTTCGGCGCAGACGCTTTACCCGCAGAACGCCCAAACGGCGGATCGCACGGTAAACCAATCCAACGGTTACTTTGCCAATTATTTTACGGGTAAAACGGAAAACGATTTTGTACCCGCGTTCCGCTTGCCGGCAAGCAATCTGCAAATGGAGGTGCGCTCCTACCGTATGGCGGGGCTCGCGCGCGCTAACGGCATAATGTTTAAGTCCGCTATGGCGGCCGCCCCGCAACTGGCCGAAAGCAAAGCCACCTATAAGGAAAGTTTTGCGGAAACCGCCGAGGACACCTCCGCGGACGAAGCCTTTGAATCGTCCGCCGCACCCAATGATGCGGGCTCGGCGGACGCTCCGCGCACCAATTTTGCGGCTACTGCGTATTTTAACCCGGCCTTGCCTATCGTCAACGGGCAAAGTTTGGTTAAATTTACCTTGCCGCAGAGTTTAACGGCTTGGAATATTTTGGGCTTTGCCCTTACAAAAAACGCCGATTTTGGCGCATTTACCGCTTCCACCGTTACCCGCAAGGACTTTATGGTCCGCCTGCAAATGCCGCGCTTCTACCGCGAGGGAGACAAGGGCATTTTGCAAGCCGCCGTTACCAACTTAACGGGCAAAAAACTTTCGGCCGAGGTAGCCCTTGCTATCCAAAAGGACCAAGTAAACGCCCTTGCGGATTTCGGACTGACGGACACCGTTAAACGCGTAACCGTGGGCGCAAACGCTACGGAATTTGTAACGTGGGAAGTAACGGCGCCCAATGAACCCGCGCTTTATGGCGTTACCGCCACGGCCCGCAGTGGCAAGGCGAGCGACGGCGAGCAAAAGACGCTCCCCGTTTACCCGGGCCGCCAGCGCACCTTGGCTACGGTCAACACCGCGCTCAAAAACGGGCAAAACACGCTGGAACTTACCGAACTTAATGACGTCCCCGCCGCCGATATGCAAACAGCGGTACTGACGATTAACCCCAGTTTGGCGCTCTCGGTGCTTAACGCAATGCCCAACCTGCTGACCACCCCGTACAAGGACCTTGTCAGCACGTTAAACCGCTACGCGCCCTTGGCGGTGGTGCACCAATTCTACACCACCTATCCGCAACTTAAACAAGCGGTTTCAAAACTGCCCAAACGCACGGGCCAAACCGCCGCTTGGAACGAAACGGATCCCTTGCGCTTAACGCTTTTGGAACAAACGCCGTGGTTAAGGCAAGCCCAAGGCCGCCAGAGCAAAACGGCGGACTTGGTGGACTTGTTCAACCCGGAAACGGTCCAAAAAACGCTAAACAAGGAACTTACGCAACTTAAAAAATTCCAAAACGAAAGCGGCGCCTTTGCTTGGTTCCCGGGCGGGCAGGATGACGACTATTTAACGCTCTACGCCTTAAATGCGTTCGCTTCTGCCGTTTCCTTTGGCGCGGAAATTCCGCAGGCCGAAGCCAAACAGGCGATTGCCTACATCGTGCCGCGTATTGAACAGAAATTAAAGGCGGATAAGACCGGAAGCGAGGGCACTGTGGCATTAGCCCTGTATGCGGCCTATACGCTTTCCGCGTTCCCGCAAAATTGGGCGCAAATTGCGCAAGCCAAGCCCTACATCAAGCGCTGGGCCGACTACGCCGGGGAACAATCCCGCTTTATGACGGCGCTCGGACAAACGTATGCGGCGGTTATTTACCACCGCTTGGGCGATGATATCAAGGCCAACCAATATTTGGACTTGGTACTCTCGCGGATGAAGCAGGACAAACTGGCGGGAGCCTATTTCGCCCCCGAGGCGCAAAGTTGGGTTTGGTACCGCGACACCATTACCACCCAAACGGCCACCCTGCGCGCGCTGACCGAAATCCGCCCGCAGGCCCCGCAAGTAGATGCTATGGCCCAATGGCTCCTTTTCAACCGCCAAGTAAACGAGTGGAACAACTCCAAGGCCGCTTCCCAAGCCGTTTTTGCCTTGTTGGACGTAATGAAGGCCAAAGGCGCGCTCTCGCTTCCCGTAACCTATCTGGTAAACTGGGCCGGAGAGGAAAAGAATTTTGCCTTTGAACCGATGGACTGGACCAAGGACTTGCAACTCGTACGCACGGGCCGCCAAATTAACGAAAAAGCCCAATCGGCCACCATTACCAAAAAAGGCGCAATGACGGACTTTGCTTCGCTCTCCGTGCTTTACCAAACGCCCAACGTAAAGGCGTCGCCCAAGGGTGTTATTAACGTAACGCGCGAATACTTTACGCGCTTTACGCAAGACGGCGTGCAGAAACTCCGCCCGGTGCAGGATTTGGACGAAATAAAAGTAGGCGACGAGGTGGAAGTACACCTCACGCTGACGACGGACAGCGCGTTTGAATATGTACTGCTTGATGACCCCAAACCCGCCGGTTTTGAAAGCGAGGAATTAACGAGCGGCTGGGAGTGGGATAAATTATCCCTCTACCGCGAAACGCGCGACGCGGCCACCCGCTTCTTTATCAACCGGGTTCCGGCAGGAAAGGTAACACTTTCGTATGTGCTCCGTCCGACGGTGCCCGGCAAGTTCCGCGCGCTCCCGGCGCAGGCGCAGTCTATGTACGCGCCCGAATTTGGCGCACACACGGGCACGGAACTTTTAACCGTAGATAAATAAGCCTGTTTTTACCGCTCCCGGTTTGGTTTTTGCCAAGCCGGGATTTTTTATGTAAATCCGTATAAAAACCGCCCGAGAATATACTATAATGAAAGTAATTCTAAGGAGTATTTTACTATGCCTTTAACCGTTTTTGCGCCCCTTGACGGCGCCGTTGTACCGCTGGAACAAGTGCCCGACCCCGTATTTAGCGAGCGTATGCTTGGCGACGGAATCGCCCTAGACCCCGCCGGGGACACCATTTTTGCCCCAATGGACGGAAAAATCATCAATTTTAACAAAGCCCTGCACGCGCTGGTTATCACCCAAGACGGCATAGAAATTTTAATCCACGTAGGGTTGGAAACGGTCTCTTTAAAAGGCGAAGGGTTTACTCCGCTTGCCAAAGAGGGCGATACGGTTAAAAAAGGCCAACCTCTTTTAAAATTTTCCCACGCGGCGCTTGCCAAGGCCGCCAGTTCGCTTGTTATGCTGGTGGTAACCGCTCCGGCGGAAGCCAAGGTGCAACACCTTGCTAATGAACTGGTAAAAGCAGGCGCGGAACTTTTTACGGTTTCTGTGCCCGGTGCGCACGAAACGGAGGAAATCCCCCAAACCTTTACGGTTGGCGGGCCCTTTACCGTGTTAAACGCCAACGGCTTGCACGCACGCCCAGCCGGGGTGCTGGCGCGCCTAGCCGCCGCCTATGCCTATCCCGTACAAATTTGCTATGGGGATAAAACTGCCGACGGTAAAAGTTTAGTGGGCATTATGGGCCTCGCGCTGGAATACAACAGCCAAGTAACGGTAAAGGCGGGCGGGCCGGAAAGCGAAGCCAAAACCTTTTTAACCCAAGTGGAACAAGGCTTTAAAAACGCCTTTGGCGAACAAGTTTCCGCCACTGTATCTGCACCGGCCGATGAGCCCAAAAACCCGGTGGATTTTTCTGCCGCCACGCAAATAGCGGGCTTGTGCGCCTGCGGGGGCCTCGCCCAAGGAAAGGCCTTCCTTTTTAAACCGCAAGATGCCTTGTACGAGGAAAACGCCCAAAACCCGCAAGAAGAGCGCAACGCGTTGGCCGCCGCGTTAGAGGCAGAAACTGCCGAAACGCAGGCCAAAATCGCCGCCGAACCGCACAAAACCACGCAGGACATTTTGTCCGCCCATTTGGGGCTGTTGCAAGACCCGCTTTTGCGCCAAACGGCCTTGGATGCTGTCGCCCGTGGGAAAACAGCCTCTTACGCCGTAAACGAAGCCGTCCGCACCAGCATTGATATTTTAAAAAAGACCAAAAACCGCTTTTTAATGGAGCGCATTGCCGATATAAAAGATTTGCGCCGCTCCCTTTTGTGGCGGCTTAGCGGGCAGAAATATGCCCTACCGAAACTGCCCCAAGGGTGCATTTTAATCGCCGAGGAGTTACTCCCCTCCGAGGTTTCCCATTTATCCGGCATAGCCGCAGGCGTCGTATTGGCGCACGGCTCGCCCACCGCGCACGCGGGCATTTTACTGCGCAATATGGGGCTGCCCGCCGTGGTAAACGCCGGGGAAGGCGTGCTCCAAATCCCGGACGGGGCAACTGTTCTCTTGTATGCGGACGAGGGCAAGGCACTCATTAACCCCACGCCCGAGCAACTAAAAGATTTTGAAACTACCCACCAAAAGGAGCAGGCCCTTATGCAAGCGGCGTCCGCCCAAGCGCAAGAGCCCGCCCTCACGCAAGACGGCGTGCATATTGCGGTGTTGGGCAATGTGTCCGCCCCGCAGGAAGCCGCCTTGGCCGCCCAAAACGGCGCCGAGGGTCTAGGCTTAGTACGCACCGAGTTTTTGTTTAATAACCGGGCAGACGCACCCGGCGAGGACGAACAGTTAGCCGTCTATCAGGAAACTTTAAACGCCTGCAAGGACCGCCCCGCCACGTTCCGCCTATTGGATGCGGGTGGCGACAAACCCCTGCCGTTTGTACAGATTTCGCCCGAGGATAACCCTATTGTGGGCGTGCGCGGCATCCGCGCGTTCAAACGCAACGAAGCATTTTTCAGAACGCAAATCCGCGCGCTTTTGTGCCTTACGCCACTCTCCCAAGTGCGCATAATGCTGCCAATGGTAACCTTTGCGGACGAAATAATATTTTTTAAAGACCTCATCGCCCAAGAAGCCGCCAAGTTAGGCTTACAGGAACCCGTACAGACGGGGGCAATGATAGAGGTTCCCTCTGCCGCGCTCACAAGCGCGCAACTGGCCAAGCACGCCGATTTCTTTTCTATCGGCACCAACGATTTAACGCAATACACGCTGGCGATTGACCGCGGGCATAAGGTATTAAGCGCGCAAGCGGACCCGCTCCACCCGGCCGTTTTAAAACTTATTGCGCTTACCTGCCAAGGGGCCAAAAAATATGGCCGCCCCGTGGCGGTATGTGGCGCAATGGCGGGCGACCTTTCCGCCGTGCCCTTTTTAATCGGGTTGGGCGTAGGCGAACTGGCCGCCGGAGTAAAAAACATTGCCCAAGTAAAGGCGCTCATCCGCCGTTTGAACCGCCAACAATGCGCCCAAATTGCCGCGCAGGCCTTGGAATTATCCTCGGCACAGGAAGTGCGCGCCTTGGGCCGCAAACATTTTGCCCTGTAACAAGGAGAACTTATGGAAAAATTGAAAAAATCTTGTGCCTCCGTTGGTAAGTTTTTAGTGCGTTTGGGTAAAGCCCTTATGTTGCCGATTGCCGTTTTGCCGATTGCGGGCCTGCTACTACGCCTGGGCCAGCCGGATTTACTTAATATTGCCTTTATTTCGCAGGCGGGCGGGGCCGTTTTTACCAATTTGCCCATTATCTTTGCTATCGGCGTGGCCGTCGGGTTCGCCGAAGAAAACCACGGTGCCGCCGCCTTGGCCGCCTTTGTGGGGTACGTGATTTTAACCGCTACCCTTAAAACCTTGGACCCGTCTATTAATATGGATATTTTGGGCGGCATTATCACAGGTGCGGTGGCCGGGTGTTTGTATAACAAATACAAAAATATCGCGCTTCCCCCTTACTTGGCCTTTTTTGGCGGAAAACGCTTTGTGCCGATTGTTACGGGCGCGGTGTGTTTACTGCTCGCGTGCGTGTTTTACTTTGTGTGGCCGCCTATCGGGCACGGTATCAGCGCGTTTGGCAACTGGACGATTTCCTCGGGCAGCATTGGGTTGTTCTTCTATGGGCTGGCTAACCGCCTGCTAATTCCGCTCGGCCTGCACCACATTTTAAACAACTTGGTTTGGTTCCAATTCGGCGATTTTGCCACCGTCCAAAACGGCGTAAACACGCTGGTACACGGGGATTTGACCCGCTTTTTTGCGGGAGACCCCACCGCCGGAACCTTTATGGCGGGCTTCTTTCCAGTAATGATGTTCGGCTTGCCTGCCGCGTGTCTGGCGATGATTAAAGCCGCCGACACCGCCCGCAAAAAAGCCACCGCCGGGCTTCTTCTGTCTATGGCGCTTACGTCCTTTTTAACCGGGATTACGGAGCCGATTGAATTTTCGTTTATGTTTTTGGCGTTTCCGCTGTATGTATTACACGCGGTACTGACGGGGTTATCGCTGGTGGTAATGAATTTACTGCAAGTGAAACTCGGCTTCACCTTTTCCGCCGGACTTTTTGACTATTTGCTTAGTTACGGGCTTGGCACCAACGGCTGGCGGTTGCTCCCGGTGGGCCTTGTGTATGGCGTACTTTATTATTTTGTTTTTTACTACGCCATTACTAAATGGAATTTGCTCACCCCGGGGCGTGAAAGCGTGGCAACTGGCCCCACGGAACCCGCCCAAGAAAAAGAACCCGCTCCGGCTATCCAACAGGTGCAAACCAAAGAGCCGCTTTCCCGCGGGGAAAAGTACATACAGGCCTTAGGCGGCAGGGATAACATTTTATCGTTGGATGCCTGCACCACACGCTTGCGCCTGGAAGTAAAAGATTCTGCCAAGGTGGATACAAATACGCTTAAACAACTGGGGGCGCGCGGAGTGGTAAACGGCGGAAGCGGCATTGTACAGGTAGTCATCGGGCCGGAAGCGGATTTGCTTTCCGACGAAATAAAAAAGTATTTAAAATAGGGGTTTTTATATATGCGTTTAGTGGTAACCAAAATGAATTTAGGCTTGTGGGCGGCGGCGTACATCAAGGAAAAAATTAACGCCTTTGCGCCAATGCCCAAAAAGCCCTTTGTGCTGGGCCTGCCGACGGGCGGAACCGTGGTAGATATGTACGCCAATTTGCGGTTGTTCTACAAAAACCGCTTATTATCCTTTAAAAATGTGGTTACGTTTAATATGGACGAATACGTCGGCCTGCCGCTGGACCACCCGCAAAGTTACCACAGTTATATGCGGCTTAATTTATTTGACGGAACGGATTTTCAGCCCGAAAATATCCACATTTTAAACGGACAGGCCAAGGATTTAACCCAAGAGTGCGCCCAATACGAGGCCGCTATTGCCGCGCTGGGCGGGATTGATTTGTTTTTGGGCGGCGTAGGGCGCAACGGGCACATCGCCTTTAACGAGCCCGGCTCGGCCTTTAACACCCGCACTAGGCTCGTCAATTTGACCCCCAGCACCATAGAGGCCAATTCCCGCTTCTTTTTAAACGACCCGCACCGCGTGCCCAAGCAGGCTTTGTCCGTGGGGATCGGCACGGTAACGGATGCCAAAGAAGTGTTATTTTTGGCTTCCGGCGCCAAAAAGGCCGAAGCCGTGGCCCATTTGGCTGTACCGGGCAAGGACTTAAACTGGCCCATTACGGCCTTAAAACTCCACCCGCACGCCACTTTATTGGCGGATCCCGAAGCGTGCGCCCAACTGCCGGAACCCTTTAAAGGCCAACTGGCCGCGCAAATGGCCGCCGCCCCCGCCGGGGCGCATTGGACGCTGAACATAGAGGAATAATATGCAAGATTTACTAATTACCGACACCCGTGCGGTGCTGGCGGGCGAAATCCGTCCGGCGGCACTGTGGCTTTCGGGTGGGAAAATCAAACAAATTATTACGGACGGCACACCGCTACCCAATGTGCCTATTTTTAATGCCAAAGGCGCGCTTGCCGTGCCGGGGTTTATTGACCCGCATATCCACGGATTTGCCGGGTACGGGCCCGAAAACGCCACGAGGAACGATTTGCTTGAAATGTCCCAAAAACTGGCCAAGTACGGCGTAAGTGCCTTCTGCCCCACCCTCTATTGCGCACGCCCGCACGAAATGGAAGCCCTTTTAAAAACCTTACTGCCGGCACTGGGCCGGGAAACGGGCGCCCAAATTATCGGTTTTCACTTGGAGGGGCCTTTTATATCCCCCCAAAAACCGGGCGTAATGAAACCGCAGGACATCGTTCCCCCGCAATTAGCCGATATGGAACGCCTGTACGAGGCGGCCCAAGGGCATATCACTAACATTACCCTGGCCCCGGAACTGCCGGGAATTAGCCCTATTATTGATTTTTGCTTGGCGCACGGGATTTTGGTGCAAGGCGGCCACACCAACGCTACTTACGGCGAATTTTTGCGCGGAGCCCACCAAGGCGTAAAACACGCCACGCATTTATTTAATGCGATGAGCGGTTTTAACCACCGGGCCCCCGGTGCCGCCGGAGCGGTGCTGATGCACCCGGAAATTTCCTGCGAAATCATTGCAGACGGCGTACACGTTCACCCGGACGTGGTCGGCTTTTTGCGCCGGATAAAACCGCTTGAAAATATCGTGGCCATTACCGACGCCCTAAAACCCACCGGGCTTACGGACGGACCGTTTATCGCTAACGGGGAAGAGGTTATTTTGGACGGCGGCGTTTGGAAGCGCAAAACGGACAAGGTAATTGCGGGCTCCGCCCTGACAATGGCGCAGGCCTTCAAAAATTTGGTAGCCTTTGGCTACACGCCCGCCGAAGCCGCACAACTGACAAGCACCAACGCCGCGCGCTTATTAAATGTGCCCAACAAAGGGCGTTTGGAAGAGGGCTTTGCGGCGGACCTTGTGTTATTGGACCCGCAACTTAATTTACAAGCCGTCTTTTTAGGCGGAAAAAAGATATAAAATTAGCGCAAATCCCAATTAGGTGAGCCAGAAAAGGTGCCACCTGCATAATGTTGGGAAGTTTCCGTACCTAATGCCTTGCACAGCCGACGCCAACGGGCTGGCTGGGAACTTGCTTTTTCCATCCTAACACTACAAGCCCGTTTGGCATCCGCACATACCTTGTTATAAGAACTGGCATAATTATGCGTGCGGAAATATACGGCATCATATGGGGTCCAAGGAGCAATAAAAGAATAACATTGGTTGGTGCAGATATGCGGATAACCCCAAGGGTCTCCCGTCGCCCAGCAATCCCCGCCCCAACTTTCGGGCTTCTTATACGCATAGGTTTTCGGTATTTCCACATCCAACTGGTCAAAAGTATCCGCGTACTGGCCGTTTGCCAAATAATACGCTTCTTGGGCCTTTTCCACCGCATCCACCAGCGGCATATTGGACGCAAATTTAGATTTATCTACTGCCAACTGATACTGCGGCACCGCCACTGCCGCCAATATGCCGATAATGAGGACAACGACCAAGAGTTCAATTAAGGTAAAACCCGCGGTTGTGGCCATATGGCTGGGTGCTGTTAAGCCGTCATCCCGTAGAGTATTTATACGGGATCTCTCGTTTGCCGTTGCTGTCATCCCCGAGGAATTTAGTCGGGGATCCGTTGTTGTCGTTGCCTTTTTGAATAAAAACAGATCCCCGACTACGACACTCGGGAATGACAAAATAGAAGTAAATCCTTTCATTTTTTCTCCTTGTTAAGGCCCTTATATTTGAGCAAAACAGCCTTTTATACGCGTTCTTATACCCCGGATACATCCGGGTACACCCACCGCGATTTATCAAAATTTTAACAAAAAAAAAAAACGAAACAACCCCTTTATAAGCAACTGTTAAACAACAACGACAAAAAACAGTATTCCTTGCCGTTATCCTGCCACGACATAAAAAACCCCGAGGGAGAACTCGGGGATTTTTCTAATTGGCTTTCTTTAAAATATACTTTTCGGCTAGGTCGCCTGTTATCGGCCGCTTGTCTTGGTCCAAGAGGGCCGCCTGGCCCGGCGAGAGTTGTAAATAATAGCCCTCTTGCTGAGGAATCGTCAGAGTAGCCACTCCGTTTTCAACCGTGTAGGTGCCCTTATCTTCAAACACTCCGTCGGCTTTTTCCAAATATTCACTCGTCCAAGTAAACGTACCGTCCGGCAGAAGCGCAACCGTGGTTTTGATACCCGGTCCGTCCGCCGCGGGCAAAACACCCGTATAGATTTCCCCCACCGCAGAAACTTGCTCCGAAGGGGCCGCTTCCTCGGGCGCAGGCGCGGGCTTGCTACAAGCCGCCAATAAAATAGCGGCCACTAATACTGTAATTTTTTTCATATTTTCCTCCCTGGTTCATATTTTATCAAAAACTGGTTCCCGCCAACGAACCTTTTTGAGGTTAGATAACGGGATATTTTCCGCCGGGAAAATGTGAAACTTAAAAGCGCAGGCCGCCAAATTTTGATAAAATAAAAGAAACGCTTTCCGCGCCCGTAGTTCAATGGATAGAGCGTCAGCCTCCGAAGCTGGAAATGTGGGTTCGACTCCCGCCGGGCGCAAATTTAAAAGCCTCGCTGTTGCGGGGCTTCTGCGTTAAATACAGCGCCGCCACGCCGCCCCCTCAAATTGATATAATACAAATATGGGAATAGAAGAAATTGAGCAGAAGGATTATTTTTCCATCGGCGACGTAAAGCGCATCACCGGCGTGCCGGAATATTCCGTGCGCTACTGGGAAGCCGAGTTCGGCCTCATCCGCCCAATTCGCCTAGAAAGCGGACACCGCCGCTACACCAAGGAAGATGTTTACACTATTCTCAAAATTAAGGATTTAATTTATAAGCACAAATTGACGCTGGAAGGCGCCAAAAAACAACTCTCCAAGTATCAATTCCTGTCGGCAAATAAGGCCGAAAAAGCCCATAGCGATGTGAAACTTCTGACGGAAATAAAAGAAACACTGGAAGAATTGTTAAAATAATGATAAAATATTTAGGTAGTCAGGAAAAGACTATTTTACGGGGAGTGGCTCAGAGGTAGAGCGCTCGCTTGGGGTGCGAGAGATCGCGGGTTCGATTCCCGCCTTCCCGACCATTTAAAAATTATTTACGGGGCGTAGCGCAGATGGTAGCGCGCACGGTTCGGGACCGTGAGGTCGTGGGTTCGAATCCCGCCGCCCCGACCATTTAGAAAGCCGCTTTTAACTAAGCGGCTTTTTTGTTTTATATTTTTCCCAGGCAAAACTCCTATTTTCTCTCCAAACCAAACATTTTTTAATGATATAATAAAAATAATTATGTAATACTTGGAAGCAATTTGATAGATATAGGAGATGATGATGCCCGATAACGAAGTACAAACAATACGAGATTTTATTCTATATCAGTATGCTAAAATTATTGCGAAATCTGCGTTAAAACACAAAGACGGCGTTCAGGCAAAAAAAGCCTCTTATGGTTTTATAAAAAAGACATTTCGTCAATTAAGAGATAATGAAAAAAAGTGGTCTGATATTTTGAGAGAAGATTGGCAACTGGTCAATAGTGAGAAAAAGTGTATTTATTGTGGCAGTACGGAAAACTTGTCCCAAGAGCATATTGTCCCCAAAACATTGCTGGTAAATGAACGCTGTCCCCATTGCGACCATATACAAGGAATTCACAATTTAATATGGGCTTGCGAAAGTTGCAATAGTGCAAAGGGCCAAAAAGGGCTCTATACTTTTTTCTGCCAACAGCATCAGGGGACCAAACACCCATCGGATTTTCTTCCTCCGCTATTGGAGAAAAAATACCTAAAAATAATTTACTTATGCCACCAGTGCGCAGGGACGTTAAACAACCCGCTTACTAATAGAGATGTTTGTGAAATAGACAGCGTCGTTAAAAATTTTGCAACAAAAAAACATCTTAATTAGTAATATTTCTTTTGAGGTACACTAAAATATGAAGATTGCAGTTGCCGGGATGGGATATGTGGGGCTTTCGCTTGCTACGTTGCTTGCCCGCCATAGACATTATGCCCCAAAAGGTGGATTTAATTAATCATCAAAAGTCCCCCATTGCAGACAAGGAAATAGAAGAATTTTTGGCATCAAAACCGCTTCATTTATCCGCTACCTTGGACCCGCAAACCGCCTATACAAATGCGGATTTCGTCATCATCGCCACGCCCACCAATTACGCCCCTCAGCAAAACTATTTTAATACGTCCGCGGTGGAGGACGTCATCCGACTGGTCAAAAAATATACTCCCGCCGCTACCGTGGTTATCAAATCCACAATTCCGCTGGGTTATACGCGTAAAATCCGCGAAAAAATGGGGCTAAAAAACATTTTGTTCAGCCCGGAATTTCTGCGCGAAGGGCAAGCACTATATGATAACTTATATCCTTCCCGCATTGTGGTAGGGACGGACCTCTCGGACGAATTTTTAACCAAACAAGCGGAAGTCTTTGCTGATTTACTCAAACAAAGCGCGCCAAAACCTAATATCAAAACCTTAATTATGGGCTACACGGAAGCCGAAGCCGTGAAACTATTTTCAAACACCTATTTGGCCTTGCGCGTGGGTTATTTTAACGAACTGGACACCTATGCCGAACTGAACGGGCTCAATAGCCGGCAGATTATTGAGGCCGTCTGCCTGGACCCACGTATCGGCGACTCCTATAATAACCCCTCTTTTGGCTACGGCGGCTATTGTCTGCCCAAAGATTCCAAGCAACTGCTGGCGAATTACCAAGATGTACCGCAAAACATCATTTCCGCCATTGTAGCCGCCAACCGCACGCGCAAAAATTTTATCGCCGAACGCATCTTTCAACAAGCAAGCGTTACACCCGACACAGTAATCGGCGTATATCGTTTGACGATGAAATCGGGGAGTGATAATTTCAGGCAGAGTGCCATACAAGGCATTATCAAACGCCTGCAAACCAAAGGGACAAAAATTATTATTTACGAACCGTCCTTGGAAAACGGCTCATCTTTCCACGGGTGCGAAGTGGTAAACAATTTATCCGACTTCAAACAGCGCTCCTCGCTGATTATTGCCAACCGTTACGCAAGCGCCTTAGACGACGTGCAAGGCAAAGTCTATACGCGCGATTTATTCAAAAGGGATTAAGCCTTACAAACTGCGGATGGCCCAGGGTTTGGGATAGAGATTGTTGGCGCGGTCGCCCAAGTTTTTTACAAAGCCGAGCGGGTGGCCCTGATACGTTACCAGCACAAAGCCGCGCGGCGTACCCGCTGGCAAGACGAGGGCTTCCCGGTGCAAATAGCGCAAAGCCGCGTCCAACGGCAGTTCCGCGCGCGGAAAATCCGCTTCCTTTGTGGTAAGCGAAAGCGCCTGCGCAATAGACGGGATTTGCTCCCAGCCTTTGGTTTCGGGCTTGGGCTGTCCGTCGGAAAGCAAGTGCAAAAGCGGGTATTTTTTTACTTGCGTACGCAGAGAAGCGGGCAAAGTTGCAAAAGCCCGATTTCCCCCCGTTTTGCGAAGCACCGCCATAAAGAGCCCCTCGCTACGGGTTGTGCCCGGGATAAAACGGTACACGGGTTGCTCCCACCCGTCCAGCAGACTGCCCGTAATCTGCCACGCGGGCTGCACGGGCACGGACAAAATTTCCGCACCTAATTCGTCAGCAAGCCAGCGGACGTTTTCCTCATTTTCGTGCGTGTTAAAGGTACAAGTGCTGTAAATCAGCAGGCCCCCGTCTTTGAGGCACGGCCAAATATCGCGCAAAATCTGCCGTTGGCGTTCGGCACAAAAATGTACATTTTGCGGGCTCCACTCTTTTATGGCGCCCTCATCACGACGAAAAAGCCCCTCTCCCGAACACGGCACGTCCGCCAAAATCACATCAAAAATCAAGTCCGTTTTCGCAAAATCCTTGGGCGCGTTGTGCGTAACCAAGGCGTCCGGATGGCCTTGTTTAAGGATATTTTCCAAAAGGATATTGGCGCGGCGGCGGTCAATCTCGTTGCTGACCAGCACGGAACCCTCGGGCAGGGCGGCACGCATTAGGGTAGATTTTCCCCCCGGTGCGGCGCACAAATCTAGCGCGCTGACAGGGCCCGTAACCCAATGGCGCAGGACGTGGTCCAAGAAGAGCGAGCCCGCCTCCTGCACATAATACACCCCGGCGTGGAGGAGCGGGTCGCGCGTGAAAGCCGGGCGCTCGTTTAGCCAAAATCCCCCTTGGCACCACGGCACAGGCTCGGCCTGCGGGAACGGGTTTTCCGTGGCCTTCCACGGGTTAAGGCGCACACTTACCGCCGCTTCCTGTGCAAACGCCTGCACAAAGCGCTTCCAACGCTGTGGGCCGAACAAATTAGCGGTATATTGGGTAAATTCTTGCGGTAAGTTCATATGTAACTTTATTGTACAAATATTTGCACAAGACAGGGAACAATGGACGAGATTTTCAAACGAGCCAAGCCACGGAGCGAATAAGGTGCGCGGCGCAACTGAAATTACACCTTGACTTTACGCCGCGCGCTTATTAAAATATAAGTAGTTCTTTGAAAAGAAATAGGATATCTTATTACTAGGTGAAAAAATTGCCAAATAAGGAAAACTACTTATCTTGTTCCTATTAGGCACCGAAGAATAAGGTAAGATTTGTAGCCCGCGCTGGTTTAGAGCAAAAAAGTTGTTCCTATTAGGCACCGAAGAATAAGGTAAGATTTGGATATAATAATATATATTAATACCCTCCCGTTCCTATTAGGCACCGAAGAATAAGGTAAGATTTGGCCTTTTTGCGGGCTTTTGTAAAATTTTCTGTTCCTATTAGGCACCGAAGAATAAGGTAAGATTTGGTTGTTACAATCAGCGTTACGTTTATGTTAGTTCCTATTAGGCACCGAAGAATAAGGTAAGATTTGTGGACGATTTTGGACTTTGGGACACCTATCGTTCCTATTAGGCACCGAAGAATAAGGTAAGATTTGTAGAGAAAGAGATATTATAACAGATTTCCCGTTCCTATTAGGCACCGAAGAATAAGGTAAGATTTGTTAAAATAATTAGCAATCAACCTGATAGCATGTTCCTATTAGGCACCGAAGAATAAGGTAAGATTTGGGTATAATGAACGGGGATAACGCCCCGGAGGTTCCTATTAGGCACCGAAGAATAAGGTAAGATTTGAATATCAATATTTTTAATATTGTTAAACTAGTTCCTATTAGGCACCGAAGAATAAGGTAAGATTTGATAAACTATAAAAAGTTGTTAAAAAATAAGCCTTTTTGGTAAAATAATTTCAGGAACCTTATTCTTATTTGTGCCTCAACTTAGGTAACAAGGGCTTTCAAGCCCGCAAAGGGATTTATTCCCACTTAAATTAGTTTTAATTTGGTTGTAAATAATTAAAAATCCTCAAAAAGTATGAGTTGCTCGTGCTTTTTGGGGATTTTTTCTTGCCGTAAAGACGGCCCATAGAAGTTTCTCGTCAGGCCAAATTGTTTGTCGGTAATCATCAAAAAAGCGCACTGCCCCTGCGGCGGCGTTTGCGGCCCTAACTGTTTTATTAGGGCCTGCGCCTGGTGCATTGTGGGCACATTGCGCACATATACAGAATACTGCATCATACTAAACCCGTTGTGCAGCAGCAACTTGCGAAACCCCGCGTACCGCTTGCGCTGGATTTTGGTTTGCGTCGGTAAGTCAAACACCGCCACCACCCACATAATGCGCCAACTATTGGGTTTCATAGGGAAACTGCGTGGCTTGCCACAGGGAGGCCGTGGGAGCCTTCCCGGGGCGGGCGGGCAAATTGGGCAGCAGTAATTTGCGGCGTGTGTCCTGCAAACTTAAACAATAACTATTGACGGCAAAATCTACGCCTTGGAATAAGCGGTATGTCTTCCCTGCAATAGTAATTGTGCTTGCAAGCAACGCAGAAAGCAGTTGCTTTTTAACCTCTTTATCAAAACTGGTCGGGTGGTTATCCCTAAAAATTTGATATACGGCCCGGTCCGCCAAAAAGCGAAAGGGCTCTATAAAATCGTCGGCCAAGTTGAAGGGATTATCCTTCCGGCAATGCCCCACCCCAAAATTTAGGCACAGCCCCGCCCCCGCCAGTCCCCGCGCCACAATTGCGCGCAACACGGCATAGCCGTAATTTAGCGCAATGTTTACCGGATCCGTGGCCCCCTGTTTATCCCTAAAATCAATAGGATTATCAAGCGATTTAAAAAATTCCGGCCAATACAGTTGCGCGGCCTGCGCTTCCCGGCACTCTTTATCCCCGGGCTCAATGTGTTTAGCAATTAATTTAAGCCGCTCGGATAGTTCCGGCGCAAACGCGCTTGCCACCAAGGCTTGGCCCAACACCTTGGACGAGAGCAACTGCGCCCAGCATTGCCCGGCGGCATCGCTATCCAACTGTTGGGCTTGCTGGAAAGGGCGGCGCGCGCCGTCTATATTCACGCCAAGGGGCACGCTCATTGCGCAGGGCATATACTTTTCCCCCGCCGTAAGGATTACCGCCCCGTTTTTAGCCAGTTCCTGATAAACGGCCAAAGACAGACTGATACACGGGTTAGCCAAAATCAGCACGGCAATATCGCACGCGGCGATAAAATGCGTTTCGCCCGCGTTTTGAAAGGTTATTTTGAGCCTACCCGTATCAATAGATAGTTTGGCTTCCCTATCAATACTAATCAGATGTTGTATGCTCATTGTTCTTTAATTTGGCGATATCCTGCCTGCTGGATACCACGCTGTAATTTTTAATATTGGAAGTTCTAACTTCCGCCTTCTGTACTTCGGTATTTAATTGCAATACCAAGCCCGCCTGCGCACTATATGATTTAACTGTATAAAATTGCTTTTCCGTTTTATCAAACAACATATCCCCAATAAACACGCGCACCACGCCGGGCGGTACTTGCTTTTGTTTGCCATACTTCCACAGCGGAACAAGCGCCAACTTTTTGCCTGTTTTCGCGTCAAAATCCATACAGGCGTACCCGCCGTTTTGATAGGCTTTTTTGTGCGAAGTGCCTACTTTATCCGTGTTAGAAATTTCTTTATCCGCGTTTTCGTCAAACACGCGGACGCCACGCCCGGTTAAATACATATATTTTACTTGCTTAACTTTATTTCCGCGGTAATAAATCCCGTCAGCGGGGTCGTCTTTCTTTCCGCACAAGGCTTCCTCTTGCGTCATCCCCTGCGCCAAGCGTTCTTTAAACTTGGCAATAATTTCGTTTTTTTCCGCGTCGCAAAACAGCAGTTTCTCCAAGTTTTCCAAGGTTTTCTTTGCGTTTGCCTTTAAGAAACTGGAAAGCGGGGCGCGCTTTACAAAGCGTTTTTCGCCGTCTTTGGGCAGCACATTATACGCCGTTTGGTCAAACAGCGCGCCGCTTGGAAAGTGGTCCGGCTTATGCCATACCACATAATTGGTTAAACGGGCTTGCACGGCGTCGCGCAGGGCCGCGTATTGCGGGATATTTTCCAACATAAAGCCCGGGATGTCTTTATCTTTATTGCGGGTACCGTCCGAATTGATCCCCTCAATTTTATGCAAGGTACCGTACTTTCTATTATGGACAGAAGCCCGTTGCACCAAGGACAAATTGCACAGGCCGATTACCGCCGCATCCACCGCGTGGTGGCGGTGGTCGCACCGTTTATTAAATTGCAGTTGAGTACGTTGTTCCCGCACAAAATTAAAATATGCCTTTTGTTTATCGCTTTCCGTCAGTAAGTCCTTATCCTTGCAATACTTCTCAAAATCCTCCTGCAACGCCCCGGCTTCTTTGTAATTTAACTGATGTTTGGTGTAAAGTTCCTGCCATTTGGCGGGGTCTATTTCTTTATCGTCTTTATCATAGAGAGTTTTCCCTTCCTGCAAGCGGATTAAGGGCAGAACATCCTCAAAATGCAACTGTCCGCGCAAATAGGCGGTTAAGGCCCCGTAAGAGGGCGTAACCTTGGGGCAAAAGTCCTTGCACCAGTCCAGCACAATTTTGCCTATCCAAGCGGTTTCTTGGTTCTGGCGTGCCACAAAATCTTGCTTTACCTCATCGGGCGTAGCCAGCAAGTTATTAATTTTGCGCAAAATACGCGCCCCTCTTTGCGTGGGTTTATATTTGTGGTCGCGGGCGGAGTAATACCCCTTTTTCTCTTTGGAATAGAGGGTCCACAAATGCTGTACAAAGTTAATCAGCGTGCTATGGCGGCCAAAATCGTAATTAACCGCCTCTTTATTCTTCTTTTTCTGCTTGTTGGTGGCTTGCAAGGCCAAGTAATCGTCTATATCCGCTTGGAATTTCCACTCGTAGGGCAGGCGATTACTTTTTTCTTTATTTTGGTCCGTAAACGCCAACACCTTATTTTCAAACACGTTCGGCCCGCCAATTTCCCCGCGCTGCGGGATAATATGGTCCACCTGCGTTTGCTTTTCGTCAAACGCCTGCCAAAAAACAATATTCTGTCCGCTATATGGGCACATTTGTCCCTGTTCTTTCCACAGCAAATACTTTTCTATATTGCGGGGGCTGACTAACGTATGATTTGCCTGCAATTCTGCAATAGCCTCTTTGCGCGCGTCCGCCTGGACTTTATTTTGTCCTTCCAAAAATTGGCGGCGGCGCAAGGAGTTTTTAATGTCGCGGGAAAGTTCCACCACCACTTCGGCCGGCTGGCCAAACTTGTGCAAAGTATAAGCCATTACCCGCCTAAACTCCGCGAGCGAACGGGAAACCACCGGGTCGTTAATGGCTTGCTCCTTCAAAATAGCCTCGGTAGAGCGGAATTTGCCCTGCGGGTGCGTTTTTTGCGCTTCTATTTCCGCCAAGACATCCGCCTCTTGCTCGCCCTGCATAATGCGCTCCGTCAGCATTTTAAGCGCTTTAATGCTGTACGAACTGCGCCCTTGCTCCAACGACAACTCTGGCAATACGTTGCGCTCTTTTAACTTCAAAATAAACTGATAGCACGCTTCGCAATCCTGAGAGGTAGGCTTTAAGTTTTTGGTTAATTCCGGTACACGGTCTTTTATGTACGCGTCCGAATTGTCCATAATGTCCGACAGGGTGGAAACATTGGCTAAAAATTCCAAGACCAATTCTTGCGCTTCGTCGGTTAAATTGGCCCAGTCGTTTAAAACGCCCGCCTTTTCAAACGCGTACAAGGTGGTGTTGCCTTTCAGCCCGCCCCGGGCGTGGTAGGTGCGGTCCAAGGTAAAGGTACACCCTTCCGGCAAGCCCAAATCCTTATATAGCGTGGCAAACGGAACGGCCTTTGTTTCCGCCGAATATTCCGCCGTGTTGGCGTCCAAGAAATTAAAAAGTTGGGTCTTTTGCGCCAAGGTGAGCGGGACGCTTTCACGCGTGTTTTTATTGCGCACGCGCAAATCGGCCAGAACCTTTGCCATACGGTAATGCTGGTAGGCAATTTGGGCCGCGGCGGCGCGCTTTTCCGTGGGATAAATGTCGCAGTTCCCGACCGTTTCCAATTCCCACTTTATCGGGCGTTGGTAAAACATTGCAGAGTGGAAGGCATCTTTCAGCGGAATTTCCGTTTTGCCCGGAAAATCAGGGAACATTTTATCCCCCCACACGGCGTAGGAGCCGTTTAACTCCGGGTGGAACTTGGCTTGCGTGTCCCAAATGCGGGCAAATTCGTCCTCTACTAATTGGCGGTAAATAAAGGTACCGTCTTCTTCCACCTTCCGCCACGGCTGGCCGTTGGCCTGCGTTTTGCGCTCGTACAAGAGTTCGCCCAAGGTTTTGCCCCCGGTAAGGGCTTGCGCCGTTTGGGATAATTTTTTGCCGACGGTGCCTTTGTCCTCTGCGGACAAAGTACCCTTGTAGCCGCGGTTTTTGACGATGTGGCTAAGCACCTTGATAAGTTGCGGGATAGAAATTTCCTCCCGCACCGCTTTGGCACGCAAGGCGATAACGTCCTCCGGCGTGGCGCGCAGAACTTCCGGCGTAACGCCCAAGGATTTAGCAATGTAGGACATTTTTTTAAGGCGTGCCGCCTTGCGCTCCACCTGACGGCGAATCAAACGCGCCGCACGGCGGGCGGTGTTCAAAGTTACCATTTCCTTGGGGGCCACAGGCTCGCCAAAGATATAACTGTCCAAATGTTTTAAAGAAAGGATTTTGCCGTTATCGTCCGTCTCGTAAACGGCTACGCCAATAGAAGATGTGCCCAAATCAATACCCCAACGGTAATTTGCCATAGTATGCTCCAATAGAAAAATTTAACGAGGAAGAAAAGCAAGTATATATCCATACAATACAAAAAGCAGGTTTTTTATGCAAGCAAAAGCCGGGTGGGCGAGGGGATAGCAATAAAGCGCACAAAAGTATAGCGGCTTGGATTATTGGTTAGGGCGAAGTTTGGCACGCGGGATAGTAGGACGCGGAGCCCCGCAACCGATTAAATACGCCTCGGCCTGTCCGCTTACAAACGGGGACAAATTCCGCATATAATCCGTAATGCTTGTCCCGTCCGGCAGGCGGTGCTGCAAATCAATATGGTGCCGTACCAAGCACTTATAGACGGGTAACCGCCCCATACCCATTGCCGCGTAAAAAAGCGCATTTCGCCCGTAATTATCCACAGTATTTATATCCGCCCCGTATTTAAGCAATTTAATGAGCATAGCAGATTGGTTGCAATACGCCGCCCGCAAAAGGGGCGTTTCTTGGGGATTATAGTCAGCCTTGCAAGGAGCATTTTTCATATTGGGGTCCGCGCCGAATTTTAGCAATACGGACGCCAGCCGGGCATTGTCGCGCGTGAGCGGATCGCCGCTCTCTGCGGCCCACCACAAGAGAGTGTGCCCGCGCTCCGTTGCGTTTGGGTCTGCCCCGGCTTTTAACAGCCGCCGCAAGAGTCTAGCCAGATACCGCCCGGGCAAAATGCCACTATACCCAATCAGGTCCGCCAGAAGTGCCCCCGTGGGCCGGGCGCCGCGACTTAGTAAAAACTGCACCAGGCGGATATTTTTAGCCAAACAAGGCTCCAACAAAATATCGCCCGGGTACTCGCGCATTGGCCGATTGACATCCGCCCCGCCTAGCACCAGTTGGCGGAGGCGCTTCGCGTTACCAGACAAGTATGCTTCAATTAATGGTTCCATATGTTTATCATAGCACTCCCCGGCGACAACAGTTTGTCGCCTTGTATTTTTCGGGCGGGCGGCAAATAAGTTCGGGCGCTAAAAATGCTATACTTTGACAAGATGTGGACGGAATAATTCCCCAAGGATTTGAAAAATGTTTTGGTATAAGGCAACGAGCAAAGAAATACTGCAAGCGAGGACGGATATTTTTCTGCAAGATATTCTCCCTATTATGACAGAGAAAAATTTTGTTAGCGCACCCTTCAAGGACGCTTGGTTTGGATACTACGCGGGATTGGGGTATATGTACGATATGTGCCGCTTGCGTGAGGGCAAATTTTTGGAGTTGCTCACTACCACTATATGCAGGAAAGATAATTATATACAAATACGTATAATGGCTTTTGAACTTACCCCGCGGCTCAAATCGCTTTCGCTACTTAACAATACGGCTGGACTAGCCTATAAAGTCCGCCCCAATAATGAAAAGGAAATGCGGCTGGATACAGATTTCTTTGAGCGGGCGCCGATATTATCCAAGAAATTTTGGCAGGAGCCTTGTAAATTGGGACATTATTTTACCAAAAGCGGCTATTTAAAACAAGTTGAAAAGTTGCGCAGGGGAGTAAAAGCGGAAATAGGCAAAATTGATGATTACTTTAAAAAGTGGTATTTAGTGCATACGCCCAATTTAACGCATTGGGACGGCAGGGTAATAGAAAAAAGATAAGAGGATTTCAGCCCTACAACGCCGCCACGGCTGGAAGATACATAAAATTCCCAAGTCGCAAAGGCTGGCTGGGGCTGCTGTCTATTTAAAGTATAAGGTAATGACTTTTTTAAGGTACACAAACTAATGTAGGTTTATTGTAGAGGTGTATTAAGGAGGGAGGGGCAAGTTGCAAAGTTTTTTAATATTTCTTTCCTTTAAATTTTTTGTACACCCACTGGGCAGGACGGGCATTGCCTCAAACGGTGTTGGCCGTGCGTCGTGGGTAGCGAGGTTTACTATTCTAATAAGTTCTAATGGGTGGCAGTAAATTATTTTTGTTAAAGTCAAAAAGTCCCTTATTAAGGCAAGTACGGTCTAATAGTCAAAGGTTGTTCTAGGGATAATTTTTTTAAAGACAGACGTGTAGTTTC
>NZ_JBNMIY010000011.1:0-49151 GCF_050873505.1 Candidatus Avelusimicrobium sp. | reverse complement strand
GCGTATAAAAGGCCGTTTTGCTCAAATATAAAGGCCTTAACAAGGAGAAAAAATGAAAAGGTTTGCCTCTATTTTGTCATTCCCGAGTGTCGTAGTCGGGAATCTGTCGTCATTTAACAAAGGCAACTACAACAACGGATCCCCGACTAAATTCCTCGGGGATGACGACACCTACTACAACGACAACAACAGATCCCGGATAAAGACCTTCCGGGATGACGGCTTAACAGCACCCAGCCATATGCCCACAACCGCAGGTTTTACCCTCATAGAACTTCTGGTCGTTATCCTTATCATCGGTATTTTGGCGGCGGCCGCTATGCCGTCGTACCGGGTGGCGGTGGGCAGCAGCCGCGCGGCAACGATGTATAACCTCGTCCGTGCGGTGGACCAAGCCCAACAGCATTTTTATATGCAAACTAACCGCTATGCCGCCAATTTGGATGCGCTGATTATTGCTATGCCCGCCGGATTTAAAAAGGAAAGCCCAAGCAAAATTTCCAGCACGGATGTTAGTTGCAATATTAGTGGACACGGGGGCACTAACACAGCCTTTTTATGCGAGGATATTAAAGATTTAGTCCTGATAGAAAAATATCACAGAGATACCTTTTTTATTTGCTGGGCTGATATGGATAGCCAGATTTCCAATAAAATCTGTCAAAACCTGTCCGGGCGGGACACCCCAACGAGTCAAGGAGATGCTGTTGGCTCTTGGGCGCATCGTCAATCTTATTTTATGAACAAATAAAAAAACTCCCTAGGATTTCCCCGGGGAGTTTTTATATTTGCCCAATTTTATTTCTGCAATCTGTCCAAACGTCCTTGGGCGCGGGAAGCCAGTTTGTTAGTCGGGTGATTGATAATCAACCGTTTGTACATTTCCACGGCCTGGGCTTTTTTATCCTGCTGTTCGTAGGCGGAAGCCAAATCAAACATAATTTGCGGGGCGCGCGGTCCGGCGGGATGCGCCACGAGGGCTTTTTCCAAGGCCTGCATATATTTGGCTTGGTCGCGCATACGCTTTTTGGCCACATTGGCGGCTTCCAAAAGCGAGAAAGTGCATTTTTCTTCGTCCGTACCAAACACATTAGCCGTTTTTAATAAGGTATTATATGCTTCGCCGTAGTTCTTGGTTTTTACATACACATCCGCTTTGCCGCGGTACGATTCGTACGAAGCCGCGGTGTTGCCCAACAGTTCAATGGATTTATCATAATTGATAAGCGCGCTGTCAAACTGTTTGTTATTCTCGTCCAAAATGGCCATATGCTTATACACTACGCCCGTTTCGGACGAACCCGGAAACTCCCGCAGTACGCGCGTATAGTACGCGGTGGCGTTGGCGGTGTCCTTTAAATTGTCGGCGTAAATATCGCCGATAAGGCGCAAACTGGCGGCTTTATACGGCGTTTTGGGATAAAGTTCGCCTGCTTTTTTGTATTGCGAAATAGCGGCCAAATAATTGCCGTTTACGCGGTGCAAATCCCCGTACCACAGTTCCACCTTGTCGCCGTCTTCGTATTTGGGATGAAACGCAAAAAAGGTTTCAAACGCTTGCGCGGCGGGGGCATATAAGGAACGGCCCGGCAATTTGGAAAGCGCATATAAGGCTTCGGCTTCACGGTCCGCTTCGGTATCGGCTTCGGCGGGGAGCGGAAGCGCAAAGAGTTGGCTGACTAAATTGCGCGAGTCCGACTGCACGGCTTCGGCGGCTTGCGGCAACAGCGCTTTTAAAGTGCTTGTATCAGCCGACGGAAAGCCCTTACGCAGTTTAAGGAGCGTAACGAGCGCGTCGGCATTGTCTTCCGCGCGCAGATAAAGGCGCGTTTGGAGCAAAAGCGCGTCGGCTGTGGCGGATTGGCCCGGGTTTTGCAAGGCCCAAGTGCCTAAATTATCCGCCAAGGCTTTGGCAAAGGCGCGGCCTTCCCGGCCGGGATCGGCGGAAATCGTAAGCGCCTGCTTTTTATAAAAATCCAACGCGGCGGACATATCAGCCGCTTGCAGGGCCGGGGCGGCAATCAAAGCCGCACTTAAAATAAGTAATAGTTTGCGCATAAGTTATCTGTAATTGGTGAATTGGAGTTCCACGCCAAAGTCGCGCCCTCTTAAAAGGGCCATCGTGTTTTGGAGTTCGTCCTTGGATTTGGACGATACACGCAACTGGTCGCCCTGGATAGAAGCGGAAACCTTCAATTTGGCGTCTTTAATGGCCTTGGAAATTTCCTTGGCTTTGTCGGACGGGATACCCTGCTGGATTTTTACCGTTTGTTTGGCGTTCCCGCCCAAAGCGGCTTCAATTTTTTGCGGCAGCATATTTTTAAGCGGAATACCACGTTTGGCAATACGCGTAAAAATAATGTCGCGCAAGGTGTTTACCTTATATTCGTCGCTGGAACCGAGTTTCAGTTCGTTATCCTTTTGATTGAGTTCAATCGTAGAATTGGTGCCTTTAAAATCGTAACGGTTGGTGATTTCTTTATTTGCGGCGCTGACGGCTTCCGCAATTACGTTCAAATCCACTTTGGATACGACGTCAAAACTGTAATCTGCCATATGAAATTTCCTCCTAAAAACGGCGTTTTTCAATTTATTTCCTATATTATATCTTTTTTTGTACAATGGTTTTATCGGCGGGGGCAGTTGCGCCAAGGGCGTTTCCCGTCAATTCTATGGAGGTTTGCAGCCGGAGTTTCCCTGCTTCGGCGGTAATTCGCTTATGAACATCAAAATTCGTTTGACTGCAATGAACTTTCTCCAATACGGCGTTTGGGGTGCGTACCTTACTTCTATGGGTACCTTCCTGGCTGGTGCCGGATTGGCGGAAAATATCGGTTGGTTTTACGCGGTACAAGGCTTTGTATCGCTCTTTATGCCGGCTATTATCGGCATTGTGGCGGACCGTTGGATTCCCGCGCAGAAACTGCTGGGCCTGTGCCATTTGTTGGCGGCGGCCGGTATGGCCGGGGCGGCTTATTTTGGTTCGCTCCCCCAGGTAAGTTTTGCGCTGGTTTTCGCCTGCTATACGTTTAGTGTGGCTTTCTATATGCCTACGATTGCTCTTTCCAACTCCGTGGCTTATACGGCCTTGCGCCAAGGCGGCTTTAATACCGTTTCCGCGTTCCCTCCCATCCGTGTATTCGGTACGGTTGGCTTTATCTGCGCGATGCTGACCTCCAACTTTACGGGCTTCCAAAATACCTATATGCAATGGTATTTCTCCGGCATTTTGGGCGTGCTTTTGGGCTTGTATTGCTTTACCTTGCCCGCCTGCCCCACCTGCACGGAAAAGGCCAAATCGCTGGCCGAAGCCTTGGGCCTCAAAGCGTTTGCGTTGTTTAAAGAGAAAAAGATGGCTATCTTCTTTATCTTTTCTATGCTGCTGGGGATGTCCTTGCAGGTTACCAACGCTTACGCCAACCCGTTTATTAACGGCTTTAACTCCTTGGCGGGTTTTGCGGGCTCTTGGGGGGCCAATAATGCCAATGCGCTTATTTCCCTTTCCCAAATGTCCGAAACGCTGTGCATTTTGCTGATTCCGTTCTTCTTGAAACGCTTCGGTATCAAAAAGGTAATGCTTATCAGTATGTTTGCGTGGGTGCTGCGCTTTGGCTTCTTTGGTATCGGCAACCCGTCCACCGCGGGCGGTATTGTGCTGCTGGTGGCTTCTATGATTGTATATGGGGTGGCGTTTGACTTCTTTAACGTGTCTGGCTCCTTGTATGTAGATAAAGAAACCGACCCGGCCATCCGTTCCAGCGCGCAGGGCGTGTTTATGCTGATGACCAACGGTTTCGGCGCGATGATTGGTACGCTGGGCGCCCAATGGGTCATTAACAAGTTGGTAAACGTCCACATCAACGAATATACGGCGGCAAACGGCTTTTTGCCCAGCGGCGCGGTATATCCGGCGGATGTCTCCCATACCATTATGACGGGGTGGAGCGAATCGTGGTTTATTTTCGCGGGATTCTCCTTGGTAGTGGCTATCTTGTTTGCCTGCATCTTTAAATACAAACACGTCCCGGAAGCATAAGGTTTTGCGTGTGAAAAAAGGCGCCTCTTATCGGGGCGCCTTTTTTGTGGGCAAGTTTTTAAATTGCCATATGGAGAGTGGAAAAATTGCCATAAAAAAACCGCCCGGTCAAGGGCGGTTTTAAAGGTTATTGCAAGACTTATTATTTGGCGGCAGCGGCTTTGTTAGCGGCTTTGGCCAAGCGGGATTTCTTGCGGGCGGCCGTTTTCCAGTGGATTACGTTCTTTTTGGCGGCCTTGTCAATGCAAGATTCGGCTTTTTTCAAGTCTTCTTTCAGCGTGGCGGCTTTCGTGGTAGCGGAAGCGTTCACAGTCTTGGTGGCTAAGCGGACTTTTTTAATCAAGCCCTTGTTAGCGGAAGTTCTTTTTTCGGCTTGGCGCTGCGCTTTGATAGCGCTAGTGTGCCGACCAGTTTTAAGTTTTGCCATTATATAGTTCCTCTAATAGAAAAATCGGGTTACTAATATTTTATCCTTTTATTGCCGCGGGGTCAACTGATTTTTTTCGTTTAAGCAGGCTGCGCGCCTGAAATGTTACAATACTTCTATGGACCCGCGCCTAGATATTTTACCAAATAAACCCGGTGTTTACATAATGCGCTCCAAAGAGGGCACGATTATTTATGTAGGCAAGGCCAAAAATTTGTCCGACCGGGTGAAGCAGTATTTCCAGGAATCCAACCTGTATTCCCGCGGGTGGAAACTGCCGTGCCTGCTGCCGATGATTGCCAAGATTGACTATATCACCACCGCCAGCGAACGCGACGCCTTGGTGCTGGAAGAAAAATTAATCAAGCAGTACCAGCCGTTTTTTAACTCCCTTGGCAAGGACGGCAAAAGTTACCCTTATTTAAAACTGACGATGGGGGAGGACTTCCCTCGCTTGCATTTAACGCGCCGCGTGGTGCGCGGAAAGGACTTATATTTTGGCCCATATCCAAAATCTAGCATTGTAAAAAGTTTAATGCGCTTTTTGTGGAAGAGTAAATACGCGCCCTTGCGCCCGTGCAAGTGGAATTTTTCGCGCGAAAAGGAATTGGACCCGCGCAAAATTAATACCTGTATTTATTATCATACCGGGCAATGTCCGGCGCCGTGTGCGGGCAAAATTTCGTATGAAGATTATCGCAAAATTGCCGAGCGTATGGCGCAATTTTTGGACGGACACTTTGGCAACATTACCGAAAATATCACGCGGCTGATGAAGGAACACTCTGCCAAGTGGGAATACGAACAGGCGGCCGTTTACCGCAATTTTTTGCACGCCTTGGCACATATGCAGGAGCGCGTGCTGGTGGGGCGGTTTAAGGACGATAAAATTACTACCGCTATGGAAAATACGGACAAGTTAAAACGCCTGGCGCAGGTAATCGGTTTAAATAAACTGCCCGCGCATATTGAAGCGTTTGATAACTCCCACTTGTTCGGGCGCGAGGCCGTGGGGTGCGTGGTGTGCTACATTAACGGAGAAAAGAACCACGAGCATTACCGCCGCTTTAAAATCCGCTCCAAACTGCCCGAGCGCGGGGGAAGCGATTTTACGATGATGGAAGAAAGTGTGTTCCGCCGTTTGCGCCAAATAAAAAGGGATCCCACCCAAGCGCCCGATTTAATTTTGCTGGACGGCGGGAAAAGCCAAATTACCGCGGCCTTAAACGCGTTTGACCGCGCGGGCATTTATATCCCGTTTATAGCCCTTGCCGAAACGCACGAGGGTATTTACCTGCCCGGAGCGGCGGAAAGCATTAAACTGCCCATTGGCGACCCGGCTTTAAACTTATTAATGGAAATCCGCGATGAGGTTCACCGCTTTGCCATTACGTACCACCGCACCCTGCGCAACAAGGAAACACTTTCTAACGGACCTATGACCTCCTAGGTCCTTTGGCCCTTGTTTCGGGCCCTGGGCAAACTTATAATAACAGTATGAACAAAACACTTACGCTGATGCTAACGTCTCTTTTTATCCTCGCTTTTTCCGGCGCGGCGCAAGCCCAGCGCGGAAAACCCCCGGCCGTAAAAGTGCCGGCAAGAACCTTGGAAAAGGCCGCCAAAAGCGCCTTGCCAAAAAATTTTTATAACCCCAGTATCAGTTCTGCCATTACCCAAGCCCAACATATGTGGAAACTGCGTGCCTTGCGACAGCAGCGCGATGTAAACGCCGTAAAAGTATGGGCGGGCCAGCAAAATATTCTTCCCGATTCTAAACTTTATAAGGCGGCCACAAAGGATATGTCCTATTTGCGCACGCATTTAAAAAAGGTGGACGTGCTGATTGATAGAAATGTCGTGCACGTTAATTCCGTGCCGTATGCCAAATTACTGCGCGACAAAAACCGCATTTTTATTGCGACGGATTGGAACGAAGGCGCTAAATTGCAACTTTCCAACTTGCTCACGGATTTGCGGATGTTAAACCCGGAGAAACAAATTGTAGTGGCAAGCCCGTATTTCCCAGCGGAAGAAACGTATAAGTCCGGCTCGTATGTGGCTTTTCAGCAGAAGAACGGCTCCGACGCGTTTGTGAAAACGGTCTTGCGCGATTCTAACGCAATGCTAATCCCACTGACGACCGAAGAAGGCGCTACCGTGCAAAACACCTTGGCCTCTTGGAGCGATGAATTGCAGCCCTATTACGCGGCGGCTTCCTTCGGCAAGACGGATGAAGTGCTGGTGATTATTGCTCCGCCGATGTTTATTGAAGGCGGCGCGGGTTCTCTGCGCCGGGCGCATATGCACTCCCCGATTTTGAATAGAGACCAATCGGTTACGTTTTCTATCCGTACCAAGGACGAAAACAATTTGACCGATTACAAATGGGGCATTTTGGCTACCAGTGTAAGACGTCTGTTGCCGCCACCGTATGTTTCCGGCTGGACGCAGAACGCCTTTGTTGATACCGTTGCACCGGAACTTTCCGATGCGGTAGGCACGGATATCTTTATCCGGGTGTGCCCGCAAGTGGTAAGCAACCGTCCTCAGCAATAAAAAATTTTACGGAAGAAAAAGCCGCCCTTTACCGGGCGGCTTTTTTGTGCGTTTTTATACATAAAAAACGGGGTTACCCGAAAGCAACCCCGCAAAAGTAAAGAGCCTTTTATTTGAAACTGGCGGTTCCCAATTTCTGTTGCAAGTAGGTCTTCAAGCCGGACGGGTCGCCCGTGTGAGAAATGGCCTCTTGGTAACTGATTTGCTTGCGGATGTACAAATCGCCCAACGCCTGGTTCATCGTAATCATACCCATACCCACGCTGGTTTGCATTGTGGAGATAATCTGCTCGGCTTTGCCGTCGCGGATTAAACTGCGCACGGCGGAGTTGGCAAGCAACACCTCGCACGCCATCGCGCGCCCGCCCGTTAAGGTGGGGATTAACTGCTGGGACAAAATAGCCTCCAACACGAAGGACAACTGCGTGCGGATTTGCGGCTGTTGGTTGGCCGGGAAGACGTCAATAATACGGTTGATAGACTGTACGGCGTCGTTGGTGTGCAAGGTGGCAAACACCAAGTGCCCGGTTTCGGCCAATGTCAGGCAGGCTTCCATCGTTTCGCGGTCGCGCAACTCGCCGACCAGAATAATATCCGGGTCCTGACGCAAAAAGTGTTTCAACGCATCGGCGAACGAAAGCGTATCGGAGCCCACTTCGCGCTGGTTGACGATACTGCGTTTGTGCGGGTGCACAAATTCAATAGGGTCTTCTACCGTCATAATGTGGTTGCTTTCGTTCATATTCAGGTAGTTAATCATACTGGCCAAAGAGGTTGATTTACCGGACCCCGTGCAGCCCGTTACCAACACAAGGCCTTTGTTTAACTTCATAATGTTATACACCACGGGCGGTAAGTTGAGTTGTTCAAAGGATTTAAATTCGTTCGGAATAGAACGCAAGGCGGCGGCCACGCAACCTTTTTGCTTATAGACGTTTACACGGAGACGCCCGAGCGATTTAAGGCCGATAGAGCAGTCCAACTCCAATTTATCTTCAAACTGCTGGCGTTGCTCGTCGGAGAGAATAGAATAAATTAACGTCTGGGCGGTTTCTTTGGTTAAGGCTTCAAACGGCGTGGCGTACAAGCGGCCCTGAATACGCAGTACGGGCGGTACCCCTACCGTTAAGTGAATATCGGAAGCGTTTTTGGCTTTCATCATTTTGAACAAGTCGTCCATCAATATCATATATAACCCTCGTAGTTATTGAATTTTGCCCAGCAAATCCAGCGCCACATTGTTTAGCGCGCCGGTTAAAGTTCCTTTTGAAACATCCGCCTGGAAGACATATACAATGGGTTCCATACGGGTTTTGGTTAATCTGTATTTTACAATATATGCGTTTTTATGCAAAGGTTCAGCGGACCAATTCCCGGTGTATCCCTGGGAAAGTTTGTCCCGGTACAGGCGGTCCAAATACGCGGCCACTGTACCGCGCCCGCCGGAAAGTGTATAGTTTTGCACCGCCGATAAAGCCTTGTCCGCGGCGGAAACCGTTTGCGGCTTAACCGCAGGCGGCGGGGCTGGCGGTAAAATTTCCTGGTCCGTGGCCGATACGGTTTTTTCTTCCGGCACCAGTTCGGTGGATACCGGGGCGTTTTGCGCGGGTTTTTCCTGTCCGTCTGCGGGGGCTTGGTTAAACATTAATACCAGTCCTAGCGCAATTAAGGCCACCAGTACCGCTAAGGCCGCCATTGCCTTTTTATTATTGCGGGTGGCGGCGATGCGCTCGTTTTGCGTATCGGTTAAAAATTGTTGAATTTCCGGCGTGGGTTTTAGCCGCGGACGCACTTGGTTGACTTCCGGTATTACGGGCACGCTTTTAATGGGCTCCTGTATTTCCGGCGTAGCCTTTACCTTTAAAGCCCCTACTAAAATATCCTCTATGGGTTCAGTACCGGGTTTAGCCAGTTCCTCCACCTCGCCCTCTTGGTTGGCTGCGGGTTCGTCGGGCGTTTCCAGTACGATAGTAGTTTCCGGGTCCGGCTCCGCTTTTGCTTTCTGCGGGGCAGGCGCGGGCTGGTCCGCGGGCGGCGTAACAGGTTCCTCTGCGGAAATTTCCGGCTCGTCTTGTGCTGGTTGAACAGGTGCCTCTGTTACAGGGGCGGGTTCGTTCACCGTCGGGGCGGCAATGTCGGTTAAAGGAGTTTCTGTTACGGTTTCCACCGGGCCTTGCGGTATAGGCGGTAACTCGCTTTCGGGTTGGTCCACTACGGGCAAGGTAAACGTAGGGGCCGCTTCGGGCTCCGTTTCCGTTTGCTCGTTTTTTTGTTCGGTGGATTTCGTCGGCTCGGTTTCTGTTAATTCAGGTTCCGCTTCTTGCGCAGGTTGGGCCGTTTGTTCAGGCTCGGCTTCTGCTTGCTCGGGTTCGGATTGAGCCTCTTCTTCGGTGGGCTCATCCGGTAAAATCTGTGTTTTGGCCCCGTGAACGGTTAGTTCCATTTCCTCTTCCGGATCAGCGGAGATAGGGATAGAAGCGGGTTCCGGTTTTTTTTCTTGTACCGGCGCAGTCGGCGGAACAGGCTGCTCTTTTGCGGGAGCAGCAGGCGCCTGCTCAACCTTGGCTTGCGGTTCCTCTTCTTCCGGCTCCCCGGTAAATTCGTCAAAGGGGTCGTTATCCACCACCTTATCGGCAGGCGGAGTAGTTTTATTAAATTGTTTGGCTAGTGCCCGGGCCAAGTTCATATCCGAATTTTCGTTCGGGTCCGGGATGCCCAAAATATTGCCCAAGTCGCCCCCTTGCATATTGTTGAAATAATCCTCAATCGGGCCGGGTTTGGCTGGCTTTTGGGGCATTTGGAGTGAAGACGGCGGTTCTGTGGGCGGTTCCTGCGGCTCGGATAAGGGGGAACGCTCCTTTAAAAGCGTGTCCATTTCCTTATCAAAGGTATCGGTGTCTAATTCTTCTGCGGCAGGAGCAGATGTGGCGGCCAGTTCCTCAAAGGCGGAGGCCATTTTCCAACTGTCTTCCTGGTCGCTGGTGTTTTCGGGGCAGACTAGACTGGTGGGGGCGAAGCCGGGCCGCGCCGCAAGTTCCTGCGGCGTAAACGGCCCGACTACATCACTTCCGTCAAAAAGCCAATATTTCACGGCTCTCCCTGCCCCCCGGGGCGGTGCTGTTATTTGCAGAATTTCAGCGCGTTATTTAAGCGCGCGAGGACTTTTTCCTTACCCATATATTCCAACATTTTGAACAAGGTCGGTCCGTGCGTGCGGCCGGAAACGGCCACGCGTACCGGGTGGAAGATTTGTCCGGCCTTCATCCCGTTGGCTTTGGCATAGGCGCGTGCGGCGGTTTCCAAGTTGGCTTCGGTGAAGTCGGTTAAATCGCCGTACACTTTAATAATGCCTTCCAACACTTGTTTGGCTTCGGGCTTGGCAAATACTTTGTCCAGGGCTTCCTGTTCAAATACGGGTTCTTCAAAGAAGAAGCGGATTAAATCCGGGATTTCGGTTAAGAGTTTATATTTTTCCTGTTCCAAACCGATAATGCCTTCCAGTTTGGCACGGTCCACGCCGGATACGTTAATGCCCGCTTTCTCAATAAAAGGCATAGCCAAATCGGTCAAGCGGTTTAAGGGCGTGGCGCGGATATATTCCCCGTTCATCCAGTTCAGTTTTTCCGGGTCCATTACGGCCGGGCTGGGCTGGCAGCCGGAGATATCAAATTTCTCTTCCAGTTCGCCGGGTTTAAAGAGTTGCTGGGAATCGGGCGTAGCCCAACCGAGCAAAGCCAAGTAGTTTTTAAGCGCTTCGGGCAAATAACCCATATTGCGAAATTCCACTACGTTGGTTGCACCGTGGCGTTTGGAAAGTTTTTTGCCGTCCGGTCCGTGAATCATAGACAAGTGGGCGAAAATCGGTTCCTTCCAGCCCAAGGCGTGATAAATTTGAATCTGCGCCGGGGTGTTGGAAATGTGGTCATCGCCGCGGATGACGTGCGTCATACGCATTAAATGGTCGTCCACTACTACGGCAAAGTTGTAGGTGGGGTAACCGCTCGTTTTTTGGATGACGAGGTCGTACAAATCCTTGCTGGCGAATTTAACGTGCCCGCGGATCATATCGTCCCACTCCACGTCGCCTTCCTGCGGCATACGGAAGCGGATAACGTATTTGCGGCCTTGGGCTTCCAACTCTTTTTGCTGTTCTACCGTCAGGTGGCTGCACTTGCCGCTGTATTTGGGCGGGCGGTGTTCAGCCAAGCATTTTTGGCGGTTTTCTTCCAATTCTTCCTCGGTGCAATAGCATTTATAGGCTTTGCCTTCGGCTAACAGTTGGTCAATGTATTTTTTGTAAATGCCCATATCGGCACGTTGGGCCTGATAGTACGGAAAGTCCGGCCCCTTGTTGGTACCGTCGGGCATCGGGCCTTCGTCCCAGTTCAAATTCATCCATTGCATACCTTCAAAGATAGCGTCGGTAGAGGCCTGCGTGGAGCGTTCCTCGTCGGTATCTTCAATGCGGAGTAAAAAAGTGCCTTTATTTTTTTTAGCGAAAAGGTAGTTGAAAAGCGCGGTGCGCACGCCGCCGATGTGTAAGAAACCAGTCGGGGACGGGGCAAATCTAACTCTTACGGTCATAGTGTTGTTATGTCCTCTTTTAAATATGATACGTATATAGGTATATTATACTTATTATGGAAAATTTTTTAAAATATAAAAAAGAGTTTTTTAGAAAAAGGAGGAGTTTGTGGGAGCATTTTTTGTGGTAGCCTCGGTGATTATGTGGCTGATGCAGGTAACCATTGGGGCTTGGTTGTTTACGTCTTTTCCGCAGATTGGGTGGAAATACCCGGTTGTATTATTACCTGTTTTATTCTCGGTACTGATGTTTGGGGGGCTTGGTTATACGCGCACGCATTGGGGCGTGTGGGAGAGTGGGCTCTATTATTTTGCCTATACTTGGATGGGGCTTGTGTTTTTGGGCTTTTGCATTTGCGCGGGTTTTGCCGTGCTGCATTGGATTTTAAATTTGTGCCATTTGCATTGCCGCGTATGGCTGGGTGTTTTAAGCGTGGCTACAATGGGCGTGGTGTTTGGTATGGCCATTTACGGGGGAATTTCTGCCCCGAAGTTAAAACATATTTCCGTAACCGTGCCCGGTGCGCCCAAAATGAAACTAGCCCTCTTGTCCGATTCCCACTTGGGGATGGGCGTATCATACAGGCGGTTTGATAAGGCGATGAGCCGCATTGAGGCCGAAAAGCCGGATGCTTTGCTTGTTTTGGGAGATGTGTTTGAATACGGCCCGGCGCGTGAAAAATACGCCGAACGCATTAAAAATTTAGTTACCCCGCAGGGCACTTATGGCGTATTTGGCAACCACGAGTATTATGTCGGGTACGAAAATTCCAAGGAATTTTTTAAGGAAGCGGGCATTACGCTTTTGGAAAACGACCTTGCCCAAATGCCTAATGGCGTGCAAGTGGCTGGTATAAAAGACGCCAAAACCGTGCGTATGAGCGTGCAAGAGGCCGAAGATGTGCTTAAAAAAGCGGATAACAAAAAGCCGCTTATCTTTTTAAGCCATACGCCTGTGTTTGCCGAAGAAGCCGCCCAACACGGGGCCGTTTTAATGTTTAGCGGGCACACCCACAACGGGCAGATTTTCCCTTTCAAATATTTAGTGCGCTTGCAATTCCCGCGTGTGTATGGATTGTTTGAAGTGGAACAAATGAAATTCTACATTACGTCCGGTATGTTCTATTGGGGTATTCCGCTGCGTTTTTTGGCTCCGGCGGAAATCCCGGTGGTAGAGGTTAATTACCGATGAAGAAACTCCTGTTGGCCGCCCTGCTTTTATGTACCTTGCCCTTGGCGGCCGAAACGCGCTTTGAGGATTTGACCCCGCAGGAAAAACTGGGGCAGACCTTGGTGGTGTTTGTGGACGTGGACAGCGCGGAACAGGTGCGCCCGGCGATTGAGCAGGGCAAAATTGGCGGGGTGCTTATCCAATGGGGAAATTACTCGCTGGCGGAAACCAAAAAATTGGTGGATAAACTCCAATCTTGGGCCGCCGTCAGCCCGCATAAAATTCCGCTGTTTATTTCTATTGATTACGAGGGGGGCACGGTCTATACGCCCATTACGCTGGGTTTTGACTATTTGCCTACCAATATGATGCTCTCCGCCTCGCGCGACGAAGAAGGTGCGGCCGCCATAGCCTATTTGGCCGGATTAGAGTTGCGCCGCGCGGGCGTGCATATTAATTTTTCCCCGGTGCTGGATGTAAACAGCAATCCGCATAACCCTATTATCGGCGTGCGCTCCTTCGGCTCCGACCCGGCCAGCGTAACGCGTATGGGCAGTGCGCTTATTAACGGCTTTAAGGCGGCGGATATCGTTAGTGTGGTAAAGCATTTCCCGGGCCACGGCGATACATCGGCTGATTCCCATTACGATGTGCCGGTCGTGCGGGCCAGTTATTCACAACTGCAAAAAATCCATTTGGCTCCGTTTGAAGCAGCCGTTAAACAAGGCGTGCCCGGTGTGATGACGGGGCACATCTTATACCCGGCGTTAGACAGTAAAAATGTAGCCACCTTTTCGCGCCCGATTTTGCAGGATTTACTGCGCGGAAAAATGGGCTTTAAGGGGTTAATTGTAACCGACAGTTTGGATATGAAGAGCGCTACCACTTATTGCACGATTGCCGGGTGCGCCGTGCGTGCGCTGGAAAGCGGGGCGGATATGATTTTACTCGGGCGATATGTAAAGCCCGTATCGGTTTTTGACCAAGTATGGCGCGATGTGCAAGCCAAGCATTTGGAGCCCGTGGTGGAGGAAGCCGCCCGCAAGGTGTTTGAGTTAAAAAAGCAAATGGGGTTATTAGATAATTCCCGTGCGGTTCCTGCGCCGATTGAAGAGGCGTACCATACGGCACTTGCCAAAATAAGTGCGGAATCGGTAACCTTGGTGCGCGACAGAAAGAAATTGCTTCCGTTTAAACCTGTTTCCAATAAAAAACCGACGGTGTGTGCGGTGTTCTTTGCTCCGGCGCGCTTTGCGGATCAACTGATGAATTTTTCCAAACCGTTCTTGCAAAAGGGGTGGACGATACGCAGTTACAATGCGGCCTTAACTCCGCGCAAAAAAGACAGTCAGCGTGCCGCCGCTTGCGCCAAGGGGGCCGATTTGCTGATTGTAACCAGTTTGCAATGGGCCGATAAAACCAATATCAACCAAAAGAACGCCATTAACGGATTGATAGAGGAAAACCCGAACACGGTGTTTATCTCTACAATGAGCCCGTACGATATAAAAAATTACCCGGAGGCGGACGTGGTTATGGCCACCTACGGGTTAAATAAATATGTCTTGCAAACGGCCGCGGACATTATTTTGGGCAACCAATCTGCCCAGGGCGTATTGCCCGTTGCCTTGCCGGACGTACAGGATTAAGACTTCTTTTCCTGCCGCTTGGCGTTGATAAATTCATACACCGCGGGCAAAAGCGAGAGCACAATAATCGCTACAATCACATAGTGAAAATGATTTTGAACGACGGGCAAATCGGCAAAGAAATAACCGCCCAGCGTAAAAAGCATTACCCACAGCGCGGCGCCGATTAAGTTAAACGAAGCAAAATGGAAGTACGTCATTTTGCCAATGCCCGCTACAAACGGGGCAAAGGTGCGGATAATGGGGATAAAACGCGCCAAAATAATGGTTTTTCCGCCGTATTTTTCGTAAAACGCGTGCGCCTTATTTAGGTGGTCTTTATTTAAAAAGATACTGTCTTTCTTGGTAAATACCTTGGGGCCCAGCCATTTGCCAATTTCATAATTGCAAAAATCGCCCAATACCGCTGCCGCAAAGACAATGGGCATCAGCCAAGGCAGGTTAATTGCGCTGTCGTGCGAGGCCGCCAAGGCCCCACAGGCAAACAATAGGGAGTCGCCCGGCAAAAAGGGCGTAACCACAAGCCCTGTTTCGCAAAAGACGACTGCAAAAATAACAATATAGAGCCAAATACCCATCCAGGCGGCCCAAGCGTTCAAATGCACGTCCAAGTGCAAAAAAATATCTGCTAGTTGCGCTAAAAATTCCATATAGTAATTGTAGCAAAAATAAATTTTAAAAATTTGTGCCCGACGGGGCTCATAATATGGTATAATTTTTATAGTTACCTACCGGTAAGTAAAAATAACAAAGAGAGGAAGAAATGAAAAAGTTTTTAGCAGTTGCCGTATGCTTGTTGGGTTTTGCGTTTACTGCGCAGGCCCGCGCCTATCAAACGGGTGATGTTTTATTGGGAGCGGCTTTTGTGGCCTCGCCGCTTGAATTAGGGACCGATTGGGGCGAGGTAAATGTAGATGACCAAACGGATAATATTTCGCACGATGCCAAACTGGGGCATCCGGGCCTTGGGGGCGAAATTTCCGCCTTGTACTTTGTGCATCCGCGCGTAGCCTTGGGCGTACTGGCGGAAGACCAAAATTTTGATACCGACCTTTCCAGCGGCTGGGAAATTAACACCAGCACCCGCCAACGCAACTATATGTTGGCCTCGCGCGTGTTTTTGACCGATACGGAAAATTTGTATAAGGTTTATTTGCCTTTGGCCGTAGGCGTGGCGCGTACCGATATGACGGTAGATTTTACCACGAACGAACATTTCCGTTATACGGGCTTTGCCGGACACGCGGGTTTAGGGGTGGAACGGGCTTTAACGGACCGCTGGGCCGTGGATTTGGAAGTGCGCTACAACGTAAACCGCTTTCACGCGTCTAAACAAATTTCCTCGGGCCCGCACGCGGGGCACCACGTTACTATTTATCCGCGCGCGGCGTATGTAACTACCTCCTTGCGGGTGTTGTACCGGATTTAAGTATCGGGGGGTAGAACCGATAAAAAGGGGCGACTTGTAAAAGCCGCCCCTTTTGCTATTTGTTAAAAAGTGTTAGCAAAATGCCCTTTAAAACGATTTTAGGGTCGGATGCCGTAGAAGATTTAAAGGCGCTGTCTGCATCAATAATGCGGTTTAGCGCGTTTAAAAAATTTTTGGACGGGGGAAACGTCCGGGCCGAACTGACAAGGCGGTTTTCCCAGTACATTAGGCCTGCCGCGCGCAGAATTTCGGACGGAGCCATACCGGCTTCGGATAAGCGTTTAATGCGCGCCATTTTTAAAATAGGGAACGTCATTTTGCTCAAAATACCTACGGGTTCCTCTCCGTCATCCACCAGTTTATCCACCAGTTGTACGGCGCGGTTTTTGTTGCAGGCGGTAATCGCGTTAGACAGCTCAAAAGGGTTTTCCTCTTTGCTAAAACCGATACAGGCAAGTACGTCGTTCTTGGTAATGGTTTTATTTTCCCGGTCTAGGGTGTAGAGGTACAACTTTTCAATTTCGTTATCCAGGGCCGCCAGTTCCCCGCCAATGCTTTCGCACAGTAAATCTACGGAATCAAAATCCGCCTTTAAGCCTTTTTCTTGCATTTTTTGGCGGACCCAAGTATTTAAATCGTCTTTTTTGAGTTCCTCAAAACTAACCACGCGCCCAGCGTCGGAGCAGATTTCCGCCAGCACCTTTTCCGTCTTCATTTTTTTGGAATCGTTATGCGTTAAAATAAGCGTGGTGGTGGGGAGCGGGTTATCCAAATAGCGGATGAGGGCTTCCTTGGGCTCCTTGCGCAGTTTTTCTATACCCGTTAGTACGATAAGGCGCGCATCGGAAAATACCGGGGCCGTGTTGGCTAAGGCGAGAACCTCGCCGAGGTCCGCCTTGTCCGCTTCGCTTTGAAAGGCGTTAAAATCGTCCGGGTGGAGAATTTCGCGGATTTTCTTAATAATTAAATTTTTGCGATAGACATCTTCCCCCGTCAGTAAATAGACGGGGGAGATGATATTTTGTGCAAGTTCTGCGGATAATTTTTCGGCGGTAATTTTAGGCATTTTTAGTGCGTAATGGTGGTATATTCCGGGTTGTTCATTACTTTCTTTTTGTTTTCGCTCATTACCGAGCCAAAACCGTCCACCGTGCGTTTGACGATGTCTTTGGATAGTTTTTCAAAGACCACGTCGCGCGCCTGTACTTCCGTCATCCCGCCTGGAAGCGTGGAAGCCGAGTAAATCTGCGTGCCCAAAAAGGCGGGCTCGCGCCATACGGGGGCGTTGGTGGTTTTATCCATAAACACCACATCCAGCCAAATATCCATACGGTAAACGGTGGGAATCAACTGGCTGTCGTACTGAATAGGAACATTTAAATAGCGCGAAATGGTGGTAACAACCACGCCCTCGGCATTGGAATTTTCGGAAACGATTTGATAGGACCCGTTGCGCAAAAACTCATCATAAAGTTCATTGTAAAATTTATCTTCCAGCGCAAATACTTCCGTTTTATTTAAAATAGGCCGTACCGCAATTTTTTTGATATGCTGCGGCATAATTTGGGCCTGCGGTTTATACACCGCCCCTTCGCTGGCACAAGCGGCCAACGCCGCTACGGCACACAAGGCACAGATAAATTTCTTCATACAGACTCCCTTTATTTTTTAGGTGCGGCCACAATGCTTACCATACGGCCGGGCACGACGATAATCTTTTTGATTTCCAACCCCTCCAAACTGCGGGTAACCTTGGGGCTGGCAAGCGCAATTTTTTCAATTTCCGCGCGTTCGGCGTTTCTGGGCACGGCCACACGGTCGCGCACCTTGCCGTTTACCTGCACGCCGATTTCGGCGGTATCGTCTTGCATTAAGGCTTCGTTGGGTTTCGGCCAGGCCGATTTAACTACAAAGCCTTCGTAGCCCTTTTGCTGCCAGATTTCCTCGGTCAGGTGCGGGGCAAACGGGTGCAAGAGTTTCAGGAACGTTTGGAACGTATCTTGGCTGATTTGCGGCAGTTTGCTGATGTCGTTAAACAATACCATTAAAGAGGAAATAGCCGTGTTGAAGCGGAAGTTTTCAATATCTTCGCCCACTTTGGCAATGGTTTTATTCTTTAAAATTTCGCTCTTGCGCGGGTCTGCTTCGGCTACGATTTTGATAGTATCCGCCCAACCGCAAACGCGTTTTAAGAAGCGCGTTACACCCTCAATCCCCTTCATATCCCAGGGTTTGCTGGCCTCAAACGGGCCCATAAACATTTCGTACATACGGAACGCATCGGCGCCGTACTGCGTAAGGATATCGTCGGGATTGACGACGTTCTTTTTGGATTTGGACATCTTTTCCACCATAGGGGAAAGTTCCTCTCCGGTGGTTTTTAAATAGGCTTTGCCGTCTTTAAAGTCAATTTCGTCATAGCCGTGGTAGTTGCCCATTTTGTCGCGGTACGAGAAGGCTAAAATCATCCCTTGGTGGCGCAACTTGTGGAACGGCTCCTTGTGGCTGACATAGCCCAAATCGTAGAGTACGCGGTGCCAGAAGCGGGCATAAAGCAGGTGGAGTACGGCGTGTTCCGCGCCGCCAATGTAGCAATCCACCGGGCCGTAGGCCTTTTCAATGGCTGGATCCACAAAAATTTTATCGTTGTGCGGGTCCATATAGCGCAGGTAGTACCAGCAGGAGCCTGCCCATTGGGGCATAGTGTTGGTTTCGCGCTTGGCCGGGCCGCCGCAATGCGGGCAGGTGGTGTTGACCCAACTGTCCACCGTGGCCAAGGGGGATTCCCCGGTGCCGGAGGGTTCAAATTTCTCTACTTCCGGCAGCGTAAGCGGCAGTTGGTCTTCCGGCAACGGCACTACCCCGCATTTGGGGCAATGCACTATCGGGATAGGTTCGCCCCAGTAGCGTTGGCGGGCAAACACCCAGTCGCGCAGTTTATAGGTGGTTTTGGCCTTGCCTAAACCGCGTTCTGTGAGCCACTTAATCATAGCGGCTTTGGATTCTTTTACGCGCAGGCCGTTTAAAAAGCCGGAGTTAATGAGTTCCCCGTCGCCCGTGAAGGCTTCCTTTTCCACGCCTTGTTCGCTTTTAATAACTTCAATAATTTCAAGACCGAATTTTTTGGCAAACGCGTAGTCGCGTTCGTCGTGGGCGGGCACAGCCATAATGGCCCCCGTGCCATAACCCATAAGCACATAGTCGGACGTCCACACCGGGATTTTTTTACCGTTTACCGGGTTAATGGCATACGCCCCCGTAAATACGCCCGTTTTAATTTTATTTAAGTCGCCGCGTTCCAAGTCGCTCTTTTTGGCGGCTTCGGCCTGATAGGCGGATACCGCGGCTTGTTGGGCGGGGGTTACGATTTTTTTAAGAATCGGGTGTTCGGGCGAAACCACCATATAGGTAGCGCCGAAGAGCGTGTCCGGGCGGGTGGTAAATACGGTCAAAGTCTCGTCCGTGCCGTCCACCTTAAAGGTTACTTCGGCCCCGTTGGATTTGCCAATCCAGTTGCGCTGCATTGCAAGCGTACTTTCCGGCCAGTCCAATTCGTCCAAGCCTTCTAGGAGTTTTTCGGCGTAATCGGTAATGCGCAAAATCCATTGGCGCAGGGCCTTGCGTTCAATTTCGTGGCCGCAGCGTTCGCACTTGCCGTTAAAAACTTCTTCGTTGGCGAGCCCCGTTTTGCACGAGGGGCACCAGTTTATCGGTACGGTGGATTCGTAGGCCAGGCCCTTTTTAAAGAGTTGCAGGAAAATCCATTGCGTCCATTTATAATACTTGGGGTCCGTGGTGTCAATTTCCCGGTTCCAGTCGTACGCGAGGCCGATGGATTTAATTTGGCGTTTAAAATTTTGAATATTTTTATGAGTGGTAATCCGCGGATGAATCCCCGTGGAAATAGCGTAGTTTTCCGCGGGCAGGCCGAACGCGTCCCACCCCATCGGGTGCAGTACGTCGTAGCCGTTCATTAGTTTGTAGCGAACAAGGATGTCGGAAGCGGTGTATCCTTCCGGGTGGCCGACGTGCAGGCCCGCGCCCGACGGATACGGGAACATATCCAGACAATAAAACTTTTTGCCTTTCGGCATTTTGGGGCTGGCAAAGAGGTTTGCTTTTTCCCAGCGTTCTTGTTGCTTTTTATCAATTTGCGGAAAATTATCAATACTCATAATACCTTTATTTTAACAATTTTTCAGGGGGAAAGGGCAGGCTTTTTACGGGATAACGGTTTATTCGGGTCTGCGCTTTAAAAAAGCGGCTATTTCCTGTTGGTTCCCCAAAAAATAATCTTTGACCGCGTGGCAGGTGTCGTCCAATTCCATTACCCACGGGGTGGCGGGCGGAACGACCAGTTCTTCTACGGCTTGTGGCGGTAATTTTTTGAAATATACGGCAAGGGCGCGCAATAAATCTTCGTGGGCGGCGAGCAACTGGATATCATAATATTTGTATGCCGGGAAAAGCACTTGGTCCAAAAAGCCGGCGGCCCGCTGTTGGGTTTGGTGTAAAGATTCCCCATTGGGAGGCACAACTCCTGCCGGCACCAGTTTTTTGGCCGCCGAATTATCATCAGCGGGCGGTGGGGCACAAAAGAACGTTTGCCTCCAAGAAAGCACCGCGGTAAGCCCGTATTTTTGGGCGGCCTCTTGGCGGGTTTTATCTTGTAAATCGCCATAGTGGCGTTCGTTTAGCCGCCAATCGGTTTGCAAGGGAATTTTATTGGGCATACACGCCAAAACAGCCTGCGCGGTTTGCCGGGCGCGCAGTAAACAGGAGGAATAGGCGGCTTGCGGCAAAAGGCCCGCTTCCTTTAATAATTCCCCGGCTTGCGTGGCTTGGGCGTGCCCTTGCGCGGTCAGCGGAGCATCGGCCCAACCGGTAAAGCGGTGGGCTAAATTGTAGGTGCTTTGTCCGTGGCGCAATAAAATGAGTTTCTTCATAATCAGCCGTGTGGGTGATACTTTTTGTGTTTGGCCTTTAAGTCGCTTACGTCCAAATGCGTGTAGATTTGGGTTGTTGTCAAATTGGCGTGGCCCAGCATTTCCTGCAAACTCCTCAAATCGGCCCCGCCCTGCAACAGGTGCGAAGCAAAGGTGTGGCGGAAGAGGTGCGGGTGGAGCGGTTGGGAGATATTGGCCTTGCGTCCCAAGGCGGCAAGGTCCTTCCATACGGCCACACGGCTTATCTTTTTGCCGTTTTTGTTTAAAAATAGTTCAGAGCCCACCTCTTTGGCCGCAAAGTGCGCCTCGCGCTCCGCCAGATATTGCTTGATACGCGCTACGGCGCGGTCGTGGATTGGCACAAAGCGTTGCTTGCCGCCCTTTCCCAGTGCTAAAACCCACTTTTCCACCAAGTTTACGTTTTCCAACCGCAGGTTGATAAGTTCGCTTACGCGCAGGCCCGCCGCGTACAAAAGTTCAATAATGGTTACGGTGCGAATTTCGTCAAATTTTTCGGCCGGGTAAGAAAGAAGGCGCTCCATTTCCTCGTGCGTGAGTTGGGTGGGGATTTTTTGCGCCAGTTTGGGCGATTTTAAAAAGCGGGTTGGGTCGTCCTTTATTTTTTCCTCAATCAGCAGAAATTTGTAAAAGCATTTAACGGCTTCCATTTTGCGGAAAATACTCGTAGCGGCCAGTTTTTCAATGACGCGCAACTGGTAGTTGTATTGGTCCAAAAATTCGGGCGTAATAGTTAAGGGGTCCTTTTCGTTGGCTTCGCAATATTCCAAAAAGTGTTCCGCATCGCTGCCGTAGGACGCGGTGGTGTTGGGCGATAGTTGGCGTTCAAAGGTTAAATGGTTTTTAAAATCTTCCAGTAAGGTTTGGTTAGTCATTTTTAATAATCCGTCCCGGTTTGGCGGATAAAATGCAAATATCCGGCGCAAAAATAAGCGGCTCTTGGGCTTCTTCCAGTCCGTAGGTGGTTTCTGTAAAAATAAGATGATGAACCGAACAAACCGGGATTAACACGGGCAGTTTTTCGCCCGTGAACGCAAGTTTGCGGTTTTGTAGAGTAAGCGGAATTAATTCCAGCGCGTAATTTTTAGGCGCATAAAAGGTGTACATCACTTGCAGAGCGGCGGGCGGATAGCCCGTTTTTGCCGTATCTACCAAAAGAGTATGGCGTTTTTCCAACTGGGTTAAATGCGTGAGCGCGTTTTTAAGCCCGGTGGGCTCTTGCTTGGCGTTATGCACAAATTCCCAATGTTCGCCTATCCAACCCATCAGCAAAAGCGGCAATAGGACAATTAATATTTTGTGCCGCGCTTGTAAATGGAACAGGGCATAAGCCAGTAATAATAAAAAGGAGGGCATTGCGGCCAAAAAGTAACGGTCCAGCCACAAGTTGTATTTGTGCGAAACTGCCGCCACCACGCCTAATAAAATAAGGCTTTGGCCCAAGGGTACAATAAAATCGGTGCGGAGCAGAAGCGTTTTTTTGTAGGCAAACAGAATAGACGTTCCCGCCAAAACGGTTAAAACAACAAGTCCGCCCAAGAGGCGGTCCGAGCCAAAGAGGAATTGGGCAATTTCAAAACTGGCCTGCAAGGGGGGCGTAGCGTACCACCAAGAGGACCCCGGAGAGGCCATTAGGGTTACTGTATGATACACCCATGGCAGCCAGCACGCAAAAACGGCGGCGGTTCCCCAAAAAACAGTTTTGCGCCCTGTTTTAAAATAGCAGGCATAGAAGAATATAAGTAGCGCCGTGATAAAAAAGAGAGCGGACGAAAAGTAATGCAGGTATGCGGCAAAGAGCCCGGTAAGGAAAAACGCCGCCCACCGTTTGGCGGACGGGTTTTTATGGGTGGCCAATAAGTCCAAAAGTGAAAGTGCCTGCAAGGTGAGTGTGGCTACCGCCAGCACCGCAAACGAATAGGCGCGGATTACGCCCGCAAATTGCACCAAGGCAAACGAGCCTGCCATTAGCGCGGTAAAAATAAAGCGTTGGATAGGGCTCCACCGTTTGGGCGCTAAAAACCAAACCAAAGGAACCGTGGCTGCCGAAACAAGTGCGCTTAACAGCCGCATATAAAAGGGCGTTAGCGGGAACAGGTGGTTCCAGCCGTAAAGAATAAAGTTATAAAGCGGCAGATTTACGTCTTTTAACAGCATTTCCCGCCAAATGTACGCCCACGAAAACCCCGGAAAAGCCGTAGCCATAGAGTAGAGTTCATCGTATAGCAGGCCCAAATGCAGGAGCGCAAAGCGTTGGCAGAACATATAAACGCCCAGCACGCCGGAGACCGCGAGCGAAACGGCCGTGATAATGGAATAAAATTTCTTCATACAGGTTATCCATATTATAGAAAATTCCGTTTACGGAAAGGGACAACGCGTGCGGGTCGCCAGTTCAGAATGCCCTCTATTTTTATAATACCTTTTTTCTTTGTCATCCCGTAGTGTTTTTATACGGGATCTGTCGTTTCGGAAGAGAACAACCACGGCAAAAACAGATTCCCGACTACAACTTTCGGGAATGACGGCTTTTCCTCTTTTGTTTGTCATCCCCGAAGGTTTCTGTCGGGGATCTGTCGTTGTTGTTTGGCTGTTTATTATAAAGGGGTTGTTTCGTTTTTTTTTTTGTTAAAATTTTGATAAATTGCGGTAGTCGTACCCGGATGTATCCGCCATATAAAAACGCGTATAAAAGGCCGTTTTGCTCAAATATAAAGGCCTTAACAAGGAGAAAAAATGAAAGGATTTAGTAATGTTTTGTCATTCCCGAGTGTTGTAGTCGGGAATCTGCCGTTATTTAAAAAAGAAAACGACAACAACGGATCCCCGACTAAATTCCTCGGGGATGACGGCTTAACCACAAGTGGTTGCCCGGCGAATATTTCTTGTACAGCAACGTCAGGTTTTACCTTGATAGAACTTCTTGTCGTTGTTCTTATTATTGGAATATTATCAGCGGTGGCATTGCCGCAATATACCAAGGCGGTTACTAAATCTCGTTTTACAGAAGCGATGAGCAATTTAAAAACTATTGCCCAAGCAGATAAAGTTTGTCGCTTGGCAAAAGGTGGAGACGAGACTTGTTCTATGGACGAATTGGATATTTCTATTGCTGGTAGTAATGAGGACGGTTGGGCAGAAACAAAAGATTTCTATTATTATGCGAGTGGAGGTCCAAGCGGTATTCCATCTGCCCAGTATAAGAAAGAAGGAGTCTGTCTATGCTATTTAGATTCTGGTGAATTTGCAGTTTGGTATGATGAAAGTTGTATAAGCAGCGGAGTAGAACATTCTATGGATTATGCCAAATTACTTAATGTAAAGCCCAGTACTAATGATGACCCTTGTTGCTGTTGTTAGTTGGTGAATTTAAAAAATGCCCTAGGCTTTTAGTCTAGGGCATTTTTTGTAGAGTCTATTTCTTTGTAGCCTTTTTCGGTTCTTTGGCGGGTTCGGCTTGCGCTTGTTCCGCCGCGTCGGCCTTTTTGCCGTTGTAGTGGTGGCCAAGATATTTTACATACAATTTATCTTCAATCTCGGCGGCCAGTTCGGGGTTGTCCTTTAAATACTGGCGGGCGTTTTCGGCCCCTTGGCCCAGTTTTTCATCCCCATAGATAAACCAACTGCCGCTTTTTTCAATAAATCCGGCCTCTACGCCTTTATCAATAATGCAGGCTTCGCGCGAAATACCGTGGCCGAGAATCATCGTAAATTCGGCTTGGCGGTACGGCGGCGCCACTTTGTTTTTGGTTACTTTGGCGCGCACGCGGGTGCCGATGACTTCGTCGCCCTTTTTCAGGTTTTCAATGCGGCGTACGTCAATGCGGACGGACGCGTAAAATTTAAGCGCAAGTCCGCCGGGGGTGGTTTCCGGGTTACCGAACATTACGCCGATTTTTTGGCGCAACTGGTTAATAAAAATAATGCTCGTTTTGGTTTTGTTGAGCAGGCTCGTCAGTTTGCGCAGGGCCTGGCTCATCAGTCTGGCCTGCAAGCCGACGTGGGAATCGCCCATTTCGCCTTCAATTTCGGCTTTCGGCACAAGGGCGGCCACGGAGTCCACCACGATTAAGTCAATCGCGCCCGAGCGCACGAGTTTTTCGGCGATTTCCAGGGCTTGTTCGCCGGAATCGGGCTGGGAAACCAATAATTCGTCCACGTTTACGCCCAAATTAGCGGCATAAACGGGATCCAAGGCGTGTTCCGCGTCAATAAAGGCCACGGTGCCGCCCATTTTTTGCGTTTGGGCCGCCACGTGCAAGGATAATGTCGTCTTGCCGCCGGCTTCCGGCCCGTAAATTTCAATCACGCGCCCGCGCGGGAGCCCGCCCACGCCCAAGGCCAAATCCAAGGACAGCGCGCCCGTGGGGATGGCTTCCACGTTCTTTACGCCGCCTCCGCCCAGTTTGCAAATCGCTTCTTTGCCAAACGCTTTTTCAATCTGGCCCAGGGCCAAATCAAGCGCTTTTTGTTTGTTTGCGTCCATACAACTCCTCCAAGTAGGTTTAAATGGTTACGGCGTCTTTTTGTTCCACCGCCGCGCCGTGAAAGGTCAACTTTCCGGCGGATTTATCAAAATCTACAATAATTTTGGTGTGGTCCGGGTAGCGGCTGATAAGGATATTTTCCGCCAGCGGGTCTTCCAGTTCGCGCTGTAACGTGCGAAGTAAAGGGCGCGCCCCGTATTTCACGTCAAAGCCCTTTTCCACCAAGAAGTTTTTGGCTTCCTTCGTAAGTTCCAAGGACAGGTTTCTGTCGGCCAGTTTGTCGTCCACTTCGTCTAAGGCCAAGTCCAAAATCGCGCCGATGTTCTCTTTGGTGAGCGAGTGGAAGACGACAATTTCATCAATACGGTTGATAAATTCCGGATTGAAGGTTTTTTTGACCTCTTCCATTACGTTCTTGCGCATATCTTGGTATTCTTGTTCCTCGGTGTGGTGCGCGGCAAAGCCCAAGGTGTTGCCCTTGTTGGTAATTTCGCGCGCGCCGACGTTAGACGTCATAATAATCACGCAGTTTTTAAAACTTACTTTATGGCCCAAATTGTCGCTCAAAGCCCCTTCGTCCAGCACTTGCAATAAAATATTGTAAATGTCCGGGTGGGCTTTTTCCAGTTCGTCCAGTACCACCACGCTGTACGGGCGGCGGCGGACGGCTTCGGTCAGTTGGCCGCCTTCTTCATACCCCACGTAGCCGGGCGGCGCACCAATCAGGCGCGAAACGGCAAACTTTTCCATATATTCGGACATATCCAACCGGATCATAGCGTCTTCGTCGCCAAACAGGAAGGTAGCCAAACTTTTGGCCAGTTCCGTTTTGCCTACGCCCGTAGGACCTAAGAACAAAAATCCGCCAATCGGGCGGTGCGGATTGCCTAATCCGGTGCGGTTGCGGCGGATGGCCTGCGAAACGGCCTTTACGGCATCGTTTTGCCCGATAATGCGCTCGTGGAGATGTTCCTCCATATGCAAAATCTTATCGGTTTCGCTTTGCGTAAGGCGCGTAACCGGGATGCCCGTCCATTTGGAAGCGACAAGCGCAATGTCCTCTTCGGTTACTTGCGGTACTTGCTTGTCGTGCTCCTCGTGCCATTTTTGTTTTAAATGGTCAATATAACCTTTCAAGCGGGCTTCGGTATCCTTGGCCGCGGCGGCTTTTTCAAATTCTTTGTTCGCCATTGCTTCGTCTTTTTCCTGCACGGCCTGGTTGTATTCCAGTTGCTTTTGTTTGATTTCGGGCGGAAGTGCGGCGTTTTTCAGGCGTGCGCGGGCCCCGGCTTCGTCAAACAGGTCAATGGCTTTATCCGGCATAGCGCGGTCGGTAATATAGCGGTCCGCAATAGAGGCCGCGGCGCGGACGGCGCCGTCCGTATAGTGCACCTTGTGGTGCGCTTCGTATTTGGAGCGGACGCCCTTTAAAATGTTAATGGTGTCTTCCACGTCCGGCGGGTCGGCCACCACGGGCTGAAAGCGGCGTTCCAAGGCGGCATCTGTTTCAATGGATTTGCGGTATTCGTCAAAGGTAGTAGCGCCGATGCACTGCACTTCCCCGCGGGCCAAGGCCGGCTTTAAAATATTGGCTGCGTCAATAGAGCCTTCCGCCGCGCCCGCACCGATAATGGTGTGGAGTTCATCAATAAAAATAATCGCATCTTTGGCGGCGGCGAGTTCGTCAATAATGTTTTTTAAGCGTTGTTCAAATTCGCCGCGGTACTTGGTTCCCGCCACCACAGAGGCTAAATCCAACGCCAAAATACGCTTGTTGGAAAGCACGTCCGAAATTTCCCCTTGGGCAATTTTTTGCGCCAAGCCTTCCACAATAGCGGTCTTGCCTACGCCGGGTTCCCCGATAAGCACCGGGTTATTTTTGGTGCGGCGGGCCAGAATTTGTACCAAGCGTTCAATTTCTTCCTCGCGCCCGATGACCGGGTCCAACTTGTTTTGGGCGGCCAATTTGGTCAGGTCGCGCGTGTATTCGTCCAGCGTGGGCGTTTTGCTCTTGTTGACGGTGTTTTCGCGTTCTTTTTTAGGGGTGTTTAAATTGATTTCCTGCGAAAAAACGGCGTTGTCCTCGTTTAAGTCGCCGGGTTCCGCATCGCCGATAAAGTTAAGCACGGTGTCGCGCACGGAATCCAAATTAAGGCCTAAATTGGCTAAAATTTTGCCAGCCATCCCCTCTTCTTCGCGGATGAGGCCCAGCAAAATATGCTCGGTGCCGATATGGTCCGAGCCCAGCATTTGGGACTCCTCTACGGACAGTTCCAGCACTTTTTTGGCGCGGGGCGTAAAAGGAATTTCGCCCAGCAACATAATTGTATCGCCAATGCCCACCATTTTTTCAATTTCTTGGCGGACCTTGCGGAACGTTACGCCTAGGCCGGATAAAATTTTATTGGATACGGTGCCTTCCAAGGCGGAAAGCCCCAGCAAAATGTGTTCGGTACCCACATAGTCGTGGTTGAGGCGTTTGGCCTCTTCTTGCGCAATGAGGATAATTTTTTGCGCATTTTCGGTAAATCTTTTTGCCATCTGTATAAAACCCCTTTCAAACGATTACTACCATTATATAAAATAACGTGCCTGTCCGCGGGGATTACACCGGGCCCGCCAAAAGGGGGTAAAACTTGCAGCGGGGGGATATTTTGTATAATACCTTATATATGGAACAAGCAATAGAACGTGCCCGCAAAATCCGGGCCATTTTAACCGACGTAGATGGTATTTTAACGGACGGAAAAGTAAACTTTTTCGTACGGGACGACGGCAAAATAGACGAATTTAAATCCTTTAACACGCAGGACGGCTTGGCAGTAATGCTTTGTAACAGTACAAATATTGTGTGCGGCATTATTACGGGCCGCCGCCACCCGACCACGGTGGACCGCGCCCGCAACTTGGGCTACAAATATATGTACCAAGGGTTTTTGACCAAAATGGGGCCGCTGAACGATATTTTAAAGAAGGAAGGCCTTACGCCTGACCAAGTGGCGTATATCGGCGATGACATTACCGATATGCCGCTTTTAAAGGCTGTGGGCTTTGCGGCTACCGTGCCCAACGCGCTAGACGTAGTCAAAAATTGCGCGCATTACGTTACCAAGCGCAACGGCGGGGACGGCGCCTACCGCGAGATTATTGATTTTATTTTAAACGCCCAAGGCAAATTGGCCCCGCTTTTGGACCAAGTGAATAATTCCGCCTGGAAGGTAAACAAAAAATCTCAGTTGGAAATCGTTACGTCGCAGGAAGGCATTGCGTAATGAAAGGCAAGTTTATTGTTTTAGAGGGGCCGGACCGTTGCGGCAAATCCACCCAAGCCAAGTTGCTCTATAACCGGCTGGTGGAGTGCGGGCACGAGGTAATTTTAACGCGCGAGCCGGGCGGCACGCCTACGGCGGAGCGTATCCGGCAGATTGTGCTGGAACCGGGGCTGGATATCCGCCCAATGGCGGAGTTAATGCTGTATGAAGCCTCCCGCGCCCAACATACGCAGGAAAAGATTTTGCCCGCGCTGGAAGCCGGTAAAACCGTCATTTGCGAGCGTTATACAATGTCCACCTGCGCCTATCAGGGGTATGGCCGGGGCATTGATTTAAAAGTAATTGATGCTTTAAATAAAGTGGCTTCGCTTAGTTTACAGCCCGATTTGACGCTTGTATTTTTAATGTCGGATAAGTATTTTACCGAACGCGGCGAATATTTATTTTCGGACCGTTTGGAACAGGAAGACATCGCCTTCCGCCAAAAAATGCGCCAAGGGTATTTGGAAATGGTTAAAACCACACCCAATGCCTATTTGGTAGATGCAGATAAACATATAGACGAAATTCAAAACCAAGTGCGCCAACTGCTGTTGGAACGCCATATTATAGACTAATGCCGTTTGCCGATATTTTGGGGCAAGAAAAAGCCTCCTCGTACTTAAAGCAACTGGTCCGGAGCCAAAAGGTTCCGGGGGCTCTTTTGTTTTTTGGTCCGGACGGGGTGGGCAAACGCTTGGCCGCGCTGGAATTTGCCAAGGCGCTTAATTGCTTGGACGAAACCGCCCGCCAAAACGGCGATGCCTGCGGCGTGTGTGCCAACTGCGAGGCTATTGATAAAGGCACAAACCCGGATGTAACGTTCGTAGATTTTACCTATCAGGCACGGCTAGAAGTAAAAAAAGATTTTACCAGCAAGGGCTACGCCGAGGAACTGGAAAAGGAAATTACCAAACAGCAGCACATCAGCGTAGATACCATCCGCGATGTTACCGCCAAATCCCAGCAAAAGGCGGTGGGGAACGGGTGGAAGGTGCTGATTATTGACCAAGCCCAAACAATGCAGGGCGCGGCGGCCAATGCGCTTTTAAAATTTATTGAGGAACCGCCCGCCAAGACGGTGTGGATTTTAATTACCAATAAGCGCGCGGCTATGTTGCGGACGATTTTGTCGCGCTGCCAGCCCTTATCGTTTGCACCGTTATCCTTGGAAAACGTCAAAGACATTTTAACCAAAACGCAGGCCGATGTGTCCAATGCGGACTTGTGCGCCAAGTACAGCGCGGGCTCGGTCTCCGGTGCGTTAAAGGCCGCGGAAGCGTTGGATTTGTTGCAGGCGGGCGGCTTTGGCACCCCGCAGGGACCCAGCGGCGTGGCGGCGGGGCTTTCCCGCACCTTGGTAACGGCCAGGCAGGAAGCGCAGGCTATTTTGGACGTGCTGATAATGGCCTTGCACCAAGCCTGGATAAACGAGCCAGACGAAAACAAGCAATATGCTTATCAGGCAATGCTAAAACGATTTGAAAATTATAAACGCAGTATCGGGCGGAACGTATCCCCCGCGCTGGTGTTGGAAACCGCTCTAATGAGTTTGGACGGTTTAAACTTGCAGATTTTTTAATACGGAGAGAATATGACTAAGAAATTCTATATCACCACCCCTATTTATTATGTGAACTCGGTTCCGCATATCGGGCACGCCTACACGACGATTGCGCAGGATGTGCTGGCCCGCTACAAACGCTTAAAAGGCTTTGACGTGCGGTTTTTGACGGGTACCGACGAGCACGGCGCCAATATTGAAAAATCTGCCGCCGCCGCCGGCGTAACGCCCAAAGAGTGGACGGACCAAGTTTCGGCCAAATACAAAGAATTGTGGAAACTGCTTAATATTTCCTATGACGATTTTATCCGCACCACCGACAAAAAACACGAGCAAGTGGTGCAGGCTATTTTTGAAAAATTATTAAAAAGCGGCGATATTTACTTGGGCTCCTATTCGGGTAAATATTGCTTGTCTTGCGAACAATATTACAACGAAAGCGAAATTTTGGAAGGCAACCTCTGCCCTGTTCACAAAAAACCGCTGACCGAAGTGCACGAAGAAACCTATTTTTTTAAACTCTCCCGCTACGAAAAACCCCTCTTAAAATATTACGAGGAACACCCGGACTTTTTAAGCCCCAAATACCGCGCCAACGAAATTATTAACTTCGTTAAGGGCGGCTTGCAGGATTTGTCCGTTACCCGTACCAAAGTGGCGTGGGGTATCCCGGTGTTAAGCAACCCCAAACATACCATTTATGTATGGTTTGACGCTCTTATTAACTATATTTCCGCCGCGGGCTACGGCACACACATTTGCGAGGATAAAACCTTGCACGAAGCGCAATTAAAGCAAATCAAGGCCGATAAGTTTGAAGACTTGTGGCCGGCTGATTTGCATATGGTGGGCAAAGAAATCTTCCGCTTCCATACGGTTATTTGGCCCGCTGTGTTAATGGCGCTCGGGTTGCCGCTTCCTAAAAAGGTGTTTGCCCACGGCTGGTGGACGGTGGAAGGGGAAAAGATGTCCAAGTCCTTGGGCAACATTGTGGACCCCGCCAAAGTGGCCGCCGAATACGGCGTGGACCCGCTCCGCGCGTTCTTATTCCGAGAGGTTCCCTTTGGCCAGGACGGGGACTTTTCTATGACGAGTTTCAAAAACCGTTATAATTCCGATTTGGCCAACAACATCGGCAACTTGCTTTCCCGTACGCTTAATATGGCGGCCAAAAACATTGGCGAATTGCCGGAAAAAATTGAAGGCGATTACAAATTGCTCGCGCACGCCAACGAGGTGGACGAAGCCATTGATAAGGCCTATGACGAATTGGCCTTTGATAAAGTGCTTGAAAACATTTACGGCTATGCCAGCGAATTGAACAAACTGGTGGACGAGAAAAAACCGTGGGAACTTGCCAAGCACGATGTGGAAGCCGCCAAGGCTGTTTTGCTGGAACTAGTGGCCTGCCTGCGCAAAGTGGCGGTGTGGTTGGAGCCGTTTATGCCGACGATTGCCAAGGAAATGCAGAGAAGACTCCTGCCCGGCAAGATTGAAAAGTACGCTCCGCTCTTCCCGCGTTTGGATAAATAAAATAGAGATGTTTTTCGGGTGGCACGCTTATAAACAGGCGTGCCGCTTTTTTATCCCTTGCTAATTGGGGTAAAATAGATTACACTAACCTTATGAGAAAATTCTTCCTCCTCTTGCTTGCTTTAATGTGTACGGCGGCTGCCCGGGCTGACATTTTGGGCGCGTCGTTTTTTGCCGTGGTGCGTTCTGGTGATACGGATAAGGCGGAGGAAATGATTCGCGCGGACAAAACCTTGGTGTTTGTGGAAGAGCCCGGCGGGACAACGGCCTTTTTGGCGGCTGTAAAAAATAAAGACGTCAAAATGGCGCAGTTGCTGGCGGATAGTTTTTCCCGCTTGGATGTCCGCACCGATGAGGGCAATGCTATTCATTTGGCGGTTATCAATAACGACGAAGCAATGCTGCGTATGCTTTTTGCGTTTATGGACGAGGTGGAGCCGGATTTGTTTGAGTATTTGGTTAATGCCCCGCGCGGCAGCCGCACTTCGCCCGCCAGCGACCGCAATACGCCGCTACACTTGGCCGCGTTAAATTGCAACCGGGCTATTTATGATTTTTTGGTTCAGCACGGGGCGAGCGAAAAAGCCTTAAACCGCCGCCGCCAAACGCCCAAGCGGTTACTTTCTTTTTGCAAACAAACTACGGCTCCCAAAAGCACTCCGGCCCCGACGCCCGTTCCCGCGCCGGAAAAACCCACCTTGCAAGAGCCAGTTCCCGCTCCCGCGGCTGTTTCTGTACCGGAAAAATCCACCTTGCAAGAGCCAGTTACCGTTCCCGCGGCGGCTGTGCTTTCCAACTAATTTTAGGCTAACTTAAATCAATCAGGTGCCAGTTCTTTTGGTAGAGTTCCGTCAGTTTTTGGCGGAATAAAAAGTGTTCCGGTTTTGTTAGAGCGGGGTCCTGCGCCAGCAGTTCGTCGCGGTCCTCAATGGCTTGGTATAAAATATCCCGGTCCTGAAAAATATCCCCGGCTTTAAATTCCAGTTCGCCGCTTTGGCGCGTGCCTAAAATTTCGCCCGGTCCGCGCAACTGCATATCGCGCTCGCCGATTTTAAAGCCGTCGCGCGTGGCGCAAATAATGTCCACACGTTCCTTGGCAATGCTTCCCGCGTGCTGGGGTACCAAAATACAGAAACTTTCGTGCTCGCCACGCCCCACGCGTCCGCGCAACTGGTGCAAACTGGCCAGCCCAAAGCGCTCTGCGTTTTCAATGACCATTACGGTAGCGTTTTTTACGTCAATGCCTACCTCAATTACCGGGGTAGCCACCAAAATATCGGTTTTGTGCGCGGCAAAATCGGCCATTACGCTTTCCTTTTCCGCTTGGGACATTTGCCCGTGCAAAATAGCCAGGCGGAAATCTGGGAATACCTTTTTTAATTTTTCAAATTCTTCCGTAACGGCCTTGGCAGAAACTTTTTCGCTTTCTTCAATGAGCGGGAAAACGATGTACGCCTGTCTCCCCTTTTCCACTTCCTCTCGCACACGGTCGTAGGCCAGTTTAGAAGTGGCCGATTCCGTTTTAATCGGTTGGCGGCCGGGGGGAAGTTCGTTTAATGTGGAAACATCCAAATCGCCGTAGAACGCAAGCGCCAGGGTGCGCGGAATAGGCGTAGCCGTCATTGTCAAAAGGTCCAACTTGGCGGTTTTTTCTTTTAGTTTACTGCGCTGCTTCACGCCGAAGCGGTGCTGTTCATCAATGACCGCGAGGCGTAAATTGTGGAATTTTACATCGTCTTGTATGACGGAGTGCGTGCCCACCAAAATATCAATTTTTCCTTCGGCCAGTTCCTTTAAAATTTTCTTTTTGGCCGCGGCTTTGGTGCTGGACGAGAGCACCGCCAAGTTTACCTTTAACCCCTTTAAAATGCGTTTAAAGGTTAAAAAATGCTGTTCGGCCAAAATCTCCGTCGGCGCCATTAGCGCGGCTTGGTAGCCGTTTTCTACGGCCAGCAACATTGCGCACAAGGCCACCACCGTTTTGCCGGAACCCACATCGCCTTGCAACAGGCGGTTCATTGGGCGCGGGGAGCATAAATCTTTAAAAATTTCGTTGATAACCTTTTTTTGGCTGTTTGTAAAATCAAAGCCCAGTTGCTCGCGGAACGGCGTTAAAAGATTTTTTTTGATTTCGTAGGAATAATCTTTTGCTAAAATTTTTGTTTGCGTGCGCTTAATGCCCCAAGCCGTAGCCAGAAGCAAAAACTCCTCGTACGCCAAACGTGCGCGGGCGCTTTCCAACTCGGCAATGGAGTTGGGGAAATGGATGGCCTTTAAGGCTTGCGGGGCGCTTAACAGTTTGCGCTTGGCAAGCAAGGTGGGGGGCAAGGCTTCGGGCTCGGCCGCCAAAGAGGGCGTTTGCAGGGCCTCATACACAAATTGCCTAAATTGCTTGTTGGTCAGCCCCTCGGTAAGCCCATAAATGGGCGTTAAGCGGCCCGCGTGCAATTTTGTCAAAACATCTTCCGCGGGATAATGTTCGTCCACGGTAACTTTATTGCCGAAGAAATTGTTTTTGTCCTCGCGCTTGCCGATAATCCACACTTCGCTGTTGATATGAAAATCTTTTTTAAGCGTTCCGAACGGGTCAAAGCGGAACGCCTTAAAGGTGCGTTTTTTAAACCAGGTGCATTCAATTTGATGGCCCTTTTCATCCTCTAAAAACGCCTTAAAAATCAGCACGCTGCGGGCCGGAATTTGCTGGGTGCGCAACACGCGGCCTTTAAAAACCACGAGAGATTCGGAATTGTATTCGTTGGGCGTGGAGTTTAAACGGCGGTCCTGATATGTCCGCGGATAATAATGCAGTAAGTCCTCTACGGTTTGGATTTCCAACCGCTCAAACAGTTTTGCTTTGGCTGGGCCGATGCCCTTTAAATATTGGATTTGCGTGCTTGTCGTCATACCTATATACTTATTTTACAAATAATATATGCTACAATTTAAAAAAAGGAGGACATTTTATGGATTTGGAATTAATTTCCGCGCAAGTTAGTGAACATTTATTGCAGGTAGGGCAGAGCAGTTTGAAGGTATTGGGCGCGTTGGTGGGCGCTGTTTTGATTTTGGTGGTGGGGTTGTACATTTCCCGCTTTGTGGGCTCTTATGCCAAAAAGATTTTAAACAAAATTTCGTTTGATGACAAAACCTCTAAACTCGGCATTAACGAATTGTGCGTGCGCTTTGGGTTGGGCAAATCGCCGACGTACATCATTTCGTTTGTGCTGGCTTGGGCGGTAATTTTTTACGCCATCGTATTGGCGGCGGATGTGCTCCACTTGGCGATTATCCGCAACTTGTTTACGCAATTTTTGGAATTTATCCCCACGCTCTTTGTGTCCGTGCTGATTTTGTTTGCGGGCTTGCTGTTTGGCAAATTGATGGGGAATATTATTGAAAACTCCGCTAAGGCCAACAACTTAAAGGGCGGGTTTTTTATCTCCCGTGCGGTCAATGCGTTTATTGTGTTCTTCTGCGCGCTCGTGGCGGTGGAAAACTTGGGCTTTGCCAACCAGTTGGTAAATAATGTGGTAATTATTGTGCTGGCTTCGTTAGGATTGGCCTTTGGTATCGGCGTAGGGTTGGGCTCCAAAGAATTGGTGGCTGAATTTTTGCGCGACTTGTTTAAAAAAGAAGAAAAATAAATTTGTCTGAAAAAATCCCGGGGCGGTAAATGCGCTCCGGGATTTTTTTGTCTATACAAGTTTAAAACATTGTGGCGAGTAGCAAGATAAGCAAGCCCAAGAACACACAGCACAGCAAGAACTTGGTAAGCCCCAAATGCTTTTTGAGCCACTCGTTAAACGTGGCTGATTCTTTGCCGCACAGCGTAAGCACAAATACGAGCACCAGCGGCAAGATAAACATCAAGTTGTACAGGAGCAAAAACTCCGTGGCGCGCCAGAAATGCTGGTTTACTTCCTTCAAAATAACCACAATCGTCGGCAAATAAACCTGTCCGGTGCATACGGCTTCCACGCCGGAGACCACAAAGCCCACAATAAACGCCGCCAACAGGAGCCGCCACATAGAACTGTGCTTATCCTTTAAGAAGAAGCGCATTACTTTATGGATATAAACCTTGTAATTAGTGGGCAGTTGCAGGAGCATTTTTTCGGACTTTTTGGTGCGCTGGTAAACCACAAAGTCGTAAATGCTCAGCAGTAAAAACACACCGCACAGCCCCACCATCCCCCATTGTACCACCAAGGTTACATAGCGGAAGGCCTTCATTGCGTACAAAATGTGGAACGCGCCGAGCCCCATTAACACATAGGCCAAAAATACGGCCAAGCAATAGGCCGAACCCACGACAATAATTTCTTTTTTGGTGTATTTATAGGCCGCCAAAAAGGACACAAAGAACACGATTACCGCGAACGCACACGGGTTGACCCCATCGGCAAGCCCCGCGCCGATAATGGCCCAGAGCGTGATTTGGCTAAACAGCGTTTCGTGCGTTTGCAGGGTATCTTCCTCTTTTTGCAAACCGGGCACGCGGGTTTCCTCGTTGTTTTCTATCGCCTTTTGTACGGCGGCATCCGCCCCGGGGCCGATTTGGGTGGGGTAGCCTTGCAAAACGGTCTCGCCCACGATTAGCATAGGAATCCCGGCATTATCTAGGTGATAGGCCTCTAACGTCTGCGAAAAAAGGACGTTGTTGGCGTCTTTGGTCAAGTCAAACTCGGTCAGGCGGACTTGGCCTTTGTATTTTTCCGCAAATTCCTTCGGGAAGCCGTCTTGCTTTAAGTGGCGGCAATGCGGACAGTAAGGCGAAGTGAACAATACGGCGTCCACCGGCTTGGCCCACGCGCCGAACGAAGCGGCAAAAAACGCGAGCGTAAGTAATAATGGCTTAATGATACGGCTAATCATTTCTCACTCCTAACATTGGGTCTGGCACGCGGCCAGCCCGGCTGATTGAATTTTTGAATTTTCGTCCAACAAGGTTTTGGGGTCTTGTTGGTAGAAATCGGTTAGTTTTAAATGGCAGGTTTTGCTGTGCACACAAGTGGAATTGGTGCAGGTGCAATCCGTCCACTTTTTGGTGCAGGAGCAATTTTTGCCGTCGCAGGTAATTTCGGCCGAGAGCAAAAATTGCGGGCCGGATTTTTTGCATTGGAGCATTTGCGGCTGTGCGGTGCTAGTAGCCGGAGCGGAGTATTCCCTTGCGCTCCAATGTGCGCCCGTCAGGGCCCCTAATGCAAGCAATACGGCGGCGCAAACGCCCCACGCTATGGAGCGTTTCCAGGGGTGGGTTGGACGCTCCTGTAAGCGGGTCCACACGCGCGCTTGGGCGCGGCCCTGCGGGTCAAAATCGGTTTGTGCGGCGCGTTCCTGCCAAGGTTGTTTAGTCATAGTTCTTCATCCATTTGCGCATTTTGGTTATGGCACGGTTTACAATCGTGCCCACGTTGGATTCGCTTAATTGGGATAGTTGCGCGATTTGCCGGTTGTTTAGGCCGGAATAAAATTTAAGGGCCACTAAATCCCGCTCCCGGGCGGATAACTTGCCGAGGGCCTTTGTCAGGTCTTGGCGGAAGAAATCCTGTTCCAGTTCTGTTAGCGGGGAGTGCCCCGCAGAAACGGGATTCTGCTCCTCCTCCGCCAGCGAAAACACGTTTTTTACCCAATACAGCCGCCAATACATATTGGTTTGGTTACGCGCAATCGTAAAAATCCATTGGGTAAATTCGCCTTTTTGTGCGTCATACGAAGCCCAATGCTCATAAGCGTTCTTCCACGAGGCGGCGCATAAGTCTTCGGCTATGGCGTGGTTCCGCACGCGTGAAAAAATATACGCGTACACCCGCTTAAAATAAGTATTGTAAAGGTCTTCAAATGACGTCATCTATATAGAATATGCCTGACTAACAAAAGTATCACACTTATTATTTTATCTTTTATGGAGGACAAAAAAATCCCGGCCTTTTTAAGACCGGGAGCAAAACTATTTTAAACTGTTTAACCAAGAAATAATTTTGTTGGTTTCGGCTTGGCGGTATTTTTCATCCACGTTATTAAAGGCCGCGCCGTCTAACACCTGGGCGTTTTGGGCCTGTTTTTTAAAGTCCTCAAAATAGGTCCCGTAGTTACTGCCTTGGGTAGAAAAGGGAACTACTTTTTTGCCCTTAAAGTCTGCTTCCTGCCAGAACTGCCAAACGGGCGTAGCCGCCGTGTACCACCAAATGGGGGCCCCTACAAAAATTATGTCGTACGCACTCATATCGGGGGCGCTTTCGGCCAGAGCCGGATATTCGTGGGTTTTAAGTTGCTTTTTTACCTGGGCGTAAAAGGCCGGGCCCAACTTAAAGGTTTCCTGCGTTTGGATACGGTACAAATCTCCGCCTGTAAAATGCGCGATTTGTTCGGCGATGTTTTGCGTGTGCCCGGTAAGCGAATAATACACCACCAGCACCTTGCCCAATTTGCCCGTGTAAGGGATTTGCTCCCCCGCAAAGGCGGATAAATCCTTTTGGTTGTAGCGGGCGACGCGGTATTGGTGAAAGCCCGCGATTGCGCCGCCGATGACGGCTAAAATTACCACGATATATAAGATTACTTTTAACATTTTTTCTCCTTTAAATTAATGTTGATGATGTAATGCGTCAGCAGGGCTATGGCGGGCAAAATGACGGCCAGCCGTGCAAATAGCCCCGGCAGGGTCATCTGTTCGGGGACGCTTAAAAAGAACGCTTGAAAGGCTAACCGCTCAAATAACCGAAACGAAATAAATTCGTATATTCCCGCCAGTATGATGCAGGCGGCGGCCCCGTGTATAAGCTCGCGTGCTTTGGCGGAAAATTTTAAGGTAATTGGAGCAAAAAGTTGCTTTAAGTGCAGTCCCAAGTGTACGGCTACCAAGAGGAGCCCCCAGTAAGCAAAAAACGTATGATACTGCTTGGCGCTCCAACTGCCGGATAACCCCAAAAAGGCAAACACGTCGCGCGAGAGCATTATCCCGCTAACACCTAGCCCAATTATATCGGCCAGTAACAATAGATTAACGGCGGCCCAGCCGATGCGTTTCATTGGCCACGCCCCGCGGAAAAGCGTTTTGTACCAGCCCCGGTTTAACAGGTTGTGCCATATAAAAAGGGCAAATAAACCAACGCCCAGAATTTCGTGCACCCGGTTGCCCGTGCGCGGATAGCACAGGCATAACAAAAAGAGAACGGTTATGCTGATGTCCACACTAATGCGAATAATCCGTTGCATAACCGTTCTCCTTGTTTTAGGGTAGTTTATTTTATTACACTATTGACCCATTTTTCAAGCGCTTCTTGGGGTGCGCCCGAAGAACGGCCGGAGAAGGTAATCCCTTTTGCTACGGTAGAGCCCGCCAGTTGGCCGCGCATATCACTTTCGCAATGTTGCATACCGCCGCCCCCGTGCGTAAAGAACGGGGCCACGGTTTTGCCTTTCAGGTCAGTTTGGGCGATAAACGAGCCTACCGCCGGGGCAAAGGTGCCCCACCAGTTGGGCGAGCCGATAAAAACGACGTCGTATTTGGAAATATCGGTTACTTTGTTTTTAAGTTCCGGTTTGTAGCCTGCGTTAATTTCCTTTTTGGCCTGGTCAATCAGGTCGTTGTAGGAAGCGGGATAGGTTTGAACGGTTTGAATTTCAAACAAATCTCCGCCCGTTAATTGGGCAATTTGCTTGGCTATGGCCTGCGTATTGCCCGAATAGGAATAATAGGCCACCAACACTTTATGTTCCTTTTGCGGAGCCGTTTTGGCGGCGGGGGCGGAAGAAGCCCCGGTGTCCGCTGTACCGTTACCGCAGGCGGCAACGGACAAAAACATCATCCCTGAAAATAAGATACTGCTTACTTTGTGCATATTTCCTCCTATTTCTTTAAGCAAGCGGCCGCATCTTTTACGATTAATTCCGGCGTTAAGTGGTAACGCGCATAGAGTTCATCCAAAGATACGCGGTCGGTAAATTCCTTCTTAGAGCCGAAGTTGAGCACCTTCATTTCGCTGTTTCCGTAGAAGGAGGCGATTTTCTCGCCAAAGCCGCCGTTTACTTCGCCGTCTTCCAGCGTGAGCACCAGTTCGTGGCCTTTTTTAAGGTTGTTGAGCACCTCTTCGTCCAGTCCGGTTAAATAGCGCGGGTTGATAAGCGTAGCGTTAATGCCCAGTTTGGCTTTGAGTTCGGCGCAGACTTTTTCGCCCAGTTGGAAGAAGGACCCCGCCGCAATAACGGCTACGCGGGAACCTTTTTCCGCCACTTCGTAGCGGTTCAAGACGGAGTAGTCTTTTTCTACGGGGCGGGTGGCGTGAGAAATCGGCGCAAACGGCACGCGGATAGCCACCGGGTATTGCGTTTGGTTGACGGACCAATCCAACATTGCCAAATACTCTTCCTTGGATGTAGGAGCCAAGTAAACCATATTGGGAATATTGGAAATTAAGGGAATATCAAAGGTGCCCAAGTGCGTGGCGTCCCCGGCGGAAATGCCGCCCCAATAAACCAAAATGGTGGCCGGATTTTTGTTAAGCGCCAAATCTTGCGACAGTTGGTCGTAGGTGCGCTGGATAAAGGAACTCAAAACAGCCAGCACCGGTTTGGCTCCACCCGCGGCCAAGGCGGACGAAGCGGCTACGGCGTGTTCTTCGGCGATGCCCAAATCGGCAAACCCTTTGCCAAGTTTCGCGCGCACATCGGGCGTTAAGGCGACGGCACCGGGCGTGGCCGGGTTCAGCACGATGAAGGAAGAATCCTCCGCGCGCTTTTTAAGCATATAGTCCACGGTTACGGAATCGTATGTTTCCTGCGGGGCCGGAGCGGGTTTGTGGTCCAAGGTGCCGGGCATAATCCAGTGGAAGGCTTCTTTATTGGCTACGGCTTCGGCGCAACCCTTGCCCTTTAACGTGTGCAAGTGTACCACGGTGGGGTGAGTAGTGTCTTTTACTTGTTTGAAAGCCGCAATCAAGGACGCTAAATCGTTACCGTCGTCCACATATACATAATCAAAGCCCAAGGCTTTAAAATAGTTGCACTCGGCCTTGCCCTTGGTTTGGCGCAAGAGAGACAAGTTGCCGTACAAGCCGCCGTGGTTGGGGGCGATAGAGATTTCGTTATCGTTTACCACAATAATAATGTTGCTCTTTAATGCGCCTGCGTTGTCTAACCCTTCAAAGGCTTCTCCGCCGCTTAAAGAACCGTCGCCGATGACGGCCACGATGTTGCTCTTTTCGCCTTTTAAATCACGCGCCATCGCTAAGCCTACTGCCAAACTGGGGGCGGTAGAGGTGTGGCCTACCACAAAGTGGTCGTGCGCGCTTTCCTGCGGGTTGGTGTAGCCGGAGATTTGGCCATAGTGGGCCGGGTCCGTAAAATATTGTTTGCGTCCGGTCAGCATTTTGTGCGGGTAGCATTGGTGCGACACGTCAAACACAAACTTATCTTCGGGCGAATTGAACACATAGTGCATCGCAATCGTGGGTTCAATAAAGCCCAAGTTCGGGCCAAAGTGCCCGCCCGTGGCGTTTACTTTGACGATTAAGGTTTGGCGGATTTCGTCCGCCAAGGAGGTTAATTCCTCCAAAGAGAGATTTTTTAAATCCTTCGGTTCGTTAATTTTGTTTAATACGTTCATTTTTTAAAAATCCTTACTTATATTCTTCATCCGTTACCGGGTCCAACCAAGCGGTGGAACCATTTTGGTGGGCGTTGGTTTCCACAGAAATATGCACAAACCAACTGTCCGGCGCGGCACCGTGCCAATGGATAACGCCGGGTGCAATGCGTACCACGTCGCCTTTCTTTAACACGCGGATTTCGCCGCCCTTTTCCTGGTAGCGGCCTTCGCCGTTTAACACGAGTAGGATTTGTCCGCCGTCGTGTTTGTGCCAGTTGGTGCGGGCGCCGGGCTCAAAGGTTACGTTGCCAATCGGCGCGTTAAAGGTGTTGTCCCGCCCGCTTAACATCGTTAAGTAGGTGGTACCCGTAAAATATTTGCCGTAAGGGTTTACTTTCCCTTGTGCAAATACAGTATCAATCGGTGCTTTCTTCATACTTTCATCCCCCGGTTTGCCCGGCGTGCAAGCGGCCAATACAAGTAGCCCCAAGCACCCGGCAAACCTTAAATGTTTGATTAATTTCTTCATCTGTCTTATAAAGTATATACCTTGGAGTTTGCTCCAAGTCAAGGCCTATTTTCCGGCCCGTGCGGCCAGTACGTCGTTCATCGCCTTTAAACCGTACACCGCAATTTTTTTGCCGACGCTGTCCTTTACCACGGACATAATCCCCGCCATTTCCTTGGGGGTAACGCCCACGTTAAGTGCCAAATTCATATGCGCTTTTAATTGTGGGGTTACGTTGGCCAGCGCAGCCAAGGCGGCTACCGTGCCGACTTCGCGCTCTTGGTAGGTCAGTACGCCGCGGGCAAAAATATCCGCGAACAAATGTTCCTTTAAAAAAGTATCCGTATCTTGGATGAAGGCGGCCGGGTGGCTGGGAAGCGGCCCCGCAACCAATACTTCCAAGTTCTTTTTGCCGAGTTCGTATTTATCGGTCCCCGCGGGGATTTTTTGCGGTTCGGGCCCGGTTAAATCCTCTTTTCCGGCGGCTTGGCGGGCTTTAACTACCTTTTCCAAGGTGGCGGCCGCATTTAAACAGCGCGGGAAACCTGTGTAAGCATACAGTTGCAGGACAAGTTCTTTTAGTTCATTTACGGCTAGGCCGTTATTAAGGGCGTTATCAAAGGCTTTTTCCAGTCCGTTCAAATCGCCCACCGCGCTAAACGCGGCCACAGCGGCCAAACTTTGGCGTTTAACTGTTAAATTTTGGCGGGCTTCGTTCCAGTCATAGCCCTCGGCATTGGCGGCACCTAATAAAGTGGCCGCGGCTACAATTCCAGTAATGTGTTTATTCATTTTATCCTCCTAGCAATTTTTTCCGGCTTCGTAGGCTTCTTTAAAGACGGGCAGGTTTTTCACTTCGCCCTTCTGCCAAGCGCCGGTACCGTAGATAATGCCCTTTTCGCGGGCGCCGTCCAGGCAGCCCTCGGTAAATCCGCGCAGGGCTTCCAAGGTGCGTTGCATATTTTTATGGCTGGTGTCGGCGGCGGCAACAATAAAGTAGAAATCTTTATTGGAAATTTCGGTATAGCGCGGGACGGTGCGGTCAATAAACGTCTTTAACTGGCCGTCCATACTGTAAAAGTAAACAGGCGTAGCCAAAACGATTACGTCCGCTTCCACCATTTTGTTTAAGAGTTCGGCCATATCGTCTTTTTGCACGCATTTGTGCGCGGTGTTGCAAACGCCGCAACCCAAGCAGTAGTTAATTTTATGCTCGCGCAAGGCAATTTTTTCGGCGTGGTGCCCGGCATCCAGGGCCCCCTGTAAAAATTGGTCGCACAACAGGTCGGAATTGCCGCCCTTTCTGGGGCTGGCGGAAATAATTAATACATTTTTAGACATAGTTTCCTCACTTTAAAAGTTTTTTCTCACAGGCGACGATTCTGTCGTCGTAAATCGCAATTTTATGGTTCAAGCGTTCCAGCGTTTTTTGCATTTCTTCAATGTGTTGTTTCAAGCGGTCGCGCTCGGCAATCAGCAGGTTCTTGCGTTTTTGCAAGGTGCGATTGCCCTTGCGGTAGAGCGCCACATATTGCGTAAGCGTTTCTATGGATAGTCCCGCCCCGCGCATACACTTGATAAACTCCACCCAGCCGCAATCTTTTTCGGTGTAATCGCGTACGCCGCTTTTCTTGCGGTTGACAGGGGGGATAAGCCCGGCTTTTTCGTAATAGCGCAGGGTATCCACGGGCAGACCGTATTTTTCGCTCACTTCCGAAATGGTCATCTTCGCCTCCTTTTACATCTGTATATATATTTTAGTCCTTGGAGTTGGCTCCAAGTCAAGGGGTAATTTGAAAATAAAAAAGGCCCCCGATGAAGGGAGCCTCTTTAAAAGCAGTTGTTTTTAGGCAGGATTTGTAGCGGCAGTTTGCGCAGAACGCCCCTTTTGGGTGCCCAGCAGGCCGCATATTAAGGCGCCTAGCGCACAGATAACAAAGGTAATTCCGGCGGAGTGCATCATATTGCCAAGGCCCACCAGCGGGGAAACAATACTGCCGAATAAAAAACCCGCCGCGCCCAACACGGCCGAGCCTGTGCCCGCCTGCCCGCGTACGGCGTCCATCGCAAGCGTAGTTGCCGCCGTAAAGGAAAGCCCCGCCATAAACAGCAGTACAAAAAGTAGTCCTTCAAACAGGATAATGGAAGCGTCCGCAAACAAGGCCGCGCTTAATAAAATACTGCAAATTAGCATCCCCAAACAACTGGTTAAAATGCAGTTTTCCTGTCGTTTAAATTTAACCGACAGCCCTGCCCCAATGCCGATAGCCACCGCATTGGCCGCAAAAAACAGGCTGAACGCCAGCGGGCTAAATCCGTAATGCTCCTGTATGATAAACGGCGAAGCCGCAATATACGCAAACAAAATGCCCAGCGCAAAGGCTTGCTCCAATACGCAGAAAATATATTTGCGGTTTTGGAAGACATTTTTAAAAAGCCCAAAGGTTTTGGAAAGTTTTTCCTTGGAGCGTTTGGCGTGGGATAAGGATTCGTTAAAGTGCAAGCACGCCCCGGTGAGCATAATGCCGACAACCAAGAGTACCACAAATACGCCCTGCCACCCGGTTACCTTTAAAATACCCCCGCCGATAACAGGCGCGGCTACGGGTGCAATGCCGTTAATCGCCCCGATGATTGCCAAGGCCTTGGCTAAACTGGCGGATTTGAATTTATCCGTAGCAATGGAGCGGGAAATGACAATCCCGCCCGCGGCGGCCAAGCCCTGTATCAATCGCAAGGATACAAAGATTTCTATGGTGGGGGCAAAAATACAGGCCACCGTGGATAATAAAAACAGCACCATAGAGACTAACAAGGGTTTTCTGCGCCCGTATTTATCACTTAACGGGCCGAAGATAATTTGCCCGGCGGCCAGCCCCAGCATAGAAAACGTCAGCCCCAACTGCACCATAGAAGCATTGGTGTTAAAGAACGACGTCATCGCCGGAAGACTGGGTAAGTACATATCGGTTACAAACGGGCCGAAGGCCGTCAGCATACCCAGAAAGACAAATAAAAAAAAGGCCGTGTTGCGCCTTTTTGCGGAGTTTCCCTGCCAGGTTTTGTTGTGTTTCATACTTATATTGTAACTTTTTTGGAGCCAAAACAGAGCCGTTTAAACTAATCCTTTTTTGGGCTTGGCGGGGGGAGAAACGGCGGGTATAATAATAATTTGCAACCGGTAAACTCGGTTAGGAGGACTTATGCAGAAATCCGGCGAAAAGAAGACAAACGCTATGGAAAAAGAAATTTACCTTGTACAAAGTGCACTTAGTGCCAAGCAAACCGTAGAGCGCGTGCGCTGTATCTTGCGGGAAAAAAGTATCCCCATTAGTTTAATTATAGACCACGCCCAAGAGGCCGCCGCCTGCGGCGTTAAACTCCGCCCCACCTATACCATTTTGGCGGGTTCCCCGGCTATGCGCGCCCAACTGCTTTTGTTGCAGCAGGCCTTATCCGTATTGCTCCCGCTGCGCATTAGCGTATGGGAGGATGCGGACGGAAAGGTGTGGCTTGCTTACCTACGGGTGGAAAGCGTGATGAAGCGCTACGGTGTTAAAAAAACGGTGCCCTTGGTGTATTTAGAGCATATTATGGAAAATATTTCCCACCGTGCGTGTAAACCTGCCCCGCGCAAAAAGTAGCCGCCTTGGCTTGCCGGGGATTAACTGAAACAGGTACAATATATATATGAAGCGTACTTGTTCCTATCTTGCGGTTTTTACCTTGCTGGCTTTCTGTTCCCCGTTTGCGGCGGCGCAGAAGCGTTTGCCGTCCGTGCGTGTGCCGGGCAAAGTGGCTACGGGAATAGTTCCCAAACCGTTCCGCGTTCCCGGGGTAAAAATCCCGTCTCTGCCGCCGTTGCGGCTTTCGGTCGGCCCGCAAGTATCTTCTTTGCTCTTGCGCCCGGTAGCCGTTCCGGCTGTAACGGTGCAAACGGTACAAACGCCGTTTCGCCCGGTGGTTTTCCCCGGCAAGAAGGACATTGACGCCGTTATTTTTGATTTGGACGGAACACTCTTGGATTCTTTATGGGCGTGGGAAAATTCCGGCGTGAACTTTTTGCGCACGCAAGGGATTAATCCTCCCGAAGGATTTAACGACCAGTTGGCGCAACTGTCGCTAATGGACGGGGCCAAACTCGTGAAAGAAAAATATAACTTGCCCCAATCGCCCGAGGAAATTTTGCGCCTGACGCTGGCCCCTATCCGCGAGCGGTACTTCCATACCATTATGCCCAAGCCCGGCGTGCCGGAACTCTTGCGCCGCTTGAAAGCCGAGGGCGTGAAGATGTGCGTGGCAACCGCTTCGGACAAAGAATTAACCGTAGCCGCTTTAAAGCGCACGGGACTATTGCCTTATTTTGATTTTATCTTAACGTGCGACGAGGTGGGCGCGGGCAAAAGAACGCCTGTTATTTATGAAGCCGCCCTTAAAAAATTAGGCACGCCAAAAAAGCGTACCTTGGTGGCGGAAGATGCCCTCTACGCGCTGACTACCGCCAGTCAGTCAGGTTTCCCTACGGCGGGTATTTTTGATACGCACTCCGCCAAGGACCAGCCGTCGGTGCAAAAACTTTCCACTTATTATATTCCGTCCTACACCGCCGTGCAGCCGTAACGCTAAAAAAGTATAATAAAGCATAACTTTATGAAAGGAGCCGTCTGTGCGCGCACAAGCCAAAAAATGGGTCGTTACCGGGGGAGCGGGGTTTATCGGCTCGCATATTATTAAAGAACTGGTCTCCCGCGGGCAAGAAGTAGTGGCGGTGGACGATTTTTCAACAGGTTCTCTTTCCAATTTATCTTCCGTTCAGCAAAAAATTAAAATTGTTTCAGCCGATATTTGCAACTTTTCCGCCCTTTTAAAAGCCTTTCAAGGGGCCGATTATGTGCTCCATCACGCGGCGCTTGTTTCGGTGCCCCGCTCGGTAGAGGAACCGCAATTAACTTGGCAAATTAACGTGTCCGGCACGCTTAACGTGTTGGAAGCCGCCCGCCAGGCAGGCATAAAACGCGTGGTGTTTGCCTCGTCCTGCTGTGTGTATGGTACTTCGTCTAAACCGTGCAAGGAAACCTCGCCCAAGCGTCCCGGTTCGCCCTATGCGCTTTCCAAACAAATCGGCGAAGAGTTATGCCGTTTTTATACGCAAATGTATGGGTTAGAAACGGTTTGCTTGTGCTATTTTAACGTCTATGGGGCAGGACAAAACCCTAACGGCGCGTATGCGGCGGTTATCGCCCAATTTTTACAGCGCGCCCTAAACGGCGAGCCCGTGCGCATAGATGGCACAGGGCGGCAAAGCCGCGACTTTATCGCCGTAGAAGATGTGGCCCGCGCCAATATTTTGGCAGCCCGAAAAGGCGTGCCCGGCGAAACGTATAACGTTGCCTGCGGGAAAAGTTATTCCCTGCTTGCACTGCTGCGCCTGATTGAACAAACCACGCACCAAAAGTTGGCCCGCACCTTTGCACCCAGCCGCGCGGGCGATGTGCGCACCTCGTCGGCCGATATTTCCAAAATTTCCCGCTTGGGTTTTACTCCGCGCGTAACGCTAAAAACGGGGATTGCCCGCCTGTGGCACAGCCTTAAAAAATAATCCTTTTGTACGCTTCCGCTCCGCCCCGAATTATGCTATATTATGGGGGAAGAAGTAACCATATTAAGGAGGGGAAAGTATGTGGGAAAAGGACATTAATATCAACGAAGTTCGCGAAATTCGCAGCCGTACGTTGGTTTATTTTGGCGTGGGTGCCATTGCCAAAATTGCCGATATCTGCAAAGATTTAAAAGCGCGCGGTATTAACAAAGTGTTAGTAATGACCGGGCGCGGCGCCTACAAAAAAACAGGCGCGTGGGACCACGTTACCAAAGCGTTTGAAGCCACGGGGATGCAGTATGTGCATTACGACCAGGTAACGCCGAACCCGAATACCCACCACGTCAACGATGCCGTAAAAATGGCGCACGATTTCGGCGCGCAAGCGGTTATCGCCATTGGCGGCGGTTCCGCCATTGACGCGGGTAAGAGCGCGGCTATTTTGCTCAAATATCCGGGCAAAACCGCCGAAGACTTATATACCTTCCAATTTACGCCGACCGAGGCCGCCCCGGTTATTGCGATTAACCTCACGCACGGTACCGGCTCCGAAGCCAACCGTTTTGCCGTGGTCAGCATTGAAGAAAAAAACTTCAAACCGGCCATTGCGTACGATTGCATTTATCCGCTCTATTCTATTGACGACCCGGCCTTGATGACGGGCCTCGCCGAAAACCAGACCCGCTATGTGTCTATTGACGCGGTCAACCACGTGGTAGAAGCCGCCACCACGAAAGTAGCCTCCCCGTTTGCGATTGATTTGGCTATTTCCGTAGTCAAATTGGTGGCCGAATACCTGCCGGTGGCCTTAAAAGACCCCAAGAATTTGGAAGCGCGCTATTTCTTGGCCTATGCGGCGTTGGCGGCCGGTATTGCGTTTGATAACGGGATGTTGCACTATACGCACGCGTTGGAACACCCGCTTTCCGGTGTGAACCCGAACTTGACGCACGGCTTGGGCTTGGCGATGTTACTGCCGGCGGTGTTAAAGAACATTTATCCCGCCCGCCCGGCGACCTTGGCCGATGTGCTTGCGCCTATCGTGCCCGGCTTAAAAGGCTGTGGCTGTGAAGCCGAAAAAGTGGCCGAAGGAGTGGAAAAATGGCTCTTCTCCGTCGGTTCTACGCATAAACTGCTGGACGAAGGTTTTAAGGCCGAGGATGTGGATAAACTCGTGGAATTGGCGTTCAATACGCCGTCCTTGGACGGTTTGTTGGGCTTGGCTCCTACCGCAGCCACGAAGGACGCCGTCCGCGCGATTTACACCGAATCGCTTAAACCCTGCCACAAATAAGTTTTACTTGGCACAAAAAAGCCCCCGGACAACTGGGGGCTTTTTGATGTTTGTTTTTGCCTTGTTGTTGTCGTCATCCTGGAAAGTTAGCCGGCGCGGAGCGTTCCAGGATCTGTTGTTATGAAATAAGGATTAGATTCTGGACAGAAACCTTCCAGAATGACTTTTTAGATAACAACTAACTACCCAAGCAGTAGATCCTGAAATAAATTCAGGATGACCTCTTTTTTAATAAGAGGCCTTTTTCCCTTTTGTCATCCCCGAGTGTTTTTGTCGGGGATCTGTCGTTTCGTAAGGGTATAACAACAGCAAAAACAGATTCCCGACTACAACCTTCGGGAATGACACCAAAAAGGAAAATAATTTTCCCTTATCGTCATCCCGGAAGGTTTTTATCCGGCATCTGTTGTCGTTTTTGCTGTTGCTTTTTCGCTGTTTATCGTAGAG
>NZ_JBNMIY010000010.1:0-54644 GCF_050873505.1 Candidatus Avelusimicrobium sp. | reverse complement strand
GATCCTGGACTACGACTTTCCAGGATGACGACAATGACTAATTACCCCAGCGGTAGGTCCTGAAACGAGTTCAGGACGACGCCCTTATTTTGTTGTGTTTTTCGCCGTCATCCCGGAAGGTTTTTATCCGGGATCTGTCGTGGCTTTTCCGTCGTTTATTTTAAAGGGGTTGTTTCGTTTTTTTTTTGGTTAAAATTTTGATAAATTGCGGTGGTCGTACCCGGATGTATCCGCCGTATAAAAACGCGTATAAAAGGCCGTTTTGCCCAAATATAAAGGCCTAAACAAGGAGAAAAAATGAAAGGTTTTATGAATAGTTTGTTGTCGTCATCCCCGAGGAATTTAGTCGGGGATCCGTTGTTATTAAAAAAGAAAAACGACAGATTCCCGACTACGACACTCGGGAATGACAACACCACAACACCTGTCTGCACGGCAACAGCAGGTTTTACACTTATTGAACTTTTGGTCGTAGTGCTTATTATTGGTATTTTGGCGGCGGTGGCTCTGCCGCAATACAATAAAGCGGTGGAAAAGGCCCGCGTTACGGAAGTATTGGTAACCTTGCGTAAAATATCCAATAATTACAAAATGTGCGTTTTGTCGGGTACAGACGATTGTGATTTATTTGAGGATTTGCCTTTCCCGGAAACAAATGAAATTATGGGCGGAGTAAAGAGCAATCATTATTGTTATACGCACGCCTATTGGGTTGGTTTTGCCGTAACCGAAGTGATTAACGGTAAATGTGATGATGCAATATCCACCTATGCTTTTGTACCCGATTGGGACGATTTAGATGAAAATTCCGAGGATATCCATTGGGTTTGTGGAGAGGACGACGATGCCCCTGTTGGAAAGAAGGGCCTTTGCAAATCGCTTTGCGGCAGTAATATGTGTAGAGTAATGTAATAAAAAAGCCCCGCGGAAGCGGGGCTTTTACTAAGAGAGTTACAGTTATTTTTTTAACTGAACTTTGGACATCATATCGTACATAATGATACCCGCCGCGGCGGAAGCGTTTAAACTTTCCACGCCGCCCTTTTGCGGAATAGAAATAATTTCGTCGCAGTTTTCGGCCGTCTTTTCGCGGATGCCGAACCCTTCGGAACCGATTACCAGCACCGCCGGGGAAGCATAGTCCATTGTGTTAATGGGTTTACCGGCCATATCAGCCCCATAAACCCAGAAGCCTTCTTCTTTTAAGTCGTTTAACGCGGCAGACAGGTTGGCTACTTCCACAATGTTAATATTTTCAATCGCTCCGCACGCCACCTTATACACCGCAGGCGTAATGCCCACCGTGCGGCGTTGCGGCAGAATAATGGTGGAAAATCCCAAGCAGGCCGCACTGCGGATAATGGCGCCCAAGTTTTGCGGGTCGGTCATTTCGTCCACGGCCAGCCAGAGGTCCTTTTTGTTGCCGTCGGCCTCGTACATAGCGGTGGAAAGTTTCATTAATTTAATGGGCTGGATTTTAGCCATTACCCCTTGGTGGTTGGCGTTGCGGGTCAGGCGGTCCAGCGTTTTGTTGTCAATGCGGTCAATTTTGGCGTTGCACCGTTTGGCCAGGCGGATGATTTCCTCCACCGCGCGGTGGCCGGCCTTACTGTCCGACACATACAACTGCGTAACGTTGCGCTTTTTGCTTTTCAGCGCTTCCATCACCGGGTGAATCCCGTAAATCATATCTAAATTATCTTGCATTTTTTCCTCAACCAATGGTGGACGAGCCGAAACTCATACCGATTTCCAGCGCGGCTCTTACTTCGTCCCCGTTCGGGTCCACGCGTTTCAAATCGGAAATAGCGTCCGTAATTTTTACTTCGGTAATTTTGAAATCTCTAAACGCGGCCATATAGCCGAATTTGCCCTCTAATACCATTTCCAGGGCCTTGGCGCCGTAGAGGGTGGAAAGCCAGCGGTCAAAGGCCGTAGGCGTGCCGCCTCTTTGGGTGTGTCCGAGTACGCAGGCGCGGGATTCAATCTTGGTGCGGTCCTCAATCATATTGCTTAACTTGGCCGCAATGCCGCCCAAGCGAATCGGGTCCGTGCTGCCGGGTAGGGTGCGGGCGACGGTTTGTTCGCCCTGTTCGTTCTTGGCGCCTTCGGCGGCTACCACGATACTGAAATTCTTGCCCTTACTGCGGCGTTCCAAAATGGAGTTGACGATAACATCCTCGTTGTACGGAATTTCCGGGATGAGCACAATGTCGCCCCCGCCGGCCAAGGCGGAGCGCAAGGCAATCCAGCCCGCATAGCGGCCCATCGTTTCCACAATCATCACGCGGTGGTGGCTCTGTGCCGTGGTGTGCAGGCGGTCAATGGCTTCGGTGGCAATCGCCAAGGCGGAGTCAAAGCCGAAGGTTTGGTCGGTGGCGGACAGGTCGTTATCAATCGTTTTCGGCACGGCTACAATCGGCATACCCAAATCCACAAACTGCTGGGACATATGCAAGGTGCCGTCGCCGCCGATAGTGATAAGGGCGTCCAACTGGTTTTCTTTAAAATTGTGCATCGCTACGGAAGACAAATCGCGCGGCGTTTCCGGCGAGCCGAAAGGCGGGAGCGTATAATTAAAGGGGTTGGCGATGTTGCTGGTGCCCAAAATAGTGCCCCCCAAGGTCAAAATGCCGGAGACGGTTTCGTCCGTAATGCGGATAAATTCGTTGCGTACGAGTCCGTCAAAGCCGTTTTTAAGGCCCAAAACTTCAATGCCGTGGCGCAAGGCGTTTTTGCTGACGGCGCGCACGACGGCGTTCAAACCGGGGCAGTCCCCGCCGGCGGTTAAAATACCGATTCTTTTAATGGTCATAATTTTATCCCCTCCAAATTACAAATAAGCGGCTAATGCGCTTAACGCCCACAGTACAAAAAATTGGCCGTCAATCAGCGTTTCATCTTTTACGCTGCGGGTGGTAGTCTTACTATAATAATATATTACAATAAAAACGGTGTATAAATGCCCCAGTAACAGCATTGCCACCAAGGCGGGCTTCCAAGTCATAGATAGCAGCGTGCCCAAGGCCGCCGTTAAGGCAAGTAAAATAAGCGTAACGGCCCATTTGGTCTTCTTCATCCCAAAGGCTTTATAGAAACTTTCGCGCCCGATGATAAGGTCCTTGTTTGCCGAAGTAAATCCCAGCGTTACCGAACGCATAAAAACGAGCAGAACCGTGTAAAAAATAGCCACATACGAGGCCTTCCTTAGCAAAAGTCCGTTGGCATACGCGGGTAAAAACGCACACGCATACGCCCAGCCCAAGGCGGTTACAATGTCTTTGGTGCCGGGAAGCGATAAAAGTTGCAGTTTGAGTAAATGCCTAAACGGATAGGCAAAGCCCAACGCTAAGAATAAAATCCCCAGTACCGCGGCCCCATTGCCAAGTAGCAGAGCGACAACAGCGGCGCCCAAGGCGGCGATTACGCTGGCCACCGTTAAAAAGCGTTTGTTTTGCCCGGGTTGTGCTTCGGTGGCGCGGTTAAAGGCGGTTAGTGCATAGACAAACAAGCCCGCAAAGGCCAACAGCAACCCGTTAGAAGGCACACTGGCTAGGCGCATACATACATAGGTAAGCGCGGTAGCCGCGCACGCGGTGTAAAAACAGTTGCGCACCAAAAAGTGCCATATCATTTCCGGCAAATGGGATAAAACGGATTTTGGGTCCGGCTTGCGCAGTTCGCGCACTCGGGCGGCTACGCGGTCTATCACCCAGTTGGGCGTAGAGGCACCTGCGGTAATAAAAATCTTTTTGGCGCGGACTACGGGGAGCGGGTCTATTTCGTCCTCGGTTTCCACGTGTTGCACGGCGGGGGCCAAGCCCTTGCACAAAAGGGCCAAGCGCGCGGTGTTCGCGCTGTGGCGGCCGCCTACTACAATTACCAAATCGGCGTTTTTGGCCTGTTCAATGGTTTCCTTTTGGCGGTCCTTGGTCGGCTGGCAAATGGTGTTGGAAATTTGGCACTCGTCCGCGTGTTTTTTAATTTCTTCGGCGGTTTCGTAAAAAACGCTTTCCTTTTGCGTGGTTTGCGAAACGACGTTTACTTTGTCAAAATGGGGGAGTTTGGCGGCTTCCTCCGGCCCGGAAACAACCGTTCCCTTGCCTTGGGTGTAGCCCAACAGGCCGATAACTTCGGCGTGCCCGCCGTCGCCCACAATCACGGTATGATAGCCTTGTTCGGCGTATTTGGCAATAATATTTTGCGCGTGTTTCACTAAGGGGCAAGTGGCGTCCACCACTTCCATACCGCAGGACTCCACTTCCTTTTGGAACGAAGGCGTAATGCCGTGCGCGCGGATAACCAGCACGCCTGATTTGTCCGCCGCTTCCTGCGGGCGGTCAATGGACGTGATTTGCTTGGCGGCCAGCATATCCGTAACTTGTTTGTTGTGGATAAGCGGCCCGATAGTGTAAACAGGCTTCTTGCCGGCGGCTTCCAATTCCAGCACCTTATCAATGGCGCGTTTGACGCCGGGGCAAAAGCCCGCGCTCTTGGCTACGGTTACGTCTTGTTCTTTTTCCATATATATATTATAGGAAATTCCGCGCCCTGTTTTTTGCCCGGCGGGGGCGGATTTTCTATAATTTACCTATGAACAAAATAATAATGGGTGTGGCGGCTTTAACGCTGCCTTGCGCCGCTTTTGCAGGCGCATACGGCGATATGTTTAAAAACGGACACCTCCGCTTTGACTATACGCCCCAGGAAATTTCCGCGCTGGAAGAACGCGCGGCGGAAGAATTGGATATCAATTTGAACTTTTTGGCCACTATCCCGGCAGACAAGCGGGACTTTACCAATACGGTGCGCGCTTTGGAAGATGCTTATACCTCGTATTGGTTTGTACCCAAGAATTTATCGCTCTTATCGTATTTCCACCAAAACGCGGACGTGCGCGAAGCCGCCGCCAATTTGGAGGCCAAGGGTGTGGACAAAAAACTCTCCGTCTTTGCGCGCAAGGATGTGTATAAGGCGTTAAAGGAATATGCGGACACAAAACCTCAGTTAAACCACGAGGACGCGCGCTTACTGGCCAAATGGCTGGAACGCTTTGAGCGGGCCGGAATGGCGCTTTCCGAAAAGGATGCCGAAGCGTATGCCAAACTAAACACCGAGCGGTTAAACAAAATTACCCAGTATAACGTAAATTTGAATAATTACAAGGATGAACTGGTAGTTACGCGCGAGGAATTGGACGGTTTGGGCGAAACCTATATCAACCGCTTGGAACGCACCAAGGACGGGAAATATATCGTTACGTTAAAATACCCGGATTACAACCCGTTTATGTCCTCGGCCAAGAGCGAAAAGGCGCGCAAAGCATTGCAGGAAAAATTTGCCCGCCGCGGCGGAAAGGAAAACGTAAAACTGTTGGAAGATACCGTGGAACTGCGCCGCAAGCAGGCTGCCTTGCTCGGTTTTAAGCGGTACCCCGATTATGTGCTCCCGGTGCGTATGGCAAAAAATTACGAAACCTTGGAAGCGTTTTTAAAGAATTTGCAAAAGGAAGTTACTCCCCTTGCCCAGGCGGATATACAAGCCTATTTAAAACTAAAAGAGGAAACCACCGGGCAAAAATCGGACGAAATGACCGCGTGGGATTTGCCGTATTGGAGCAACCAGTATAAAAAGAAATATTATCAGGTGGATAACGATAAAATTAAGGAATATTTCCCCACGGATAAAGTAATTAGCGGGATGTTTGACGTATTTGGCAACCTCTTCGGCGTTACGTTTACCCGTGCGGATTTGCCCACTTGGCACCCGGATGTGATTGTCTATCAAATTAAGGACAAAAAAACGGGCGAACTGATTTCCGATTTTTACTTAGATTTGTTCCCGCGCGACGGCAAATATACCCACGCCGCCACTTGGAGTTTTGTGGACCGCTTTGAACTGCCGGACGGGCAAATGCAGACGCCGTCGGTAGTGATTGCGGCGAACTTTACCCCGGCGGGCAACGGGGTGCCGTCCCTGTTGGAACATAGCGAAGTGGAAACCTTGTTCCACGAGTTCGGGCACGTGTTGCAAATGTCTATGGCTACGTCCAAATACGCCACGCTTACGGGCGACAATGTGGCGTGGGATTATATTGAGGCACACTCCCAACTGCTGGAAAATTGGGCTTGGCAACCGCAAGTGCTTAAAAAGATTTCCGCCCATTATAAAACGGGCGAAGCCTTGCCGGACGAATTGATTTCGTCCTTGGTAAAGTCCAAAAATGTGGGCGTGGCGGCATCGTTTCTGCGGCAGAACTTTTTGGGCCAGTACGACTTGGCCTTGCACACCGCGGATAAGCGCGTGGATTCCACCAAACTGTATAGCCAAATGATGAAGGACATCAGCGGTATCCCGATGACAAAGGGCACCTATCCGCAGGCGAGTTTCGGGCATATTATGAGTTTGACCGACCCGTACGATGTGGGCTACTACGTGTATGCGTGGTCCTTGGTGATTGCGCAGGATATTTTTTCGCGCTTTGAGGCAGAAGGACTGTTTAATGAAGAGTTAGGGGCCAAGTTGCGTAAATATATCTACACGCCCGGTACGGTGTATGACGAAAACGAAATGGTGGAGAAATTCCTAGATAGGCCATATAACGACAAGGCGTTTTTAAAGAGTTTAGGTATTAACTAAAACAAAAAAATCCGCGCTTTTATAGAGCGCGGATTTTTTATGTTAAATTTTACCGTTGCACCCAGTTGTTAAGCGCAAACCAGGATAAAAGCGATATGCCTAAAAGTACCGCAAGCAGCATAATAATCCACACACCGCGGAAACCGCTGTTTTCCGTTTGCGGGGTGGCTTCGCGCGGGGCGCAAAGCGCTTTTAGCATTGCTTCGGCGCGCAGTTCGGCTTCGTCCTGCGGTTTGGGCGATAAGGTGGCCGTGCTGGCAGGGTCGGTTTGCTCCAACTTAATCAGCGCGTTTTCCAGTTCGTGCAAAATCTGCATTGCCCGGAAGCGGAAGGATTGGTAATCCTCTACCGAAATGCAGGCATTTTCGTGATAAATGAGCGCGTTGTCGTTTAATTCCAAATAAATATTTCCGCGCGTTTTTAAAAGCCCGATTAAAAAGGGAGTTAATACCAGCCCCGCCGCCGGAGTGGGGGCGTGTACGCGGTAGCGGCTGTCCACCGCCGGGATGTTCGTCTTCATCAGGGCATATTGCGACGGCGCAAACAGCGAGTCTATCGGCGCAATTTTAAGCGCGGGGAATTGCCGCTTTTTCAGTTCCGCCGTAAAGAGCGTTAATTTGACGGGTTTGGTTTTGGGGTTATCGTCTGTGTAAATATTGTCGTCGGCTACGCGTATAAAGGCCAAATTGTCCGATGTTGTACTGACGTTTTGGTATTGGTGGAAGAAGAGCGTAAAAAATTCCAGCCGTCCTGCCGTCAGTTCGGTGGTAACGGTGTCCTTTTCCTTATCAAAGCGGCACCCGTTTAGGCGCGCCATTTGCGCCAGTTGGGCGGTGCGGGTGCGCGTGGTGGCCCAAAGGCCTACGCCCGCGCCAAGCATAATAACAATAATCGCAATAGTCATATCCATATCATACCAAAAAAATCCCCGCGTTTTAGATTCTCTTATTAAAAATTTGTTTGGTTGTAATGCCTTTTTGGCTGCTTTATTGTAGAGGGGTTGTATTTATTTTTTTTTTTTGTTAAATGGTGAGAGAATGGCTTTTTAGTATCCCCCCGCACACCTCGCTTTGCAACTCGCTATAAAAAGGATTAGGGCCATTTAAAACCAAACAAAAGGAGTTGTAAAATGAAAAAAATTCTTGTGGCTGTGTTGTTTGCTATTTGTGGTGTAGGTTGTGCTTCTACCCAATATCATAATGGACGCGATGGCGTAACTTTGGCGAATACAGATGCTATTAAAGTTTATCCAATGCAAGCCGAAGTTAGAGTTGGAAATGTGGTTAGTGGTGTAGCAGAGTGTGAAAAATGGTTCGGCATTTTTAAAAAAGAACCTGAAAAACAAACTTATGGCTTGCCTTTGCAAAGTGAACAGGGAAATTTTGCTCCTAACGCTTGCACTCGTGGCGCTGTTTATGATGCAATTAGCAAAGACAATGCTGATACAATAATTGCGCCCAGATATTTGGCAGTCAAAAAGAAAGAATTATGCATTTTTGGTATTAAAAGCCTTTGCTTGCACGAGGTGGACCAAATTATTGTAACAGGATATAAAGGCACTTTTACGAATATCAAATCTATGCCGGAAGATTTGGTAAACTTTAAGTGGAAAGCTGAAATTTTAAACAATAATAAATAGGGCCTATTTATGAAAAAATATATTTTCATATGGGGCTATTTGTTGTTCTTTCCCTTGCTTTCTTTGGCGCAGCCAATAGGGAAGACCTATGCCTTAGAACCGTTGGAACCGGGAAGTATTTTAAAAGTGGATTTAGAAACGGGCAAAGAAATTTCCCAGTGGCTTCAAGAAGCGCGCGAAATTGATCCGACTTATCAATTAAATCTACTAGATAAATCGGGATATAGCAAAGGCAATACTAGTAAAGTAAAACAGAAAAGTTCTCGTCCTCATTGGGGATTTTCGTATGCTTATACCTCGGGAAAGTATGATGGCGGGGGGTGGTTTAACAAAACCCCAGCCAAAGGGTATGAGTTATCAGCCTGGTATGCTCCACTCCCGTGGCTAGATGTTGGATTAACGTATGGGCGCGAAGATGTGGATAGGGTGATTGTTGGAACGGAAACTCGTAGTTCCTGGTGGGGAGGACCGACGACTTGGAAAGAAAAATCTGTAAAAAACACAACGGAAAAAGTCTTGTTATCGGGCCGGATTCACGCTAGGGATTCTTTTTTATACATCCCTTTTGGGTTTGGGCTTGGAACTCTTAAACAGCAAAGAGTAGAGTACCACAGAAATGACTATGGACAAGGATACCAGTATTTTGATGAACACGATGATAATGGCTTATTATATTATTTAGGCCTTGGAATAGACATACCTCTTAGCAAAGCTTTTTCGGTTGGGGCAGAGGGACGGTATCAGTGGTTACAGTTGGCGTTAGAAGAGACAGACTATACGATAAAATCCTTTACTTTTACGGTAGGGGCAACCTTGCGGTTTTAGAGAGTATGGGAAGATTTGCTGACAAAAGGGCGACCTAAAATATTTAGGTCGCCCTTTTGTAATATTTATTTAATTTCTTGCGCGGGTTTTTTGCTGGTTAAAATGGCCCAGCCCAACACCGCCAAAAGCGCAATTACCACTACCCAGCCGATTTTGCCCAAGGGGGTAAAATCGTTGTGGTAATTGACGATAATCGGCGCCACGATAACGGCTACCATATTTACCACCTTAATCAAGGGGTTGACCGCCGGGCCCGCCGTATCTTTGAGCGGGTCGCCCACCGTATCGCCCACTACGCTGGCTTTGTGGCGTTCGGAGCCCTTGCCCGTATTGGCCGCCAAATCGGTGGGTTCGTCTTCCACCACCTTTTTGGCGTTATCCCACGCACCGCCCGCGTTGGACATAAACACCGCGAGCAACTGACCGGAAACGATGATCCCGGCTAAAAAGCCGCCCAAGGCTTCCACACCAAACGCAAGTCCCACCACCACCGGGGAGACAATGCCTAACAAGGCCAAAATAATCAGTTCCTTTTGTGCGGCGACGGTAGAAATGTTTACCGCGCGGGTGTAGTCCGGCTTGGTTTTGCCTTCTAACACGCCGCCTTTAAACTGGCGGCGGACTTCCTGCACGATAAGTGCGGCCGCACGGCTAACGGCGTTAATGGCAAAGGACGAGAACAGCCACGGCAAGGCCCCGCCGATAAGCATCCCAACGAATACCACCGGGTTGGAAACCACAATGCCCACTTGGGATAAAAGCGTAAGCACCTTGCTTTCGCCTGCGGCGGCCCAAGCGTCATTAAGCAAGCGTTGTACGTTGCTTACGTCCACCATATACGAGGCAAACAGCGACACCGCCGCAATTACGGCAGAACCGATAGCCACGCCTTTGGTAATGGCCTTGGTCGTGTTGCCTACGCCGTCCAAGTCTGCCATAATCTGGCGGGCTTTTTTGGTTTCGTCGTCCTCTTGTCCGTGCCAACTCATCTCGCCGATACCGTTGGCGTTATCGGCAATCGGGCCGAAGGAGTCCATCGCCACGTTGTTGCCCGTCAGGGTCAGCATCCCGATACCCGTCATTGCTACACCGTAGAGGATAAAGTTAAACTTTTCAGCAGGCGTCAGGCCGTCAATTGTACCAAAGATAAAGACGGAGCAGAAGATAGAGGCCGCAATGACCAAGGTGGTCCATACGGCTGATTCAAAACCTACCGCAATGCCCGACAAAATAGTCGTGGCCGAGCCCGTGGCGGTGGATTTTTTGATTTCCTGTACGGGTTTGTTTTCCGTTCCCGTAAAGTATTCGGTCAAACGGTCAATACCGATAGCCAAAATAATACCAATGGTGGTAGCGGCGAACGGTCTCCACCAGCCGCCGGGCACTTGGTCCATATAATAATATGCGAGCACGCCGAAGATTACCACGGAAATGGCGGCGGAAATGCTGTAGCCTTTAAAAATAGCCTTCATTGCGTTCCCGGCGGAGCGTTTGGAATCCTTTACCGCATAGGTACCGATAATGGAGCATAACACGCCGATACCGCGCACCAAGAGGGGGTAAACAATCCACTCGTGGTGGCCCGTAATCCGCCACAGCCCAATCCCCAGGATAAGGCCGGAAACAATGGTAACCTCGTAGGATTCAAAAATATCGGCGGCCATACCGGCGCAGTCGCCCACATTGTCGCCCACCAAATCGGCCACCACGGCGGGGTTGCGCGGGTCGTCCTCCGGGATGCCTGCTTCCACCTTGCCGACTAAGTCTGCACCTACGTCAGCGGCTTTGGTGTAAATACCGCCGCCTACACGCATAAATAAGGCCAGTAACGTACCGCCAAAACCGAAGCCCAACAGCGCATCCGGCGCGGCAATACCAAAGATAATAAAGATAACCGTTCCGCCCAGGAGCCCCAGTCCGTCCGTCAGCATACCCGTAACGGTTCCGGCGCGGTAGGCAATGCGCAAGGCGTCGCCAAAACTGCGTTTGGAAGCCGCCGCCACGCGGACGTTCGCATCCACGGCAATACGCATACCCAACTGGCCGACCAAAAGCGAAAAGACCGCACCCAATATAAAAGCCCCCGCACGGCCAAAGGCGGCAATGAGTTTTACTTTTTCGGGCGATAACCCGGCAAAGCGTTCCATAGAATCCTGCGAGACGGGCACAATATAGACGGATAAAAATAAGCAAACCGTCAGCAACCCAATCAGCGGCAAAATGGTTTTTAGTTGTCTTTTTAAGTAGGCGTTGGCGCCTTCCTTAATAGCGCCCCATACTTTTAACATTTCCGGGGTGCCGCAATCCTCGCGGATGACCTGCTTGCGCAAAAATAAGGCATACAAAAGGCCCAGCACCGCAATAAACAGTACGCCGAACAGCGCGTATTGTTCAAAGGTGCGCAGGGCCGATATTCCATACCACATAGCGTATCTCCTTTTGAACGGAAGTGAAACTTCCCCTATATTATAATAAATAATCCGCCAAACGGCGCTGGGGAAAATTAGGCCTTTGGACCTATGTAAAGGGGGCCCAAAGCCCCTTGAAGCGCGGCGGTTTGTTTTCTATACTATACGGTATGAAGAAACTTAAACAATTTTTTATTTTATTAGGCACGTTAGGCCTGCTGGGCGTTTCGGCGCAGGCGCAGCGGCTTACGTCGCCCTTTTACACGCAGTTAAAAAGCAAAATGGCGGGTTCCGTGTTCGCGCAAAAGAACCCGGGCTTAAACCGCTTGGCTTGGATGCGCTATTACCCGGTCTCTAACCGGGTGGTGGAGCCGGTGGGGACTTGGGAACGGATAGGCTATTGGTTTGATTCGTCCGATATTGTTTCGGCGATGGCGGGATATTTGTATCAAATGTACATTTCCGCCGCCGTGTATGGGGAAACGCAGGCACCTGCGCACTTGGACGAAAACTATTTTGGCGCGTTGGATACTTTTGAACATATGCGCGACAGTTTTAATGTGCAGGATAGTTTATCCTTTTACAACAGCCATAAAAAGGAAATCAAAGCCCGGTTGGCTAATTATTTCAGCCAAGCGCGGCTGCCCAAATACAACGCGGACGATTTGAAAAATGACTATGTAGAGGCGGCTTTTTTAAATACCTTAAAAAACTCCGCCGGAAAGACCGGGCGTGCGGGTTTTACCTTGGCCCGTGCCAAATGGACTGCGTCTATCCCCGCGGAGGATAAGGCTTTCTTTAAAAAATATATGCAAGCGTCCTTGCAAGAATTAAGCCGCCAAGTGGTGCTGTACGAAGATATCGCGCCCAATTTAGAGGTGTTGGACAAAACCGCCGGGCGGTATAATTCCAGCGCTAAGCAATATTCTTACCGTCCCGCCACGGACGAGTGCGCCGCCTGCACTTATGCTTCGTGCCGCAAAATTTGCCGCGCGGTGGTTACCCAAGTAAACGGACGGAGTAACAGCAATTTGCGCTTGTATGAAGTTACAATGCGTTCGCAGAAGAACAGGTATTTGACGGCGGCGGACGGAAAAATGAATTTCGTTTCTCCGGACGGGCAAAAATACCCACAATGGGAATACCACGCCGCAACCTTGGCCGTAAGCCGGCGTAGCGGGCAATTTGTACCCGTGGTGATAGATAAATTTTTGTTTAAGGAGCCCGTGGAATTTTCCGCTTGGCTTAAAAAGTTTGATACTAAAACGACGGTAATGTATTTAAGGCCGTTTCGGTTGCGGGAGACGGATGAAAAACGCATTGTCAGCCCGGACGCCAGACAAGGCAAAAATATTGTAAAAGACGGACGGACTTATACGCCCCACCCGGTTGGAAAATGATTTAAAAAAGCCCCGCTAATTGGCGGGGCTTTTTACCAGATGTTTATCCGGCGCAACAGCCACAATCTCCGCCTGTAATGTCTTTAATATCCAGGCCGATATCCTCCAAATCCTGTTCGTGTTCCACCTCGTCCTCTAAAATTTGGCGCAGTAAGTGGAAGGTAATCGGGTCCTTGTCCTTTACCATATCCAAGAGTTTGTTATAAACCTCTATGGCGCAGCGTTCGCCTTGCAGGTTTTGGGCAAGCAGCATTTTTGACTCGCCGTCCTTGGGCACCAAGTAGCCGCAGGTGCTTTCCTTGTACCAATCCTGCGGGGCCAAAACAGGCGTGCCGCCCAGTTCTATAATGCGCTTGGCCAATTTCCCGGCGTGTTCCAATTCCTCTGCGGCGTGTTCTTCCATTTCCGCAATCAGTTTCGGGGCGCACGCGCCTGTGGCTACTTTGGAACCTACCCAATATTGGTAGTACGCCAGCCACTCATCGCAATAGGCTTTATTTAAAGCCGTTACCAACGCTTGCACATCTACCCCTGCTCTGTGTACGATTTCTTTTCCCTTCATCCCCATATTTTTACCCCCTGTTTGGTTATTGTCGGGTGCGCAAAAAAGCCGCCCCTTACTGCCAGTATAGCAGTTGGAGCGGCCTTTGCCTTGGGATAAAAAAGGTTAGTTAAAAGGCCCCGCCTATGATAAAGCCAACGAGGTCGCCGCCGTCTTGCAAGTTATGGGTATAGTTTAGCCCCACCGGGAGCGGGAAACGCCACAATTTGTAGGATAAAGTCGCCCCGGCGCCGCTGTGGGCGCGGTATCCGCCGCCCGCATAGATGTAGGCGTTTTCGTAAAACGGAGCCAAGGACAAAAGCCCCGTATTGTTGCGCAAGAGATAATAGACAAATGAGGCCCCAACGCCAAGGCCTCTTTCACCGCGGATTTGGCGGTCATAACGGCCAAAGGTGAGTAAACCAGCAGATAAAACTTCATCGCTAAAAGACGCCTTAAACGCATCTTGCGCCTTGCCTTGCACAATCAGCATATGGCGGTTTTTCAGTTCTAATACCCAAGCGGCATTTACGCCCAGTTTGGCGATATCATAATCGCTTCCCGTCCAGTTTCCGCCCCCCGTATAAAAAATATCGGCGGCGTAGCCTTGGCGGGCGTGGGGGAGATTGCGCAGGCTTTTTTCTTTATCGGTTAGCCCGTAGCCCGAAAGTGCGCCCATATTGGTCCCTTGGCGGATATCATCCGTCAGGCGCAGGCCCAAGGTAATTTGGTTATGGTTGCCGTTATCAAACCCCGGGGCGGAATACGCATAGCGGACGTATTCCGGGCGGATAAACGCGCGGACGGTACGGGAAAAACGGTGCGAGTAGGTGGCGGAAAATTGCTCTTTTTTAGAGTGGACTTGGGCCTTTAAATCGTTGGTGTATTCGTCCTCGTCGTCGGTGGTGGAGAACACGCCAAACATATTGGAGCGGTAGCCGCTGTAAAAACGCTGGTCAAAATTCAGTTTAGTATATCCTATGGATAAATGGTCATCCCCTTGGGTAATCCCCGCGCTGGCGGTTACGCCGTCTTGGCTTCCGCCCACAAACAGAAAGGTGCTTTCGCCCTGCTTAAACAGGTTGCCGCCGGCAAGCGAAACACCCGCCGCACTTTTTGCTCCGCCCGCCGCAAAGGCGAGGGGAAAAATATAACTGCCGTCTTGGGCGTCAATGGAAATGTTTACTTTGTCGCCCTGCTCGGTGGTGGAAAAGTCCAACTTTTTAAATACGCGCAAATTGTGCAAGTCGTCCTGTGCTTTGTCGTATGCTTCGGGCGTAAACGCATCGCCCGGTTTTAGCAGAAACAGTTTTTGGAGCGTTTGGGGGCTCATCCGCGTGGACGAGGCCGATACTTCGCCCACCGTTTGGGCGAAGGAAGAAAGAGAAAAACAAACAAATAAAAGGGATAGAAAAATCTTCATATATAAGATTATATCTTTTATACTTACCGGTAGGTAATTTATTGCTTAAAACATATTTGCTATAATAACCAACAAAGATACTAGGAGGGGCTATGCCCAGGCGTGATAAAGTAAATTATTATTTGGATTTAGCCGATGTGGTTTCCCAGCGCGGCACTTGCCTGCGCCGCCGTTACGGGGCGGTTATCGTCAAAAATGACGAAGTGATTTCTACCGGGTATGTGGGGGCACCCCGCGGGCGGAAGAATTGCACCGATTTGGGGTATTGCATCCGCCAGCAATTAAATATTCCGCGCGGGGAACGCTACGAACTTTGCCGCAGTGTACACGCCGAAGCCAACGCCATTATCAGCGCGCCGCGCGATAAAATGCTGGGGGCGACCCTATATTTGGCCGGGCGCGAAGCAGATACCGGGGAATATATTAAAAATTCATCCAGTTGTTCTATGTGCAAGCGTATGGTGATTAACGCAGGGATAGAGAAGGTGGTCATCCGCGATACGGAAAATGATTACCGCGTGATTAACGTGCAGGACTGGGTGGATAACGACGAGTCCTTAAACGGAACGCGAGGGTATTAAATTTGCTAAAAGTCGTGTGGGAAAATTCCTACACGACTTTTTAAAACTAAAAAATGCGGTCCCCGTTTTTAACGGCTTCGGTGGGCTGTAAAAGCACGACACCTTGTGCCGATTCACTGCCCAACAAAATCTTTTACGGCCGGAACCCCGTTTGTTTTTACCCAATAAAAAACCCGCCGTTAGGCGGGTATTTGTTTCAAATGGCGGAGTCGACGAGATTCGAACTCGCGGTCTCTGCCTTGACAGGGCAGCGTGTTAACCAGGCTACACCACGACTCCTTTACTTGCTACATATATATTTTAACTAATTCTTTCGTTTACGTCAACACTTTTTAAAAGAACTTTATTTGTATAGGGAAATTAATCAAAATTTCCCCACAAAATTTGTTCCAATTCCAACTCCACACCGTGTTTTTCCTTCACTTTTTGGCGTACTTGGTCCATTAATGCCTTGATGTCTTCGGGCGTGGCGTGGTTGAAATTAACAATAAATCCCGCGTGCTTTTCGGACACTTTGGCCCCGCCTACGGATAACCCGCGCAGGCCCGTGTCGTCAATCAGGCGCGAAGCATAATCCCCCACCGGGCGTTTAAACACGCTCCCGGCCGAAGGATATTCCAAGGGTTGCTTTTCCACGCGTTTGTGCTGGATTGTGTTGCGGGTTTCTATAAGTTGTGTAAATTCGCCCTTGGTCAGTTTAAAGCAGGCAGACAAAATAATGCAGTTTGCAATGCCTTCCACGCGGCGGTAGCCAAATTTTACGTCTTCTTTTAATAAAGTGGCCGGGCGGCCTTCCAAATCTATTACGTCAAAATATTCCAAGCAGTCAAAGGTTTCCTGCCCGAACGCGCCCGCGTTCATATATACGGCTCCGCCCACGCTGCCCGGGATGCCGGATAATTTTTCCATACCGGCAAGCCCCGCCTTGCAGGCCAGTTCGCATACTTTATCAAGCGCGGCCCCGGCCTCGGCGCGGATGTGGTCGCCCTCTACGCGGATGTTGTTCATTTTTTTAGTGGAGCAAACAATGCCGCCAAGGCCCTTGCCGCTTACTAAAATATTGGAACCAAAGCCGATAATGCGCAAGGGAATATTGGCGGTGCGGGCCAGTTTTAGAACAAAACTCCACTCCTCACGTGTTTGGGGATAAACATACACCTCCGCCGGACCGCCCGCCCGGTAAGTGGTATGCTGGGCCATCGGTTCGTTAAAGAGGCAGTTTTCGCCAAAGAAATTTTTTAATTCTTGCTTGTAATCCATATCCGGTTAAAAGTTAAGCCCAATACCACCCTGTAAGGCGTGGTTGTCGGCCGTATAAGTATAAGCGCCGAACATATAGACGAACGGGAACGGTTTTACATTTACGCCCGCCGTATAGCGCACAGCGCCGTCCGAGGTGGAGCGTTCTTCGCCCAGGTTGCGGGTTTTCAGTTCGCCATAGTCGTAGCCTACGCCCACATACGGAGTAAAGAACAGCACGCTCATAGAAGCCACGGCGGAAGCGGAATAGTGGTCCGTGGTGTACCAGTCGGTCTTGCCGCGGTCATAAAAGCCCGCCAAGGACAGGTGAATCGTATCAAACAAATCGTAGTTGTATTTTAAACCGCCGCCCAAGGATTGAAAGCCGTTCATATCCGTGCCGCGCACTACAACACCCAAGTCCAGCACCGGGATTTTGGTTTCCGCGGTAATAAAGCCGACATACAGGTAATCGTCAGACGTAATATTGTTCTTGTCGGAGGGTTTAACGGCGCTTAACGTAGCACCGATGTCAAAACCCGGGAAGGTGGTGCCTCTGCCGGTGTGAAAATCGGCCACGCCAATCATAGCGTTAATGTCTTTGTTATAGGCGGACAAGTCGGACGAGGCGGAATAATGCGCGCGGAAATCGTCGGCAATATTAGTGGCGGAAGCATAACCCGCCAAGGTGAAAAAAGCGAACAAAAGGGCTACAAGTTTCTTCATAGTTTTCTCCGTTGCGAAATTGCAAGATATATAATATGATAGAAAATGACGGGGGGATGTGCAACCCGTCCGGCGGATAAGGACAACGAGCCGACCGCCTAGGAGTGAACTATGGTAAGCGAATTAGCCGGAACTCTGACAAAAGAAAGAATTGACGTAAACGCATTAAGAGAACAATTTTTTAACCCGAAAGGCACGCCCGTGCCCGTAAAGTTTGGTACTTCGGGGCATAGGGGCAGTTTAGGTACGGGTTTTTGCGCCTTGCACGCCCGCGCGATTGCGCAGGCGGTGGCGCGTATTCATCAGGAACAGCATATTACGGGGCCGATTTTGGTGGGGGGAGATACGCGCCTAATGTCGCGCGATACGGCCAATTTGTGCGCCGAGGTGCTTACGGGAAACGGGCTTACCGTTATTTTGCCTGATATGCCCTTGCCTACGCCTGTTTTTTCCTTTGAAATTATTAATGGCCGCGCGAGTGCTTCGTTAAACGGCACCGCCAGCCACAACCCGCCGCAGGATATGGGTTTAAAATACAACCCGTCTAACGGCGGGCCGGCGGATGCGGCGGTAACAGGCCAAATTGAAACGTACGCCAACTACTATATGGCGCATACGGACGAAATCAAATCCTTGGACCTTGCCCAGGCGCGCCAGCAGGGGCTTATCCGGCAGGCCGATTTGGTTACGCCCTATATTACGGCGCTTGCCAAATTTATTGATTTTAAAAAGATTGCCGCTTCCCCGCTTAAATTTGCTATTCATCCGCTGGGCGGAAGCAGTTTAGCGTTTTACGAAGCCATTAAGGAAAAATACCACTTGGACAATGTGGAAATTGTCAGCAAGGTGCAGGACCCGACCTTCTACTTTATCCCCATTGACCACGACGGCAAAATCCGTATGGACCCGTCGTCCAAATACCCGATGTCCCCGCTTATTAAACTGGTGGAGGACGGCACCTATGATTTTGCAGGCGCCAGCGACCCGGATGCGGACCGCTTCGGCTGTGCTACCCAAAAGGGCGGTTTAATTCCGCCGAACCACGTTTTGTGCGTAATGGCGGATTACTTGTACCGCCACCAAAAGGTGCGCGAAGCCTATTCCATTGGGCGGACCTTGGGCACGACATCGCTGCTAGACCGCATTGCGGCGGACCACGGGCTCAAATTAGACGAGGTAAATGTTGGCTTTAAATACTTTGTAGAGGGCATTGTAAAGCGCAAATATGTGCTGGCCGGAGAGGAAAGCGCGGGGATGTCCGTCAGCGGCTGGACGCCGGAAAAGGACGGCATTTTGGCCGTGTGCCTGTTAATGGAAATTACTGCCGTAGAGGGCGATATCGCCGCGTTATACGACGGGTTGACCGCCAAGTACGGCACGCCCTATTATACGCGTGTGGATATTCCGACTGATGAAGCCACCAAAAAGCGTGTAAAGGGCTTAAAGGCGGCGGATTTTGACACGCTCCAACAGGTGGCGGGCGAAAGGGTAACCCGCGTGCGCGATACGGACGGCATTAAAATTTATTTGCAGTCCTCGTGGTTGCTGGTGCGGCCTTCCGGCACGGAAAATATTTTAAAAATCTATGCCGAAACCTTTATCAGCCAAAAGCATTTGGACGAACTGATTAAACAGGCCCAACGGCTGTTGGCGTAAAAAGGATAACCTTGATAGAAGGAGCGGGCCCCAAAAGGCCCGCTCCTTTTGTTTTGGTAAAATAAAGTATATGATGAATTTTCTATATGTCGGTTTAGGCGGTTTTGTGGGCGCCTCCTTGCGCTATGGCGTAACGGTGTTGGGAGCCCTTTTATCGTGGCGCGGGCATTGGGCTACGCTGGCTGTTAATGTGCTGGGCAGTTTGGCAATCGGCTTTTTAGCCCCGTATTTTGAATCTTCTACCCACCCCGGGCGGCTGTTTTTGATAGTTGGCGTGCTGGGCGGGTTTACGACGTTTTCCTCTTTTTCGCTGGATACGCTTACGCTGTACCACAACCGGGAATTTATTTGGGCCGGGCTAAATGTGCTGCTGAATGTGGCGGTTTGTTTGGCGGCGGTGTGGGGCGGTTTTAAATTGCACCAAGTATTGTAAAAAATTTGCTTATAAAAAAGGCCCGCCCCCGGTAAGAGGCGGGCCCTTGCTATATATGTAAGGTTAAGCTCGGCGGTCCATTACGTAAAAACTGCCATTTTCGTGCTTTTTGGCCAGGCATTTTAGTTCGCTGCCGATATTGCTGACCATAGCAAACGAGGTAAGCGGTTTTTTGGTGTTGTGTACAATGCCGATACCAATGGAAAGGAAGTTGAATTTTTCCGTTTCGCCCTTGCGGTTGGTGGAAACCATATAGCCGTTGGTGCGGTCCTCGTCGTTGTAAAAGGACGGAGCGACAGCGTCGGTTTTGGAGGTGATTTCCTTAGCGATTGCTTCCGCCTTATCAAACGCGCAAACGACGATAAAATCGTCCCCGCCGATGTGCCCTACAAAAGAAGTGGGGTCTTGCATAGCGGCGGATACGATAATTTGCGACTCGGTTTTTAGCACGCGGTCCCCGGCTTCAAAGCCGTATTTATCGTTAAAGGATTTAAAATTGTTTAAATCGCAATACAGCACGGCAAAGGGGTGCCCGGCGGCGATGTCCTGCTCTACGCGCGCTTGGATAGACGGGTTGCCCGGCAGGCGCGTAAGCGGGTTGCAATCCATTTTTTGTTTGTTGCGCTTTAAGAGCAGTTTTACGCGCGCGACGATTTCGTCCTCATCGGCGGGTTTGGTTAAATAGTCGTCAATATCCAGCCCCAAGCCTTCCAGTTTGGTGGATTTGTCCGACACCGCGGTAAAGATAATAATCGGTGTGTGCAAATATCCCGTGCGGCTGCGGACCTCGCGCACTACGTCAAAGCCCGTCTTTTTGGGCATTTCGTAATCTAAAATCAACAAATCGGGGTTTTCTTTGTAGGTTTTATCAATGGCCTCTTGTCCGTCCTCGGCCTCAATTACGGTAAACCCGGCATTGGTTAAAATTTCCGAAACTAAAAAGCGGATAGCGTGCGAATCGTCCGCCAGTAAAATTTTTGCATTGTGTTCCATAGGGATATTTAATTAAATATTACCGTCCCGCGCAATACCCCCTTTTTCGTATAATGAGTATATGACCTACGCCATTTTATTTATCGGTTTGCTCCTGGTATTGGGGCATATATTTTCGTCTTTGTTTGAAAAAACGCGCCTGCCGGACGTGCTGCCCCTGATGGTGTTGGGGATGCTGATGGGGCCGGTGCTTCACTTGGTGGACCCGCAATCCTTTGGGCAGGCCGGGCAGATTTTTACCACCTTGGCGCTGATTGTGGTGCTGTTTAAAAGCGGACTTGAATTTAGGATTTTATCCTTGCGCGGCGCCGTAGGGCAAGGGCTTTTATTAACCACCGTTTGCTTTGCCTTGGTAACCTTGGTAATTGCTTTCTTGGCGCAGGAACTGTTGCAGGTGCCGCAAATTTACGCGTTTATCATTGGGGTAATTGTGGCGGATAACTCTACGGCCATTATTTCGCCCTTGCTTGCCAAATTACAAGTGTCAAAAACCGCCAAGACTATTTTGTTTTTAGAGGCCAATTTAACGGGTGTTTACTCCATTGTGCTGGCGATTGCGCTCTTGTCGGCGGCGTCGCACGGGGAAAAACTAACCGCTTCCTTGCTGGCGGCGGATGTGGTTAAATCCTTTGGTATCGGTATTATTTTTGCGTTGGCGGCGGGGGTATTTTGGATGAGTATTTTAAACCGCGTGCGCCGCTTGGAAAACGCCATTTCGCTTACGTTTGCGTTTGTACTGCTTGTGTATAGTGTCAGCGGTATTATCGGCGGGGATGGGGCGATTGCCACGCTGGCGTTTGGCGTGGTGGCGGGGAATATGCGCCTTATTAAGCGGCTTCGCCTGCCACGGCTGGACTTCCGCAATTTGCTTACACTAAACAACGGGGAAAAGGTGTTTTTTGAGGAAGTGGAGTTTATCTTTAAAACACTTTTCTTTGTGTATATGGGTATTTGTATGCGCGTGGGGCGGCTGGATTTAGTGGCTATCGGCTTTATTTTAACGGTTGCCAAATTTATCTTCCGTGCCCCGGTGGTAAATTATTGTTTGTCTAAAAATTTGTCGCGCGGGGATTGCTCCGCCGTACTGGCAATGTGCCCCAACGGGCTTGTCAGCGCGGTGTTGGCGGCGATGATAGCCTCCCAACTGCCCGAGGAGGACTCCGTGGTGCAGGACGTGATTTACGCGGTTATCTTTTTTAGCGTAATCGGTTCCAACCTGATGTCTTTCCGTATAGAAAAGGGCGGGCTTAAATGGTTACGTAATTCCCTCTTCCACCGGCACATAGAGCCGCAGGCGCAACCTTCGGCCGAAAACAAATAATTTTAAAACGCCCCGTAACAGGGGCGTTTTTACAAGGGTTTGTAAATAAAGGAGAGCAGATTTTGCCTAATGTGGTCGCGCCGCCAGGAAAAGAAATTGTCCTTATCACAGCAAGTGCAATAGTCGGGCGCGTGGATGTTTGGGGCGGTTAGCCCGGCCTTTTCCAGTTGCAGGCGGATTTCGGTAGTTAAATCTACAAAAATTTTGTTGTTTTGGGTTAGCACGCTTTGAGGCGAAAATTGGCAGGCGGTGTCTGCTTGTACTTCAAAACAACACTTTTGGATATGCGGCCCCAAATAAGCAAAAAGGGGGCCTTTGGCCCCGGATTGTTTGAGGGCTTCGGCGGTTTTGTAGGGCAACTGCTTCACGACGCCACGCCAGCCACAATGGGCAAGCGCAAAGAAATTGCCCGTTGTGTCCCATAAAAATAAAGGCACGCAGTCCGCCGTTAAAATAGCCGCACCCCAGCCCGGGCAGTTGGCAAGCAGCCACGCATCGGCCTCTTGCGCAGGCTTTTGGGCGAGGGCTTGTGCTTCGGCGGGGGAGGAGATAGAAATGATTTTGTCGCTGTGCGTTTGGTGGAAATGCAAAATCTTGTCCGCCGGGATACCCAATGCCTGATAAACGGGTGTTTGGGCGGCGGTTTCGCGCATATTTCCCGTGTGGCGCGGGAGCGTGCCCCCGCGTAAACCCGTTGCAAGCAGTTGGTTATCCGTGTAAATCTTCATAAGAGTTTTTTTAAATGCACGGTGGAAATTTTATCCGCCAGCAATGTTTGCGCCAATTTTTTAAAGCGTTGCGGGGCGTCGCTGGCGTAAACGGTTACGCGTCCCTTGCCCTTGGTTTCGGCTAAATGGTGCTTGTCCAAAAACACGCGCGCGGCTTCGGCCAAGGTGTCGGCGGAATCCACCAAGGTTACTTTTTCCCCTAAAATGTTGGCTAAAACTCCTTTTAATACCGGGTAATGCGTACAGCCCAAAATGACGGTGTCTGCCTTGCTGGCCTGCACCGGGGCCAAATATTCGCGCGCAATTAATTGCGCGGCGGGTTTATTTGTCCAGTTTTCCTCTACAAGCGGCACAAACAGCGGGCAGGCCTGCTGGATAATGTGGGCATTGGGTTTCTTTTTTAAAATGGCCTTGGGATAGGCCTTGCTTTTGACGGTTCCCTCGGTACCGAGTACGGCAATATGTCCGTTGCGGGTAACGCTTACGGCTTTGGCCGAGCCGGGCTCTATTACGCCCATAACGGGTACATCAAGTTGTTTTTTTAGTTCCCCTAACGCTTGGGCGGAGGCGGTATTGCAGGCCGCTACAATCAGTTTTACGTTTTGCTCCTGTAAAAAACGGCCTATCGCCAGCGACAGGCGCGTTACGGCTTCCTTGGATTTGGAGCCGTACGGGACATTGGCTGTATCGCCGAAATAAATCAAATCCTCGTGCGGCAGGGTGCGGCGCAGGGCGTCCAAAATCGTCAGCCCGCCCAGCCCGGAATCAAACACGCCAATCGCTTTTTTTGTCATACGGTTATTATAGTAATTATATATCGGTTGGAACAAAGGCCTTTCTTTGTGCTAGAATATCCTTATGCTGAAAAAGGCGTTGTTTTTATTAATGGTGGGCTTGTGCTTGGGCACAAGCGCCTTTGCCGCGCCCAATAACCAAAGCGCTCCGCTTTTGGTGGGGGGCAATTTTTCGTCGCACGCAACGCCGGCGCCCAATGCGGCTGTCTTCAATCAGGCCGCCCGCAATGCGGAAATTGCGCGTTTAAACGATTTGCTCCGCCAGCAGAACTTCCAAGAGGCTATCAAACGCGTAAACGATTTAACCGCCAAGAACTTTGTGGATAACCGCTTCCATTTGATTTTGGCGATTGCCTACGACGGCCTTGCCAAATACGACGACGTGATTTATTCCGCCGGACAGGCGATTGCCGTCGCCCCGCAGGACCCGCGCGCCTATATCTTGCGTGCCGGTGCCTATTTGCAACAGCAAAGTTACGAGCGCGCCCGCCTGGATGTGGATATGGCGTTAAAATTGAACCCCTCTTCCCGCTTGGCGCAAAAGTTACAACTGGAATTAAACGAAAAAACCGCTACCAAAACCGTGGATGATGTAACCACGCCAACGGCGGCCAAAAAGCCCGCCCCGCGCTGGGTAACGCTGTACTTTTTAGCGGTGTTTGTGGCGGTGTTGCTGTTTGTGTATTGGCGCTATGAAGATGTCTTCCGCCAGCCCAAAAACGCCTTTAACCGCCGCGAGGTGGACGTAAAAGAACAGTACGATTTTATCCGCCAAATCGGCGAAGGCGGTATGGGAAAGGTGTACGAGGCGTATGATAAGGTGTTAAAGCGCAAGGTGGCTATCAAGCGCGTACGCCCCGAACTGGTGCGCAGTTCGTATGTGCGCGAGCAATTTTTGTCCGAAGCGCGTATGGTGGCCCTGCTTCGCCACCCGTGCATTGTGGAAATTTACACGGTTATTGAGTCCGAAAGCGCGCTCTACCTGGTGTTTGAATATGTGGACGGGCAAACCTTGGAAACCCGCTTGGATATTGATGGACGCTTGCCCTTTTCCAAGGCCAAAAAGATTTTTGAATATGTCTGCCGCGGCTTGCACTATGCGCACTCGCAGGATATTATCCATTGCGATTTAAAGCCCGGCAACATTATGATTTTTGACGATGACAAAGCCAAGGTAATGGATTTCGGCGTTGCAAAAAAATCCGTGGACCACGAAACGGGCGCCCGCACCGTGGCCGGAACGCCTGCCTATATGGCGCCGGAACAACAGAAGGGCTTTATGCGCAAACAGAGCGATGTGTATTCCTTGGCGCTGTGCTTGTATGAAGCCTTGGTGGGACAAGTGCCGTGGACGGTAAAGGGCTTTGATATCGCCAACAAAAAGATTGTTCCCGTTTCCAAACTGGCGCCGGATATTCCGCCGGCGGTGGACCAGTTGCTGGAAGATGCGCTGAAAGAGGACCCCAAACAGCGTATCCAGTCCATTGACGAGTTTTGGAGCCGACTGGAAGCCATTGAGCCCCTGCCCGAAGACCCCGAACGGACACACTATTAATTTGTTTTTTACTAACAAAAAGCCCCGGATTTTCCCCCGGGGCTTTTCTCTGTACAAAAAACACCAACCCCCTGCAAAACCGCAAAAGTCCCTAATTTTTATGATGGCTTTGTGGCATTGTCATTTGCCGTCATCCCGTAGAGCCTTTATACGAAATATTGTCGTTATGATTGTTGTCATCCCGGAAGGTTTTTATCCGGGATCTGTCGTTGCAGTTGTTTTAGTTGTCATTCCCGAGTGTTGTAGTCGGGAATCTGTCGTGTGTTGTTGCCGTCATACTGAACTTGTTTCAGTATCCAGCGCAAGAGAGTCAAGGCTCGGCTGGACCCTGAAATAAATTCAGGGTGACGGCAAAAAATGTAGTTTTTGTCGTTGCTTTTCGGTCGTTTATTTTAAAGGGGTTGTTTCGTTTTTTTTTTGTTAAAATTTTGATAAATTGCGGTGGTCGTACCCGGATGTATCCGCTGTATAAAAACGCGTATAAAAGGCCGTTTTGCTCAAATATAAAGGCCTTAACGAGGAGAAAAAATGAAAGGATTTACTTCTATTTTGTCATTCCCGAATGTTGTAGTCGGGAATCTGTCGTTATTTAAAAAAGGTAACGATAACAACGGATCCCCGACTAAATTCCTCGGGGATGACAACTATAACAACAGATCCCGGATAAAAACCTTCCGGGATGACAACCAAAGAGGTATTTTTTCTTGTTGCCGTTTCGTTGGCTTGCGTCATTACAAAAAGAGTGTTGCACAAAATCAAAAGAGTGCGGACAAGTGGCAGCCCGCAGGGTGCCGCCTGCAAGGCACGGCAATGGCGGGTTTTACCCTCATAGAACTCCTTGTCGTCATCCTTATTATCGGTATATTGGCTTCGGTGGCGTGGCCGAATTATCAAATGGCGGTGGAGCGTAGCCGTGCGGCTTCGGCCCTAGCCTATGGGCGTGCGTTTCGGGACTCGGTGGACCGCTATTATATGGCTCATACGCGTATGCCCACCAGCGCGGAAGCCTTGGATATCGGCCTAAAAAACTGCCCGCCAAATTTTAACTGTGATTTCCAATACATTACGACCGGACGGCTGTATATTTCCCGTCAAAACGGGCCCTTTTGGTATCAACTGGTGGTGCGTGCCAACGCCTCGGACTGGACGACAATGCAGGGGACTATTTATTGCGCAGTCCAGACCACCAATGAAAAAGGCATACAACTCTGCCAAACGTGGGGCGAAAGCGACGCTTACAGCGACGGTTGGGTGCGCGTAAAAATAGAATAAAAAAGCCCCGGATGTTTGTCCGGGGCTTTTCTCTGTCTTATAAAACTATTTGAGCACTTTCTGCGCGGCGGTAAAAATATCTTCCAGCGCGCGGAAAATCGGTTTTTCGCCAAAGTGCGGTTCCCATTTGTAGCGGGCTAAGACGTCGCTCACCGCAAAGGCCGCCGCGCCCTGTACCTTGCGTTTGGCGCAAATAGCGTAAAACGCCGCGGTTTCCATTTCCACCGTCAAAACGGTTTCTTTTTGATAGTGCTTTACCTCGGCCTTGGTTTCGCGGAAGATAGCGTCCGTGGTCCAGTTGCGCCCGGTGTGGAAGTTTTTGCCGTCTGCTTCCAACTGCTTGGCAAGTTTGCTAAAAAGCGTTTTGGCGGGTTTTGCGGTTTCTTTATTGGTGTAGCAGGGGGAAGTGCCGTCGTCGCACAGGGCTTCGCCGGCGAGCACAATATCAGCCGGTTCCACTTCTTCTTGCAATGAGCCCGCAAGCCCGATAAATACAAATTCCTTTACGCCTAAGGCAATTAACACCTCTAACGCCATTGCCATACCCGGCGCGCCGGAACCGAAATTAGTTACATAGCACAAATTTTGCCCTTCCAAAACGTAAATATCGGCCTCGCAGTTGTATTTTTTATACTTGGCGTGGCTTTCCACATAGCGCGTTAAGGAGGAAATGGGGCACAAAATAGCCTTGCCCGGCAGTTTCAGCCCGGCGGCAACGTGATTGACATAACCGGCGGGGGTAGAGATTTCTTTTAGTGCGGCTTTTTTATTTTTAGGAAATAAGATAGTCATATTTTTGTAAAATTTTAGAGTTGTGCGTTTGCACACATATATACTATACAAAAAAGAGAGTATTTGTTTATGGAAAGTTTTACGCAGGGCATTGTCTGTTTAAACGCGTTCTTATGGGGTGCGCCGATGTTGCTTTTGATTGTGGGCATCAGTTTGTATTTTACCTGCAAGTTGCACTTTATCCAAAAACATTTATTTAGCGCGGTTTCTCTCTCTATCAAAAAAAGTCGCTCGGCGGGCGTTATCAGCAGTTTTGGGGCGCTGGTAGTGGCCTTGGCCGCTATGGTGGGCACGGGCAATATCGTGGGCGTCAGCGCGGCAGTTTCCACCGGCGGGCCGGGGGCTTTGTTTTGGATGATGCTTTCCGCCTTTTTGGCAATGGCTACCAAATATGCCGAATCGGTACTGGCCGTTAAATACCGCGAAAAAAACGAAGCGGGCGAATATGTGGGTGGCCCGATGTATGTGCTTAAAAACGGGCTTAATATGAAGAAGACCGCGCTTATTTTTGCGGCGGCTACGGCACTAATGGGCTTTGGCGATGCGCTTATTCAAACCAATTCCTTGGCGGCCATTTACGGCTCTGTTTTTAACGTGCCGGCCTTTGTAACTACGGCGGTGCTGGTAATTTTAACGGGCAGCGTGATTTTGGGCGGCGTGCGCAAGATTGCCGCCTTGTGCAAATGGCTGGTGCCCGGTATGGCAATTTTGTATATTTTGCTTTGCCTGACGGTTGTAATTTTGCATTGGGAAAAATTCCCGTGGGCGGTGGCCTGCATTTTTAAAAGCGCGTTTAGCGGCACGGCCTTGGTGGGCGGTGCGGTAGGCATTACGCTTAAAGAAGCGGTGCGCTACGGCGTGTCCCGCGGGGTACTGTCCAACGAGGCCGGAAGCGGTAGCGGCGCGATTGCCGCGGCGGCGGCCCAAACGCCTAACCCGGTGCGCCAAGGGCTTGTATCGGCCACGACGGTATTTTGGGATACCTTGGTTATTTGCTTGCTTTCCGGCGTAACGGTGGTAGTAGCGGGCGATTGGCAGAGCGGCACGTTGTTTGGCGCGCAACTGGCCCAGAGCGCCTTTGCCACCTTGCCGGGCGGGGCGTATTTCCTGCTGATGTCGCTTACGCTGTTTGCGTTTTCTACGCTGGTGGGGTGGAGTTATTACACGGCCAAATCGGCCCAGTTTTGCCTAGGGGTAAATGTGGAAAAGCCCGTATATGTGGTGTGGCTTTTAATGATGTGCTTGGGCGGCTTTTTAAGCCCCAAGTTGGTGTGGGAACTGGCCGATACGGCGATTGCCGTAATGTGCGTGCCCAATATTTTATCCCTGTGGTTGTTGCGCGGGGTGGTATTTAGCGAAACCAAAACTTATTTGGCGCAGGAGTTGGCCTTTGCCCGCAAATAGGACGGTAAAAAACTTTACAAGGCGGTTTGTAGGTGGTATCATTTAAATATATACCATCCGGCCAAGAGGCGTAAAATGCTTAAAAAATACGAAATCAAAGATAAAAAACTGCTGGAAACCGATTCTTCTTCCGCGCAGGTATTTTTATATACAAACCCGACGGTGGACGAACAGCGGTTTTTGGTGGAAACTTATCAGATTGACGAGCACACCTTGGCCTCTGCGCTGGACCCGGATGAATTGCCGCGCTTGGAGTTTGAGCCCGAACATATCGCAATGATTTACAAACGCCCCAAAAATTATTCCGGCAAGGACCAGTTGGAATTTAAGGTTGCTTCCGTCGGGATGTTTTTGTTTGAGGATAAGTTAATTGTGGTATTGGCGGAGGATATCCCGTTGTTTGTGGGCAAGCGGTTCCACTCGGTTTCGTCTATCAAAGAAGTATTTTTGAAATTGGTATATAACTCCATTTCCCACTATGTGGAACACCTGCGCATTATTCATATGATTTCGGAAGAAATTGAGGATAAAATCACCGAGTCCGTGGATAACACATACCTTTTGAACCTGTTTAGTTTGGTAAAAAGTTTGGTGTATTACGCCGAGGCTATTACCTCCAACGGCTTTGTGTTTGAAAAAACGCGCAACTTGTCTGCCCGCATCGGCTTTGACGAAAAAGACGAGGAAATGCTGGACGATATCATCGTAGAAAATATGCAATGCAAAACGCAGGCGGATATTTATTCCAACATTTTGGCGCAGTTGTTGGATGCCCGCGCTTCTATCGTAAACAACAATTTGAACCTGCTGATTAAAAAATTAAACGTAATTACCATTTGGATGATGGTGCCTACCTTTGTGGTAAGTGCTTACGGGATGAACGTGGCCTTGCCCTTGGCAAACCACCCGGACGCGTTTTGGATGCTGATGGGTATATGTTTGATTTTGGTGTGGCTGGTAATGATGTTCTGGCGGCACAAAAACTGGTAAGTTTTACACCATAAAAAAATCCCGGGGTTTTTTAGTCCCGGGATTTTTTTAGGCTGACAAATTTATTTTTCTACTTTAATGCCTCTAAACGCCCGGTAGAGCACGGCTAATAAGCCAAATACTACATAGAGCGAGAAGACAATGAAAATTACGTCCTGCGGAAAGCGGATCAGCATTACCACCAAAAACACAATCAGCAGTAACACCCACACGCTTAACCGTTTTTCGCGTTTGGCCTTAAAGGCGGCATACGGAATATTGGATACCATCAACAACGAAAGTACCAACATCGCAAACCACACAAAGTTATACAAGTGCGGCAAATACATCGCTAAAAAGTGGATGTTTCTTCCGCCCATATCGCCCAGCATAATGCTGTAAGAAATAGCAAACGAGGCCAAAATAGCCGCCGCAGCCGGAGTGGGCAAGCCGGAGAAATACTTTTTGGAGCCTTGGCCCGCATAAGCCATTGCGTTAAATTTGGCCAAGCGCAGTACGCCAAAGCAGGCATATACGCACGCAATCGGCGCGCCCCACAAGGGCTGCGTATGAAGCACAAAGAAATACATTAGTAACGCCGGAGCCGTGCAGAAGGAAACCGCATCGGCCAAGGAGTCCATTTCCACGCCAAAGTTGCTTTCCGCACCCAACAGGCGGGCTACGCGGCCGTCAAACATATCAAACACCATTGCGAACAAAATCAGCCATCCGGCGTGTGCAAAGTTGCCCTTGGACGCCGCCAAAATGGAGAAGAAGCCGCACGCCAAATTGCCCAGCGTAAAAAGCGAAGGGGCCGTCATAGCGCCGGTGTGTTTTAACTTTTCAACAACCTTGGTTTCTTTGTTTTCAGTCATAAAATCCTCTATTTCCACAACCCTAAAACGGTAATGCCGCCCTGCACCTTTTGGCCTTCCTTCACCAGTACGCGCACTTTTTCTTTGGGCAGATATACAGCCACTTGGGAGCCAAAACGTACCAGGCCCAAATGCCCGCCGATTTTAATATCCTGCTTGGTGTTTACCCAGCACTCAATGCGCCGCGCAATGGCACCCGTGATTTGTTCCACGTGGGCAAAGCGGGCGGTATCGCCGTCTTTAAAAATCTGGATTAGGTTGCGTTCGTTTTTGTCGGCACCCGGATTATTGGCAAACAAAAAAGTGCCTTTATTGTAAAAGATATCGCCGATTTTGCCGTTTACGGTAGCGCGTTGGACGTGTACGTCAAAGATAGACAGAAAAATGCGCACCACTACGGAGTTGGGGTCGTCTTCCGTTTTAATGGAAAGAACGGTACCGTCCGCCGGGCAGGCGATTTCATCATCGGCAAACACGGTTTCGCGCTTCGGATCGCGGAAGAAGAACGCGCAGAAGCACCCAATCAGCAAAAATAAAATGCCGAGCGTGCGGAAATCAAAAAACAAAAAGACCGCGGCCACAGCCACGGCGATTGCGAAAAATTTAAGCCCCAGGGGCAAAACGGTGCTGACCCAGCCAAAACATTTGGAAAGTGTACGGTTGATGTCTTCTAACATAGATTTTCGTACTGGTGGGTGTAATTAAATGGCAGGATTTTTAAGTGGGCAGGGGGGGACTTGAACCCCCACGACCTTGCGGTCAACAGATTTTAAGTCTGTCGCGTCTGCCATTCCGCCACCAGCCCTCTTATAGAATTATTTTAACAAAAAAATGCGCACTTGTACATTGTTTTATGTTGTCGCCCGGCATTTACTTGTCAAAGGTTTTAAGTCCGTTGTAAAATTTGCGGCAGAAGAGCGTTTTTACGCCTAATTTTTTTAGGGCTTCTTGCAACCCTCTGTCGTCGGTTACTGCTATTACGCGCTGGCCGCTTTGGCTTAAAAAGTCTGCGCGTTCGTAAATAATTTGGTCGGCGCTGTCCTCTTCCGAAAACGAAATATGTACGCCCCCGCGGTACAGCGGGCCAATGGGGCGGAAAGAGCCGTCAAAAATTACCTCGTACTGGTGCATAGCGTAATGCTCGTCTTGCGAGATGTCGGTTAAAAAGTCCAAAAAGTCCGCGGTTACTTCCTCTTCCGTGCGGGCAAATTCATATAAAAAACTGCGCACTAGGTTTAGCCCGTCAATCAAATACACAGTAGGTTTTGTGCTTACATACATAATAAGGTTGCCTTTCTTTGTCAAAATTGTTATAAGAAAATGATACAATATAATGCTAATTAACAGGAAGCGTTCTTTGACAATTTCCGTATTTTACGGGGGTGTAATAGATTCGACGGGTATCTGTTGCCGCCCGGGAGCAAGTGCCGGTTGGCCAGGCCGGCTAAAATAGGGCCACAAAAATAACTAACGACAATCAAGTCGCTTGGGCTAACGCTTAGTCCCACCGCGCCGCTGGTGTCTTCCATACGCTAGCGGATTGCGGTCAATATATGGAACGCTGCAAAGCAGGCGCGGTTCGTCCGGCTTTGCCTAAGACCAACGAACTAAACCGCAAACGTGCCGCCTTGCGCTTAGTTTGCGGTTAATTAAGCAAGGCTAAACTTGTAGTGCCCGGATGGAGAAGATGTTCGGACGGGGGTGCGAATCCCCCCACCTCCACTTTTTTGCTTTATTAAAAAGTGAAGTTTCAAAAAATTCCTTACTTTTTCTCATTGCAGAAAAAGTAAGCAAAAAGGCTAGCCGATAGTGGAGCATAAAATAAAATTTTAAAGGGCTGCCTGATAACTCGCCTAAACGGCTCGGACAAGTCAGGCATTTGCCACTCTTAAAATTTAATTTTATAGACGCTCCTAATATCGGCGGAAACGGCTTAAAAGGAAAAACAACCTTAACAACAAAAACGGAAATTGGAAGACATTATAGTTTTATTATTTTTAACGGGAGAAAGTATGGCATCTGAAATTAAGTTCGGCACCGACGGTTGGAGAGGCGTGATTGCTTGGGATTTTACGTTTGAAAATGTGCGCCGTATGGCACAGGCGTTGGCGGATTATATCAACGAAAACGCTCCGGGCGAGGAGGGCTCCAAGGCCCCTAAAATCTTTGTCGGGTACGACAGACGCTTTATGTCGGACTTGTTTGCCGCCGATATCGCCAGCATCTTTCGCGCTAACAAAATTGACGTTACCCTTTCTTCCACCCCTATTTCTACCCCGGTGGCCGCTTGTTTGAGTATGAGCAAATGCTGGATGAGCATTATGGTTACGGCCAGCCACAACCCGGCCAACTATAACGGCATTAAAATTAAACTCGCGGGCGGTTCGGCCCCGGCGCGCGTAACCAAAGAGGTAGAGGAACTGCTGGACCAAAATTCCGTTCTGCTCCTGTACGGACAAAAGGCCGACAAGAAGGATGTTACCGACGTCTATTTTAAATATGTAGCCAGCCACATTAACGCCAAAAAATTAAAAACCTTTAAAGGCAAAGTGGTAATGGATTATATGTACGGTGCGGCCGCGGGGTATTTGGAAAAGTTCCTGCCCGAAAAACAGGTAATTGCCTTACGCGCCGAGCACGACCCCACCTTTGGCGGCGGACAGCCCGAGCCGGTGGAAAAGAATTTGACCGAACTTAAAAAGACGGTTGTTGCCAAAAGGGCCGCCTTGGGCGTAGCCTTTGACGGCGACGGCGACCGTGTGGCCTTAATTGACGAAAAGGGCACCTATTTGACCCCGTGCGTGATTGCCTCCGTGCTGTGCGACTATTTTATTAAGCACAAAAAATTGGACGGCAAAATCGTGCAGACCGTTTCTATGGGCTACCTGTTAAAGCGTATTGCCCGCCAGCACGAAATGTTGTTTGAGGAAGTGGGCGTAGGCTTTAAAAATGTGGCCGAGCGTATGAATTTGGACGATGTGGCCTTTGGCGTGGAAGAATCGGGCGGATTTGCCTGGAAGGGCAACTTGCCGGACCGCGACGGTCTGACGGTGGCCTTGGCGTTTTTGGACATTATGGCCCAAACGGGCAAAAAAGCCAGCGAACTGTGCGCCGAGGTGGCCGCTGAATACGGCGCGTCCGTCTATATGCGCCGGGATTTGCCGTTAGCCAAACCCGTGGATAAGGCCGTAATGGCGGAAAAAATGCGCAAAAAACTGCCGAAAAAAATCAACGGTCAGCGCATTGCCGAAACGCTTACCTTTGACGGCTTAAAAATCATTTTTGAAAATGACGAGTGGCTGCTCCTGCGCCCGTCCGGCACGGAGCCGCTCTTGCGCGTGTATGCCGAAACGGCCACCAAAAAAGACACGCAGGCCTTGCTTGATTTCGGGGAAAAATTAATGGCCCCGTATGTAAAATAATATGTTAAAAATCGCATTAGTGGACGATTCTGTTATTTTGCGCTCCGCCATTAAAAATGTGCTGGAATCCTCCGGCTTTGAAGTGGCTTTTGAAGCGGGCGGTTCGGCGGAATTGTTTTCCAAACTGGAAGGAAGCGGCGTAGGGCTTATTTTGCTGGACGTGTTCTTTCCAACGGAAAACGGCTTGGATATTTTGGCAAAACTCAAAAAAATAGCCCCGCAGGTAAAAGTGCTGATTGTAACGGGGTTAAGACAAGATTCCATTTTGGAAGAGGCCGAGCGCTTGGGCGCAAATGGCGTGCTGTACAAGCCGTTTGACACGGACGATTTGCTGTCGGCCATAGACCGCGTAAGCCGTTCTTAGAGCCGTTTGTTAAATTTTACGCTAACAACTAATAACCCCCGGGGATTTTTCCCCGGGGTTTATTAGTTAATGAATTGGTACGCCTTCTCCACCAAACATTTTGCACCATTTTTCACTTTCATAACAAGCAATTCTTTTGGAGCCACTTTCGCAATCTTCCATTTCAAGCAAATATTTTCTGTCTACATTATTAAAATTAGCAGGAATTCCATCTACACGCGCCGCAATAGGTGTAAGCCCTGAACCACTGGCGCATCTATCCCCCCAATCAAGACTATTGTTATTATAACACCAATATTTATTACAGCAAACTTCACTATCACTATTTTTGTGGCAAGTAAAACCGTTTCCTAATTCTATTCCAAGTTCTTCATTTGTTTTGCTGTTACAGTCTTCCCCATTTGCAAGTGCACAGAGTTGGGCTTGCTTGTGCATATAATTTAACATTGTTATGGCTTCGGCGGCGCGGGCCTTTTCTACCGCTTTTTCGTACTGCGGAAGGGCAACGCTGGCTAAAATGCCGATAATCAGTACGACTACCAGTAATTCTATGAGCGTAAAGCCCGAGTGGTTTGTTTGCATAAGTTCTCCTCGTGCTCTGTTTTGGAAAAATAGGCAAACAAAAACGGCTGCTATATTTGCGCTAATCCTAGTAACCCAAATAATAACAGCCGTGGCCTTCTGCCATATAAAATATGGCAGAAAGCACTCAGCACGGAACAAACGGGTAATTAGGCCGTTTATTCCGTGCTTAAAACGACTGTTTTTGGACTAGGATTATGCCGCCGGTATCCCGGCAGCGCACCGTATTCTGCATACGGTTCCAAAAACAGATGCAAATTTTATCCTAAACATAACTGGTTTAGGGCAGTTTTACAACTAAAACTATTATAAAAACTTTTGCGCGCTTTGGCTAGTGTTATAACTTCATCCACTTAAATTCAAAAAATACTACCGCGCCGAAAACAATAACGGGTCCCCAGCCCGCAAGAAAGGGGTTGATATAGCCATTTTCGCCAATGGACGTAAACATAGACATCAGCCACCAAAACGTAAATGCAATCACCATAGAAGCGATAATGTTTACGATTTTGCTTTTGCGGCGTACGCTGATAGCAAAGGGCATCCCGAGCAGACACATAATTACCGTTACAAACGGTGTAGCCAAGCGGGATTGGCGCATTGTTTCCGTGGCGTAGTGCGCAAGCCCGCTTTGTTTATAAAAATTGATACGTTTGGTTAAATCCCGTATGCTTAACAGTTTATCTTCCACTTTGTTGACGGACATTTCGTCCGGGCGGAGACTGACGGGGGAATTTGCCTGCTCAAAACGTTGTTCGGTGGTGTCCATTTCGTCCACAAAGGTGCGCTTAATGCCGTTAGAAAACAGCCAGTTTTTAGTGTCCTTATCCCACACCATTTGGTCGGCTACAATTTGGTCCGCAATGTCCCAGGCGTCGTTGTAAGAATCCAGCGAAACTTTTGTCATAGTGCCCTTCTTCAAATCCACCTCTTTGGCAAAGAGCATTTGCGTAGGGGAAACCTTTATCACTACGTCATATTCAGTGTCTGGGTTGAAATTGTCCGAAGGGCTGATGCGCGTGTAGTAAATTTTGTCGGCTTTTAGGTTGAGGGGCGGTACGACGAACTCTTGCATAAACATAGTGCCCGCCACCACAATTAAAATACACATAATAACGGGTTTAAACAGTTGGCGCGGGGCAAAGCCGCCCGCCACGCAGGCCGTCCACTCTCCGTTGGAAACCATTTCGGAAATGACGGAAATCGCCCCCAGCAGGCAGGCCACGGGCATAATGGTTGTCAGCCAGTTGGGGAAGGTCGCCAGCGAGTAGGAAAGCAAATCCAAAATAGTGGTGGTGCCGTTGCTCAAATTCTTCATTTTTTCAAAGGTGTCGCCCAGTACCACCAGCGTGGTAAACACGCCCAGTGCAAAGAAGAACGGCCCCCAAAACTTTTTGGCAATATAATTGTAAATACGCATTAAATATTTAACCTCTTCTTCCATAGGTAATAGGCCGCGCCTATGCCCGCAAAGATAGGCAGCCACGGGCCGGGATAGGCCAAAAAGCCGTATTTTTTACCGAGCGAAAGGCCTAACGTCATTAACAGATAAAAGGAAAAAATGATAATTACGCTAAACAGCATCCCCCAGCCCTTGTTGGTGCGTTTGCCCAAAGAAAAGCCAATCGGGCAACTGACAAATAATAAAATAATGGGCGACAGGGCCAGCACATTGCGCATACTGATTTCGGTTTTGTATTCGTTGACGGTTTCCTCATCCAGCGGCATAGCGCGCAGGCGGCGCAAGAGTTTGGTGGTGCTCATTTCCCCTACGCGCAAACGGCGGGTTTGCGCCTTTAACAGGGAAATGCTCATTGTGTAATCGTCAAAATTGGCGGCAATAATAGACGATTGGTCCTTTTCGTCCAAGCGTTGCATTTGCCCGTCTTTTAGTTGCAGGCCGATAGCGGTGTCGGTCAAAATCACCTTGCCTGTGGCGGCGTTTACCTTGGTGGAAAGTGCGCCGCTGTCTGCCTTTTTAATCAGGTGAATCATATGCGCCACGTCGGTTTTGTTATCCAAATCCTCTAAATACAAATCCCACTCGCCCAGGTTCAAAAAGGTTTTGGGTTCCAAATTTACCTTGGTAATTTTACTGCGGGCTTCGTTGCGGCGGTTTAAAAATTGCTTATAACTGCGCGGGGTCAGCCAGTTGCCCATAATTACCAAAATGACAGATAAAATAACGGCGCAGAACAGAAGCGGGCGGACAATTTCCTTAAACGAAAACCCCGCCGCGCGCAGAGCAATCAGTTCGCCGTGTTCGCTCATATTGGTCAGCGTAAGCAAAATAGCGATTTGAAAGGCCATCGGTGCGCTTAAACAAAACACATCGGGCATAATGTTTAAAAGGGAAGACACTATCCACATAAAACTGGTGCCGTACGTCATAGCCATATCCAGCACGCGGATAAAGTGGTTCATAAAGATAACAAACGTCAAAATGCCCAGCACGCCGACAAAAAAGGTCAGCAGGCTTTTGGCGATGTATTTGGTAAAAATGCTGATGTGCATATATCTTATTCTAACAAAATATAACGTAAGCCGGGGGAGAAATTGGTCCAAAGTGCCTAGGCGCGCTTGGGACCTTTGGACCTGGCAGAAAAGATAAACGGAAATATATAATAAAAGTATGAGAGTTTTTACATTATTTATTTGTTTATTATTTTTTGCGCCCAGTGCGTTTGCGCAGAAGTTCTCGTTACTAAAACGGGTCTTTTCCGCGCGCAAGGCTGTGGAAGCGCCTGTTAAAGCGCCGAAAGTGTCCTTGCCCAAAGTTGCGGCCGTAGAGGTGCCCGTGCGCCCGGTAAAATTGCCCAATGTGGTGCCTCCGCACGTTTGGCGTGCCCCGGTGGTGTCTGCCCTTACGCCGGAAATTAAGGCCGTAGTGCCTCATTATACTTCGGCCCGGACGGCGCTTATCAGCGAGGTGGGAAAAGTCCACCCGGCAGAAGCGCATATTGGGGCCTCTTTGTTGGAAGCCCATAACATTTTTACGGGTGCTTTAATCGGCAGTGGCTTTGTGGTCCGCTCGGGCAGCGGGCGGCTGTATGCCGTGCTGTCCTACCACGTGGTAGGTGGCGAAGGCAATATGGTCCATTTGCGTGTATTTAACGAAAAAGGCGAATACCGGGATTACGACCGCTTGTTTGTGTCCGCGGCCGGGGCATTTGGCATTAACTCGCCGGATTCTTCTATTGTGGAACTTCCGCTGGACGCGGCCGATTTTGTCAAACCGCTCCACCTGGCTAAACAGTCCCCTAAACCGGGGGATAAACTGGCCGCTTGGGGCAGCCCCTATGCAGTGCAGGGGCTGGCGCGCCTTGATAGTTTAAGGCTTGTGAACGGGGAAGGCCTTAAACTGACGATGCAGAGCGAGCACACTCCCTTTAAGTTGGATGGATTTTGCGGCAGCCCGGTACTAAATGAAGCGGGCGAAGTGGTGGGTATTATTGACGGGTTTAATCACGATGCGTACCACTATTTTGCCGCCAACGCGCGCTTTACATTACCGTGGCTGATTGGCAATTATGAGCAAAATATGATTCCAATGTTGGAATATAAACTAAACGGACGCACTGCCTTTTGGGTATCGTCCGGCGAGAGCGTGGGCGAAGTGCGGTTGTTAAATGCCCGCGGCAAGGTAAAGGAAAAGGTCTATCTGCCCGGTTATCCGCTCCCCTTTGACCCAGCCAAACTGGAAGCCTTATTCCCGCAGGCCCAAGCCGGGGATGCGCTGGAACTGGATATTTTAAGACACCGGGAAGTGTTCCGCACCGTTACGGTGGATATAGGGCGTCCGTAGGTGCTTTTTCTCTTAATTTAAAAGGAAGCCGACGAGGCTTCCTTTTTCGTGCCCCGCCGTCAAAACAAATATTATAAAATGAAACAATGAGGCTTTATCCCCTGATTAAACTGCTGCGCCAAGCCTTGGCTGTTCTGCTTATCCTGCAATTTACGTTCGCTCTCCCGGCGGGCGCGCAGTCGCTTCCGTACCGGCTGGTGGATACGGACCAGTACGATATTTTTAGGGAAGACCAGCAAGCCAAAGAGGAAGAAAAACTGGCCTTGGAGGACCCGCCCGACGACGCAAACCTGTTAAAATACTCCAACGAGTTTTGGCGGCAGGCGGTTACGTCCGTAGAGGGGGCTTATAAACTGGATAAAGAGCCCGAGCCCATCCCCGATTTAACGCTTTTAAACCCCACCTTGTCTTTGCCCTTGTACGGCACGAGTATCGCGCTTACGGGCCGCTATGTGCTGGGCTTTAAAATGGCGGCTAAAAAATACAAAAAAGACGACAACAACAGCGTGGACGAACGCAGCGACAGCAGTTTTGAAATGGACCAGCAGTTGCAGTTAAAAATGCAGGGTAAAATTTTGGAACGCGTGTTCGTGGATATTGACTACGACGACCAACGCGAAGAGGAAAAAAGCATTTCCGTAGCCTACCGCGGCAAACCGGGGGAACTGGTGCAACTGGCCGAGTTCGGCGATATCAATTTGTCCCTGCCGCAGACGGAATTTATCGCGTATGAAAAACAACTCTTCGGCGCCAAAATGCACTTGCAGCACCAAAATGCCAACCTTTATTTAATCGGTTCGCAAACCAAGGGTTCCAGCAAGCAAAAGCAATTCGTAGGCAGCAGCGTGGCGGAAATCGTTTCCTTGGCGGATAAAGACTACATTCGCCGGACATATTACGATTTGACCTTCGGCGGCAACGTGCCCGACGGGGCGCGCGATACCACCTTGGACGACGCCTATTCCCAATGGCGGGCGTATATCGGTTCCATTTCCCCGGGTTCGGAGGAAATTTATTTGGATAACAACGATACATCCTCCGACTATGTGCCCGTAACCTTAAACGCCGAGGACTTTTTGGGCGGTTCCACCTATTCCGCCAAGTGGGAACTTTTAACCCGCGGTACGGACTATACCGTGGACTACGCCAGCGGTATTATTACCTTTAAACGCACCATTAAGGCCGAAAGTGTGCTGGCGGTGGACTACCGCGGCACCACGGGTAACCAATTAAGCAGTTGGGGAACGTCCAATACCATTAAATTAATCAAAACCGAAAACGACCAAACCACCCTTTCGGGCACCGACCAAACCGCTACCAAAATGGAGTTAAAGACCTATTACAATATCGGCGCGCAGAAGATTACGTCCGATAACGGAAAGGGTAACTTTATTTTGCAGTTGCAGGACGCGAACGGCCAAGCGGTTACGGATCCCAAATATTTGTATCCTACCAGTATTATTATGGATTTTGATACGGGTATCTTCCATTTGCAAAACCGTTTGAACGACCCGGGGCTCTATGGCACAACGCCGACGTCTTCCAAAAATATGACGTTTAAAATCCAGTACGAGTCCACGGTTAAAACCTATTTTATTGAGGCGGACATTGTCGTCCAGTCCGAAACCGTCAAACTAAACGGCCGTACCTTAACGCGCAATAACGATTATTACATTGACTATACCTCCGGTTTTATCACCTTTTACAAGGGCGACGAAATTACCGAAAATTCCACCATTGATATCACTTATGATACGACTAACGGCTCCAACTCCAATAACTCCGTAATGGGGGGAAGATTGGACTATAAACTGTTTGATAAAATCGTAATGGGGGCTACCGTACTGAAAGAAGGGGGGGATAAACCCAGCACCGTCCCGCAGGTGGGCGACTACGCCAAGGACCTTTTGGTCTATGGGGCGGATATCAACGGGAAGGATATTAAACTGGCGGAACCCTTGTCTGTGGATTTCAGCGCGGAAGTAGCCAAGAGCAGTAAAAAGCAAAACCTGTTCGGCTACGCGATGATTGACAGTATGAACGAAACCAACGAACAGGTGGCGGGCTCGCGCGTGTTTAGGGACTGGATTATTGCTTCCAACCCCAGCGGCAAAACTTCGTTCTGGGATTCTATCCATTGGGACACGCAGGACTTGCCGTCCCTGGAAATCAACCCGCACTCTATTGCCGATTACAACGATAAACAGCAAGTGCTGGTGATTGATTACGACTTTACCAAGGGCGTTAATTTTGACGGCCGCGACGAAGTTTCTATCGTCTATCCGCTTAGCACCAGCGGTTTGGATTTATCCACTAAAACCTCGTTTGAACTGACAATGCTGGGCGAAACGGGTGGCCCGCAGGTAAACTTTGCCTTTGGTAACATTTCGGAATATTCGGATAATTCCACGGGTATGGATACGCAATGCGGTGTGGGCGTACCCAAGACGGAAGACGTCTATTGCCGCAACAGTTTGGCGCCGAACGAGGATATCGGCTGGCTGTTCACGGACCCGGACGGTACCGAACACCGCTATAACCCGTTTGTAAATAACGTCTATAACCCCGAATCCCAGCCCAACGGGCGCATTGATACGCAGGACTTAAACGGCAACGGCAAGTACGATACGGAAAGTATCCCCTCGCAGGGGAACTTCGGTTTTGCGGGGGCTTCTATCCCCGGGCTGGTGGGCAATGTGGCCGATAATACCACTTGGCAGACCTTTACCGCCCCCTTAACCATTAACGATAAAAGCGAGTGGACGGCGGTGCGCCATTTGCGTATTACGCTTAAAAAGGGCACTAAATTAAAGGGGCAAATTAAAATTGCTAATGTGGCCTTGTCCGGCACGGCTTGGAACCCGCAGGAAGGAATTTCCCCGTCCGTGTTTTCCGCCGCGGGCATTAATAACGTGGATAACGCCAATTACGAGCCTATCTTTGCGGACCGCACGGGCGACGGCAGAGAAGTCTTTAAATATTTGTATGGCTCCTTGGATAATTACAAAAAGTCCACCGGCTCCGCCAATGCACTGGACCAATCCTTAAACCTTAAATTTAATACGGCTTCTTTGGGCGACAACGACGAAGTGTATGCCAACCGTAACTTTTCCACGATGGATTTCAGCCAACACCGCGAGGTGCGCTTCTTGCTCCACGGGGCAATGCAACAGGGAACGGATATCCCCTTAAACCAAGACGGTACGGAATTCTTCTTAAAAGTGGGTACGGAAACGAATTATGATAAAGTGGTGGTGCCGACCAACTTTCGCGGTTGGCGGCTCATTTCCTTAAAAATGGTGGACTCCAACGGGGACGGTATCGCGGATACCTTTGAAAACCTGTCCGACCCGTCCTATAATGTGCGGGTGGAGCCCGTTCGTACCTCTAACGGCATTTTAAACTTCCAAGAGGTCAGTTTGATTTTGGCCGGTGTGCAAAAGCAGAGCGGCACTTCGGGCAGCCAAGGCGAAGTGTGGCTCAACGTCATCCACTTGGCGGGTGCCATTACCAAGGATGGCACGGCCTACAAGGGCGACGTGGTGGTAAAGTTGGACGAGTGGGGCAGTGCGGGTGCCAAGTACAAATACCAAGACAGCAATTTTGAAACGCCCCTTTCCGTAGCCAAAAACCAAGAGGTTACCCAACAGGAATATTTTGTGAAAGTAAACAAAATTAAAGAGTTCCCAATGGAAGCCAATTTGACTAAATCCAGCACGGTTACGCCCCTCATTACCGACTCCAAGGATTACAACACCGTCAGCCTGTTGGATAAAGGCAAGGTGGACCGCCAAAGCACAATGGTGCGCGGGGATTTTATTAAAGAAAATCTGCCCAAAATCGGCTTGGAATACACCACGGACCAGGTAAAATACGACGTAATGAAGCGTAAGGACGATGCCCGCACCTACGGGGCGACGCTTTCGCACACGGCGGGTTCCTTTAAAAATATTTCCGCCGGATATCACATTACAGACTCGTCCATTGATTACGACCGCAGCAAACACTTGGAATCGGCCAATTATTACAATACGGACGAAAACACGCAAAAAATGAATATGAAGGTAACGTACCAGCCTAATAATTCGTTTACCTTCACGCCCAGTTACAGTTTAAGCAAAAGCAAAGAGGACCGCACGCAGTATTCGTCCGCTTCCCAGCAGGATATTAGTTACCCCAAGGCCCTCACGCAAAACACGGGCTTTAACAGCACTTGGAAGATTAATAAATGGCTGGCTCCGTCCGTCAGTTACAACATCAGCACGCAGGAAAACAATAACTTAAACGCCAAAACGCTGACCGCCTCAGGCACGCGCGTAGAGGTGGGCGTGGGCGAGGTGAAAACCGTCAACCGCAACGCGGACGGCGGTGTTTCCTTAACGCTTAACGGCAACGAACTTTTGCCCAACAGCAAATTGTTTAATACCTTTGTCATTTCGTCCAGTTACCGCATACAGGATGCCGATGCGTGGGCGGATGTGGACAGCGGGTTTGACTCCCGCAAGGCGCTGTGGATTCGCGGAGGCTCGTTAAAGGACGTGGGCGATTACGGCTACCGCAAGAGTTTAATTTTGCGCGATACGTTTACTTCTACCCAGCGTTGGAGTCCGCTCGCCCGCTACGAAATGGGCGGCGCGGCGTCCCCGCTTAAAACGATTTCGCTTATTAACAACTTTACCAAAACCTTGCAGTCCAACGAGCAAACAGGTACGTCGTACGATTCCACCAGTTTGACCCTGCCGGATATGACGTTTTCCATTTCCGACTTGGAAAAATTCTTCTACGGCGGGCGTTGGTTCAGTTCGTCCAATTTAAAACTGCGTTACAGTTGGGTGGAGCAGACCAACACGGGTACGGACGAACAATATACCAAGCAATACGGCGGGGATTTGCGCTTTATGCTGTTTAACTATTTTGATACGGTGCTTAACTATACGCGCAAGGATTCCGACAAAACTGACCTGCGCGCGGGCACCAGTTTGGAAACAGTGCGCGACAGCGATATTTCCGCCCAGACGTCCTTTTATGTGGGGTCTCTGCGTGTAACGCCGAAAGTGTTGTATTCGTCGCACGATAAATGGCTGGTGGCGGGTAAAATCAGCGAAAGCACCACCACCACTACGCCCAGTTTAAACCTGCGGTGGGACTTTAATATCCCGCGCGGCATTAAACTGCCGTTTGTGAACAAAATGTACAATGCCACCAACCGCGTGATTTGGAATACCACGCTTACCTATACGGATAAAAAATCCCCGGTAGAGGTAAAGGACAACTACCAAATGTACGATGTTACCACATCGCTGGATTATGAAATGTCGCAGAATCTGCGCTTTACGCTCTCCGGCGGGCTGACGGTGCTTAATCACTCCTATGTGGAAACCGAGGATTACACCGCCTATAACGTGGCGGCCAACGTAACAATTCAATTTTAGTATGAAATACGGCGCGGCCTGCTTAAAACTTTTACTGCATTTCTTTTTGCCGCGCACTTGTTTTGCGTGCGGGTGTGATTTGCCTTGGAACGCCCAAGAACCCTTGTGCTTATCGTGCTCGTCCCGTTTGTCCGCACCCGGGCCGCATATTTGCAAGCGGTGCGGGGCGGTGTTAAAGTACGGCGGGGCGCATTGTTTTGCCTGCCGGGGGAGCAAAGAACGGGAATACAAGTGCCGCGTGATTCGCTCCGCCTTTAAATTTAATCCCTCTTCCCGCGCGCTTGTCCACGCGTTAAAATACGCGCGGGCGGACTATTTGGCCCGTTATATGGGCGCGCAAATGGCAAAGCATTATAAAAATTACCCTGAACTTGCGGAAGCGGAAATGGTTGTGCCAGTGCCGCTTTTTCCCAAAAGGAACCGCGCCCGCGGCTATAACCAGAGCGAACTGTTAGCGGAAAATTTTGCCCCGTGGGTGGGTTTAACGGCAGATACCAAAAGTTTGGTGCGTATCAAAAATACGGTTAGCCAAACCACCTTGGGGCGTATGGGCAGATTAGCCAATATGAAGGGAGCCTTTGCGTGCAAAAATCCGGCGGCAGTAAAGGGCAAAACTGTTTTGTTAATTGACGACGTTGCCACCACCGGGGCAACATTAGAGGGGTGTGCCGCGGCCTTAAAGGCGGCGGGAGCCAAAAAGGTAATGGCCTATACCTTTGCCCGGGAATAGGTTAATGCGGAAAGTGTTCCTCAAATTTCTTTATAAGGTCCGCCGCGGAGTCTTCGGCCTGAAAGGGCAGTTCTGCGACGCCACGCGCTTTTAATTCAGTTAGCAGCGCTTCGCGGTCTTTTTTAGACAAAAAGCCGAAATTTTGCATTTTGTGCGAGCAGAAATTCCCCGTTACTAGGATTAATACCGTTTTTAACTTATTTCCCCGTCCACAGTACACTAGCCGCTCGGCTAGGTAAAACGCCTTTACGTTAGGCCATAAAAGACTGTACTTTTGGACAGATTTTTCCATCGTTTCTGCTTCTACTTGTTCCCACTCTATATGATCCGGATAAATTTTACATACGGCCGGGGAAAAAAAGATAAGCGTAAAAACATAAATGCTTACCGCCATACTGAGAATATATACAAGAAGTAAGCCTCGGCTGTGAAATAAGCACAGCGTTAGGGTAATCATTTCCAATACAAGCAGGCACCCCAAGAATTTGTTAAAAATATTCTGGTGAAAAGAGAAGATTAGTTCGTTATTCTTGCGTTTCATTTATTACATTTCTCCTGCATAATATTTACAATCATCGGGTCCACGCGGCTCATCCCCACGGTGGAAATACTGCCTAGGTTTTGAATCGTCTCTTCCGCCGTGTGGCCGACAAAACCTTCCACTTCCGTAATGCCGTAGTCGTGTATCGCCATATAGGCGGAGCGGATAGCCGCATCGGTGGAACTGACTACCTTTAAGGCGCACCCGCTTTTGGCGCCGTCGCACAGCATACCGCCAATATCGCTGATAATGTTGTTAATCGCCAGCGTAATGGCGGGCACGCAGTTGCCGCGCTGTTGGTAAGTAATGGCCGCCGTGGCCCCTACGCCCGCGGCAATCGCACAGCCGCAAATGGGCGCCAGTTCCCCGGTAAACACCTTTACATAACCGTTTAATAAGTGCGAAAGGGCAATGCTTTTTAAAATGGTGGTTTCTTCTACTTCCATTTCCTTGCCCACCTTCCACGGAACCAAAATGGTTACTACCCCTTGGTTGCCCGATTCCCCGCTGGCCATAACGGGCACGGCTTGCCCGTCCATACGCGCATCGGCGGCGCAGGCGGTCAAAATCTTGGTGGAGGAAATCAAATCCATTTGCAGGAGTTTCTTGCGGACGAGTTCTTTGATGTAAAAGCCCACTTTTTGCAAGGCTTGGCCCAGTTCGGCTGCCTTTAAATTCATTTCTACGCCTTTTTTGATATATTTTAAATCTTCTTCGTCCGCGTTATCGGCGGCGTTTAATAAATCCTGCAAGGTGGCTTTTTTTAACGCCTGTTTAAAATCGTGCGCCTTTTGGGCGTGGTTTTCAAGCGGCAAATGGTTTACTTTTATTTCGTCCCCGCACGATAAATACGCCACGTCCGTATGGCTGCCCGCAATAATACATTTGGCGGTTTTATGGTTTTTGCCCGTTAGCGTACAGGCAATGTAAAAGCCGTGCGCCTGCGGGGCGACTTCCATAGTTACCAAATGCTTTGTGAGCATTTCCTTGGCGCGGGCCAAAACGTTTTTGTCTGCGGCGGATAAAATTTCCATATTTAGTTCGGGCTTAGCCAGCAAAATCCCCATCGCGCCGGCTAATAGATTGCCCTTTTCTCCGTCCGTGTTCGGTATTCTCACGCCCATACCGTTTTTATAGGTGCCCGCGTCTAACTGAAATTCGGCCTTTTCTATTTCGCCGCTCAATTCCTTGGCGGCATATGCGGCGCATAACGCTACGGAAACGGGTTCTGTGCACCCCATTGCCGGATAAACTTGGTATTTTAGCACTTCCTTTAAAATGTTCATATTATATTTTCCCATTTGCCTTTAAACTGTAATGCGACCCTTTGCCGATAATAATGTGGTCGTGTACCGAAATGCCAAACAGTTCCGCCGCCCGCACCACGTCGCGCGTGAGTTCAATGTCCTCCTGCGAGGGCGAAGCGTCGCCAGACGGGTGGTTGTGCACCAAAATAATGGCCGGAGCCTTGGCCGCCAAGGCGCACTCTACAATTTTGCGCGGCGATACGGCCACCCGGTCAATCAGCCCCGAGGCGATAACTTCCGTGCCCATAACGGTATTGCGCACGGAAAGATAAATAATTTCTAAACACTCTTCCTGCTTTCCGGCCAGCGAGGCGTTGCAATATTCCAGCACTTGTTGCGGTGTGCGGATAGTGATGCGCTCTTTTACTTCCGAGAGCGAATACTTTTTAAACACCGCGCGGATTAATTTTAAAAACTGCGCGGTGGCGGGGCCCACCCCGTTTACTTGCGAAAGTTGGTCCGGGTCCGCGTCCAGCACGGCGGCCAACGAGCCGAATTTTTTAAGCAATGCCCAAGCAATCGGTTTGGTGTCTTTGCGCGGCACGGCATAGGTCAACAGCAGTTCCAGGGTTTCGTGGTCCAGGAAACTGTCCAACCCCGCCGAGGCGAATTTTTCACGGATGCGTTCACGGTGTCCGATGTAAGAAGGGTTATTTGGCATAGTGTTTCTCGTTTTTTATTATACTGTTTTTAATGCTAGAATAAATATAATCAAAATGCCGTATAAGGGGGAAATTATGAAAAATATCGTTGTAATCGGTGGCGGCCCGGCAGGGTATCCGGCCGCGTTAAAGGCGGCTTCTTTGGGGGCCAAGGTTACGCTGGTGGAAAAAAACAAAGTCGGCGGGGTATGTTTAAATTGCGGCTGTATTCCGTCCAAATCTTTATTGGATGCGGCGCACCGCTTCCACACGGTTAAAACCATTTCCGCCTTGTGTGCGGACGGCGCGCAGGAACAGGCGGATAAACTTTTTAGCCTGTTAGATTGGGGGAAAATCCAGGCCCGCCAGCGCGCGGCCACGCGCAAACTGACGCAAGGGGTGTCCTTTCTGCTTAAAAAAGCGGGGGTGGAAGTAATAAACGGGGAAGCCTCTTTTGTAAACGAACATACCGTAAACGTAAAAAAAGCGGACGGCACGGAACAGCAACTGGAAGCGGACGGCATTATTTTGGCCGCCGGGTCCGAAGCGTTTTTTCCGGCTCCGTTTGACCAAATAAAGGATAAAATTTACGACAATTCCACCATTTTTGATATGCCGCATCTGCCCAAGGAATTAGTGATTGTGGGCGGGGGAGTAATCGGCTGTGAAATGGCCGATTTTATGAACGAGTTGGGCGTAAAGGTAACCATTGTGGAAATGCAGCCGCGTTTGTTGCCGCTGGAAGACGAAGGCGTGGCCCGCGTGTTGACCCAAGCGTTTGGCAAGCGGGGCATTAAACTTTGCACGGGTACAAGTGCAACGGGCGTAACGTATGAAAACGGCGTCTATACGCTTACGCTGTCCAACGGGCAAACCCTAACGTCGGATGCTGTTTTAGCCGCTATTGGGCGTAGCGTAAATTTAAGCGCGCTTAAAATGGAAAATATCGGCGTAACTTGGACCCGCAAGGGCGTGCAGGTAAATCCGCAAACCTTGCAGTTAAAGGGGAATATTTACGCGGCCGGCGATGTAAACGGTCTCTTCCAATTAGCGCACGCGGCCAGCCGGCAGGGCGAGGTGGCGGCTTCCAACCTGTGCGGCGTTCCGGCGGTTTATCACAACGAAAGCGTGCCGCGCGCCATTTACACATCGCCCGAAATTGCTTCTATGGGCCTTACGCGCGCACAGGCCGAAACCAAGGGGCTGTCCGTTAAAACCCATAAGGCCTTTTTGCTGGCCAACGGCCGCGCCGTAGCGCAGGACCAAACCGAAGGATATTACGAACTTATCAGCAATGCGCAAACCGGGGAATTATTAGGCGGTGTGTTTGCGGGCGCACACGCGGCGGAACTTATCCACACCGTCAGCGTAGCCTTGGCCGCCAAAATGACGGTGGCTCAGTTAAAGGAAGTGATTTTTGCCCACCCCACCTTTGCTGAATCTATCGGGGAGGCCTTAAACAGATGAACCCCATTAGCATTGTGTTGGTACGCCCGCGCGACCCCAATAATATTGGGGCCTGCGCCCGGGCAATGGGTAATTTCGGCTTGTCCGATTTACGCGTGGTGGACCCATACGAACCCGTCTGGCGGGAATCCGTCAGCGCGGTGGGCGTAAATGACATTATGCAGCAGGCCAAACGGTGCGCCACCTTGGACGAAGCCCTGCAAGATGCCACGTTTTCTATGGCTTCCACCGCCATTAAAAACCGGGAGATCAAGCAGGAAATTGTCCCCTTGCCTACGCTCAACGAACGCTTGCAAACCGCCCCCAAAGGGCGCGTAGCCTTGGTGTTTGGCAACGAAAAGAGCGGCCTCTCCGGCGAGGACATTGAACGGTGCGATGTGGTGCTGAATATCCCTACGGCTTCCAAACAGCCGTCCATCAATTTGGCCCAAGCCGTTATTTTAACCTGTTATGAACTTTCCCGGCGGCCCGGTTTTAAGGCTATCCGCCGCCCCGGGCAGGCTCCCGAAGCGCCGACAGACGCACAAAAGGAAATTTTTATTTCGTCTGCGGACGTGCTGTTTGAAAAATCCGGCTTTAAGACCGATTTTTCTTCGGACCAGCGCAAAGCGCTCCTGCGTCATATGCTTTCCCGCCAAGGGTTAAGCCGGGAGCAGTTGTTTTTCTTAAAAAAATGGGCGGACAAGTTATCTTCCAAATTGCCGTAAATCGTCCGGCCAAAGGCCGCTATATTTGTTAAAATATAACTAATGCTTACAGGGGGCGCAAATGGATTACAACATCCTAGTTATTAACCCGGGGTCCACCTCGGACGATATCGGCTATTACCGCGGCAATACGCCTGTGTTTGAAGTTACTGTCCGTTATTCGCTGACCGATTTGGAACCCTACGAAGGCAAAAACGTTACCGAACAGTTGCCCCTGCGCCGCAAACTGATTTTGGATTATCTGCTAGACCACAAAGTTCCGCTCAAAGAAATTGATGCGGTCATCGGCCGCGGCGGCTTTATCCGCTCCGTAGAGGGCGGTGTGTATGCCGTAAACGACCAAATGGTAAGCGACTTGGAAACCGGCCGCTACGGCGGGATCCACCCCAGCAATTTAGGCGGCATTTTGGCGCGCGAAATCGCCCAATATGCCGGATGCCCCAGTTTTATTGCCAACCCGGTGGTTATTGACGAACTCCAACCTGTTGCCCGCTATTCGGGTATGCCCGAAAATCCGCGTATTTCCATTTTCCACGCATTAAGCCAAAAGCGCGTGGCGCGTTTGATTGCGGGGAAATTGGGCAAACCGTATGAAAAGATGAATTGTATCGTTTGCCACGGCGGCGGTGGCATTACCGTCGGTGCGCACCGCGAGGGGAAAGTAGTGGACGTCAACAATGGCTACGAGGGCGACGGCCCGATGACCCCGCAGAGAAGCGGCGGCACGCCCAACTCCGGCTTGGTGCAGATGTGCTATTCGGGCAAATATACCTTGCGTGATATGCGCCTAAAACTGCGCGGCAAGGGCGGACTGGTGGCCTATACGGGTACGTCCGACGTAAAAGATTTGGAAGAATTTATCCGCACGGGCGAAAAACGCCCCGGCTCCCTCATTTGCTGTACGCGCGAGGAAGCCAAACTGGCCGAGGACGCAATGATTTACCAAATTGCCAAATACATTGGGGCGATGGCCGTTGTACTGGAAGGAAAAGTGGATTTTATTGCGCTTACGGGCGGGCTGATGAACAGCAAATATATCCCGCAGGCCATTAGCACGTATGTCAGTTGGATTGCCCCGGTATATGTATTCCCGGGCAGCGAGGAAAAGGACGCCCTGCGCGAGGCCGCCCGCCGCGCGCTGGATAATCCCAAGATTGTAAAGAAGTACAGTTGATTTAAAAGTTATTCTTGTAAGGAGATAAATATGAAATTCAAAAGTTTTGCCGATTTGATTGAACAAGTAAAAGGGAAATCAAACCGTGTAGTAGTGCCGGGCGCGAACAATAAAGAAGCGTTGACGGCTATCAAAATGGCCGACCAGAACGGCCTTATTTCCCACGGTATTTTGATTGGGCCGCTGGCCGCCGTCAAACAAACCGTAGCCGAAGTGGGTTTGAACGACAGCAAATTTGAATATATTGACTGCGAAGACGTCCCCACGATGTGCAAATTGGCCGTGGACCAAATCTTGGCCGGCAAAGGCGACTTTTTGATTAAAGGCCTCGTGGATACCAAGTATTATATGAAGGCGATTTTGAATAAAGAAGCCCACTTGGTGCCGGAAGGGGCGCTCTTGTCCCACTTTGTGCTGTTCAGCACGCCGAAATACCACAAACCCTTTGCGGTAACCGATTCCGCCGTGGTTATTGCCCCGACCTTGGAACAAAAGGCCAAAATCATCCAGAACGCCGTCAACACGATGCATAAACTTGGCTTGGAAACGCCGAAAGTGTCCTGCGTGTGCCCGGTGGAAAAAGTAAACGAAAAAATCCCCTCTACCGTGGATGCGGCCGCCTTGGCGCAAATGAACGCGGAAGGGAAAATCACCGGTTGCACGGTGGAAGGCCCGTACGACTTGTACATTTCTCTCTCGCCTGAACGCGCCGCTGAAAAGGGCATTAAAGGCAAAGTCGTGGCCGGAGACGCCGATATCTTGATGTTGCCAGACTTGGATGCCGCCAACCCGCTCTACAAGGCCTTGGCCTTCTTTGGCGACCATATGGAAGCCGCGGCTGTGCTCGTGGGCCCGAAAATCCCGGTCATCTTGCCTTCCCGCGCCGATGACCCGAAAGTGAAACTCAACGCCATTGCGTTGTGCTCTTTCTTAAAGGACCAAAAATAGTTTATCAGGGGGCGGCTTAACGGCCGCCCCTTACTGTGCTTATGAAAGAAAAATTCCTAGCCTTTATCCGGCAGCACTACCGCCGCTACCACGATATTTTGTTTTACACGCTCACCTTGTGCGTGATTATTGTGGCAACGGGGATGGCGTTGCATATTTCGCGCGTAAAAGACGAACAGGAAAAGGAAAACCTGCGTGAGCGCGAAATCCCGGTTAGGGAATTTACCATTAAAGAAAAACCGATTTATGTAGCGTTGCAGGAAGCCGGTTTGTCCAACCAGGAAGTGGCGCAAATCGTGGGCAAACTATCCACGGTGGCCGATACGCGCAAATTGCAAAAAGGCGATGTCTATTCGCTGTCCGTGGATGCAGACGGGCACTTTATTATGCTGCTGCTTACGCAGGGCTTCAAGCGCTATTATGTAGCCAATGTGGCGCACGTGGACGGCGCACTGGTAGCGGGCGTAAGCGATGTGGAAATTAAAACCCGCATTAAAACGGCCGCGGGGAAGATTAAGGGCTCTTTGTTTAACTCTATGCTTTCCAAGGGGTTGCAAGTGCCGCTTATTTTGGATTTTACGGACGCGTTTTCTTGGACGATTGATTTTAACACCGATACCCGCAACGGCGACGAATATGCCGCCTTGTGGGAGGAAAACTATACTTCCACGGGCGAAATAACCAGCCAGGATTTGCTCGCCGCCTCTTACAAAAGTGCCGAGGGCGGCACCACTTATGCCTTTTATTTTGAAGACGATTTTTATGACGAAACGGGCAAAATGAGCAAAAAAATGTTCTTAAAGTCGCCCATCAGTTTCCGCAATTACCGCATTTCGTCCCGCTTTTCCTACGGGCGGTTGCACCCGATTTTGAAAATCCGCCGCCCGCATTTGGGCATTGATTACGCCGCCCCGACGGGTACCCCGGTTCAGGCGGTGGCAGACGGAACGGTAAAAGTAGCCGGATACAAGGGCGGTTTTGGCAACTATGTGGAAATCCGCCACGCCAACGGTTATATGACCTCTTACGGCCATTTAAAGGGCTACGGCAAAGGCATTAAGGCCGGGGCCAAGGTCAAACAGGGGCAAACGGTCGGCTATGTGGGCAGTACGGGGCTTTCCACGGGGCCGCACTTGGATTTCCGCATTAAAGAAAAGAACAAATTTGTAGATTTCTTAAAAATGAAGAACCGCAATTCTACCGTGCGGGATATTCCCAAAGAACAACGCAAAGAATTTGAGGACTTAAAAGTGCTATACTTAAAAGAATTAGAAGCAGCCCAAAAGGCGGCCTTTGCTCCCAAAAAGGACGCCGCGGAGGACAAAAATGAAGCATAAAAAAATCGCCATTACAGGCGGCCCCAACAGCGGCAAAACGACGGCTCTGTCGGTGCTGAAAGAAACTTTCGGCCCGCAAGTGGAACTCGTGCGCGAAGCCGCCACAATGATTTTTAGCGGCGGATTCCCGCGGCAGGACAACAGCCGCGCGCATATTGAAGCCGCCCAGCAGATTATTTTCGTAGCCACCAAGGAAATGGAAGAATTGGCCGAGCAAACGTCCGAGGCGCCCCTTATCGTGTGCGACCGCGGTACGGTGGATGCTTCCGTTTATTGGCCGGACGGCCCGGAAGCGTTTTTTGCGCATATGGGTACCTCCTTGGAGGCGGAACTCGCCCGCTACGACGCGGTGTTGCACCTGTCTCCGCCGTCCAACCCGGCCTTTTACCAATCCACGCACGTGCGCACGGAAACCTTGGATAAGGCATTTGAAATTGACCGCAAAATTTTAAAAATGTGGGAAAAACACCCCAACCGCTTGGTAGTAGGCGGAACGGAACACTTTTTTGAAAAGGCGGAAGCCATTAAGAATTTTGTAGAAAAAATCATTAAAGGATAACTTATGAAAAAAATCGTTTTAACCGGCGGCCCCAGCGGCGGCAAAACCACGGCTCTTTCTATCTTGAAGGAAACCTTCGGTAACAAAATTGCCCTCGTGCAGGAAGCCGCAACCCTGATTTACAGCGGCGGTTTTCCGCGTAAGGACAACAGCCCCGTGCACATTGAACACGCCCAAAATATTATTTTTTACACCGTGCACCAGTTGGAAGAATTGGCCGAAAAGACCTCCAACGCCAAGGTAATGGTGTGCGACCGCGGGTCTATTGACGGCGCGGTGTATTGGCCCAAGGGCCCGGAGGACTTTTTTAAGTCTATGCACAGTTCTTTGGAAGCGGAACTCGCCCGCTACGACGCGGTAATCCACTTGTCCCCGCCGCCCGAGAAGGATTTTTATCAGGCCACCAACGTCCGCACCGAAAACTTACAGCAGGCGTTTGACTTAGATGACCGCATTTTGAAGATTTGGGAAAAGCACCCCAACCGCTTGGTGATCCCGCGGGAGAAACATTATTTTGAAAAGGCGGAAATCATTAAGAATTTTGTAGAAAAACTTATTTCCGAATAATTAGGAGTTGTACATTATGTGGAATCCATTTAAGAAAAAAGAAGAAACAGCGGCCCCCGCGGCCGAGCCGGCTAAAAACGGCAAAAAGGAATCTATTGAGGAGCGCATTGAACGGGAAATTGATTCTTTGCCTGCAATGATTAAAAGCAAATTGCAGGACCCGACCATTAAAAAGCGCTTTATTGACATTGCCAAACGTATGGAAAAGGACGGTGTGGACTTTAAGAGCATCCGCCAAATGAAGAAGTGGATGAAAAACCACGAGGCCGAACTCCGTGCGGAAAACGGCACCGCGCCTGCCAAGGTGGAAACGGTTGTCCACCAAGGGCCCAAAATCGGGCGCAACGACCCGTGCCCGTGTGGCAGTGGCAAGAAGTACAAAAAATGCTGTGGCGCCGGGAAATAACGGCTATTTAGGTTTACAAACCGCCCTGGGAAGTTTTCCTAGGGCGGTTTTTTGTGCCCGGGTAGTTGGTTGTTGTTGTCATCCCGGAAGGTTTTTATCCGGGATCTTGTCGTTATGGCTGCTGTCATTCCCGAGTGTCGTAGTCGGGAATCTGCTGTTTGTCGTTTTCTCTTTTAATAACGACGGATCCCCGACTAAATTCCTCGGGGATGACGGCAAAAAATGTTGTTTGTTGTTATTTAAGAGGTCATCCTGAATTGCCGCCCTTTCCGCTAGGCGGCACCCCGTAGTGTCTCTGTACGGGGTCTATTAACAGGTTTCAGGATCTACCGATTGTGTTGTTGTATTTGCGTGTATTGTTTCCTTTGTTTAATAAACTACCCAAGATGTAGATTCTGAAACAAGTTCAGAATGACCCCTTATTTTTATAACAGCCTTGTTG
>NZ_JBNMIY010000009.1:0-54714 GCF_050873505.1 Candidatus Avelusimicrobium sp. | reverse complement strand
TTTTATAACAGCCTTTGCCTTTTGTTGTCATCCCCGAGTGTTTCTGTCGGGGATCCGTTGTTGCCGTTGTCGTCATACTGAACTTGTTTCAGTATCCAGCGCAAGAGAGTCAAGGCTCGGCTGGACCCTGAAATAAATTCAGGGTGACGGCAAAAAATGTCGTTTGTAGTAGCCGTTTAGAGTAGTTGTTCATAAAGGGGTTGTTTCGTTTTTTTTTTTGTTAAAATTTTGATAAATCGCGGTGGATGTACCCGGATGTATCCGCCGTATAAAAATGCGTATAAAAGGCCGTTTTGCTCAAATATAAAGGCCTAAACAAGGAGAAAAAATGAAAGGATTTACCTCTATTTTGTCATTCCCGAGTGTTGTAGTCGGGAATCTGTCATTATTTAAAACAAGCAACGATAACAACGGCTCCCCGACTAAATTCCTCGGGGATGACGACAAAACAGCAAATGTCCATACAGTAACACCAGGTTTTACCCTGATAGAACTTTTAGTAGTCGTGCTTATTATTGGTATTTTGGCGGCAGTGGCCTTGCCGCAATACACCAAAGCCGTAGAAAAATCCCGCGTAACTGAACTTATCCAACAAATTTCCACTTATAAAAAAGCCGCCGAAGTTTATTATTTAGCCAATGGAACTTATTCCAAAGACCCGGAAGCGTTAGATATTTCCTTTCCTAACTGTGTACCCTCAGCCTCTGGTTCTGGAACTGCATGGCGATGCCCAAACTGGAATTTGGACGGAAATAATAATCTGGAAGGCCGGCTGTTGGTGTTATATTGCCCGCCTAAAAATTCCACTCAAACAAGTTGTGAACCTACTAATTCCAAAATGATTTTTTGGGCCCCGCTTCCACACGCGGCAAACCAAAATTTTCAATGTGTAGGCACTGCTTATTTATGTGATTATGTAAAGAAATCCTTATTTGAATAGGTGATATGTCTGGCACGAAATGGTGCCAAGGCAGACATTTATGCTGACATTTTGCTGACAACGCTACTGCTTTACAGGTCCGCTATTTCTGCTTATTGCAATTACGGTTTTACGACGATAAAAAAGGGCTTTTTAGCAATTTGTATTGCTAAAAAGCCCTTGTAAATACAACTACCCCCGGCGGGAGTTGAACTCGCAACCTTCTCCTTAGGACGGAGCCGCTCTATCCAATTGAGCTACGGGGGCGTAAAACAGTTATTTGGTGGGTTTTTTAGCGCGTTTGGCGGCCTTTTTAGCCTTTACCGCGGTGCTACCTTTGGTCGGTGTCTTTCCTTTTTCCAAGGCCTTTTTGGCGGACGCTTTGGGCGCAGTTTTGGTCGCGGATACTTTTTTCGTGGCCACTTTTACTGCACTTTTTTTAGCGGGCGATTTTTTATCTGCCTTTTTGGCAGTAGCTTTTTTCGCCTCGTTTGCCTTTTGCTGGGCAAGCAGGGCGGCGCGCTGTTTTAACAGTTTGGCTAACGGACTTTTATCTATCGTTTGGCCCAAAATATTGGTTTTTAAGCGCGGTTGCATTGCCGTATGCAGTTTGCGCGTGCGCAAATCCAAGGTAGAGGGCTCCAAAATGCCCGCTTTGTACGCTTCCTTGCGCAGGGTGTTTACGGCGCGCTCTTCAATTTGGCGAACGCGCTCGCGCGACAAGCCCAAAATTTCCGCCACTTCGCCCAAGGTCTTGGGCTCGTTGTCGTCCAAACCGTAGCGCATAATCAGCACTTGGCGGTCGCGGTCGTTTAAGTCCGCCATACTTTTTTTGATGCTGTTTTGGTTTTCGTTCTTCAAAAACACATCGTGCGGATTGCCCTTGCCGTCGTCGCTGATTAAATCCTCCAAGGTGGTTTCGTCCTCATCGTGGATGAGGGTTGTAAGCGAATCCACACCCTTGGCGGCGTTCAGCGTGTCCATAATGGACTTTACTTGCCGGGCGGTCAAATTGAGTTCTGCGGCCATTTCGTTTAGGGACGGGTCACGTCCGTTGGCTTCTTTTAACTCGTTCCACGCACGGAACCATTTCTTCAAATTGCCCCACGCGTGCGACGGAATTTTGATAGAGCCGGACTGTTCCTCAATATACTTGCGGATGTATTGTTCAATCCAATACACGGCATAGGTGGAAAAACGGTAGCCCTTTTCGGGCTCAAATTTATCAATCGCTTGCAATAGTCCCAGGTTGCCCTCTTCAATCAAATCCATCAGGTCCATACCCGGGCGCTGAAAACGCTTTGCCGTCGGAATAACCAACCGCAAATTCATTTCCATAATTTTATTTTTAGCATCTTTATCGCCTTGTTTGGCGAGTTTCCACAACCGGTTCATTTCGTCCCGGTCCAGTTCTTGGGTGATTTTACCCAAATGCTTAAAATATTCGTTTACGCTATCAAGCGACTCGTTTTCCATATACAATATAATATCAAACTTTTTGACGGTGCGAAAGATTTTTGCCTATAAAACCATACACAAAACGCCCGCCGTAATCAGTCCGCCGCCAAGCAATACTTTCAGGCTGACGGCTTCGTGCAAAAACAAAACGGACAAAAGAATCGTTAGCACCACGCTAAATTTATCTACCGACACCACGCGCGAGGCCGTACCCATTTGAAGGGCCTTATAAAAAAACAACCACGAGGCTCCCGTCGCCAAGCCGGATAAGGTTAAAAAGAGCCAACTCTTTTGGCTGACTAGGGCCAGTTGCTTGCCCGCGCCCGTCATCCATACCACGCCCCACGCAAGCACCAATACTACCGCTGTGCGGATAGCCGTGGCCAGGTTGGAGTTTACACCGTCCACACCCACTTTGGCCAGTACAGAAGTAAGCGCCGCAAAGAGCGCCGATAATAACGCATATACAAACCACATTTTTAGTCTCCTTACTTATATTTTATCACTTCCCCTACGCGAACGGGGAAAATAGTGTTATAATAAAAAAAGCAGTATGCAATTTTTACGGGAGGAATTATGTCCACAGAAAGACCGTCTAAAACCTTTCTGCAAATAATGTTTATGTGCCTGGGTTTCTTTGGAATCCAATTCGGCTGGGCCCTGCAAATGGGAAATATGAGTGCGATTTATTCGCGTTTGGGCGCGAGTGAGGACCAAATCCCTATGCTGTGGCTGGCTGCCCCGGTTACGGGGTTGCTCGTTCAGCCGTTGGTTGGGTATTTTAGCGACAGAACTTGGTGCCGCTTGGGCCGCCGCCGCCCGTACTTTTTGGGTGGGGCTATTTTCTCTATGTTTGCGCTGTTTTTAATGCCGCAGGCTTCGGCTATTTGGATGGCGGTTATTGCGTTGTGGGTTTTGGATACCTCGGTCAACGTGAGTATGGAGCCGTTCCGCGCGTTTGTGGGCGATATCTTGCCGGAAGCACAGCGTAAAACGGGCTACGCAATGCAAAGCGTAATGATTGGCGCGGGGGCGGTAATTGCCTCTTTCCTGCCGCAGATTTTGACGGCTTGCGGCGTAAGTACCGAAGCGCCCTTGGGGCATATTCCCAATACGGTTAAATATTCGTTTTACATCGGCGCGGTGGTGCTGATTGCGGCGATTTTGGCTACAATCAAAACCACGCCCGAATATCCGCCTGCCGATATGGAAGAATTTAACAATCTTAAAAAGCAAACATTTAATCCGCTTAAAACCGTGCGGGAAATGTTCCGCGCGTTTATCACAATGCCCGTTACGATGCGCCGCTTGGCCGTGGTACAGTTTTTTACGTGGGCGGCCTTTATGGTAATGTGGGTGTATTTTACGCCGGGTATTGCTTCCGGCGTGTTCCACGCCGCGCCCGGTACGGCCGCTTACGAAACCGCCGCCAACTGGGGCAGTTCCTGCTTTGGTATTTATAACGGTGTGGCGTTTGTGTTTGCGTTCGCCTTGCTGTGGCTGACGACTAAATTTTCCGCTAAGGCCATACACATTGCCTGCCTGATTATCGGCGGCTTGGGATTGGGTTCCTTGGGGCTCACGCTGTTAGGGGTGCAGTTTACGCAAATGGGGCTTATTTTCCCGATGGTGTGCATCGGTATTGCTTGGAGCAGTATTTTGTCTATGCCGTATGCAATGCTTTCCAATGCGCTCCCGGCGGACAAAATGGGGTTTTATATGGGTGTGTTCAACTTTTTTATTGTGATTCCGCAAATTTGTGTAAACCTCTTCTTCGGCCCGTTTATGAAGCACGTTTTGGGCGGCAGTGCGATTGCCGCCGTGGGCGTGGGCGGGCTCTTTTTATTCATTGCGGCGGCGTTTACCTTGCGGGTGCACGACCGCCAAACGCAGGAGTAATTTATGAAGATTTCCTTTCGTTTGTCTTATAATACGGTGTGGGGCGAAACGCTCCACGCCGTTTTGTACCGTGCCCAAGCGGGCGCGAACGAGCGCAAAATAAATATCCCGCTTTCCACGCAGGACGGCAAAATTTGGACGGGAAGTATTTTACTGCTTTTTAAACAGCCTGCCGTTATGGCGTACCATTACGAGGTCCGCCGGGGAAATAAAACCGTCCGCCGCGAGTGGCAAAAGGTGGAACGGACGTTATCCGTTTCGCCGCAGACTTCGGCCTATTATTTAAACGATGCTTGGCGCGAACTGCCCGCGCAGGCGCATTTGTATTCGTCCGCGGTTACGGAAGTCTTCCGCCCGCAGGCGGTTATGCAAACATCCTTGCCTCTTTTTAAGCGCACGCTTTTACTGCGCGTGCAGTCCCCGTGCAACGGCGAGTTGTACCTCTGTGGCAGTACGGCGCAACTGGGCAACTGGAATCCGGACAAAGCCTTACCCTTAACGCGTACGCAATTAAACGAGTGGGGGATAACGCTAAACGCCGAAGAGCAAACCTTCCCGGCGGAGTATAAGTTTATTGTAAAGCGTAACGGCGCGGTATGGTGGGAGGACGGCTTTAACCGAACGTTAGATAACCCGCCGTTAAAGGATAACGAGGTTTTCACGCGGCAGGATTTACGCCCCAGTTTTACGGGGGAAGCCCCGGTGCGTGCGGCGGGGGTGGTTATCCCTGTGTTTTCCTTGCGCAGTGAAACCGGCTGCGGCGTGGGCGATTTTGGCGATTTAAAAAAGTTGGCGGATTGGGCGCAGAAAACAGGGCAAAAGGTAATTCAAATTTTGCCTATTAACGATACCACACTTACGCATACTTGGCAGGATTCGTATCCGTATAACGCCGTTAGTGTGTATGCGTTCCACCCGCTGTATGCGGATGTGCGCCTGTTGCCCGGCGGCAATAAATCGTTGGAAAAGGAACGCAAAAAAATAAATGAACTGCCGCAGGTGGATTACGAAAAAGCCTTGCAATTAAAACTGGAATATTTAAAGCGGGCCTTTTTAAACGAGGGAAAAACGATTTTATCTACGCCGCAGTTCCGCCGCTTTTTTGCGCAAAATACGCATTGGCTGCCCGCGTATGCAATGTTTTGCACCTTGCGGGACCATTATAAAACGGCGGATTTTTCCAAGTGGGGGAAATATTCCCGATTTTCGTATGATGAGTTAGTAGCCTTTTGCAAGCCCGGTGCCAAGGAATACGGCACGGTGTGCTTTTGGTATTATGTGCAATTTTTGCTCCATTGCCAACTGACCGAAGCCGTGCAATATGCCCGCCAAAAGGGGATTATTTTAAAGGGGGATATTCCGATAGGCATTTCTCCCAACAGTGCCGAAGCGTGGACAGAGCCGCAACTCTTCCACCTAAACGCGCAGGCAGGCGCCCCTCCGGACGATTTTTCCGCCACCGGGCAAAACTGGGGTTTTCCTACCTACAACTGGGAAGCAATGGCGCAAAACGGTTACCGCTGGTGGACGCGTCGCCTTGCCCATATGGCGCAGTATTTTGATGCGTACCGCATTGACCACGTGTTGGGCTTCTTCCGCATTTGGCAAATCCCGTTGCACGCCGTGCAGGGGCTTTTGGGCCAGTTTTCGCCCGCGTTGCCGATGAGCGCAGACGAAATAAAGGCGTACGGCCTGCCGTTTGACGCTTCGTTTACCCGCCCGCATATTACGGCGGAAACGGTGCGCGAAGTGTTTGGCGATTTGGCCGAAAAAGTATCTAAAAAATATTTAGATGTGCAAGCGGACGCAACCTACCAATTAAAGCCCGCTTATGCCACCCAACGCCAAACGGAACAGGCCTTTGCAAACCAAACGGACGAAAAAGCCCTGCGGATAAAAGAGGGCCTTTTTGCCTTGGCGGCCAATGTGCTTTTTGTGCCGGACCATAAGGACCCGTCCAAATTTCACCCGCGCATTTCCGCGCTGACCAGCGAGGCCTGCCGTGCTTTGCCCGCGGGAGAACAGCAGGCCTTTACACGGCTGTATAACGAGTATTTCTTCCACCGCCACAACGAGTTTTGGAAGAACGAGGCGATGAAGAAACTCCCGGCCATTACGCAGGCCACGCGTATGCTGTGCTGCGTGGAGGACTTGGGGATGATTCCCGCCTGCGTGCCTGAGGTATTAAACAAGTTGCAAATTTTGTCCTTAGAAATTGAGCGTATGCCCAAGCGGTTGGGCGAAACCTTTGCCGATACGAAAAAATACCCGTATCTGTCGGTGGCGACGCCGTCCACGCACGATATGTCCGTACTGCGCGGTTGGTGGAAGGAAAACCCGGAAAATACTGCGCGCTTTTGGCGTGAGGTGTTAGGAAAAACGGGCGAAGCACCCGCGGAACTGGACGGGAAAACGGCCGAGGAAATTGTACGGCTCCATTTAAATAGCCCCTCTATGCTGGCACTTATTTCGTACCAGGATTGGGCGGCTATGGACGAAGCCCTGCGCGCGCCGGACCCGGAAGCGGAGCGTATTAACGTGCCCGCCAATCCGCGCCATTATTGGCGCTACCGTATGCCCCTTACGCTTGAAAAATTGTTGGACCAAACGGCCTTTAACGATAAAATCAAGCAATTAATTACGGACGCAAACAGATAAAATAAATCCCCCGGGGTAACCGGGGGATCGGTATGTTATAACGCGTAAATAATGCGGGTTCCGCTTACATCAATTTGTTTGCCGCCGAGTGCCTTGCACAGCCGTTGGCCTTTTGCATTATCTCCGTAACAGGTGCTTTTGTTATCATAATCAGGATCTGACAGCATAAAGAAATATTGGTATTCCGAATTTATAGGATTTGCATAAGGATTTCGGCAATCTGGCATATCACAATTATATTCAAAAAATTTCCCGGCACCATAATCTCCGGCCTCGTCAAATTCTACTCCCGCAATATCCAAATCCAAGCCGCCGAAACGGCATCCCCCGGTATCGGCATCTGGATTTGCTAAGACACAGAGGTCTCCTGCTTGTTTTATGGCGTGCAGTATCGTCATTGCTTCACTTAACCTGGACTTTTCTACGGCGATTTCGTACTGGGGCAGGGCGACGGCGGCTAAAATGCCGATAATTAGCACCACTACTAATAATTCTATTAATGTAAAACCTTTTTCCATATATTCTCCTTTTCTGTTTTTGGAAAAAGGCCATTAAAAACGGCTGCTATATTTGAGATTCTTCCACAGACCCAAATAATAACAGCCGTAGTTCCTTGCCATATAAATATGGCAAGGAACATTTAGCGCAAAACAAACGGGTAATTAGTCCGTGTGTTTTGCGCCTAAAACGACTGCTTTTGGCGTGGAAGAATATTATCGGGAAACCCGATAATTCTCCGTATTCTGCATACGGTTCCAAAAACAGAATTAAATTGTTGCAGGCCTTGCGGCTTGCGTGCGACCTTTTTATTATAACAATCTTTTTGCCGCGTTGTCTTTCTAACCCAAATAAGTCTTTGACAAGGGGCGTATCAAGCGCTATCCTCATAAAAAAGGGGGAAAATATGGATAAAGTAAATTCTTTTTTTGAAGCGTTACAAAAGCGGCGCTCGCGCTACGCGTTGTCGTCCGAGTGCCCGATATCGGATAACGCCTTAACCGCCTTAATAGAGCAGGCAATCAACCTGACGCCGAGTGCGTTTAATTCGCAAGGGGCGCGGGTGGTGCTTTTGTTGGGGGAAAAACACCAACAGTTTTGGCAACTGACAAAGGACGCGTTAAAAAAGATTGTTCCGCCGGAAAAATTCGCACCCACGCAGGAAAAAATTACCTCATTTGCGTCCGCGTATGGCACGATTTTATTTTTTGAGGATTGGCCCACGGTAGAGGCTTTACAGCAAAAATTCCCGACGTACAAGGATAATTTCCCGCTGTGGGCATACCAGTCCAACGGGATGTTGGAACTGGTGGTTTGGACGGCGCTTGCGCAGGCGGGGATTGGCGCGAGTTTACAGCATTATAATCCGCTGGTGGATGAGGCCGTACAGCAGGCCTTTGATATCCCTAAAACGTGGAAACTGTTGGCGCAAATGCCGTTTGGGGTGGCGGCGGAGGAGCCGGGGGAGAAAACCTTTTTGCCCCAATCGCGCCTGCGCGTAGAAAAATAGAAAGGCTGCTTTTTGATAACAACGGATTCCCGAGCGCTCCGCCGCCGGACCCACTCGGGAATGACGGCAAAAGCAAGGAAAACGTCTGCGGTTAATTTGTGTCATCCCCGAGTGTTTTTGTCGGGGATCTGTCGTTATTAAAAAAGAGGAAAACAACTTATACTGGAACGCTCCGCACCGGCAACCCTTCCAGTATGGCCTTGTTAAATAACGACACTAAACAACACGATTGGTAGATCCTGAAACAAGTTCAGGATGACCCCTGTTTTTATAACAGCCTTGTTTTGTCGTCATTCCTGAGTGTTTTGCGGCCCGCAGGGGGCGGCGGTCTGTTGTTATTTTGTAGTATCTATCCTGCGGAAAACTTTGAAGAAAATAGCCTTTTACCCAATAAAAAACCCCCGGTTACCCGGGGGTTGTAAAGTTTCCGGACTAGGACTCGAACCTAGAATGACTGGACCAAAACCAGTAGTGATACCATTTCACCATCCGGAAGTAAATTGTTTCATCACAGCTTAAGCGAGATGAATAACGGAAAATCTGTGCTGAACCTTATCGTACGTCTTTATTGTAGTCCGAACTTTCGGCTTGCGCTTTTCCTACGGATTGGTTTTTTAATTCTTCCTCGTAGGCTTTCAATATATTTTCTTCCAAGTATTCCCGAAACTCTTGGTTAATGGGGTGAACCATATCCTTGTGGGTTCCATCGGGTAATTTCCGGGAAGGCATACAAAGAAACACGCCTTTTGTCCCTTCTACAATTTTCATATTACGAACTACGAAAGAATCGTCAAACGTTACACTTGCAAACGCCTTTAAGCGATCCTCTCCCATCAGATGTATTCTGACTTCCGTTATTTTCATCTTTTAAACTCCTATGAAATGTCGTAAAGAAAACTATCCGTTCCTTATTTTGTATTTTGCTAACCAAATTTTTTGCATCCTTTTCAGTTTCAACTAAAGCAAAAACCGTGGAGCCGGAACCGGACATCAAAACTGCATCTGTATTTGTTTTTCTCAAATCAAGCAGCACATTTCGTACAGAGTTTGTAAAAGGAACAACGCACTCCTCCAACCGATTGAATAAACAATCTTTCCAAAGAGTCAAAGGACTTGCACATCTAATGTATGTTATTAATTTATCTAATTTTGAAACATTTGTCAAGACTTCTTCTTTTTGCGGAAGTTTCAGCCGTGCAAAAACGCCTTTCGTGGGCACGATAGTATTGGGGTACGCCAGCACCAAAAAGGGCAATTTGCCCGCGGCGGGAACGGGGGTTAATTTCTCGCCGATGCCCTCGCCTTTTAAAAAGGTGTCCTCGTACATAAAAAGCGGCACATCCGCGCCCAGTTTGGCGGCAATGTCCAAAAGTTCGTTTTTATCCTTTTTGAAAATTTCGCACAAGGCAAGCAGCACGCCCGCCGCGTCGGACGAGCCCCCGCCAAGCCCCGCCCCGGTGGGGGTGTGTTTATCAAGCACCATTTTGATTTTGGCGTTTAATTGGTAATGCGTCAAAAAGGCTTGCGCGGTGCGCCACACAAGGTTGCTTTCGTCCGCGCGCAACAGCGAACCGACGGGCCCCGTCAGCGTGAGCGAAATATCCGTTTTTTCGGCGGGTTTGGCATCTATTGTCAGGGTATCACCGAGGTTAATTTTGGCAAACAGCGTGGCTAATTCGTGGTAGCCGTTGGGTAGTTTGCCGGTAACCTCCAAAAACAAATTTACTTTGGCCGGGCAAAAGCGGGTGATTTTCATTTTAGTTTACGCTCCGTGTTGTGAACCAGGGAACCCCAGTGGTATTCCTCGGTGGTTAAAAGTTCGCCGTTTTCGGCGTAAATGTTGCGGCGGCCTTCCAAAAGTCCGTCGGTATAAAATTCTTCTAATCTTACCTTGCCGTCGGCAAAATAGCCCAAGCGGTCGCCGTCCAGGCGGTTGTTGGTGTAATGCTCGCGGTACCAAAGCGCGCCGGAGGGGAAATAGAGCAAACGCTCGCCGTTTAATTTTCCGTCGGCGTAATTTTCCACGCTTTCTTTATTTCCGTTTGCGTAAAACGTTTCTTTTACGCCCTCAATGTGCCCGCGCACAAAGGATTCCCGTTCGCGCACGGTGCCGTCGTTTTGCGTAACGGTGCGCTCGCCTTCCAGTTGGGAATTTTTATAAGAACAGCGCGTGTGGAGCATATCGTTTTTAATGGGGGTGAAATATTCAGCCGGGCCCTGTAAAATTCCGTTAAAGTATTCCTCGTGCGAACTCAGGCGCCCGTCGTCCTCGTAGCGGGTCAAGAGGCCGTGGAGTTTGTTGTTTTTATAATGCGCTTCGGTTTTTACTTGGCCGTTTTCGTTAAATTCTTTTACCTCGCCGTCGGGAATAGTGCCCAAAATTTCCAGCGTGGCGCCGTTGGAAGACAAGGTTTCCTCGGCCACCTCTTTGCCGTTAATATAAAAGGAATTCGCGCCTTTGCTGGTTTTTAATACCGTGCCGGGGTAGTGGTGGTGCGGTTTTTCTTCCTTGGGTTTTCCGGCGGCCAGCGCGTGCGTGCGCTCTGTAATGCTGACAAGTTGTCCGTCCTTATATTCTTCGGTAAACGTAACGGAGTTATCAGCCAGATTGATGACCTCAAACTTACCGTTTAATTTGCCTCCGGCTAAATGTTTTACGGTGGCGGACGATACGGCTAATTCGGTTATTTCGCCGTCGGGCAAGGTGCCGGTAGTGTTGATGATGTTTTGTTCTTTATCCAAAAATTCTTTGGCCAGCGGGGTGGCTTTGTAATAGGTGCGCGCAGTTGGCGTGGATACGCAAATAACTTTTTCTTTCATATAAGGTTCCCCCAAGGGATTTGCCCTTATTTTACAAATTTATGCGGCGGTGTTACTTTTTTAATAAAAGGAAAGATGTAATTGATGTTTGTTTATTAAGGCATCCCGGAGAGGTTTGGCGGCCCGCAGGGTTCGGGGATGTGTTGTGTGTTGTTGTCATTCTGGGGCCCGCATACGAGCGGGAACCCGGAATCTAGAAATAAAATAAGGTCTTTCCTAATAAACAGACTGGATCCCAGGTCCACGCCTGGGATGCCAACAATAACGACAGATTCCCGACTACGACCTTCGGGAATGACGACTATTCCTCCTTACTTGTCATCCCCGAGTGTTTTTGTCGGGGATCTGTCGTTTGCCTTTGTTGTTTTTTGATTGGCCGTTAGCGGCCCTAAAAGGGTCGTATAAAAGAGTTTTTCTGTTTGGGTCCAAAAAAGGCTTGACTCGTTTTTTTTTTTGATACAGTACCATTACGGCCCGGGGAGGGTTATATAAAAACTCCTACAGTCGCCCAAACCGGGCCGTACACAAGAGAAAAGAGAAAAGGAGAAGAAAAATGATTAAGAATAATAACAAAGGGTTCACGCTCATTGAGTTATTGGTGGTCGTGTTAATCCTGGGCATTTTGGCCGCAATGGCAATGCCGCAGTACTTCAAAGCGGTGGAACGCTCCCGTATGACGGAAGCCGATCAGTTGCTCGGTTCTATTGCGCAAGCGCAACAACGCAAATACTTGCAAATTAACAATTATGCAACCAAGTTTCAGGGCTTGGACGTTGCCCCGAAAGGTGCTACTGACAGTTCTTTCTGCACCAAGGGAACTGTTGGCAAGGATACTTGTGGCTCTGGTAATGGCTTTTTAATTACCTTGTCTGGCACTGCCTATAATGCGGGTATTGCTACGGCCAAACGTGTTGGGCCTAATACCTTGCAGTATAACTATACGTTGAGCCGCTACTATGGCAATACTGGTACAACTTGTGAGGCCGGTGATGCTAATGGTGCTGGGCTGTGCAATGATTTCTGCGGTGTGGACACTTTAACCAAGAGTGGTGATAAGTGCTGTGCCAATGGTACTGCTGGTGCTGATGGCGGTTGTGCTGCACCTTCTGCTGCTGGTTCTGGCCTGTAATTTAGTAAAACTCGTTTTACACCGCTCTTTCCGCTGTTTGGAAAGGGCGGTTTTTAATGCCAGGGGGAAAATAGCCCTTATTTAACCTTTTATATAACTTGACAGAGGGGCCTTTGTCTGGTACTCTCTAATTATGTACACTATAAGTAGATTTGAATTTAGTAAGGGGGAAGTATGAGCGAAGTAATTTTGACGGATGCAAATTTTGAAGAAGAAGTATTAAAAAGCAAAGAACCTGTAATGGTGGACTTTTGGGCCACTTGGTGCGGGCCGTGCCGTATGTTGGGCCCGGTGGTGGAAGAATTAGCCGCCGAGTATGCAGGCAAAGTAAAAGTCTGCAAGTTAAATACCGACGAAGGTATTGCCACCAGCACCAAATACCGCATTTCTTCTATCCCTGCCTTGCTCTTCTTTAAAAACGGAGAATTAGTCGGGCAGACTGTGGGATTGCAGTCCAAAGCCGCTTTGCAGGAAAAATTAAACTCCTTGCTGTAAGGAGGCTGTATGAAGAAGTTGTTCGGGGCCTTGTGCGTACTAGTGCTGTTTGCTGTTACGCTCGTGGCCCAGCAGAGTGCTACTATTCCCGCAATGACTAGCCGGGAATATGACGGTCTTAGAAAAGACCAAGTGTTTGTTTTGATGTTTACGGCGCCTTATTGCGGGCCTTGCCACGCGGCCGAGCGGACGATGATGACTGCTCTTACCAAAGAATACGCGAGGGACAAGAACGTAATTATCCGCAAAGTGGATGTGGAAAACGACGTAAAACCGGAAAACGGTGTTTCGTTAAAAGAAGCGTGGGGCATTACGGCGTTGCCTACCTTTGTGGTGGCATATAACGATACGGTAATGTATTCCCATATTGGATATTCTGCCCTTTCCGGTGCTGCTATTCAGCAGGAACTGGAAGCAAAAATTAATAACCTTAAATAGTATAGCGCCCGCCCTACCCCGGGGCGGGCAACTATACCCGCCTATGACCCAACTACAACCGCAATTTTATTTAATTGATGCCCATAACTTTTTGCACCGCAACTATCACGCGTTGCCGAAATTATCCACCTCGTCCGGGCAAGAGGTTGGCGCGCTGTATGGTTTTTTGCGCTGGTTAATCAAAATGTTGCGCGAGCATAACCCGGCGTATGTGGCCGTATGCTTTGACTCGCCCGGCGGTTGTGCGCGGCGCAAGGCGTTATTGCCTTCCTATAAAGCAAACCGCAAAAAGCCGGACGATGCACTTGTCAGCCAGTTGAATTTGGCGCGCGGCTTGGTGGATACCTTGGGCTTAACAGTAGTTGCCAAACAGGGGATAGAAGCCGACGATTTAATGGCCTTTTTGGCCCGCCACGCCGCGGCACAAAAGGTGCCCAGCGTGTTTGTTACGTCGGATAAAGACGTTTACCAATTTTTAAATGAATATATTTCCATTTGGCCCTTTGGCGGAAAGGACGGCTTTAAAGGGCCGGAAGCTGCCAAGGAAAAATTCGGCGTAGATACGGCTTTCCTGCCCGATTATTTTTCTATCGTGGGCGACGCGTCGGACAATGTGCCCGGCGTAATGGGGGTGGGGCCTAAAAGCGCGGTGGACCTGATTAATAAGTTTGGCCACTTGGAGGATATTCTCCGCGCCGCGCATAGTGATAACCCCGATTTTAAACCGGCCCTTGCCAAAAAGATTTTAACGCACGAGGGCGAAGCCTTACTATCCAAACAGTTAGTGGTGTTTGATTCAAATTTGGATATGCCCTTTAACTTGGACGATTACCGCGTGCGCACGCCGGATAAAGCACAGTTGGAAGCGTTATTTAAGGAATACGAATTTAAAAATTTATTGGACTTTTTTGAAGCCCCGCGCCCGGCCGTTGCGGCCCCTGTGCCCGAGCAAAAGGAATTGTTGCTGGGCGACGCATTAAAAAAAGCAGAGAGCGCGCCGCGTATTTTTCTGCACGCGCAAGATGAATTTTTGGTGTTGGGGCTTAACGAAGCGGAAGCCTCTTACACACCTATCAGCGATATCCAGCCGTGGGAATTGGCGGCCCTTAAAAAATTGGTGGAAAATGATTCCATTGAAAAAATAGGGTACGATTTAAAACTGACTCTGCGGGAACTGGATATCAATGTACACGGGCAATTTATCAAATGTTTTGACGGACGTTTGGCGCGTTATCTGCTAAATCCGTCGGGCGATTTGAGTTTTGCGGGGGCGTGTGCGGATTATTTTTCCGCCACCGTGCGCGAGGATGACGCCTTTGAATTGTTAAAGGAATACAACCGCTACATTTGGAAATTGCAGGAAGTTTTAACCGCAAAATTAAAGGAAGCCAACCAATGGGACCTTTTTAATAATTTGGAACTCCCGTTAATGATGGTGCTGTCTGCTATGGAATTTGCGGGCCTGCGCATTGACCCGGGCTGGCTGGAAAGTTTTAAAGTATTGTTGGAGCAGGAAATTGCGCGCTTTCAAAAGGATATTGACGCCCGCGCCGGTTACCCGGTGAACATCAATTCCACCAAACAGTTGGGTGTGTTGCTTTTTGAACAAATGAAAATCCCGCCTGTGCGCAAAACCAAAACGGGCTACTCCACCGACGAATCGGTGCTGGAAGAAATTGCGCAAACCTACCCGGTGGCGCGGGCCATTTTGGAGTACCGGGCCAGCAGTAAATTAAAGGCGACTTATGTGGATAATTTGCTGTTACTGGCGGATGATGAAAACAAGGTACACTCCTATTTGGACCAAACCGGCACGGTAACGGGCCGCTTGTCCAGTTCCAGCCCCAACCTGCAAAATATTCCCGTCCGCACGGAAAAGGGCCGTCTGTTGCGCAAGGCCTTTTGCGCGGCGGAAGGCAACGTCTTGTTAAGCGTGGACTATTCCCAAATTGATTTGCGCGTACTGGCGCACGAAAGCCAGGACCCCGTGCTTATCCAGTCCTTTTTGGACGGTGGCGATATCCACACGCAGACGGCGGCGCAAGTGTTTGGCGTAATGCCGCTAATGGTTACGGAGCAAATGCGGTCTAGTGCCAAAGCAATTAATTTTGGTATCATTTATGGACAGGGCCCTATGGGCCTTTCCCAAGCACTTGGCATTACACTGCGCGAAGCCAAAGAATATATAGACAATTATTTCCGCAATTACCGTGTCGTGCGCGAGTGGATAGACGCTAATGTCGCCCTCGCCCGCCAAAACGGATATGTAAAAACAATGCTGGGGCATATCCGCTACCTGCCGGAGTTTAATATGGGGGTTGGAAGTATGACCTCTTTTGCCCAGCGCGCGGCCATTAATACGATTGTGCAGGGCGGGTCGGCGGACATTATTAAAAAGGCGATGGTGGATGTGTTTTCTGCCTTCCGCAATACGCCCGTGCAAATGGTAATGCAGGTGCACGACGAACTGATTTTTGAAGTGCCACAGGAAGGCCTGACCGAAACGGCGGCCCGCATTAAAGGGTTAATGCAAAACGCCGTTAAATTGCGTGTTCCCCTGTTGGCGGCGGCCAAGGCCGGGAAGAACTGGTACGAATTAGAAAAACTGTCTTTATGAATTTACGCGTGAAAGACAAACTGGTGTTGGGCCTGACGGGCAGTATGTTAAGCGGCAAAAGTACCGCCTTAAACTTTTTTGCACAGAACGGTGCGGAAGTGTTATCGTGCGATGAAATTGTGCGCGAACTTTATAAAAAAACCGCTGTTCGGCAAAAACTGTCCGCTTGGTTCGGTTCGTTTCAGCCCGCGCAAGTAGCAAAGGCCGTTTTTAATAATCAGGCGGCCCGCTTAAAGTTGGAAGGTTTTTTGCACCCTTTGGTGTTACAGTCGGCCGCGCAAAAAATAAAACAAAGTGCCCACACTTGTTTTGTGTTTGAAGTTCCGCTTTTATTTGAAGCGGGGTGGGATAAATTAACCGATTTAAATATTTTAGTATTGGGCGACAAGCGCACCTTACCCGCACGCTTAAAAGAGCGGGGAGTAAGCCTGGCGGAATACAACCGCCGGATAGCCGCGCAGTTGCCCGAAGACGAAAAAGCCCGCAGGGCCGATATTGTGCTGGCCAACTGTGGCAGTAAAGCAGATTTGGGCTTGAAAATAAAACGCCTCATCCGTGCGATTACATTTATTTACGGAGTAAAGTAAGGAGTTACAATGGAAGAACATACCACGCAGGAAAAGACCTCTAAACCCGCCAAGGAAACCAAAACGGTCAAAACGGCCGCTTCCGCGGCGCCCGCCGAAGAAACCAGAACGCAACGGCCCGCGGCCCGGACTGGACGCACTATGTCCCGCCCGATGATGCAGCAGGCTCCGCGCCAACCCAACGGGGCTAAACCGATGGACGCGCGCGCGTTAAACAAACTTAGTATGCCGGAACTGACGAAACTGGCCGTCAATTATAATATTGAAGATATTTCCGGCCTTCGCAAGCAGGAACTTATCGGCCGCATCGTGGCTGTACAGGCCAAACAAAACGGCTCCGTATATGGCGGCGGCGTATTGGAAATTCTTCCCGACGGTTTTGGCTTTTTGCGTTCGGAAGAGAATAACTATTTAGCAGGCGCAGAGGATATTTATGTTTCTCCGTCCCAAATCAAACGCTTTGGCCTGCGCAAGGGCGATACTATTGAAGGCCTGATCCGTCCGCCCAAAGATAACGAACGCTTTTTTGCTATGTTGCAGGTGCAAAAAGTAAACGGCGTGGATTCCGATAAAATTTACAACCGCCCGTTGTTTGAAAACTTGACTCCGCTTCACCCCAACGAACGCTTTACGTTGGAAATTGATAAATCGTCGCTTACCCAGCGCGTGATTGATTTGATTGCACCTATCGGCAAGGGACAGCGTGCCTTAATCGTTGCTCCGCCCAAAAGCGGTAAAACGATGATTTTGCAAGCGATTGCACACTCTATCGCCCAAAATTACAAAGACGCTGTTTTAATGGTCCTTTTAATTGACGAACGCCCCGAAGAAGTAACCGATATGAGCCGCAGTGTAAAGGGCGAAGTGGTGGCCTCTACTTTTGACGAACCCGCCGACCGCCACGTCCAAGTGGCCGAAATGGTGCTTGAAAAAGCCAAACGCTTGGCAGAGCAGGGCAAAGATGTGGTGATTTTATTAGATTCTATTACCCGCTTAGCCCGCGCCTATAACACGGTTGCCCCGTCCTCGGGCCGCGTGCTTACGGGCGGTTTGGAAGCCACGTCCTTGCAAAAGCCGAAACGCTTTTTGGGTGCCGCGCGCAATATTGAAGAAGGCGGTTCCTTAACCATTATCGCTACCGCAATGATTGAAACCGGCAGCCGTATGGACGAGGTGATTTTTGAAGAGTTTAAAGGAACGGGCAATAGCGAACTTTGCCTGGACCGCAAACTTTCCGAACGCCGTATTTTCCCGGCGGTGGATATCAACCGCAGTTCTACGCGTAAGGAAAACTTACTTTTGTCAGAGGATGAACTGAACAAGGTGTGGATTATGCGCAAAGTGCTGGCTCCGCTCAGTTCTGTGGATGCGATGACGCTGTTGTTGGAAAAGTTATCCTCCACCAAATCCAATAAGGATTTCTTTAAACAAATGGAAGTAAACGCATTTTAGCGTGGGCGGGCGGAAAGAAAATCTTTCCTAAACCCGCAATTTATGGTAAAATAAACTATAAGATTTTGAAAGGAAGACTATAAAATGAAAGAAAACATGCACCCGAACTATGAATTCGTAGAAGCCGTTTGCGCCTGCGGTAACAAATTTATGACCCGCTCCACGGCCAAAACTTTGAAATTGGACATCTGCGCCGCTTGCCATCCGTTCTTTACCGGCAAACAGAAATTGTTGGATACCGAAGGTATGGTAGAAAAATTCAACAAACGTTTTGCGAAAACCGAAGGCAAAACCTTGGTCCGCAAACCGAAAACGGAAGTAAAAGCCAAAGCCAAATTGGCGAAAAAACCGGTAGTGGCCAAAAAAGCCGCCACCAAGAAACCGGCCAAAAAAGCAGAAGCCAAGGCCGAAGAAGCCAAATAGCCGTTTTTTTACAAAAGAGCAGACTGTCCGAAAGGGAGTCTGCTCTTTTTTGCAGTTAATTTGCCGCAAGGAATTTGTATGGATACCTCCAAATATGTAGCCGAATTTAAACAGTTGGAAGACGAGTTGTCCTCGGGTAATTTGTCTAGCCAAGATTTAGCCGTCAAAGCCAAACGCCACGCGTTTTTAAAACCTATTATTGAAAAGGAACAAGAAATCAACGCGGCCGTAAAAGCAATCGCCGACGATCGCGCGATGATTGAAGCGGGCGAGGATAAGGAACTGGTCAAAATGGCCGCTGATGAACTGGCAGAACTGGAAGCCAAACTGCCCGAACTGCAAAAGGAACTGCGCATTTTGGTTATTCCGCCGGATCCTAATGATTCCAAAAACATTTATTTGGAAATCCGTCCCGGTGCGGGCGGGGACGAAGCCGCCCTGTTTGCAGCCGAACTGTTGCGCGTGTATCAGCACTTTGCCCAAACTAAGGGGTGGAGCACCGAAATTTTGGAATTTACGCCTACTGGTCTAAAAGGCTGTAAATATGTCAGTATGTTTATCAAAGGGGAAGGTGCTTACTCGTGGCTTCGCAACGAATCGGGCACGCACCGCGTACAGCGTGTGCCGGATACCGAAACGGCTGGCCGTGTGCACACCTCTACGGTTACGGTAGCCATTATGCCGGAAGCCGAGGAAATTGATATTGAAATCCGTCCCGAAGATTTGGAAATGGAAACCTGCCGTTCCGGCGGCGCGGGCGGCCAGAACGTAAACAAGGTGGAAACCGCCGTGCGCATTATCCACAAGCCTACGGGCATTGTGGTTTCCTGCCGCGAGGAACGCCACCAAGGCAAAAACCGCGAAAAAGCGATGGCTATGCTCCGCGCGAAACTCTATCAAATTGAAGAAGAAAAGCGCAATAAAGAAATTTACGACGAACGCAAGGCTCAGGTGGGCACGGGCGACCGCAGCGAAAAAATCCGCACCTATAACTTTCCGCAGAGCCGCGTTACCGACCACCGTACCGACAAATCCTACCATAATTTAATGGAAATTATGGAAGGCAACATTGAGCCTATTTTAGAGGATTTGCGCGCGTACCGCGTGGAGCAGAAACTTAAAAATCTGCAAATCTGATAAGTTGCAATTTGGTTGCCGGGCGGGCTGTTTTCCGCCCGGCTTTTTTTTAAGGAGATTTATGAATACCGTTTCCCAACTTTTATCTGCCGCTGTTTCCCGCTTGCAGGCGGCCGGTTCAGACGAACCCGAAGCCAACGCCGAGTGGCTGCTCGCCTACGCGCTGGGCGTCAGCCGGACGTGGGTGTTTGCCAACGGTTCCGAAGCCGTTACCGCCGGACAGCAAGCCCAATTTGAGTGTTTTTTAGCGCGCAAGGCAGACGGTGAGCCCCTTTCGCATATTGTGGGTTTCCAGCCCTTTTGCGGATTGGATATCCGCGTTACGCCCGATGTTTTAACACCCCGCCCGGAAACCGAGGACTTGGTGGAACAGGTATCTGCGCTTTTTGACAAAAAGGGCCGTTATGCCTTTTTGGATATGTGCACGGGCAGCGGGTGCATTGCTTTGGCGTTGGCGAACAAATTTCCCAATGCGCAGGTATTGGCCGTGGATAAAAGTGAAGCCGCGCTAAAAGTGGCGCAGGAAAACGCGCGCGAACACCGCTTGACCGAGCGTGTACACTTTTTGCAAAGTGATTTGTGGGAAAACGTAATGGGAACCTTTGATTTAATTATTTCCAATCCGCCCTATATTCCAACGGCTGATTTGGCCACGCTAACGCGCGAAGTGCAGCACGAACCGCGCCTGGCGTTGGACGGCGGGGAGGATGGCTTTGAGGTTACCCGCCCATTGTGCGAAGCCGCCGACGGCTATTTAAACCCTGGCGGACTGCTTGCGTTGGAACTGTGCAAGGGCCAGCCGTGGCCCTTGGCGCGCGGACTTATGGAAATTGGCTGGAAGGCGGAAGTAAAAAAAGATATATTTAACATAGAGCGGTTTGTTTTCGCCCGAAAAATTTAATTTTTAACGGAGTTTTTAGTATGGACAGATTTATTATTCACGGCGGTAAAAAATTAAACGGTACCGTGCACATCAGCGGCAGTAAAAACGCCGCCTTGCCTATTCTGGTAGCCACCTTGCTTACGGACGAACCGTGCGTTTTGCACCGCGTGCCCAATTTGCGCGACGTGCGCACCACGCTTAAAATTTTGGAATATTTAGGCAAAAAGGTGGAATATAAAGATAATACCGTTACTATTACGGCTGACGGCGTTTTGAAAAACACCTTGCCCTATGAACTTGTGAAGCAAATGCGCGCCAGTTTTTGGGTGGCCGGGCCGCTGTTGGCCCGCTTTAAAACGGCTGAAATTCCGCTTCCCGGCGGTTGCGCGATTGGCGTGCGCCCGGTGGATATCCATTTAAAGGGGTTTGAAAAATTGGGCGCCGAGTGCGACATTAAATCCGGCAATGTGATTATCCACGCCCGGAAATTAACCCCGGCTAAAATCGTTTTGCGCTTCCCCAGCGTAGGGGCTACGCAAAACCTGCTGATGTGCGCTTGCTTAATCCCGGGCGAAACTATTTTGGAAAACGTCGCCAAGGAGCCGGAAGTGGACGACGTAATTGCGTTTTTAAATAAAATGGGGGCGGACATCCGCGTAGGCGATAAAGGGCAACTTATCGTGCAGGGCAAAACCTCCTTGCACGGTGCCGAGCATACCGTTGTGGCGGACCGCATTGAAACGGGTTCCTATATCTTGGCCGCTTGCGCCACCCGCGGCGATGTAACCGTTACGGGGTGTGTGCCGGAACATAATTCCATTTTACTGGAAGATTTGCAGGAAGCGGGCTTTACCTTGGACGTTACCGACGACTCCGTGCGCGTTCACGCCTATGACGGCGATATTAAGCCCGTGCGCGTGCGCACCGCGCCGTATCCCGGCTTTGCCACTGATTTGCAGGCTCCGTGGATGACGTTAATGACCCTGTGCAACGGTACGGCCGAAGTGGATGAGGACATCTTTGAAAACCGCTTTATGCACGCGCCGGAACTCGTGCGTATGGGGGCCAATATTTCCACAGAAAAGAGCGTTGCGCGTGTAACGGGCGTAAAGGAACTCTCCGCGGCGCACGTCCAAGCGTCCGATTTGCGCGGCGGTATGGCCCTGGTTATTGCAGGCTTGTGTGCGGCGGGCGAAACGGAAGTGGAGCGCGTGTATCACATTGACCGCGGTTACGAAAAATTGGAAGAGAAATTAACCGCTTTGGGCGCAGATATCCGCCGTTATAATCCCGATAAAAATGAGTTTTGACGTTGTTTTTAACTATATTTTAAAGCGTACCGGCGCAGGTGTTGGCGCGGGGTTGGAGGGGTTTCGCGCCCTTTTGGCTCGGTTGGAAAACCCGCAGGAGCGTTATAAAATCGTCCACGTCGCGGGCACGAACGGCAAGGGTTCCGTTAATACCCTAATGGCCGCCGTGCTTACTGCCGCAGGCTATAAAACGGGGCTTTTTGTGTCGCCGCATTTGGTTTCGCCTGTGGAGCGCATACAAATAGACGGGGAAAATATTTCCCGCCAAGCCTTTTCCAAAGCCGTTTTGGATGTATTTCAGGAAGAAGAGGAAGAACTTAACTTTTTTGAAATTTTAACGGCCGCCGCGCTTTTGTATTTTGCCCGCCAAAAAGTACAGTATGTTGTGCTGGAAACGGGCCTTGGCGGGCGGAAAGATCCCACTAATGTATGTACGCCTGTGGCGTGCCTGATTACGTCTATCGGGCTGGACCATACGCAATATTTGGGTTCCAGTTTAGCGCAAATCGCCTTTGAAAAGGCGGGCATTATTAAACCAAATGTCCCGGTGTTTGCGGGGGAAATGGCCCTTTCCGCGCGTGAAGTTCTGCGCAAAACCGCCAAGGAACGCAATGCCCCGTTGCACTTTGTAAAAGAGGGGGAGCCGTTTACTGTGGCCGGGTACGACTTTTATCGCAACCAAACCCTACTGCACACGGAAAACGGCAACGAGTGGCCCTTGCATACCTTGGGGGCACGGCAGGCCGTCAACGCGTGCCTGGTGTATCAGGCGGCCAAGGCGTTAGGTTTGCTGGATAAAGCCCTTAAAAAGGCCTTTCAAACGGTCAATCTGCCGGGCCGCTTTGAGGTAATTTCCACCGAAAAAAATACTTGGGTGTTAGACGGAGCCCACAACCCGCAGGCCATAGAGGGCCTGATGAAGTTTTGGCAACAGTCGCCGTTTGGGGAAAATTCTGCCCTCTTGTGCGGGTTTATGAAGGATAAAGACTACAAAAAAATGCTCTCGCTTCTCTGTCCGCATTTTAAGCATATTTTTATCACGGTGCCGCCGTCTGCCCGCGGTGCCGCCGAAGCCGATATCCGCGCCGCCCTGCCCAAGGGCGTAAAGGTTACCTTTGAGCCCGATTGGCAGCAGGCGATGCGCCTGGTAAAGGGGGGTGGCTGTGTGCTATGCACGGGGTCTTTTTACTTGGCCGGAGCCGTGCGCGGACGGATAGCCAAATAGGGCGTTTTCCCGTCATAAAACAGGGTTGACATCGGCGGGGGTATTGTGGTTAAATTTAGTGTAAGGTATTTTTTAGACGGGGAGCAAAAATGGCGTTAGACAATAACCAATTTGACGGACACGGCGACATCGCCCAGTTTTTGGAAAAATTTAAAGAGCAGACTTTTTCCGCTCCCGTTACGCCGCCCGTAAATACCTATTCTTCGCGGGAAGATTCTATTCCAGCTAAACCTGCCCAATACGAACGCTCGTTTGAAAAATTGGAGCAGAAAATCCGCGAACTGGAAGAGCGCTTTGAAGCCTCGGCCAGCCAAAACCAGTTGATTTTGTCGGAACTGGCCCGCACGCGCGAAGCCTTGGACCGCCAAAAAGATAAAGACGCTTTTTTTGAACATATTTCCCGCACGATTGCCAATTTAAAGGCCAGCGTGGAAAACCTTTCCCGTGCCCAGCAGGAGCAACGCTCGTTCCGCGAGCCCGATGTACAGCGCAGTTTTGACCCGGTTCCGTCCGCCTTTGGCGCGTCCGAGCCTGCCCGCGCCGTCTATCATTTTGAGCCCGCCCAGCAAAGTTCCCGTTTGGAGCGTGAGGAAAAGGAACGCATTATTTCCAGTTTAAAGCAAAAGGCCTCGCAATTAAAGGCCGTCAACAGCGCGTTGGACCGCGAAATTAAAAAGGTCCAGCAGGAAAAAATGGAAGCGCTTAAAAAATCGGCCGAGCAAGCCAAGGAAATTTTGTCCTTGCGCGACCGCTTAACCGCCGCCGAGGAACGCTTTAAATCGTTTGATTTTGAAGGCCGCATTATTTCCATTAAACAGCAGTACCAGCAGAAGGTGTCCAGTTTGGAAAACCAACTGCAAGAAATTTCCGATACTTGTATGAAGCAGGTAGAGGAAATTGAATCGTTAAAGGCCGAAAACTTAAAACTCCACAAGGCCGCCGCCGAAAAGGACGAAGCCTTGGCCCGCTTGGAAGCCAAAGAGCGGGAACTCACGGCCCTCAAAGCCGAAATTTCCGCCTTGCAAACCAGCCACAGCGAAGCCTCCAAAAAGCAGTTGGCTTCGTTTACGGAAAAATTGCAGGCGTTGGAATCCCAGCGCGACGGCTTGCAGGCCGAACTGACCCGCGCGCAAGAGTCGCTGGATGCGGTCCGCCAAGAAAAAGAAACCTTGGAAAAGAATTTCAAAGAGTTACTGGCTAAAATTAACGATAATGACGCTGTTATCGCGCAACTCAAAGCCAAAATTGAGGTGTTGGGCCAGCAGAACGAGGAACTCGCGCACCAAAACGCGGAACTCAAAGAGCATAACGAATCTTTAACCAATTACAACGCCGCTTTGACGAGCGCCAACCAAACCTTGACACACGAAAAAGAGGCTTGGGCGGAAAAGGCCGAAATTTCGGGCCGCGAACGCGCCGCACTTGCCGAACAGGCGGAAACCTTGGGCCGCGAAAAAGATGAATTGGCCGAAAATGTGGCCGCACTCACGCAGGAAAAGGCTTCCTTGGCCGCCCATACGGAAAATTTAAATAAAGAAAAAGAATCCTTATCCGCCCGTGCCGAAACTTTAACGCGCGAGAAAGAGGAATTAACCGCCCGTGCCGCCGCACTGGAACAGGAAAAGGAACGCCTTACCCGGCAGGCCGCGCACTTGGCGCAGGAAAAAGAGGAGTTGGAACGCCGCTCGCACGAAATGGGCAACGCCAAAGCCGCGCTGTCCGGCGATTTGGCCGCTGTCCACCAAGAAAAAGATATTTTGGCCGGAAACCTGGAACAAGCCAACCGCGAAAAGGAAACCTTGGCCGCGCGTGCCGAAACCTTAACGCGCGAAAAAGAAGCGTTGGCGGACAGTTTGGCGCAACTCAACCGCGAAAAACAAAATTTAGCCGAAAATTTGGAACAGGTAGAACGCAAGAAGGAAGCCTTGGCCGGAAGTTTGGCCCAGGTAAATAAAGAAAAGCAGGACCTTTCCTTGCAATCTGCCGCCCTGAAACAGCGCGCCGAGCGTTTGGAAGGGGAAACCAAGGAACTGGCCAAAGAAAACCAGCAACTGCGCAACCAAAGCGCCGCGCTGTTGGCCGCGCGCCTCGTGCAGGAAAAGGAGCGCGCCAAAGAGGAAACCTTGCAAAAGGCGGCCCAAGCGCATAAGCCGCAGGCTCCCGTTTTCCCGCAACCGCCCGCTCCGCAAAAGGCGGAAAAAGCCGCAGTGTCCGTGCCCGCTAAAAAGCCTTTAACGGAAGCGGACTTGCCCGAAATTAAGGTGGCCGAACCGATTGCCCAGCCGGAAGCAATGTACGATGGCGAGGACTTTTTGACCAAGACCGACAGTTTTATCGGCCGGATGAAATGGTCTATATTTAGAGAAGATAAATAACCGATATTTAGGGCCTGGCCGAGCGTCAGGCCCCTTTACAATAAGGAAGAAAAAATGCCAATTTTAAAAGTAGCAGTATTGTACGGCGGAAAATCCACCGAACACGAAGTTTCCGTGCACAGTGCGCAGACGGTTTGCCGCGTGCTGGCGGAAAGGAAGGACAAATACCAAGTTTATCCTATATTTATCAGCAAGCAGGGCCGCTGGTTCTTGCAAGACGCTTGCGGACCCCAACAGCCTACCGATAAACCCATTACCCCGGTGCTTAAAGACGATGCCAATTTAGCCGCCTTGGATGGCTCTTTTGCTATCAAGGCCGATGTGGTGTTCCCGGTTTTGCACGGCACCAACTGCGAGGACGGCACAATGCAGGGCTTTTTGGAAACCCTGGATGTTCCGTATGTAGGGTGCGGTGTGTTGGCCTCGGCAATGGGGATGGATAAGGAAATTGCCAAACTGATTGCGCGCGAAGCAGGCGTGCCGATTTTGCCTTGGAAAACCGTCAGCAAGGATGCCGGGTACGATTTGCCCGCCTTGCAAGCCTGGGTAAAGGAACAGGGCTTGCCGGTGTTTGTAAAGCCTGTCCGGTTGGGCTCTTCCGTCGGCGTGCGAAAAGTAAAAACCGTGGACGAATTGCAGAGCGCTGTGGATTTTGCCTTGCAGTTTGATACGGACGTTTTGATAGAAAAAGGCGTGGACCACGCCCGCGAAATCTTCTGCGCCATTTACGGCGAGGGTGCCCATATCAAATCCTCCGCTTGCGGGGAACTGCGCACCGTGGCCGGGGAATTTTTTGACTATAACGCCAAATACATTGTAGCCGGCGGATGCGAAACCAAGGTCCCGGCGGATATCCCGGCGGACCTTGCGCAAAAAATGCGCCAAGACAGCGAAAATATTTTCCGTGCCCTGCGCGGAAGCGGGCTGGCGCGTGTGGACTTTTTAATGGATAAAGACGGGGCGTATTACTTCTCCGAAATTAACACAATGCCGGGGATGAGCGAAACGAGCCTATTTCCGCAACTGTTTAGCGCGTGCGGGGAAGATTACGGGCAGATTTTGGAAGGCCTAATTGCGCTTGCGTTACAGGTGCACGCGAGAAAGGCCGCGCTCTCTTTAAACCGCTAATTATGGAAAAACTGATTGCACGCTTTACTGGGCTTAACATTTGGGTAAAAGTGATTATTTGCTTTTGCCTGTTTGGCGCGCTTGTAAATGTGTTTTTGGTGGCGCGGGATATTTCCGCGGGCGGAATTTTGCTGCGGCTTCACGCCGGGTTTTTGGTGTTATACTTGGCGCAGGTGGTGTTTGTCCTTTTGCACGAGCGGGCCGTGTGGATTTTAACGGCCTTGCAAGGAGTGCTTGCCTTGCTCACCAATGCGGACTTTATCTTTGTGCCGCTTTTGCGTGTTGCAAGCGGGTGGATGTACGCCCTGCTGGGCCAGCCGTCCGTAGAAATGATGGCGGTTTATAAGTATGTGTTTATTTCGCTGGCGTTTACAATGCAGATGTTAAGCGCGTATGCGTTGTTTTCGCTTTTGCCAAAACCCGTTAAGAAACAGCCCGCCGCCGAACCGGCCGAAGCCGTTTTAGAAGAGTAAAAACAATAGTGAAACCCTTAATCCCCGTGAACCTGTATAGGCGCGGGGATTTTTTTAAATATGTTATAATAAAGAAGTAAAAAGCAGTATTGCAAGACGTTTGTTTGCAAGACAATTTGTTCTGTTTTTGGAACCGTATGTGGAATACGGTGCGCTGTTGGGATACCAACAGCATAATCACCCTCCAAAAACAGTCGTTTTAAGCACGGAATAAGCGGACTAATTACCCGGTTGTTCCGTGCTGAGTGCTTTCTGCCATATTTTATATGGCAGAAGGCCGCGGCTGTTTATATTTGGGTTAGGGTGATTAGCTCGGATATAACAGCCGTTTTTTATTTATTTGGCTTCTTGTTAAAGTGATTGATAGTGGGGCGAGTAAGGAGAATTTTGTGGTAGATAGAATTAAAATCCGCGGTGCGCGGGTGCATAACCTAAAAAATATTGACGTAGAGGTGCCCCTTAATAAAATTGTGGGCATTGCGGGGGTATCCGGTTCGGGCAAGTCCTCGCTGGCGTTGGGCGTTTTGTATGCCGAGGGGTCGCGCCGCTACTTGGAAGCCCTTTCCACCTACACCCGCCGTCGGATGACGCAGGCCGCCCGTCCGCAAGTGGACGAAGTATTGTATGTTCCCGCCGCGCTTGCCCTGCACCAACGGCCCGGCGTGCCCGGCATCCGCAGTACCTTTGGTACGGGTACGGAATTGCTAAACAGTTTGCGCCTGATGTTTTCCCGCTTGGCGCACCACCGTTGCCCCAACGGGCATTATGTTCAGCCGTCCTTGGCGGTAGCCGCCGGAAAGGAACTCGTTTGCCCGGAGTGTGGGGCGCACTTTTTTGCCCCGTCTGCCGAGGAGTTGGCCTTTAACAGTCAGGGCGCCTGCCCCACTTGCGACGGCACGGGAACGGTTTGGACGGTGGATAAAGCAACCTTGGTGCCCGATGAAAACCTGACGATTGACCAAGGGGCGGTGGCTCCGTGGAACTCGCTGATGTGGTCGCTGATGACCGATGTTTGCCGGGCAATGGGTGTGCGGACCGATGTGCCGTTTAAGGATTTGACGGACAAAGAAAAAGACATTGTTTACAACGGTCCCGCCGAAAAAAAGCATATTTTCTACAAGGCCAAAAAGACAAACCAGGCCGGAGAGTTGGACTTTACCTATTATAACGCCGTTTACACCGTTCAAAATGCCCTTGCCAAGGTGAAGGACGAGCAGGGGATGAAACGGGTAGAAAAGTTTTTAAAGCGCGAAATTTGCCCCGATTGCGGCGGTTCCCGTCTGTCGGCGGCGGCGCGTGCGCCCCGGTTGTGCGGAATATCTTTAAATGAAGCCTGCCAAAAAAACTTGGCTGATTTGCGCGCGTGGGTGGAACAAGTGCCTGGCCAACTGCCCGCTGAAATGTGCCCAATGGCCCAGGATATTTGCGATTCGTTTTTGTCTGCCGCCAAGCGGTTAATGGATTTGGGGTTAGGTTATTTGACCTTGGACCGCGCGGCCGCTACCTTGTCCACCGGGGAGCGCCAGCGTATGCAACTGGCGCGCGCCGTGCGCAACCGTACGACGGGCGTTTTGTATGTATTGGACGAACCGTCCATCGGCTTGCACCCGTCCAACATTGTGGGGTTAAACGGCGTAATGCACGATTTAATTTCCGACGGAAATTCCGTTATTTTGGTGGACCACGACACGCAAATTTTGTCGCAGGCGGATTGGTTTATTGAAATGGGTCCGCAAGCCGGGGCTGGCGGCGGGCGCGTAATTGCCGAGGGAACCTTGGCGGATATTGAAAAAAATCCTAATTCGCAAATTGAACCTTTTTTGTCCGGCCGTGCAAATATTCAGGTTCGCCCGCGCGCTAAAAAAGAAGATTTGTTTTCCGCCGGGAAAATCCACTTGGCTACCAACGCCTTGCATACCGTCCGCCCGTTGGAGGTAGATATCCCAAAGGGCAAATTGACGGTTGTTACCGGGGTGTCTGGCTCGGGCAAAACGACGCTTATTTTGGAAAGTCTCGTGCCCGCCTTACAGGCCTATACCCAGCACAAACCCTTGTCCGCGCATATCCGGGCCGTACAGGCGCCGGGCATTACGCAGGTGAAACTGATTGATGCTACGCCGATAGGCATTAACGTGCGTTCCACGGTGGCCACTTACGCCAATGTGCACGACGAACTGCGCAAAATTTTTGCCAAAACGCCCGCGGCCAAGGCGGCGGGGTATAAGGCGGGGGATTTTTCCTACAATACGGGCAAATTGCGTTGCCCCACTTGCGACGGCACGGGCGTGATAAGTTTGGACGTACAGTTTTTACCCGATGTGGAAGTGCCTTGCCCGTCCTGCCGCGGTTCGCGCTATGGTGCGGCGGCGGCGGGTATTTTTTATACCGATAAAACGGGGCAGACGTTTTCGCTCCCGCAATTAATGGATATGGACGTAAATTCTGCCTTGGCCGCTTGTGGCGGGTTAAAGGTGGTCAAACAGCGATTAGCGGTGCTTAGGCAGTTGGGGCTTGGCTATTTGACGCTCGGGGAAGAAACACCCAGTCTGTCGGGCGGAGAAGCCCAGCGGCTGAAATTGGCCAGCGAAATGGGTAAAACGCAGACGGATTCGGTCTTTGTGTTTGACGAACCTACGATCGGCTTGCACCCGTTAGACGTGCGGACGCTTTTGGGCGTATTTCAAACGCTGATTGAAAGCGGGGCCACGGTGGTGGTAATTGAACACGACTTGGATGTTATCCGCAACGCCGATTACCTGATTGATATGGGCCCCGGCGGGGGAGAATTAGGCGGGCAAATTGTTGCCGCCGGAACGGTGGAGGATATCAAAAATACCCCGCAGAGCGTAACAGGCAAGTATTTATAAGGAAACCGCCCCGGGTGGTAAATTTTAGGAATATGCTATAATAAATTTATTAAAAGGAACCTTGAAAATAAGTCCCTTTTAAAATAAATTTTCTGTTTTTGGAACCGTATGTGGAATACGGTGCGCTGTTGGGATACCAACGGCATAATCACACTCCAAAAACAGTCGTTTTAGGCACAACGTGCGCGAGCCGATCCCTTGCGTGCGCTGTGCCGAGTGCTTTCTGCCATATTTTTATATGGCAGAGGGCCGCGGCTGTTATGATTTGGGTTAGTGTGATTAGCTCAAACATAACGGCCGTTTTTTTGGGCTTCTTGTTATGTTCGGGCTCGGTAAAACAAGGAGAAAAAAGTGAAGAAAGGCTTTACGCTTATTGAGTTGTTAGTGGTTGTACTGATTATTGGCATTTTGTCCGCAGTGGCTCTGCCGCAGTACCAAAAGGCGGTTACCAAGGCACGGTTTGCCGAGGCAATGACGAACCTTAAAACGATTGCCCAAGCCGATAAGGTGTGCCGATTAGCGGGGGGTACTAGGGACGGAAATTGTGATATCAGCGATTTGGATATTTCTATTGGAAATATGTCTCCTTTTGAAGAAGGGGGAAATTGGGTCCGAATTGGCACGGGGGAGACTGAAAATTTTTATTACTGGGCAAGTAATAACCCGCCGTTTCCCGGTGGAGTAAGTGCCCAATATAAGAAGGAAGATGTTTGTTTGTGCGTGCTGGATTCTGGGGAAATAGTGGTTGACCAAAGCAGAAACTCGTGTGCCGATAATCCCCCGTCATTTGATTATGCCAAGTTACTGAATATTAGGGACGATTCTGGGAGTTGTAGTTGTTGCTAATATCAAAAAAGAGCGGCTGTTGTTTAGCCGCTCTTTCCTTTTTAAAGGCACAAATTAGTTGCCTTGGTACTTGCGGATTACTTCCTCTTTTAGTTGCATAAACGTACCGTTTTTAATGGCTTCGCGGGCGCGTTCGGCCAGGCGAATCAAAAAGCGGATGTTGTGTATGCTAAGCAAGCGGTGGCTTGTCAGTTCCGCCGAGCGGTACAGGTGGCACAAGTAGGCACGGGAATAGCGGCGGCAGGTGTAGCAGTCGCACTCGGCGTCCAGCGGGATATCCTGCGTGCGGTATTCGGCGTTTTTGATGTTCACGCGCCCGGTGCTGGTCATAACCATACCGTTGCGTGCCACGCGGGTGGGCCATACGCAGTCAAACATATCTACGCCGCGTTCAATGGAGTTCAAAATTTCCACCGGCGTTCCCAGTCCCATAAAATAGCGCGGTTTGCCTTCGGGCAGATTGTCGGTTACCGCCAAAACGGATTCGTTCATTTGCTCTAAGGTTTCGCCTAGCGACAGCCCGCCAATGCAGTATCCGTGCGTGGGTAAAGAAGCCATATGCAGGGCGGCTTCCTTGCGCAAATCGGGGAAAATGGCCCCTTGGATAATGCCGAACAGAAGCGAATTACCGACGGTAAAAGAGCCGTCCTCGTTTTGTGTGATATGCTGCTCGGGCACGGTTTGTTGATAGGCTTTTGCGGCGCGTTCCGCCCAGCGTTTTGTGATGTTTAGGGCTTCGCGCGCTTCGTGTTTGGACGGATTTTTGGCGTGGATACAAACGTCTAACATTGTCCAAATATCGGAGCCGATTTCACTTTCAAATTGAATTACGTTTTCGGGTGTAAAAAGGTGTTTGCTTCCGTCGTGGTGGGACTGGAAGGTTACTCCTTCTTCTTTGATTTTGCGGAATTTGGGCAAACTATACACTTGAAATCCGCCCGAGTCAGTCAAAATGCTTCCGCCCCAATGCATAAATTTATGCAGGCCGCCCATTTGCTTTAAAATTTTTGTCGTCGGGCGCAGATACAAATGATAGGTGTTGGAAAGCAAACACTCGGCCCCGGCGTTTTTCAAATCTTCGTCGGTCAGGGCCTTTACGCAGGCTTGCGTGGCCACCGGCATAAAAACCGGGGTATGCACCGCACCGTGCTTGGTGTACAATACACCGGTGCGGGCTTTACAATGTGGGTCTTTGGCAAGAATTTTAAAAGGAGAAATCATATATATATTTTACCATATCCGGCTAATCGGCTTGGGGGGAGAAAAAAAGGGGGGCATTCTGAACTGGCGGCCCGCTAGGGTGCGGCCCGCAAGGTGTCGTTTATAAAAATAAAAGTCATACTGGAAGGTTTCTGTCCAGTATCTACTCCTTATTTAATAACAACAGATCCTGGACTACAACTTTCCAGGATGACGGCAACGACTAGCGACCCAAGCGGTAGATTCTGAACTAAATTCAGGATGACTTTTATTTTATAACGGCTTTGTTGTATTGCTTTTTGTCGTCATCCCGGAGTGTTTTTATCCGGGATCTGTCGTTTGCCTTTGTCGTCATTCCCGAGTGTCGTAGTCGGGAATCTGTTTTTGCCGTGGTTGTTTTCTTCCGAAACGACAGATCCCCGACTAAATTCCTCGGGGATGACGGGGAAAAAGACCACTTATTAAACAAGAGGTCATCCTGAACTTGTTTCAGGATCTACTTTTTGGGTTTTTTGTCGTTGCTGTTTAGCAGTAGTTCATAAAGGGGTTGTTTTTATTTTTTTTTTTGTTAAAATTTTGAAAATTAAGGCCGGATATACCCGGATGTATCCGGCATATAAAAACGCATATAAAAGGCCGTTTTGCCCCAATAAAAAGGCCTTAAAAGGAGAAAAAAATGAAGAAACTATTAATAGGGTTGTGCTTCTTATGTGCTTCCACACCCTCTATGGCGGCGGGTGCCAATAAAATGACAATGGTAACGTATTTCCCGGTGAAATATGTGGCATATAGCCAGGTAGATGTAATGAAACAAATGGACGTCGGCTTAACCTCTGCCTGCCAAATGAACTTGGGTTGTTCAGCAGACGAGGGATTTAATACAGGGAAATCGTTGCGCGTAAATAACTTATTAAAGATTGCAGGGGGAAAACTGGAACTAAATGATGCGCCTGCAATAGAGGGCAGCACCGCGCACATTGGTAGCGGTAATGGTGTGAGTGATTTTGATTTTGAAACCAGTTTGCGCGTAGGCAACTACAAGCAAGGTTACACGCTGCAAGCGGATAATATGTATTTGAACGAATTAAATCTGTTCGGCTATAAATTCCCTAAATGTGAGGGGGAAACAATGAGTTGGCAGAAGTTAAAACTGAAAAACACGGAAGAAGTGTATTTAGCCTGCGGCGAGCCGGAAAAAATTCCGTTTAACGGATGTTCCACTTGCTCTTCTTATGATGAAAATTCAGCAGAATACGAGAGTTGCGTGCTGAACAATGTATCTTCTTGTTGTCAGTATGCGTACGACATTTACACCAAGCGCGGGCAAAATGCCGAGGAATTAATGAAAAACACTTCTTGCTATACCTGCAACAAAGAACACCAAAACGGGGTGGAACATGACAGTTATTCGTTTGTTACAACTCCTTCCACATTCCAGTATTATACTGGGAGTGATTATACCAATGTTCCAACGGCTAATTCCAATAGCGTGAATTGTTTAACTTATATTCCGCTGGGGCAAACCCAGCATTTCTATCCCATAAGCGATGATAGTTCTTATGACGGCCGTTGGGAACCATTTGATGTTTGCCCAGATGACGGGACGTGCGGCGGAAAAGGATCTTGTATATATCAATGTACAATTAGCGCATGTTCTGTTTTTAATACAATTAATGGCAAAGTAGATACAATACAATGTCGTTTTAGTAATACAAGGCGGTTATGTGATTCTGGTACTGACTGTGTGCGAAATTGGTAAATAAAAAACCACCCCGGGATGAATAATACCCGGGGTGGTTCCTTTTTGGGGCTTTTACAAAATCATCATACTGTCGCCAAAGGAGTAAAAGCGGTATTTCTTTTCTACGGCCTGCAAATACGCTTCGTAAATAAAATCCTCCCCGGCGAAGGCGGACGTCATACACAAAGGCGTAGAGTCCGGGAAGTGGAAATTCGTAATCAGGCAGTCTATGGCTTTAAACTTGTAGCCGGGATAAATAAATAAATCCGTCCATTTTTTGCCCGGGTGCGTGATGTGGTTTTCGTCCGTAAAACTTTCCAGCGTGCGCGTGCTGGTGGTGCCGCAGGAAAAGACGCGTTTGCCGGCTTGGCGCACCGCATTTAACGTGTCGGCGGTCTCTTGGGTTACCTCGCCCAGTTCGGCCAGCATATGGTGCTGTTCCGGCTCTCCGCGCAAAGGCTTAAAAGTGCCCCAGCCGACGTGCAGGGTAATGTAGCAAATGTGTACGCCTTTATCCTTCAATTTTTGCAGCAATTCCGGCGTAAAGTGGAATCCCGCCGTAGGCGCGGCAATGGAGCCGTCGTATTTGGCGTAAACGGTTTGATAGCGTTCTTTGTCGGTGCTTATGCTGGGGGTAAGGCCGCTGTGCTTGCGGGCCTTTTCAATGTATTGCGGCAAGGGCATAAGGCCGTGCTCGTTGCAGAAGGGCAAAATGTCTTCTTCGTTAAATTCCAAAATGGCTTCGTTATTGTCCGTCTTGCCCAACACCTTGGCGGTTAAGCCGGAGCCGAAATCAAGCGTAATCCCTTCTTTATAATCGCGCGTTAAAACGGCCCAAATATTGGGCTTTTGCATCGGGCGCACGAGTAAAACTTCCACCTTGCCGCCCGTGGGTTTGTGTGCAAATAACTTGGCAGGGAAAACCTTGGTATTGTTGATAACCAGGGCATCTCCGGGGTTGAAATATTCGTGGATATCGTGAAAGATACGGTGTTCAATGGTGTGCGTATCGCGGTGGAGCACCATTTGGCGCGAGGAGTCGCGCGGCGTGGCGGGTTGCTTGGCGATAAGCGGGTCTAAATCCAGTTTTTTAAAGCGTTCAAACATAAGAGTCCTCTTATTGGAGCGTTGTTATTTCGGCTCCGGGATAATAATTTTTTAAAATTTTGCGGTAGTTTTTGCCGTTTTTCGCCATACCGTTGGCGCCGTCTTGGCACATACCTATTCCGTGCCCGTAGCCTTTTCCTTCAAAGTGCACGTCTTTTTTGCGCACGTCTAACTTGGTTATTTTGCAACTGCGTATGCCTGTGGCTAGGCGGAAGCGTCCGCACGGTACGGTTTTAGTCCCTTTGGCGGTTTTTATGGTTAAATTCGTGGCGCGGCCGGTGTCGGTTTTGCGGACAATTTTGATGTTTTTTAAAGCACCCGTCAAGCCGACGCTTTTGGCATAATTTTCTACTTTACCGCGTGCAATATTCATTGTCCACTTATAACTTTTGGAGTGGCTGTCGTATTTACAGGAGGCTCCCGAGAGCGGTTTAATAGATGTTGCGCCGAAATTCCAACTGCGCACATCGTCCGTTGCGCCGCCGCAGTTAGCGTGGTAATAGGTAAAAAAGAGTTTATCCTCGTAGGTTAATACTTGCCCGCGGGTTTGGTCCACGGCTTTTTTGACGGAGTCGTACTGCTTGCCTCCGCCTTTATACATTTGGCTGCGGACGTCGGAATACACGTCAAAATTCTGGTTTTTCACGCCCTCCAATGTTTTTAATGTGTAGGTGCGCGCGGCCACCGCCTGAGCCTTTAAGGCTTCCAGCGGCCACGAGTAACTCATTTCATAAGGTAATACACCATAAAGATATGTTTCCAGCGGAGCATGTTCCACCAGGTGAAACGTATTTTGCGCTGGGATAATGTAAATTTTGCCCGAATAACTGTTGTTATTCCAACCCAGCAAAGTGCCGGAGGCCGGCTCTAAAATAATAGGCTGTGCGGCCTGCAAGGTTCCTATTTGAATTTTTCCGTTGCCCAAAGTTTTTACAGCCAAAGTTCCGGCGGTGGAGATTTTATATTTTTTATCTAAGTTTTGCGTATAAATATATACTTTCCCGGAGTGTTTTATATAGGCCGATTTGGCCTTTTCGGCTAAAAGCACGCGCACGGTGGTTTCGGTAAATTGCTTTTGGTTTTGCGGATCCTGTGCGGGTGGTTCAGGCGCACGGACAGATAAAGCGGATAAGTCTATTGTCCCTTGCGCCGCGCGCTTGGACGGCGCCGCACACGCACTTAAAAGTGCGGCCGTTAAAAGAAATAAACAGAAGCGGGCGAGATGTTTCATACTAAAAAAGCAAATCCGCGTGCTGTTTGCGGCCCAAGTGTTCGTATGCCTTGCGCGTGGCAACACGTCCGCGCGGGGTGCGCGCAATAAAGCCCGCTTTGATGAGAAAAGGCTCTATTACGTCCGTTAAAGTATCTACGGCTTCGGAAACGGCAATCGCCAAGTTGTCCACGCCCACCGGGCCGCCCGAAAAGCGGTCTATCAGTGCTTCCAAAATGCGCTTATCCACACTGTCTAACCCCTCGCTGTCAATGTCTAGGGAGTCCATTGCCGTGGTGGCAATTTCGTGCGTGATAATGCCGTTGCCCTTTACTTGGGCAAAGTCGCGCGCGCGGCGCAATAAACGGTTTGCGATACGCGGGGTACCGCGGGAGCGTTTGGCCAGTTCGGTGAGCCCCGCACGGTCGGCCTCAATGTTTAAAAGCCGCGCCGAGCGTTCCAAAATATCGGTAATTTCTGGAATTTCGTAAAAGCCCAAGTTAAATACAATGCCAAAGCGGTCGCGTAGCGGGCCGGTCAGCAGGCCGGAGCGCGTCGTTGCACCCACCAAGGTAAAGTGCGGTACGGCCAGTTTTAAGGTCGTAGAGCCCGCTCCCTTGCCGGTATTGATAAAAAAGGTAAAGTCTTCCATTGCCGGGTAGAGGGCTTCCTCTACGGCGGGGTTTAGGCGGTGGATTTCGTCAATAAACAAAATGTCGCCCTCGGCTAATTCGGTTGTCAGCATAGCGGCCAGGTCGCCCGGGCGCGCCAGCACGGGGCCGGACGTAACCTTGATGTTTACGCCCATTTCGCGCGCCAAAATGTTGGCAAGCGTGGTTTTACCCAAGCCGGGCGGCGCGTAAAAAAGACAATGGTCCAGGGCTTCCTTGCGGGATTTGGCTGCCGCAATAAAAATGCGTAAATTTTCTTTTAGTTTTTCCTGCCCGACAAACTCGTCCAAGGTGGCGGGGCGCAGGGCGGCTTCCAGCCCGGCGGACTCATCGGAAAGTTGATTGACGTCTAAAATTTCATTTTGGTTGCTCATTTTTTCAGTACCCGCAGGGCCTCTTTGATGATGTCTTCAATCTTACCGTTTGGGTTTACACCCTCGGTGTAGAGTTTTTCAATCGCGCGGCGCGATTCCGCCGCAGAATAGCCCAAGGCGGACAAGGCTTCCAGCACGCCGCTCATATACGGGGCTTCGTCCATTACTTTTATTTTGCTTTCGCCCTGTACGGTGATAGCGTCCATTTTGTCCTTTAAGGAGTTGATTAACTTTTCCGCCGTTTTGGCCGTAAAGCCGAAGATACCCGTCAAAATTTTGGGGTCGCGTTTTAAAATAGCGTTGTGAAAGTCCGCCACCGAGCGGAGGGCTTTATTTAAAAATTCAAGTGCCTTTTTGGGGCCTGTACTGGGGATAGCGGTTTTGAAGAGATACCAAAGTGCTTTGTCTTCTTTATTCAAAAAACCGTATAAAACCGTGCCGTCGTAGGGGGAAATGGATTCCGCCACATACAGGGCCACTTCGGTTCCTTCCGTCAGTTCCAGCGCGGAACTGTGCGCGAGGTTGACCTCGTAGCCGATTCCGCCGCACAAGATGACGGCGCCGTCTTCCTTTACTTCCAATACTTCGCCTTTTAAATACGCTATCATATCTTCATTTTACCATATTGGGCGGCAGGGCCGTTTGGTTGGCAAAATGAAGGATTTGCGCGGCGAGTGCTTGGGGGCAAAAATCTTGTTTGGCGGTTAGTTCCAGGCGCAGGGCGTTAGTGTAGCGGTTGAACCAAGTGCGCTGGCGTTTGGCGTATTGGCGGGTGAGCGTGGCCACTTGCTCCACGGCTTGCACGCGGGAGATTTGCCCTTGCAAGAAAGAGACAGCCTGCGGATAGCCCAGACTTTTTAAAGCGGGCGTATCGGGCGTATATCCCTCGTTTAACAGGGTTTCGGCTTCCTGTGCCATCCCGTCAAAAATCTGCTCCGTACGGGCCGAAATGCGCGCGTTTAACGCTTCTCTATCCCACGCTAAATACACCCAGGCGGAGTCTTGCGGGGGGGGAAGTTTAAAGAAATTGCCGCTTTTTAGCGCGCTTGCGGGCTTGCCTGTCAGCCAGCACAGTTCCAAGGCGCGCATCGTGCGCTGGACGTTGCCCACCGGGATATTTTGCGCGGAAGCGGGGTCCAAGGCCATAAGTGCCTGATGTAGGCCCTCCTTGCCCGATTTTGCCAACAGAGCGGAAAGTTTTTCGCGCGTTTGGGGCGTGGAAGCGGGCAGATCGTCCATACCCACAAAATAGGCGTGCAGCCACATACCTGTACCGCCCGCAAAAATAAGTGGACGGGCGGGATTTTCAGCGGCGATTTGGCGCGCTTTTTTTACAAAGTTTCCGGCGTTACAGGTTTCGGTAACGTCTAAAAAATCCACCAGATAATAGGGAACCCCGTCCACCGTGTAGGCCCCGTTTTGGTACGAGCCCTGCGGCTTGGCAGTGCCGATAGTCAGGCGTTTATAAACTTGGCGGGAATCAGCCGAGAGGATAATCCCGTTTGATTGGCGGGCGAGTTCCAGGGCGAGTTCCGTTTTGCCGGAAGCGGTCGGGCCGCATAGGACGATAGGTTTCATAAATACATTGTATAAAATAAGCGGAGTTTATTTTTTGAAAGGCGTTTGGAGCCGTTTGTTTTAAAGGGGTTGTTTCGTTTTTTTTTTTTGTTAAAATTTTGATAAATTGCGGTTTGTGTACCCGGATGTATCTGCCGTATAAAAACGCGTATAAAAGGCTGTTTTGCTCAAATATAAAGGCCTAAACAAGGAGAAAAAATGAAAGGATTTATGAATATTTGCCGTGCGGCCACTTGTGCTAGTGGTGTCATTCCCGAGTGTTGTAGTCGGGAATCTGTTTTTATTCAAAAAGGCAACGGCAACAACGGATCCCCGACTAAATTCCTCGGGGATGACAACTACAACGGTAACGACAGATCCCGTAACCCTGCGGGCCGCCAAACACTACGGGATGCCGGCTTAACAGCACCCAGCCATATGCCCACAACCGCTGGTTTTACCCTTATAGAATTGTTGGTCGTCGTCCTCATTATCGGCATACTGGCCGCGGCGGCATTGCCGTCGTACCGGGTGGCGGTAGGCACCAGCCGCGTGGCCACTATGTACGCCTTTATGCGCGCGGTGGACCAAGCCCAACAGCATTTTTATATGCAAACTAACCGCTATGCCACCAATTTTGATTCACTGGTTATTGCCCTGCCCTCCGGTTTTAAAAGGATTAATTCTTCCCGTATTTCCAATAACGATATGTCTTGCTATATTATGACAATGTGGGGGCCATCCCAGATTTCTATTAAGTGTGAAGAACGTAAAAATGCCGTAACCATAGAAAAATATCATAAGGACACCTTTTATATTTGTTGGGCGGCCCGAGATAATTCTTTGGGCAATAGAATTTGTCAAAATTTGTCGGGAAGAGATAGTCCAAGCGGAACAGGGAGTGACGGAGACACGAATTATTTGTATTTTATGAATAATTAAAAAACCCCCGGTTTGTGCCGGGGGTTTTTCATAAGTTATTTGCGATTTTGGGAAACTATTTACCTTCAAAAAGGGCTTCGTCCTTTTGAATTTTATTGCAGATTTTGTTGCATTTGCAGGTGCCCACGCAAACTTCGGGCAGTTTGAGCAAAATGCGCGTGTCGCAATCGTTAAAATCGTCGGCCATTTCGCTGATGATTTTAGCGTCTTTTTCGGCCATTTTTACAAATTCAATACCGATAGTATATACATTTTCGCGCTGTTTCACCCACGCCAAGCGGGCCTGCACTTCCATTTTGCCCGTGCCGGGCAGTTGCAAACTGATGGAAAATTTGTCGGCCAGCGGTGCGCCCAAAAAACTAATCATACGCATACCGGAAGCGGACAAGTCCGCCAAAATAGCGACCAAGGAAGTTTCCTTGCCGTCGGCAGTTTTGTAATGCAAGTTGACCGGTTCAATCAAATTGCTGATGACCGGCATACGCGGATGTCTGCGTTTTTCAGGAAAATGTTGTTTCATAAAATTAGTCCCTCGCAAATAATAAGGTTCCGTCGGCCTTATCAATAGTGGTTTTTACGACGGAGCCAACGGGGTAAGACTTATTGGTCTTTACCCAAAAGTTGCCGGAAGAGCGGCCTTTGTTTTCGCTTTCCAAAAGCACTTCCTGCACGGTACCGACCTGCGCTTGATACGCCGCGTCGGATAAACCTCTTACTTTATTTAACAAAATATCAAGCCGTTCTTCCAGTATATTTTGCGGTAAGAGTTTCATTTTGGCCGCCGGAGTGCCCAGACGGGGGGAATATTTAAAGCAATAGGCCGCAAAAAATCCCGCCTCGTCCACGAGGGAGAGCGTCTCTTTAAAATCGTCTTCCGTCTCCGTCGGAAATCCCACAATAATATCCGTAGAAATGTTAAACCCGCAGTCCTTCAAGGCTCGGACTTTTTCCAAGAATATTTCGCGCGTGTAGCCGCGTTTCATTTCCTGCAAAACCTTGGTGGAACCGCTCTGCACGGGCAAATGGACGTGGCGGGCAATTTTGGGGTTATCCTTAATGGCGGCTAAAAATTCCGGCGTAAAATAAATAGGGTGCGGGCTCGTAAAGCGCACGCGCTCCACGCCGGGCAGGCGGCTGACTTGGTTTAATAAATCCGCAAAGGAAGTGTTCTCATATTGGTAGGCGTTGACCGTTTGCCCCAAGAGCATAATTTCCTTGGCGCCCGCCTTGGCTTTTTGGGCGGCATCGGCCAAAATATCCGCTACGGGCAGGCATTTTACAGGCCCGCGCACGCTGGGCACAATGCAGTACGAGCAGGCAAAATTGCACCCGCGCATAATGGTTACATACCCCGTTAAGCCGGAAGTGAGCAAGTTATGCTCCTGCCCGGGCGCGTTAAAAAGGCCGCTTGCGTCCAAGGTGTCCGCGAAGTGTTCAATTTCTTTGGCGCCGGAAACAATGTCTAAAAAGGGGTATTTCTTTTGAAGGGTTTTTCCCAAGCGTTGGGCGGCACAGCCCGCAAAAATAATCACGCGGCCCGGCTTTTCCCGCTTCCACTCGGCCAATCGGCCCAGGAACGATACGGCGCGGTGTTCGGCGTGGTCGCGCACGGTGCAGGTGTTGATAAGGGCAATGTCGGCCTCGTCCAACTGGTCGGTATATTGCGCGCCGCGCGCCGCCAAATGCGCAAACATTTCGTCGGAATCGGCCACGTTCATTTGGCAGCCGTAGGTTTGAATAAATACTTTGGTCATAGATAAAAAACAAGGCGGCCCTTAAAGGAACCGCCTTGCTGATAGGTTAATTAGAACAAGTCGCTGATTTTTTTGATGCTTTCCAACAGCGGCTGCGCCAAGTGAATTTTAATCACGCGGCGGCCTTTGGCCTGCAACGCTTGGAAATCGCCCAACGCCTGCGCATTGCAGAGTTGGCCGAAGGTGTAGTGCTGGCCCGGGATTTTGATATCGTTGGCCGGTTCGGCAGACAAAATCAAAAATACGCCGTTGTTGCCGTCGCCTTTATGCAACTGGCCCGTAGAGTGCAGGTAGCGCGGCCCGTAGCCAAACAAAACGGCACGTTTGGTGCGAAGCATAATTTTGTCGCGCAGACCGAGCAAGGCTTTTTCGGTTTCCTCGGACGGATACACGTACGGGAGCAAGGCCACATAATCGTTGCTTTCCAAGAGGGAATACAAGTCTTGGGCCAAGGTTTCCAGTTTTACTTCGCCGGCGATGTCGGAAGAGACCAAAATCGGGGCGGTTGTTTCGGGCGAAACATTGCCTTTTTCCAAGTCGGCCAAGAGGTTCTTTGTGCGGGTTTTGGCGTCTTGCACGTTGGGTTGGTCAAAGGGGTCAATGCCCAAAATAGCGCCTGCGGCGGCGGTGGCAATTTCCCATAGCAGGAACATAGCGCCTAATTGATAGACGTCGTCCATTTTAATCGTAAACACGGGGTAACTGCGTTCGGCCAGGTCGGCGGCAATCGCGCTGACGCGTTTGTCGTCTTCGCTGCCCGTGGACAAGTGCACAAAGAAGCGGTCTTCGCGGTAGTCAAAGTTTTGCGTGAGCGTTTCGCCCGCCACCGGTACTACGCCTTTGCCTTCTTTACCCGTGGATTCGGCTACCAACTGTTCAGCCCACAGGCCGAAGGTGGCTAAATCTTTGGGGGTTAAAAGGGTCATTTTGTCCTTGCTGTGGTTGACGTTGCAAGCACCCATATAAGCGCCCAACTGTACGGCGGCGTTGCCTTTTTCGGGGGCTTCGGGGCCGAAGGTTTCGGCTTGTTCTTGGGCAATGGTCAGTAAGCGTTTTACATCTACGCCCATAATGGCGGCAGGTACAATACCAAAGAAAGACAAGGCGGAAAAACGGCCGCCGATGTCGGAGGGGTTAATAAAGGTTTTGCGGAAGCCGTTTTTCTTGGCGAGCGCTTCCAACCCGGTACCCGCGTCGGTAATAGCGGCAAAGTTCTTACCGGGTTCTTTTACGCCTGCTTTCTTTACTTCGTCGTAGAAATAGGCAAATTGGGAGGAGGGTTCCACCGTGCCGCCGGATTTGCTGGCGAAGATGAACAAGGTTTCCGCCGGGTTAATGCGGGCGCGGGCGGCGCCGATCCAATCGGGGTTGGTGGTGTCTAACACGATAAGTTCCGGCCAGCCGTTTTGCTTACCGAATACGGTGCGGAACACTTCGGGCGCGAGCGAGGAACCGCCCATACCCATAATTACGCAATGTTTGAAATTTTGTTTTACGTCTTCGGCAAAGGCGAGCACGTCGTCAATGCGTTCCAACGTCCAGTTATAGACTTTTTGCCAGCCTAAAAACTTGACGATAAAGTCCATACTTTCTTTATCTTGTTTCCAAAGAGTGGGATCCTTGGCCCAGAATTTAGTATTAAACTCTAATCCTTCCAGTTTAATTTCCCCTTCGCGGACAATTCCTTCGGCCATCGGGTTTGCTTGTGTATTCATACGTTCCATCCTTATTTTTTATTTAAAATTCGCGTTTTCAATCGCTTTTACTTTATTAAGCCTCATTTCGTGGCGGGTACCCGTCAAAAAAGAGGCGTTTAAAAATCGTTCGGTCAGTTCCTCGGCTACGGCCGAGCCGATGATGCGTGCCCCCATACACAACACATTGAGCGCATCGTGTTCTACGGCCTGTTTGGCGCTGTACGCATCGTGGCAGACGCACGCGCGCACGCCCTTGGTTTTGTTGGCCGTAATGCACACACCCACCCCGCTTCCGCACAGCAAAATGCCACGGTCGGCTTGTTGGGAAGCCACCAGTTTGGCCACTTTGTCGGCATAGTCGGGGTAATCGGCGCGTTCGCAACTAAACGTGCCGCAATCAATTACTTCGTGCCCCAAGCGGCGTACAACAGCCGCTACGGTTTCTTTCAGCGGGAAGCCCGCGTGATCACATCCTATTGCTATTTTCATAAATCAGTATGCCTGGTCCACTAAGTCGCACATACAATGGCCCATAAAAATATGGCAGGCCTGGATATGCGGTGTATCTTTTACGTTTACCACAAGCGGCAAATCGCACATATCCTTAATGGTGCCGCCGTCCTTGCCCAAAAAAGCCGCCGTAAAGCAGCCCTTGCGTTTGGCAAGGCCCAAGGCTAAATAAACATTTTTGCTGTTGCCGGAAGTGGAAATACCGATTACCACATCGCCCGGCTGGGCAAACCCGTCAATCTGGCGGGAAAAAACCACATCGTAAGAATAATCGTTACCGATGGCGGTAAGGGTGGAGGAGTTTGTGTTTAATGCAAGCGCCGGCAGGGACGGGCGTTCCTTTTTAAAGCGGCCCACAAATTCCGCCGCAATATGCTGCGCGTCGGAGGCGCTCCCGCCGTTGCCCATTAAAATTACTTTATGCCCGTTTTTAAAGGCTTTTACCACCTCGGCGGACAAGGTTTCCACCTTGTCCGAAAGGTGTTCTTTTACATATTCAACGGCTTTAATTAATTCGTCGGCTTGTTGCTCTACAAACATTTTTAACTCCTTTAAATTTGTTCAATGGCGTTTTTATCCACCCAGCCTTTTATGCCCTGGGATTTTACAATAACCTCGTACCAGGAATCCTTTTCATCCTGCACGGTTAAAAGGTGTCCTTGGGCTACGCTTGCGCTGGCGGGGAAATTGGTTCCCGGCCCGCTGCGTATTTCCGCCACCGGGGCGGCTACTACGGCCAAGGGTTCCGTTTCGGCCTTATGGCGCATATAAAACCACCCGGCCGAAAGCAAAAGCACTACGGCCACGGTTGCGGCAATTCTTCCGCCGCGGCGTTTTAAAACCCATACGCACGCGAGCAAACAGAACACCCACCATAAAACCATTGTCAGCCCTTTTAGTTCGCTGTAAGACAAACTGAAAAACGCCTTATGCAGTACGGGCGGCACCCCGGCCGGAACCAAACTTTCGCCCCCGGCGGATAAAGCCAAGGCTAAATTATTGCGGATGTCCGTGTTGCGCGGGGCCAACTTAAAGGCGCGGTAATAATTCGCGGCGGCCAAGCCCATACTGCCCATTTTAAAATAGCAGTTACCTATATTGTAGTAAACATAAGGGTCGTTTGGGTGAGTTTTTAAATCATATTCATATAGGCCCAAGGCGGCGGAGAACTTGCCTTGGCGGTAAAATTCTTCCGCATTTTGCAGGGGCGTTTGGGCAAAAACGGAGGTAAACCCAAGTAAAGCAAATACTAAAATAAACAAGCGTTTCATTTGGTTTCTTCCTCCATTAGTTTTAATACGTCTAATCCCTGTGAGGACAGATTTTGCGGGTCTAGCGCATCGGGCGAGCCGGGGGCAAAGCGGGCCGTTTCCAGCCGTTGCCAAAGTAAAGAAAACGCTTCTGCGGTGGCGGGAGTAACGCCGCTTTTTTGCAGTGCGGTTACAATCGCGCGCAGGGGCAGGCTGCCCGTACCGATGTTTAATTTCTGTTGCAAATAGCCGGATAACGCTTCGGCCACCTGTTCGTCGGACACCGCCCGTTTAAGCAAATTTTTAGCGTGCGTATAGGCGCGTTTTCGGGCCATAGATTTCCGGCCAAAGGAAGCAAAAAATACGCTAAGGCCCAAAATTACCAGCGCCGCCCAGTTTACGTCCTGCCACGCGCTTAACCGGGCCAGTACGGACGGTTCCGGCGCGTAAGCCGTTTTTAAATAGGCAATATCCTTGCCCAAGGTTTGAAAGCCGCTCCCCGTGTGGGCTACGGAACCGAAATCAAAGCCGCTTTCCTTTTTGGTGGAGGGGGAAACGGATACCGTAATGGGTTCCGTTTGTAAGGTTTTGTATTGGCCGGAAGCCGGATTAAAATAGGACCATTTAACGCCCGGAACAACGTAAATACCCGAAGCGGACGGTACGAGTACCGTCTTAAATTCCTTATACCCGCGTACTTGGTCAGACGACGGCAAGGAACCTGCGGCAGCCGCCGCGGGGTACATTTTAAATCCAGCAATCTGCGGCCACTTTAAATCGCCGGTGCCCTTTAAGTTGCCCGGCCCCTTTACCGTAACGGTAACCGTAACGGCTTCCCCGGCTTCCACTTGTGTTCTGTCGGCCCCGGCGGCAAGGGTATAACCTTGGCCTACGGCGCCGTAAAAGGAGTTTGGTTTTCCATTGGTCGGAAGCGGGCGGATTTGGAGAGAAATTTCCTTGGACGTGGCCGTTTTTTCCGCCCCCACGGCCGAGCCGCCAAACAGGCGGTCCAGCGGAGAAAGCGACGCGGAGCCGGTGCGGTATTGCACGACGGCCTCACCAATAGAGGCTGCGCCGGGGGCCGCCCCCGTAACGGTGTAGCGTTGTTCATTATAGCGGTACAGTACCCCGTTAATGCTTTGGGTTCCTTCGGCAGAGCCCGCATCTTCCATAAATAAGTTATACACGGCAGGCTTTTGGTAAGGCGCATCGTAAAATTCGCGCGAATAATAAAAGCGCACCGCCAAGGTAACGGCTTCGTTTACATAAGGTTTTTTATTGCTTACGGCGGAAACCAAAAAGTAATTTTCACTTCCGCGGGCGTAGGCTTGGTTCATCAAATTTTGCGTAAGCGGGGGCAGGCTTTCGTCCGCCTTTTGCACTTGGCGCGAAATAGCCGCCGTATTAATGGACGAGTCATATGTCCCGTTGGTTACGGCGCGGCCCGTGCTGGTGGCCGGGCGGTTATTTTGCACGCCTTGGGAATTGCGGTAAATGCTGATAGAAATCGGGTCTGTCTTATACGTTTTCCCGTTATATTTAACGGTTACGGCGCCAATATCCGCCTTGCCCACAAAGCGCGGCAGCATTACATAGCGGAAGACCGAGGTGCTTTTGCCGTTGATAGAGGTTTGGTCAATTTCGCGCGAATAGACGTTAAACGCGGGCAAACTGGGCAGTTGCGGCATTGTCAGCGGGCTGACGGCTCCCTGTACGGTTACGGTTAGGGTAATTTCGTCGTCCAGCGTGAGCGAAGTTTTATCCACCGAAGCCGATACGGAAATTTGCGCCCAAGCAAGCCCGGTAAAAAACAGCAAACAAAGGGAAAAAAGGAGTTTTTTTAGCATATTACCAATCCTTATCCACCGTGGGGTCTTGCGCCTCGCCCGGTTGGGTGGGCTTTTTGTATTCGTTTTCACGCGCCATTTGCATTACGCGGTCCGCATCGTCCTTATTCATCGTATCTTGGGGCTTGGACGGTTGTTCCTCTTGTCCTTTATCCTGTGGGGCTTGGCCCTTGTTGTTTTGGTCCTGCTTACTTTGGTTAGAGGAGTTATTGTTGCTGTTTTGCTGATTTTGGTTATTCTGGTTTTGCTCGCTCTGCTGTTGTTCTATAATCAGTTGCAAATTGTGCACGGCCTCTTTGTCTTTGGGATTAGCGACAATGGCTTGGCGGTAGGCGGAAACGGCTTTTTCTTTATCGCCCGCGCGGTAGTAGGCGTTGCCTAGGTTGAAGAGCGCGTCTTGGCGGAGTTTACCGTTTTGTTCTGCGGTGTTTTCAAAGGCTTTTTCAGCCGCTTGGTAATCCTTTAAATAGTACGAAGCCGCCCCTGCGCCGAAAGAGGCTTGCTCTTTATGGGGGGCTTTTTGCAAGGCTGTTTGGTATTTAGCCAAGGCTTGGCCGTATTTTTTATCTTGGTATAACTTGCCCGCTTCGCGCAAATCCCCGCGCACGCCCGCAAAGGCGGACGAAGAGGAGAGAATAAGTAAAAAGCAAGCAAGTTTCTTCATAAGACTATTTTACCTTTTTTGGACGGTATTTCGCTTATTGCCGCGCGGCCACAGCAGAAACGCGGCCAAACACAAGATAGCCAGCGCCAGCGGAAGGGCGTAGCGGTTCTTGTAAACCGCGCGCGAAGCGGCCCGGGCGGAGGTTTTGTCTAGCCCCTTTACCGAGGCTTCCACCTTGGCCGCCACTTGTGCGGGCGTGGTGTAGGCGATATACGCGCCGCCGGTGGCCTGCGCCAGTGCGAGCAGCGTTTTTTCATCCAGTTTGGAAACGACGGTTTTGCCCGTTTTATCCTTTTTGTATTCTAAAATCTTGCCCGTTGCGTCCAGTTTGGCGGGGATTAACGTGCCGTCTTTGGTACCGATACCGATAGCAATCACGCGGATACCGTTTTTAAGGGCGGTTTCCTGTGCGACTTTCAGTTCTTCGGGGGAGTGGTCCTCTCCGTCCGTCAGTAAAATAAGGGCTTTTTGCCCGGGATATTTGGCCAGCATACGGGCCGCCAAATTGACCGGGGCGGCTAACGAGGTGCCCGGAACAGGCAGCATATCGGGCTGTAAGGAGTTAATAAAATAGGTCAGTGCGTCCTCATCCGTAGTGATAGGGCATTGTACATACGCCTGCGAGGTAAACGCCAAAATGCCGATGCGCTCATCCTTTAAATTGTTGACGAGCATTTTGAGCATTGTTTTGGCGTTGTCCAAGCGGTCGGGCTTTAAATCGCGCGCGCGCATAGAGGTGGAAACGTCCACTGCGATAACCGTTTGCGCAAACGAGCCTTGCACCTCTATTACTTCCGTACCCCATTGGGGCCCGGCTAAGGCCACAAATAAAAAGAATAAAAAGAGGCCGAAGCACGCGCCGCGCTTCCAGGTAACGGGACGCAAGTTGGCGGTTAGTTTCTGGTACGCCTGCGGGCCAAAGAGGGCGGCAATCAGGCGGTTTTTTAGTTTCTTGCCCGACCACGCCACCAGCCACACCAGCAGAGCCGCCGGGATAAAATAAACCAAAAACCAAGGATTTGCAAAAAGTTCCATATCAGGGCACCTTTATTAAAAATAGTTTTTCCAAGATAAACGCCGTTCCCGCCAACAAAAGCGCCGCCAGCAAAAGCGGTTGGTAAAAATCGGTACGGTTGACGGTGGAACTGGGGGCGAATTGTGTTTTTTCCAGTTCATTAATCATATCGTAAATTTTGGCGAGTTCCGCCTCGTTTTTGGCGCGGAAGAATTTTCCGCCCGTTGCATCTGCTATTTCCAACATCAGCCCTTCGTTAATTTCGTCCTGCGCGCTGGAATACAAACTCTGCTGGGGCGCGCTGGCCGTACCAATGGTGTAAACGCGGATACCATACGAAGCCGCGGCCTTGGCGGCGAGCATCGGGTCAATGGTTCCGGCGTTGGAATCGCCGTCCGTCAGCAAGATAACGATTTTGCTTTTGGCTTTGCTGTCTTTTAAATGGTTGGAAGCCACCGCGAGCGCATCGCCGATAGCCGTATAGTTGGGGTCCACTACGCCTAAATATAAAGTGCTTAAATATTCCAGCAGGGCTTCGTGGTCCAAGGTGAGCGGGGCTTGGAGCATTGCCTGCTTGGCAAAGGCCACCAGGCCGATACGGTCCGTCGGGCGTTTTTTAATGAAGCGGGCGGCGGTTTCCTGCGCGGCTACAAAGCGGTTCGGGTAAAAGTCCTGCTTTTGCATAGAGGCGGACACGTCCATTAACAAAATAATATCCACGCCCTCGGTGGGGGGGACGACGGTGCGGTCCACTTTTACGGGCCGGGCGAGGGCGGCTGTCATCAAAATAAGCGCGCCCGTATATAACAGGATAGGCACCCAACGGGTAAAAAGTACGCGCAAGGAGGTTTGTTCCACCATTAAATGCGCCAAGGGGTAGGAAATTTGGCGGCTGAACGCCCTCCTTAATACGGTATGCGTGATAAGTACGGCAAAGGGGATAATAAGCAGTAAAAACGCCCACGGGTGCATAAATTCCGCCCGTCCACCGGATAAGCGTTCAAATAACAGCCCCCCCAGCGAAACCGTGCATAAAGCCGCGGCCGCCGCCGTGCAAATAGCCTGCGCTTTGGGCGCGCGGCGGGTAATAAGCCCGGCCGACAAAGCAGTCAGCAAGAGCAAAACGCTGATTAAAAAGAAGTAAATCATTTTTTAACCTCCTGCGAGGGGGCCAGTTCCTTGGGCGAGGTTTCCACAATAATTTCGCGCAAGAGTTGGATATCGCGGTTGCGCGTATCCAAACTGGGTACGGCCTTGGCAAATTTTACGAGGTCGCCCGAACTTAAAAATTGGCGCAACTGCGTGCGCAGGGGGGCCAACTTGGGCATTGTTTTAATGCGGGCTAAAATTTCGGCAGACGTATCGGCGGACGCGTCTATTTTTAATTGCCGCCATAAATATTCGCGCAAAATGTCGGTAAGGGTGTTGTAAAACACCTTGTATTGGGCATTTTCCCACAGTCCGCTGTCTAACAACGCGTCAATTTGCGAGAGGGCAATTTCGTTGCCGGGGCGCGGGTCCTCGGGTGCGGCGGCGACGGAGAGTTTTTTCTCGTGCAGTTTTTTGTGCCACGCATACAATACATAAATAAGCGCGCCTAACAATAGCGCGGCAACCAGCCACGCCAGCCACCCGGCGGGGATGGACGGATTGCGGATTTCCCGCAGGTTTTTGTCGTTAAAGGTTTTGGCGGGGGTAATGTCTATATACTCTTCGGTCTTTGTCTGGGCGGCGGTGCGGCCGTTTTGCACGAGGTTAAACGTAACCGTAAAGGTGGATTTGCCCAAGGTAAAGGGGAGCGCCGTAAAATCGTATGTCAGCGTGCCGGGGGAATTTTGCTTAGCGGACATTTGGGTAATTTCAAAATCCTTGGAAAGGGAATTTTCATCCACGGTTACCTCGTAGCCCGGCGTGTGGCTTAAACTAAATTGCAGAGCAAAGGGCGAGGCAAAGGGAACCTTGTCCGCGGCTTTCTGCTCAATTAAGTGTATTTCCTGCGCTCCGCAGAGAGCAAAGGAAAACAAAAGGGAAAATAAAGTAAAAAGTTTTTTCATATTATTTTCTTATTTTTTTGGCGCGCTGTTTAAAAAACGCAATTACCGGGTCCGCCGGCGCTTGGTCGGTACGGACGAAAATAGGCTCAATCTTATACGGGTTAAAAAGGGCGCGCAGGTTGATGTTTTGGTGTTCCGCGTGCTCGGCAAGCGCCGCGTTTAGTTCGCCCGACGACAGACACAAAAAATCCTCTTCCCCTGTTTCCGGGTCCGTTACGTCTATGCACGCGGGCACGGGGGGGATAAACTTTTCCAGTTTGTCTTGGATAACTACCGGGATTAAATCAAACTTTTTGGCCGCCAGTTTAAAAGGTTTGGAAAATGAGGAAACGGGCGCCAAAAAATCGGAAATTAAAATCAAAATGCCTTGGCGTTTAATCACCTTGGATAACGTTTCTAAGCACAGGCCAATGTCCGTACCGCGCCCGGCGGGTTCAAAGGCCACCAGTTCGCGGATGAGGCGCAAAACGTGCTTTTTGCCTTTTTTGGGGGGGACAAAGAGTTCTATCTTGTCCGAAAACAGCATTAAACCCACTTTGTCGCTGTTTTTGATAGCGGAAAAGGCAAACAGCGCGGAGAGTTCCGCCGCCAGTTCTTGCTTTAATTTATCGGTAGAGCCGAAACGCTGGGACGCGGACACGTCGCACGCAATCATCAGCGTTAATTCGCGCTCCTCGTTGTACTTTTTAATATAGGGGATGCCCGTGCGTGCGGTTACGTTCCAGTCAATGGAGCGGATATCGTCGCCCGGGGTATATTCGCGCACTTCGGCAAATTCAATGCCTTGGCCTTTAAACGCGCTTAAATATTCCCCGGCGAACGTTTCCGACACCAGTTTGTTCGTCTGGATTTCTATTTGGCGTACTTTTTTTAAAATTTCCGCGGTATCCATTTTGTCCCCCAAATCAAGAACTACGGTACATCCACCGCGTCAAAAATTTGTTTGACGATTTGGTCGGACGTAATGTTTTCGGCTTCCGCTTCGTAGGATAACAGTACACGGTGGCGCAATACGTCTAACCCAATGGCTTTGATATCTTCGGGCGTTACAAAGCCGCGCCCGTTTAAGAACGCATAGGCTTTGGCCGCTTGCGTGAGGAAGATAGTTGCGCGGGGGCTGGCGCCATAGGCAATAAAAGAGGCTAGTTTTTCTAACTTGGCCGATTTGGGGTCGCGCGTGGCAAAGACTAAATCTACAATGTAGTTTTTGATTTTTTCATCTACATAAATGGAATCGGTTACTTGGCGCGCTTTTAAAATCATCTCCGGTGTAACATTGGTGTTTACGGTAATGGTTTGATGCGAGGACATACGTTCCAAAATCAGTTTTTCCTCTTCTTTGGTGGGATAGGTTACCATTACTTTAAGCATAAAGCGGTCCACCTGTGCTTCCGGGAGCGGATAAGTACCCTCTTGCTCTACGGGGTTTTGTGTGGCCAGTACCATAAAGGGGGACGGCAATTTGTAAGTTTGCTCGCCGATAGTTACCTGCCGCTCCTGCATTGCTTCCAAGAGCGCGCTTTGTACCTTGGCTGGAGAACGGTTGATTTCGTCGGCCAGTACAAAGTTGGAAAACACAGGGCCGCGTTTGGGATAAAAGAGCCCGTCCTTGGGGTTGAAAATAAGCGTACCCGTGATATCGGCGGGCAATAAATCAGGCGTAAACTGGATACGCTGGAACTGGGCGTGAATTGCTTGCGCCAAGGTCTTTACGGCCAAGGTTTTGGCAAGGCCCGGCACGCCTTCAATCAAAATGTGTCCGTCGGCCAGTAAGGCTACGAGCATTTTTTCAAGCAATGCTTCCTGCCCTACAATTACCTTGCCGACTTCGCGCTTTAAATCTTGTAAGAATATACTTTCCTGCTGGACTTGTTTATTAAGTGTGGTGATATCCATACGTCCCCCTTATGACGGGCTAAACCGCCGGTTTCTTTCCTATATTATAAATAAATTGCGTTTGCTGTAAAAGCCTAAAATGGATTATTTGGCTTGCTTTTTGCGGCGTTCCAGTTCTTTGGCCTGTTTTATGGCTTTAACGGTTTTGCAAATCATCCATACGCCGATAAAAGGCGGCAAGCAGGTAATAATCAGAACCGGCCAAAAAGCAAAAGGCACTTTGAACCAGAAAAAAGAAAGAGGAAAGCCGATAAGCAGCAGGCAAAATATCCCCGTAGCAAGAAAAACATATCGCGCTTCCTTATTATAGGGGCACAAAATGCCATAGTCTATGTAATCTTGAAAAATAGTGCGGATTTTATCGGCGGCAGTTTTATCCCAAGAGTTGCGTAAACTCCTTGGGTTGACGGCGAAATGAAAGGAGGCAAATCGGGCGCGGTAGTCCAAGAGTTGGGGGAAAAATGTAAACGGGCGTGCTGACAAATGGTCACAAACGAAGGTTTGGTTCCCTTGCGTAAAGGATATTACGCAAGGCCCCGCAACGGAGCGGTGTCCGTTTTTGGTGGAAACATCAAAGGCGGTAATGGTGAGGCTGAACCGCGTTTCCGGATAGGGCAGGAAAACGGGAAGAGTATTCTTATTATATCCCAGTTTTACGCCTTCGTTCAAAAATTCTATCGTGCGGATAGCGGACATTTGGCTGTGGCTCGGCAAAAAGCATTTTATCCAACGATAAAGGATATTGCCTATAAAAAATACCATTAGAATCGGAAGCAACTTAAAAAGTAAAAGTGTTATTAAATCCCCTTCGCTGATTTCTGTCACAAAGGCAGTGTAAGATTGCCAGGAAAATTGTCCGTCTAACAGAAAAAAGAAACAAAACCCAAAGGCCGTAAACATCACTATGGTGAAGATTTCCTGTAAAGAAATATAAGATTTTGGATTTCTAATTTTAATACGCATTATTATCTCCCACGAAAAAGTCCGGCTAACCGGGCCAACAAAAATCGTTTCCCGTCCAATAGTTTATCAACCGTATGGGTAGCCGTCAAATTCTTATATAATTCCGAGGTCATTTCTGCTCCTTACATAACTTTATATATTATGATAGAATTTGCGGTAAATTACAAGTTAAAAATAAAACACCCCCGCAGAGGTGCGAGGGTGCTTATCACAAAGGCGAAACTATTTAGATGTTTCGTCGTACATCCCAACCCCGGTTTTGCCGATAACCATTATCTTTTGGGCGCCGGGCATATGGCAGATTTCGGGCAAGTGTTCGCTGCCGATATCTAAATAGACCAATTTTTCGGCGTCGGATGCGTTGCGGATGACGTGTGCGCCTTCCGGTCCTGTGGGAAAGGTAATAGCGTCGCCCGCTTTTAAGGTTACTTCCCTGTCGTGCAATTTAACAGCGGCGGTGCCGGAAATCACATAAAAGACTTCTTCGTTCATTTCGTGCCAATGGTATCCATAGGCAAAGTGTCCGGGGGCCACTTCCACAAAGTTCGCGTGCAAGGTGGAAATGTCGCTATGCGGGATAATTTCCTTTACGGTAAATTCCGCACCGTTGGCCGCCATAAATTGACCCTTTTCGTGTTGGTAATTTTTAATTTCAACTTTTTTCATATCTTTCTCCTTTATATATAGGGGATTTTTACCCCGGATGACATCAAGTATTGTGCCTTTTGATAGTTTCTTTTGTAAAGTAGGCACTTTTTTGTATGCTAGTAGTCAAAAAGAAACTAATGGAGTATAATAAATATATGATTACGAAAAAGAATTTGCCCCCGTGTCCGGTGGCGGTACTGCTCAAATTGATAGGTAATAAATGGAAAATCCTTATTATAAGGGATTTGCTGACAGGGACCAAACGTTTTGGCGAATTAAAAAGAAGTGTGGGGTGTTCCCAAAAAGTTCTTACAAGCAACTTAAAAGAAATGGAAGAGAATAAATTATTGTTGCGCAAAGCCTTTGCCGAGATACCTCCCCGGGTGGAATATACTCTTACCAAAACAGGTTTATCCTTGGCTCCCGTACTGCAAGAAATGGCTGCGTGGGGGGATAAATACCGACGGAGTTTAAAGAAATAGTTGCAAAATATTTTTAATATGTTATATAATAAATATACGCAAACAAGATGAGTTTGCCAAGCAGTAAAAAAGATTTGACAAGTTCTTAAAAAATTGTTTTAATATATAAGTACTCAGTAAAGAGCGTTTTAAAAAGTTTGCAACTTAACTTAAAAAAAGATTTGACAAACCGAATAAAAAAATGCTTAAATAAAAGAGTAGTAAGAGTTGAGCGGTTTAAACGGAAGTTTAAAAAAGGCTTGACAGATTGAAACAGATTTGCTAGAATATCTTTGTAGCCAAAGAGGGCTCAAAGAAGAAAAATAAATTTCCGATTGCTTTTTCCGAAGCAGGAAAAGAGCAACAAGGAAATTTCGTTCTGTGAAAATTTGACAGCAATGTGCGAATGGGCGATTTGAAATGGGAAGGTTCAAACCTAACATTTTAAATGCTCAAAGTAAGTCAGTCATAGACTATAATATGACACCAAGTTAATTCAAGTAAGAA
>NZ_JBNMIY010000008.1:0-56240 GCF_050873505.1 Candidatus Avelusimicrobium sp. | reverse complement strand
TTGTTAAGGCCTTTATATTTGAGCAAAATAGCCTTTTATACGCGTTTTTATACAGTAGATACATCCGGGTACACCAATCGCGATTTATCAAAATTTTAACAAAAAAAAAAAACGAAACAACCCCTTTATACACAACAGTCAAAAAGGCAACGACAGATCCCGGATAAAAACACTCCGGGATGACGACAACTACAATACCAAAGGCAAGCGACCCAACAGGTAGATCCTGAAACCCTGCGGACCGCCAATTCAGGATGACCTCTTTTTTTCACAACAACGAGATCCCGGATAAAGACCTTCCGGGATGACAACAAAAAACAATAGAACAAGGCCGTTATAAAATAAAAGTCATCCTGAATTTAGTTCAGGATCTACCGATTGAGTTGTTGGGCTTTTGCATTGTTGTTGTCGTCATCCTGGAAAGTCGTAGTCCAGGATCTGTTGTTATTAAAAAAGGAAGGGAACCCGCAGCACAGGTTCCCTTCCCGTTAAGCGTTTACACGCTTTTAAAACCGCATCCCAAGCCGCAAAAAGAGCGAGTGGAATTGCAGATCCTTGTCGCGCCCAAAGTCGGACAGGTGTTTATCGCTGATAAACGCATAGGTGTAGCGGTATTCCAACCCGGCGAACAAATCGCTGGAAATGTCATACTGCAAACCTAACCCCGCGTAAAAACCCGTACCCCATTTGTCCTTGCTGGAACGGTCGCTTGCCGTGTCGGTGGTGGTCTTCATACGCGCTTGCATCATCCCCCAGCCCATCGGCACATAAACGCGCCAATTATCCCACGCGTTTAAGGTGTAGCGCCCGCCCAAAGCAATAGAGTGCAAGTAGAAGTCCTTATAGTTGCGGGCAACGCCGTCTTTGTTGTGGCTCTTGGTGCCCGGGTGGAGCATCATATAATCAAGCCCCATTGCAAAGTTGGGCGTCATATTCCACAGCATACTCACATCCGCACCGAAGCCGTTTTTGGCGTAGCGGTCTTTGCGGTCGTCTTTATTAAACGTATAAGCCACGCCGCCCGCCACGGATACTTCCATTTTCCGCTCGTTCACGCGCGCGGCCTTGCTGGGCGTATATTCGTCATACAGAACCGCGTTGGTGGTGGTAGAACCCTTGGAGTTCGTAACCGTTTGCTCCATTACCCCATAGTCCGAAGTACCGCGTTTGTTGGTTTCGGACACTTTATACACATTTGTAGTAGTGGTACTGGCGTTCAGGCTGGGTTCGCCCTTCTTCAAGGACGCTTGGTTGGCCTTTTGCGTGGCCGCGGCACCGGCTTTATGTTGGTAAGCCGCACCGGACGATTTGCCCCCTTGGGCAGAAACGGACGAGGCACCCAACACCAGCGCCAACGCCGCAATTAATACAGTTTTCTTCATTTTTCCCCCTGTAAAATACTGCTGTTTGGTTACTGCTGCTACCCTTTCATTTTAAACAACGCTTCACCCGCGCGCAACCGCAAAAAGGGGTTAGTTTGCATAAAAAAACCCGGGTATCACCCCGGGCCGGATATGTCTATTATATGCTTTATAACCTCTTTTGCCGAAGAGTTCCCTTGTAGGCATCTTCCCCCCACTCGCCTACATAGGCGAAACCTTTTTCCTCGTAATATGCGTTAATTTTTTTCGCTCCGGCCTTGCAATCCAGCCGTAAATAACGCTTTTTATTTTCGCGCGCGCTCACCTCGGCTTGGCGCAGAAATTCTGCCCCTGCGCCCGGCTTATCCACCGCGGCGGCCAAGTTGTGTACATACCACGCGGGGACCTTTTCATAATCTTGCCAGCGCGGGTCCTCGTCTAATAAAACGGCCGAAGCCACCAAGCGGGCTCCGTCAAATAGGCCCCACAACTGCCCACGGCGGGCGGCCTGCTCAAAATACGCTAAATTATAATGGGATAAATAATGCGCGCGGACCCATTGGTCAATGCCGTTGTTTTCAAACCAAGTTACGCGCTCTTCCACCAAGGCAAAAGCCTGCTTGGCCTGCGCCGGGGATAACGGAATAAAAGTAGTTGCCATATAGTTATTATACCTTTTAACGGCGTAGTATATTTGACACATCACTCCCTATATGTTATGATATGAGTGTTCTAGAAAGAGCGGCTTGGCAACAAGCCGCTCTTTCCTTAATAAGGCTCTACAAAAGGAGTAGATATGAGAGACCCCAAAACCATTGAAGAAACCGTAGCCCGCGCCCTTGCCCAGCAAGACGTGGAACTGGTGGATTTAATCATCCAAAACCAAGGCAAAAAGAAACTTTTACAGTTTTTCGTAGATAAAACCGGCGGCGTAACGCTGGACGACTGCGGCGAACTGACCGACAAGATTGATTCCATTTTGGAAATGGAAAACTTGATTGACGGCGCTTACATTTTGGAGGTATCTTCCCCCGGCTTGCAACGCGTACTTAAAAAGCCCGCGCATTTTAAACGCTTCGTCGGCCAACGCGCCAAAGTTGTGCTTAAAATCCCGTTGGAAGGCCGCGGCAGTTTTACGGGCGTTATCGCCTCGGCGGACGACGACCACTTTGTGCTTGATGACGGAACCAACCAGTTCCGCTTCGCGTACGACAATATCAAGAAGGCCAATCTGGACCCGGTCCTTGAATTTTAACCCCGCCGCGGCACCCGCCGGGCAACTATAAGGAGATTATCAAAATGGAAGGAAGTGCAAAAGATTTAGTTTTAGCGTTGGAAGGTTTGGAAAGAGAAAAAAACATCAAACGCGAAGACATTTTAAAAACGATTGAAGACGCCCTCGTCTCCGCCTTGCGCAAAAACTTGGGCAAAACCGCCCAAATTTCCGCCAAGATTGACGTGGAAAGCGGCTCTATTAAGGCGTTCCAAACCTTAAATGTGGTAGATGTGGTAACCAACCCGGAAATGGAAATTGACGTAGAAGGCGCCAAAAAATATTTAAAGGCCCCCAAAGCCGGCGACGTAGTAACCATTACCTTGGAAGTGGAGGATTTCTCCCGCATTGCGGCGCAAATCGCCAAACAAGTGTTAATCCAAAAGGTCCGCGGTATTGAACGCGACAACTTCTACAAAGAATTTAAACCCCGCGAAGGCGAAGTAATCACGGGTTCCGTGCGCCGCTTCTCCGACCGCGACATCATCGTAGATTTGGGCAAAGTAGAAGCCATTTTGCCGTATTGCGAACAAATCAAAAAGGAACGCTATGTAAACGGCTCCCGCGTAAAAGCCATTATCGCCAAGGTTCTTAACCAAAACGATTTGGCCAACATCGGCGACGATCCGGTTCTCTCCCGCTACAAATCCGCCGCGTTCAAAATGGACAAAGGCCAGCGTGGACCTTACGTCATTTTGTCCCGCGCAAACGGCAAGTTCTTGGAAGAACTTTTTAAAGTGGAAGTGCCCGAAATCAACGAAGGCATTGTGGAAATCAAAAATGTACAGAGAGACCCCGGCTTCCGCGCCAAAGTGATGGTGGCCAGCATTGACAGCAAGATTGACCCTATCGGCACCTGCGTCGGTATGCGTGGCATCCGCATCCGCGCGGTAATGAACGAACTTTCCGGCGAACGCATTGACCTTATCAACTATTCCGACGATATTTCCACCGTTATTATGAACTCTTTGGCCCCGGCCAAGGCTGATTTCGTAAAGATTGAAAGCCTGAGCGAAAAGAAGGCCACCGTTATCGTGCCGGACGACCAGTTGGCTATCGCCATTGGTAAAGATTGGCAGAACATCAAATTGGCCTCCAAACTTACGGGTTGGAACTTGGAAGTAAAGAGCGAATCCCAAAAAGCGAAGGAAGGCAAAGAAGCCACCGCCGCCGTACAGGCCACCTTGGCTGACGTAGAAGGTATCGGCCCCAAAATGGCGGAAGTCTTGCAGAAATCCGGCTTTACGACCATAGAACAAATCGCCGCGCTGGACGTAGAACACTTGTCCACCGTGCAGGGTATCGGCGAGAAAACGGCCGCCAAAATTATTGAAGGCGCTAAAAAATACTTAGCGGACAAGTCCACGCAGGAGGAAACTAATGACGACAAAGAAAACAACTAATACCGACGAAGAATCCTCCGCAAAGAAGAAAACGGCTGTAAAAAAGACGACCGCTAAAAAAGCAACCGCCAAAACGACGGCTGCCAAAAAAACGACGGCTAAAAAAACGACCGCTAAAACAACTGCCGCCAAAAAAACGACGGTTAGAAAAACGCACGCCAAAACGACGACCGCTAAAAAAGCGGCCGCAAAACCCGTTGCCGAAGAAGTGAAAGCGGAAACCGTGCAAGCGGCCCCCGTTCAACCCACGGTGGAAGCGAAACCCGCCCACCAGCCGGAACAAAAGCCAACGGTAAAACCGACCCCGGTTGAAAATACGCCGAAGCCGGCCCCTGTGGCGGCTGCACCGAAACCCGCGCAAGTAACGGTTGCCCCTAAACCGGCCCCCGCGCAACAGCCTGCGCCGCAAAATAACCGCCCTGCCCCGGTACAAAACAACCGCCCGCAAGGTTCGCAGAACGGCAAACCGCAGGGCCCGCAAGGACAAAATAGCCGCCCGCAGGGTCCGCAAGGACAAAGCGGCCGCCCGCAGGGCCAAGGCCCGAGACACGGACATCATCATAACGAAGCCCCAGTACAAGCGGCTCCGGCCAACGACCCGAAGGTAATCCGCATTGTCGGTCAACCCACGGTAAAAGAATTGGCCGAAAAGATGAACATCAAAACGAACGATTTTATCAAAAAGTTAATGATGATGGGCATCTTCGCTACGATTAACCAGCGCTTGGAAAAAGATATGCTGGAACTGATTGTGGACGAGTGCGGTTTTAAGGCCGAACTGGCGGAAGAAGATTTAAGCAAAGAAACCGTCGCACTTATGGAAACGCCGGACGACCCGGCCTCGTTAAAACCCAGAAGCCCGGTTATTACCATTATGGGCCACGTGGACCACGGTAAGACCAGCCTTTTGGACGCTATCCGCAAGTCCAACGTCGTCGCGGGCGAAGCGGGCGCCATCACGCAGCACATCGGCGCGTACCGTGTAACCACGCCGCGCGGCACCCTGACGTTCTTGGACACCCCCGGGCACGAAGCCTTTACGGCAATGCGTGCGCGTGGGGCGCAGGCCACGGATATCGTGGTACTCGTAGTGTCCGCCACGGACGGCATTATGCCGCAGACCATTGAGGCTATGGAACACGCCAAAGCCGCAGGGGCCCCTATCATTGTGGCGATCAACAAAATTGACCTCCCCGGCGCCAACCCGGACCGCGTCAAGCAGGACTTGGCCGCCCGCGGTTTAGTGCCCGAAGAGTGGCAGGGTAACACCATTTATGTAGAAATTTCGGCTAAAAAACATATCAATATTGATAAACTCTTGGAAATGATTTCCTTGCAGGCCGAAATGATGGAACTCAAAGCCAACCCGGACCGCCCGGGCGTGGGTGTAATTTTGGAAAGTAAGCGCGACAGCAAACGCGGCGTTGTAGCCACCGTACTCGTGCAAAAGGGTACGATGAAGGTCGGCGACCCGTTCCTCGTGGGCACCAACTATGGCCGCATCCGCGCGCTGATTGACGAAAATTCCCAACGCTACCAAAAAATCGGCCCCAGCGTTCCGGCGGAGATTTTAGGTATCAACGGCGAACCGCCGCAAGTGGGCGATACGCTCTACATTATGGAAAGCGAAAAGGAAGCCCGCTACGCCGCCGAAAAACGCAAACTGGCGCAAAAAGAAGACTCCCAAGCGCACCGCAAACAAGTTTCGTTAATGAACTTGGCGCAAAAGGATGAAAACGGCAACCGCGTTAAAAAGTTGAGCCTTATCTTAAAGGCCGACGTGCAGGGCTCCATTGAAGCCATTAAAGACGCGCTGTTGCGTATTCCGTCCGACGAGGTGGAACTGGATATTATCCTTTCTGCCCCGGGCAATATTAACGAGTCCGATATTTTGCTTGCTAAGGCCAGTAACGCGGTGGTAATCGGTTTCCACGTGGACGTAGAAAACAAAGCCCACGCCGAAGCCGAACGCGAAGGCATTGAAATCCGCCTTTACACCATTATCTTTGAACTGTTGGAAGATATCAAGGCCGCTATGGAAGGCTTGTTGGAACCCGACGTGGTGGAAACGGTTGTAGGTACGGCCACCATTAAAAAGGTAATGAAACTCAGTTCTGGCTTGATTTCCGGCTCGCTCGTAGATAGCGGTAAAGTAGTCCGCGGCTACGAAGTGCGCGTAAAACGCAACGGCGAAGAAGTGGGCCACGGTAAAATCGGCGGCTTAAAACGCTTCAAGGACGACGTAAAGGAAGTTGAAAAAGGATATGAGTGCGGTATCTTGATTGAGGGCTTCAAGGGCGTAGCCGAAGGCGACGTGATTGAGTGTTTCAGAAAAGATAACGTAACGCGCAGAATTAAGATGTAAATCTTAATTCAAGCGCAAGCCGCGAATATCATTTAAGCATTGAAGCCCTGCCCCTTGGCGGGGCTTCTTTATGTTCGCGGATTGTAACGCGCAGAATTAAGATGTAATTCTTAATTCAAGCACAAACCGCAAATATTATTTAAACCCCGAGGTATAAAAGCCGAGGGGTTTTCTTATGCCTAAATTTTCGCCCAAACTCTGCTATAATGTAAGTATGAAAAAATTACTCGTTATTTTTACGGTTTTGTTTTCGCTGGCGGCCTGTCAATCGGCCCCCAAAACGGCAAAAAGCCAAGAACCCCAAAACCGCACCTTAATTATTTTTTATGATGCCCAAGTAGGCAAAGAGCCTCTTTTTAAGGCCGCGCAAAAATACGGCTCGGAAATTATTTACGATTATAAAAACTTAAACGGCGCCGCCCTGCGCGTGCCCGATAACAAAACGCCCGCAAAGGCCATAAAATATTACAAAAAAGTGCCGGGCGTGCTGTCCGTGGAAATGGACAAACGGGCTTATTTAATGTAAAAGCCCCCGGCCGGGAACTTTACCCGGGGCTAAATATTTACTAAAATATATCAATGAAGCCTTTTCCTATTATTGTTTCTTCGCCCTCCGGGGCAGGTAAAACTACGATTGTAGATGCGGTCTTAAAGCGCGACAAATCCGTTTCGCGCGTGATTACCGCCACCACCCGTGCGCCCAGAATCGGCGAAAAAGACGGAGTGGACTACCACTTTTGGACGATTAAACAATTTGAGCAGGCCATTAAAAAAGGCCAAATGTTGGAGTGGGCCCAAGTGCATACGCACTATTACGGGATTCCCAAAAAATCGGTGGATGACCTGATGAAGAAAGGCATTTGCCCTATTTTGGTAATTGACGTGCAAGGCGCACGCACCGTAAAAGCCCAATACCCGGATGCGGCCACCGTGTTTATCGTGCCGCCGAGTTTAAAGGAACTCAAAAACCGCATTTTGCGCCGCAACGACAATACGCAGGATATTGAAATCCGCTTGGAAACGGCCAAAAAAGAAATGCAGGAACTGGACCGCTACGACTACGCCTTGCTCAATGACGAACTGGCCGAGGCCGTAGATAAAATGGCCGGGATTGTAGCCGCGGAACAATGCCGCGTATGCAGACAAGATTTAAAAATTAAAAATCTAAAATAAAACTTGCGAGGGATAATATGTCTTTTAAAAACGACAAAGAATTTGATGCCAAACTTATGAACTTTGACGGCGACCGCTACGACGTAGTCGTCTTGGCATCTATGTGGGCCAAAGAACTCAAAAAGAAAGACGAATACAAAAACCAGCCCAACGCCGTCGTTATCAAAGTGGCGCTGGACGACATTTTGTCCAACCGCGTTTCCAAAGAAGAAGTTTTAACCGTGAGCAAGAAGAACCTGGAAGCCGAACTCAAAGCCCAGGAAGAAGCCCGCAAAGAAGCGGAACGCAAAGCCAAAGAACCGATGAAACTGTAATATGGCCCAGGATTCGCTGCGCCGCTTGGCAGGAGAATTAAAACGCTTTATTGCCAACCAGGAAGAAGACGAATTTATCTTAACGGCCGCGCCCCAGCGCGCGGCCGCTGTTTTACCGTCTAATCCTGCCCCGCAGGCTGAACCCTTGCCCAAAATGCCGGAAGGCGAAACCCTGACCGTAGAATTTACCCGCAAGCCGAAAAGCATTATCCCCCCGCCGGAGGTTGCTGTCCAACCGTCCGCCGAAGCCGCACAGCCGGCCGACACACAAGAAACTTTGCCCGGGAGCCTTATGACCACCGCCGAAAAAACCGCCGCACTGGCAGAACTTGCCGAAACCATTAAATCCTGCACCCGCTGTCCGCTGGGTTCCTCGCGCTTAAACGCGGTGCCCGGGGAAGGTAACGTAGATGCGGACCTGATGTTTGTGGGCGAAGGCCCGGGGTTTGACGAAGACCGCCAAGGCCGCCCGTTTGTGGGCCGCGCCGGGCAGTTATTAGACAAAATGATTGCCGCTATGGGTTTAAAACGCGAGCAGGTTTTTATCGCCAATATTGCCAAATGCCACCCGATGACGGACCCGCTCCACCCCGAAAAACACGGCAACGACCGCGCGCCGAACGCCGCGGAAATCGCCTGCTGCCGCAAATATATTGAAAAACAAATTTCCATTATCTGCCCTAAATACGTCGTGGCGCTGGGAGGCGTATCGGCCAAGGCGCTTATTTCGGACGCCAAATCCTTGGGCGCATTGCGCGGTAAATTTTACGATTTGCGTTTGGACAGCGTCCAACGCCCACGCCCCGTTAAAATCTTGGCCACCTTCCACCCCGCCGCGCTCCTGCGCAACCCAGGCTGGAAAAAAGACGCTTGGATTGACCTGCAAATGGTAATGGCGGAACTGGGCTTAAAGGGCGCCGCAAAATAATCCTTTATGTACTGCAAAGTTGTGTTTGACGTACCGCTGGACCGCGATTTTGACTACTTGGTGCCCGACGAACTGGCCGCCAAGGTTGCCCCCGGCGTGCGCGTAACCGCCCCCTTTGGCCGCGTGCTGACGGGCGGGATGATTGTGTCCGTGAGCGAGGTCCGCACCGCCCCCGAGGATATGAAGTTAAAGGAAATTGCCTCGGTAGTGGACGAACGCCCGCTGTTCGGCTCCGACTTATTTCCCTTGACCCGCTTTATGAAGACCCATTGGGGCTGCCCCGTGGGGCAAATCCTTTTTTCGCTTGTCCCCCCGCAACCCTATTTTAAGGTGGATAATGCCCCTGTTTCCGTACATATTGACATCAAAACGCCCGCTTTTGCGCTGACAAACTCCCAGCAAAACGCCTTAAACACCGTCCGCTCGTTCCCGGCCTACGAATTTCACCCGGTGCTCTTTAACGGGCCTTCTTACACGGGTAAGACGGAAACCGTTTTGCGCCTGGCTGGCGACATACTGGCCGGATACGGGCAAACCTTAATCACCGTACCCGATATTGCGGCGGCGCGGCAATTCATTGCCGAGGCCGAAGCCCGCTTTGGGGCCAACAATGTATTTTGCTGGCACAGCCGGATGCTTTTATCCAAAAAGAAGAAATACTTTTCCGCCATTTCCAACGGCCTGCCCTGCGTGGTGATTTCCACCCGCTCCGGGGCGTTACTGCCCTTTAAAAACCTGCGCCTGGCCGCCGTATTGGACGAGGGCGACGACAACTATAAGCAAGAGGAAAACAAGCCCTATTACCACCTGCGCGATTTATTAATGTTCCGCGCACAGGCACACGGGGCGGTGCTGGTTTTTGCTTCCGCCACGCCCAGCGTGGAAATGCTTAAAATGGTGCAGGACAAGCAGGTTTTGCAACTCCCGTTTACAGAGGCCGTGCCCGGGCACAACTTTACGCCGCAAATCAAAATTACCGATAAAAAAGGCGAAAAAAGCCGCTTTCTGTCCGATTTTTTGGTCAGCCAACTGGCCGAAAACCTGCAAAAAAAGGAAACCTCTCTTTTAATTTTAAACCGCCGCGGCTACTCCACCGCTTACTATTGTTTAAACTGCGGAGCATACGCCAAGTGTAAAAAATGCGGGGCCATTTTATCGCGCGAAAACACACCCGAACACGGCGACCGCCTGGTTTGCAAAAAGTGCGGGCATACCGAAACCTTACAGCAGGAGTGCCCCCACTGCCACAACCTGATTTTTAAATCCCGCGGCGGCGGCACGCAAAAAATCGTTACCGAGGTGCAAAAACTCTTCCCCAAGGCAAAACTCCTGCGCTTGGATTCCGACACCTTAAAAACCAAGGCGGGCCAAGGGTTTGAAGCCTTAAACGCCCTAAAAAGCGGCGCGGCGGACATTATTGTCGGCACGCGGCTTGCCTCCGGGGCATTGCGCGGGGCCAAGGTAACACTAGCCGCCGTGTTGGATGCGGAACTGGAACTGGACGGGCCGGATTTCCGAGCATCTGAAAAATACGGGCAAATGCTCTTTGGTCTGCGCGGGTATTTATCGGGCGTGGCGGACGGACGGCTCATCGTGCAAGCCGCCGACAAAGAAGCCTACGATTATTCCCCCCTCTTATCGGGCGATTATACCAGCGCCGCCGAAACAGAACTATTACTGCGCGAGAGTTTTTCCTATCCGCCCTATACGCGCCTAATTAAGGTGCTGATTAAGGCCAAGGATACGGCCCTGTTAAACGCCGAAACCGCCCAAATCAAGCGTTTGGGCTACAACCGTGCCATAGAGGTCTTGGGGCCTGTGTGGTGTGCTAAAAAGACGGATGTATTAAAAAAACAGTATTTGCTGTTTAAAACGGACGAAGCCCGCTGGCTGGATTTGCTGGCGGTGCTGGATTCCTACGCGCCCGCCAAAAAAGTTACAATAAAGGTAGCGGCGGACCCGTACGATTTCTATTAAGGAGTTTTTTATGAACTGGAAACATTATTTTCGTTTTGCACCGCGTGGCAGCCGTATGGAGTTTGCCTGCGTAGGGGCCGCGTGGCAGTTTTTGGGACTGATTTCCCTTGCCTTGCAAACTTTAACTCTGTCCCGTTCCGGGTATTTAACAGCAGGGGCGGCTTTTTTTAGTTTAGGGGTAAGCCTTGCACAACTTATCATTAGTATTTTAATGGCTTGGCTGGCCTTTGCCTCCTTTTCGCGCCGCTTGCACGATATGAATTTCTCCGCTTGGTGGATTGCCGGATATCTTATCCCCGTAACTATCATATCGCTGTTTTTACAAGAAATATGGTGGCTGTTTACACTCTTGGGGCTGGCTATTTGGTTATTTTTATGTTTAAAAAAGGGAACACCCGCTGAAAACCGCTTCGGGGCTGTACCCGCTGTTGGAAACACAATGACACCGCTACTGGTTCTTTTTGCGGTATTAGGATTATTGTTTGCGCTGGGACAAACGGTTTATTCCCGCTGGGTTTTAATGCCCCGCGCCTTATCCGCCACACAATTACAAATTAAATAGGAGGAAATTATGGGATTTTTCGGAAGATTACCTAGACTCGGTTATTTATTACGTTTGTGCATCATCGGCGCGTTTTACGCGCTGGGCGGGCTCCTCGTCCACTTGGGGATGCCGCACGAAGGGACCTCGCTCTTTGGCCTAATTTGTATGTTCTTTGGAAGCGGCTTCGTGCTCCTGGCGCTTTTGATGTGGTGGTTTGCCACCGTACGGCGGTTCCACGATATGGATTTATCCGGCTGGTGGTTTATTTTGGCCCTGCTCTTCCCGCCGATTGTTACGCTGGTGCTGTGTTTTTGGCCGGGCACGCGCGGATATAACCGCTTCGGCTCGCCTTGGTATTAACTTTTTCCGCCCGGCATATTACCGGGCGGTTTTAGTTTGTATATGGTAAAATATAAAGGATAACCCGTTTTTATATTATGGAGAAAACAATGACTTTGGATGAACAAATCAACTTTTTAACGCGCGGCTGTGTGGACGTAGTGTCCAAGGCGGACCTCGCCAAAAAATTAGAGAGCGGCAAAACCTTAAAGGTAAAACTCGGCTGCGACCCGACGTCCGCCGACCTGCACTTGGGGCACAGCGTGGCCCTGTCGCTCTTGCGCAGATTTCAGGATTTAGGGCATAAAGCCGTGCTCGTCATCGGCGATTTTACCGCCGCCGTGGGCGACCCCTCCGGCCGCAACTCTACCCGCCCCGTCTTGCCGCGCGAAAAGATTTTGGAAAACGCCAAAACCTACACCGAGCAAGCCTTTAAAGTATTGGACCCGTCCAAAACCGAAATCCGCTTTAACAGCGAGTGGCTGGACCCCTTTGTAACCGGGAAGGATTTGCTCCAAACCCTGCAAAAAGTAACCGTGGCGCAGGTGTTGGAACGCGACGATTTCAAAAAGCGTATGGCTTCGGGCAACCCCATTAGCCTTTTGGAAGTGTTATACAGTTTGTTCCAAGGGCAAGACTCCGTAGCCTTGCACGCTGATGTGGAATTGGGCGGAACGGACCAGATTTTTAACCTGTTGGTAGGCCGCCAGTTGCAAAAGAACAACGGGCAGGAACCGCAGGTGGCCATTACGGTACCGCTTTTGGTGGGGTTGGACGGCGTGAAGAAAATGTCCAAATCCTACGGCAACTATGTGGGCCTAAACGACGAGCCCAACGATATGTTCGGCAAATTAATGTCTATTCCCGACGAATTAATGCCGATGTACTACGAACTTTTGACGTCCGAAAATATGGACGAAATCAAAGCGATGCACCCGATGGCCGCCAAAAAGAAATTAGCGGGCATTATGGTTACGCGCTTCCACGGTGCGGACGCCGCTAAGGCCGCCCTGGAAAACTTTGAAAAGGTCTTCTCCAAAAAGGAACTCCCCACGGATATGCCCGAATTTAAAGCCGAGGACGGCGCGCTCCTCTCCGCCATTATTTTTGCGGCGGGCGCAGCCCAAAGCAAGAACAAAGCCCGCGGCCTTATTGAACAAGGCGCCGTGCGCTTAAAAGGCGAAAAAGTACCGCAAGACGGCCCCCTGCACTTTGAAGCGGGCGACGTTTTGCAGGTAGGCAAACGCCATTTCTTTAAACTGGTTAAATAATGAAAAAATTCCTCTTGCTTTTAATCTTGTTTTTCTGCCTGGCAATCGGTGGTTGCTGGGCCGTGAAAACTTGCTTTTTAAGCAAGGGGAAATTAGTTGTAGTAACCATTGAGCCGGGCGCCAGCGGTTCCGCGGTAGCAAAAACACTTAAAGAAAAGGGCATTATCAAAAGCCGGTTTTTCTTTAAACTTATCCTGCGTTTAACCTCTTCCGCGCGCGACTTAAAGGCCGGACGCTTTGACTTGCGGGAAAATACCTCGTCCTTTGAGGTTATCAACTGCATTAAAAGCGGCAAATGCACCCACTACGAAAAAGTAACCGTTCTGGAAGGGTGGAGAAGCGAGGAAATCGCCGAAGCGTTGGCGGAGCGCGGCATTACGGACCCGCACGCGTTTTTGGATATCGTCCGCCAAAAGGATTTGGAAGGCTACTTATTCCCCTCCACGTATTTATTTGCCGAAAACACCCCCGCGCAAAAGGTGGTGGACGAAATGTTGCAGCAGTATCGCAACCACATTTCGCCGCTCTTTAAACAATACAAAACGGACTTAACCGAAAAGCAAGTTTTGACGGTGGCCTCTATTGTGGAGCGCGAAGCCATTGTGCACGACGAACGCCCCAAAATTGCGGCCGTCTATTTAAACCGCTTCCGCATTGGCAAACGCTTGGAAGCCGACCCGACGGTGCAATATGCGCTGGGATTTAATTTAAAGGAAAACCGCTACTGGAAAAAGGGCCTGACGTATTCGGACCTGCGGACAAAATCCCCCTACAACACCTACCGCAATGCGGGGCTGCCCCCGGGGCCGATTTGCAACCCGAGCAAGGAATCCGTACTCGGCGTACTCAACCCGCAGCCCAACTTTGAAGCGCTCTACTTTGTTGCCGACCACGGCGGGCGGCACGTTTTTTCCCGCACGTTTGACGAACACCGCGCACACATCCGCCGTATCCGCGGCAAATAATTAGCCTTTACAACTATCCCCCGCAAGTGCTACGATACCCAAAAGGGATACTTTCCCGGGGGAGCGTACTATGCAAAAAGCAAAATTACTCAAAATTTACGTCAGCAGTACGGACACGATTAACCACGTCCCGCTTTACGAAATCATCGCCAAAAAGGCGCAGGAGTTTGGGTTAGAGGGCGCGACCGCGCACCGCGCGATGTTAGGCTTTGGCCCCAGCACCAAGTTGCGCTCAGCGCATTTTTTGGAACTGGTGGAAAAGTACCCGGTACTGATTGAAATGGTGGACGAGCCCGCCAAAATTGACAGTTTTGCCAAAGCCATTGAGCCCGTGTTAAACAGCCAGCCCAAGGGGTGCTTAATGCTGGCGCAAGACATTGAGGTTTTATTTAAAAAGCACGGCACCAAGGTTCAATAGCGGTTCACCGTGTTTTCTGATTAGGTTGTAAGTTCTTGCCGTCATCCTGGAAAGTCGTAGTCCAGGATCTGTCGTTACTAAACAAGAGGAAAACAACAGATTCTGGAACGCTCCGCGCCGGCAAACCTTCCAGAATGACTTTATTTTTATAAACAACAAACAACCCGTGCGGTAGATCCTGAAACAAGTTCAGGATGACCCCTGTTCTACTAACGACAGATTCCCGAGCCCTGCGGGTCGCCAGACCTTTGGGAATGACGGTTTTTTCTCTTTTGGGTGTCATCCCGGAGTGTTTCTATCCGGGATCTCGTTGTTATTATATAAGAGGTCATACTGAGTATAAGACTCTTCTACTTGTCATTCCGGGGCCCGCATACAAGCGGGAACCCGGAATCCAGGAATAAAATAAGGAGTTTTTAATAAACGGACTGGATCCCGGGTCCACGCCCGGGATGACGACAAACGGCACAATAAAACAAGGCTGTTATAAAATAAAAGTCATCCTGAATTGCCGCCCTTACCACTAGGCGGCACCTCGTAAGGTTTCTGTACGGGGTCCATTAATAGGTCTACTGATTGGGTTGTTTGTCGTTAAAAAAAAAGGTCATACTGGAAGGTTTCTGTCCAGTATCTGTTGTTTTCCTCTTTTTTAGTAACGACAGATCCTGGACTACGACTTTCCAGGATGACGGCAACAACTAACAACACATAAGGTAGATTCTGAAACAAGTTCAGAATGACTTCTGTTTTTATATCGCCTTTCGCTACTTTGCCCACAAAAAATCCCCGATACGTAAAGTACCGGGGATTTTTTTAAACGACTTGTAAAACTATTTGATGTAACCGTCTGTGCCACCGTTAGCAATGGATTTGCACATAGAAGTTACATCAGAGGTAGATTTCGTTTTAGTACATCTGCGGGTAATCGTACCAGTAGTACCAATGCCCAATATAATAGCATATTGGTTATCACCGGACGAAATTACCGTCCCGTTGTTGGCACGTTCCGCCACCGCAGAAAAACCAGTAGTAGAAGTACCATTTACCGTGGTCGGGTTGGTAATCGTGATTTTAAAGTTCTTCGTATTAATGGTATTCGTAGCCGTAGAAGTTACGCCCGGCAGCTGAATATCCAGCGCGCTCAAATCACCCGTGTAACTGCCCGTGCTCATTTTATAAATTTCTTCGGCGTTGGCCAAACTACCCAAGAGGGTAATGGCTTCCGTCGCGCGGGATTTCTCCACCGCTTTGGTGTATTGCGGCAACGCCACAGCGGACAGAATCCCGATAATCAATACTACTACCAAGAGTTCAATTAACGTGAAACCTTTATTCATAATATTCTCCTATTGTCTTTTTTTGCGCGCCCAAACGCGCTACTTAAATAGTTTAAATATATTTTAAAATAATTTCAAGTATTTTTTTGCCTCAAAAGCCAAAATGCTATAATAAAGTATATGATAGACAGAATTAAACGTTTGGAAACCCTTTTTTTAGAAGAGATTAACACTCTCATCACCAAAATGGCCGCTAATGGCGATTTTGGCGGCTTTGTAACCATTACGGCGGTGCGCCTGTCCAAGGATTTGGCCAACGCCAAGGTGTATTTTTCCGTCTTCGGCAGCCCCGAGGACAGAAGAAAAACGCAAGACGCGCTTTCGCTTTTGCGCAAGGAAATCGGCGCGGACCTGCGCGGACGCCTGCACTTAAAACGTATTCCTTCCTTTACGTTTGAATACGACGACACGCCGGAAAAAGCCTCCCGCGTGGAAGCCATTTTTCAGGTAATTGAAAAGGAAAAAGAAAATGGAAAATAGAGAAGCGAGCCTGGAAAAAATTTGGCAAGCCGTGCGCGCCGGAAAGAAATTTTTTATCGCCGGGCACTTAAACCCGGACGGGGATTCCTTGGGCAGCACGCTTACGATGACATCGCTTCTGGAACGCTTGGGCAAAGAGGTATATGCCTACTGCGCACCCGCTATCGGCAATGATTTAAAATTTCTGCCGGGGCTCTCTAAAATCCACGTCGGCGTTCTGCCGGAAAAGCCGGATTTTGACACCGTTATTTTATTGGAATGCTCCGACCGCAAACGCGGCGGCGATTTGGAAAGCGTCCTCTGCCAAGCCAAGACCCTTATTAACATTGACCACCACTTGGTAAGCGACGATTACGGCGACCTCAATCACATTGATTCCGTGGCTTCCTCCACCGCCGAAATTATTTTTCAATTTTTTGAAGCCTCCGGCGAGGATAATTTGCTCCCTATGCCCGACGAGGCCACCTGCCTCTATACCGGCCTGGTTACCGATACGGGGCGCTTTGTACACTCCAACACCACCGCCGAGGCCCTGCGCGTGGGCTCTGCCTTGGTTGCCTTGGGGGCCGACGTAAACCAAATCAACCAAGTGATTTACTTTACCAAATCTTACATTGAGTTAAAACTCTTGGGCCGCGCGCTGGAAAAAATGGAAATGCGCTTTGACAATAAGTACAGCCAAATTATTCTTACGCATCACGATTTTGAAGCCTTTGGCGCTACGCCCGCCCAAACGCAGGGAATTGTCAGCCAACCGACGATGATTCCCGGCGTGGAGGTTTCCGCCCTTATTAAAGAGGAGCCGGACAAGGTGTCCGTCAATTTGCGCTCCCGCGGAAGCGTGGACGTAAGCCGTATCGCCCAAACCTTTGGCGGCGGCGGGCACGCGCGTGCTTCGGGCTTTAAAGTTACGGGCAAGAGTGTTGCACAAGTGGCCGACGAACTGGCCGAAGTGGTATTAAATGTCGTTAAAAAACTTGCCTGAACCGCAAAAAAGCGGCCTTTTGCTGATTGATAAACCGGCGGATTTTTCTTCGCACGACATTATTGCCGTGTGCCGCCGGGTTTTAAAAACCAAAAAAATCGGCCACAGCGGTACCCTGGACCCGATGGCCACGGGGCTTTTGATTTTGCTTATCGGGCGCGAAGCCACCAAACGCCAGACCGAATTTTTAACCCTTTCCAAAACTTACTGCGCCGTATTAAAACTGGGCACGGAAACCGACACGTGGGACGCACACGGCGACAAGGTAAACCAACTCCCCGTCCCCCCGCTTACCCAAGCGCAAGTGGAAGAAGCCGCAAAAAAACTTTCCGGCCTTATCCGCCAGCCGATTCCGTTTTTCAGCGCAAAAAAAATCGGCGGCGAACATATGTACGAACTCGCCCGCAAAGGCAAAGAAATAGAACGCCGCTACAACGAAGTTACCGTGGAGTGGCGCAAGGTACAACTGACAAAACCGGACGAAATTGAATTTACCGTGCATTGCTCGTGCGGCACTTATGTACGCTCGCTGGGCTTTTTGCTGGCGCAGGAACTGGGCACGACAGGGCATTTAACCGCTTTAAGAAGGCTTGAAATCGGCCCGTACAGCGTGCAAAACGCCTTTGACGGCAACTTGTTAAAGGGCTGTGAAACCGCCGCGCTCTACGCGCATGTGGAGCCCGTAAACGTATGAAACGCAGACATTTTATCACTATCGGCACTTTTGACGGCGTCCACACCGGGCACCGCCATTTGTTCAGCCATTTGGAAACCTTGGCCGCCGGGGCTTTGTTAAAGCCGCTAGCACTCTATTTTCCGCTCCCCCCCAAAACCTTGCTTTCCGAACACCCGGAAATGAGCGTTTTAACCTTGCCAAAAGAAAAAAAGCGGCTCTTGAAAGCGGCGGGGCTACCCGCAGAAGCGCTTGATTTTAAAGTATGCCAAAATATGCCCGCGCAGGATTTTTTTGAACAGACCTTGCTTGAAAAATACCAAATGGGCGGGTTACTCGTCGGGCCGGACTTTGCCTTTGGGAAAAACCGCCAAGGCGGGATAGATTTTTTACGCGCCGAGTGCGCCAAATATAAAATCCCCTTTTCTGTGGCGGATTTTTACCGTGCGGGCGGAGAGAAAATTTCCTCCTCGCTTATCCGCAAGGTACTGGCGCAGGGTGATATCCGGCTGGCTAATACGCTGTTAGGCCGGCCGTATGAACTTTCCGGCGTGGTGGTAAAGGGCCACAAATTGGGCCGCAAATTGGGCTTTCCTACGGCTAATTTGGATACGGGCATTTACAAGATTTTACCGCTGGGCGTATTTGCCGTAAAGGTGCGCGTAGGGCGCAGACTCTACGACGGATTTTGCAACATTGGATTTCGCCCGACCGTCAATACCTTGCACACCATTTTGCCGCTGGTAGAGGTGAATATCTTTGATTTTCGCCAAAGCATTTACGGACGCAAAATAACCATTTGGTTTGCGGACAAACTGCGCGAGGAAACCAAGTTCAGCGGATTAGAAGCATTAGTCAGCCAATTAAAGCAGGACCGCGAGGAAGCCCGCAAAAAACTGCAAGGCTTTTCACTCCATTAAAAAACCCCGCGCTTGGCAGGGCTTTTCCTTATACTAAAACAAGGTATCTTATTCGGCGTCTTCTTCGTTATAATTGCGCACAAAAAGCACAATATACGCCAGCCAAGTGGCCCCGAAAAAGATAAAAAAGCAGTACGAAAACCACCACAATTTGTTAAGAGGGTTGTAATCCGTCATAAGGGAATCCCATAAAAGGGAGCCCAAAATCACCGCCAAATACCCCCACACGCACAGCGCGAGGAGTTTTAACAACGAGTCAAACGTGCCGACGATAAAACCCTTTTCGGCATACGGTTTTTTTAAATAAGAAATAATCGCTTGCATAAAACTATTCTATTCTCCCTTTATCAAATTGTCAAGTTATTGCTGCATTGCCGGGTCCGTGGCGTTATAGCCAAAGCCTTGGTCGGAGGCTAAGGTCGGGTCCGTAAATCCGGCTGGGGCGGCGCCGTCTGCGCTATATGCGGGGGTAGCCGCGTTCAGGTCTGCTTCAAAATCGTTGCCGGAAGAAGTAGCCGTTTGCGTGGAATAGGTTTCCGGCGTATAGTTGGGGTTATACGCGTCCGGCGCGTTGTTTGCCTGCGGGGTTATGGAATAGGCCTGAGCCAATTCATCCGGCTCCGGCTGCTGGGTAACCTCTTTCATATAGCGTTTGGCCTTAGTTTGGCGCGCCAAAAGACCCGCCTTGGTTTCGTTAGCCAAGGTTACTTTTTGCTCTGCGGACATTGTGCGGGCCGGCTTTTCCTGCGCGGCTTTGGCTTGTTGTTCGGCCTGCAAGAGCGCCTGTTTTTTCTGCGCTTCTTCCAGCGCGATTTTTTCCTGCTCGCTTAACGTATCGTTTGTGAAAGCGGGGAATTTGGACGTATCCACATAATTTTGCGAAACGGCTACGCCGTCTTTATCAAAATACACTTGCTTGCGCTGTTTTTCAGCCTCGGTTGAATCGTCAGCAGGCTTGGCAGATGAAACGCCGTAATACACCACTTCCGGCCCCGGGGCAACAGGGGCAACCTGTTCCGGCGTTAAGCAATATTGCACACGCTGGCGGGTAGTAGCGTCTTGGTGCGCATCCACGCGGGTTTCGCAGGTAGAAGCGCAAAACGCCGGCAAGGCGGCGCTAAAAAGCACAAAAAAAGAAGCGAAGGTTTTTTTCATATTTATCTCCGTACCTTTATGATAGTACATTTTGGGGCGTTTTGCACGAAAATCAGCCCGATTTTTCCCCCATAAACGCTTAGGCGTTGGGAGGGCCCGTTCAAACCCCACGAAAAACGCCCTCTGCTAATGCAAAGGGCGTAAAAAAATGTCACCGGGTGGGCTCGAACCACCGACCTAGCGCTTATGAAACGCTCGCTCTAACCAACTGAGCTACGGTGACGTAAATCTTGTATATTTATTATAACAAAACAAACACCGTTTGCGCAAACTTTTTTATTTTACCGTCGGAGAAATGCTTAATCCACCATTGAATAAATATTCAGTTTTTCGGGAATTTTAGCACTTTTTGCAGCATTAAAATCTTTTTCCGCCAGGTCCGTTTTGCCCATTTTCATATACACAGCCCCGCGCGCGTTGTACACCTCGGCCGCCGGGCGCAGGTTAATCACAGACGTATAATCTCTTACAGCGTCTTCGTAGCGGTCCAGCATAAAGTTCACACCGCCACGGCTGAAAAAGATTTCCACCTTATCCGGCTTTAAACTGGAAGCCAAATTCAGCACGCTTAACGCGTTTTCAAAATCCCCTTTGGCAGCCAAGGTACTGGCGTAGGCGGTATAAGCGTCCACCTGATAGGGGTTATCCTTCAAGACACGCAAAAAATCGTTCTCGGCCAAGTCGTATTCACCTAAAAAGAAATACACCGCCCCGCGCGAAGCGTACCCCTCCAAGTTATCCGGGTTTAATTTTAACGCTTGCGTATAGGCCTTAATGGCTTTATCCGCGTGGCCGTCTTTAAAATAACCGTCGCCGCGGAGCAAATATTCGCTAGATGTAGGCAACGTGGTGCACGCGGCCAACAGGAAAGGGAGCACGAACAAAAGTTTCTTCATAATATCCTCCTAGATGCCAAAATTATAGCACATTGGGCCCATTTTTTTCTAGGTACTTATTTTAAAAAAAATAGGTCCAAAGACCCTGTTTTTAGGTCCCCGCAAGTAGTAATCTATTAGTATAGAAGACGATTTCCTTTTCATCCAAACCGCAGTAGTCCCAAACCCTGCTACTGCGGTTCCCCTTTTTATATAAGGCAAATGGTATAATAAGTAATATGAAAACGCCTAGAATTTCCCTTTTTATTATTGCTAAAAACGAAGAATCAAAAATTGCCAAGTGCATTTTAAGCACGCGCGGACTGGTAAGCGAAGTAATCGTCGTTAATTCTTTTTCCAAGGACAAAACCGCTCTCGTCTGCCGCGAACTGGGCGCGCAAGTGTATGACCGCGCCTTTGACGGGTTTACCTCGCAAAAGAACTATGCTCTTTCCAAGGTAACGGGCGACTGGGCTCTAAACCTGGATGCGGACGAAACGTTATCGCCCGAACTCAAAGAAGAAATCGCCCAAGCCGTCAAAAACCCGGCCTTTGCGGGTTATGATATTCCCTTTTGCAACTACTTTTTAGGCAAAAAAATGCGTTTTAGCGGCCTTAACAAAGAAACGCATTTGCGCTTGGTCAAAACCGGAAGTGCCAAATATGTGGGCGGACTTGTGCACGAGGGATTAGACGTAAAGGGCAAAATCGGCCGCTTGAAAAACGCCATTAACCACTATTCCTACGACACCATTGAAACCTATTTCCGCAAATTTAACCGCTACACCTCCTTGGCGGCGGAACAAATGTACAAAAACGGCAAACGCTTCTCTCTTATTAAAGTAGCGTTTACGCTTCCGTTTGAATTTTTTAAACGCTACATTTTAAAGTTAGGTATCTTTGACGGCGTGCGCGGGCTATTTTGGGCCGCGTTTTCCACCTTTTATGTGCTGGTTAAAAACGCCAAACTTTGGCAATTACAGGAGCAAAAAGAAAAATGACCGTGTGTTTGCTGGCTTTGCTTATTTTGGTAGTATTTTTATTTTGGCGTTTCCCGGTGCTGCGCAAAACGTGGTATCTGCCGCCCAGAAAGGGCTTTGTGGCGTTAATGTATCATCACGTTGGCGTGTTGGACGACCCGGCTGAACAGCAATACCCCTTTACTATGCGCCCGGAAATGTTGGAGCGGCAAATTTTATTTTTAAAATCGCGCGGATATACCTTAGTATCGCTGGACGACGTGCAAACGGCTTATCAGGCGGGGAAATCGCTTATTGAAAAGCCCGTAATGTTCACATTTGACGACGGCTACGAGGACAATTATACCACGCTCTTCCCCCTCTTAAAAAAATACAATGTGCCCGCGCTCATTTTTTTGATTACCGATTACATTGAAAAACGCCCCGGCTATTTGACGTGGGCGCAAATTGACGAAATGCAAAAAAGCGGGCTTGTAACCTTTGGTTCGCACACGTGTTCACACCGCCGCCTGCGCAGTTTATCCGACGAAGAAATTTGGACGGAACTCACGCAAAGCAAGCAAATTTTGGAAGAAAAACTGGGCCGCCCGGTTACGGCTTTGTGTTATCCTTATGGAGCCGGAGGCTTTGACAAGCGCGTCCGCCCGCAGGTGTTTAAGGCTGGATATCTGTTTGATTTCAGCACCAAAAAGGGCGTAAATCCCTGGCCGTGGCGCGGCAAATCCACCTTGCGCCGTGCGTTCCCGCGCGGGGGCGAAACGATGTTTGACTACTATTTGCAAATCACCCGCGGGGAAAGCCGCTTATAATATGCTTTACTTCGCACTTGGGCTCATTATTTTAGCAGGAATTTTGCTTGGAATTGCCTTGCACCGCAAGCCAAATGCACTATTCATATTGGCTTATGAAAAAATCGGCAAGGCACCCAAAAATTCCCGCTTAAAAAACGGGTGGACGAGTGCCAAGCAAATTAAAAAAACGCTTTTATGGCTCCGCAAGCACGGCTTTACCCCGGTGCGTGGAGACCTATCAAACCTGCCCCCAAAACCTGTTTTGCTTGCGTTTATGGGTGGGTACAAGTCCTTTGTCAGCGAGATTTTCCCCCTCTTGCAGGATTTGAAAATGCCGGCGATGCTCTTTGTGCCCGTGAACCTTATCGGTACCTACAATGCGTGGCAGGACCCGCACCAAGAGCCGTGGCAAAATTTACTGACGGAAAAGGATTTAAAAATGCTTGCCAAAAGCGGGCTTATTTCCTTCGGCGCCATTAGCCTAAACGGGGAAGATTTATCCGCCGTGCCCGAGAGCGAAGCCGCCTATTTGGCGCAGGAAAGCGTTTTCCGCCTGCATACGCAACTGGGGTTAAAGGCGGAAGGTTTTGCCTTTTATCCCGCAGGGGACAAGGTAAAAAACCTTACGGATATTGCCCCTAAAAACTTGCCTGTTTTTATAGATAATCCCGCCGTCAATTCTCTAACGCAAAAGGCTGTATTTAACGTATTTTTCCCCCAAAAACACCCCTGGAAAACCGTTTGGAACCTTTTTACCCGCCGCTAGCCCTGCGGGCCGCCACTTGTCCGCGACATTTTGATTAATTGAGCCACACTGTTTTTGTAATGTCGCAAATCAACGAAACGGCAATAATAAATAAAACAAGGCTCGTCGTCCTGAACTCGTTTCAGGACCTACCGCTTGGGTCGTGGTTGTTGCTGTCATCCTGGAAAGTCGTAATCCAGGATCTGTTGTTATTAAATAAGGAGTAGATACTGGACAGAAACCTTCCAGTATGACCTTTATTTCTATAAACATCCAACAACACAATCGGTAGATCCTGAACTAAATTCAGGATGACCTCTTATTTGAATAACAACGAAATCACGGATAAAAACCTTCCGCTCTAACGATACCCTGCGGGCCACCAGTTCAGAATGACCCCTTGTTTAATAAGTGTTCGTTTTCCCTTGTCATCCCCGAGGAATTGGCGGCCCGCAGGGTTCGGGGATCCGTTGTTTCGGAAGAGAACAACAACAGCAAAAAACAGTATTCCTTACCGTCACCCTGAATTTATTTCAGGGTCCAGCCGAACCTTGACTCTCTTGCGCTGGATACTGAAACAAGTTCAGTATGACGACAACAGCAAACAACAGATTCCCGCCTAAAACACTCTGGGATGACGACAAAAAAAGAATCCCCTTATATAAAAAACCGGGCCTTGTAAAAAGGTCCGGTCTCGTGTAACTAAAATATGGGGCCGTAATTAACGGCGGGTCTTTAATTGTGCAAAGTTGGGATACAGCGTATTGGCAAATTTATCCATTTCGCCCTGCCCGCCGCGGATTTTCAAATTCACCGACAGCACATACACATCCTTTGTCAAAATTTCGCGCCAATTATCGGGGAATTTAACAAAGTCCTTAAAGGTGGTAATGAGCGGCAAATTGCCGCGCGTTTCCTCAAAGGTGCGCAGGTTTTCCTCGGTATAGAATTGGTGGTCCGGGAAGCGCCATTTTTGTTTGAGTTCCAAGCCCAATTTTTCAAGGGTATTCTCAAAACTTTCCGGGTGCCCCAGCGCACAGAAGCAGGCCGCCGGGCCTTTAATCGTGCTTAAATCCACCTTTTTGCTTTGGCAAATGTCAAAGTAATATTCGGGAGCGTGAACGCTCTCCAAAATTTCCACCGTATCGTTATACAGGCGGATTTCGTCCTTTACGTCCTCCAACTGGCGCGGAGAAACCAAATCACAATGCGTAAGCACAATCAAATTGGCCCGTTTGAGCGCGGATAAAGGTTCGCGCAAAATGCCGTATGGGAGTAAATGCTTATTACCAAAGGGGTTTTTGGCATCTACCAAAATAATATTGGCATCGCGGTTTAAGCGGTGGTGCTGCAAGCCGTCGTCTAACAAAATAATCTGGCTTTTAAAGCGGCGCAAGGCCTCTTTGGCGGCCTCGGCACGGTCGGAGCAAATTACTATCGGCACCTTGTACTGCGCCAATACGCGGCTCATCATAAAGGGTTCATCGCCCGCCATCCGCCAATCGGCATCCGGGTTATCAAACAGCACCACGGGCCCTTCGGTTTTTTGCTGGCGTTTGTAGCCGCGCGAAACAATCGCCACGCGAAGGCCTTCTTTGGCTAAGGTTGTAGCCGCCAGCAAAACAGCCGTCGTTTTACCGGTTCCCCCCGCCGTAATATTGCCCACGCACACCACACGCGCCGTAACGCTTTCGGCGGTCTTCCAGCCGTTTTCGTACATAGCGCAGTGGAACCACGCCCCCACACCGTATAATTTGGACGCACTCCACAACAACCCGCGCCCCAAGGCGTTATCCTGCAAATTCTCTTTTAATTCCTCTAAATTCATAAACTCCCCTAAAAAAACAAACTTTTAGATATTTTAGCATTTATCAAGCGCTTACAAAACCGGGCGGGAAATGGGGCCAAAATTAGTATAATGGGTATATATGGCAAATACCCGTTTTAAAAAGACTCCGTTGCATTATATCCAATACCTCGCGCTCAAACTGTTTTGTGTGCTGTTTGGGCTGTTACCGTACAAAACCGCCGTTTGGCTGGGCAGAAAAGCCACGGGCTCGGTGCGCTTTGTAATGAAGAAACGCTTTAACCGCTCTGTTTATGATATCCGCCGGGCTTTCCCCAAAATGACGGAAGAAGAAGCCCGCGCCACCGCGCTGGAATCTTGGCGCAATATGGGCGGTATCTTGGCCGAGTTTATTAAACTAACCAAAATGACGCCGGAAGAATTTAAAAAGCACTGCCGCATTATCGGCGCAGAAAAAATGCTAAACGCCCAAAACGTAACGGGCGGAATTATCCACATCGGCCACTTTACCAACTGGGAAGCCTTTGGCGTGGCCGGGGCCGTCTATGGCGTGGATAAGGCCGTTTTGGCGCAGCGCGTGGATAACCCCTATGTAGATGAGGAAACCAACCGCCTGCGCAATATTTTTTCGGGCCGCACCTTTTACAGCAATAACGAGGATAAACCCTTTTTTGCCTGTATGCGCTGGCTGAAAAAGAAAAAAATGCTCGGCATTTTGATTGACCAAAACGCCGGGTCCAGCGAAGTTTGGGTGCCCTTTATGGGGCGCATAGCGGCGTTCTCGCCGATTACGGCCCTGCTGGCTATTAAAATGCAGGTGCCCGTTTTCCCGGTGCGCGTGTGGAGAGAAAAAGACGGAACCATTATGTCCGAAGTAATGGACGCGGTTTATCCCCCCAAAGAATTTAGTATGGAAAATGTCCGCAAGTTTACCAAAACCTTGGTAGGCTATTATGAGGATTGGTTGAAGGCCAACCCGGCTTCCTGGCTGTGGGCGCACAACCGCTGGAAACGCGAAGCCGAGGGCGAAGCGTATTTGAAGGCTCACCCGGAGGAACGCGTATGAGCGGGAAAATAAAAGCCGTTTTTATGGATAGGGACGGCACCATCATCCACGAAAAGCCCGGCACCTATTTAAGCGACCCCGCCAAGGTCCGCCCCTACAAAAGCGCGGCCCCGGCTTTATCCCTTTTAAAGGAGCACGGCTTTAAACTTTTTATTGTTTCCAACCAATCGGGCATCGGGCGCGGATACTTTACCGAAAAAGAGGTAAATAAAGTCCACGCGCGGCTTTTAGAACTGTTAAAACCCGCCAAAATAGAGGAAATCGTCTTCTGCCCGCACGCCCCCACCGAAACGTGCGACTGCCGTAAACCCAAACCCAAATTAGGCCTTTACCTGATTAACAAATATCACATTGATACAGCCCACTCCTATATGATTGGAGACAAAAAAGCCGATGTGGAATTTGGCCACAACATAGGGGTAAAGTCTGTGCTGGTTACAACGGCAAATGGCAAAAATCATTTAAAAAAATATCCCGATTTAAAGCCGGAAAAAGTAGCCACTAACCTTTTAAACGCCGCCCGCTTTATTGTGGCGGACGACGGAGCGGCTAATGGCAAATAAGTCTTTATGCGCTTTGTTTGCGGCTGTTTTTCTGCTCTGTGCGTGCGCGCATAAGCAGGCGGAGTCCACCGCTCAAAAGGTCATTTCCGCCCCACTACTTGCAGAAGCCAAACCAGCCTCGTCCGAAAAGGCTTCCACCCAAACCACAGCCCCCGCTACACCCACCAAAACCGTTTTATCCGCCACCGCTCAGCCGGAACAAACGCTAAACCCTCAACCTGAAAAAGAGCCCGCAATCACGCCCGAAAGCCGCGTGGGACAGGCGAGGAAACAACAAGTTTTATCTTCCCCTACGCCCGATGAAAAATCGTTTGAGGGCGAGGAGTTAATTTCTTTGGAAGGCCGCCGGTTAAGCCCTCTTGCCTATACCGCCGTTTCGCCTGAAAAAACCTCGGCCGCTTGGAGCGGGGAAGAATTAAAATACGGCCTTTATTACTCGTTTATCAAGGCTGGCACCGCCTATATCAAAAACCGTGGTGTTACCACGGCCAACGGGCGCAAGGCCTACCTCATCCAAACAACGGCCTTTTCTGCCTCGGTTATTGACGCATTTTTTAAAGTGCGCGACGTAAATTATTCTTGGATTGATGCCGAGAACTTTTATTCGCTTGGCTACACGCAAAGCGTGCGCGAGGGCAACTACAAGCGAGACGAGTGGCTGACCTTTGACTATGACAATAAAGTCTATTATGGCGAGGTGCAAAAGAAGGAAGCCCCGCGCGTGCTGTCCGGCGCGCTTTCCCAACGGGTGCTGGATATGCTTTCCTCGCTCTATTTCGTGCGCGCGCAAACCTTAACCAAAGGGCAGGACATTATTTTTGATATCATCAACCGCGAAAAGCAATACCCCCTTGTCGTAAAAGTATTAGGCAAGGAAACGGTAAAAACCGCGGCAGGCAAATTTGACTGTATTGTAGTAGAACCGCAATTTAGGGGAGAAGGCATCTTTGTCAGCAAGGGCAAAAGTTTAAAGGTCTGGCTAACGGATGACGCCTATAAAATGCCCGTTAAAATGAAAACGGAAGTTTTTATCGGCAGCGTCTCCGCCGAACTACTGGAATACAAACGCAATTAAAGATATAATGGATAAATACAAAGGAGCGTCTAATGACAACCGTACCAACCAAACGCTTAAAAGAAATTTTAAATCATTTTGAAGGACAAGAAATCATCGTGGTGGGCGATATTATGCTTGACCACTTTATTAAGGGCACCGTCAGCCGTATTTCGCCGGAAGCGCCGGTGCCGGTAGTAGATGTAAAAAAGGAATTTTTCGTAGCCGGCGGCGCGGGCAACGTAGCCGTCAATTTGGCTGCCTTGGGTGCTAAACCCGTATTGGTGTCCGTCGTAGGGCAGGACCTTGGCGGCGAAATGTTAAAGGGTTTTTTACGCGATAAAAAAGTAAACATTTACGGCGTAACCGAAGACCCGGACCGCCCGACCACGCAAAAAATCCGCGTAATGGCCGAGCAGCAGCAAATCGTCCGTTTTGACCGCGAAAGCAAAAAAACCATTTCCCCCGCCGTTTCCAGCCAATGTATGAAGAGTTTTGAACTGGCTATCAAAACGGCCAAGGGCGTTATTTTGTCCGACTATGGCAAGGGGATGCTGTCGGACCACAACATTAAAACCATTGTGGATATGTGCCGCAAACACAAAATCCCGGTGTGCGTGGACCCCAAAATTGACAACTTTAAAAAGTACAAAAATATTACCTGTATGACCCCCAACACCAAGGAAGCCTGGGAAGGTGCTGGCGACTCCCCCAAAACGGGCGAGGAAGCCATTGAAAAACTGGGCAATAAGATTTTAAAGATGTTGGATGCTGATTCTATTTTAATCACCCGCAGCGCAGACGGTATGAGTTTGTTTGAAAAGGGTAATGAAAAACCCATTACCATTAAAGCCACCGCGCGCGAAGTGTATGACGTTACGGGTGCGGGCGATACGGTCATTTCCGTTTTTACGTTGGCGTTAGCCGCCGGGGCCAAATTGCCCGAAGCGGCGGTACTGGCCAACTACGCGGCGGGGATTGTGGTGGAAAAATCCGGCACGGCCACCGCTACGCGTGAAGAAATTGAAGGAGTTTTAAAATGAGTGATGTGTTAATCGCTATTCCGGCGCGTTACGGGTCTTCCCGTCTGCCGGGCAAAATGCTTAAATTATTGGCCGGAAAGCCGGTTATCCAGCACGTGTACGAAGCGTGCGTAAAGGCCAATGTGGGCGACGTAATTATCGCCACGGAATCCCCCCTGGTGGTGGAAGCCGTAGCCAAATTTGGCGCGACAGCCGTTTTAACCAGCGACCAATGCCAAAGCGGCACGGACCGCATTTACGAGGCCGCCCAAAACCGCCCCGAAAAATTTATTATTAACGTACAGGGCGATGAACCCTTTATCAAGGCGGAAACGGTGTTTGCCGTGGCCGAACTGTTAAAGACCGACCCGACCTGCGACATTTCCACCGCCGTTACGGGCACCTTGGACGAGGACAAAATCAATAACCCCAACTGCGTAAAGGCCGTTATCGCCAAAGACGGCCGCGCGCTGTATTTCTCGCGCTCCCGCGTGCCCTACAAACGGGAACTGACCGAAGAAAACAAAAAGGTTCCCTATTGGCAACACTGCGGCATTTACGGCTATCGCCGCGAAGCGTTAAAACGCTTTGTGGAACTGCCGATGAGCCCGCTGGAACAGTTGGAAAGACTGGAACAGTTACGCGCCTTGGAAGACGGTATGACCATCAAATGCGCGGTCATCAGTTCAGCCGGCCCGGCGATTGACACGGCCCAAGACCTGGAAGCCGCCGAAAAGTATTTTAAAGAACACAAATAACAGGACTCCCGCCTCCCGGCGGGAGTTTTTCTGTAAGTAAAAACCGTTTTATTTTTATTTAAGGAGTCGTTTTATTATGTCAAAATTCATTATCATCACCGGCGGCGTAGTTAGTTCGCTTGGCAAGGGCATTTCCGGCGCGAGCATCGGCAAACTCTTGCAGTTAAACGGCCTTACCGTCAATATGATTAAGTGCGACCCGTACATTAACGTGGACCCGGGCACGATGAGCCCGTACCAGCACGGCGAAGTGTTTGTAACCACGGACGGGGCGGAAGCGGACCTTGATTTAGGCCACTACGAACGCTTTTTGGACGTGAATATGACCCGCGCCAACACCAACACCGCGGGCAGCATTTACCAAACCGTTATTGATAAGGAACGCCGCGGCGAATATTTGGGCGCCACAGTGCAGGTCATCCCGCACATTACCAACGAAATCAAACGCCGCTTTACCGCGTTTGAAAACGAGTGCGACGTTTCTATTATTGAAATCGGCGGTACCGTGGGCGATATTGAATCCCTGCCGTTTTTGGAAGCCGCCCGCCAACTGCGCTTGGAAAAGGGCCCGCAAAACGTCATTTGCGTACACGTTACGCTCATCCCCTATATTGCCGTGGCGCAAGAACTGAAAACCAAGCCCACGCAACACTCCGTCAACAAACTGCGCGAAGTGGGCATTGAGCCCAGTATGCTCATTTGCCGCACGGAAAAGCCGTTAAGCCAGCACTTAAAGGAAAAATTATCCCTCTTTTGCAGTGTGCCCGCGCAGGCGGTTATTGAGTGCGCCGATGCAAAATCCATTTACCACGTTCCGGAAATGTTCTACAAACAGGGCGTGGATAAGCAAATTATCTCCCTCTTGGGCTTAAAACCCACGAAAGAAATTGACCCCAAATGGTTTGAATTTTTTGATAAGGCACTTAATCCCAGCAAGTCGGTTAAAATCGCTATTGCGGGCAAATATGCCGAGTTCCAAGAGGCGTATAAGTCCGTACACGAGGCCTTAAAGCACGCCGGGATGAACAACGACGCCAAGGTGGAAGTGGTTTACATCAACACCGAAAAAGACAAGGTGGAAGAAAAATTAAAAACGGTGGACGGCATTTTGATTCCGGGCGGCTTTGGCGGACGCGGCATTGAGGGCAAAATCGCCACCGTCAAATACGCACGCGAACACAAGGTTCCGCTCTTGGGCATTTGCCTGGGTATGCAATGCGTGGTGATTGAAGCCGCGCGCAACCTGTGCGGTCTGCACGACGCCAATTCCACCGAATTTGACCCCACCACGCAGGACCCGGTGGTAGATTTAACCCCCCAGCAGAAAAATGTGGTTTACAAGGGCGGCACGATGCGCCTGGGCAACTACACCGCGGACTTGAAGGAAGGCTCGTTGGCGCGCCGTTTATACGGCAAGGACCGCATTGTGGAACGCCACCGCCACCGCTACGAATTTAACCCGGCGTATGTAAAGCAGTTGGCCGATGCGGGTTTAACCGTGTCCGGCTGGCACGAAGGCGTGCTGCCCGAAATTGTGGAACGCCAAGACCACCCGTATTTTATTGCGGGCCAATTCCACCCGGAATTTGGTTCCCGCCCCTTACGCCCGCATCCGCTGTTTGACGGGCTCATCAAGGCCAGTTTAAAAAACAAAGAAAATAAAAATAAATAGCAGTAGCAGAAAGGCCTTGGCATATAAAAGCCAAGGCCTTTCAAAATACTATGGCAAGAATTCTAATATTTAGGCATTTAATTTAAGCGGTATAACTTTCCACCTACACCTAAAACCGTACCACTTATTAAACTGCCGTTCATTGAACGACACAGATTTTCCGCATCTGTACTATATGCCACGCAGGCGGTTACCCCCGCTAGGCCCATACTATAATTTTTACTGTACCGAATAAAACCAAAATCAGGTTTAGTCTTAGATCCAGAAGCCGGGATATAAGCCCCATATGTAAAAAAATTGCCAGCCTCATAAGAGTAAACAATATAATAATAATTACCATTTTTGATATGCGAAGCAGACGATGCTCCCGAAATACCCCCTATATTTCCACTAAAACTTTCTCCGGGAATTGTCAAATCCAAGTCAGAAAAATTACTGGTATATGTACTATTTGCCAAATAATATATTTCTTCTGCCTGATACACAGAAGCAGTCATAGTCTGCAGTTGTGTCATCCTGGCTTTCTGTACGCTCCGAGTATATTGCGGCAACGCGACTGCCGATAAAATACCAATAATAAGTACCACTACCAATAATTCAATTAAAGTAAAACCTTTCATTTATATCTCCTTTTTTGTACTCTTGGTTAGTTTATCAAAAACAAAAAATCAGGTCAAGAACAATATTTCTGCAAGAAAAAGAACTCCTAGTTTACGGTAGAACTTCAAAGGTAAGGCTGGCCTCTTCGCCGCGGCACGAAACCGATAAGGTATGCTTGCCCTCTTGCAACGGCCACCACTCTTGGCAGGAAGAACCCGGGTGTTTTTTTCCGTTCAAAACCCAAGTGCAGGTGTCCGTGGCGCACTCCGCCGCCCACTTAACGGCTTGGGAAGCAAGCGGCACGGACGGGTCTATCTTAAAAACATCCTTGTCCGTGGGCGAAACAATTTTTAAGCGCGTAGAAACCGCCTTGTGATGCCCCGAACAAACACCGGGCAAGTGTGCCCGGTCAAAGGCGCTTTCCTGCGTGTGCGGGCAGTTTTCCCCGGCCAACAGGCCGCTATCCAAACAGGTCTGCGCGCGCACTATACCCTCGGGCACGGCAAACGGACCGGAGGGATATTTTTCTTGCAAATAAACGGCCAAATCGTGCAAAATCGGCCCCGCCCCCGTAATGCCGGACACCTTTTGCATAGAGGTTGCGTCAAAATTTCCCACCCACACGCCCACCGTCCAGCGCGCGGTATAGCCAATGGCAAAATTATCTTTATAATCCTTGGACGTGCCCGTCTTGGCCGCAAACGGGAAAGGTAACGAGAGCGGCGAATTAAGCCCAAACGCAGGCGCGCGGGCGTTGTTATCCGCCAAAATATCCGTAACCAAATAGGCCGCCTGCGGGGTAAGCACACGCGCTTCCCGGCCCGGGGCGCGGATAATAGGGTTTGTGGCAAACAAAACAGGTTTATAAACTCCCCCGCGCGCAAGCGCGGCATAGGCGTTTGTCAGGCCCAACAGGCGCACCTCTCCATTGCCAAGCGCCAGCCCCAAGCCGTAAAAATCAGCGGGTTTGGTTAAAGAGGTAAACCCCGCCCGGCGCAAAAGAGCCAACAAATTAAACGTGCCGGAAAGTTCCGCCGCCTTTACCGCCGGGATATTGTACGAGCACGCTAGTGCGCGGCGGGCAGATACCCAACCGTGGTAGTTTTCGTCATAGTTCCGGGGCCGAAATCCCCCCTCAAAAAAAGTGTCCTCATCCAAAATCAAACTGGCCGGAGTAAGGCTTCCCCGCTCAAAGGCAAGCCCATATACAAAGGGTTTTAAGGCTGAACCCGGCTGGCGCAAGGCGCGTGCGCCGTCCACCTGCCCGCTGTTTTGGGAGTTGTAAAAATCAGCCGACCCCACATAGGCAAGCACCGCCCCGGTAGCATTTTCCAGCACTACCACCGCCCCGTTGGTTACGTTTTGCTCCGCCAAGTGCGAAATATAATTTTTTACCACGCCCTCGGCATATAATTGCAAATCTTTATCTAGGGTAGAGGAAACTTCCTGCGAATCTGGCGGCAAAAGGGGCTCCAACAGCCGCGTAAAGTGCGGTGCGTCAAACGGGCGGGCGGTAGAACGCAGTTCCAACTGCTCGCTTACGGCCAGAGCGTACATTTCCTTATCAATAAACCCGTTATCCAGCATTTTTTTCAGCACCCAATCGCGCCGTTTGAGTGCGCGGGAGAAATGTTTAAGCGGATTATAATAAGTAGGCGATTTGGCAAGTCCCGCCAAAAATGCGGACTGCGACAAGGACAAATCCGCCGCCTGCGTATTAAAATAGAAACGGCTGGCGGCTTCCACCCCTTGCGTCAAATTGCCCAGTTCCAAGAGGTTAAAATATTCCTCCAAAATTTCCTCTTTGGTCATCTGGCGCTCTATTTTTAGCGCACTAAACGCCTCGCGCGTTTTGCCCCAAAAGGTTTTGGGGCGGGGCTCCACCGCGCGGGCCAGTTGCTGGGTAATGGTGGACGCGCCGGAGACGACTTCGCCCGCTGTGGTGTTTTGCCACGCGGCGCGCAAAATAGCCGCCACATCCACCCCGGAGTGCGTAAAAAATCGTTTGTCCTCGGCGGCCACGGCGGCGGCTATCAGCCAAGGCGAAACCTCATTTAACGAAACAGGCAAATAATAGGTATTACGGGCCGACAAAAAACCGCGTATGGGTGCACCGTAGCGGTCGTAAATTTGTTTGGACGGCAACAAAAATGCTTCTTCCCCGCCCACCAGGCAGGGAAGAAGCACTAAACTTAAAAGTACCGCCAAACGCTTTTTCATTATTTTATGATAAGCGTTTCGGTGGCGTTGCGGCCAAAAACGGACGGCTCATACATTTGGCTGGCCCATAAGCACGGATAGGCAAATGTGCCCGGCACCGAGGCCGACACCAAGTAAGAATAGGTGTGTGTGCCGGCGGGCAGGTAATCGGCAAACGCGGCCAAGCGGTCGTCGTATTTTTCGCTCCGCTCAAAGCCGTTATAATAGCCGCCGTTGTCCTCGGCCAACACGGCGCCCTGCGCGGCGGATTCGGTCGCCAGCGAGGTGTTTACAATTTCAAACCCGGCCGGGATAAAATCCTCCACCACCACAAAGTTGCGCGCCGTGGCGTTTTTGACCGTTAAGGTGATTTTGTAGCGTTCGCCCGCCACAATTTCACTCACGGGTTTGCCGTCCAAGGTGGTAATCGCACGGGAAACCGTAAAGCCGCCGTCCACCGGTTTATCATAGCAGCGCGGCTCATACACTTGTCCCAGCGTATAATAGAGCGTTCCGGCCCCCTCTTTGGCAAATTTCAAGCGGGCTTCGCCCTTATTGCCATATACCTCGTCAAACGGTACGGAAGCGGTTTTGCTGTCCACGCTGCGGCCCTTAAAGGTATTTTGGAGCAAGGTTTTCCCGGCCAGTTTGACGGACGCTTCAAAGTCCGGCGTTACACTTTCCTGCGCTTGGTAATAGGTGTTTAACGCCTTAAATACAGCGGCGTTTACGTTCGTGTTGTTCCAATGGCCTTCGGCGTTTAACTGCGTAAGCAGCCAATGCGCCGTTTGGAACGCTTGCTCAAACGGATATTGCGCGTATAACAGCGCATCCAGCGCAAGAGCCGTGCCCTTGGTGTTATCCATATGTAACCAAGGCATTTCCTGCGGCACGTCAAAATAGGCCGATTCGGGCGTAAAGACGATGCGGTTTAACAAGCGTTGGCCCAAGGCGTTTTTAATGGCTTGGGAGCGGCCCGAAGCCTGCGCGGCCTTTAACAAATACGCCTGCGCCGGGAGCGGCAGAGAGTCCGCCTTGGCATAGAGCGTATTAAAAGCGCTTTGTACGTTTCTGCCGTACAAGGCCAGCACATACGTGGCGTAAGCGCGCGCGGTGTCCGTTTCCAGGGAGGAATAGCGGTAGGCTCGGGTTGTTTTGGCGTAAAAAGCCGTTTCCAGCCAAGCAACCGCTTTATTTAATACCTTGGTTTGCACCTGATAGCCCGCTTTTTTGGCTAAATAGTTTACTTCCAACGCGTAAGCCGTTACATACGGGTCAGGCAAAGAAGTATTCTTCCAGTAGCCAAACCCGCCGGAAGCATATTGGTATTCGGGCAGTAAGTCTAAAATTTCCTGTACCTGCTTTTTATATTGCGCGGTATCGCCCAGTTTAAAATCTTCCACCAACTGGGCCCCCGCAATCACGGGCAAGGCCTTGGACATTTTTTGCTCCAAGCAATCATACGGATAAGTAAGCAAATAGACCATAGAGCCCTTTAAGTTCAAAAGTGCCGTGGAAGCGAGCGAAAGGGTAATTTCGTTATCCGCCGCTTCGTTTAAGTTGCCCGGCTTGTCCAGCAGTTCCTCTTGCTCGCCCTGCGTAGCCGCATAGACGGAAAGCGTCTGCTTCTTTTCCACCGGGGAAACCACAAACTTAGAAAGCACTCCGTCCTGCGCTTTGCGCCCCTTTACGCTAAACGCTACGCGCGCTTCGCCGTTTTCCGCGGCTTCGCACGCCCAGGCTACTTCCTGTGCTTTGCCCAAGGGAACCGTTACCGTTTTGGTTTCCGGGCCGGATAAGGTTACGGCGCCTTCGGCACGGGCAGTTACGGTCAGTTCGCCCTTTTTATCCTCGTAATTATACACCACGGCCCCGCAGGAGAATTTATCCCCCTTGCGCGCAAAACGCGGCAGGTTGGGCGTTACCATAACGGGTTTAGATACTTGGATAGACGTTTCTGCCGAGCCGAACTCGTCCGCCGTCAGGGCTACCGCCATTATGCGGAATTTTGTCAGGTTGTCAGGCAGTTTAAATTTCACTTCCGCGCGGCCCTTTTTATCGGTGGTTACCACCGCGTTAAAATACGGTGTAAACGCAAAGTTCGTGCGCAAATCCACGCCTCCCAGTTTGCTGGCGGCATAGTTTGCCCCGCCGCCGCCGCGGTTTTCGCCTTTTTCGCCAAAGTTACGCTGGCCCACCACATACACGCGGTTATCCATTGTAAATACGGACACCGGGCGGGAGCCGTAATATTGGCTGAACAAATCCGGCGTTTGGTAATTTGTCAGGGCCAAAACGCCCTCATCCACCACCATAACGGCTACTTCCGCCGGGGTATTCTTTAAATGCGGCTTGGCCGTCAGTTTGAGCGTTACCTCTTCGCCCGGCTGGTAGCGGGTTTTGTTGGGTTTGATAACAGGCGTAATTTTTTTGGAATCCGGCAGAACCGTCAAATTAACATATCCCACCTTGCCTTGCGGTTTACCCAAATCAAGCCCCTTATCGTTCACGGGGTCCGCACTCCGTCCGCGCACCAAGGTTACACCGACATACACATTGGGCAGATAATTAGGCTTTACCGGTACTTCCACATAGTCCGCACCGCCTTTTACAGGCGTAATCCACGCGTCCAAAATACCCTCGCGTTCCACCGTTACCAACGCCAAGGCGTTTTCGTACGGGGATTCTACGGCAATGCGGGCCGTTTTGCCCGGCTTATAGGAATTTTTGTCCTGCTTCAACACCAACAGGTCATCATCCGTCTGCTTCCAATAAGCCTGCCCCTTGCCATACACCATTACATTAAATCCGCCTAACACGGTGCGGCCCGAGGAGTCCTTGCTCGTAAGCGTTACAAAATAGTTTCCGGCTTCCGTCGGTTTAAAGGACAAGCGTCCGCCGTCCGTACCGACTTGCACCGTTTGGCTGGGCAAATTGGTTACCTTCTTTTCGCTTACCCACTCCAAGCGGCCCGCCAATCCGGCCTTGCGCACGCTGAACCATTGTTCCTTGCGGATATCCGCCGTAACCGTGGCCGAGGTCCGCACACTCTTGGGCGTTACCGCCAACAGGTCCGCCTGAACCGTATCGCCCAGTTCCACGCGGTCCGTTACCAGTTTGGCCCCCAAGTAAAAGGAAGCGGGGTGAACAAGCACATCGGCGCGGGCAAACAAATCCTGCCGCGCGGGCGACTGCACACCCAGTTCGGCATATACCGTTACCGGGAAGTTCACCTTTGGCAAGCGGGCAGAAAAGGACAGGGCCCCTTTATCGTCCAAATTACCCGTGGAATCCAACAACAGTTTGCCGTCCTCTTTATATTCGTCCTCGCGCAGGAAATACGGCGTAAAGGTGTAGCCCTCAAAGCCCTTAGGCTCAAACCAAGCGCGCATCCGGCGCAGGTTCCAGTTGGCCTTGGCGCCCGCTAACGGGGAACCAAAGTTGTACTGGGCAGAGGCTAAAAATTGGGCCGTATCGCCGGAGAAATAATCTTCCTGTTCCGGGCGGAGGTTTACTTTAAAGTCCGCTTGTTTGACGGCCTCCACCTGGAAAGTGTAATAAGCACCCGCAATATCCGGCTGCCCTTTTATTTGCGGGGTAAAGGAAATATCCCAAGAGCCCGTATAGGCCGTTTTGGGAATATCAAATTTAAGGTCAAAGGTACCCATTTGCGAGGAAAGGGTAACGTCTTTATTTAGCACCTCTTCGCCGCGGGCGTCGCTAATGCGCACCTTGCCGCGCACCGCCTGCGAAAGGCCCCACGCACTGCCCCTTAATTGGCGCACCACGCCTTTTAAATACAGGGTTTCACCGGGGCGGTAAATGCCGCGGTCCGTAAACAGTACGGAGCGCACCGCTTCGGGCTGGGGGTTGTAATCATAATTTAAATTAAAGCGCCACGGTTCAAGGCCGTCGTTCCAAGCACTGCTGACGACCGCATCGCCACCCGCGCTGGACACAAACGCATACACCACGGGTTGCCCCCACTCGGCGGTAACGTCCAAATTCTTCCAACCGGGTGCACGGGCCAAGCCGTCCTGGTCGGTACTGCCCGTCCACAAGATTTTGTTGTCTTTACTGCGCAGTTCTACCGCCAAATTGGGCATCGGCTCGCCCGTTTGGAGCGAGGTCGCCCACAGCAAAATATTTTCAGGCGATGTTTTTAACGTTACACCCACATCTGTAAGGTTATCGGTGGACGATACCCAACAGCCGTCCTTGCGGTTTTTATCTTGGAGTTTTACTTGGCTGAAAACAATGCTGTCCTTAGCCGTGGGGTTAAACTTATTTAAGTCAATAAAGGTTTTAACCGTGCGGTCCTTTACGTCTTTAAAGGTATAAGTACCGTCAAAGGTGGCGGAGGTAAGCGGCTTTTTGGCGCAGTATCCCGCGGAAGCCGTATCAAACGGAATAAAGTTTTCTTTATTAAAGCGCGCACCGCGCACAGGCAAAGCGGGCGTATTCATTAAATCAATAGGCAAGCGCGGGCTTAAATAACTTTCCAGCACGCCAAGCCCGCCCGAAAAGTCCGCCGCCGGACAATAGCCGGAGTTGGTTATGGTAAAGATTTTATCTTCACCCAAGGTATTGCCGTAGATATCGCGCAGGTTTTTATCCAAGGTTACGGTAACGGTTTTACCGGGCTGTAAATTAAGGAAGGCAAAGGGCGTGCGGAAATACGCCTGCCCCGTTTTGCTGTCCACCACATCATAGCCCAAGGCGTCGCCCTCCTGCTCGGAAAGTTTGCGCACGGCAGAGGCCGGCTCCACGGTGGCCGCGGCGGCCAATTCCTTCAAGCGGACAGGGGTGGAAAAATCTACCGTCGGCGTATAGGGCAAGCAACCGTCATTAACTTGGTTCAAAACCGTTAAATTAGGGTAGGTATAGAAAGTGGTATTATAATCCTTTTCCATCCCCTGCGTACCCGTAGGCGCAGGCAAGCCCGCCTTTAACGTAAGGGTATAGCGAGTGCCCTTTTCCAACGAGGACAACGGGCTGATAACCGCAATATTTTGTTTGTTATAGTAAGAAAAATCTTTTTCGTATTCCAGTTGGCTAATCGGGCGGACAATCAGCGGGACGGTTTTGGTAACGTCCGGGCGTTTGACGGAGGATAAACCCAAACGCTGGCTGAAAGTAGCCTCGGCCGGAGCCATATAGGAAAGTTGAACGTATTTGGAAAGTTCGTCCATTTTTACCGGACGGGTAAACACTACATATAAGGTTGGATTAAGGCTAATCCAATGTTCGTCCTTACGGGGCTGGACAAAATTTACCTCGGGCACCGGGGTAGTAAAGCGGAACGTGTAATTTTGCGCCAAGGCCTTGCTGCTGACGGCGGATTTAAAACCCGCGGGAACGGTTACGGTGTAAGCCGTGGCTTCGGGCCAGTTTTCAGCCGGTTCAAAAACCACTGTTTGCGTGCCGCTATACCGGCAGGAACCCTTGATTTTAGGCGAAACGGAAATCGGGCAGTCGGACGAGGAAAACTCCGTTTTTTCCCCCAGCGCGGCTACGGGCTGGTTAAACGAAACGGAAATAGGATAACGTCCCCCCGCGTAAAGTTTCCCCTTGGGGGAAGCCGACAAAACTTTTAGGGCCGGGGCCGCCGCCCAAGAGGCCAGCGCACTCCCCGCCACCAACGCCGCCGCCAAAACGGCGCGCAAGACAAAACGGTTCTTCATAGAAAATAATCCTCCTTACTATCTTTGTATTGTACCATTAATCACCCGCCCGCGCCACTACCCAACTATTTTCATATTTAGTAAAATATATATAAGAAAAGCACCCAGCCAAATGGGGGCTTTTTTTACGCTTTAAGGAGTTTATTTTGTTATGGCAAAGGTAGTATCTATTCACGAAAAAAATCCCTTTAAAGGGCGCACCTTGGCCCAATTATTGGTTAAATTTTCCGCGCCCGCCGTGGCCGGGATGTTTGTAAACGCGTTGTACAGCATTATTTCCCGCATTTATGTAGGGCAAGATGTGGGTGCGAACGGCCTCGCCGGGATTACGATTTTGTTCCCCCTCGGGCTTTTATATATAGGGTTCAGCGCGCTTATCGGCGTAGGCGCAAATTCACTTTTTTCTATCCGCTTGGGCGAAAAGAAGGAGGAAGAAGCCCAGCGCATTTTGGGCAACGCTTTTGTATTGCTTACCTTGGTAGCCGGGGTGCTAACGCTGGGCAGTTACCTGTTTTTGGACCCGGTACTTACCTTTTTGGGTGCGGACAGCGAGGTGTTGCCCTATGCGCACGATTACGCGTGGGTGGTGCTGCCCGGGTACTTTTTATTTGCTATTGGCGTAGGGATGAACAACTTTATCCGCTCCTCCGGGCACCCCAAAACCGCTATGGGCACGCAATTTATCGGCGCGTTTATCAACCTGGTCTTGGGGCCGGTGTTTATTTTTATGCTCCATTGGGGCATTAAAGGGGCGGCGGCGGCCACGGTTTGCGGGCAGGTGGTTTCCTTTATTTGGATTTTACTGTTCTTTACCGGGCAACGCAGTTTCTACCGGTTGCGCTGGAAATTTTTTCGTCTGCGGCTTGATATCGTATGGGGCTGTATGGCGATTGGATTCTCGCAATTTGCCTTTCAGTTGGCCTCGGGCCTGCTCAATATTATTTTAAACCACGCGCTGTTAAAGTATGGCGGCAATGTGGCTATTTCCGCCGTGGGCATTGCGGTTAGCGTAAACACCATTATTTTGATGCCCTTAATCGGCATTTCCCAAGGAGCCCAGCCGCTCATCGGCTACAATCACGGCGCACGCAAGTACGCCACTGCCATCCAAACGCTCAAAATGGCTATCCGTTGGGGGATGGTGATTACGACTGCCGGGTTTATTTTGACCGAAGTCTTTGCCCGCCCGATTGCGGCGGTGTTTAATGCGCAGGATTTGGCGTTGGTGGATATGGCGTCTAGGGCCATACGGCTGTTTAACTTGCTCTTGGCTATTGTGCCCTTGCAAATGATGACAACGAGTTTCTTCCAGGCCATTAACCAACCGTTAAAGGCGGCGTTTTTGAGTTTGTCGCGCCAAGTGCTTTTTTTAATTCCCTTGGTGCTGATTTTACCGACGTTTTTGGGCCTTACAGGCGTGTTTTTGGCTCCCGCGTGCGCCGATGCCATTTCCACACTTATTTCCGTAAAAATGCTTAAAGCGTTTTTTGATAAGCACGGGCAAAACTTCTTTTTCAGCAAAAAGCACACCCCGTCCTTCTAACCCTGCGGGCGGCAGATTTGCAGGCCGCGCATATTGTGGGCCGCACCCTGCGGGCCGCTACTTTTTCGCGCCCTTTTGATTAATGGAGCGCCCCTGTTCTTGCAATGTCGCAACCCAATGAAAAGGCAACGACAGATCCCGGATAAAAACCTTCCGGGATGACGACAATAGCGCATTTAAGTTGTCATTCCCGAGTGTCGTAGTCGGGAATCTGTTGTTGCTGTTCTTCCTCTCTTACGAAACGCCAGATCCCCGCACCCTGCGGGCCGCACACTAGCGGGCGGCTACTTATCCGCGCCCTTTTGATTAATGGGAGCGCCCCTGTTCTTGCAATGTCGCAACCCAATGAAAAGGCAACAACAGATCCCGTATAAAAACACTACGGGATGACAACAACTACCATACAACTAAAAACCGGGCCTTGGGAAAAACTCCAAGGCCCGGTTTTTTGTGTAATGAAAAGCACTTACTTTTTTTCGTCCGATAAGTAGTGGCACCCCGCCGAGTGGCGGTTTTTTAAAGCGGCATAAGTGATAAGCAGAGCCGTCTGCGTGCCGTTACGCAAGTCCAACAGTTCCTGGCACAAGGCATTACCCTTGTAAAAGGAATCAATCTCGTTATGCAGGTGGCGCAAAATCTTTTCCGCGCGGCCCAAATGCTTGCGGCTGCGGATAAGCCCCACATAGTTCCACATCGTGTTGCGAAGCGTAGCCAAATCCTGCTTAACCAAGTTAAGGTCCGGCTTTTCCTCCGGAACCACCCAATCTTTGGGCGTAGGAATATGGAAGGATTGCGTTTTGATGTCTTCCGCGTCCGCGTGCGCACACAGATAGCCCATCGCCACAGCTTCCAACAGCGAGGTGCTTGCCAAGCGGTTCGCGCCGTGATAGCCCGTGCAGGCCGTTTCGCCAATGGCGTTTAAATTGACGATGTTTGTTCTACCCTCGGGGGTTGCATACACACCGCCACAGAAATAGTGCGCCGCCGGAACCACCGGCACGGGGACCTTGGTCATATCGTAACCGCCTTCTAGGCATTTTTTGTAAATAGCCGGGAAGCGTTCCTTGGTTTCCTCCGCCGGATTGGCGGTAATATCCAAATACACGCAATCGTGCGAAGTTTCCAAGCGTTCCTCTTCAATGGCGCGGGCAACGATATCGCGCGGAGCCAAATCCTTTAACGGGTGGTACTTGGACATAAAGGCTTCGCCCTTGCAGTTGCGCAAAATAGCCCCCTCGCCGCGCAACGCTTCGGACAAGAGAAAACTTTTGCCCTTGGCAAACACCGTGGGGTGGAATTGCAAAAATTCCATATTCATCACGCGCGCACCCACGCGGTAAGCCATAGCAATTCCGTGGCCGTAGGCGTGCTCGGCATTGGTGGTATGCAAATACACCTGCCCCACCCCGCCCGTAGCCAACACGGTTTTTTTGGCGGTAATAGCATATACTTCGCCCGTCTTGTTATCCAATACATACGCGCCGAAAACGGTCAGCGGATAGTAGCGGTCCATCGGGTCGGGCGAACTGTGCGAAAGGGTTAATAAATCAATGGCGGAGGTAAACTCCTTCACCGTGATAAGCGGGTTTTGGCGCACGGAAGCCTGAATAGTGGCCAACAGCGCGTGGCCCGTGGTATCCTTGGAGTAAATAATGCGGTTCTTGCGGTGAGCGCCCTCGCGCGTAAAGCGCAGGTGGTGCTGGGAATCGCGGTCAAAAGGAACGGACAAGTCCTTTAAAAATACGTCCTCAATAGCCTTACAGCCCGCGGCGGAAAGTTCCTTTACCGCTTGGTCGTTGCACATACCCGCGGTAGCCATTTTCACGTCGGCTAACAGTTCATCCATATTCAAATGGGGTTCATAGACTATGCCCCCTTGGGCAAGGTCGCTGTTGGCCTGGGGCATTTCCCCACAGCAAAGCAGCGTGGTTTTAAGGCCTTTTTTGGCGGCCTCGTGCGCATACACGCACCCGGCAATTCCGGCGCCGATAACCAAACAATCGGTAGAAAGTGTTTTCATACATATATTATATAATAGTAGAGGGCCAGTTTGCCCGAAAAAAACTTGCATATTATTTTTATATTTGTTAATATATATACCCCTATTTTACAACCGTTGTAAAAATTTGTATAATTTTAGTGTAGTAAAGATAAGAAGGATTCTCCTTATCGGAATGTTTTTAAGGGAGAAAGTAATGAATAAGTTGCTTGAAAAAGTGGCGGATGCCCTCGTAAAAGTGGGCGAAAACGTCAGCGGCGCGCATTATATGATTGCCAAGAAATAAGGCAAGCGCGCAGGGGATATAAAAGCCCCAGTTAAGCAGTTTGAAGCCAGCCAAGTTGTTCGCTGGCGGACAGGGGAAGAAAATTCTTCCGCCTGTCCAAAACGGCTAAACCAGATTTCCTATATATTAAAAAACCCCGCACTCGGCGGGGTTTTTTATTGGGTAAAATTACCTTACGGCTTATAATATACAGAGCCCGATTGCACAGTATACCCCATACTCTTGCAAAAATCCGCGCCCTCCGTACTGTTGCTGCCAAAAGACGCACAGGCTTCACCTTTCCGGGTAGAAGTAAACGCCGGAGACCAACGTATGTAATATAACTGGCGAGTAGTACCTTTCATATGATAGGCATAAACCCACCCCGAAGGATTAACTAAAACCTCAAAATATTTCGTCCGCACGCAATAGTCGTTCTTGCTGGCGCAGTCCTTGGCGTTGGCTAGGCCAATATCCAAATACGCTATTTTAGGGTGTTTCCGCGAGGCTTCGGACAAATCCGTATTTTCGTAATAATAGCGGTTTACGGCTTCCTGCACCGAAGCCCCGGCAGCAAGCCCTTCGGAAAACCGGCTGCGTTCAATCGCTTTTTGGTACGAGCCAAACCCAATACCGGCCAAAATGCCGATAATAATCACCACCGCCATCAGTTCGGTGAGTGTAAAACCGTGTTTTGTAAGTTTCATAAAAACCTCTTAAAATAAAAATGCTACTAATTATTATAACCTTTTTTGAGCCGTTCACAAGAGTTAATATTGAAATCCCCCCCAAAAACCGATATACTAACAAAGTAAAGGAGATTTTTATATGAAGAGATTTAACAAAGGTTTTACCCTGATTGAGTTACTGGCCGTAGTGCTGATTATCGGCATTTTAACGGCTATCGCCCTGCCGCAATACCGCCGCTCTATCCAGCGCGCGGAGTCTATGGAGGCGTTAGTAAACCTGCGCACGATTTTTGACTCGGCCAAACGCTACCGCTCCGCCAATTCGGAAACGCCGATGAAATTAAACGGCTTAGATGTGTCTTTCTTTGACGCGACGAGCACGACCACTTCCGCGTTTGGCATTGGCAAGTTTGAATATATTTTCGCAAACGACGGTATCAGCGCCTGCCGTTTAAGCGGAGCCAACTCCTACAACGACACCTTTTGCTTTAAAATGTACTACAACCACGGCACCTATGGCAAAAGCGCGCTTACCTGCACCCCCAGCAGCAACGTAAAATACGAGTGGATTTGCCCCGCTATGGGCGCCACGGACGCAAGCGGCAACGCAGTTAAGGATTCCGCTGGCGGATATTTGATTAGATAGTTTGCCAAAAAATAAAACGGCCCCGGGGAAATTTCTCCGGGGCTTTTTTCAGGTAAAAATTTCACTTACCGGCCGTTTTTGCGGCGTTTGAAGAATTTTACAAAGCGTTTGTTACCTTGTGGAACAAAGGCTTTTTTGGCTTCCAACTGCTTTAACTTCTTTTTGCTCGCTCCCACTTTTACGGCAAAGGGGTTTTTAGGCGCTTCATTTTCGCTTAAAATCCGTGCGGCATCGGCGGCCTTACGGAAGGTTTTAGGCTTTTTGACAGGTACAGGCTTTGCCACCGCTTCCACACGCGGCGTTTGCGGCAAATACACTTCACCCTCGGCCAGTAGCCGCTTGGCGACTTCGGTTGCCTTAGACGTGCGAGACTCGCGTTTGCGGCGGTTTTTAGCGTGTTTCTCCCCCTCTTCCTGCGCCACAAATTTAGGCGCGGGCAAGGGTTCAATCGTCTTTTGTACCGTTTTAACCGGGATAGAAAATTTGGTAACCTTGCAAATATCGCTCCATTTATCCATATCGTCGGAAATGAGCGACACGGCCGAGCCCACCGCCCCCGCACGGCCCGTCCGGCCGATACGGTGGATATAATCTTCGGGGCATTGGGGCAAATCGTAATTAATCACGCAAGCCAAATTGGGCACGTCAATTCCGCGGGCGGCCACATCGGTAGCCACCAATACGCGTACGGCGCCGCTTCTAAAAAATTCCAGCACTTGGCGGCGGCGGTTTTGGCGCAAATCCCCGTGCAGGGCATTGGCCTTTTGCCCGTAAATTTTAAGTTGCTTGGCCAAGCGTTCCGCCCCGTGTTTGGTACGCGTAAAAACCAAAATAGAGCCCGGGCGCGTGTTTAACTCGTGGAGCAACTGCTGTAATTTTTCGCGCACCGAAACCTGCACAATTTCCTGCACCACCAAATCGGCGGGCGAGGTAACCGAACCAATCTTCACGCGGGCGGGTTGGTGTAAAAATTCGTTGGCAAGCCCCACGATTTCCTTGGGGAGCGTGGCCGAAAAAAGGAGCGTTTGGCGCGGCGGGGGCAAAGCGTCGGCGATTTTGCGCATATCGTCAATAAAGCCCATATCCAGCATACGGTCCGTTTCGTCCAGCACCAAATAGCGCACCTGTTTAATATCCACGCTCTTGCGGCCCATATGGTCTAGCAAGCGGCCAGGCGTGGCGATAATCACGCGTGGGTGGCGGCGCAAATCGGCGTATTGCTTATGGATATTGTCCCCCCCGATAATCAGCGCGGCGGAAACCGGGTGTTCCTCATCTGTCAGTTTGTTAAGTTCCGTCAGCGTCTGCTGCGCCAATTCACGCGTAGGCGATAAAATAAGTGCATTTTCCTGCGGGTTAGCCATCAGGCGAGCCACCAGCGGAAGCAAAAAAGCAAAGGTCTTTCCTGTACCTGTCTGGGCAGTAGCCAATACATCCTGTCCGCGCAAGGCGGGCGGAATAGCCCCCTCTTGCACCGGGGTCGGTTCCGTAATATCCAAGCGTTTTAAGGCGTTTTGCAAAAATTCAGGCAATACTTGAAAAGCGTTCATTAATTATCCTCCGCCAGCGCGGCTTCGCACTCCTCGTTCAAGCGCAGCCACTCCTCTTCGGCGTTCTTTAATTGGTCATTTAAAAGGGCCAATTCTATACTGCCGTCCGCCGAATATTCAGCCACCAGTTGGTCCTCCAAGGTCTTTTTGCGGGCGGAAAGTTTTTCTATCTTTTCATCCAGTGCGCGGATTTCCTTTTTAAGCGGAGCCACGCGGGCGCGGCGTTCGGCGGCGGCCTTGCGCTGGGCCTCTTTGGAGGTCATTTTGTCGCTGGCGAGGTCGTTGCGGTCGTTATTTTTAAGCAGTTGGGCCTTGTAATCGTCCAAATCGCCCGTAAAGGTTTTGCAGGTGCCGTGGCGGACAATCCACAACGTATCGCAAGTGAGTTCTATCACGTGCAAGTCGTGCGTAATCAGCACCACCGCGCCTTGGTACTCGTTTAAGGCTTCCAAGAGCGCTTGGCGGGATTGGATATCCAAATGGTTCGTGGGTTCGTCCAAAATCAGTAAGTGCGGCGCATCCTTGGTAATAAGCGCCAAGAGCAGGCGGGACTTTTCGCCCCCTGACAGTTTGCCGATTTCCGTATCGCTCTTGGCCTTGTTTAAGCCAAAGGCACCCAACTGCGCGCGGACCTGCGTTTCCGTAGCCAGCGGCATTACGGCGGACAGTTGCTCATACGGCGTTTTTTCCACGTCCAATTCTTCCGTTTGGTGCTGGGAGAAATAGGCAATCTTCATTTTTTTGGCTACCGTCATTTTGCCACTCATCAAAAGTAAGCGGTGGGATAAAATTTTAGCCAAGGTGGATTTACCGTTTCCGTTGGCGCCCAACAGCGCAATGCGGTCATCGGGCTCAATGCGCAAGTTCAAATCGCTGAGTACGGGTTTATCGTCGTACCCGGCCACGCCGTTTTCAATAGTAATTAAAGAGTTTTGCAACCGCACCGGGGACGGAAATTCAAAATGCGCTTCGGGGTCCTTTGGAATTTGCGGCGCGGCGCCCAGTTTTTCAATCATTTTAATACGGCTCTGCGCCTGCTTGGCCTTGGTGGCCTTATAGCGGAAACGGTCCACAAACGACTGCAAATGCGCCACCACGCGCTCGTGCTTGGCAGCCGCCAAACGCAGCCCCTCAATAGCCGCCGCGCGGGTACGCTCATAGGTATCGTAATTACCGTTGTAGAGTTTTAATTGGCCGTCTTCTACGTGGATAATTTTATCGCACAGGCGGTTTAAAATGTGGCGGTCGTGGCTGATGATAAAAACGGTTTTATCCAAACGGACAAGGTAATTTTCCAGCCACATTGCGGTTTCCAAATCCAAGTGGTTGGTGGGTTCGTCTAAGAGTAAACAGTTGGACGGCGCATACAGGCACGCGGCCACATTGGCACGGACCTGCCACCCGCCAGAAAATTCCTTTAACGGGCGGCGGAAATCGGTATTTAAAAAGCCAAGCCCGCTCAAAATGGCGCTGGCGCGCGCTTCGGCGCTGTGTGCGCCCAAAAACTCCAATTTATCAAACACTTCGGCCATACGCTCGCCCGAAATGTTGGGGTTTTCCAGTTCCTTTTGCAGAGCGGCCAATTCTTTATCGGCGGATAAGACATAATCCAACAGCGGCACGGACGGGTCCGCAATATCCTGCGCCACGGACGCAATTTTCGTGCCGCGGGAGATATCTATTTTGCCGCCGTCCGGCGAGAACTTCCCTTCAATCAGTTTAAAAAGGGTACTTTTTCCGCACCCGTTGGGGCCGACAAGGCCCACCTTTTGCCCGTCCTGAATCATTACGGACGTATCTTCAAACAAGGTGCGTAAGCCAAAATGGAAGGAAAGGTCTTTAATGTCTATCATAGAATATATATTTTACTAAATTTGGACTATACACGCGGGAGCGGTATATAAAAAGCCCCCCGCACGGGCAAATTCACGCGCGGGGATTTTCCTGAAAACCAAGCCTAACGGTGCAAATTTACAAAGGCGGCGGCTTCAATGCCCGCCTTGGCCCCGTTTCCGGCGGCAATAATTGCCTGGCGGTAGTGCTTATCGGCGCAGTCGCCCGCGGCAAAAATGCCCTCAATGGTCGTATGCGTGCGCTCGTCTGCAAGCACGAGGCCGTTATCGGCCAGCGCCACCAAGGAATCCTTCAAAAAAGCCGTCTGCGGCTCTGCCCCAATGGCTACAAACAAGCCCGAGCAGGCAATTTGGGTGATTTCCCCGGTTTTTACATTTTTTACCTTTACGCCTTCCAGCGTTTCGCCGCCCAAAAGTTCCACGGGCACGCTGTTAAGCACCAGTTTGATTTTGGGGTTGGATTTTACCTTTTCCACGGTTACCTGGTCGGCGCGGAAGCCGTCGCGGCGGTGGATTAAATTCACTTCGGGGCAAAATTGCGACAAGAAGAGCGCGTCCTCAAACGCCGTATTGCCGCCGCCCACTACGCACACTGTTTTGCCGCGCATAAAAAACCCGTCGCAAGTGGCGCAGGCGGAAAGCCCATGCCCGATGAATTTTTCTTCGCCGGGAAGCCCCAACCAGCGGGCCTTGGCCCCGGTGGCGATAATTACGCTTTTGGCTAAATATTGTTTGCCGTCAGTCGTCGTCAGCGTAAAGGGCGATTTTTCCCCCTCCACCTTGGCAATCTCATCCGCCGTAAATTCCACGCCCAAGCGTTTGCATTGCTTGTGCATATTGTCCATTAATTCAAAACCGCCTACGGGATTAACAAACCCGGCGTAATTTTCAATATCCGGCGTAGTTAATAACTGCCCGCCCGGCACCGCGCCGCCCGCAATAACGGGCTTTACCCCCGCCCGCACCGCATAAATGGCCGCACTGCACCCGGCAGGGCCCGCACCGATAATAAGCAAATCCACTTCTCTCATAATGACGAAAACTCCTTATATAAGTTTTGGAAATATTCCACCGGAAAGCCCACCACATTACTGCGGCTGCCGACAATGCGCTCTATGAACGGGTCTTCCTCGTCCTGCACCGCGTAGGCCCCGGCTTTGTCCATATGTTTCCCGGCCAAATGGTCCAGTTGTTCTGGCGACAAGGTGCGCGCCTTGCACTTGGAAACATCGTACCCGTAGAGCATTTTATGCTCGTTTAAGCACATAATGCACACCCCGGTATAAACGGACTGCCAGGAGCCGTTTAACTTGTTTAAAATGCGCAGGGCGTCCTTTTTGTCCTTGGGCTTGCCGATAATTTCACCCTTGCAAAACACCAAGGTATCCGCACCTATAACCACCGCGCCCGGATACTTTTGGGCCACGTCAAAGGCCTTTTGCACGGCCAGTTCGCTCACGCGGGCCGCTGGGCGCTTTTTGGCGCTTTTTTCGGGACTTTGGGACGGAATAATATCAAACGTAAACCCCAACTCCTTTAAAAGAGCAATGCGGCGCGGGGATTTTGAGGCTAAAATTAAGTGCATATTATTTGCGCACGAATTTGGAAATAATCAGGTATCCCAACACCAGCCCGATAATGCCGCAAATGCTCACGCACAGGGCCAAGGGATGAATACCCACCGTGTAAACGCGCGTTAAGGCGTGGTCCAACTGCTGGGGCAAATAGGCGGCCAATTTTTCAAGGCCCAGGCCAATCAAAGCCCCCAAGACTAACGTCAACAACGCAAAAATAATTCCTCTCATACGACTCTCCTTAATTAGTTTAAAGTAATTGTATCTTTTTTAATCGGCACGGGGACGTTCGTCTTGCCGTCCTCGCTGTCCGTAAGGCTGTAACGCATCCGCCAAAAGCCGACGCCCGCCAGCACCGCCACCGCGCCCACAATCAGCCACGGGCCGGGCAAATAGTGCGGAGCCACATAATCGCCCAGCAACCCGGCCGTAAAAAAGCCGACTGCCGAGCCCAAGTTGTAAAACACCATCAGCATCCCCAAATACCGCCCGCGGGTTTCGCGCGAAGCGATGTTGGACACCATTGTTTGCTCTCCGGGCGAAACAATCAGTTCCCCGATACCCGCCAAAAATACGCCGAAGGCGATTAATATAAAACTGTCAAAAAAACCTACCGAACCAAACCCCACCGCATACGCCAAGCACCCCAGCAACATTGCCGTAGAAAGGCGGATTTTGCTCATAAGCACCGTGCCCCAATATTGCAAAAACACCACGACCAGGCCGTTTACCGTAAAAAACCACCCGATATAATACTCCGGCATATGCAAATATTGCTTGCAATGCACCGAAAGTCCCACCACCAACTGGGAGTTTACCGCCGTAATCAACAGCACATACAGGCACAATTTGGCCAGTCGCGTATCTTTTAAGGCAAGCAAGGTAGAAACAAAATTAGGCTTACGCGATTTGCAGGGTTTATGATTATCCTGCACCAGCCGTCCCAAATACAAAATGGTAATTGCATACAAAATGGTCGTAAAATAAAACGCCATACTGTACGAATAGCGCACCAAAAATCCGCCCATAGCCGGCCCCAACGCCCACCCGATGTTTAGCCCGATGCGGATAATGCCAAAGGCCTCTACACGCTCTTTGGGCGTGGTGTTATCCGTTACCCACGCATTGGAGGCCGGGCGGAAGAACGCACCCAAAAAGGTGGTTAAAAAGTACCACGTCAGCATCCAGCCCACATTTACTTTTAGTTCAATGCACAGCCCCAGCGCAAACATTGCAACAATTTGGGAAAACAGCCCCCACATCATCACGTTTTTGCGCCCAAACGCATCGGCCAGTTCGCCGCTAATCGCGCTAGACACACAGCGCGAAAGTCCGGCAAGCGCAATCACCAACCCGGCAAGGGATGGAGACAGCCCCCGCTGGCTAATTAAATAAATGGTAAAAAAGGGTAAAGAAAGCCCGTAGCCAAAGAGCAAAAGCCCGTTGGCGGCGGAAATAAGAATCATACTGCGTTTGGTTTCGCGCTGCATATATAGATATTGTATAAAATAAACCGCGTGCCCGTTGAGTGCCCGACGGGTACAAATAGAAAAAATTTCCCAATTAAAGTAAATTTTGATATAATATGTCAAGGGATTTTTATGACCAGGGAAGAAGAACTCGTAAAAAATGTGCAGTTTGTAGAGTCTGCCCTGTGCGCCGCGTGCCAAAAGGCGGGCCGGAACCCGCAGGACGTAACCTTAATGGCCGTAACCAAGTACGCGCAAGACAAGGATGTCTTAACGCTCTTGGCTAAGGGCCTTATCCGGCACATTGGCGAATCCCGCGTCCAACAGGCTGAAAAACGCTGGACGAGTCCCGTTTTTGCGCAGTACAAAACCGTTAAACATTTTATCGGGCATTTACAAAAAAACAAAGCGGCCAAAGCCGCGCGGTTGTTTGATTTTATAGACTCCTTGGATAACGAAGAAACCGCCCTGGCCCTAAACCGCACCGCGCCGGAAGGAAAAATACTCCGCGCACTTGTACAAATAAAACTGACGCAAAAAGATACCCAATCCGGCTTGCCGCTTAACGAAGCGCGGGCCTTGGTAAAAAAACTGGCGGGACTTGAACATATTAAAATTTGCGGGTATATGGGTATTGCCCCGCAAGGCGCAACGCAAGAAGAGTTGCACCGCCTTTTTAAACAGGTCAAAACAGCCTTTGACCAGGATTTTCCCGGTGGCGAGCGGTATTTGTCGCTTGGGATGAGTGAAGATTTTAGGGCGGCGGTGGAGGAAGGCTCCACTTTGCCGCGAATTGGCAGCCGTTTATTTGCCACAACTTTGGAGGGTTTATGATTATAAAGGTCCGTTTAATCCCAACCGCAGGGCGCAATGAGGTGATTAGCCGCATTGGCAGCGTACTGCGTGTAAAGATTAAAAATAAAAAGGTGGATGACGATGCCGCCAATGCCATTATGAAAACCTTCCTGGCTGATTTCTTTAACGTGGCGGAAGAAAGTATTATCATTGTAAAAGGCGCCAAAGGAAAGGAAAAGACCGTAGAAGTGCGCGATAAAAGCGAAGAAGAATTGCGCAAGATTATGGATTCTATTCCGTAGAATTTGCAGTTGTTCCCTACAAACCCTAACGCCCGGCACTTTTCTCCGCCGGGCGTTCTTATTGTTGCTTTTCTTTGTATTAATAACGACAGATCCCCGACTAAATTCCTCGGGGATGACATTTGCTCTTACTTTTTGTTGTCATTCCCGAAAGCCGTAGTCGGGAATCTGTTGTTTCCGTTTTCCTTACATAATTTAATACGGCAAACAGCAAAAACGCCCCGGGGCCATAAAGCCACCGGGGCGCAAAAGAATAAACCAACCGCTCTACGCTTTGGGCGCGTTATCCAACAGTTGCGCCACGCCTTGCGCAATATTGCGTCCGCTGGGCTGTTGGTACGCATACAGGCCAAATTGCGGCAATACCGCAAACAAATGGTCAAAAATATCACTCTGCAACGCTTCGTAATCGGTCCACACCGTCGTATTCAAAAAGCAATACACCTCTAACGGCAGGCCCTGGGCTTCTTGCTTTAACTGGCGCACCATCAGCGTAAAATTCGCATCGCCGGACACCACATACGGGCGCGAAGCCAAATACAGTTCCGCATAGTGGCGGAAGGTGCCTAAGTTGGTCAAATGCCGCCCGTTAATCAGGTTTTCCTTTACGTTGCGTTTGGCGTTAAAGGCGGTTATTTCGGCTTCTTTTCCGGCCAAATAATCCTTTAACAGTTCAATTTTTTTCAAGCGTTCCAGCATCGGGCGGTCCAAAAATTTAACCGTATCTACATCAATTAAAATACTGCGCTGGATACGCCGCGCCTTGGCCGCATACATACCGCTCCAATTTTTAAACGGTTTAGAAATCATATCATAGGTCGGCACGCTGACGATTGTCATATCAAAGTTTTGCACGCGCACGCTGGTAAGCGAAATATCAATAATATTCCCGTCCGCGCCTGCGGAATCCACGGTAATCCAATCGCCGATTTTAATCAGTTTATTGGTCGTCAACTGGATACTGGCGGCGAACCCTAAAATGGGGTCTTTAAAAATTAAGGAGAAGACAGCCGCCAAAGCAGACAAGCCCGTGATAATGTACATCGGCTTGCGCCCCAGCACCAAGGACAATATAAACAGCCCTGTGCCTAAAAAGACGACGATTTTTACCGCCTGCACAAGCCCCTTTATGGGGATATTGGGGTTGCGCCCGTAGAGGTGGGATAAGGTATCCAACAGTGCGTTAATAAGCCACGAGAAACTAATCACCACGAACAGCCCCGTCAGTTTACCCATTAAGGTTGCCAGCCAAGTAACATCTTCAAAAATAAAAACCGGGTGCAGGTTAATGGCCGCCATTGCCGCCACCACTACGCCAAGGGCGGTAAAAAAGCGGTGCGCACGCATTGCGTTAAACCACTTTTCGGAGTGTAATTTAGCCACCAATTTGCTCAAATAGGTATTGCAAAACCAAGTGCTAAAACGCGCCAAAATATACAGCACAAACACAAACAGAACGGCGGACGCAATTTGCGCAATCAATACGTTATATTGGTCCGGGATGTACGGCAGATTTTCCACAAACGACAAAATAAACTTCACTTCTTGCTCCTTTATGTAAAAAAGTTACTATAATAAAGTGTATGAAAAAAATACTCTTGGGCGCAATGTTTGCCTGCCTTTTATCCGCCTGCTACACGCCGCTGAACAATTCCGGCGTGGCCACGACAAAACCTTGGCTGGAAGTTTCCGCCAAGAAGTTGGATTTTGACGGCAAACAATACGATTCCTGCTACCGCTTTAACATCCATTTTTGGCCGCAGGAAGTAGCCGAAGTGATAGATATGAAGAACGCCTGCGTGGACGCCTGCTGCTGGCGCAGCGACAAAACCGAAGTAACGCTGGATTTTAATAAAGATTTTGACCAACGCTTGGCCTACTACGGCCGCGCACGCAAATACACGCCCGGCAAAATTACCTTTAAGGTAACACACTCCAATTTAGTAAACACCACCAAAGTAACCACGGACCCCAAGGGCGAGGTTTCCAACAGCGGGCTTGTAAAACTATCGTACAAAGAGTACGAAAATCCCGCCCGCTTAAAGCAAATTGAAGAGGCCGCCAACCGCCTGCAAACGCGGCGCAACGCCTATTTAAACGAACAACGCCAACAGCAGGCCGAAAGGGTGGCTAAAACCGCCGCACAGCCCGCCAGCAAAGAAGCACAAGCCAAAGCCTTGCTCTCGCGCGTGGCCGGGCCGAAAATAGATAAGTATTTCTACCAAATGAACAAGTCCTACAACCGCCAAGGGGCCGTATTTATGTTAAGCGACCGCCTTTTGCAAGTGCAGGAACTGAACACACAGGGCGGTTTTGCCGTTTACTGCCACGCCAAGGCCCGCACTGGGGTAAGCGCTACGCAGTTAAAGGCTTCTACTTTTCCGTGCGGAAAATGGCGCGTAGATTTGGAAGCGCAAACCGTCCAGCCGGACAACGCCAAAGCCAAGCAAATCTGGGGCAAATAAACCGGCCTTAACGCAATTTAAAATATGCAAAACCCCCGGGGCTTTTTGAAAGTGCCCCGGGGGTTTTTAAAAATTACCACAACTGCTTATATTCGCCATTGTCTTTGCATTTTAACACGCCCCCCTGACATCTTGTTTGCGTGTACCCTTGGCTTACAGGGGTTGTAGCACAAGAGCCCAACCTCTTATAACACTCGTCTTCTAATTCACTACACTCTCCACCTATCGGACCACAATCTAAATCAAAATCGTCTTTATCATATAAGCCCTGTTTTACTTTAACCCAAGAAAATATTCGTTGCCAACATACTGTATCCGTTTTAGCGGCGGACGGACAGCACTCGCTTTTATGATTTGCCTTGTAGGTAGCGTTAGAACAATCCCCTGTGGACGGAGTACTCCCCCCGCAATTTGTGAGCGCCAAAAGTTTTACCTTTTGGTTGTTGCTCGTTACGCGCTCTTCCCATTTTAAGGTGCAGTTGCTGAGTGCAGAGCCCGTGTTGACGTGGGAAGAGGTCGGTTGCGGGATGTCGTTTCCCGCCAAGGTAAACCCTTCCGTCGTCGCCCCGTCGTAAAGGCTTGCATCCTCGGAGCCGCTGATAGACAACTTGCCCGCGCGCAAGGTAGCCGCCTTTTGTTTAAGTCTATTCACGGCGTCCAAGGTGGAAATATATGAATCATTTTTGACGGTCGTTTGCCCGCCGTTTACATAGACGTTATTTAAAAGCGCGCTCGGTGTGCCGCTGTTTACGGCTTGGTAATTATCATAAGTATTTGCATTGCTCCCGTGGATTGCCGTATTCGGCATATCCAAGGTAGAGCCCGAAGCACCCACTACGGCAGGGACATCATAATTTAAATTAGGCGAAGTTGCCGTAACAGTCCCGCCGGAACGGACAGTCATTGTATCACTTTCAATACCGCCCTTTAAATTAGCCTTATCAGCCACCTTTAAATAGACATAATCGCCCATACGGGACGGGTTATACGACACAGCGGAAATAATTTCCGCCGGGGCATTTACCGCCACAAACAGGCCCATAAATACGACAACCAACCGTTTGACAAGAGCACTTGCCGTGCGGCCAGTTGTTGCTAATCCGTCATCCCGTAGGGTTGGGCGGCCCGCAGGGTTACGGGATCTGTCGTTATTATTGTTGTCATTCCCGAGTGTTGTAGTCGGGAATCTGTCGTTTTCCTTTTTTAATAAAAACGGATCCCCGACAGAAACCCTCGGGAATGACAAAATAGAGGTATTTACCGTGCGGCCGCCCCAAACAGACGTCATTCCGTAAGGTTTCTGTACGGAATCTCGCCGTTTCGCAACAACAGATACTGGACTACAACTTTCCAGAATGACGCCACTATCACAAGTGGCCGCACAGCTAATATC
>NZ_JBNMIY010000007.1:0-101202 GCF_050873505.1 Candidatus Avelusimicrobium sp. | reverse complement strand
TACCGTCTTAGGAGCAGCCAATACTTGACCTCTTTCCACTTGGTTCTTGTCAATACCGCGCAACAAAATACCTACGTTGTCGCCAGCGATACCTTCGTCCAAGAGTTTGCGGAACATTTCAATACCGGTCGCTACCGTGTTCAAAGTGTCGCGGAAACCGATGATTTCCAACGGATCACCCACGTGTACCTTACCGCGTTCAATTCTACCGGTCGCTACCGTACCGCGGCCAGTAATAGAGAATACGTCTTCCACAGCCATCAAGAACGGTTTATCCGTATCGCGTTTCGGTTCAGGAATCCAACTATCCAAAGCGTCCATCAAGCGGTGGATAGAGGGTTCACCCAATTCGCTCTGGTCGCCTTCAATGGCTTTCAAAGCGGAACCGCGCACGATCGGCGTATTATCGCGGTCAAATTCATATTTGCCCAGCAAGTCGCGGATTTCTTCTTCTACCAAATCCAACATTTCCGGGTCATCTACCAAATCTACTTTGTTCAAGAACACGACCAATTTCGGTACGTTTACCTGTTTGGCCAACAATACGTGTTCGCGGGTCTGCGGCATCGGGCCGTCAACAGCGGATACCACCAAGATAGCGCCGTCCATCTGCGCCGCACCCGTGATCATATTCTTAATATAGTCAGCGTGGCCGGGGCAGTCAATGTGAGCGTAGTGTCTCTTGTCCGTTTCGTATTCTACGTGAGATACCGCTACCGTTACGATTTTGGAAGCGTCGCGCACTACACCGCCCTTCGCAATATCGCTGTAAGCCATCGCTTTGGCTTTGCCTTCTTTGGACAATACTTTCGTAATTGCCGTCGTGAGCGTCGTCTTACCGTGGTCCACGTGTCCAATCGTACCCACGTTCACGTGCGGTTTGCTGCGGGAAAATTTTTCCTTTGCCATTGTGTTTAGTTCTCCTGTTGTTAATTTTTACTGCTTTGTTTAGTTTGTCAAAACAAGCTGGGAGTGGGAATCGAACCCACGACCTTCTCCTTACCATGGAGATGCTCTACCGACTGAGCTACCCCAGCATTACGTCCTCGCCCGAATTTGGGCGGTACTGCCAAATCTATAAGCTGGGAGTGGGAATCGAACCCACGACCTTCTCCTTACCATGGAGATGCTCTACCGACTGAGCTACCCCAGCATTTTATGCTGGCCTTTGCAGGCTTTTTATCCTTGCCAAGCGGGCGATGGGAATCGAACCCACGTATCAAGCTTGGAAGGCTAGTGTTCTACCATTGCACTACGCCCGCGCAAGGCATTACTTTATTATATCAAAAAATATACAATTACAAAAGGGTTTTAGTCAAAAACCCCGCGAAAAACGGCCCCCAATCGGGAGCCTTTGTTTTATTATACAAAAAAGAAATATATTTAGCAATAGAAAAACCCGGCCGCTCGGGCCGGGCTAAAAAACGGTGGGAGGCCTTGTCCCCTACAAGAGGCGTACCCAAAAACGGGCGATAGTGGCACTCCCATATGGCTAGTATAGCGGGGAAGCGTAAAAAATCAAGGCCCAATTTTATACTTTTTTATTTTTACTTCCTAAATTTAAAATTTTTTGCTATAATAATTAGGTCTTACCGATTTGTTACGGTGCGGTGGCCAAGTGGTAAGGCGTGAGTCTGCAAAACTCATATTCGCGGGTTCGATTCCCGCCCGCACCTTATGATTTGAACCCTGCGTTTAAAGATAACGCAGGGTTATTTTTTGCCAAAAAATAGTTTTCTTTTTTATTCTTACTTTTTTCATCGGAAAAAAGTAACAAAAAACTCGCCGCCCAACACGTTATAAAAAGCAGAGCGGAACGGATATTTTGATAACTCGCCCTACCGGGCTCAAACAAATCAAAATATTATCCTGTTCCACTCGCTTTTTATCAGCAATGTAAGGGCGGCCTAAACAGCAAAAATATCAAGGGCTTTTCACTTTCTCCACACTAAACAAATAGAACTTCTTCCAAAATGTTTGCCAAATAAAACTTCAATTTTTGGTCGTTTTTTGCGGGTCTTAGCCCGACTATAAAAGGCGTATAAGGCGGAGAAGTATTTTTACTTGTTTGAGCGTAGCGAGTTGTAAAAATACCCGCCGTTACTGCCTTTTATGGGCACTGACCCGCTGGTCTTTTTGGTTCTTTTTCTCCCACGAGAAAAAGAATAAAAAGCCCCCGCTTAGGGTTAGTAAGCGGGGGTTGGCTGTTTTCCTGTAAGGATTAATCTTCTTCCGGCACTTCGGGCAAAATTTCTGCTTTGCTCTTATCTTCCGGATAAGGAATCCCCTTAAAAGTATAGTTGAACCAATCGCCCAGTTCGTCCATTAAAATATAGGTAACCGGGGTCATCAACAGCGTAACGAGCAGCGAGAGCGCCTGCCCACCCACGATAACAATCGCCAAACTGCGGCGCTGGTCGGCGCCTTCGCCGTTGGAGAAAATCATCGGGGCCACACCCATAATCAAGGTGAGCGTCGTCATCAAGATCGGGCGCAAGCGCACGCGGTTGGCCTGCAAGATAGCGTCCGTACGGCCATAGCCGCGGGCGCGCAGTTGGTTGGTGTAATCGGTCTGCAAAATAGCGTTCTTACTGACTACGCCGATTAACATAAAGATACCCAACAAACTGTATAAGTTAAGCGACTGCCCCGTTAAGAACAGGGACAGCACCGCAAACGGCAGCGTAAGCGGCAAGGAAACAATAATCGCCACCGGGTGCGTATAACTTTCAAACTGCGCGGCCAAAATCATATATTTAAAGAAGAACGCCAAGACGAACGCTAGTAAGAACGAAGAGAACATCTTAGTCATTTCTTCGGACATACCCGTTACACCGCCCGAATATTCCGCGCCTGCGTTCAAGCGGTGGAAGATATCGTTCATAATCGCCAAGGCGGAACGCGTATCAATACCGTTCAGGTTGGCCTGCACGGTTACTTGGCGCTGGCGGTTCTGGCGGTCAATTTGGCTGGGGCCCGTGCCTTCTTCAATATAGGCAACGCTATCCAAACGCTGAATCGTATCTTTGCCATTAATTTTGCCGGGAACCATCAAAGCGGAAATGGCTTCTTTGGTGTCGCGGTATTCTTCGGCCACGCGGATACGCACGTCATACAGATCGTCGCCTTCCTTGTATTTGGTAATATCGTCTTCGCCGCCTACCATTGTGCGCAACGCGGAAGCGATGGACGAAATCTTAACGCCCAAGTTCTGCGCTTTTTCGCGGTTAATGACTACGCGGTATTCCGGCTTGGACAAGTCCAGCGAAGTATCCACGTCAATAAAGCGCGGGTCCTTGGACAACTGCTGTACCATTGCCTGGCTGTATTCGCTCAACTTATTGATATCCGGGCCGGAGATAACGAATTCCAATTCGTACGAGCCGGAGGACGGCGTTTCGCTGACTACATAAGAGTTGCTCTTCAACCCTTTGTATTTCTTCATCATTTCGCGGATAGCGTTCAAATATTCCTTGGTCGTTACGCCGCCGCGTTCTTTGCGTCCGTCCAATTCCACGCGGATATACCCCTTGTTGGAAGGGTTAGAGGACACGAAACTGCTGGAAGATACACCCGCCGCAACCAAGGTATCTTTCACGTGTGGCAAGCGGCGGATATCCTTTTCAATTTGCTTTAAGATATCCTGCGTATCGGTGTAACTGGTGCCCACCGGGGCTTCAATGCTGACCTGTACTTTACCGCTGTCGTCCGTAGGCATAAACTCGCCGCCCACGCGTGCCAACATCGGCACCAACAACACCAAGCACAAGCACGCCAAGGAAACCATAATTTTGCGGTGGTGGATAGACCAATCCAAAAGCGGGATATACCAATCCACTAATTTTTTATTTACACCGTCAACAAAGTTATCCAGTTTCGTTTTCTTTTCCTGCTTTAACATCTTGGCGCAGAGCATAGGCGTCAGCGTCAAGGCCACCACACCAGAGAGCGCGATAGCAAATACTACCGTCATACCGTAACTGCTTACCACGCGGCCTACGATGCCGTCCATATACGCAAGCGGCAAGAAGATTACCAAAATAGACAGCGTCGTCGCTACTACGGTAGAGGTGATTTCGTGCGAACCGTCCACAGCCGCCACTTTCGGGCTTTTGCCGTACTTTTCCATATGGCGGAAGATGTTTTCCAACATTACGATAGCGTCGTCAATTACGATACCTACGGCTACCAGTAAGCCCAAGAGCGTCATCGTATCAATCGTAAACCCGGCCATATTCATAAAGATGAACGAACCGATAATAGAAATCGGCATAGCCAAGAACGAAATGAACGTAGAGCGCAAAGAGCCCATAAAGAAGAACACCATAATACCGGCTAAAATACCGCCCAGAACAATGTGTTCCAACACGCTGTGTACGGAAGCGCGGATGTTGCCGGACTGGTCCATCATTAAGGAAATGGAAATATCCGCCGGGAGCGTGGGTTTAATTTTTTCCAATTTATCTTTTACACCCTGCACGACGGCCAAGGTGTTGGTGCCGGACTGCTTGGTGATTTCCAAGGTTACGGCACGGCGTTTGTTTAAGAACGTGGATTCGCGTTCGTATTCGCCGGAGTCTTCGGCATAGCCGATATCGGCAATTTTAATGGAAGCACCGTTGCGGTTGGCAATAAAAATATCGTTAAAGGACGGCACATCCGGGATACGGCCCAAAATACGCAGCGTAAATTCCTGGTGCTGCTGTTCCACGCGGCCGCCCGGGATTTCTACGTTCTGGTCGGCCAACGCGGCGGAAACGTCGCTAATAGGCAAGTTCAAAGAAAACAGTTTAAGCGGGTTTACCGTAATATGGATTTCGCGTTCGCGACCCCCTACAATGTTCACGGCACCTACGCCACGGATGTTTTCAATGTTTTCTTTTACCTTCTTTTTAGCAATTTCCGTCAGTTCTACAATGTCGCGGTCGCCGGATACAACTACGTTTAATACGGCAATGGAGTCCATATCCAACTTTTGCACCACGGGGGCTTCGGTTCCGTCCGGAAGGTCGTTTTTAATGAGTTCCACTTTATCGCGCACTTCCTGGGCGGCCACGTCGCCGTCTTTATCCATTAAGAACTTAATGCTTACCAAAGAGGCGCCTTCCATACTCTGGGATTTGATTTCATCAATCCCTTCCACCTGGTTGACGGATTCTTCAATAATCTTGGTAACGGAAGTTTCAATTTCTTCCGGGCTGGCACCGGCCAAGGTGGTCTGCACCAGCACATACGGTACGTCCACGTTCGGGAACATACCTACGCCCATACTGGAATAGGACATTAACCCGATGACCACAATAGCCAAGCACATCATAATAGTGGCTACTGGGCGGCGGATGAAGACGGCGGTAAAACCGCCTTTCTTCATTTTCTCCTTTTCCAGCGTTTTGGACGCTTGTAAATTGTCGTTGTTTTCAGCCATACTTAATTATTTTTCCAATTCAATTTTGCTGCCGTCTTTCAACCCATAGGTAAACGTAAGCACCTGTTCACCCACGGAAAGGCCTTCGCTCACTTCCAAGTGGTTGCTATTGATAAAGCCCGTCTTTACGTTTCTGCGTACGGCGGTTTTGCCGTCAGCGGACGGAACAAACACGTACGTTTCGTTCGTTTCTTCGTCCGTGTAAACGCTCTGTTTGGAAACAGAAACGGCGTTCGCTTTTTCGGACAACGTAATATCCACTTTGGCAAACATACCCGATTTCAACAAGCCTTTGGTGTTATCGGCGTAAAATTCCACGGCTACCGCGCGGCTGGTGGAATCCACCACCGGGCTGATAATCGTCAGTTTGGCTTCAAATTCTTTGCCAGGCAACGCATCCACGCGCAAGGTGGCGGGTTGGCCTTTGTAAATTTCGCCAATGTAGCGTTCCGGGATATCCACCGCTACGCGCACTTTTTCCTGGTTTACCACCAAGGCAATCGGCGTAGAAACCGTTACGTTGGCACCCGGGTCCAAATACACGCGGCCGACTACACCCGTAATGGTGGACGGCACAACCACCGGCTCATACACGGCGCCGACTTCGTCGCGCTCAATTAAAGAAACCGTCTGGTTCTTTTTGACCGAGTCGCCTTCGCGCAAAACGTTTTTAAGCAATTTGCCGTTCACACGCGGGAAGAGCGTTGCTTCTTCCAACGCCTTGATACTGCCGGACATTAACAGTTCGTGTTTCAAGGTGCGTTTTTGCACGGTTTCTTGTTTCACCAAGAAAACATCCTTAGCCACACCGTCTAACGGGCCGGACGTTTTGGGTTTAAAAATGACCACCAAGGCCAAAATAAAAGCCAGGGCCACTACCCCCCATATAATTCTTCTTTTAGTTCTTCTTTTCATACAAATTTACCTCTACACCTACGGCGAATTTCAAATCGGAAAGGGCAATCGCCCCGTCATACACGGCCTGCACATATTGCAAGTCGGAATCGTTCACGTTGGAAATAGCGTCATTTACTTCCAACTGGCTCGTAAGACCCGCGCGGTAACGCTTCATTTGCGAGTTCAAGTTTTCCCGAGCCTGTTCCACTACGCCTTTGGTGGCCTCAATGCGGGAGCGGGCTTCTTCCAAATTCAGCCACGCTTCTTTTACTTGGATGCGTACATTTTTCATTTTGTTTTGGTACGCCGCCACCGCCTGTTCGTAGGCAAGTTCCTTTTGTGCCACTTGCGAGGATACTTTAAACCCCTCAAACAGCGGAATACTCAGCGTTACGCCAGCGGAACTCGTCCAATAATAGTCTTTTTTGTGCTGAGGAAAACCGTTTTCGGTTACACCGTTATAGGTATAGTTGCCGTTTAACGCAAGCACCGGCATATGGCCCGCACGCGCAATTTTAATGTTGTAATGCGCCGCGTCCACAGCCAATTTGGAGAGTTTTAATTCCGGGCGCTTTTCCATCGCCAAGTTATATAACTCATCCAAGGACGGCGTTTGAGGCAACTCTAAATCCTTTTGCGTCCAGGTTAAATAAATGCGGTCTTCCGGGTCGCGGTTTAGAATTTGGCGCAAATACAGGTTGCCCAGTTCAAAGTTCTTTTTGGCCTGCAAGACCGTAGGTTCAATGTTTTCCACCTTTACCTTTTGGGTCAGCACGTCCAAACTGCTGGCAAGGCCCTGTTTGTATTTGGCTTGGGCTTCGTCCAGGTGCTGTTTGGCAATATCCAAATATTCCTCTTGCACGCGGATTAAAGCGGCGGCATAAATAATGTCGTAGCAAAAGCCCACAACCTGCTTGGTAACGGTATCTTGCACGTGGCGCAAGTTAAAAAGCCCTTGTTCCGCGCCTACTTTGGCCAAATTGACCGAGTTGCGGATTTGCCCACCCGACCACAGCACATAAGAGGCGTTTAAGCCGGCTTGGTAAGTATTATTCTGGCCGATTTCAATGCTTTGGTCGCCCATAATAATCTTGCCCTTTTTAAGCGCACGGCTATACGAACCGTCCAAAGACAAAGAAGGATAGTAACTAGAACGCGACTGCGAGAGTTGCTCTTCGTAGATTTCCTTCGTCTTTTGCGCATCAATGATTTGGTAACTGTCCGAGAGCGCCATCCGAATCGCGTCGGAAATGGTGATTTTCTCCCCCCCTACCTCTTCACGTTCGGCAAACAAACTGTTTGCCGCTTTGCCCGGAGCAGCCCCCAGGCACGCAGGCGCATATGCTGCCATAAGCGCGAGTATTACCCATTTTTTCATATGTTTTATTTTGTTTCCTTATAGTATGCTTGAATACCAAGTAAAATGATTTTTACCAACCGTTCTATGGTGTCTTTATTAAAAGCACCCCCGCGGTAGGCAGCAGGATTGATATGCTGCGTTAAATACGCGCTAAACATAATCTCCGCCGAAATGCCCGACACCAAGCGGACAATATCCGCCACACTGCCAGCCGGGAGTTTGCCCTTTTGCTCTTCCCGCGTTAAGGTTTCAGCCAATATATCCTGCACGCAAGGCTTTTCCTTAGGCGGGAGTTGTTCGGAATCCACATCCAAGGTATAAGAAATCATCTGCAAGACAAACTTGGAGTGAATCGGGTCCTTGGCAAAAAAATCCAAGTGGGATTTTAACCCTTCGTTTAATATTTCCGCCGGGCCGCTGGCGTGCTCGGACACACGGTCCAACAGTTTGCTGAACAGTTGCTCGTGGTCCTCTATAATGCTGAGGCACAAATCTTCTTTATTTTTAAAGTAATAATAAAGCACAGGCTTGGTTACGTTTACCTTTTCGGCAATTTCGCGCATAGACACTTTGTCTAAACCCTTTTCCGCCATTAGGTGGAACGCCGCCTGTTTAATGGCCGCACGCATACGGTTTTCCCGTTCGGATTTATCTGTTTTTTCGGTTTCTTGTTTTTTCATATGCTTAAAATAATTTTACTTACCGGTCGGTAATATTTTACCAAATATTGCTAATCCCTGTACATATGCAAACACAGGCAAGGCCTAAAATATTTCATATAAAATAACAATGCCCCGGCAAAAACCGGGGAGGACGCAACAAATATCCTTTTTAAAACAGCAGGGCAACGCCCCACACAAAAAACACGCCGAGCAAAACCACCGCCACCAACGCGGGGACAAAGCCGAACAGCCAAGCCGTCAACGCTTGGGCCGCGCTGACTCCGCACAGGCGCATTAATGAGCGCGTTAAATAGCCCAGTTGAAGCCCCAATACCAAAAGCAGGGCAAACGGCGCGAGCAAGCCCAGCCCGGCGCCGGGCCAAGCGGCGGAAATCAGGGCAAAAGCCACGAGTAAGCCTTTAATAAATCCGGCAGAACCAACCAGCACAAACAACTCGGCAGGAGAGGATTTGATATGTTTAAAATCCAAAAATAACCCGCACAGGGACGCAATAAAATAACCCGCTGTCAGTTCGGCAATAAACACCACAAATAATTTTAACAGCAAGGCCACCGGGCTAATGCCGTCGCCAATGTTAAAGAACAACACCCAACCTAACGTGGCCGCAAAATAACCCATACACGCGCGGGAAAGAGAGCGCTCCGCAGCCAGTTGCGTAATCGCGCCGGAGGGGTCGTCCATATACTTAAAATACGATTTAAGTAAATTCATATTAGTTCACCCACAAATAGGATACGCTCGGTGTCGCCAGCGTTTGCAACTGTTTGGCAAGTGTTTGGTTTTCCATAGACGAACCGAACGAGAAAATCAGTTCCCGCAATCCATCCGGGCGGGAAGCAATCACCTTAGGGTCTTTTATCCCGGCCAGTTCGCCCGCCAACAAACGGGCCTCTTCCTCGCCGCCCAATTTATCCACAAAGCCCAATTTATACGCACGCTGGCCTGTAAATACGCGCCCGTCGGTATATTCGGCCAAATCTTCGGGTTTTACATTGGGCCGTCCTGCTTTTACGGCCGCAAAAAACTGCGTATAAGTATCGTTTACCATATCCTGCAAAATGGCTTTTTCGGCATCACTCATCGGGCGGAAAGCGGACCCCATATCCTTATATTTACCGGAAGTAATCGGGGTAACTTTTACGCCGATTTTATCAAACAAACCTTCTACATTGCTCGTTTGCATAATCACTCCCACCGAACCGGTAATCGTGCCGGGCTCCGCCACGATTTTATCCGCCGCCATAGCAATATAAAAGCCGCCGCTTGCCGCCACATCCCGGAACAAGGCTACAACTTTCTTTTTCTCTTTGGCTTTTAAAATTTCGCTGTAAATATTTTGAACGGAAGCCACCGTTCCGCCGGGAGAATTGATATCCAGCACAATGGCTTGGACGTTTTCATCGCGCCCCGCTTCGCGGATTTTTTTAGCGATAGACGATGCCCCTGACGGACGGGAAAACGCAGAGGAATTATTATCCTGCGCAATCACACCGCGGACCTTAATCCAGGCAATTCCCTTTTCCCCTTTGGACCGTACAAATGCCGCCGCCAGTTTGGAAGTGTTATCCTCCTTCTCGGCCGTTTTGGCAGGAGCACATTTAGCCACAGGCCTAACCGTTAAATACACCCCGCATACCGCAGAAACGGCAAAAACGGCCAGCAACAGCGCGGCCCAAATGCCGTGTACGGCGTGTTTGTCTGCGGGCTTTTTTTCGTTAGGGTCTTGCGGGAGCGGAAACTCCGTGAAGGCCGTTTTTTCGTTTTCTAACAACTTCTTTTCCCACTCTTCTTTGGGAAGGCTGATATCCGTATTGGTTTGGTTTGTTTTATCGTTTTCTGGCATAAAATATCCTTTCATTAAAATTGTTACTTAATTATACAAATTAAATTGCTAAAATATGGGCAGTTCTTCTTGCGCGCAAAACATATTCAGGAGGAGTTATGTTTACCGGAGTTTACACCGCACTTGCCACCCCTTTTACGAAGCAGGGCCAAGTGGATTATCCCGTTTTAGAGCGTTTAATTCAGGCGCAACTGGCCGCCCGGATAGAAGGCTTTGTATTGTTAGGCACTACCGCCGAAGCCGCTACTTTGTCAGCCGAGGAAAAGACCGAAATCTTACGTTTTTGCACCCCTCGCATAAAAGGCCGCGCCAAAATAATTATCGGCACAGGCACGAACGATACCATTTCTACTTTACAAAACACCCGTGCCGCACTTGCGTTTGACCCGGACGGGGTTTTAATCGTTACGCCGTATTACAATAAACCCAATCCAAACGGGCTGGTTGCCCATTATAAACAAGCGGCGGCTTTGGGAGTGCCGGTTATTTTATACCATATTCCCGGAAGAACAGGTTTAAAACTTTCTGCCGAAACATTGGACAGATTACTAAATGAAGTGCCGCAAATTGCAGGGGTAAAAGAATCCGACTATGATATGGCACACGTTACCGATACCGCCGTAAAATATAGCAGCAAGTTAAGTTATCTGTGTGGAAACGACGATTTATTCCCGCAGTATTTGGCCCTTAACGCCGCGGGCATTATCAGCGCGGCGGCCAATGTGTTTGCGCCCGCCTTTGTACAAATTTACAAACGCTTCCAAGCGGGCCAGTCCAAGGAAGCCTTTGCCCTGTTTGCGCAACTGTACCCGCTTATCAAGGCCTGCTATTTGGAAACGAACCCCACCTGCGTAAAGTATATGCTTTCCAAAATCGGGTTCGGTACGGAAGCGGTACGCTTGCCGCTGGGGGAAATTTCCGCCGAAAACAAGCAAAAAATAGACCGTTTGTTGCAAGCGGCTGACAAAAATTTATTTATTAAATAAGGATTTTTATGAAAACCGTTGGAATCATCGGCATTAACGGGATGGTAGGGCAGAAGATGCTCGCCGAACTCAAAAAGATTAAAACACCCTTTGCACTTAAAACCTTTGGGCGCACGGACGAAATCACGCCCCTGGACATTGCTATTTTGTGTACGGATAACCCGGTTAGCAAAGAACTGGCCCCCAAAATTAAGGACCGCGTAAAATATACGGTGGATATGTCGTCCGAGTTCCGTATGACGCCGGGCGTGCCGCTTGTCATCCCGGAAATTAACCCGCAGGACATTACGGCAAACACCCGCTTAATCGCAAGCCCCAACTGCACGACTACCGGGCTTGTGATGAGTTTGGCCCCGCTTAAACCGTTTTATCAGTTTGAAGAAGTCTTTTTTTGCTCCTATCAGGCCATTAGCGGCGGGGGCAAAAAACTGTTGGACGATTTCCACACCCCGGGCTCGTATTATGCCAACAACTGCGTGCCGCTTATCGGCTCCGTGCAACCCAACGGGCACACGTCCGAGGAATTAAAGGGCTTGTACGAAGCGCGTAAGATTTTGGGCTTACCCACTTTAAAGGTGTATTGCCACACGGTGCGCGTGTCCGTAGAGAACTCCCACTCGCTGGGTGTTACCGTCAAGGCCAAGGAACCCTTTGACCTCGCCCAAGTAAAAAAATGGTGGAACGCATTTCCCAATTTAGCATATAGCGAAAGCGTTATTACGCCCAAGGAAGCCAGCGGCCAGGAAACCACCTACATTTGCCGCTTGCGCCAAGATGTAGAGGAGCTCAACGTAATCCACTATTTTATAACCTTTGATAATTTATTAAAGGGGGCCGCGATGAACGGCCGCCAAATTACAGAACTATTATTGGAGCGTTTTGTATGAAGAAAGTTTTATTAAACGGAGCGGAAGGCAAAATGGGCAAGGCCATTGCCCGCCTGATTGAAGCCAACCCCCAATGGGGGCTAACCGTAGCCATAAAACGCGAAAGCGGGCAAAAGGTCCTCGGCGATTTTGACATCGTAATAGACTTTTCCACCCCGCAAGGCGCGCAGGAAGCCTTTACGATTGCGCACAAGCACCGCCGCCCCTTTTTAACGGGTACAACCAACTTGCCGGAAACCTTTTTGTTCCAAATGCAGGCAGAGGAAAAAATACCCGTTTTTTACGCGCCAAACGTCAGTTTAAGCGTGTATTTCTTTACGGAACTGGTGCGGATGGCAGGCAAGATGTTCCCGCAATATGCGGCCGCCTTGCACGAAATACACCATATCCACAAAAAGGATGCCCCCAGCGGCACCGCAAAAACCTTGGCCGATACGATTGGCCTGCCCTACTCCGCCGTTACTTACGAACGGATTGGCGAAACGGTTGGCACGCACACGGCTAAGTTTGTTTCCCCTTTTGATGAAATTACGCTCACGCACACGGCCAAAAACCGGGACTTGTTCGCCGCGTCTGCTATACAGGTTGCCCTGTGGCTGATGAAGCGCGAGAGCGGATTTTACACAATGTCGGACTATGCAAAATTTAAATTGAAGGAAAAACGCAAATGAAAATTCACTTCGTAGGTATTGGCGGCGTAGGGATGAGCGCTTTGGCGCAACTGCACGCAATGGGTAAGGACCAGGTAACCGGGTCCGACCGTTTAATCAGCAAAGGTTATACCGATATGGCCCTGTGGGGATATCTTAAAAAGTTGGGCATCCAACTCTTCCCGCAGGACGGCAGCGGCATTGACCACAAAACCGACTTGGTTATTTTATCTTCGGCTATTGAGGATTCCAACCCCGAACTTATCAAGGCCAAGGCCTTGGGCATCCCCACAATGCACCGCTCGGAACTGCTGGCCAAGCACGTGGCCGAACACCGCACGATTGCCGTCTCCGGCACCAGCGGCAAAAGCACCACTACCGCTATGGTCTATGATATTTTGGCCTTTGCGGGGTTAAGCCCGTCCGTCATCACGGGGGCGTCTATTTTGTCCTTGCAAAAGGAACAGGGCGTCTTCGGCAACGTCTATAAAGGCGAGAGCGATATTTTGATTATTGAGGCCGACGAAAGCGACGGTTCTATTGTTAAATACCACCCCCACTTGGGCCTGTGCCTCAATTTGCAAAAGGACCACAAGGAAATCAACATTTTACAGGGGTATTTTAAAGAGTTTATCTCCCACTGCAAAACCGCCATTATTAACGCCGAGGAAGAAAACCTGCGCGTGCTGGCCCCGCAAGCCAAGACCTTCGGGCTTTCTATGGGCGATGTGCACCCGAGTGAAATTAAGGTGGACGGCTTCGGCTCCGACTTTACAATTCAAGGGCAGCCCTTCCGCCTGCATATCCCGGGCCTGCACAACGTGTGCAACGCCACCGCCGCCGTGGCCGCGGCCCTGCAAATGGGCGTAGATTTGGAAACCTGCGCCAAGGCGTTAAACAAATTCGCCGGGATTGCCCGCCGCTTTGCAAGCGTGGGCAGTTACAACAAAATTGAAGTAGTGGACGATTTCGCCCACAACCCGCACAAACTGGCCGCCACCATTGAAGCGGCGCACCTGCGCGGCAAGCGCGTATTGGCCTTTTACCAGCCCCACGCCTTTACCTCTATCAAAATGCTGGCGGCGGACTTTGTGGATAGTTTCGCCAAGCACATCGGCCCCAACGACCACCTGTGGCTGACCGAGGTATATTATCCGGGCGGAACGGTGCCGCAGGGCGTTTCCTGCCGGACGATTTTTGAGGGCTTAAAGGCGCGCGGCACTAACGTAAGTTACGACGACTGCCGCGAACGCATTTTGCAGGAAATGGCAGGCGCGGCCCAACCGGGCGATATTTTGCTGGTGTTAGGCGCGCGCGACCCCACCCTGACGGACTTTGCCCGCAAGTTGTTGGCCTCTTTAAAGGAGCGTCAGCCCGCGGCCCCGTGCAAGTCCTGTATGTTGGGCAACTGCTGTATGGCCTACACCAAATAACCTTGCCGTAATATAAGAACCGCCCCGAAGTAGAAATGCTCCGGGGCGGTTTTTTATCTAAACAAATCTAATTTAATTAAAGCGGTTCATCGCTTTTTCTATACCGTCTTTAAAAAATATTTCCAGCGCATCCACCGCGTGGTTTAACGCTTCTTCCAATAAAGGCGCATCCGCCTTGGGAAAATTAGACAGCACAAAATTGGCCAAATCAAATTTTTCGGGCTTTGGCCCAATGCCCACGCGCAGACGGGCAATCTCCTGCGTGCCCAACTGCTCAATCACGCTCTTCATACCCTTCTGTCCGCCCGCAGAGCCGTTTTTGCGGATACGCAATTTGCCCACATTGAGCGACACATCGTCAAAGCAGACCAGGCAATTTTGCGGCGGAATTTTGTAGAACCGGGCCAGGCTGGATACAGCCCGACCCGATTCGTTCATATAAGTGGATGGTTTGAGGAGAAAGACCTCGCACCCGGCCACGGAGACCTTGGCATACACTCCCAGATTCTGCCAGGCTTTCCACTCGGCGCCCCATTGGCGTGCGGCGTGGTCCAACACCATAAATCCGGCGTTGTGCCGCGTATGCTCGTATTGGGTTCCAGGGTTGCCCAGCCCGGCCAGGAGGTATTGCATAGGTTATTTCTTCGCAGCGTCCTTGGCGGGGGCGGCGGCAGCGTTCTTGGTGAGGTTGCCTTCTTCGTCCTTTTTGCCCTTGGTAGAAGAACTTTCCGGCTGTGCAGCAGCGGCATCGGCCGCCACAGGAGCAGGGGCTTCTTCTTCTTTCGGAATCATCAAGTGCACGACCGGGGCTTCCGGATCGGTCAACAGTTCAACGCCTTCCGGCAATTTTACTTCGCCCGCAACAATACCCTTGTTGATGGTCATAGGCGTAATATCAAGCACGATTTCGTGCGGGATAGCGCTTACCAAGGCGCGGACTTCAATTTCGCGCATAATGTGTTCAATGATAGCGCCATAGTTGGCCACATCGGCGGGCGTACCTTCCAGTTTGAGCGGAACGATAACGTCCATTTTGTCCTTCATACTAACGCGCTGAAAATCGGCGTGAATCGGGTTGTCGGTTACGGCGTGGTATTGGATTTCTTTTACCAAGGCGAGTTCATTGTCTTTGCCCAAGGCGATTTCTACCAGCGTGTTTTTACCGGCTTTTACGATTTTATCCAAATCTTTTACGGTTACGGTTACGCTAACAGGTTCTTTATGACCGCCGTAGATTACGGCCGGTACTTTCTTTTCGGCTCTGATTTTAGAAAGAGCCCCTTTGACGCCGATACCTTCGCGGGATTCGGCAGCAATATTTACTTTTTCCATTTGTTTCCTCCAAAGTATTTACAAAATTTAGTTAAACATATCGCTGATAGAGCGGCCATCGTGGTTGCGTTTAATGGCGTCCGCCAGCAAGTACGAAACGGACAATACGTCCACTTTCGGGCCCAGGTCGCGGATAGGCAACGAATCGGAAATGATTAACTTTTTAATGTCGGACTTGTTAATCTTTTCCATAGCGTTGCGGGAGAGCAACCCGTGCGTGCAGACGGCGTAAATTTCACGCGCGCCGCGTTCTTTGATTTTTTGGGCTACGGTGGTCAGCGTGCCGGCCGTATCCACGATATCGTCAAAAATAATCGCCACTTTGTCCTTTACGTCGCCGATGACGTTATACACCACGGCTTCGTTCGGTTTCGGGCGGCGTTTATCAATAATTACCAACCCCGCGTCCATACGGGCCGCAAACTTGCGGGCGCGTTCCACGCCGCCCACATCGGGGGAGATAACCACGATATCTTTTTTATCAAAATCTTTAAAATAGTCCAAAAATACTTTGCGGGCGCGCAGGTGGTCCACCGGGATATCAAAGAACCCCTGAATTTGGCCTGCGTGCAAATCCACCGTCATAATGCGGTCCGCCCCGGCCTTGGTAATTAAATTGGAAGCCAGTTTGGCCGTAATCGGCACGCGCGGCGAAGCCTTGCGGTCCGCGCGGGCATAACCGAAGTACGGGATTACCGCGGTAATTTTCCCCGCGCTGGCGCGCTTGAACGCGTCAATCATAATGAGGAGTTCCATCAAGTTTTCGTTGACGGGCGGGCAGGTGGGCTGAATAATATAGCAGTCGTGCGCGCGCACGCTTTCCAAAATCTGCACGTCAATTTCGCCGTCGGCGAAACGTTCCACGCGCAACTTTCCCATCTCCATATTCAGGTGATTGCAAATCTTTTGGGCTAGGGCAATGTTGGAATTGCCGGAGAAGATTCTCAAATCGCCGTTTACGCTTTTAGTCATTTTTTTTGATACCTTTGTTTTCTAGAACAACCTGGCGCGAGCGGGCAATAGCCAAGGATTCCGCCGGAACCTCTTTGGTTATGGTTGAACCCGCGCCGATTTTTGTATATTCGTGCACCGTTACCGGCGCCACAAAATTCACGTTGGAGCCCACAAAAGCGTGGTCCCCGATGACGGTTTGATGTTTATTTTTACCGTCGTAATTGCAGGTAATGGTTCCCGCACCAATGTTCACACCCGCGCCCATTTGGGTATCGCCGATGTAACTTAAATGGTTGACCTTGGAACCTTCCCCAATAACAGATTTTTTAATTTCCGAAAAATTGCCAACCTTTGCGCCCTTCTTTAAAACAGATTTCGGGCGCAAGTGGGCATACGGCCCCAACTGGCAGTCTTCGGCCACTTCGGACTCTTCAATATACGTTCCCATTTTCAGGGTTACGTTGTCGCCGATAATGGAATCTTTAATATAAACGTTGCCCTCAATCGTGCAGTTTTTGCCGATAACCGTTTTGCCGCAAATATAGCAGCCGGGGCAAATAAACGTATCCACGCCGATTTTTACGCCCGGGTCAATAAATACCTCGTGCGGGCGGACCAGCGTTACGCCTTCGTCCATTAACTCTTGGGCGACGCGGTCGCGCATAATCTGCTCGGCTTCGGCCAGTTGCGCCTTGCTGTTTACGCCAAGCGCTTCGCGGTAATCCGTCCCGGCAAAGACCAAGACGGGCTTTTGCATCGCTTTAATCAAGGCCAGGGTGTCGGTTAAATAGTATTCCTGCTTCGGCCCTTGGGGCGTTAATTGGATAAGCGCGGCTTGCAGGGCCTTGGAATTAAAAACATACATACCGCTGTTAATTTCGGTAATCTTTTTGGTGTCTTCGTCCGCGTCGGCTTCCTCTACGATTTTTTCAAAGGAGGCATCCTCCGCGCGGATAATGCGCCCGTACCCCGTGGGGTTCGGCACATTTACGCCCAAAACCAAGGCCCCCATTTCGCCGCCTTCAAATACATCGGCCATATGGGCAAGCGTTTTGGCTTTTAAGAGCGGCGTATCGCCGTTTAACACCATTACGGTTTCAAATTTTTGCAAGAGAGGTACGGCGGCTTTTACAGCGGAAGCGGAGCCGGATAAATCCGTTTGCGGGATAAACACCACCGGGGCGGTAATGCCCCACGCGGTAAGCCCGGCCTTAACGGCGGCAACCACTTCATCGGCCCCGTGGCCGACCACAATACCAATAGCGGCGGGACCCAATTCCTGGGCCGCCTTTAAAATATGTGCAAGTATCGGGATTCCGCAAACCAAGTGAAGCGGTTTGGGAAGAGGAGATTTCATCCGGGTGCCCTTTCCGGCCGCCAAGATGAGTACACACAGATTTTTTTTGGCTACCATTTTGTTTAACTCTTGCCTAAAAAGAATCTAACTTGTTTAAAAACAAATTATATATATATTATATCAAAATCCAGCCACCAGTCCAAGCGCGGTATTTTAATATAATCCTGCCTTAGGCCCGGGCATTACTTTATTTTACCATTTTAACCGGGACTATTGGAGCCGCCCAAAGCACAGAGAACCTTCGGCGCGGGTGATTTGCACGCGCACAAGACCGTGGACGGGGGTTGACGTTTCCAGCACGACGGGCTGAAAGTTGGACGTAATGCCGTGCGGGCGGCCGTCCTTATGCTCCTCTACAAACACCTCTTGCTCCGTGCCCACCAAAGAGGCGGCAAAGGCGGCGCGCAATTCTTTATCCAGCGCGCGCAAGGCATCCGAACGGCGTTTGATTTCCCCGTGCGGCAGTTGCTTCAAGGCCGCCGCGGGCGTACCCGGGCGCGGGGAATAACTAAAAACGTGGAGTCCCGCCAACTTTACCTGTTTAATAAAGGCGTAAGTGGCTTCAAAATCCGCTTCCGTTTCGGTGGGATATCCGGCAATAACGTCTGCAAAAATGCCCATTTGCGGTACGCGGGCGCGCAACTCCTGCACCTTGGCCGCATAGGCGGCGGTGTCGTAATGGCGGTTCATATCTTTTAGCACTTTATCGCACCCGGCCTGCAAAGGCAAGTGGAAATAATTGCAAAAGCGGGAGGGGTATTCGTGCATCATTTCTATCACGCCATCCGTAACCGTTTGCAGTTCAATAGACGAAAACCTCACGCGGAAACGGCCCTTCATTTGGGCAATATGGCGGCAAAGTCCGGCCAAATCAGCCCCCGTTTGCGGGCATTTGTAATTGCCAATGTTAATACCCGTTAAAACCACTTCGGCAAAGCCCTTCTTTCCCAAGGTGTCAATTTCTTTGAGTACATCATTTAAGGGTTTGGAGCGTTTTACGGGCCGGGCATACGGCACAATACAATAGGAGCAGAAGCAGTCGCACCCGTCTTGGATTTTGATAAACGCGCGGCTGTGGCCCTCGTGGCCGGAAACCGTCCAGCACACATCGTCTGTATGAAAGAGCACTTTGCCCAAATCGTACTTGCCCACAATTTCCGCCTGCGGGAAATTCTTATGCACTTCGTCCGCGTGCGCGGCGGCATAGCACCCCGTCAGAACGAGGCGCGTATGCGGGTTGCGGCGCAAGATTTGGCGGATTTGCTTTTCCACGTCCTTATCGGCCTGGTGCGTAACCGTACAGGTATTGAGGACGCAAATATCGGCGGTTTCAAAGGAGTCCGCAGGGGTAGCCCCGGAGTTTAAAAATTGTTCCAAAATGGCTTGGCTCTCCACTTGGTTTACACGGCAGCCAAAGGTTTTAATAAAAAAAGTGGTCATAAGAGTTTAGCGGCTACCGCAATGCAGGCCGTTTCTGCGCGTAAGATGTTTACCCCCAGCGTAACCGGGAGTACATTGTATTGGGCGGCTACGACGATTTCCTCATCCGTCCACCCGCCGGCAGGCCCCACAAACACGCGCAAGCGCTTGGGGTTGCCCAATTTTTCAAGCCCCCATTGCAGAGTGTGCGTTTCCTCGGCCTCGTAAGCGATTAAAGAGGGAATATCCTGCACCAAAGCCGCCGGGAACTTAACGGGCGGCAGAATTTCGGGCACAAAGGGCGTGTCGCATTGTTTGCAGGCGGCAATCATAATTTGATGCCAGCGGTCGTTTTTGCCGTCCCACTTTTTGAGCACATCGTACTCACTGCGCTCCGTCATAATCGGGCGGAAGGCGGCCACGCCTAATTGCGTGCCCTTATCCAGCACCTCTTCCAAACCCGTGCGGGAATTGGGCGCAAAGCAAAGTTCCAGTTCCAAGGGCACGCGGCGAACCTCACACGGTTTTAACAGCGTTCCGCGGATAAACTTTTTTTGTACGCGGTCTATTCGGGCCATAAACTGCTTGCCCGTTCCGTCAAAAACGCGGATTTCGTCGCCCTCTTTATGACGGGCGACGGCAGACGCGTGGTGTGCTTCGGCGTCGGTTAAAAAAAATTCGGTTTCTTTAATATCGGCAAAATACTGCGGCATAGGGATATTTTACCAAAAAAGGGGAACCTTTCGGGTTCCCCTTTTTAGCGGTTATACTGCTAGATTATTTATCAACGACTTCCGCTTCTACTACGTCGTCTTTTCCGCCGTTGTTGGCGGCACCGGCTTGCGCACCGGCATTGGCGCCCGCTTGGGCTCCGGCCTGTTGGGCCTGGGCACCGGCGTTAGCCTGCTGCGATTTGTACATCGCTTCGCCGAGTTTCTGGCTGGCTTGCAAGGCCGCATCGGTGGCCGCTTTCATCTTGGCGGCATCTTCGCCCTTCAAGGCATCGCGCAAGTCATTTAAAGCGCGGTCAATGGCCAAGCGGTCTTCCTGGGACACTTTATCACCGTATTCCTTCAAGGCCTTTTCGGTCTGATAGAGCACGCTGTCGCCCTGGTTTTTGGCTTCAATGACTTCTTTGTGCTTTTTATCTTCGTCCGCGAATTTCTCCGCATCTTTGACGAATTTTTCCACTTCGGCATCGCTGAGTTTGTTCGGCGAACTGATAGTAATATGCTGTTCCTTGTTGGTACCCAAGTCTTTGGCGGATACGTTCAAGATACCGTTGGCATCAATATCAAACGTAACTTCAATCTGCGGCACGCCACGGGGAGCTGGCGGAATACCGTCCAAGTCAAACTTGCCCAGCGGTACGTTGTCTTTGGCCATCGGGCGTTCACCCTGCAAGACATTAATGGTTACGGCCGGCTGGTTGTCGCTGGCGGTAGAGAAGATTTGCGTCTTGCGCACCGGGATCGTAGTGTTGCGTTCAATCAAGCGAGTGCATACACCACCCAAGGTTTCCAAACCCAAGGACAAGGGCGTAACATCCAACAAGAGGACGTCTTTCACATCGCCCGTCAAAATACCGGCTTGTACAGCCGCACCGATCGCCACGCACTCCATCGGGTCAATACCGCGTTCAATCTTTTTGCCCACGAGGTCTTCCACATATTTCTGCACAATCGGCATACGGGTCGGACCACCGACCAAGATGATGCGGTCAATTTGGGAGGCGGACAATTTGGCGTCGCTCAAAGCCTGTTCCACAGACTTACCGCAGCGTTTAACGATTTCGTCCACCAAACTTTCCAGTTTAGCGCGGGAGAGCGTCAAAGCGAGGTGTTTGGGGCCCGTCGCATCGGCAGAGATGTAAGGCAAGTTGATGTCCGTTTCCATAGTGGTGGACAATTCAATCTTGGCTTTTTCGGCCGCGTCTTTCAAGCGTTGTTGCGCTTGGATATCTTTGGACAAATCAATACCCGTTTGTTTGCGGAATTCGTCTTCCATCCATTTAATAATGGCGTTATCCATATCCGTACCGCCCAAATGCGTATCGCCGGAGGTGGAAAGCACGTCAAAAGTACCTTCTTTACCCATTTCCATAATGGTTACATCCAGCGTACCGCCGCCCAAGTCAAACACCATTACTTTTTGCTCTTTACCGGCCTTATCAATACCAAAGGCCAAGGCGGCAGCCGTCGGTTCGTTTACAAGGCGCACTACATCCAAGCCCGCGATGCGGCCCGCATCTTTGGTGGCCTGGCGTTGGTTATCGTTAAAGTACGCAGGCACCGTGATAACGGCCTTTTCCACAGGTTCGCCCAAGAAGGCTTCGGCGTCTTTTTTAACTTTCTGCAATACAAACGCGGACAACTGTTGCGGCGTAAATTCCTGGCCGCGCAAATTAAATTTATAGTTTTCCCCCATTTTGCGTTTGAACGCGGTTACGGTGCCATCCGGGTTGGCGATGGCCTGGCGGCGGGCAGGTTCACCCACAAGGCGCTGACCGTCCTTCGTAAACGCTACATAAGACGGAAACGCTTTACCGCCGATAGAACTACCTTCGGCAGACGGAATAATCGTACCTCTGCCACCTTCCATTACCGCAGCGGCGGTGTTAGAAGTACCCAAGTCAATACCAATAATCTTAGCCATATATGTGTTTCTCCTTACAAATTTTATTAATTAAATTGTTTTCAAACGGGCCTGCGGATTAATCTTCCGCGTGCTGGCCGACAATCACCCGCGCCGGGCGCAGGACTTTGCCGTCCATCGTAAAACCCATTTGCACTTCCTGCAACACGAGACCGTCTTGGTCCCCGGAGGAAGGAATCATCGCCACCACTTCCTGCGTGGCGGGGTCGTAAGGTTTATCAAGCACGTCCATATGCTCAATGCCTTCGGCCTTAAATGCTTTTTCCATTTCGCCAAACACCATTTTCAGGCCCGTTTTAACGGCTTTTAGTTCGGCGGACATTTGACCTTCTTCTTCCTTTTTGTCCATCTCCACTAACTGGCGCAACAACACTTCGTACGAAGGGAGCAACTTCTCGGCAAATTCCTTTTTACCATACGCCAAGAAGGATGCTTTTTCGCGCTCGGTGCGTTTGCGGAAGTTTTCAAAATCTGCGCTTAAACGCACAAATCTGTCGTAATAGTCAGGCTTTTGTTCTGCGGCGGGAGTTTCCTGCGCGGCTTCGGCGTTGCAAGGCTGTTCTTGCTGCGGAACTTCTTTTTTCATTTCAGCGTGTTCATTATGTTTTTCGTGCTTACTCATAATCGTCTTCCCCGGAGGGCAGTGCCGTCCAACTCTTCATAGACGCTTCCAACAAACTGCCAATAAAGTTTACCAATGACATCACCCGTGTATATTCCATATGTTTCGGCCCGATGATGCCCAGCATACCCACCGTTTTGTCCCCCACGCGGCAAGCGGTAGAAACGATACTTAAATTTTTAAGTTCTTTCAGTTCGTTCTCGCTGCCGATACTGACATTTAATTTTTGTTTGGATTTCTCCATATCCGTCATTTTCTCGCTAAGTAACGAGGAAAAGCGTTCGCGCTCTTCTACTACGCGCATCATTTGTTTCAAATCTTCGTAATCGTCTTCGGTCGTGTTTTCCAACAGCCGGCCGATGCCTTCCACATACAACTCGTCCGCTCCCGTTTGGGGGCGTTCAATATCCTTTAATACCTGTGTGGCCAAATCGGCTACGCCTGCAATTTCCGGGTGGCCGCTGTGGATATGCTGCCAAAGCACCTTGCGCGCTTCGGCCAAGGTCCGCCCCGCAATCTCACCGTTGATAAAGCGGCTGAGTACACGCAAGCGGGCAGGCTCTATTACATATGCCGTGCGAACCGGCCAATGGCGTACGGCCCCGGACTGGGTAACCAAAACGGCTAACATCATACCGGGCGCCAACGGAATAAAATCAAGCCGCTGGATACGCTGGTCGTCCACGTGGGCGGTATATACAAACCCCGCCGCGCCGGAGAGCATCGCCAAGAGGCGCGAAGTCTGCACCAGCATATTGTCCACTTCGTTTACGCGCTCATCATATTGTTCTTCAATGCGTTGGCGTTCGCGGGCGGCCATTTGCTGTACGCTGGCCAGGTAGTCCACATAATAGCGGTAGGCTTTATCCGTAGGAATACGTCCGCCGGAAGTATGAGGCTGGTAAAGATACCCTTCTTCTTCCAGTTCCTTCATAATGTTACGAATCGTTGCGCTGGATACATCTTGCAGTGCACCGTCCGCAATCATTTGCGAACCGACCGGGCGGCGGGTTTCCACAAACTGCTGGACCACCCACCTTAAAATCTTTTCTTTACGCGCTTTGGCAATTTCCGGTTTTAAAATTCTCATACGCTTAAACTTCCCGGGTTCTGGGAGTGTGTTTCGTTTTTATTTTAGCACTCTTTGAACCTCTCTGCTATTATTATAGGTAAAATATTCTTTTTTGTCAACCCCCTTTTTTGAGTGCTAATTTTGAACAGTTATTTTTGTGTTTTCTCCTATACAAATACCAAGTTTTGTTTTTATTTCACAAGTGTTTTTTTGGATTAGTAGTTTGATTTTTGCGCGTTTGCTGACGGACACCCGCCAGAAAAGTTACAATAATAGTATGCAATTTATTGATTCACACGCCCATTTGAACGACCCGGCCTTTGACCCGGACCGGGAAGAATTAATTTCCAAACTCCCCGCCGCGCAAATAGCGGCAAGCGTGGAAATCGGCTGCGCGCCAGACGAGTGGCAGCCCGCGCTGGACCTGGCCAAAAAGCACCCGGGCTTTATCCCGGCTGTATTGGGGGTTCACCCGGAATACGCCATAAAAACCGCGCCTGCGGATTTACAGACCTTGGCCCAACTGCTTACGCACAAGGATTGCGTGGCGGTGGGGGAAATCGGCCTGGATTACACCTGCCTAGATATTTCCGATCAGGAACTGCAACAAAAAATGTTCTCGCAAATGCTGGAACTGGCCAACCAAGCGGAAAAGCCGCTTGTACTGCACATCCGCCGCGAGGGCGACGACTATGCGGCCTATGAGGATGCCTTTTACGCCTTAAAGCACGAGTGGAAGCAAAAATCGTCCACCGCGCACCCGGGCGTATTACATTGTTTTTGCGCGCGTTATGAAGAAGCCCAAAAAGCGCTTGATATGGGCCTATTATTAGGTATTAACGGATGCTTTACCTATAAAAAGAACGAGTACATCCGCGAGGCCGTCAAAAAGGCGGGCGCGGACAAAATCATTTTGGAAACGGACTGCCCGTATTTATCCCCCCAAGGCAAACGCGGACAGCGCAACGACCCGTCCAACATCCCGCTGATTGCCCAATATACGGCTGATTATTTGGATATCCCGCCGGAAGAACTGGCCGAAATTACCACCCGCAATACAAAAGCCTTGTACGGGCTACTGTAATTTGTTATATTTTGGGAACAGAGGATTTATGAACAAATACACGTTACTGCCGTTAATTGCCGCGGCCCTTGTGGCAGGTTGCACCACCAAGGAGCAAGACGAGCAAATCAGAACCTTTTGGATGATGCAATCCTTGGAAGTAATGAACAAGGTAGCCACCCCGGCCAATATGGAAAAACTTTCCAAGTTAGCCGCAAAATCAGCCAATTTGGGTGCTAGAGAAACGCCGCATATGGATTGGCCTGAAAATTTTGAAGGCCCTACCCCGGCTATCCCGGCGCAACCCGCACCCCAAGCCACGGCTCCTGTCCGCCGCGCAACTCCGGCCCCGCAATTTATGGATGTAACCATAGATACGGACGAACTGCCCGGCAAGGCCCCGCAGGAAGAACGCGCCAAAATGAAGCGCGCCTTTGGTGCGGTGCAAATAAACAACCAGGCCACCTTGGCCTCTATTGAAAACAGTTTTAATGCTTCCGTAAAGCACAAAGCCTTTTTGATTACCACGCAAACGGAAAAAGATTTGAAGGCCGCCGCCGCTAAAAGCGCGAACTTTCAAGCCTACTTTGCTGAACAAAAAAGGCTGTTGGCCCTGCAAGACCAAAAACTGACGCAACTGATGAAGCAGAACACCGCCAATTTAAAGCGCGTGCGCCGCTCCTCTACGCGCTAGCCACGCTACGGCCGCCCCATAGTGGGCCGCCGCTCAATGTGCGGGAGGGCGATTGATTGAGTACCTCTCTTTCTGTATGGGCGCCCTCTTATATAACAACGGACAAAAGGGCTCAAAGTTGTTATAATACTTTTGTTGCAAAACGGGCCTAATCGCCCGATACAATTTTTTCTGTTTTTGGAACCGTATGTAGAATACGGTGCGCTGCTTGGATACAAGTGGCATAACTCGACTCCAAAAGCAGTCGTTTTAGGCACAACACTTCCGAACTGATCCTTCGGAGGTGCTGTGCCGAGTGCTTTCTGCCATATTTTTATATGGCAGAAGGCCGCGGCTGTCATTATTTGGGTTAAGTCGAGTTAGCTCAAAGATGACAGCCGTTTTTTATGCGCTGTTTTCTCCAAAAGCAGAACAAGGAGAAAATAATGAAGAAAGATTTTACCTCTATTTTGTCTTTCCCGAGGGTATGTCGGCCCTCAGGGGTCTGGGATCTGTTTTTATTAAAAAAGGAAAACGACAGATTCCCGACTACGGCACTCGGGAATGACAGCAAGAACAACTACAACAACAGATCCCGGATAAAAACCTTCCGGGATGACGGCAAAAGAAAAAGCTATCCTGAATGTGCGGCCCGCAGGGTTTCAGGATCTACCGCTTGGGTTGTTAGCCTTGGCTTTACCCTTATTGAACTTTTAGTTGTCGTTCTTATTATTGGTATTTTGGCGGCGGTGGCAGTTCCGCAATACCAAAAGGCCGTTGCAAAGGCACGGCGCGCGGAAGTAAAAGTAGCCGTCCGGCGGATGTTAGACGAATATAAGTTATGTGAGTTGGAACAAGCCGAAAATTGTAAAACAGAAGTAGAATCCGCCAGCGAAATCCCTAATACTTTATTAGCCCGGACCTTTGGCGAACAAAATGTATATTGGGATGGCGATGTTGAAACGGCTCGGGTAGGAAAATGGGAAATACGTTTTTCCAGCGGTCCCTTACAATTATGGACAGACGGCTACGGAATAGAGTGCGGCGGCGGAATAGGCCAAGGCGAAGAACTGATCGCCGAGTGCTATTGCGATTCTTACCCCGTGCGGGGCGGTTGTAGCCGGGTGGGACTGCCTGAGAACTATGGCCCCTTTAACTTATTTGAAAACTAACTACTTCCCCAACAGTTTTAGGAATTCTTCTTCGGAGAGCACGGGAACGCCCAGTTCCTGTGCTTTTTTTAGTTTGGTGCCCGCGGCTTCCCCGGCCACCACATAGGCCGTCTTTTTGGAGACGCTCCCGCTGGCCTTTCCGCCGTATTCCTTAGCCAAGCGTTCGGCCTCGGTGCGGGTCATCGTTTTAAGTTCGCCCGTAAATACAAGCGTCTTGCCGTCCAAAACATTGCCCGAGAGTTCCTTTTTAGGTTGGGTAAAGTTCAGCCCGGCGGCGCGCAACTTTTCAATTTGGTCCAGCGCGCTTTGGCTATGAAAAAAATCGTAAATGCTCTGCGAAACCGTCTCCCCCACGTCCGGCACGGCCTGCAATTCGGTTAAAGACGCATTTTTCAAAGCGTCCAAGGTGCGGAATCTGTCCGCCAAAATTTCAGCCGTTTTGGCTCCCACAAACGCAATACCTAAGGCAAAAAGCAGGCGGGATAAAGGCTTTTGCTTGCTGGCTTCTATGGAGTCCAACAGGTTTTGGGCCTTTTTGTCTTTAAAGTTTTCCAAATTGAGCAGGTGCAGAAAAGTCAGCCCGTAGATATCGGCAAAATCGGTTACATACTGGCTTTCCAGCAGTTTATCCATTACCACATCGCCTAATCCCTCAATATCCATTGCCCCGCGCGAAGCAAAGTGCAGTAAGCGCGCGCGCAACTGGGCCGGGCAAGAGGGGTTCACGCAATAATAGCCCACCTCGTCTGGTTCCTTATAGACGGGTTCCCCGCACGAGGGGCATTTGGCGGGCGGCAGTACCTCTTGCGTGCCTAATTGTTCCACCACCTTTACCATTTTGGGGATAACTTCCCCCGCGCGCTCAATAATCACGCGGTCGCCCACGCGCACGCCCAAGCGTTTGATTTCGTCAAAATTGTGTAAGGTGGTATTGGAGATAATCACGCCCGCGCACGGAACGGGTTCCAATTCGGCCACCGGGGTAATCACGCCGCTTCTGCCCACGGAAAAGATAATGTTTTTTACCGTCGTTGTGGCTTGCGGGGCCGGGTATTTAAAGGCAATCGCCCAGCGCGGGCTTTTGGCCGTTACGCCCAGAACGCGTTGGTCTTCAAAGCGGTTTACCTTTACCACAAGTCCGTCCACATCAAAGGGAAGTTGGTGGCGGGACTCGTTAAACTGGTTGTAAAAACGGATAACGTCGCTGATAAGCGTGGTTTTGGTGCGCACGGGACAAACGGAAAAGCCCCAGGATTTGCACAAATCAATAAACCCGCTGAAACTGTCCGCCGCTATGTTGCCCGTACCAAAGGAGTGGGCAAAAAATTTAAGGGGCCGCTGGGCCGTAATCAGCGGATCCTTTTGGCGCAGAGACCCGGCGGCGGCGTTGCGGGTATTGGCAAAAATGTTGTCGCCTTTTAGTTGTTGGCGTTCGTTGAGGGCGGCCAAATCCTTTTTGTCCAAATACACCTCGCCGCGCACTTCCAAAAGTTCGGCGGGGGCATTTGCTATCTTTTGCGGGATACTTTTAATGGTGCGGACGTTGGACGTAATGTCCTCGCCCACTTTGCCGTCCCCGCGGCTGGCGGCGGTAATCAAAATGCCGTTTTCGTACGTGAGCGAGCAGGAAACGCCGTCTATTTTTCCCTCTACCACCATTTCAAAATCGTTACGCTGTAAAATCTTTTCCGCGCGGGCGTACCACTCCCGTATTTCGTCCGGAGAATAGGAGTTATCCAAGGACATCATCGGCACGGCGTGCTTGACGGGCGTAAACAGATTGCCCGCCTGCCCGCCCACGCGCTGGGTGGGAGAGTTTTTGGTGCGGTACTGCGGATATTGGTCTTCTAAATCTTTAAGTTGCTTGTAAAGTTCGTCGTACTGGGTATCGGACAAGACAGGATTGTCCAAGTTATAGTACAAGTTATTGTGATAATTGATCAGTTTTTTAAGCCGCTCAATCTCTTCTTTCGGGTGCATAACTTTTATTTGCGTTCTTTTTTCAGTTGGTCCAGCAAGCCGTTAATGAATTTGCTGGAATTTTCGGTGGAATACTTTTTGGCCAGTTCAATGGCTTCGTCCATAATCGCGGCCAAGGGCGTGCGTTCGGGGCTGAAAACCATTTCGTAAGTGGCCATACGCAAAATAGAGCGGTCCACCGCCGACATACGGGCAATGGTCCAGTTTTTGGCGTAAGAGGAAACGAGTTTATCAATTTCAGGCAAGTGCTCCGTGGTGCCGGTAACCAATTCTTCGCAGAACGGGTAGCAATCGCCCAGTTCGTGCTTGAAATCCGCCGCGTAACGCAAGATATTGTTTTCGTCGGCCGATTTGGAACTGTCGGCGTAGTAAAGCGATTGTAGGGCACACTCACGGGCCATTCTTCTGTTGCTCATAGTTTCCACCTGTATAAAGCGTACAAATTTTAAATAAAAGTTTATATTTATTTTAGCAAATTTACGTCGTCCTTGCAGGGCCGCCGCGCGCGGGTTTGTGGTAAAATATAAGTATGAACAGAAAAGTCCTTTTTACAATGCTTTTAGCGGGCACATTGGGTGCGTGTGCTGCCAACGGACCGCTGGCAGGGGCAGACCGGGATAATCACGGTTGCATCCCCTCTGCGGGCACCACTTGGAGCCAAGTAAAGCAAGCGTGCGTACAGCCTTGGGAAGCGGGCATCCGCTTAAACCAAGCCGCGCAAACGGACGGCGCGCAATTTGCGGCGTACGTCATTTTATCGGCGGACGGCACGCAGGCCGAGGTGTTCACCAAAGACGGCAACTATGTGTTGGACCGCTCCCTTACGCCGGACGGCCCCCAATGGAGCGGCAAAAAGATGCTGCTTAAACGCCTTCCCGCCGCGTGGGAACTGTACGAAAACGGCGCCCTTACTTACCGGGCGGAACAGGCGCAATAATTTTGACACCCTGTATAGTAAGTTTGTATAATAAAAATGTTCCCGTATGGGGACAATTTTTGCAAAAAGAAAACAAATAGATAATGGCCAGATTTGATAACAGAAGAGAATACAAAAAAGATCTCTACCGCAGAAACCAGAACATCCGCGTACCCGAAGTGCGCGTGATTAATTCCGACGGAAGTATGGTCGGCATTTTGCCGGTGGCGCAAGCCATCGCCCTGGCTAAGGAACAAGAGTTGGACTTAGTGGAAATTTCCCCCAACGCCCAACCTCCTGTCTGTAAGATACTTGATTACAACCGGTATGTGTACGAACAGGGTAAAAAAGCCGCGGAAGCCAAAAAGAAACAAGCCAAAGTAACCTTGAAAGAGTTACGCATTAAATCGCGCATTGCCGCGCACGATTTGGACGTAAAAATCCGCCAAATTGAAGAATTTTTGCGTAAAAAGGATATGGTGCGTTTTGTAGTGGTATTCCACGGGCGCGAAAACCAGCACAAAGACATTGGCATCCAGATTTTGAACGATACGGCCAAACGCTTGGCCGAAATCGCCAATGTGGACGGCGGCTTGCAGCAGTTGGGCAACCGTATGTCTATGACGTTTGTGCCCAAAAACTAAACAGATTTTTAGGTCCTTTTTAGTGTACTGCGTGCGGGGCTTGACCGGCTCCCGGCGCAGGTCGTTCTGAAAAAGGGCTAATTAAACAGAGGTAATATTAACAATGCCTAAATTGAAAAACCATAGCGGTGGTAAAAAACGCTTCAGAAAAACCGCCACGGGTAAATTTACCCACAGAAAAGCCGGCAGAAAACACTTGCTTACGCCTGTTTCTGCCTCCCGGAAGCACGAAATGAGAAAGACCGGCGTCATTACGCCTGAGTCCAACAAAGGGAAGATTTTGGAAAAATATCTCCCGATGGCCAAATAAGAGGTAGAAAATGAGAATTAAATTCAGCGTCGCGAGACACGCGAGAAAGAAAAAAGTATTGAAAAGAGCCAGCGGCTATTACGGAGATAAATCCCGCCGCTTGCGTATGGCCACCCAGCAGCTGGATCACTCCGGCGTGCACGCTTATGTGGACCGCAAAGACAAAAAAACCACTTACCGCCAGATGTGGATTACCCGCATCAACGCCGCGGTGAGAGAAGAAGGTTTGTCTTACTCCAAATTCATCAGCGGCTTGGCCAAAGCCAACATTACGCTTAACCGCAAAATGTTGTCTGAAATGGCGATTAAAGACCCCGTGTCCTTCAAGAAATTGGTGGACGTGGTAAAAGCCGCCTAAGAGCGTTCTTGCAGCAAGTAAAGCCCGTACCGCTTATGTGGTGCGGGCTTTTTTATGGCTTTTTGCAACCAAACACCCTTTTAAAGGCATAAAAATACCCCGCCGGGAGATATTTCCAGCGGGGTATATAAGATACTTAAATACTGCTAAATATGCCGCTTTTTGACCTTCATACGCGCAATGGCCTGTTTTAATTCCATTTCCGCGAGTTCAAAATCAATATCGGCATCTTTGCCGGAGAGCGACTCCTTGGCCTTTTTAATCTTCTGCTTTTCGGCCTCTTCGTCAATCTCGTCCGCCAACGCGGCACTTTCGGCAAATACATTTACCACATCGTTGAGCACTTCCACAAACCCGCCCAATGCGGCAAACTCTTCTTCCTTCCCGTCCTTTTTATAACGCAGGGAACCCATACCCAACTGCACAATCGTTTTGACGTGCCCGGGCAGGATACCCATTTCCCCCAGCAAAGCGGGCAGAACAACCATATCCACTTCCAGGTTGGAAATAAGCGGTTTTTCCGGCGTAATCAGGTTAAGGGTCAGTTTTTTAGCCATAAATTACTCTTTGTCTTTTACTTTTTCGTAATTGGCCAACACATCCTCTATGCCGCCGCACATATAGAAGCACGATTCCGGGATATGGTCGTATTCGCCGTCCACAATGCCCTTAAAGGCTTTAATGGTATCGGCCAATTTGACGTATTTGCCCGGGTGCCCCGTAAACTGTTCGGCCACGGAGAACGGCTGAGACAAGAACTTTTGGATTCTTCTGGCGCGGGCCACGGTCTTTTTGTCCTCGTCGCCGAGTTCATCCATACCCAAAATAGCGATGATATCCTGCAAGTCTTTGTATTTCTGCAAGATTTTGCGCACGCTTTGGGAGACGTTATAATGTTCGGCGCCGATAATGCGCGGGTCCAAAATGCGGGACGTGGATTCCAAGGGGTCCACGGCCGGGTAAATACCCAAACTGGCAATTTGGCGCGACAATACGGACGTAGAATCCAAGTGTGTAAACGTAGCCGCCACACCGGGGTCGGTCAAGTCGTCGGCGGGCACATATACGGCCTGAATAGACGTAATAGCGCCCTTCTTGGTGGAAGTAATACGTTCCTGCAAGTTACCGATTTCGGTGTTTAACGTCGGCTGATAACCTACCGCGGAGGGCATACGGCCCAACAGCGCGGACACTTCGGAGTTCGCGAGCACAAAGCGGAAGATGTTATCCAAGAACAACAGCACGTCTTGGCCTTTTACGTCGCGGAAGTATTCCGCCTGCGTAAGAGCGGTCAAGGCTACTTTGGCACGGGCACCTGGCGGTTCGTTCATTTGGCCGTAAACCAATACGGTTTTGTCCAGTACGGTACTGCCGTCCGAAAGTTTGGATTCGCTCATTTCCAGCATCAAATCGTTACCTTCGCGGCTTCTTTCCCCCACACCGCCGAATACAGAACTGCCGTGGTGTTCGCGCGCCACGTTGTTAATCAGTTCCATAATAAGTACGGTCTTGCCTACGCCGGCGCCGCCGAACAAACCTACTTTACCCCCCTTCATATACGGGGCAATCAGGTCAATAACTTTAATACCGGTTTCAAAAATTTCCGGGGTCGGGTTTTGGTCTTCCAAGGTCGGCGGGTCGCGGTGAATAGGCATATTCATAGCGGCCTTGATATCGCCCTTGTGGTCCTGCGCCTTGCCCAGCACGTTCATCAAACGGCCCAAGCACGCTTCCCCCACCGGCACGGACAGAGGCCCTTCGGTATCCACGGCTTTGGCGCCGCGTTGGAGACCGTCGGTGCTTTCCAAAGATACGCAGCGCACAATCCCGTCGCCCATTTGCTGGGCAACTTCGGCCACAATCTTTTTTCCGCCGTCCATTTCTATTTCAATGGCGTTCTCAATGGCGGGCAGGTGGTCTTGTTCAAACTGCACGTCCACAGCCGCGCCAATGATTTGAATTACTTTTCCAGTCTTCATATGGTTTCCTGTATTGTAGAATTAACTGTTCAGGGCTTCGGCCCCGTTCACAATATCCAAAATTTCGTTCGTAATGCTGGCCTGGCGCACTTTGTTGAGTTTTACGCCCAACGCGGCTACCAGTTCCCCGGCGTTTTTGCTGGCGGCGTCCATTGCGTTCATCGTGGCGGCCAAGTTGGCGGCCTGCGATTCCAACAGCATACGGTACATATTGGCCTTTACCAAGCGGGGCACCAAGAGTTTAAAAATTTCCAGCATACCCGGTTCAAATAAAAAGTCGCTTTCGTCCTTTTTGTTTTCCGTGGCTTCAAAGTGGAAGGGCAATAACTTCTGCTCTACCAAGTTTTGGCTGGCCAGGGATTTAAAGTCGTTGTAAATCAGCGTTACGGAGCCGAGGTTTTGCTCAAAATACGTTTTGAGCACCGCTTCGCCCAACAGTTCGGCGTGCGCGTAAGACACCTTGGGAAAGATACCTACGCTTTCATATACCAAATGCAGGTTCGGCATTTTTAAACGCGCCAGAAAATCGCGCCCTTTTTTACCCACGGCAAAGACGAAAATTTCCTTGTCTTGGTTTTCCTTTAAAAAGTGCAGCGCGCTGCGCAGAATAACGGCGTTAAACGAGCCCGCCAGTCCTTTATCACCCGTAATGACGAGGAGCCCGACCTTCTTCGGGTTCCCCGTCTTGTTGATAAAAAAGCGTCCGGCCCAACTTTCTGCCACGTCATCCGGCTGTGGCATAGCCAAGATATCCTGCTTTAAATCGTCCACCATTTGGTACATCTTTTTGGCGAACGGACGGGCGGCGGTCATCGCGTCCTGCGCGCGACGGATGCGGGCGTTGGAGATCATCTTCATCGTCTGCATAATCTGCTGCGTGGATTTGATGGCTTTAATATTTTGCCGTATGTCCCTTAACGATTCCATAGCGGTTCCTTATTTGTTGCGGCCTTCCAAAATGGACACATAATCCGCAATACCCGCTTCCAGCGAGTAATCCGGCTCGTAGCCCAGTTTTTCTTTGGATTTGGTAATGTCCGCCTGGGTCTTTAACTGGAAGAACGGATACGGATTGTCAGTGTATTCGGGTTCCAGGTTGGTGCCCAGTTCTTTGTTTAAGCATTTGATGATGTCGTTATAATCGCGCGGAATACCCGTGGCGGCGTTGTAAACGCCCGTTTCTTTGCCGTTGTTCAAGGCACAGAGGTTGATTTTAACGATATCCTTTACATATACAAAGTCGCGCATTTGCTCGCCGTATTTAAACACGCGCGGGCGTTTGCCGGCCTTCATTTGGTTGTACAACTGATAGACCATACTGGCCATTTTGCCTTTAAAATATTCGCCGGGACCATACACGTTAAAATAACGCAAGCCGATAATCTTCATATCGTTGTTGTCGTCGGCAAATTGGCGGGCCACGTTATCCATAATGGCCTTGGAGAAGCCATAGACGTTTTCCGGGTGCGTGGGCTGCGTTTCCACATTGGGGACGGGCCCGTTGCCGTAAGTGGCCGCGGAAGAGGCATAAATAACCTTTTTAATTTCGTTATCCGCCGCAAAAGCGAGTAAGTTTTTGAACGCTTCCACGTTTTGTTCCATCATCGCCTTTTGGTCCATTACCGTGGTGTCGGTAATAGCCGCTTCGTGGAAGATGGCATCAAAATACATATCGGTCGGCATATATTCAAACAAGTCAGCCGTAATAACGTCGCCTTTAAAACCGATTAAGTTTTTGAAATGTCCGTTCTTGGAAAAATCGTCCAAGACGGTTACTTCGTGTCCCTGGGCTTCCAGCGTTTTGGCAATGTTGCTGCCGATAAAGCCGGCACCGCCGGTAACCAGGTATTTTTTCTTGGTTTTAGCGTCCATTTATTTCTCCTGTTGCGAGGGTTTAAAAACCGTTTTAAACGCGTCCAACGCACTGACCATTTTTTCTTCCACTTCCTTGGTCAGTTCCACAGAGGCATTGAGCGTATCCAGCACGTCCGGGCGTTCGGCGCGGGCATAGGCGAGGAGTTGTTTTTCGTATTCCAACACGTCGCTTACTTCCACCGTGTCCAAATAGCCGTGCGTACCTGCATAGAGCACCAGCACTTCTTCGCCTACCTTCATAGGAGAATACTGGTTCTGTTTGAGCAGTTCCGTCATACGTTTACCGCGGGCGATTTGGCGCTGGGATTCTTTATCCAGTTCGGAACCGAATTGGGCAAAGCCCTCCAATTCCTGGTACTGGGACAAGTCAATACGAAGCGTACCGGCCACCTTGCGCATCGTTTTGCGCTGGGCCGAGCCACCCACACGGGATACGGACAAACCTACGTTAATAGCCGGCTTGATACCGCTTAAAAACAGACTGCTTTCCAGGTAAATCTGACCATCGGTAATAGAAATTACGTTGGTCGGAATATACGCGGAAACGTCGTTGGCCTGCGTTTCAATAATCGGCAAAGCGGTAATGGAGCCGCCGCCGTTTTCTTTGGAAAGTTTGCACGCGCGTTCCAACAAGCGGGAGTGCAAGTAAAATACATCGCCGGGGTAGGCTTCGCGGCCTGGCGGACGGCGAAGCAGCAAGGACATCTGGCGGTATGCCTGCGCGTGTTTAGACAAATCGTCATACACGATAAGCACATCTTTGCCCTGCCACATAAAGTATTCGCCGATAGCGCAACCCGCGTACGGGGCGATGTACAAAAGGGAAGCCGGGTCCGAAGCGGTGGCGGAGACTACAATCGTATAGTCCATAGCGCCGAAGTCGGTCAAGGTTTTGACCACTTGGGCCACCGTGCTCTGCTTTTGGCCTACGGCCACATAAATGCAGATACAGCGTTCGGAAGCGGGAATATTCTTTTGGTTGATGATAGCGTCCACCGCGATAGCGGTTTTACCCGTTTGGCGGTCGCCGATGATGAGTTCGCGCTGGCCTTTACCAATCGGCACCATCGCGTCAATGGCTTTGATACCGGTTTGGAGCGGCTGTTTGACGGGCTGGCGGTCAATAATACCGGGGGCTACAATGTCCAACGGCATATTTTTGTCGGTCTTTACCGCGCCCTTGCCGTCCAACGCGTTGCCGAGCGGGTCCACCACGCGGCCAATCATATCCGCGCCTACGGGGATGCTGATAACTTCGCCGGTGCGTTTAACGGTACCGCCTTCGTGAACCAAGTGGTCCGGCCCCATCAGCACGCAGCCGACGTTGTCGTATTCCAGGTTCAGCGCCATACCTTTCACTCCGTTACCGAAGTCCACCAATTCCGATGCTTTTACGTTGTTTAACCCGTGTACACGGGCGATACCGTCCCCTACTTGGATAACGGTACCCACTTCGTTGACATCGGCGGACGCGTCAAAGTGTTCAATCTTTTCTTTAATGATATTGGTTATTTCTTCTGGTCTGATTGCCATATAATTACCATTGTTACTGTGCGAGTTCCGCCTGCAACTTGGCTAAACGCCCTTGCAGACTGCCGTCTATCAGTTCCCCCCGGCACCAAATTTGGAGTCCGCCCAAGAGGGCCGGGTTGGTTTTAAAAATCGCTTTTACCTCTCCGCCGTAACGCGCGGAAAGGGCTTCTTCGGTTTGGCGTTGCTGGGCCTCACTGAGTGCGCGGGCGGAAATAACCTCCGCGCGCAAAATGCCCAGCCGTTCATCCAACAGTTCCCCCACGCGGCGGACGACGGCGTCCAACAGCGCGTAGCGTTTCGCGTCCAGCAGCACTTCCACAAACGAAGCCGCCTCCGGCAACGCTTTAAGCGCTTCCTTAACGGTTTGTTTTTTAGCATCCGTGGAAATGCGCGGGCTGGACATATACGTCTGCACGCCCGCCAACGCTTCGGCGGCCACTTGCAAAGATTTCGCCCGCTGGGCGGCCTCTTCGTTCGTGGCGCTTAACGCATTGTAGGCGGCGGCGTAGCGCTGCACCGCAATTCTGTCTGAACTGTTCATATTACTTCGCCTTTACTTCCGCCAGCACGCGGTCCACCACGGCTTTGGCAGAGTCTTCGTTCAACTGCTGTTCAATTACCTTGGAAGCAGCCAACACGCTCACGCGGGCAATTTCGCCGCGTACATCCGAAAGCGCTTTGTTCTTTTCGGCTTCAATTTGCGCTTTGGCCTGTTCTACCAGGCGCTCGGACTGCTCTTTGGCCGCAGCCAAGAGTTGTTCTTTTTGCGTTTCGCCCATTTTTACGGCTTCGGCCATTTTTTTAGCGGCTTCGTCCGCGATTTGGGACAATTTTTCGTCCAATTCGCGTTTGACTTTTTCCGCGGCCTCGCGCGCTTGTTGGGCTTGCAGTTTGTCCTGCGCTATTTGCTGTTCGCGCGATTCCAACGCACCAATGATGCGGTTCCACGCAAACTTTTTAAGCAAATAGACGAGCAGCAAAAAATTGCAAACCGTCAAAGCGAGTACGCCGTAATCAGGCTTCAATAAATCTTCCATAGATTACTCTTTTTAAGTTTATTTCATTACCATCGTGAGCAAGCAGATAACCAAGCCCAACATAGCGGCGCCTTCCAACAACGCGGCGATGATGATCATCGTGGTGCGAAGGTCGGAACCGGCTTCCGGCTGGCGGGCGGTGCCTTCCAAAGCGGCGGCGCCGATTTTACCCAAACCGAGCCCCGCGCCAATGACGGTAAGTCCCGCGCCGATACCGGCGGCAATATATTTAAGTGCTACGAGTTCCATAAGTTCTTCTCCTTTGGGGTAATCCCCTTGATAGATTTTTCAAATTAATGCGTATGTATGACCGAGCCCGCAAAAATTGCCGTCAGCAGCGTAAACACATACGCCTGCAAAAACGCTACCAACAGTTCCAGACACGTCATAAAAATTTCCAGGCACATCGCCGGCAACAGCGCACCCGCGCCCGCCGCAATGTGCATTTGCCCGACAATAAAAATAATCAAAAGCAAGCAAATCAGCACCATATGGCCCGATAGCATATTGGCAAACAAACGGATAGCCAACACGCACACCTTGATAATCAAACTGACGACTTCCAGCGGGAAGATAAGCGGCACCAGCCAGCCGGGCGTACCCGAAGGCACAAACCCCTTTAAGAACCCGATAATGCCGTGGAATTTAAGTCCGCTGTACAAGATAAGCCCGCCCGAGCACAACGCCAAGGCGGCCGTAACGGAAATGTTAGAAGTGGCGGTCTTCATTTCGGGAATCATACCCGCCAAGTTTACAAACAAGATAAACAAAAACAGCGTGCAGAAATACGGCAGAAAGCCCTTGCCCTCTTTACCCATATTGGGCAAGACCATACCGTCGCGGATGAACAGCACATATTCTTCCGCCAGCGCCGTAAGCAGGCGCCCGGAACGGCTTTGGCGCGCGCGGGCAATCCAGCACAACGCACAGAACAACAATACGCTTACCGCCAAAATTGTAACGCTATGCGTGGTAAGCGGAATACGGAAACCACCCAGGGCTACGCCCCAATCGTGGTCCAAAATATGATGAGAAATTATTTCAGCTACGTCCATCTTTTTTATCTGCCTTTTTTAAAGTTGCGGCGTCCTTTTGCATCTGTTTGGCCGAACGCAAAATTTGGTAAAAGCCCAATGCAAACCCGGCTATTACGCCCCCGATTAAAAACCACGGGCTTGTGTGTAATTTTTCGTCCAGCCTGTACCCCACATAAGCGCCCAAAATTTCCGACACGGCAAACTCCAAACCTAACGTCGTAATTTGCAAATGGTCCTGTTTGGTAAAAGGTCCCAGCGCCATAGGTATCCCCCGGTTTATTTACCGGGCGGTAAGTACACTTAATATTATAAAACAATTTGGGCAAAAAATCTACCTTTTTAAGTCGTACAACCGCCGCTTATTAGTATTGTATTAAATTTAGCAACCCCGCGCACTTTTTTAGCGCAAATAATATAAAAAACCCGCGTCCGACTGCCCGCGGGTTTTTTATATACAAATTTTGCTTTTGCCTTACACGGTGTAAGTAAAGATTTTGCTTTCGTAGGGCTTTAAATCCACCACATACCCTTGGGAAAGCATTTCCGGCGTAACGGTCAGTTTTTCGCCTGTGAACTCCTCGGTTACTTGGCTGTTGGGGCCGTAAACGCCCTTCATATGCAGGCGGCCTTTGGCAGGTGCGCCGCTGTAATTAATAATAACCATTTTGCCCGTATTCATTTGTTTCCACTGCCAGGACAAAATATTACGGTAACTGTCATTGCCCATTTCGGCCGGGGTTACATCGCGCAAGGACCATTGGCCCCCGTGGAACGCCGGGGCGGAAGCAATATGCAACAGGCGCATATAATACGCCTTTACCTCGGCATTTTCCGTGAAAGTATCGTTTACATACTGGATAGGCATACGCGCCGGGCGGCCCAAAATTTGGAAATAATGGAACATCCGCGCGCCGGGCAATGTAGCAATAATCGTGCTGGCCGCCAAGGATTTTTCCTTACCGAAGGCCTTTAAACTTTCCTCTTCGTCGTGGTTGGCGATAAAGCGGATAGAGCGCATTTGAAACAAATGTTCCGCGCCCAAATGGCCTTTAATGTCCTCGGCGTTGGAAAAGCGCAAGCGGTCATAAAGCACTTTATCGTACGTATAATCAAAGCCCATTTCCTGGATATCCCACTCCAAGCCCCAATACACTTCGGCGATGAAGGTAAATTCCGGGTGTTTTTCGCGCACGCTGTCCAACGCTTGGCGCCAAAATTCCTCTTTGGGCAAATCGCTACCGATAAATTCCCACCAAGTATCACGCTGGACTTTATTTAACTGCAACATTGCCATATCACAGCGCACGCCGTCGCACATATCGGCCACGCGCAGTAAATTTTGCAACATAAATTCCCGCGTTTTGGGGTTAAAATAGTTCAGTTGCGCCGTATCGGTCCACGGAGCAAAATACGGGTCGCGCCCGTGTGCAATATACACGCCGTCCGGATTTTTGAAGAACCAATCCGGGTGCGATTTGGGCGCATTTTTACCGGTATTAATATACAAATCGGGTTGTGCGGTAACCGTCGGGCTATCAATAGCCGTATGGTTGCCTACAAAGTCCAACAACAGGCAGATGCCCCGGCTGTTTAATTTGCCGCGCAATTCGCGCAACGCCGCGTCCCCGCCCAAAGTGTCATCCACGGTGTACTCATATACGGCGTACGGCGAAGCCGTGATATCCTCCGGCTTGAAATCCGGCTTTATCGCCCGGATTTGCGCTTGGATATCCTTATGCTCACGCGCAATTTTTTCTGCCGCCGGGCTTAACTTCCATACCCCCATCAGCCACACGGCGTCAAAGCCCGCTTCCTTGATTCTGTCCCAATGTTCATCCGGGATTGTCGCCAAGGTTACAGGCCGGCCCAACTGCGTTTCCAGGCGTCTTAACCAGGAACGCGTATTTATTTCTAAAATATGCGGATTTGTCCTCATAGTAGATTTTCCCCTATTCTTTTTATACCACTTTCGCGCCTTCTTGTAAACCCTGCGGGCGGCAACTCTATACGCTAGGTAACGATTAGTTGAGCCACACTATTACTGAAATGTCGCGCTCTGACGAAACGGCACCCTGCGGGCGGCTGCTCTATGCCCTAGGTAGCGATTACTTGGGCAACACTGTACTTGTAATGTCGCGCTCTAATGGAACAGCCTTGCGGGGTCCTACGGACCGCACGCTGCGCGCCGCCACTCTATGCGCTGGGTAACGATTAATGGAGCCACATTATTTCTGCAAAGTCGCACTCTGACGAAACGGCCCAGCAGTTGTTGGTTTTATCCATTGTAATTGCCGTCATTCCCGAGGGTCGTAGTCGGGAATCTGTTGTTATTAAAAAAGGCCTTTTTTATTCTGGATTCCCCCTCGTACGAGGGCCCAAAATAACCGTCAATTTTACGCTAATAACGCAAAAACCCCGGCGGGTTATATCACCCACCGGGGTTTTTAATCTAATCCGTTAGCGGCTTATTTTTCGTCCGATTCGGCTTCTTCCTCGTCTTTGACGACGGGAGCGATACGGGCAATTTTGTCGCCTTCGTCCATTTTGGCCAGCGTAACCCCTTGGGAGTTGCGGCTGACGGAACGGATATCGGCACAGCGAACGCGGATGGTCATACCCTTTTCGGTTACAATCATCAAGTCTTTCGTTTCGTCCACCAGTTTAATGCCCACTACCGAGCCGTTGCGCGCGCTGGTTTTAATGGTAATTACACCCATACCGCCACGGTTCTGGCGTTTGTATTCGCTAAATTCCGTGCGTTTACCAAAACCGTTTTCGCAGACGGAGAGCACATCGGGCTGCGGTTCGTCGTTGGGGGCCTGTTCCATACCCACCACTACGTCGCCGGCGCCTAAGTTAATGGCGCGCACACCCTTGGCCGGGCGGCCCATACAGCGCACTTGGTTTTCGTCAAAGCGGATGGATTTGCCGTTCTTGGTGGCAATCAAAATATCCGATTTGCCGTGCGTGGTCTGTACGCCGACGAGCACATCGCCTTCTTCCAATCCGATGGCAATAATGCCGGAGCGGCGGATGTTGGCAAATTCGCCCAAGGCCACACGCTTAATGGTGCCCAAGCGGGTGCACATCGTCAGGTACGTATTTTCGCAATGTTCTTTGTCAAACGTTTCAATGGCGGTGGCGGCGGTTACTTTTTCCTCGCCCGTCAGTTGCAACAGGTTGACAATTGCCTTACCCTTGGACATACGGTTGCCTTCGGGGATTTCAAAGGCGCGTAACGCAAATACGCGGCCGCGGTTGGTGAACAGCAAAATAGTAGAGTGCGAAGACGTTACAAACAGGTGTTCCATAAAGTCTTCCTCTTTCGTCTTGCTGCCGATAATGCCCTTTCCGCCGCGGTTCTGGCTCTTGTACGTAGAGAGCGGGATGCGTTTGGCGTAGCCGTCGTTGGAAATGGTGATGACTACATCTTCCTTCTCAATCAAATCTTCCATAGAGAAGTCCGTCATATCCGGGCCGATCTCGGTGCGGCGCGGGTCGTTGTAGTCTTTCTTTAACTGCGTAAGTTCTTCTACGATGATATCCAAAATGCGTTGCGGGTTGCCCAAAATATCCTGCAATTCCGCAATCAGTTTAAGCAAGTCCTTGCGTTCGTTTTCAATCGCGAGCGCGGACAGTTGCGTCAACTGGTGTAAGCGCATATCCAAAATGGCCTGCGCCTGCACTTCGGACAAGTTAAAGCGCTGCATTAACGTAAATTTGGCTTCGGTCGGGTCCTTGGCTTTGCGGATAATGGCAACAACTTCGTCCATATTGGCAATAGCCACGAGTAAACCGTTCAAAATGTGTTCACGTCTTTGCGCTTTATTTAAATCAAATTTCGTGCGGTTGGTAATAACCTCTTGGCGGTGCTTTACATAGGCCTTCATTACTTCTTTGAGCGAAAGCACGCGCGGGCGGCCGTCCACAATCGCCAACATATTCACCGGGAAGGAGGTTTGCAACTGGGTATGCTTAAAGAGGTGGTTTAACACCACTTGGGCGTTGCCGTCGCGTTTTACCTCAATTACCAGGCGCATACCGCGTCTGTCCGACTCGTCGCGGATATCGGAAATATCGGTAACTTTTTTATCGCGCACGAGGGCAACAATGCTCTCAATAAGCGCGGTTTTGTTTACCTGATACGGGATAGCCGTTACAATAATGGCTTCGCGGCCGTTTTTGCGCTCTTCAATTTCGGTGCTGGCCTGCACTTTTACGCTGCCGTGGCCCGTTTCAAAATATTCATAAATACCCTTCGTACCGCGGATGATAGCACCCGTGGGGAAGTCCGGCCCCTTGATAATCTTCATCATTTCCTTGGTGGAAATGTCGGGGTTGTGGATGTAAGCAATAATACCGTCGCAGACTTCGCCCAAGTTGTGCGTAGGAATATTGGTAGCCATACCTACGGCGATACCGGCGGAACCGTTTACGAGCAAGGCCGGGAGTTTGGCCGGCAAGACGGAGGGTTCCATTAAGGAGCCGTCGTAGTTGGAAATCATTTTGACGGTGTCTTTGTCCAAGTCGCCCAGCATTTCTTCGGAAATGCGTTGCAAGCGGCACTCGGTGTAACGCATAGCGGCGGCGGAATCGCCGTCAATAGAACCGAAGTTGCCCTGACCGTCAATCAAAGGTTTGCGCAATGAAAAGTCCTGCACCATACGCACGAGCGTATCATATACGGCGGTGTCGCCGTGCGGGTGATATTTACCGAGTACATCACCCACCACACGGGCAGATTTCTTATAGGCCTTATTGTATTTGAGGCCCATTTCGTTCATAGAGTATAACACACGGCGGTGTACCGGCTTCAAACCATCACGCACATCGGGCAACGCGCGGCCTACGATTACGCTCATAGCGTAATCAATGTAGTAAGAACGCATTTCGCCCGCGATATCGCGCTGCTGAATATTGCCGAACAAGTCCACATTGGTATTTTGGGCTTGGGGCTGGTTGTTCATTTCTTCGCTCATTTAAAAATATCTCCTGTTACGGATTAAATCTGTGGGGCGTTAAACGCCCCGTATATTAAATATCCAAGTTCTTTACTTCCAAGGCGTGCGATTGGATGAAGTCGCGGCGTGGCTCCACCTTGTCGCCCATCAACATCGTAAACGCCTGTTCGGTATCGGCGGCGTCGTTGATTTTTACCTGGATAAGTTTGCGTTTGGCCGGGTCCATAGTGGTTTCCCACAACTGTTCGGGGTTCATTTCACCCAAACCTTTGTAGCGCTGAATCGTAGCGCCGGAGGAAGCGGCTTCCTTTACCGCGTGCAAGAGTTCCGCCAAACTATATACCAAGGCATCGGTCTTGCCGTTGTTTACTTTAAACAGCGGATTGATACGTTCTTTTTCATTTTCAATCACCGGGTATTGGGCAAACGTAAAGCCGAAGACTTCCATTTTCTTTTCGTCGGCTAACAATTTGCCGAACTCAAAGAGGCTCTGGTGTTCCGGCACGAGCGAATCGTTGCTGACGGTGGCAATATCCACTCCGTCGGCGGCTAATTCGTCGCGTTTTTCCTGCATATACTGTTCCTCGTATTCGCGGTATTCCTGTTCCGTATAGAAATAGCGGAAACCGCCGCTTCTTAACGGGATGCGGTACACCGGCACTTTGCCTTCGGCGAGGAACGCCATAAAGTCGGAAAGCGTAATGTTTTTAACTTCCAGTTTACCCAAGGTGTCTTCCACGTCGCGCAAAATTTTGAGCAAATCGCGCAACTGGTCGCCGGACAGGGCTTCCTGCTTCTTCATATCCGTAACCGTAACGGTGGCAAGGCCTTCCTTCATTAACCATTGTTGCATTTGGTCTTCGGTTTGCAGGTACTGTTCCACTTTGCCTTTTTTGACCTTGTACAAAGGCGGCTGGGCCAAATAGACGTGGCCGTTTTCAATAAGCGGCTTTAACTGGCGGTAGAAGAACGTCAAAAGCAAGGTAGAAATGTGCTGTCCGTCCACATCAGCATCAGCCATTAAAATAATTTTGTGGTAGCGGAGTTTGGCAATATCAAAGCCGCCTTCCCCTTCGCCTACGCCCGTACCGACGGCGGCGATTAAGTCGCGCACGGTATCGCTGGATAAAATCTTCACAAGCGGGGCTTTTTCCACGTTGATAATTTTACCGCGCAGCGGCAAAATGGCCTGGAACACGCGGTCGCGCCCTTGTTTGGCGGAACCGCCTGCGGAGTCCCCTTCTACGAGGAAGAGTTCGCACTTGGCGGAATCTTTTTCTTGGCAGTCGGCCAGTTTACCCGGCAGTCCGCCCCCCTCCAAGGCACCTTTACGGCGGGTTAAATCACGCGCCTTTCTGGCGGCTTCACGCGCCACTGCGGCGCCGACGCATTTTTCGCAAATGGCGCGGGCCGTTTTGGGGTTCTCTTCAAAGAACGTAGAAAGCGTATCGGTTACTACGGAGCGGACAATACCTTCCACTTCCGAGTTACCCAACTTGGTTTTGGTCTGCCCTTCAAACTGCGGGTGCGGAATTTTGACGGACAAAACAGCCGTCAAACCTTCTTTAATATCGTCCCCACCCACGGAAATATCTTTATGTTTGGAAAGGTTGTTATTTTTGATGTATTCGTTAATCAAGCGCGTAAGCGAAGAGCGGAACCCGCTTAAATGCGTACCGCCTTCCACGGTGTGAATATTGTTGACGAACGAAAACACATTTTCGGAATAACTTTCGTTGTACTGGATAGCAAAGGAAATATAGTTATCCCCGATTTCTTTGGTTAAGTAAATCGGTTCCGGGTTGATAACGGTTTTGTTGGTATTTAAATACTTAACAAATTGGGAAATTCCCCCTTCGTAGTGGAAGGTAACGGTTTGGTTATCTTCCTTGCGTTCATCGGTGTAAATAATTTTGATGCCCGCGTTTAAGAACGCGAGTTCGCGCAAGCGGTTGCCGATAGTTTCATAGGAAAAGGCCACATCGCCGAAGATTTCTTTATCTGCGTGGAAGGTAACCTTGGTACCGTGTTCGTCGGTATCGCCGATAACTTTAACCGGCTCGGCGGGTTTACCGCGGTGGTAGCACTGGTAGTGAATATGGCCGTTGCGGCGGACTTCCACTTCCATTGTTTCAGACAAAGCGTTTACGCAGGACACACCCACGCCGTGCAAACCGCCGGACACTTTATAAGCGCCGCTGTCAAACTTACCGCCCGCGTGGAGGACGGTCATTACCACTTCCAGCGCGGATTTATTGCGCAGTTTGGCGTCCTTGGCGTTCTTCATCAGGTCCACGGGGATACCGCGCCCGTCGTCCTGAATAGAGCAGGTCATATCATCTTTAATCGTAACGGTGATGGTAGTGGCCCCGCCGGCTAAAATTTCGTCCACAGAGTTATCCACCACTTCGTACACCAAGTGGTGAAGCCCGGGAAGCCCCGTAGAGCCAATGTACATAGCCGGACGTTTGCGGACCGCTTCCAATCCCTCTAAAACGGTAATTTTGGAAGAATCGTAATCCTTCTCTTTCTGTTCTTCGGTTGTCATTTACAACTCCTTAATGTAAATACGGCAAATCTATTGTATTTCTATCTTTCCGATCCACGGCTGTTCAAAATGTTTGTTCAGTTCTTTAATTAACTGCTGGCGGCGGGCGATTAATTCGTTCTTAGCCACCGAAATTTTGACCTGCACATAGAGCGTATCGTCTTTAACGGCCTTTAATACCCAAAATTTGGCTTTATTTCCAATGAGTTGGTTCCATACGTGGTCCAGAATCATAAGCCTGTTTAAACGGCGGTTTAGGCCGTTAAAACGGTTTTCCAGTTCCGCACTGGAACGCCACTCTTTTTTGGGGTTTTGGCCGAACTTCATTAAGCGCGCACCGGCATAATGACGTATTTAAACATCGTATCGCCCACCGGTTCCACCAGTACGGGCTGGGAGGCGTTTACGAACGAAAAAGAAACCTTTTCCGTAGCGATGTTTTTCAGTACGTCAATAATGTAATCCGGGTTAAAGGCCACATCAAAGGCTTCCTGCGTGTATTCTACGGGCAATTCGTCCGTAAAATCCATCTTTTGGGAGTTAGCGGAAATCGTCAAATTATTGTTTTCCAATTTGAATTTCACAAGTGCGCCAAATTCCCCGATACAAAGTTTCGCGCGGCGGGTGGAAGCCAATAAATCCTTGGTAAATACTTCAAAACCAAGGTTCTTTTTGGTGGGAATTACTTGGTTGTAATTCGGAAAGTTGCCTTCAATCAAGCGGGAAATAAAGGTGGTTTCCTTCATCATAAAACTGACTTGGTTGGAAGCCACATTTACTTCAATCATATCATCCTTGCCCGGTTTGGCAATGGTGATATAGCGGCAGACTTCGTTCAAAATCTTGGTGGGAATAATAATTTTAAATTCGTTGCTGCCCGGCAAAGCCGCGTGAGAGGCCACCGCCAAGCGGCCGCCGTCGGTGGCGACGACTTCAAACTTTTCAGGGGTGTTATTCCACAAAAGGCCGTTTAAAATATAGCGGGTTTCCTGCGTGGAAGCGGAGAAGGCGGTTTTAACCACCATATCCTGCAATTCCAAGGGAGACAACGAAACGCTGTTCGTGCGTTCCACTTCGGGAATAGCCGGGTATTCGGACTTGGGGGTGCCGATTACCCAAAATTTACTCTTGCCGGATTTGATATGAAATTTATTGTTTTCGTCGGTGTACAAGTTGATTTCTTTATCATCGGGTAAGTTTTTGATAATTTCCGAAAATTCCTTTATCGGTACGGTAATGCTGCCCTCTTCCTCCACTTCGGCATTTACGTAGTGGATAGTGGCCATTTCCATATCGGTACGGACCAACTTTAACTTTCCGGCTTGCGCCTCAATCAAAAAGTTATGCAGGATAGGCAGCGTGGTTCTGGATGAAACACCCGAAGAAACAATCTGTATGCCTTCCAAAAAGGTTGATTTAGTAATATTTATTTTCATATCTTAATCTCTATTATATGTCCTGTTGATTGCGTGGATAATGTGATTTTACCTATACAACTGTTGGGGTTTGCTTGTGTATAACCCGGTTTTTTTATCCACATCATCCACCGCAAAAAATTTTATTAGCCGTTTTTTAAACTTATTCCCAAGTTATCCACCGGTTATATACTACTTATCCACAGCCTTAATATCCAAAATAATTTGGTTTATTTCGGCCGCAAAAAACGGGTCCGTCTCTATTTTTTCTTTTACCAAGTCGCGCGCGTGGACCACGGTGCTGTGGTCGCGGTTAAATTCCCGGCCGATTTCCGGCAGAGATAAATCCGTCAGTTCCGTGGTTAAAAACATCGCTATCTGACGCGGCCACGCAATAGACTGCGTCTTGCGCTTGGAATTAAAATCTTCCATTTTAATATTAAAATGCTTGCCTACGATTTTTTTAATCGTATTTACGTTAATAGACAAATCGTTGTCGCTTACCAAAATATCGGCCAGTAATTCCTTAGCAATGGATATAGTGGGCGTTACGCCGTGCATTCCGCAATAGGCTACCAAACGGAAGAGGGAGCCCTCTAATTCGCGGATATTGGTTTGTACGCCCTCGGCGATAAAGGCCAACACGTCGTCGCCGATATCAAAGTTAATGCTGTCCCTTTTTTGGCGCAAAATGGCAATACGCGTTTCCAAATTGGGGCGTTTTACCTCTACGCAAATACCCGACAGCAAGCGCGAGGACAAACGCTCGTCCAGTTCCAACTGTTGGGGTGTTCTGTCGGAGGAGAGCACAATTTGTTTGTGGCTTTCAAACAGCGCGTTAAAGGTGTAAAAGAATTCCACCTCGCTGGCGGATTTGCCGGCTACAAACTGGATATCGTCCATTAAAAAACAATCCAGGGAGCGGTATTTCTTGCGGAAACTTTCCGAGGCTTTATTCTGTAAGGCCTCAATGTATTCGCTCACAAATTCCTCGCCGGACATATATAAAACTTTGGCGTCCGGGTTTTCCTTTAAAATCTGGTTGCCAATGGCGTGGAGCAAATGGGTTTTGCCGAGCCCCGGGGAGGAATAAATCACCAGCGGGTTATTTTCGCGGTTGCCCAGTTTATGAACCACGGCTTCGGCCGCCTTGTAAGCAAAGCGGTTGGAGGGGGATTCAATAAAGTTATCAAACATATAGGCGGAATTTAACCGCGAGGGAAAAGGGTTTCTTTTTATTGCCGGGGCTGCCTGCACAGAGGCCGCCAAAACGGGCGCGGCGGAAAGAACATCCTGCGCGGTTTGTACCGTCGGGGTAGGTTGTTGGGCGGAAACCTCGTAAACGACGTTAATTTCCGCGCCTAAATGTTTTAAAAAAGCGTCCTTTATAATATGTTCGTAACGCTCGCGAATTGTTTTACCCCAAAATTGGTTGGGCAAGGAAATCGTAAGCACATTGCCCGCGTAGGCAAACTGCGCCGGGCGGAGCCACATATCGTAAGTATCCTTACCTATAATATTTTCTATATCTTGAAAAACGGGAATTAATTGGGGTGTGTCCTGAAAGTTATCCACAGTAAAGCCACCATAAAATAATATATTCTTTATAATACCACTTATTACGGGCTCCGTCAAATAAAAAAGGTTTAAAACGGTTACTAATGGGGTTAAAATGCAAAATAAACCGCTTTTTGAAATTTCGGCTATATTTCTATTAAAACATATAAAAAGTGTTAAAAACGCGGTTTTTGCCAAAAAATACTATTTTTAAATAAACTAATCCCTTTTTGTGCTTGTGCGGATAAGGAACCTTTGTTATGATGCAAAAAAGCGGAAAATATGATATAGTATTAATAGGAATAATTATTAATAAGGAATTTTTACGATGACAAACTTATCTATAAAAATGAACGGAAACCCGGTTACTTTGCTGGGAAACCCCGTGAAAGCGGGGGAAACAGCGCCTGATTTTAAACTAATCGGCAATAATTTGGAAGAAATTTCCAAAAAAGATTTGGAAGGCAAGGTGCTGGTTATTTCCTGTGTGCCGTCTTTGGATACGCCGGTATGCAGTGTGCAGACGCGCCGCTTTAATATGGAAGCGGACAAACTGCCGGGCGATGTGGTGGTATTGACGGTAAGCAAGGATTTGCCCTTTGCACAGGCGCGCTGGTGCGCGGCAAACGGCGTAAAAAAGGTGATTACGGCTTCCGACTACCGCAATTTCGGCTTTGCGCAGGATTACGGCGTACTTATTAAGGAACTGGGGTTACTTACCCGGGCGGTCTTTGTCATTAATAAGCAAGGAGTGGTTACCTATACGCAGTTTGTGCCGGAAGTAACAAACGAGCCGGACTATGAAGCAGTTTTAAACGAAATCAAAAAAGTTTTATAAGAGGTGCATATGACGAAATTAAACGATATTTACAAATGTGAAACGTGCGGCAATATGGTGGAAGTAGTCCACGCGGCGGGGGGAGAACTCTCCTGCTGTGGGCACGCGATGAAACTAATGCAGGCGGGCGTTTCCGACGGTGCGGCTGAAAAGCACGTCCCCGTGATTGAAAAGATTGACGGCGGTTACCGCGTAACCGTGGGCAGTGTAGAACACCCGATGTTGGACAACCATTATATTGAATGGATTGAACTGATTTGCGAAAAATGCGGCAAGGTCCAGCGCAAATATTTAAAACCCGGCGAAAAACCGCAAGCGGAATTTAAGAGCGCGTCGGATAAAGTTATGGCACGGGAATATTGCAATTTGCACGGTTTGTGGCAGAAGGAAAATTAATTTAAGGGGAAGAAAATAATATGATGCAAGCGGTAAAAATTTCGGACAAAGTTTATTGGGTGGGGGCGATTGATTGGAACATCCGCGATTTCCACGGTTATTCCACCAAGCGCGGTACGACGTACAACGCCTATTTGGTAATGGGGGAAAAACCGACCCTGATTGATACCGTAAAAAAGGAATTTTACGGCGAAATGATGGAACGCATCCAGAGCGTAATTGACCCGAAAAAAATCAAAATTATTATTTCCAACCACTCGGAAATGGACCACTCCGGCGCTTTGCCGCAGGCGGTAAATTATATTGAGCCCGAGGAAGTGTATGTTTCTACAATGGGCTTTAAAGATATTACCGAGCAGTTCCATTGTGATTTAAAGTTAAAAACCGTTAAAACCGGGGACCGTATTGACGTGGGCGGCGATACTATTTCGTTCGTGGAAGCGCGTATGTTACACTGGCCGGACAGTATGTTTTCTTACTTGGAAAAGGAAAATGTCCTGTTTACCAACGACGTTTTTGGTATGCACTACGCTACGGGTAAACTGTTTGACGACGAGAACGAGGAACGCCTTTGGCTCTACGAGGCGGAAAAATATTACGCCAATATTGTTCTGCCGTATTCCGATATCGTCTTGCGCTTTTTGGACCAAGTCAAAAAAATGGGGCTTTCCCCACGTTTGATTGCGCCGGATCACGGTTTTGTATGGCGCAAGGACCCGGCCAAGATTATTAATTTGTATGCCAAATGGGCCACGCAGGCGCCGAAAAACAAGGCGGTTGTCGTCTATGATACAATGTGGGGCAGTACCGAAAAAATGGCGTCCTACATTACCGACGGACTCCGCGCTGGCGGCAGTGAAGTGAAACAACTTTCTATGCACAGCAACCACCGCAGCGATGTGGTTACCGAACTGTTAGACGCCAGCGCGCTTATTATCGGTTCGCCGGTGCTTAACAGCCAGATTTTCCCGTCTATGGCGGATATGCTTTGCTACTTAAAAGGCTTGCGCAAAAAAGGCCTTATCGGCGCGGCTTTCGGCTCCTACGGTTGGAGCGGGGCGCCTATTGACGAACTTACTAAAACCTTGGAAGCAATGAAGGTGGAAGTGGTGGCCCCGGCTATCAAATCGCCCTTTGTTCCCGACGAGAAAATAAAGCAAGCCTGCCGCGATTTGGGCCTGCTTGTCAGCCAAAAATTGGCCGAAAAAGTAAAATAACGGAGTTTTCTATATGGCGGTAAACGACATTAACCAAGGGCTTAATTATATAACGTACGGGCTGTATATTGTTACCACCTGCGAGGGGGAAAAGAAGAACGGGCTTATCGTAAACACCGTCTTTCAGGTAACGGCGGACCCGGCCCAAATGGCTATTTCCGTCAATAAAAACAGCCTTACGCACGATATGATTTTAAAAAGCCGTGTGTTTGCCGCTATGCCGCTTGAACAAAATACGCCTTTGCCGTTTATCGGAATCTTTGGTTTCCGCTCGGGCCGGACGTTTGATAAACTGGCAAAGGTACCCTATAAAACGGGCTTTTTGGGGTGCCCTATCGTCGTGGAGCACACGCTTTCTTATATGGAAGTAGAGGTAAGCCAAACGGTGGATATGGGCACCCATACGCTTTTTATTGGGCAAGTAAAGGATGCGGGGGTTCTAAACCCGGAGGGGGTAGCCTTAACGTATGATTATTATCATAACGTGATAAAAGGCAAAACGCCCGCGGGAGCCACGCATTTATAAAAAAATGGGGAGGATTAAATTATGGTGAAATATGTTTGCGAAGTTTGCGGTTATGTGTATGACCCGGCAGTAGGGGACCCGGCCAACGGTGTTCCGGCCGGAACCAAGTGGGAAGACGTAAAAGAGGACTGGGTTTGCCCGGTTTGCGGGGTAGGAAAGGACCAGTTCCAGCCGCAAAATTAAAATTAGGGGCGGTTTTGAAAAAAATGCTTAAATTTTAAGTATTTTTTTACATATAAAAACGGGTGCATTTTGTGGCCCGTTTTTTATTGTTTTTCGGGGCCGCGCGGCAGGGTGAAACTTGGTATAATAAGACATATGAAAATCTTATACGTTATTACTTCAACTGATGTAGGGGGGGCGGAAAAAGCCCTGTTGCAACTGGCCGCCAAAACGGCTCAGGCGCATACCGTGCGGGTGGTTTGTTTAAAACCGCTGGGCCCGGTGGCGCAGGAATTGGCCCAACATCACATACAAGTAATAAGCCTGAATATGCGCTGGCTGGGGGGAAAAATTATCCAAAAACTCGCGGCGCAAATAAAAGATTTTCAGCCGGATATTGTTCACGCGATGCTCTACCGCGCCATAGAATATGCCCGGGTAGCGTGCGCGGGGAAAAAGGTAAAACTGATTACGACCCCGCATTTTGATTTGTCTAAAAAGAGTTTTCCGCTCCGCTGGGCGGATAGACTATTAAAAGATTTGGATACGCTGACTGTGGCGGAATCCTTTTCCACAGCCCGGTATTTAATAGAAAAGCAAAAATACAATAAAAATAAGGTTTATTTGCTCCCAAACGGAGTAGATAAAACCGTTTTTTATGCAGACGAATCCTTGCGCAAACAAATGCGTCAAAAGTATGGCTATACCCCGGAACATACCGTATTTATGGATGTAGCGCGCTTGGCCCCGGTTAAGGACCCTTTCACCTTATTAAAGGCATTTTGTAACGTGGTTAAAAACCACCCAAACGCCCGTTTAGTATATGTGGGAGAGGGGGAAAAACGGCCTATGCTGGAAGAGTTTATCCACCAAAACGGACTGGAAAAAACGGTATTATTGGCCGGGAAGCAAGATAATATTAATGCTTGGCTTAATATGGCGGACGTGTTTGTTTTGCCGTCCGTGGAAGAGTCCTTGCCTCTTTCATTATTGGAATCTATCCAGGTAGGATTGCCTTGTTTGGTTAGTAAGGTGGGGGATATGCCCCTATGGGTGGAACACGGCAAAAACGGGTTTGTTTTCCCTGCGCAAGATGTTACTTTGCTTAGTTGCTTTATGGCGGAACTAACGGATAATGCACCCTTGCGCGAACAAATGAGGGGGACTTCTAACCAAATTTCCCAGCGGATTGGACAGAGTTCTCAACAATATCAACAAATTTATCAACAAGTATTAAACAATAGTTTTCACGTGAAAACAAATTAGGAGCCTATATGGAACAACGTCTTTTTGCGGTGGCGTGTATAATGTACGCCTTTACGCTAATTACCCGCTATCTAAATAAGAAAAATAAACTTATCACTCATAATGCCTTTGCCTGGTGGCACGGAACTTTCTTATTTGTTATTTTATCCTGTGCGGTATATATCTTAACCTTTGTAATGGGGGGCGGAATAGGGGAACCTTTAAACTGGCCTAAACTTATTTTAGGGATTATTTTAGCCTTTGGGTGTGGTATTTATGGGTTCTTTAAGGGTAAAAAAGCGGCAGATGAAAAAAGACAAAAACTAATGAAGGCGGATTTGGAGTGGAGTAACACAGTTTATTTTGCTGGATTTGTGGCTTCTATTGTAATGTTCTTTTTTATCCAAGCCTTTAAAATCCCGTCCGCTTCTATGCGCTATACCTTGGTGGAGGGGGACCATTTGTTTGTGAATAAAGCCGCTTATGGTTTACGTATTCCGTTTACGGATATCCGCCTTTTCCCTTATGAACAAATTAAAACGGGTGATATTATTGTTTTCCAGTTTCCGGCTAAGGACCGCACTCAACAAAACTGCGGCGGTAGTCAATATGGTAAAGACTTCGTAAAGCGCGTAATTGCTATGCCGGGCGATACGGTTCAGGTTAAAAACGGCCGCCCGTGGGTTAATGGAAAAGAACTCCCCGCACAAGATTATGAGGTTTATGAGGATATAGAACGTGTGCCTTATTTTGAAGTGGAAGATAAAGAAGAATACCAAACCTTGTGGCAAGAGCATTTGCTGGATAACTATTTAGGGCTTGAACTGCGTGATTCTTTTGGCCCAGTGGTAGTGCCGGAAAACACCTATTTTGCTATGGGGGATAACCGGGATAACTCTTGCGATTCCCGTTTCTGGGGCCCGGTGCCGCACGAAAATATTAAGGGAAAGGCTTGGTTTGTTCATTGGCCGCTTAACCGTGTGCGCTGGATTAAGTAAGTTTTCACGTGAAAACAGCGCCCTTATATTGCAATTTAACACTAATTAATGTTTAATATATGTATAGTTAAACGGAGGATTTATGGGAGAAATTGTCGTCATCGCCAACCAGAAAGGCGGGGTAGGTAAAACCACTACTTCTATTAACCTTTCCTATGCGTTGGCTTGTTTGAACCAAAATGTGTTGCTCGTGGATTTTGACCCGCAAGGTAATGCCGGTTCCGGCTTGGGGGTAATGGTACAAGACGGCGATAAATCCGTATATCATCTGCTTACCAAAACCGCTACCTTTGAACAAGTGGTCCGCCAAACATCCAGCGAAATGTTGGACGTTCTGCCCGCCTGTAAGGATTTGTCCGGGGCCGAGGTGGAACTGGTAAATGTGCGCGGACGCGAAAATATGCTCAAAGACGCGCTGGACCCCCTGCGCCAAATGTACGATTATATTATTATTGATTGTCCGCCCTCTTTGGGGTTGTTGACCTTAAACGCAATGATGGCGGCGGACAGCGTGATTACCCCGGTCCAATGCGAATATTATGCCTTGGAAGGCTTGGCCCACTTTATGAACACCGTGTCCAAAATTAAACAATTTTTGCACCCTAAACTGAAAATGGACGGCGGGCTTTTAACAATGTACGACGCCCGTATGAACTTGTCCAAACAGGTATTTGCCGAGGTTAGCCGCTACTTTGGCGACCAAGTGTATAAAACGCCTATTCCGCGCAATATCCGCTTGGCCGAAGCGCCCAGTTTCGGGCAGTCTATTTTCAATTACGACCCGGCTTGCCGCGGGGCCAATGCGTATATCCAGTTGGCCATTGAATTTTTGGGCCGCCGCGGGGCGGATGTAAACGCATACAAAGATTTTAAAATGACGGGCGAACTCCCGGTGAATTACGATTTTGGAGGATGAGATGGTTAGACAGGCATTAGGTAAAGGTTTAGACGCTTTAATTAAACAAACGCAAGAAGTGGTAAATATGCCCACCAGCGAGGCCGCTGTGCAGGTTCAGCAAACCCCCGGGATGAGCGTTACGCGCATTGATATAAGCAAAATTGTTCCCAACCGTTTTCAGCCGCGCCGCGTATTTAATGAGGAAAAACTCCAAGAGTTGGCCCAATCTATCAAAGAGCACGGTCTTACCCAGCCGATTGTGGTAGTGTACGACGCCGGACTTGATAAATACGAAATTGTAGTGGGGGAACGCCGCTTCCGCGCCACCCAGTTGGCCGGATTAAAGGAAATTGACGCCATTGTCCATAAACACTTGGGCGACCAGGAAATGTGTGCCTTGGCGTTAATTGAAAACATCCAGCGCGAGGACTTAAACCCCATTGAAACCGCTCTCGGTTACCGCAATTTGATGAGCAAATTCTATATCACGCAAACGGATTTGGCTTCCTATTGCGGCAAATCCAAAGCCGCTATTTCCAACGCCTTGCGCTTACTGGACTTGGAGCCCGAAATCCAACAGGCGTTGCAGGACGGTGCCATTTCCGAAGGGCACGGCCGCGCTTTATTAATGGTTACGGACCCGGCCAAGCGCGAAATGTTGTTCAAAAAAATGCACAACAGCAAAATGTCCGTTCGCCAAGCCGAAGATGCCGCCCGCGCGCTGATGTTCCCGGTTAAAAAGGCCGAAAAAGGCGCGAAACCCGTAGAGGTGGCCTCGTTTGAGAACGATTTGCAATCTGCGTTAGGGACCAAGGTGGAAGTGAAATACGGCAAAAATATGAAGAAAGGGACGCTCGTTATTCACTATAATTCCTTGGATGAACTGGATAATATTGCCAGCCGCCTTAAAACCAAAATGTTATAGTCTTGCAGACGGCAACTCAATACGCTGGGTAGCGATTAGTTGAGCCACACTGTTTTTGTAATGTTGCGCTCTAACGAAACGGCGCCCTAGCGGGCCGCCACTCTATGCGCTGGGGTAGCGATTGGTTGAGCCACACTGTTTGTGTTGTGTCGCGCTCTAACGGAACGGTACGCTGTTTGTGAGGTCGCAGTGTGGTAAAACAGCAGACAGAAAAATTCCTTGATGATTAGAGCAACACTTTTTTAGTGTTGCTCTTTTTTATTGCCCTTAATGGTCTTTGGTTGTTTGCCGTCATTAAATTAGAGGTCATTTTGAACTGCTGCCCATACCGCTAGGCGGCACCCCGTAGTGTTTTTGTGCGGTAAGTGTTGTTATTAAACAAGTAGGTCATCCTGAATTTAGTTCAGGATCTACCGATTGTGTTGTTAGTCGTTTATAAAAATAAAGGTCATACTGGAAGGTTTGCCGGCGCGGAGCGTTCCAGTATCTGTTGTTTTCCACTTTATTAATAACAACAGATTCCCGACTACGACCTTCGGGAATGACGACAACGACGAACAATCTAAAAAGTAGATTCTGAAAATCCTGCGGGCCGCTAATTTAGGATGACTTTTGATTAATAACGCCGTCATCCAGCAGGGTTTTGATAGAGTATTGTTAAAAACAGATTTGTTTTACTAAAAAACACTTAAAATATAAGTATAATTTTTAAAATCAAGCGTAATAAAGCGTTTGCACCCAAGGGGTAAACGGATATCCCGCTTTATGAAAACAGGGCAACCCATAAAAACTGGATTGCCCTGTAAAGTTTTTAGCGCACGCCACGCTACCTTAAAACATCTGTTTAAATAGTGGCGTCTTTTTCGTAAAATGCGCGAATCGTTTCGCACACGCGGCGTACTTGTTCTTCGGTTATTTCCGGGAACATCGGGATAGAGAGCACCTCTTTGGCCGCTTTTTCGGCTTCCGGGTAGTCCTCGGCCTTAAAACCGCGGTTCTTGTAGGCCGGCTGTTTATAAAGCGGCACCGGATAATATACCGCGCAGCCAATGTTGTTGGCCTTTAAATATGCTTGCAGTTCGTCGCGTTTTTCCGCGCGGATGGTGTAAACATAGTAAGATTGCGCATATCCGGCAGGCGGAGTGGGGGGAAGCACCACCGGCACGCCCTCTAATCCTTCGGCATACCAAGCGGCGGCCTTGCGGCGTTTTTCGGTCCACTCTTCCAAGTGCGGCAGTTTCACGCGCAAAATAGCGGCTTGAATTTCGTCCATACGCAAGGTGGAGCCTTCCAAATCGTATTCGTAGGCTTTATCCTTGGCGCGTCCGCTGTGGCGCAGGGAGCGGCAGCGGTCGGCGATTTCGTCGTCGTTGGTAGTAACGCAGCCCGCATCGCCACAAGCGCCTAGGTTTTTGCTCGGGTAGAAACTAAAACAACCCGCATCGCCAATGCCGCCAACTTTTACGCCGTCGGCCATAGCCAAATGGGCTTGCGCGCAGTCTTCAATTACCTTTAAACCGTGTTCGTTGGCCAGGTGCATAATCGCGTCCATATTGGCCGGATAACCGTAAAGGTGTACGGGCAAAATGGCCTTGGTTTTTTTGGTAATTTTGCGCTCCACATCTTGCACGTCAATGTTATAGGTGCGCGGGTCAATATCGGCGAAGACAAACTTGGCCCCCGTCAAACTGACGGAAGAAGTGGTGGCAATAAAGGTAAACGGAGTGGTGATTACTTCGTCCCCGGGGCCCACGCCCGCGGCGGCTAGGGCGATTTGGATGGCGCTCGCGCCCGACGAACAGGTAATGCAATGTTTCACACCGATAAGGTCGGCAAATTCTTCTTCAAATTTTTCGGTTTGTGGGCCCAAAAGCCAATGCATAGAGTTCAGGGCTTCCATAGCCGCGGCATTAATTTCCTGTTTCAAACTGTCGTGCTGTTCCTTTAAGTTAAACAGCGGAATCGGTTTTAATTCGTCCGTCATAGATTTAAATATCTCCTGTTATTTGTATAAAGTATAGACTTCGGGCATTTCCAAAAGGTCTTTGGTGATGTTTTGAAAGTCGTGCCCGGTAAAAGTGGCCACCAAACTGACGTGAAAGCGGTTGTCCTGTTTGGTAACTTCGTTTTTTAAAATGGTTACTTGGTGCGCTTCAATTTTTTTGATGATTTTGTTTACGGCGTTCCAGGTGGGGTCGCAAACAATGTAAACGGTATCGTAATGTTTAACGAGTTCTACCAGTTTGAGCGTTTTGCGCACGCCCAGTTGCACCAACAAAATAGACACCGCCGACAGCGAAGCCCAAAAATATTGCCCGTATCCCACCGCCATACCGATAGCGGCCACCAGCCAAACGCCTGCGGCGGTGGTTAAGCCGGAAATCTTGTTTCCGTCGCGCCAAATAGAGCCTGCGCCCAAAAAACCCACGCCCGTTACCACTTGCGCGGCAATACGGCCCGGGTCGCCGCCCTGTTGGCCCATATATTCAGATAAAATCGTAAAAAGCATTGCGCCCAGGCAAATCAGGCAGTTGGTGGCAAAGCCGGCAGGCTTGTCGTGGTATTGGCGTTCCATACCCAGCACGCCGCCCAAGACAAGGGATAAAAATACTTTTATGAAAATATCGTCCATATTCTTATCATACAATACCCGGGGTAAAAAAGTAAATAACCCGGGCACAAATAAAAAGCCCCGCCGTGTTGCGCGGCAGGGCTTTTTAAAAACAATTCTATTAGAAACGCCAGCCCAGTTTGAGCATTACGTTCATATAGTGGATGCGGCTTTTGCCAAAGGCATCTTTAAAGTCGCTGTCGGCTTCTACCAAGTAGTAGCGGCCTTCTACGCCAAAAATGGTGGAGTCGTCAATGTCAAATTCCAAGCCTAAACCAACCATTTGCGCCAAGTCGGTGCTGCTGGTGGTCAAGTGGGAACCGTCATCAAATTTCTGGCGGGCAAACATATGGCCCACACCTGCACCGAAGGGGATGTACAAGCGGGTGGCTTGGGAGGGGAAGAACGTTACGCGGCCCGTAACAAGCCCGGTAGCGATACCCGTGCGGTAATAGGAATCCATACCGCGGGAGGTAAACGTATCGCCGTCGCCCAGTTGGGCATAGTTGGCGTCCAACCCCAGGGAGAAGAAGGACATAATGTTGCGGGTGAAGCCGATACCGGCGGTCCAGCCCGTGGTACCTAGGTCAACTTCTTGCCCTTTGTGGGTCCAACTGTCTTGGGGTAATACCATACCGCCGTATAATTCTACGCGGGTGGTGTTTTTGCGCAAACCGTATTCTTGCAAGCCGTAATAGTCCTGCGCAAACACCACAGGGGCGGCTACGAATAAGGCGCATAATAAAAGCAGTTTTTTCATAAGGCTCCTTATAAAAGATAAGATAATTATATTGTAAAAATTTTATAACCCTTTTACAATGTGAATTTGATTTTCCACACGGGTAAAAGTGCCGTCTGTGTTGTCTTGCACTACTTTATCCCATTGGCCGCGGGCGCGTAAAATCTGCTCGGCAATATCGCGCACCGCCGCATCACCGCCGTGGCGGGGGGAGGTATATAGGGCCAACTGTTTGGCTTCGGGCACGCTGTTGGCTACGGCCAGCGGCAGCCCCACGCGCGACATCATCCCCAAGTCAATGAGGTCATCGCCAATAAAGGCAGTTTCCTCGGGGCTGATATTAAAATGCTCCTGCAAATAGTCTAAGGCTTTGTGCTTTACGGCGGTGTTGTAAAAGAGATATTTCATCCCCAGCAGTTTTGCCCACCAGGCAAGCGTATCGCTGGACCCGCGCGAGACGATACCCGTCTCCACGCCGCAATAGGTTAAATACATTAACCCCATACCGTCTAACGATTCAAAATGTTTGATTTCGCGCGTAACGCCGTCTTCCCCAGTAAAAAAACTTAATTGGCTGTTGGTCATTACGCCGTCCACATCCGTAAGCAGCAGTTTCAATTTTTTGGCTTTTTGTATAAAAAGGTCGTTCATATCATTATTATACCTTTTCCATAGGGCGAAAAATTATATAATAAATTTATGAGAAAGTTCTTAACTCTGGCACTGGCAAGTTGTTTGCTCGCTTGCGGCTGTACGCCCAAAACGGTTATCAGCAAAACATACGATTTTAACCAAATGGACCGTATCGGCGTAATGGCGTTTACAAATGCGCGGCCTGCGTTGCAGGGCGTGGAAAATTTGTTTGCCAAATATTTAATCAGCGCCGGATTTAAGGTAGTAGAACGTGCCCAACTGGAAAGCGTACTGAAAGAACATAATATTTCGGTGTCGGGGTATTTATCACCCGAAACCACGCGCGAGATAGGCAAAATTTTAGGTGTAGATGTGTTGCTTATCGGCGAGGTGAGTTCTTATTCGCCCGCCCGCACGGAACTGACGCTTACCAGCACCCGCCGCACGGAATCCCGCCCGGTTTACACGCAGGACGTAATGCAACTGCCCGATGGTACTTATGTGGGATATACGCGCAACGTGGGTACGCAGTACACGCACTCTACGGATGTTCGCCCGACGGAATACACCATTAATGCACGGGTGGGCATTATTGCCAAACTGGTGGATGTGGAAACGGCTGAAATCGTGTGGATTGGTTCGGCCGACGAATCCAGTTCCAGCGCGTTGGACGCGGCGGATTATATCGCGCGCGGCCTCGTGAAGAGTTTTAGCAAGGAACTGGCCAAAATCCAGGAGGGCAAATGAGCCGTTTTGAGTCGTCTTTGGCTGAACAATCGGCCATTTGGTTATTAAAGGCGTTTTTTATGGGTGTAAAAACGCTGTTCGTTTTAGCGGCGCTGACGGTGGGCGCCTTGGTGGCGGGGCAAAGTTCCGTGGCTCCTGTCAGCGTGCATTTGCTGACGTCCTACGGGATGGAATATGCCGTTTCCACCTTTAAACCGTACCGTCATTGGTTCCCGGAACCATATTTAATAGAGTTAGAAACTAAATAAGAGGACTTATATGTTAGACATTAAATATATCGTTGCTCATCCCGATGAAGTTAAAAAACGCCTGTCGCTGCGCAAGCCGGAACTGGCCGCGCAAATTGACGGTGTACTTACCAAATATTCCGCTTACAAAACCGTTTTAGCCCGCGTGGAGGAACTGCGCGCCAAACGCAACGAAATGTCTAAATCTATCGGCAAGATTAAAAAGGAACAAGGCGACGAAGCCGCCAAGGAAGCAATGGCCGAAGTGGGTAAGTTGAAGGAAGAAATGGCCGTAAAGGAAGCCGAACTGGACCCGCTTAAAAAAGAAATTAACGATTTGCTTCTCAGCATACCGAACTTGCCGAACGAAAAGATTCCGGTGGGCGTGAGCGATGCGGACAACCCGGAATATTTGCCTTGCACGATTCCGCTGCCTAAATTTGATTTTAAACCGCTGGACCACCAAGCGGTGGGCGAAAAGTTGGGCATTTTGGACTTTGAAGCCGCCGCGGCCCTTTCCGGCAGCCGCTTTGCCTTGTTCAAGGGCGACGGCGCCCGCTTGGAACGCGCTATTATCGCGTTTATGTTGGATATGCACGCCAAAAAGGGCTATACCGAAATTTTGCCCCCGGTTGTGGTAAACGAAGATATTTTGATTGGTACGGGCCAGTTGCCCAAATTCCGCGAGGATATGTATGAACTGGTGGGCGAGCCGAAACAATTTTTGATTTCCACCGCCGAAATTCCGCTGACGAACCTGAACCGCATCCGCGTAATTCCCGAGGCGGAACTGCCCGTCAAATTGACGGCGTATTCCCCGTGCTTCCGCAAGGAATCCGGTACTTATGGGAAAGACACCCGCGGCTTAATCCGCAACCACCAATTTGATAAAGTGGAACTCGTAATGCTCTCCCACCCGGAACACTCCTACCAAATGTTGGAGATTATGGTTTCCGATGCGCAAGAAGTGCTTAAAGAGTTGGGATTGCCGTACCACGTGGTGGAACTGTGCAGCGGCGACATTGGCTTCTCGTCTGCCAAAACGTATGATATTGAAGTTTGGATGCCGAGCGAAAACCGCTTCCGCGAAATTTCCTCCTGCTCCAACTGTCTGGACTTCCAGGCCCGTCGTATGGGCTTGCGCTTCAAAAACGCCCAAGGCAAATTGGAATACGTCCACACCCTTAACGGCAGCGGTTTGGCCGTAGGCCGCACCTTTGCCGCTATCTTGGAAAACTTCCAGCAGGCGGACGGCTCCGTGATTATTCCGCAGGCCTTGCGCCCGTACTTCGGCAAAGACAAGATTGAGGCCAAGAAGTAATGAAGAAGGTTTTGCATTTGCTGGCGGCGGTATGCCTTTTGGCGTCCGCCGCCGTTTCGTCCCAAGCGGAAATTACGCTCCCGCCGGACGTAATGGCCTACGCCACGGAAGGAATTAACGGCGTATATAGTTTGGATTTTGACACCGCGGATAAAAACATCCAAAAGGTGTTTGCCGAATACCCGGACCACCCGTTTGCGCACTTTGGCAACGCGATGATTGCTTGGAGCCGCTACGAATACGAATATGAACTCAGCGACGACAAACAACGCAAGGTGTTTGAGCAGATTTTGGATGATTCCATTGCCGGCATTAAACGCTGGATTAAAAAGAACCCGGACGATTCCAACGCCTATATGGGCATTGGTGCCTTGTACGGCCTGCGCGCAATGTTTACAATGCGAAACCGCAGTTGGATTACGGCGTATTTCAGCGGCAGAAAGGCCATTAAAAACTTGGAAAAATCCTTGGAAATTGACCCCACCTATTACGATGCGTATTTTGGCCTGGGCATTTACCAGTATTACGCGGGCACCTTGCCCTCGGTGATTAAGGTTTTAGCCAAAATCGTAGCCATTAAGGGCAACCCGGACGAGGGGGTAAAACAACTTAATTTGGCGCGCGAAAAAGCGCATTTTACGTCCGACAGTGCCAAACTGATTTTGATTGAAATCCAAAACACGCGTAACAGCAAATACTACGACCCGGAGAAATCGTTGCAGTACATCCGAGAGTTGCGCGCCAAATATCCCAAAAACCCGCTGATGCACTATGTGGAAATTATCTGCCTGTACGAAACGGGCCACTATAAAGAAGTAACCGAACAAGCCCAGCAGTTTTTGGCTTTAATTGGAAAAGACCCGTTCTATAAAGATATTTACATTTCCCGCGCTTATACCGCGCTGGGGACCTCCCAAATGGCGCAGGGCAATTTTGAGGCCGCCAAAACCTTGTTTGAACAAGGCCATAAGGCGCTTGAAAAGCAGGAGCCCAGCCGCTGGGGTGTGTGGAACGAGTTCCGCTTGGGCGAGGTGTATGATGTGTTGGGCGAGCGCGAAAAGGCCAAAGCGCAATATAAGTATGTCCTTTCGTTTAAGGACAAATGGGGCTTTGACGATGCCGCCAAGGCACTCTTAAAAACGCCGTACAGCGTGCCGGAAGGCGGAGACGTAGGTCCGTTGCCCCCGCTGTGAAAAACCGCACAAAACGCATTTTAACCGCCCGAAAGGGCGGTTTTTTTCGGGCAGAAAAGAGCCAAGGCCCTTGGCGGTAAAGTGCGTAAAATTGTATCATTTAAATATGGCAACTTATTGCCATATTTTATAAGGAGATAATAAATGAAAAAATTAGCAGTATTAGGTGTGCTTTTAAGTATTTTGTGCGCTTGGCCGACCGCTGCCAAAGCAGATAACTGGGGCGTAGGGGTAAAAGCGGGCGTTAGCGAAAACGACCCCAAATGGCTGAAAGAAATTCAAGACGGAACCATTTGGAGCAATGAATTAAACGAGAACGGCTCTGTGTTTGGTGGAGTAGAAGCCTTGTATGAGTTTGCTTTAAACGACGAAGCCAATAAATTGGGTGTAAAAGTAGGTTTTGATGTATTTGGTCAAAACGATTTGAAAATTACCACACCTTACGCTTATACAAAATGGACGGAAACGACCTATGCGATTCCGTTGACTGTTTATTACAAAAGAGATAACGGCATAAAGGCTTGGAGCCCGTTTGCTGGGGCCGGTGTGTCTTTCTTCCGCAGTGAAATGAAACAAGAATTTTATGATGAAAAAGTGAAAAATCACAAGAGCAAAGCAGTGCCCCACTTGGTGGCGGGTGCTGAATATCGCTTCAACCACTTGTTTGCCTTGGGTGTAGAAGCCAAATATAACTTTGGGGCCAAGTTGGAAAAAGACGGCGAAGTCTATTCCGACCACACGGGTTTTAGTGGTGCCGTTACCGGCCGGTTCTACTTCTAATTAGTTGTACAACTTGTTTTACTTGGGCTTGCGCTATTATCCGCGCAGGCCCTTTTTGTATAACGACAGATCCCGTATAAAAACACTACGGGATGACAACACAAGCGGTAGGTCCTGCAAGCCCTGCGGGCCGCCAAACCCACGGGAATAACAACAAAAGGCAAAAACTGTTATAAAAATAAGGCTGTCGTCCTGAACTCGTTTCAGGACCTACAATTTGAGTTGTTTTTGTTGTTGTCATCCCGTAGTGTTTTTATACGGGATCTGTTGTTGCTGTTGCTTTTGAAGCAAACAACAACCCAATAGGTAGATCCTGAAACCTATTAATGGACCCCGTACAAAAACTTTACGGGGTGCCGCCTAGCGGTAAGGTCGGCAATTCAGGATGATCTCCAATTTTTATAACGACAAATTAATGTTTTAAAAAGTGCAACAATACGGAAAGAGTGTGGCGCCACTAATCGTAAGTCAGCGCATAGAGTGGCGGCGCGCAGCGCGCGGCCCGCTAGGGCTGTTTTGAAAGAGTGCGACATTGTGGAAAGAGTGTTGCCCCGCTAATCGTAAGTCTGCATATAGAGTCGCAGTCCGCAGGACCAAAAACCCGCTCCGAAGAGCGGGTTTAAATTATTTCTTTACAGCCAGGTAGCCCATTAAGCGGTAGATTAATTTGGAGACGTTAAACTCCGTAATCACGTCCGCTTTGCGTTGACAGGCTTCCACTACGTCCACCGCCACGATTTTTTTATGTTTAATGACTTCGCGGAATAAGTCCAGCGCTTCATACCACATAAAACCGCCGGGCTGCGGCGTGCCCGTAGCCGGGATGACGGAGGGATCAAAGCCGTCCACGTCAATGGTCATATAGACGGTATCGGTCAGTTTTTCAAGCACTTGCGGAATCAATTTTTTGATATCGCGGTGTTCGTGCATTAAAAACGTGGTTACCTTGCCCGCGTTGCAGTATTGCTTTTCTTCGCTGGCAACGCTGCGGATACCCACCTGTACCACCGGCACTTGGCGGCTGGCCGGATAAAGCGCGCAGGCGTGGCTTTTGGGCGTGCCTTCAAAGGTTTCGCGCAAATCGGCGTGAGCGTCAAAGTGCAGGATGCTCAAATTTTTGTATTTATCAATATACGGCTGGGCCAAGGCTTGCGTAACCGTGTGTTCGCCGCCGATGTAGAACGGGATGGCTTTGTACTGCATCAAGTTCCGTACGGTTTTATCAATATTTTTAAAAACCGTATTGGTGGAACCCTTGCAGTTGACGGCGGGTTGGGTGTTGATGCCCAATTCCCAAGTTTCGGTTTTGGTTTCTTCGTCCCAAAGTTCAATTTGGGTAGAGGCCTCAATAACGGCAGCGGGCCCCTTGGCGGTACCGTGCCCATAGCAGACCGTTTTTTCAAACGGTACGGGCACTACCACGAATTTACAAAGGGGCAGAGAACTATATTTGCTCTCTAGCCCCATAAACTTATCGGTTTGTACGTTATCGCTCACAAATGTTACCGGAGTTATTTGACAAACACAGCCGCAGCCACTACGGTGGTCCAAAGGCCTTCCACGCAGATGGCGGACTGGGTAATGTTGGTCGTGCGGACGATTTTTCCGCTCATTTTCCAGATTTCTTCTTTCTGGTCCCACGTAGTATTGTTATCAAACTCAATACCCAACGTGGTAGAGAGCATCAAAGCGGCCAAGTCTTCCGCATAGTCGCCGGCCTGTTTGTCGGTTTCGCCGAAACTGTGGTGTTCGGAAATATATCCGTGGGTGGTTTTCCCTTCTTTCGGGATAGCCAACCCCACCGAGGCGGAAATCAAGCGGCGGTATTCGTTGCTGGTGTTTCTGCTGATGACGCAATGCAGAATTTGGCCCGGGTGCAATTCTTGAAGCCCTTTGGAAACGGGCACGGTTTTGCAGCCGGGAGGGAAGATGCTGGATACAGGCACCAAGTTGAAACTGGCAATTTTGGCGTCTCTCAACGCTTCTTCAAAACTGGCCAATTTTTCTTTGTGTCTGCCAATTCCTTTGGTAAGGAATATCTCTTTGGGTACAAACGCTTCGTACATTTTTATTTTTCCACTAATTCCTTGATGTGAGAATTAATATAATATTAATTATAACAAATAACACAAGACCAAAACATCTTTCTTTGTTATTGTTACGGGCTTTCAAAGCAGCGGTTGCCCCCGCAATGGGAAAACCGCTACAATAAGAGTGTATTATATTACTATGAAAAAAACAAAATTTCTTTTGGTTACGGCTTTGCTTTTAACCGCGACGGGAGCGTTTTCTATGGCAGATATGTTTAACAAAAACGGCGTTTTGCATTTTGATTACAAGGCGGAGGACCTGGCCCCGGCCGAGGCCGCCGCGCGCGTAAAACTGGAAAAAGATTTAGCCGCTTTAATCGCTATCCCGCAGGCCGAGCGCACCTTTGACAATACCATTATGGGCTATGAGCGCGCCTTTGACAATTACGGCAACGCGCTGGGGATGAGCGGATTTTTGTCCTATGTTTCCACAGATAAAAAATTCCGCGACGCCGCCAACGATTTGCAAATGCAAATCAGCCAATATATGGTGGATGTAGCCACCCGGCGCGATGTGTATAAGGCCATCCGCGAATATACCGACACCAACCCCAAGTTGGACCCGGTGCAGGCCAAACTCGTTAAAGAAATGCTGATTGGTTTTAAAAACAGCGGTATGGATTTAAACGATGCGGATTTGGAAAAATTTAAAGCCTTAAATAAAGAAAAAGCCGAGTACATTATTAAGTTTGATAAAAACATCCAAGAGTACAAGGACCCCTTGGCCGTTACGCAAGAACAGTTGAAGGGCTTGGGCGAAGATTATATCCAAAAACTCGCCAAGACCGATGACGGCAAATATTTGGTTACGCTGGATTACCCCGATTACGTTCCTTTTATGCAAAACGCCGATGACGAACAGGCCCGCAAGGAATTAGAGTTTAAATTTAACCGCCGCGGCGGACAGGAAAATGTGGAACTGCTTGAAAAAACGCTTACCCTGCGTCGCGAAATCGCCCACCTGTTAGGCTATAAAAACCACGCCGAACTGCGCTTGGAAGACCGTATGGCCAAAAATCCCAAAACGGTTATGACGTTTTTGAAGGATTTACAAAAGAAATTAAAACCGCTCGGCAAAAAAGAAGACAAAGAAATGATTGCCTACAAAAATTCCAAAACCGGCAAAAACAGCCGCACGCTTTATTCGTGGGAAAGCGGCTATTGGAGCAACAAATTCCGCAAGGAAAATTTGGAATTGGACAGCGAAAAAATCAAAGAATATTTCCCGTCCCAAGTAGTGATTGACGGAATGCTTGATTTGTTTGGCGGGGTGTTTGGCATTACGTTTGAGCCGGTGGATATCCCCGTGTGGCACCCGGATGTAAAGGCGTTTAAAATTAAAGACAAAGCCACGGGCGAACTGGTAGCCTACTTTTATATGGACCTTTATCCGCGTGAAGGCAAATACAAACACGCGGCCTGCTTCGGCCTGGTGGATGGCGAGGAAAAGCAGGACGGAACGTATCAAATCCCGTTCGTGGCGATTGTAGCCAACTTGAATAAACCGTCCGGCGATACGCCTTCTTTGTTAAAGCACGGCGAAGTGGAAACGCTGTTCCACGAGTTTGGCCACGTGTTGCACAACGCCTTAACCAAGGCGAAATATTCCGCCTTTTCGGGCACCAGCGTTAGTTGGGACTTTGTAGAAGCCCCCAGCCAAATGCTGGAACGCTGGGCGTGGGACCCGCAAGTGCTTAAAAAAATCAGCAAGCACTACAAAACGGGCGAACCGTTGCCGGATGAATTAATCAAACGGATGATTGCGGCCAAGAATTTCGGCGCGGGCGGTATGTATCTGCGGCAGGACTTTTTTGCCCAGTACGATATGACGCTCCACACCGCGGATACAACCCCGGATTCCACCAAATTATATTTTGAATTAACCAAAAAAATCCGCGGGCTCCCGCTTACCAAGGGCACGATTCCGCAGGCCTCGTTCGGCCACATTATGGGCGGCTATGACGCGGGGTATTACGGTTATTTGTGGTCGGAAGTAATCGCCGAGGACTTCTTTGGCGAGTTTAAAAAGCACGGCATTTTCAACCCGGAAACGGGGTTAAAATTCCGCCGCGAAATTTTGGAAAAGGGCGGCACGTTGGACGAAGAAAAAATGGTAGAAAACTTTTTAGGCCGCCCGGCGGACAATAAGCCCTTCTTAAAATCCATCGGCTTGGAGAATTTATGAGCGCGGTAATCGGTATTGATGTGGGCGGCTCCACCACTAAAATTGTGGGCTATACGGACGGCGGAAAATTAATTTCTGTCTTAAAGGTGGAAGCGGCCGACCCGCTGACGTCGGCCTATGGTGCGCTGGGTAAATTTATTAACGAAAATAATTTAACACTGGCCGAGGTAAAGCAAATTATTTTAACGGGTGTCGGTTCCTCGCTCTTTAAAAAAGAGGTGTACGGAATCCCCACGTCCAAGGTGGACGAATTTGAAGCCATCGGCCTAGGCGGGCTGGCTCTGTCCGGCAAAAAGGAAGGTTTAATCGTCAGTATGGGGACGGGTACGGCATTTGTCCGCGCGGGCAAGGACGGCATCCGCCACATCGGCGGCTCCGGCGTGGGCGGCGGCACGGTATTGGGCCTTTGCAACAAACTGTGCGGCGCGACCTCGTTTAAAACGGTGGTTGAAATGGCCGCCGGCGGTTCCTTGCAGCGGGTGGATTTGAATATTGGCGACATCAGCAAGGGTGTTATTCCCACCTTGTCCGCCGATACCACGGCCTCCAACTTTGGCAAAATGGAGGACGGCGCCACCCATAACGATTTGGCCCTCGGCATTTTGAATATGGCCTTTCAAACAATTGGTATGATGGCCGTCTTCGCCTGCCGCAACGACAGCGTAAAAGACGTGGTTTTAACGGGAACTTTAACCTTGGTGCCGTGCGCGAAAAAGGTCTTTAATGCCCTGCACAAAATGCACGGGGTAAACTTTATTATCCCGCAAAACGCCATTTACGCCACGGCCACGGGCGCGGCGCTTTCGTACCTGTATAAAAACGGAAAAAACAATGGCGGCAAATAAAAATTCGTACAAAAAATCCAGTTTCGGCCCGGCGTTTTTCTTTTTGGATAAACTCCGGCGCGAAGCCTTGGCCGATTATTACGAGTTTTGCCGCTTGATGGACGATATTGCCGATGAACCCGATGTAAAAGACCCGGAGAAACAACTGGCCTTTTGGCGGGCGGAAACCGCCCGCATTTACGAGGGAACGCCCACCACGGATTTAGGCCGCCGTTTGCAAAAGGATGTGCGGACCTTTGGGATGTTGCCGGACCGCTTTTTGCTTTTAATTGAAGGGATGCAAGCCGATTTAACGGGCCGCACCTATCGGACGGCGGAGGAGTTGGATTGGTATTTACTGCGCGTAGCCGTGATTGTGGGGCGCGCCACCTTGGACATTTTGGGCGTAAAGGGCCCGCAGGCGGACCAGTTGTCCTGGGAGTTGGGCTGTGCGGTGCAAATTACCAACATCATCCGCGACGTAGCGGACGATAAAGCCTTGGGGCGCGTGTATATCCCTAGCGATTTACTTATTAAATACGGCCTCACGCGCGAGGCGGTTTTGCAGGATAAAATCCCCGCCAAACTGCCCGAAGTATTGCGCGAACTGGCCACGCAGGCCGAAGCACACTATCAAAAGGCGTTTGGGTTAATGCGCCTGTTCCCGCGCCTAAAAATGCTCCCGTGCAAAGTAATGGGGTATGTATATTTAAAAAATCTTGCTAAAATAAGAAAAGAGGGCTTTACATTATTATCGGCCCCGGTTAAATTAACCAAAGGCGAAAAATTACGAAGCGTATTTTATGCACTACTCAAAACTATTTTCTAACGGCTTTTTAATTGCTTGCTTGTGTACGCCTGCCGTGTCGTTCGCGGCGGACAAGGTGTCTGCCTGTGTGGAGAACGGCAAAACGCTTTACGCCGCCAAAAATTACGATAAAGCCAAGGACGCTTTTGCGCGTTGCGTAAAAATGGACGCGTCCAATGTGGATGCGCTTTTATCCTTGGCGGGCGTGCTTCTAACGCAGGACGATTTGAACGGAGCCGAAAAATATTTTAACGAAGCACTCAAAAATATGAAGCGCAATTCCCCGTATTGGTCTTATGTATATTCTATGTTGGGGGATATCGCGCTCAAACGCCAGCAGAACGACCAAGCCCTTAAAATGTATTCCAAATCCTTGGAGTACAACGCCGCTAACGTAAATTCCTTGGTGGGTAAGGGCGTGATTGTGGAATACCAGGGCGATAAACAGGGCGCGGCGGAATATTACCGCTCGGCGATTGCCGTGGAGCCGATGAATTTAATCGCGCGCAAGCGGCTGGTAAACTTGGAGCCGGATTATTTGACGGACGAAGAAATGCTGGAAGCCCTTAAACAGCGCTACGCCGTCAAACCCGAGGCCACCGAACTGACCGAAGCGGACCGGGCGCTCTTCTCCGCTATCCACCGCGACGAACAACGCCAAGGCGTAACGTATCTGAAAAATAAATACCCCAAAATGCCCGCCGAATATGTGGTAACGCTAAACAAAGGTACGGGCTTTGAGCGCGAAATTTTGACGTTGGACGGTTATAAAGCGCTTGAAAAAAGTATTGGGCAGGACGCGTTTAACGTTTTTAACCGCGCAGGCGTGGCGGTGCGGGATATTTACAGCCTTCGCGATATGAAGGGCAACAAAATTTACACGCCCGAAAGCACCTTAACCGACAGCGGCTTTTATGTTTATACCGAAGCCTTAAAAAACCGCAAACGCTTTTTGCTCCCGAGCGAATCCGTGCCGCCGACCCCGGCCTTTTTGGCCCAGTTGGAACAGCGGCAAGAGGAACTGAAAAAGGCGGGGTATATTGAAATTTCCCGCTCCGAAGTGAAAATGCTGGAAAACCAAACCTTCTGTTCCGAGGACACCCTGCGAAAAAATTTGGGACTGTATATTTTGAATATGTCCAAAAACGAACGCCGCTATTTTGTGCAATCTCGCGCTTCGGACGATAAGTTGGGCGTTTCTTACTATTACGTGATGTCCTCGCGCAAGAAGCGCAACCCCAAGGTAAAGGTGCCCGCTAACGCATTAGTGGAAACCTACGCCCTCTATGGCTACACCTTGTGCGCGAGCGACGGCCTACTTATCCAATAAAATTGCTGTTTTGCTAAATTGAACGCACCCCCGGGCCTACGCGCCCGGGGCTTTTATGTGGTGTTAAAAATAGGGCTTGTGGAAACAGGGTTTGTTTTATAAAATAAATGTATTAGTTTTAATTTAGAGGTAATTAGAAATCAGATAAGTTTAATTTACAACAGTAAAACAATTTAAAGGTTATTTGTTGGAAGCGTAGGGGAAGCCTATGCTGAGCCGGGCAAAACATCCGGCACATTGCACTCCACAGATAGCCGTTTGCTTCGCACCTCCCTCCCTAATTCGGGGGGAGGTGGGCGACGGTTACCACGGTTAGTGCAATGGCTTTGGTAATACGTCGCTTTTTTTATGGCTAAAAACACCACTATCTTAATAAAAGGAGATATTAAATGAATAAAAACGAAGCAGAAGAGTTTGACGCGAGTGAAGCGGCTCGTAAAAGGGCCTTTGCGGAATTGGAAAAGGAACTGAAAAATAAAGGGTATTCTGCGGGTTTGATAGATAAGGGAAATAACTGGTGGAGATTAAAGAATAATTTCGGTGATGTTATAGCCCTTTTTGTTTTTGAAGACAACCCACCAGCCATCAAGCCGTTAAAGGAATATTCCATTCTATATGGAGTACCTCTTATTTTTGTTGGAGTGAAGAACGACCGCGTAAAGTATTTTAAATATATAAAACTCAAATTTGTTGAGGAGGGAAGTTGGCACGAAATAGATTTTATGTTAGTAGTCCCAAAATATAGTGCGAAATATCCTGCGTCCGCTAATGCAGGCCTGATTCAGCAGGCCCAAAGGCTGGCTCGGGGCACTGCTTGGGCTGCTGCTGTATGGCTTATTTGGATTGTGATACGTTTCTGGCTGTCGGTTAAGATGAATTGTACTTGCGGTACGGCTACAACTCCTGATATAGATATTAGTTTAGCCTTGGTGGCAGGGGTATATTTTGTGCCGCGCTTATATCTAATTCACATACAGAAAAATGATATTGCGGACATTGCACACCAGAAGCAAAATGACGAAAGTAAATTGAAATAAATTTATATTAGGAGAAATATATGTCTCAAATAAACGAAGAGCAAAAAGATAAAAAGGAACAGCCGTTAGAAACGCCACAAAATATAAAAAAACCGAAAGGTCTAGAACCCGCATCGGATTCACCCTTGCCAGATTGGCTAGCGGGATTCTTAGCCGTCTGCATAGTGGTCGTTATGGGAATGATTATCAGTCAGATTGCGACTACTGCAACTACAAGTAAAAGCCAGCAAAGTGCTAATGAGAGTGTTTGTCCAGATGGGTATGATCGTACGAGCAGAAGTGTTTATTTAGCGCAAGACTTTATAGAGGGGACAATTGATAGCAAGTATGGTGGTATTGTTGTTGTAGGGTGGTTAGCCCATGCTGACTGGAGCAGACATACTGCCGATTTATGTATGGACGCTGCGTGCCAAGGGCCTTCAAAACCAGTATTTTTGAATCCCCGCCTCATCGGCGCTAGTATGTTTCATCAAGCGTATGTTCAACACCGAACTATGAGCAATTTTGAAGCAGCTATAACTATAGAAAATGGAGAGGTTGTAGGCATGTTTCCCCAGTATTTTGGAGGTAACCAAATATGGATGCGGAAGAGTGAACACGAAATCTGTATTGTGTCGAATTAAGCATATTAGACTCGTCCCGCTGTTTCAGTATATTAAAACCCCGGGGAAATTTTTATAATTTCCCCGGGGTTAAATTCTTATATTTTGCCACAGAAGCCGCGCGTATAAGGCGGTTTGCTGGCTAATGCTTACAAGCGGTCTGCCACAACGATTACAGTTCGTTTTGGGCGAGGACTTCTTGCAAGGTATTGGCGGATTTTTGCAGGTCGGCCGCTTCCTGTTCGTTGATTTCAAACGGGACGTGCGTTTCTACGCCGTTTCTGCCCACAATCGCCGGCATACTAAGCGCAATGCCCGAAATGCCGTATTGCCCGTTCATCAAAGAGGAAATAGGCAAAATGGATTTTTCGTTGCGCACAATGGCTTCGCAAATGCGGCGCACGGCCATAGCAATACCGTAATAAGTGGCGCGTTTGCGTTTGATAATTTCGTACGCGCTGTTCTTCACTTCGTCGGCGATTCTCTTCATCGCTTCCTCGTGCTTGAAGTAGCCGCGCATTTCGCAGAATTTGTTTAACTTAATACCGGACACGTTGGCGCAACTCCAAGCGGCAATTTCGCTGTCGCCGTGTTCGCCGATGATAAATGCGTGCACGCTGCGGCTGTCCACGTCCAAATGCTGGCCCAAATTGTATTTCAAGCGCGCGGTATCCAACACAGTGCCGGAACCAAAAACGCGGTTGGTCGGGAAGCCGCTTAACTTAATGGCGACGGTCGTCAAAATGTCCACCGGGTTAGCCACGATAAGCAAAATGCCCTTGTAATCAATTTTTTTGATTTCCGGGATAATGGACTTAAAGATAGCGATGTTCTTTTTGACGAGGTCCAAGCGGGTTTCGCCGGGTTTTTGGTTGGCGCCCGCGGTGATGATAATCAGTCCGGCGTCCTTTAAATCGTTATAGCCGCCAGCGTAGATTTTCATCGGTTTGGCAAACGGCAGGCCGTGGCTGATATCCAACGCTTCACCCTCGGCACGGGCTTGGTCGGCGTCAATAAGCACCATTTCGGTAAACATACCGCTCTGCATTAAACTAAACGCAGAGGACGAGCCGACAAATCCGCAACCAATAATGCCCACCTTGCTGAAATTGATATAATTTGTTTCCATACTTTTACTTCCCCCTTGGGGCTTCCGCCCCGCTGTTATTACTATACAAAATCTGTTTTTGTTGTGCCGCCCCTAAAAGAGGTTACTTAAAACTCCAAGCGTTGCCCATTGTATTTTCAATAAATTCAAGCAGGCCCTTGTGGAGCAAAATCCGCTTGTTGGTGCGGATACGGTGCACCTTGCCCGGGTGTTCCTTGGAGAGAACCTCCAAATAGACCACGGTGGTGCCGCGCGTCATATCCAAATACGTGCGCAATTTTTGCAGGTTGTTTTTGGAATAACCCGCCGGAATATGAATCGTAAATTCCTTGGCAATGTTGGAAATTAAATCCGTTACGCTGCTTACGCCCTTTAAGTTTAGTTCAATGCGCGCGCTGTCCTCGTCCACCTTAATATCGCCCATAAAGTTCAAAATGGCGTTCGGGGCCAATTTATGGGACATCCCTTCATAGGCCCGCGCAAAAGCGTTTACCAAAATGGAGCCCGTGCAGTCCTCAATCGTCATTTGCGCCCACTCTTGCTTTTGCTTGTTTTGACGCTTTTTAAAGAGCGTAATAATACCCACGATGTTTAAGCGGCCCGTGGCGCGCCCTTCCAAAATATCAATAATCGGCGTGCAACGCAACTGCTTTAAATAGTTTTGGTATTTGGCAATCGGGTGCCCGCTGAAATAAAGACCTAACACCTCTTTTTCATAAGCGAGCAAATCGTTTTGCGTGAGCGGCTCGGCCTTAACGGTCGGTTTTTTCTTAACGCTGAGTACAGATGAAAAATCGTCGCCGAACAGGTTGCCCGCGTCCTTTTCTTTTTCCTTGGCTACCAAGTGGGCGGTATCTACGGCGTTGTCTATATTGGCCAGTAGCGTGGCGCGGGCGGCCTTGGGGTCCTGCCCCGGCATCATAGAGTCCAGCGCGCCTGCCTTGGTTAAACTTTCAATCGTTTTCTTGTTGGCCTGAAAAAGGTCAATGCGGCTGCATAAATCTTCCAACGATTTATAAGGGCCGTCTTTTTTGCGTTCGTTTACGATAGACAGGCACGCCTCTTCCCCGGCGTTTTTAATGGCTTCCAGCGCGTAGCGGATGTATTCCTTGCCGTCAATTTCCTCTACGGAAAATTCCGGCTCGGACTTGTTCACATCCGGCGGGAGCGTAGCAAAGCCCATTTTTTTGGCTTCTTCCAGATAGGTAACAATTTTGTTTTCCTTATCGTCGGAGCCGATGGCGTTGTGCCCGATTTCGTTGGTCAGGGCCGCGCACATAAATTCAATAGGATAATTGGCCTTTAAATACGCCGTTTGATACGAAACCAAGCCGTACGCAAACGAGTGGGATTTGTTAAAACCGTAACCTGCAAAGGCCTTCATTTGTTCGTAAATGTGCGTAGCGATTTTTTCGGAAATGTTGTTCTTTTTGCAACCCTCTACGAACTTTTTACCGAACTTTTCCATTACGTCCAGTTTCTTTTTACCCATAGCCTTACGCAAGGTATCAGCCTCGCCGGGGGTAAAGCCGCCCAATGTTTTGGAAATTTGCATAATCTGTTCCTGATACACCATACAACCGTAGGTGTCTTTCAGGGTTTCTTCCAACAGGGGCGTTTCATAGACGATTTTTTCCTGTCCGTTTTTGCGGCGGACAAACATATCCATCATACCCGATTCCATCGGGCCGGGGCGGTAGAGCGCCACCAAGGCGGACACGTCGCTAAATTGGGTCGGCTGTAACTTTTTGATAAGGTCGCGCATCCCGCCGCTTTCCAACTGGAAGATACCCAACGTCTTGCAGGCGCAAAGCATATCGTAGGTTTTTTTATCGTCCAGCGGGATTTTGTTAATATCAAAATCGGGGTCGTGGCGGGCGCGAATCATTTTTTCGGCATTATCAATAACCGTCAGCGTACGCAGACCCAAAAAGTCCATTTTCAGCAACCCTAAATTGGAGCACGGTTCCCCTTCAAACTGGGTGGTAATGGAATCACGCGCCCCGCGCGCAAGCGGCACGTATTCGGACACCGCATCCTTGGTAATCAGTACCCCGGCGGCGTGAATACCCGTATGGCGTTTTAAGCCCTCAATCTTGCGGGCCATTTCAAAGAGTTTTTTGCTCTGCGGGTTGTGGTCAATTTCGTTTTTGAGTTCGTTGATTTCCAACGCCTTTTCCAAGGTCATTTTGGGGTCGTTGGGAATCATTTTGGCGATACGGTTGGCCTCGGCTACCGGGATTTCCATTGCGCGGGCCACGTCCTTTAAGGCCAGTTTGGCCTTCATCGTACCAAAGGTAATAATCTGGGAAACTTTATCGTAGCCGTATTTGCCGCGCACATAATCAATTACGCGTTCGCGCCCCGCGTCGGACATATCAATATCCAAATCGGGCATACTTACGCGGTCCGGGTTCAAAAAGCGTTCAAACAGCAGTTTGTTTACAATGGGGTCCACGCGCGTAATGTCCATACTGTACGCCACCAAAGACCCTGCGCCGGAACCACGCCCCGGCCCTATCGGAATTCCGTTGGCGCGCGCCCAGTTAATAAAGTCCTGCACAATAAGGAAGTAGCAGTCAAAGCCCATTGTAATAATAACGTTGAACTCAAACTCCAACTGCTTCCAATAATTGTCCGGCACATTGCCGTTCATCTTTTTGATAAGCCCTTTGCGGCAAATATCCTTAAAGTATTCGGCTGAGTTGGGGAACTCTTTGGGAATATCAAAATTCGGTAAAATAAACCCGTGTTTGGGAAACTCCAAATTGCACTTTTCGGCAATGGCCAAGGTGTTGGAGCAGGCTTCGGGGGTGTGCGAAAACAGCGCGCACATTTCGTCGGGCGATTTAAAATACAACTCGTGCGACATTTGCATACGGTTGGGGTCGTTTAACGTCTTGCCCGTTGCAATACAAACGGCCACGTCGTGCGCCAGCCAGTCATCCTTTTTGTAATAGTGGCAGTCGTTGGTGGCCACCACGGGGATGCCCGTGCGCTTGGCGACGTCCTTTAAAAGCGGCAGGGATTCCACCTCTTCCCGTATGCCGTGGTCCATTAGTTCAATGTAATAGTTCCCCACGCCAAAGATGTCTTGGTATTCCTTGGCGAGTGCGCAGGCCTTGTCAAAGCCGCCCGGTTCGCGCACATATTGGGATAAAAAGCCCTTTAAGCAGCCGGACAAACAAAGCAGTCCGCCGCTGTGCTGGGCCAAAATTTCTTTGTCTATGCGCGGGTGATAATAGAATCCGTCCACCCAGGCCATAGAGTTTAACTTCATTAAATTGCGGTAGCCCTCATAATCGCGGGCCAACAGGGTTAAGTGCCCGGTGCGGGATTTATCCTTCTCGTTATATTTGCCTTCGGTGATGTAGAACTCGCACCCGATGATAGGCTTAATGCCCGCCGCGCGGCCCGTATCGTAAAAGTCCAGCGCACCGTACATATTGCCGTGGTCGGTCATTGCCATAGCCGGGATGCCCTGCGCCACTAAATCCTGCAAAAATTGCGAGGGTTTGTGGTTGGAGGATATGCGCAGCATACCGTCCAAGAGGGAGTATTCCGTGTGGTTGTGCAGTTGTACAAATTCGGCCATAGGGGCAAATCCTTTTAAAATCGGCGGACGGATAAACAGTCCGGGCGGGTCTAAATGTTATAAGATATGTATATGAAACATTATAGTAAATTAAAAGAGACAACGATTTCCTCCAAAACGCTCTATAAGGGCGTATTGGGTGTAAAAATGGATGAAGTAAGATTGGTAAACGGCAAGACCTCCACCCGTTTGTATTTTGACCACCGCGGCGCAAGCGGCGTACTGCCCGTAGAGGACGGATATGTCTATTTAGTCCAGCAATACCGCTACCCGATTGGGCAGGTTACGCTGGAAATCCCCGCTGGCAAACGCGAGGAAAACCAAACTTTTTTGATGTGTGCCGAAGCGGAACTCAAACAGGAAACAGGCCTAACGGCTAAAAACTTGCAAGAAGTGATGACCTTCCACCCGTGCAATGCGTTTTCCAACGAAATCCAGCATTTGTATTTGGCTACGGGGCTTACGCGCGGGGAAGACCAGCCGGATGAAGACGAATTTTTGAACTTGGAGAGAGTCCCCTTGGAAAAAGCCTACCAAATGGTGGAAAATGGCGAAATTACCGACGCCAAAACGGTGATTATGCTCCAATGGTATAGAATACATTTCCCTACTTTTTTTACCGAAAAAAAGTAGCAAAAAACTCGCCGCCCAAAGCGTTATAAAAAGCAGAGTTGAACGGATATTTTGATAACTCGCCCGAACGGGCTCAAACAAATCAAAATATTTTTCCGTTCAACTCGCTTTTTATCAGCAACGCACGGGCGGCCTACACAACCAACAGTCCAAGCGGAAAAGGGACTTCTTCTCCGCCTTTTACGCATTAACCGCCGGGCAAGACCCGCAAAATGGTTCCTTACTTTTCTTTAAAGAAAAGTAGCAAAAGTTTCTTTTTTCTTTTTCTCGTGGGAGAAAAAGAACCAAAAAGACCAGCGGGTCAGGGCCCATAAAAGGCAGTAACGGCGGGTATTTTTACAACTCGCTACGCTCAGACAAGTAAAAATACTTCTCCGCCTTATACGCCTTTTATAAGCGGGCAAGACCCGCGCCAACAATAAGAGGTCATCCTGAATTGCCGCCTGCAAGGTGCCGTCATCCCGGAAGGTTTTTATCCGGGATCTGCCGTTATTAAATAAGACAGTCATCCTGAACTTGTTTCAGGATCTACCGCTTGGGTTGTTGGTTGTTGCCGTTGTTTTTAATAACCCAATCGGTAGATTCTGAAAACCCTGCGGGCCGCCAGTTCAAGGACCCCAATTTTTGTAACAGCCTTTTATTGTTATTGTTTTATTGGTTTGCAACATTGCAAAAAAAGTGTGGCTTCCTTAATCAAATGAGTGCAGACAATCTGCCACCTGTAAGGTGAGGCCCGCACAGGGGTTTCAGTATCCATCGCAAGAGAATCAAGGTATTCTTTTGGGAAAGAGGGGCAATGCGGGGGATAAGGGGCGTAAGTTATGTATTCCCTTGGCAGAAAGAAAACAGGTTCTGTTAATGGGTTTGATGTTTACACATTAAACTAAGATTTCAATTTTATTGATACCTTTTAGACTTCGTACCACCGTCGTAAGGATAGCCTAAATCGCGGCGGATAAGTTCGTCCGCCAAGTTTTTGCCCTCGCCGTTGGTTACATCACAGAGCAGACGGAAATATTTATCCCTCCCGCAGTCGGAAAGCGTAATAGGTTTTTGGTCCAAAAATGCTTGGGTAAATTCCTTGGCCTGCTGGGCTTTGCGCTTTTCCTTTTCGGTCTTGCCTTTCATTTCCGCGCAGTCCACCCCGCGCACGCGCACGGGCACTTTCTCGCAATACACGGCTAGCGAGCAATTTAAATTAATTTTAAAGGTATCCCCGTCGTAAACCGAGGCGATAGACACGTCCCTAAATATTGCCCCGTCCTCCACCTCGCCCGTTTGGGTAAGCGGCTTGCCCTGCTGCTGCATAATGTACAGCACGGCGGTGGCAATCACGGTCGCCCAAAATTTTACCTGCTTATTTGTCTTGCGGGTGGAGGTTCGTCTTCTGCGGGCCATTTATTTCTCCGGGAACAGCACATTTAAAGCGCCGGGCTGTATGGCAATTTCCAACTGGTCCTTGGTTTTGCGTGGTTCGCCGTCAATGTGATAGACAATGTCGCCCGGCAGGCGGATAACGGCGTACTTGGCGTGTGTGGTTTCCGTAATGCCAAAGGGGCGCCAGTTGTCGGTAAAGAAAGACGGGGCGGCCAACGCCAATTTCCACTTGGGCGCATCACGCACGATAACCATATCCAATTCGCCGTCGCTTAAATTGGCCTTGGGCGCAATTTTAAAGTTGCTTCCGTATTGGCGTCCGTTGGCAAACACCAAGGTCAAAGGTGCCAAGGTGCAAGGCGTGCCGTCCAAATCCACCTGCAAGGTTTTGGGCTTATAGGAAAAAACGGTCTGCGCGCCGATTTTAAAATAAGGCCACATCCCGCGGTTGCCCGTTTTGCCCTGTTCCATAAACTGCCAGGCAATTTCGGCCTCAATGCCGACCCCGGCCAGATTTAAAAAGAGTTCCCCGTTGGCGCGGCCCGCATCGCATTTGTGGATTTTTGCGCGTTGCAACCGCATTACGGCTTCTTCAAACAAAAGCGGCATACCCAACTCGCGCGCAAAGCCGTTGCCGGACCCTTTGGGGATAACGCCCAAGGCCGTATTCGTGCCCACCAGCCCGCGGGCGGTTTCGTTTATCGTCCCGTCCCCGCCGATAGCCACCGCGGCATCGTATCCGTTGGCGGCGGCCTCTTTGGCCAGTTCCGTGGCGTGCCCGGCGGCCTTGGTTAGGCGCATATCGGCCCCCGGAAAGTTCAGTTGAATACATTTGGACATTGCTTCCAAACGGTCCTGGTCCAGTTGCGTTTTCCCGCTCTTGGGGTTTAAAATAAAAAGAATTTTCATAATTTTTTCAGTTCCTCTTCCGTATTGCGGCTGTTTTTTATGGTTTCGCACAACCGTTCGGTTTTGAGCAACCCATTGCCGATTTGTGCTACCTTGCTCCCGGCGGATAACACAAACATCATCAGCACCGCAAACAAGCCCAAATTGGCCAAGGTGCTCAGGTTCTTCATCGGCAGGAGCATCGGCCCGTATTGGGTGTTAATTTGCATATCCGCAAATTGCATAACGGGCATTACGGCCCCGCCGTTTACAAAAACTTTGTACATCCCGGTCAGCGAAAAAAAGATTAAGCCTAACCCGGCGCAAATCAGTAAATATCCGAAAATTTTGTTCATAGGAAAATTATAACAAAACAGGCAACAGGTCTGTTGTTTTATTCGGGGACGAGTTAGCCACGCGTGGGAGCCCCTGTATTTGATATACTTTATTATATATGTTTTAAACGTTACGTTAAGAAGGTTTTATGAAAACAAGTACAGAAATCAGAAACGGTTATTTGCAATTTTTCCACTCCAAAGGACTGCCGATTATCGCGTCCAGTTCCCTTATTCCGCACTCGGACCCGACCTTGCTTTTTACCTCTGCCGGTATGGTGCAGTTTAAAGCCAACTTTTTAGGCATTGACGACTCCCTCAAAAACGCCACCACCTGCCAAAAATGCGTGCGCACCACGGATATTGACAGCGTGGGCTTTACCGAACGCCATTTGACGTTTTTTGAAATGCTGGGCAACTTTTCCTTTGGCGACTATTTTAAAAAGGAAGCCATTGATTGGGCGTGGGAATATTTAACCAAGGTACTTGGCTTATCCCCGGATAAACTCTACGTCAGCATTTATAAGGGCGGTATTGCCCCGCGCGACGAAGAAGCCTATAATTTGTGGCTTAACTATGTACCCAAGGAACGCATTTTTGAATTGGGCGAAGCGGACAACTTTTGGACGATGGGCTCTACCGGCCCGTGCGGTCCGTGCAGCGAAATTTATTACGACTTTGGCGATAAAGGCTGCAAAAATCCGCATTGTGATATCACCTGCGACTGCGGCCGCTTTGTAGAAATTTGGAACATTGTATTTGAAAGTTACAACCGCCAAGAGGACGGCACCTTTAAACCCTTGCCGCATAACAACATTGATACGGGTATGGGCTTGGAACGCTTGTGTATGGCGATGCAAAACGCCAAAAACGTATTTGAAACCGACCTCTTCACTCCGCTTATTAACCGCGCCAAGCAGGATTTGCATATTGAGGGAACCACCAAAGAGGAAGTTTCCGCCCTGCGCATTATTGCGGACCACGTCAGAAGTTCCAGTTTCTTAATTGCCGAAGGCATTTTGCCCTCTAACGAAGGCCGCGGGTACATTTTGCGCCGCTTGATTCGCCGCGCCGCGCGCTATGCCAAATTAATGGGCAACGAAAAACCGTATCTTTACACCTTGGTCCCTGTGGTAAAGGAAATTTTTGCGGGCCTGTACCCGGAAATTGATAAGAACCTTTCCCACATCCAAGACGTGCTTAAATTGGAAGAGACCACTTTCTTAAAAACCTTGGTAAACGGCGAAGAAAAACTTTCCGCCCTGCTCGCTTCCTGCGGCAAAACCTTGCCCGGCGAAGAAGCGTTCCACTTGCACGAAACCTACGGTTTCCCGTTGGAACTGACTAAGGAAATTGCGGCCGCCAAGGGTGTAACCGTGGATGAAAAAGGCTACGAAAAAGCCAAATCCGCCGCGCAGGAAAAGAGCCGTTCCTATGCGGACGAATTTACCAAGGATAAAGCCTATATGATGCAGCACGTGGAAACCCACAACCCCGCCACCGCGTTTACGGGTTATGAAACGCTGACGGACGAGGGCACGGTGCTGATGTTACTTAACGACAAATTTGAATTGACGGACGAAGTCAACGGCGAAGGGTATGTTGTCTTTGACCGCACGCCTTTCTATGCTGAATCCGGCGGACAGGTGGGCGACAAGGGCGTTATCACGCTGGACGGAAAAGAAATCGCCCGCGTGGACGATGTGCAAAAGCCCGTTGCCAAAGTGTTCTTGCACAAAATTTCCGGCAAACTTAAAAAAGGCCAAAAGGTTACGCTTACGGTCAACGCGGCTCTGCGCAAACGCTGTATGGCCAACCATAGCGCCATCCACTTGGTAAACGCGGCCTTGCGCCAGGTGTTCGGCACGTCCGTACACCAGAGCGGTTCTTATGTGTCGCCGGAACGCTTCCGCTTTGACTATACGCTCTCCAAAACGCCGACCGCCGAGGAATTAAACAAGGCGTGGGCGATTGCCAATAAAGCGGCCGAAGATGCCCTGCCCGTTACTTGCGAGGTTCGCCCGTTGGCCGATGCCGAAAAATTGGGCGCGGTAACCTTGTTGGGCGAAACGTACGCCGACCCGGCCCGCTTTGTGCTGATGGGTGGCAGTTTTGCTCACCCGGAACAAAAGTACAGTTTGGAACTGTGCGCGGGTACGCACGTTAAAAATACGGCGGACGTAATGACGGTTTTAGTGCTCAAAGAGGGCTCCGTTTCCGCCGGGGTTCGCCGTGTGGAAGGCGTGGCGGGTTATGCCGCGCTGGACTATTTAAAGAACGTCAACCGCCAAGCCGAAGAATTGGCCGCGCGTTTGGAAGTGCCGTCCAAGGATGTTTTCACTCGTGTTAATGCGATTGCGGATGAACTGAAAGAGGTCAAAAAGCGCTACTTGCAATTCCGCGAAAAGACCTTGGCCGCCGGTGGCATTAACGAGATGAGTTTCACGCTGAAAAACGGTACGGTATTAGTCGTGCGCAACGCCGAGGGCGCCGAACCCAAGGAACTGCGCAACATCGCCGATACGATTGCCCAAAAATACAAGCAGGCCTTGATTATTGTGGCTTGCGATAAAGACGGAAAACGTGCGTTTGTCGTCAAGACGGCGGGCAGCCTGCCCAATACCAATGCGGCAACCGTTGCCAAGCAAATCGCGGCGGACCTGAACGGCCGCGCGGGCGGACGCGCCGACTTTGCCCAAGGCGGCGGCGAGGCCAAACGCCCGTGGCAGGAGTTTATTGACGGCTTGAAGATGTCGTTATAAACAAGTATTGGGCTTAAACGCCGCGCGGCGCAAGCCGCTTTGCGGCCCGCAAAAATTCTAATGTAATGCAAAGCACCCCGGGAATATTCTCCCCGGGGTGTTTGCTATTATAACAGCCTTTGTTTTATTGTGCTGTTGTCTCGCTTTTCGTCGTCATCCCCGAGAAATTTAGTCGGGGATCTGTTGTTGTCTTTTCGTTGGTTGCAACATTGCAAAAACAGTGTCGCCCAATAAATCAAAAGGGCGCGGAAACTCTGCCGCCCGCAGGGTGTTGTCATCCCGGAAGGTCTTTATCCGGGATCTCGTTGTTATTGATGTCATTCCCGAGGGTGTGCCGGCGCGGAGCGTTCGGAAATCTGTCGTGTTTCTTTTTTTGATAACAACGGATCCCCGACAGAAACCCTCGGGGATGACAAGGGAAAACGACCATTGATTAAACAAGCGGTCATCCTGAACTTGTTTCAGGATCTACCTTTTGAGTTCTTTATGTTGTTGTTTTTTGGCAGTTCTTTTTAAAGGGGTTGTTTCGTTTTTTTTTTTTGTTAAAATTTTGATAAATTGCGATTGGTGTACCCGGATGTATCCGCCGTATAAAAACGCGTATAAAAGGCCGTTTTGCTCAAATATAAAGGCCTTAATAAGGAGAAAAAATGAAAGGATTTGGTAATATTAGCCGTGCGACCACCCCAAGCAGACGTCATTCCGTAAGGTTTCTGTACGGAATCTCGTCGTTTCGTAACAACAGATTCCCGACTACAACACTCGGGAATGACGCCACTAGCACAAGTGGGCGCACGGTTAATACTTTTCACACAATAACAGCAGGCTTTACCCTTATTGAACTCCTTGTCGTCGTTCTCATCATCGGCATTTTGTCTGCCGTGGCTTTGCCACAATACACCAAAGCCGTAGAAAAAAGCCGCACTGCCGAGGCCATCACAGGCCTAACGGCGATTGGCCACGCGCAAGAAGTATATCATTTGGCGACGGGTTCGTATGCGGACGATTGGAGCGACTTGGATGTTTCTATCCAAGAAGGGAAAAATTTTACTTTTGGGGGGAAGACATTAAGCGAGGGCCTTTATCCCGGTTCCGTGGCCGAGGCAAGCCGTGTCCCCCGTTACACGCGCTATACGTTATTATATATGCCCGAGGAACAAAAAATTGTTTGTTTTGCCCACGCAACCAACCAGCGACAATATTGCATATCCGCAGGATTAGAAATTGCCGCTAATTCTTATTAAAAGCAGTTTGCCTGCTTTCCTACCTACCCAATAAAAAACCCCGCTTGCGCGGGGTTTAAATAATAGGGCGGATTCGCCTTCCAGTAAAATTCCTGACGGAATTTTCTTGCAGGCCGGGCTCGCGGTTTTTGCCTTGTGTGCCGTGGAACTATGCGCACACAAACAAAAACATCGCTGTGCCTTTCTCATCCTAACGCAGGCAAAGCAGTTTGCCTGCTTTCCTACCGCCCAATAAAAAACCCCGCTTGCGCGGGGTTTAAATGGTGGTAGGAATAGGATTCGAACCTATGTAGGGCGTAGCCCGACGGTTTTACAGACCGTTGCTTTTGACCGCTCAGCCATCCTACCAAACTAAAACATTAAAAACGCCGGAACTTAAAAGCCCCGGACCGTAGTTATTACTTAAACAACTAGGTACAAATATTATAACAAAAATTTACGTTTCTGTCATTTCTTTGTCTGTCGGCTTTGTCCTAGCCCTTTCCTTGCTTTGCCGTCGGGCCATAAACGGGCAAAAATTGCTAGAATATCACTATGCAACAGACTGGTCTTACCCCTTTAATGAAGCAATATTTTGACACCCGGGCCAAATATCCCGACATCGTGTTGTTCTTCCGCCTGGGTGATTTTTACGAAATGTTTGACGACCAAGCGCGCGAAATCAGCGCGCTCTTAGGTCTTACCCTTACCGCGCGCAACGGTATGCCGATGTGCGGCATCCCCTATCACGCGGCCAATAACTACATTGTCCGCCTGTTAAACGCAGGCAAAAAAATCGGCATTTGCGAACAAACCAGCGCGGTAATGGACAAAAATACCAAACTGTTTGAGCGCAAAGTTATCCGCGTAATTACCCCCGGTACGCTAATGGAAGATACCTTGCTGGATGCCAACCAATCCAACTATTTGGTGTCCGTCATCACGTCGCCCGCGGGGTGGGCCATGGCGTGCGTGGAGGTTTCCACGGGCGAATTTTGGGTAAACCAGAACGATAAAGACGCTTCTTTGACCAATCTGGCTGCCGCCTTGGCCGCAGTCAACCCGTCCGAAATCATTGCGGACAAAGACACCCTTTTGCAACTTAAAACCAAAATCGTTTTACCCTCTAATTTAACGCTTACCGAGCAGCCCGCCTTTGACGGGGATTATACCCTGCCCGAAAATTGGCCAGCCTTGGGCGCGTGGGGCAATAAGCGCAACGCCTTGGCGTGCGCGCTGCTGATTATGCGGTATTTGAACGTAACCGAGCCCAGTTTTAAGCGCGTACTGATTCCGTCTTACCGCGAATTGAAAGACTGTTTGCAAATTGACGAAAATGCCGTGGCCTCGTTGGAACTGGTAAAAAGCCAAGAAGGGGGCAGGAAGGGCAGTTTGTGGGCGTTATTAGACAAAACCAAAACCGCAGTGGGGAGCCGCAAATTAAAGGAGTGGATTTTGCACCCGTTAATGGACCCGGCGGACATCGGTGAACGCCAAAACGCGGTAGAGGGGTTTGTAAATAACCAATCCGCGCTGGCCGATTTGTCGGCACTTTTAGAAAACATTTCCGATATTGAGCGCATTATGACGCGCACCGCCACGGGCACCGCTTCCCCGCGGGATATGTCCGGCCTGCGCAATTCCCTTTTAAATGTGGACCCGATTGCCCGCTGGTTTGAAGAATACGGGCAAATGGTACCGCGCTTGGACGCTTCCTTAAAAGAGCATTTGCCTGTTCTGCGCGATATGGCACGCGTGCTGTACGACGCTATTAGTGAAAATCCACCCTTAAAAATTTCGGACGGGCACGTCATCCGCCAAGGCTACAATGCCGAATTGGACGAACTCCGCTCGTTAAAAGCCAACAGCAACAAATGTATGGAAGAAATCTGCGCGCGCGAACGCGAAAAAACAGGCATTACCACCTTAAAGGTGGGATACACCTCCGTTTTTGGCTATTATTTTGAAGTTACCAAGAGCCATATTTCCAAGGTGCCTTATAACTATGTGCGCAAGCAAACCTTGGTAAACGCCGAGCGTTTTATTACCGAGGAACTCAAACAACTGGAAGATAAAATTTTAAACGCCGAGCAAAAAATTATCCGCTTGGAAAGCAGTTTGTTTGACGAGGTCCGCAAAACCTTGGCGGCACAGATTAACCATTTAAAAGCGTTTGCACAAATTGTGTCGGAATTGGACGTATATATGTCCCTGGCGCTAGACGCAATGAAGGGCAACTGGACAAAACCCGAGGTCAATAACGGTACCGAACTGTATTACGAAAATGGTCGGCACCCGCTGGTGGAAGATACTTTGCCCGCGGGCAGTTTTGTGCCGAATAATTTGGATATCGGCACCCCGCAAACCCAAATTATGCTGATTACCGGCCCCAATATGGGCGGTAAGAGTGTATTTTTAAAGCAGACGGCTATCATTACAATTTTGGCGCAAATGGGCAGTTTTGTGCCCGCCACCGTGGCGCGTTTGGGCGTGGTGGATAAGATTATGACGCGTATTGGCGCGCACGACGCGCTGGGGCGCGGCAACTCTACCTTTATGGTGGAAATGAACGAAACCGCCCATATTTTGGCCTCTATGACCCCGCGCAGTTTGATTTTGCTGGACGAAGTCGGCCGCGGGACCTCTACCTTTGACGGTATTTCTATTGCGTGGGCCATTGTGGAATATTTGTATAAGCCCCACGGCGGGCCCAAGGTGCTGTTTGCCACGCACTATTTTGAACTGGTGGATTTGGAAAATAAATACGCCAGCGTGCGCAACTATCACGTGGAAGCCAAGGAATACCAGGACGCTTCCGGCGAGAGCAAACTGGCATTTCTGTACCAAATTTTGCCCGGCGCGGCAGACCGCTCGTACGGGATTCACGTGGCCGAGATTGCGGGCTTGCCCGCGGCTTGCACCTTGCGCGCTAAAAAGGTGCTAAAAGATTTGGAAGCCAAAAAAGGCTCCAAAATTTCCGCCAAGGAACACGATATGGTAAAGGATTTGTTTTCCTCGCCCATTGTGGAGGAAATCAAACTGGCCGATACCGACCAGTTGACCCCTATGGCGGCGTTGCAGTTAATTTGCGAGTGGAAGAAACGGATTAATGAGTAATATTCACGTTCTGGACGAAAAAACTGCCGGGAAAATCGCCGCGGGCGAAGTAATTGAACGCCCGGCGGGCGTGCTAAAAGAACTGCTGGAAAACGCGGTGGATGCGGGCGCGACGGCTATCAATATTGATATTGAGGGAGCCGGACGCACCTTAATCCGCATTAACGATAACGGCTGCGGGATGAGCGAGGAAGACCTGTTGTTAAGTATTCAGCGCCACGCCACCAGCAAAATTAATTCGTTTAGTGATCTGGAAACCTTGCAAACCTTTGGCTTCCGCGGGGAAGCCTTGTACTCGGTGGCGGCGGTATCGCGGATGACGATTACCAGTTGCCAAGCGGGCGGACAGGGCCACCGGGTGGAAATCCACGCCGGAAAAGTGTTTGCACAAAGTCCAGCGCCGTCTATCAAGGGTACAACGGTGGAAATACGCGATTTGTTTTATAATGTGCCCGCGCGACTTAAATTTTTAAAAAGCGATTCGTACGAACGCGCTTGTTTGTTAAAAGTAATTGAAGAAAGTGCGCTTGCCAATTTAACGGTGGGCTACCGCGTGATGATTAACGGACGATCCGTATATGACTTGCCCGCACAAAAAGGAGATTTGCCGCAAAGCGCCCTTAACCGCGCCAAGCATATTTTAGGGGATGAGGTGGCGCAGACGCTTTTATTTAAAGAATTTGACGAACTGGGCCTGAAACTCTTTTTAACGCCTGCGGATAAATTGGTTTCCGTGCGGGATATGCAGTACATTTTTGTAAACCGCCGTCCGATTGATTCCAAGACCGTCCAGCAGGCCATTTATAAGGCTTATCAAAATGTCCGCCCCAAGGACCGCCACCCGGCGTTTTTGGTGTATATGACGCTAAACCCCGCCGATTTTGATGTAAATATTCACCCACAAAAGCGCGATATCCGCTTTGTAAACGAAAGTAAGGTGTTTGGCTTGGTGATGAACGCGGCAGGTGAAACTATCTTCAAAAATGCGCGCCCGGTGGAAGTAACGCTTGCCCCCAAAATAGATTTGCCCGCACCCGCGCAAGCGGCGGCGGAAAAATTATTTACGCCCTCGCCTATGGAAACCTTTGCCCAAACGGTGGCGGAGCCTTTAAAATTGGGCGACTTTAAACCAAAAAATACCTTTACCCTGCGCGAAACCGAAGAACCCGCCGAATATGTGGCCCGGCCCGAAGAACTTAAACCGTCGGTCGCGCCCGTTCAGGCGGCCCCCATAGAGCCGGTGAACGCACCGCAACAAACGGATTTTGTTTCCGCCGGGGCGCCGGAGTGGTATCACGGCCCGTACCGTTATTTGGGGCAGTTACAGCGCAGTTATCTGCTGTTTGAAAACCCGCTCGGGCTGGTGGTCATTGACCAACACGCCGCGCAGGAACGCGTGCTTTTTGAGCATTATTTGGAAGCGTTTGAAGCCCGTGCCGTAAAAGTACAGAAACTTCTGTTCCCCGTACACGTGGACTTGCCACCGTCCAATGCCGAAACGCTTTTGTCTTGGGCCGGGTGGCTCAAAACGGCGGGCTTTGAGTTGGAACCCTTTTCCGCCCGCACCGTGCTGGTGCGCACAATGCCGCATATGATTCGCTTTAAAGAGGATGATATGAAGGAATTTATTATCTCTCTTTCGCAGGTGGTGGGGGACCCCTCCAAATCCACCGAAACCTTAAAGCGCAAAATGGTGGCTATGCTGGCCTGCAAAAAAGCCATTAAGGCGCACGACCAAATATCGCCCGCCGAGGCCGAAGGCCTTTTGGAGAATATGAAGAAGTGTAAGGACGGTATGCACTGCCCGCACGGGCGCCCGTGCGTAGCGCAACTGGATATGAAGCAGTTGGATAAACTTTTTGGCCGATAATTTGCTAAACGCCTAATAAAAAAGCCCCGCTTACTGCGGGGCTTTTAAATTTAGCGGTTCTTACTTTGTTGAAGGATTTTTAATTGTTTTAGGTGCAGGGCAAACTTCCGGTTGTGGCTCTTGCTCTACGCGGGGTTCTGCTAAAATTACTGCATAGGAACAATGGGCCTCTATATCATTTTTTAAAGCAGCAGGTGTTTTGTAGTTAGGGTTCATGCGGTCAATGTCCTCTTGTGTTAGAACAGTCCAAAGCGGTAGTTTTTTATTCTTCCAATTTTCATAGGCTTTTTGATTTTCTTCGCCTATTTGTTTGAGTGATTTGTCGTATTTAGTATCACGGATTACTTGTCCTTGTAAAAGAGTTTCCTCTTGGTATTGTTGTGCATTGTTGGTAATGCCGGACTGTTCTCCTTTTAGAAAGCGGGTATCATAGTATTTCTCATCGGATTGGTCTATTGGGTCCGTAGGCACTAACATAATATTGGCAAAATCCTTGTATTTAAGCAACGTTTGCAGATCATTGGAATAGGTTCTATTTAAATGGCCATCCCCAGCATACACCAAAATCAGGTCGTAATTTTTTTCTACTGCTTTTATGCGTCTAGCCCATTGGCGGTTGCGTTCCAATACGCCAAATGGAGATATAGCAATAAATTGTTCTGCGGATGCCCAACGGGTATATAAGGCATCGCACCCTTTATACTTTAAAAGGGGCAGTTTGTCCTGTGGCGTTACCCAAACGACATATTTCCCCATTTTTACAGCGACATCTTTTTCATCAGCCATATAGAGATCATCATCCAAGGCTAGTTGGTCTATCCCCAATTTGTCGGCCGCTTGGGTTACTTCCGGATAACCGGATTCTAATTTGGATTCTTTGCCTGCTTTTTTGAGTAAAGAGGTGCATTCATCCCCATTCCACATTAAAAATTCTTGGGCGAGCAAAATTTTATCATTGGGGCGTGCCTGGCGGGCCGCCTTTAAAATATTAATTACTTCTTGCGAGGCGGATTTTGTGCCGTGTGAAATGCTTTCGGAGATAAAAATATATTTGTGCGTAAAGGCGTGGGAGTAGTCCGGCGCGGAATTTCTGTAATCTATCTTGGGTATAACCATATTGGGGTTTTCTTTGAGGTGCAATTCCAGGGCTTTGGCATCCAACCGGGTGGAGACTAATAAGCGCCCTTTTGCTCCTTCATTTAAGCGCAAAAATTCCTTCCAAGAAACAGGTTCCAAACGGGACAAATCCCTTTCTTTTAACAAAGCAAATAAAGGGTCGTCCTCCACATCAAAAGGAGAACTTAATAAATATGTTTCCCTGGCTTGGTTGGCTTTTTGGGTTATACTTGTATTTAAATCCGCATTTTTTCCGCGCTGGCCCCACACAGGGGCGAGAATAAATAAAAAAGCAAATAAAAGGGTAATTAATTTTTTCATATTTATATTATAAGGTTTTTACCTGCAAAACGCGAGGGCCAAAAGGCCTAAATTTCCCTAGGTCCGCTCCCCTTTCTTTTCGGGCGAAAAAAAGGTATCCTGTATTATATATCTCTATTGGAGGGTTTATGTCTGATATTCCCGTTTTGGAACGTGTTTTATTTTCGCAGGAGCAACTCGCGGCGCGCTGTGCTGAACTCGGCCGCCAAATCTCTGCCGATTACCGCGGCAAACAGCCGCTGTTTGTAGGTATTTTGCGCGGGTGCATCTTGTTCTATGCCGATTTGATGAAGAACATCAGCGTAGATTGCAATATGGACTTTATGTGCTTGTCCTCTTATGCGGGCGGCACGGCCAGCACGGGCCAAGTGCGCACGATGTTGGATTTGCGCGAAAGCATTAAGGGCCGCCACGTTGTGATTGTGGAAGACATTGTAGATACCGGGCTCACCTTGGATTATCTGCTTGGCAATTTAAAAAACCGCGGCGCAGCCAGCATTGAAATTTGCTGTCTGTTGGATAAACCCTGTAACCGCAAGGCCGATGTCCACCCCAAATACATCGGTTTTACCGTTGGTAACGAATTTGTGATTGGGTACGGGTTGGATTACAACGAACTCTACCGCAACTTGCCGTATATTGGAGTATTTAGAAAATAATGAAGAATAATAAACGTCCGAACAGCCGCCGGATTGTATCCGTCGGGCAAATTGTAGGCTGGTTGGCTATTTTTGCGCTGGCCGTGTTGCTTTTTAATAAACAAGGCCCCAAACAAGCGGAATTAGACTATTCCGACTTTAAAACCAAAGTAGCCGCGGCCGAAGTGTCGGACTTGACGGTGGCCCCGGGTGTTATTTCCGGGATGTACAAAAACCAGGACGGCCAATTTGCGCCCTTCAAAACCGTGCGTATGGAAGACCCGGATCTGGTAAACCAATTATCCGCCGCCAAAATTAAATACAAAGCCGAAAAGGACAACAGTTGGCTGGGCAATATTCTGTTCAACGTGTTGTGGATTGTGCTGTTAATCGGCTTGTGGTGGTTTATTTTTCTCCGCCCGCAAAGAAGCGATGGCAAAAGTGCGCTTAACTTTGCGCGCTCCAAAGCCAAAATGCAGGACCCTTCCCAGCAGACCGTAACCTTTAAAGATGTGGCCGGTTGCGACGAAGCCAAGGAAGAATTGGAAGACGTTATCAAATTCTTAAAGAACCCCAAAAAGTTCCAGCGCTTGGGTGGCAAACTGCCCAAGGGCGTGCTTTTATACGGGGCGCCCGGTACGGGCAAAACCCTGCTGGCCAAGGCCGTAGCGGGCGAAGCGGGCGTGGCGTTCTTTTCCGCTTCCGCTTCGGAATTTGTGGAAATGTTCGTCGGCGTGGGCGCGGCGCGTGTGCGTGATTTGTTTGACCAAGCCAAAAAGAACTCCCCCGCCATTATTTTTATTGACGAATTGGACGCCGTTGGTCGCCGCCGCTTTGCCGGTATTGGGGGCGGACACGACGAACGCGAACAGACCTTAAACCAACTGTTAATTGAACTGGACGGTTTTGAAAGCAAGCAAGGCATTATTTTAATGGCCTCCACCAACCGCCCGGACGTGCTGGACCCGGCGTTAATCCGCCCCGGCCGTTTTGACAGACATATTTCCGTTCCCGCGCCGGATTTAAAGGGTCGCGAGGAAATTTTAAAGGTCCACGCCAAAAAAGTAAAATTGGGCGCGGATGTGGATTTGAAGGTAGTTGCCAAGGGTACGCCCGGCTTTGTGGGGGCGGATTTGGCTAACGTTATTAACGAGGCTGCCATTTTGGCCGCACGCGCGGACGAAGAAGCCGTAACCGCCGCCGATATGGACGAAGCCATTGAACGCGTGATTGCGGGCCCGCAAAAAAAGAGCCGCATTATCTCCAAGCACGAACAGCGCGTTATTGCCGCGCACGAGTGCGGGCACACCATTGTGGCGCGCCTAACGAACCACTCGGACCCTGTGCATAAGGTTACCATTATTCCCCGCGGCCAGGCCTTGGGTTATACCTTGCAACTGCCGCTGGAAGATAAATTTTTAACCAGTAAGTCCGAACTGTTGGACAAACTGTGCATCTTGCTGGCCGGACGCGCCGCCGAAGAAATTGTATTCGGCGAAATCACCTCCGGCGCCAGCGATGACCTCAACAAAACAATGGCTTATGCCCGCAAAATGGTGGTGGAATTGGGTATGAGCGAAAAACTGGGGCCGATTGCCCTGCCTAACGGCGATGACGGCGAAGTGTTCTTGGGCCGCGACCTTTCGCGCCACAAAACCTACTCCGAAGAACTCGCCCGCACCATTGATGAGGAAATACTGACTTTGATTAAATCGTCCTATGCGCGCGCGAAAGAGATAATCTCTTCCCACCGCGTGGCATTTGATAAATTGGTGGAAACCCTGCTTGCCAAAGAAGTGGTGGACGCCAAGGAAATTGACGAAATTTTGGGTTTGAAACCCGTCGCGAAGGAGGATGCTTCGCCCAAGCCCGCAGAGCAAGAACCCGTAAAAGAGGAACCGAAGGCGCCGAAAGCCGAAAAGCCGGAGGCTAAACAGGCGGAACTCTTTTAACGCGTTTAAACTTTGGGACGGGACTAACCGCGCCGGGGCCGCTTTGCGCCCGCCGGTGCAAAAGGAAGTGTGTATGGGAAAGTATTTTGGAACCGACGGGGTCCGCGCCGTAGCAGGCCAGTTCCCGTTGGTGGATGATTTCATCCAAAAATTGGGCTATGCCGCTTTGCGTGAATTGCAAGAATACGCCAAGGCCGAGCATTTAAAACCCCAAGTAATTATCGCGCAGGACTCCCGCGCCAGCGGCCCGGCCATTTTAGCCTCGCTGGAAAAGGGTATCCGCGCCAGCGGGGCGGACGTCATCAGCGTAGGCATTGCCCCGACGCCTTGTGTGGCGTACCTCGTTAAACAGACGGGTAGTTTGTGTGGCGTGGTCATTTCCGCTAGCCACAACCCGGCTGAATTTAACGGCATTAAATTTTTTACCAACCACGGCACAAAACTCCCCGAAGAGTTGGAAAACTCCATTGAAGCCGAAATTGAATCTTTAAAGGAAATTCCTGCCCCCAAGGGTTCCCTCAAAGAAGATTTATCCTTAGTTAAAGAATACGAAAAATTTTTGATGTCCACGGTGGACGGCTCTTTATTAAAGGGCACCAAAGTTGTCTTGGACTGCGCCAACGGCGCAAGTTCCAAAGTGGCCGTAAATGTGTTCGCGGGGCTCGGTATGGAGGTGGTAGTAACCGCCGCCAAGCCGGACGGTACCAACATTAACAAAAATGTCGGGGCGCTCCACACGCAGTTTATGCAGGATCTTACCAAAAAGGAAGGCGCGTTTGTCGGGTTTAGTTTTGACGGCGATGCCGACCGCGTGATTGCGTCCGACGAAAAGGGCCGCCAGTTGGACGGGGATAATATTATTGCTTCCTCTGCGCTGTGCCTGAAAAAGGAAGGCCGCCTAAATAACAATAAAGCCGTTTTAACCATTATGGCCAATTTGGGCTGTATTAATTATTTAAAGGAAAACGGCGTAGAAGTGGAACTTACCACGGTAGGGGATAAATATGTCTCCGAAGCGTTGGAAAAGGGCAACTTGTCCGTGGGAGGCGAAACCTCCGGGCATATCATCTTCCGCCACTTTGCCAACACGGGCGACGGCATTTTGTCCGCTCTGCAATTTTTACAATTTGTCAAAAAATCGGGTAAACCCGTCAGTTGGTTTGCCGACCAATGGTCCAAATACCCCAGCCAATTAACGGCTGTGCCGGTAACGTCTAAACCGCCGCTTGATTCCTTGCCTGGCTTTTTGCCCGGCGTGGCCGAAATTGAAAAAACGATGAACGGCCAGGGCCGCGTAATCGTGCGGTACAGTGGAACGGAACCCAAACTGCGCATTTTGGTAGAGGGAAAGGATATGTCCGCCGTCAGCCGCGTAATGAAAGAGGTGGAAGCCCTTTACAAGCAAAAAACGGAGGCGTGCAAATGAGTTTAAAATTAGGTGTAAATATTGACCATATCGCCACCTTGCGCCAGGCCCGCCGCGCCGCGTGGCCGGACCCGGTGGATGCCGCCGCTGTATGTTTGGAAACGGGGGCCGATTTTATCGTGGTGCATTTGCGCAAAGACGAACGCCACATTAACGAGAAAGACATTGCCTGCCTGTGCAAAACCTTCCCGGGCAAAATCCATTTGGAGTGCTCCTATACGCCAGAACTGGAAAAGGCGGCGTTAAAATACAAACCGTATTCCGTGTGTATCGTGCCGGAAGAACCGGGCGAAGTAACCACCACGGGCGGCTTGAAATTTACCCCGCAGGTGGAAAAGCGCTTGCTGGAAATGATTGAACGGCTGCATAAAAAAGGCATTTTGGTAAGCCTTTTTGTCAGCCCGGATGCCGCTTCCATCCGCACCGCGGCCAAACTGGGCGCGGACATTGTGGAACTGTGCACCCGCGATTACAGCGAAGCCACTACCGCCAAACAAACGCAAAAATTATTGCAAGACTTGGCCCTTTCCACCTTGCTTGCCAAGGAATTAGGGCTGGAAGTTCACGCCGGGCACGGGTTGGATTACCACAACGTGCTGGCGGTAGCCGATATTGGCGGGATGTCTTGTATGAACATTGGTTTTTCCATTGTTACGCGCTCCGTGTTTGCGGGTTTGCCCGCCGCGGTGAGCGAAATGAAGGAACTTTTATAGGAGCGTATTATGTGCGGAATTATCGGCTATGTAGGGAATAACAACTGCGTCCCCTACATTATTGACGGTTTAAAAAAATTGGAATACCGCGGATACGACTCCGCCGGGTTGGCCGTATTGCAAAACGGCAATTTGGTTACGGTCCGCGCCGTAGGCAAGGTGGCGGAACTGGAAAAAGCCACCCTGATTGCCAACCCCAAGGGTACCACGGGTATCGGCCACACGCGTTGGGCCACCCACGGCAAACCCAGCGAGGAAAACTCCCACCCGCATACCGACTGCACGGGCGATATCGTCGTAGTGCATAACGGAATTATTGAAAACTATTTAACCCTGCGCGCCAAATTGGAAGCGCGCGGCCACCGCTTTAAAAGTGAAACGGATACCGAAGTAATCGCCCATTTAATTGAAGAAAATTTGCTTCACGTCCGGGCGGCCAACGACCAAGACCGCCTGTTGAAGGCCGTCCAAAAAACCAATAAAGAAATTTCCGGCGCTTACGCTTACGGCGTTTTGTGGGCGCGCACGCCGGGGCTTTTGATTGGTGTTAAAAAGCAGAGCCCGATGGTGGTGGGCGTAGGCAAGAACGAAAACTTTTTAGCCTCTGACGTTCCCGCTTTCTTAAAGCACACCAATAAAGTGCTGTTTTTGGAAGAGGGCGATGTGGCCGTTCTGCACGTGGACGGCGTAACGGTGCTGGATAAAGACGGTAAAGAGAAAAAGATTAAACCTGTTAAAATTTCGTGGGACCAAAAGACCGCCGAAAAGGGTGGCTATGCCCACTTTATGTTAAAGGAAATTTACGACCAACCCCAAGCCATTGAAGACACCCTGCGCACTGCGCGCACGGATTTCGGCAAAATTTTAGGCTTGGATACCGAGGGTATCCGCCAACTGCGCAATATCCATATTATTGCGTGCGGTACGGCGTACCACGCGGGCTTGGTCGGCAAATATTATATTGAACAGTTGGCTGGAATCCCGGTAAGCGTGGACCTGGCAAGCGAATACAAATACCGCACCGTGCCGCAACTGCCGCATACGCTGGCGATTGCTATCAGCCAATCGGGCGAAACCGCCGACACCATTGGCGCCATTAAAAAGGCCAAGGAGTTGGGATTCCGCACGCTGGCGATTTGCAATGTGCTGGGCTCGTCTCTCACGCGCACTTGCGACAGCACCTTCTTTACCCATTGCGGGCCGGAAATCAGCGTGGCCTCCACCAAAGCCTTTACCAGCCAAATTACGTCTATGTATGCACTGGCGGCGTTCTTGGGGCAGGCCAACGGCAATTTAAGCCCGGCCACCTTTGAAAAATTGTATAAGGAACTTTTAGCGCTTTCCAAAGCGATGAGCGAAGCCGTTAAATTGGAGTACGAAGTTCGCCATTTAACGCGCAAAATTTACAAGGCGGACCGCTTTATCTTTTTGGGCCGCAACGTAAACTTTCCGATTGCGCTGGAAGGGGCACTTAAATTAAAAGAAGTTTCTTACCGCAGCGCGGAAGGTTTTGCGGCGGGCGAAATTAAACACGGGCCGATATCTATTATTGATAAAGGCACGCCCGTAATTGTGATAATGCCGCACGATGCGCTGTTTGAAAAAATGCTTTCCGCCTGCCAAGAGTGCCGCGCACGCGGGGCTTTTGTGGTGGCGGTAACTACCAAGACCGGGGCCAAATTGGCCGCGGACGTGGCGGATAAGGTGTTTATCGTGCCGCAAACAAACGAATTTTTACAGCCGGTGGTAGACGTGGTCCCGCTCCAATTTTTGGCGTATTGGATTGCCAAACGCTTGGGGTGCGATATTGACCAGCCGCGCAACTTGGCTAAAAGCGTAACGGTGGAATAATGCAGGTAATCGGCCTGGGCACGGATATCGTGGAAGTAAAACGGATAGAAGCCTTGGCCCAAAAGCCGGGAGCCTTATCCCGCCTGTTTACACAGAAAGAAATTGATTATTCTTTGGCGCGCAAAAATAAGTACGAGCATTTAGCCGTGCGTTTTGCCGCCAAAGAAGCCGTTTTTAAGGCGTTGCCGTTTGCGGAAATTGCGTTTAAAAATATCCAAGTAACCAATTTGGAAAACGGCCGCCCGCAGGTAACAGTGGCGGACGAACGCGCCAAAGATTTGGTTATTTTAGTTTCGCTCTCGCATACCAAGGAGTATGCCCTAGCAACGGCGGTGGTGCAAAAATGAATTTACTTACGCCCGAAATAGTCCGTTCCTGGCTGCCCGTCCGGCCCCAAAATGCTAACAAAGGCACCTTTGGCCGGGTGTTGGTGGTGGCAGGTTCCCGCACAATGTGCGGCGCGGGCTATTTGTGCGCCAAAAGTGCGCTTTTGGCGGGGGCGGGGCTTGTGTTTTGGGCGCTTCCCGAAAGTATGCAACCCGCTTTTGCGGCCGCTCTGCCGGAAGTAATTACGCTCCCTATGCCGGAAACGGAAGAGGGAGAATTGTCCGGCGATGCTCTTTATGAACTGACGGATTGTATGGCCGATAAAAAGCCGTCCTTGGCGGTAGTGGGGCCGGGGATGGGCAAAAGCCCGCTGTTGATTCCATTTTTGCAGGCTTGTAATTTGCCTTTGGTAGCCGATGCTGATGCGCTAAACGCCCTATCTAAGGAGCCAAACTGGACTGTTTGGTGGCCCAAAAACCGCCCTTGTATTTTTACACCGCACCCCGGTGAAATGGCGCGCCTGTTACACACGCAAATAGCCACTACCGCGCAGGAGCGCGTTAAACAGGTGGAAGCGTTACAGCAAAAAACGGGCAATGTGTGCTTGTTAAAAGGAGCAAACACCTTAGTAAGCGGACCCGGGGAAACCTGTCAAAACACCACGGGCGGCCCGGCACTCGCCAAGGCGGGCTCGGGCGATGTGTTATCCGGCGTGATAGCCGGGCTGTGGGCCCAGTTGGGAACGCAAGCAGATTTTTCTGATAGCGCCTTTCGCGCCGCCTGCTGTGGCGTATATTTGCACGGGCTGGCCGGGGATTTGGCCGCGCGCAAGCGGTCGGACTATGGCGTTTTGGCAAGTGATACGGCTTCGTGCGTGCCGGAAGCAATTTGTGAACTTTTAAAATAAGGAGGACGTATGAGTCCCGTCTTAACTGTTATTGTAAGTATTGTCGGTGTGTTGGCGCTCTTGGCGTTGTTTACCGTTTGGTTCTGCGTGCATTGCGCCAAAAAAGTCTTGCACCCCACGTCCAAGCGCAAACCGCTGGATGCGTGGCCGGACCAGTTTGGCCTGCCGTATGAAAATGTTTATTTCAAAACCGAGGACAAGGTGCAACTGCGCGGGTGGTTTATCCCGAGTGCGGAATATTCCAACAAAACCATTATTTTAATGCACGGTTGGGGGATGAACCGCGCCGATATTTTAAAGAATACCTATTTCCTGCGCGATTTAGGCTTTAACTTATTTTATTTTGATTTCCGCGCGCTGGGCGAAAGCGGCGGCAAGACGAGTTCTATCGGCTATTTGGAAATTAAAGACGCCGCGGCGGCTATCCGCTTTTTAAAGGAAACGCGCCCGCAATTTAGCGAAAAAATCGGCCTCTATGGCCTTTCTATGGGCGGTATGGTGGCCATTTGCGAGGCCGCCCGCAACCCCGAAGTAGCGTGCGTGGTGGCGGAAGCGTCTTATTATTCGTTCCGCCGGGTGGTGTCCCGCTGGGCGTGGGTGCACAACAAGGTGCCCTATTTCCCGCTTATTCCCATTATCTTGCACTACATCCGCAAAAATTTGGGCGTAAACCCGGAGCGGTACAGCCCCAAGTATAACATCCCCAAAATTGCGCCGCGCCCCGTGTTTATCATCCACGGACGGTATGATAATTTGGTCCCGGCCGCGCAGGCAAAAATGCTGTTTAAAAAGGCGGGCGACCCCAAGGAAATTTGGCTCGTACCCGGTGCGCGCCACAACAAATGCGCCGAGGTCGGCGGGTTTGAATACAAACAACGCTTGGCCGATTTCTTCCGCCAGCATTTATAATTTTACACCCGCCTTTCGGCGGGTATCTTTTGTAAGGAGCAGATATGAAGCAGTTGGTAATTTTTGATTTGGACGGTACTCTTTTAAATACGATTGCGGACCTTGCCGCGGCGGCCAATCACGCCCTAGGAGCGTTGGGCCTTCCGGTGCGGTCGCAGGCGGAGTGCCAAAGTTTTGTAGGCAATGGCGTGGGTAAATTGTTGGAGCGCGCCCTGCCGGAGGGGAAAAAAACGCCGGAGTATATGGCTAAAATTCGCCCGGCTTTTTTTGAATATTACGATAAACATTTAGCCGATGCTACACTGCCTTATACGGGTATGGCGCAGTTGCTGGCGCAGTTGCAAAAGCGCGGTATTAAACTGGCGGTAGCATCCAACAAATACCAAAGCGCCACGGAACGCTTGGTAAAACATTTCTTCCCGGATATTCATTTTACGGCGGTGCTGGGCCAACGCGAGGGCATCCCCGTAAAGCCGGACCCGGCGATTGTAAACGATATTTTGTTTGCAGCGGGCTGCGCGCGCGAAGACGTGCTGTATGTGGGCGATTCGGACGTGGATATGCAGACGGCCAAAAATGCCGGAGTGCGCGTATGCGGCGTGCTGTGGGGCTTTCGCACGCGTGAGGTATTGGCGGAATATCAGCCGGATTATCTGACTGAAAATCCCCAAGAAATTTTGGATATGGTGATGTAAAAAAGGTTGCTAATTTTGCCTAACGTAAGGAACTCCGCAGGCTTTTTGTCGGCGGAGTTTTTTGTGATGTGTTGGGGTGCTACCTAATATTATAACGACAGATTCTGGAACGCCCTGCGCCGGCAGACTTTCGGGGCAGACGACAACAACTAACGACACAATCGGTAGATCCTGAAACAAGTTCAGGATGACCAGCATTTTTATAACGCCCTTGTTTTATTGTTTTTAGCCGTCATCCCGTAGTGTCTTTATACGGGATCTGCCGTTGTTTCGTAAGGGGGGACAACAACGGCAAAAACAGATTCCCGACTACAACTTTCGGGAATGACGACCTTTCCTCTTTGTCATCCCCGAGTGTTTCTGTCGGGGATCTGTCGTTGCTATTTCGTCGTTTATTTTAAAGGGGTTGTTTCTTTTTTTTTTTTTGTTAAAATTTTGATAAATTGCGGTGGTCGTACCCGGATGTATCCGCC
>NZ_JBNMIY010000006.1:0-107106 GCF_050873505.1 Candidatus Avelusimicrobium sp. | reverse complement strand
GATCCTGGACTACGACTTTCCAGGATGACGACAATGACTAATTACCCCAGCGGTAGGTCCTGAAACGAGTTCAGGACGACGCCCTTATTTTGTTGTGTTTTTCGCCGTCATCCCGGAAGGTTTTTATCCGGGATCTGTCGTTGCTTTTCCGTCGTTTATTTTAAAGGGGTTGTTTCGTTTTTTTTTTTTGTTAAAATTTTGATAAATTGCGGTGGTCGTACCCGGATGTATCCGCCGTATAAAAACGCGTATAAAAGGCCGTTTTGCCCAAATATAAAGGCCTTAACAAGGAGAAAAAATGAAAGGATTTATGAATACTTTATTGTCATTCCAGGGCCCGCATACGAGCGGGAACCTGGAATCCAGAAATAAAATGAGGAGTTTTTCTAATAAACAGATTGGATCCCGGATCCACGTCCGGGATGACAACTACAACGGCAACGACAGATCCCGTATAAAAACACTACGGGATGACGACTATATGAAAAAAGAAGGTCATCCTGAATTTAGTTCAGGATCTACATCTTGGGTTGTTAGCCGTGGCTTTACCCTTATAGAACTTTTAGTAGTTGTCCTCATTATTGGTATTTTGGCAGGGGCGGCGTTGCCGCAATACCAGCGGGCCGTGCACAAAGCGCGCCTGACAAATGCCCTGCAAGTTGCATTTAATATCCGCAAGGCACAGGAAGTTTATTATTTAGCCAATGGAACCTATGCGGTTGATTTATCTTTATTAGATATTGACTATGGGAAAAGTTGCAAAATTTATAGTTATGATGTGAGTATGCTGACGTGCAAAAATGCGATTCTTGATAATATTTTAGGTGAAACCTCAATTAACAATTCCTACACAAACCAAATATATATGTACTATGGGGTTTACGATACGGGATATCCGCCGAAAGGGATTGCCGAAGTATCTGTTTATTTTGAACACTCTTCCAAGCCAAACCAAATTGAGTGTACGGGGAAAACGGATGAGGGCATTGCGCTATGCAAGAGCCTTAATTTATAAGGTGTTGGCAATTTGTTTTAAATATTTTTCCGCGTGCTGTTGCGCGCTGGTTTCGTCCGGGGCGAAGTCGGTCAGCACCGCTACTTGTTGGGGGGCAAATTTTTGGCGGATGAGCGCTTTTTCGTCCAATTTCCCGCAGATAAACAAAACGGGCTTTTTATATTTGTACGCCAGTTGGAGTACCGCCAAGGGGGCTTTGCCGTAAAAGGTTTGTTTGTCCAATTTTCCTTCGGCCGTAATTACCAGGTCCGCCCACGGAAAATATTTTTCTAGCCCCGCTTTTTTGAAAAGAAAATCCGAGCCCAAAATCAGTTGCGCGCCAAAGCAACTATACAGCCCCGCCGCAATGGCTCCGGCCGCCGCGGTACTGGCGGCACGGGCGGGATTTTTTTCACCCGCAGAAGTGAGTGCCTTGGCCCAGGCGGACATTGCTTTGTCCAGTAGTTTGACTTGTTCGGGCGAGGCTCCTTTTTGCGGGCCGAAAACCTTGGCTGAACTTTTGGGGCCCAACAACGGGTTGGTTACGTCCGCTACGCCGTATATTTTTACGCCCGCAAAATTTTTTCGCAAGGCGGACAAATCCACACACTTTATACGCAAAAGCGGTTCAGCCCCTAACGGGAGTTCCGCTCCGTTTTTATCATATAATTTGGCTCCGGCCGCCACCGCCATCCCGGCGCCACCGTCGTTGCAGGCCACGCCGCCAAGCCCTACATAAATGGTTTTAGCCCCCAGTCGGGCGGCCTTTACTAATGCTTGTCCCACGCCGAAAGAGGACGCGTTTAGCGGGTCCAGTTCCTCTTTTTTAGCGCTTCCCAGACCGCATACGCGCGCGGTTTCCACCACGGCGGTTTTGCCGTCAGAAAGGAACAAAAAGGAAGTCTTTTTATTTTTTAGGAAAGCGTTTTTGGCGGTTAGCGAAATGGTTTTGGCGTGAGGGTCCAAGGTTTTAAAAAAATCTATAAACCCGTCCCCGCCGTCCGATACCGGGAGCGCACGCACCTCGTGTTTTTTTTGCAAGGTGTGCGCCAATACTTGCGCCGCCTTTACTGCGCTTAAAGAGCCTTTAAACGCATTGGGCAAAACAAGAATATTCATTAGAATTTCCAACTGAATTGCGCTTGAATCACCGTGTTGGACGAGGCGGAATTTTTGAGTTCGCCGCTGCGCTGGGCAAACACTTGGCGCGCTTCCAGGCCGAGCATAATGTCGTCCACCCACGTTTCCACACCTAACCCTACACCGCCCGCAAAACTGTTGGATTTAATGGAGTGGCTTTGCATTTCGCCGCGGTAATTTAAGGTCAGCATTTCATACATAGCGGTGGCCGTTAAATAAAAGGCAAAGCGGCTGTTGGGGTTTAAGTAATAGTTGGCGGCCGCGCCCAGCGTGAGGATTTGCCCGCTGGTTCTAACCGTCGGGTCGGGGTAAGAAAGTTCGCGGCTGGCGGCGATGTCTGCATCGTTGGCGGCTTTTACAGCCGGGTCTTTATCTTCAAAGGAAGCGTTTGCAATGTTGGCAATGCCCAACACCGGGCCCGCCCAAAAGTTGCTCTCTTTCACGCGCCACAAAAATTTGCTGGATATGGCCGCGCTCGTGCCGCCTACGTCAATGGAATCGTCCTGCGCGTCGTAGCCTTCGCGTGAGGAATTATCCAACTTTAAATCAAGCGGCATTGCGCCCGCTTGGATAGCAAAATATTTAGAAAAATCTTTTTCGCGCGGTTTGTCCGCCGGTTTTTTTGCCGGCTGAACCGTTTTCTTTTTGGTTAATTCTTCCTTGGCCGCTTTGGCGTAATCCTGCTGGCTGACGGTTCCCGTTTTTACGCCTTTTACAAAGGCTTCCTCGTCCGTCAGCGGCTTGGGGGCGGCTTGGGTAACGGTGGCGGAAGGTGTAACAACCGTGCCGTTTACCACGGTGGCCTTTTGCGCGGCAAACACTTGGTCAATGTCGGAGTCAAACGTCAAGCCTCCGGCGGCTTCCACCACGGGGGCGGAGCCTTTGGCCGCGGCCGCTTGTTTGGCTTCTTCTTTGGCCTGTTGGGCTTCCTGCGTTTTTTCTACAAATTCTTTTTGCGCGTTTTGCCCGCGGTCGTAATCGTAGGCTTCAATAGATACGATTTGCGGCATATCCACGTTTACGGTGGCGCCGTCGTCGGTTTGTAATTTTAAGTTAAATTCGTCCAAATCCAAAATTACGCCCACTAACTGCGTACCGCCCTTTAAAATAATGCGGTGCTTGTCGGGCAGGATTTGTTCAATTTCGCGCTGGTTTAAGGTAATGGTGCCGAACGAGGTGGCCAAGTTGAGCGTATATTCGGTTTGGGATAAAATGGACCCGCTGATAAATTCCCCGGATTTCATTTTAATCGTTTCGGCTTGCCCCAAGCAGGCCAGACAAAATAAACATAAAACGGCAAATACGCTTTTCTTCATACAACCTCGCTCAAAATAAAAAAGGCGGCACGCCTAAGCGCACCGCCGGATAAGTTATTTGGATTCTTCTTCCACGGCTTCTACGGCGTGTTCTTCCTCGGCGGCCGGCTCTTCGTGAGCGCAGCAGCAAGGAGCCACGGCGTTTTTGATTTTGCGCAGCACTTTTAACACTTTGGCTACGGTCAAAAAGCCTACGGCGGCGGCTAAATCGCTGGCGACGTAGAACGCGGCGGCCAGCCACATTTCGCTACCGGAAAGTTGCGGATGCGTAAAGATAGCATACGCTTGGAAAACAGCATAAACAAGCGCCAAATAAAAGAGTACCACGAACAACACGGACAAGCCTTTTAAGCACAGCCAGTTGTGCGGAAACCATTTGGCACATTTGCAGCAATTAGACATAATGTATCTCCTTTTATGCGGGGAACATTTACCCCCAACACATATATTGTATCAAAAGAATACGCCCCCGGCGATATTCCTTTTACCCGTTAATTTATCTTTTTGGACAGTGTGGCGCAAGGGGAAAAATCAGGCTATTTGATAAGGGCCTTTTGGCAAGCGTCCAGCGCCTGTAAGCCCAAGATAAAAAAGCGCATACCCGCACACGCGAGCGCGGCTTGTAACGCGGCCAGCCCATACAGGCGGCGCAACGGAGCGGACGCGGTGGCCAATTCATTGGCGGACATAAAAAATGTACCCGCCCAACATATTGCCGCATATAGGCCGATAGCCAAGGTCAAATAGAAAAGAACGGTAAAAAACCGCCGTAGGCCGTTTAGTTCCAGCCAATTATGCGGCAAATACGGGGTAATTTTTTTAAAGGCGTTTTGCATTTTTAAGTAACTCCTCCGCGTGCGAGAAAGCGGCTGAATTTTTATCCGCGTTTCCGCCCAGCATACGGGCGATTTCCGTGGTAAGCGTTTCGCCTTGTAAGGGGAAAATGGTTACCTCGGTAGAATTTTTATCCGCTTTTTTAGTAACGTGGAAATTGTGGTCCGCTTGTGCGGCCACTTGTGCCAGGTGCGTTACGCAGAGCACTTGGCGGCCTTGGGCGGCTTGGTGCAGTTTTTCGCCCACCAGCCATCCCGTCTCCCCGCCGATACCCGCATCCACTTCGTCAAACACCATTACGGGCACGGTAGGAGCCAAAACGGTTTTAAGCCCCAACATCACGCGGGAAATTTCCCCGCCGGAAGCAATATTTTTTAACGGACGCAAGGCTTGGCCGGGGTTGGGAGAGAATAAAAATTCCACCTTGTCGGCTCCCGTCGGCCCGACGTTTTCCTCATCCATTTCCACGGCGGCGGAAAAGCGCACCGCGTTAAACCCAAGCGGCCGGATTTGCTCCGTCAGCAGGGCGGATAATTTTTGCGCCGCCGCAAAGCGTTTTTCGTGCAAGGCGGAGGCCAATTTGAGCAAAGCCTTTTTGCCCTTTTCCAGTTCCGCCAAAAGTTCCTGCTCGTGTTCGGCGGAGTTTTGCAAATTGTCAATGCGCTCGCGCAGGTCGTCCGCGGTCTTTAATACGTCGCCGATTTCCGGGCCGTATTTGGCCTTTAAGCGTTTGATTTTTTCGTGGCGGTCCAGCATTTTGTCCAAGGCGTCCGGCTCCAAATTGATGTCGTCTTTGTAGGAGCCCAAGGTATCGGCCACGTCTTCCAGCGTTACGAGCGCGCTGTTTAAATCCTTGGCCAGCGCGGCTAAATTTTCGTCTAACTCCGCCATACTTTCCAGTTCGCGTGCGGCTTTGCCCGCGCGGGCGGTGGCGGAATCTTCCGCCGCGTAAAGTTCGTTATAGGCTTCGCTTGCCATTTCCAACAGGCGCCCGGCGTGCTTCATCTTGGGCAGGGTTTGTTCTAATTGATAATCTTCTTCCGCCGAGGGGTTTACGTCCTCAATTTCCTTTAACTGGTAGCGGCTCATATCCAAGAGTTGTTCCTTTTCCTGCGCGCTTAAACGGGCAGAATCCAACTTGGCCTGTACGGCCTGTACTTGGCGGTAGGCGTCTTCCACTTGTTTGACAAGCGTATCGTGTTTGGCAAATTTATCTAACAGAAGTAAATGTACGGACGGATGAAGCAAACTCTGGTGTTCGTGCTGGCCGTGGAAGTCCACGAGTGCGCGCCCCAGTTTGGCAAGTGCGGAAACCGTTACCGCGCGGCCGTCGGCCCAGGCTTTATTTTTGCCCTTTTTGTCCAGTTCGCGCTTTAAGGTAAACACGTCGCCCGTAATTTGAAATTCCTTGCGTAAACTCTCCGGTAGCATATCGCTTGAAAAGGTGGCGGTAACGCACATTTTGTCAGCCCCGTCTTTAATGACGGACACGTCTCCGCGCGCCCCTAATGTAAAACCCAAGGCTTCAATAACGATAGACTTACCCGCCCCGGTTTCGCCGGAAAAGACATTTAGGCCGGGTGCAAAGTCCAGCGTTAAATCGGAAATGATAGCAAAATTTTGTACGCGCAGGCGCGAGAGCATTAGCGGTTCCCCCAGTTGAGTTTACGGTTTAAAATAGAAAAAAATCCACGTTCCTTTGGACACAGCAGTTTAGCCCGCACCGGCCCGCGGGTAATTTCCAACTTGGCGCCGGGCGGCAAGGATAAATTGATTTGGCCGTCAATGCTGGCCAAGGCGCGGCCCGTTTCCTGTTTAAAGGTGGGCGTAAGCGTGAGCGTGGCGTTGCCGGGCAGAATAAGCGGCCGCTGGTTAAGGGTATGCGGGCAAATGGGCGTAACCAAAAGAACATCTACCTCGGGTTCAATAATGGGTCCGCCCGCCGCCAGCGAATACGCCGTAGAGCCCGTAGGCGTGGAAACGATAACCCCGTCGCCAAAATAAGAGGGAATTGAAGTCCCGTTGAAGGCGGCTTCGGTCAAAAAAGAGCGCGGCTCGGCGGCGCGCAAAACGCAGTCGTTAAACGCCAAAAAATCCTGTGTTTTTTCGTCCGAGGTTAGCAGACGGACTTGCAGCATAAAGCGTTCGTTTAAGGCACAGTTGCCGTCCAATACTTGTTGCAGAGAAGTTTTAAAATCAGTTTTTTCGCACGCGGCCAAAAAGCCCAAGGTTCCGCAGTTAATGCCAAAAATCGGGATATTCAGCGGTGCGGCGGCGCGGGCACAGCAAAGCATTGTTCCGTCTCCACCCATACTGACGAGTAAATCCGTGGGCGCATTTGCCAGTTCATCAAGCGACGTAATCACGCGCACGGTGAGGCCGTTTTGGGCCAAATAATTCCGCACCTCCTGCGCTAGTGGCGCGACGGCGGTTTTGCGGGTATTGTAAAAAACGGCTGCGCAGTGGAAATTCATTACTCTTATTTTAGCAAAAAACAAATAACCCTTTTTAGGCCCGCCGCACACAGGCCCCACTAGACCAAAATGATATAATATATATATAAGGTAAAAGAAAGGGGGCCTACTATGTGGGACTATACGGAAAAAGTAATGGATCATTTTAAAAATCCGCGCAACGTGGGAGCCATTCCCAACGCCGACGGCACGGGCCAAGTCGGCAGCCTGGTGTGCGGGGACGCCCTTAAATTGACGATTAAAGTCAATAAAGATACGGATGTAATTGAAGACGCCAAATTTGAAACCTTTGGTTGTGCCAGTGCGATTGCGTCCTCTTCTATTTTGACGGAAATGGTTAAGGGCAAAACGATTGCCGAAGCGTCCAAAATTACCAACCAAGATATTGCCGACGCCTTGGGTACCTTGCCGGCCGAAAAAATGCACTGCTCGGTAATGGGTATGGAAGCCTTGGAAGCCGCGGTGAAGAGTTACCGCGAAGGCGGCAAAGCCGTGGTGTTTGAACAGCAGGCGGAAAAGATTGTCTGCCATTGCTTTAATGTGTCGGAAGAAACGATTATCAAGGCTATCCGCGCCAACCACTTAAAAACGGTGGAAGACGTAACTCACTTTACCAAAGCGGGCGGCGGCTGTGGCCGTTGCAAGGGCGAAATCCAAAAGATTTTGGATAAAGTAAACGGAGCCGAAGCCGCGGCTAATGCACCCAAGACCTTTGCACAAATGACGCTTGTGGAAAAAATCAGAAAAATTGAACAAGTGCTGGAAAGCGACGTCCGCCCGATGCTGAATATGGACGGCGGTTCTGCGGAACTGGTGGACTTAAACGGCACCGTGGTAAAGGTCCGCTTGGTGGGTATGTGCAGCGGTTGCGCCGGAGCGGCGGGCACGCTTAAACACGTGATTGAAAAAGCCCTCCAAGAAAAAGTGGACCCGTCCCTGACGGTGGAGCAGGCCTAATATGAAAGTGATTTATTTGGATAACAACGCCACTACCCAATGCGCGCCCGAAGTGGTGGAAGCAATGCTTCCGTATTTCAGCGAGAAATACGGCAATGCGTCCAGTATGCACACCTTTGGCGGCAACAACCGCCACGTGATTGATGCGGCCCGCAAGCAAATGGCCGACTTTTTGGGCGCCGCGTATGCAGACGAAATTATTTTTACGTCCTGCGCTACGGAAAGCGACAACACCGCTATTTTTTCTGCGGTGCGCACCCAGCCGGAAAAGAAGCATATTATCACCTCTGCGGTGGAACACCCGGCCATTATGGAACCGTGTCGCTATTTGGAAGCGCAAGGCTACCGCGTGGATTACATCGGCGTAGATGAATTTGGCCGCTTTAATATGGAGCAGTTCAAAAAGGCCATTGACGCGGATACCGCTATCGTTTCCGTAATGTTTGCCAACAGCGAAACGGGAACCATTTTTCCGATTAAAGAAATTGCCCAAATCGCGCACGCGCACGGTGCCCTTATGCATACGGACGCGGTGCAGGCGGTGGGTAAAATTCCGGTCAATGTACAGGAATTGGGCGTAGATATGCTGTCCTTATCCGGGCACAAATTCCACGGCCCCAAGGGCATTGGCGTACTGTATGTGCGCCGCGGCACCCGCTTTCTGCCCTATTTAATGGGCGGACATCAGGAAAAGCAACGCCGCGCCGGTACGGAAAATGTGCCGTACATTGTGGGCATTGCCAAGGCCGCCGAGTTGGCGCAAAAACGCTTTGCGGACGGCGCACCTGCCAAAATTGCCGCCCTGCGCGACAAATTGGAAAAGGGCATTTTAGCCACTATCCCGGACGTAAAGGTAAACGGCGACCCGGAACACCGCGTGCCGAATACTACGAACGTCAGTTTTGGCTATATTGAAGGTGAATCCATTTTGATGTACCTCAATGATTTTGGCGTTTGCGCCTCTTCGGGTTCGGCCTGCACGTCGGGCTCGTTGGAGCCGTCGCACGTGTTGCGTGCAATGGGTGTGCCGTTCCAGTTTGCACACGGGTCTATCCGTTTTTCGCTCTCGGACCAAACAACCGAGGACGATATCAACCTGGTGCTCAAAGAGTTGCCGCCGATTATTGAACGGTTGCGTAAAATTTCGCCGTTTTCGCGCTTTGCCGCTTAACTAACCTGCGCCCTTTTCGGGCGCAGTTCTTTTATATAGGAGAATCAAATGAAAAGACTATTGCTTGCCTTGCTTTTGCTGTTCCCGTTGGTTTGTTCCGCCAAAACATTAGTTATCTTTCATACAAGCGATACCCACGGATTTTTTTATCCGCAAAATAAAGTAGGCGGGTTTGCCGCCTTAAAAAGTGTTTTAAACCGCGAGGAAAACCCATATTTGTTGTTAGACAGCGGGGACTTTGCCAACGGTACGGCGGAAACTAAATTCTCCCGTGGGGCCAAGGCCGTGCAATTGATGAACGCGGTGGGGTATAACGCTTCCACCGTGGGCAACCACGAGTTTGACTTTAAGGACGCGGGCCTAGTGGACTTAATTAAAGAGGTCAAATTTCCTATTTTGGCCGCTAACCTGCGCGAAAAAGATACGGGTCTTCTGCCTGCGGGCGTGAAAGATGCACAAATATTTAAGGTAGGCGGCGTAAAAGTTGCCGTTATCGGCCTTGCCAACAATCATCCCACCAAACCCACTCAAAAATATACCTTTATTAAACCGCTTACGGCCTTGGAAAAAGCCTTGCAAAAGGTAGAGGCTGAAAATCCTTCCGTGGTGGTGGTTATTACGCACGATTCGTTTGTGGATTACCAACATGGCGTACTGCCGTATATGGGTCAAATTGCCGAGCGCTTTGAAGGGCGTGTGCAGTTGGTGCTTGGCGGGCACGCGCATAAAATCGTAAACGAGCGGTTGGGAAGTACCTTATATGTGGAAAGCGGCTCGCACTTGGAAGCGGTTTCCAAAATAACGGTGGATGTGGACGACGAAACGGGCGAATTTTTATCTGCCCAAGCGGAATTAATCCCGTTAAAGGTGGACGAAGTCGGGCAAGATAAAGCCCTTGCCAAATTGGCCGAAAGTTTGCGCGAACCGGGTATTGATAAAGAGGTGGCTGTTATCACCAAACACCTTTCCAAAAAGCCCCGTATTCCGAATACGTTAGACGGCGAATTGGACGATTGGCTGGCTGATGAGGGGCGGAAATATACCCAAACGGAAATTTTTATCCACAACACGGGCGGCACACGGGTAGATTTAACTCCCGGTTCGCTGACGCACCGCAAACTGATTGATTTATTCCCCTTTAACGACGTAATGGTATCTATGGAAGTGCCGGGCTACAAACTTAAAAAGTTTATCAAGGCCGGGCTTTTGCCTTGGAACAAATATACTTATTCCGGCGTAACGGTGTCCTTTGATAAAATTGGACATAACCGCGTGAAAAATTTGCAAATTAAGGTAAACGGACAGCCGCTTGAAAACCGCAAAATCTACCGCGTGGGTACGAACTCTTATATTGCCCGGCAGGAACTGTTTAACGGTTTACCCAAGAAACAAGTGGGCACGCACAAGGTCAGCCAATTAATTGAGCAGGCATTGTCGGCCGGCGAGTTATTCGTGCCCGAAGCGGGACGGATTACCTATCAGCAAAAATAATAGGCAACTTGAACACGTCCCGGCGTTTTTGTTAGGATAAATTATCTGCTTTTAAGGAGAATTTCAATGAAAAAGACTTGGCTTTTGCTGTTTGCGGCGCTTTTATTGCCGCTGGCCTTAATGGCTAAAACAACGACGATTTACCACACCAGCGACGTACACGGTTTTTTCTTCCCGCGTAATGGGCAGGGCGGTTTTGCCGCGCTGGAAGCCGTGCTGAAAAAAGGCCCGCAAAACTATTTATTGTTGGACAGCGGGGACTTTTCCAACGGCACCGTGGAAACCCGCAATTCCAAAGGCTTAAAGGCCGTGCAGATTATGAACCGTATGGGTTACGACGCCGCCACTATCGGCAACCACGAGTTTGACTTTAAAGACGCCGCCGTCGCCCCCATTTTGGCAAATGCGCAATTTGCCGTTTTGGCCGCTAACTTTTTTGATAAAGCCACGGGCAAATATCCGGCCACCGTACAGCCTTATAAAATTTTTGATGTAAACGGCGTTAAAGTAGCCGTTATCGGGCTCGCCAACCGCACGCCTACGAATCCGGCTAAGTCTTATGCGTATGGCAAACCGTTTGATGCGTTGGAAAAAGCGTTAAACGAGGTGGAAGCCAAGCACCCCAATTTTGTGGTGGTTATCGTGCACGATTCGTTTAAGGACGAAAAGCACGGCGTAGGCTCTTATGTGGGCGAAATCGCCAAACGTTTTGAAGGCCGCGTGCAGGTGGTATTGGGCGGACACGCACATAACATTTTGCAAAACAAATACGTAAACGGCACCTTGTTTGTGGAAAGCGGCTGCTATCTAAGCAACGTAAGCCGCATTACCGTGGAAACGGACGACAAAACGGGTAAGGTGGTGTCTTCTAAATCCGAACTTATCCCGCTTATCGTAGCCCAAACCGGCGAAGACAAAGCGATGAAGGAATATGTGGATTCCTTGCGCGAACCCGGCGTGGACGAAGTTGTCGGCGAGGCCAAGGAAACTTTATCCAAACTCCCGGTGGAAAAGGACCGCCAAGATTCCCCGCTCAACGACTGGATTGCCGATTTGCTCCGCAATTATTCCGGTGCGGAAATTGCCGTACATAACAACGGTGGTACGCGCGTGGACCTTAAAAAAGGCGAAGTAACCAAACGCGATTTGATTGAAATTCATCCGTTTGACAACACGGTTACTTTGGTAACGGTGGACGGAAAATTCTTAAAGAAATTTGTAAAGAAGGGTTTTGCCCCGCGCAGTTTATATACGTATTCCGGCTTAACGATTACCTATAAACAAACCAAAAAAGGCAAAGTAAAAGATCTTAAATTGTTTGTAAACGGCAAACCCGTGGAAAACCATAAAAAATATACGCTGGTTACCAATTCTTACATTGCGGGCGGCGGAAGCGAAGGCTGGATGTTTAAGCAAATCCCGGCGGAAAACAAAAAATTGGCCGGGGATAAAACCATCCGCGACTTAATGGAAGAAGCCCTTAAAAAGGGCCCGGTAACCGCACCCGAAACCGGGAGAATTATCAAACGCTGATATGCGCGTAAAGTCTATTCTGTTTATTTTATTGGCGGCCGCCTTATTAGGCGGCTGCCTGCACGAAGAACTGCACCCGGTGGATATTTATTATACCGCCGATGTTCAGGGGTTTTATTGGTCCCGTATGGAGCCGCGCTTTGAAAATAAAGAAGCGGGCGGATATGCGGTACTTAAAAATTTCTTACAAACCCGCCAAACCCCGTATCTGTTGTTTGACGGCGGAAACTGGTTCGGCTCCGCGCCGGAGGGAAACTTAACCAAGGGTGCCTATGTGGCCGAACTGACCAAAACACTTCCTTATACGGCGGGTTCCATCAGTGATAAAGATTTGGTTTACGGTTGGCCGTCCTTGCGCAATACCGTGCGCGAGTTGCCTTATCCCTTTATTGTTTCCAACTTGCAGTTGGAAGGAAAAATTCCGTGGCCGTTGCACGATTACCAAATCCGCACGGTGGACGGCATTAAAATCGGTATTTTCGGTTTGATTGACCCGCAGGCTATTAATAAAAACAAAGGCCGCCTGCTGGGTTTATCCGCGCAGGACCCGGTGCAAGTGGCCAAGGATATGACTTCCTTGCTTAGGGAAAAGGGCGTAGATTTTATTATTGTGTTAAGCGCACTAGGTGAGGAGCAAAAGGACGGCATCAGCGATGCCTCCTTGGCCGGAGAGGTGGAACATTTGGGGCTTATTTTAAGCGCCAATAAAGACCGCGAAAACGCCGAAACCGATACCGTTAATAATACCTTTATCGTTTATCCCGGCTCCAAATTGGATAGTATCGGGCACATCCGCTTGTTGTTTGATAAAAATAAGCAACTGCGCGATGTGGAGTTTCAGGATATCCCTTTGTTTAAAGACGAGTTTGGCGAGGACGCAGAAATCGCCTCCCGCGCGGCCGCCTTGCGTGCGGAAACCCGCAAAAAAATGAACGCCCGCGTAGCCGATTTGCCGCAGGCGGTGGCTACGTCCTTAACGGCAGAATCCCCGCTGGGCGATTTACTGGCGCAATGCTTATACAAATGGTCCAAACTGGACGGCGCGATTATCAATTCGGACTCTATCCGTAGCGCCCTGCCTGAGGGCCGCCTGTCGGAATATGATTTGTACAAAACATACCCGTACGGGGATAACATTACTTTTATTACCATTAAGGGCGCGGCCTTTTTAAAGGCGTTGGAAGCCTCGTTAAACGCCAAGGATAATTTTCCGCAGGTAGCGGGGTTTACCGTGTCTTACGCGGTTACGCCGGAAGGCAAAAAAATCCGCCAGGTAGTGCTTGAAAAAAACGGGCGCGCCATTACCCCGCGCGAAACTTACCGCTTTGCCGTTACGGACCACGTTTTGGCGGGCGGCTTCGGGCACGACGGGTTTATTGATTCGCTAGAATTTAAAAATACCTTTGTGGAAGCGCGCCAAATTATGCGCACTTGTTTGGCCCGCCAGAAAACAGTAGAACTGCCCAAGTTGGGCCGCTGGAAGAAAGTAAAATGAATTTAATTCACCCATTAAAAATCGGCTCCTTTACCGCCCCCAATAATTTGGTTTTGGCCCCTATGGCGGGCATTACGGACTCGCCCTTCCGCGTGTTGTGCTTAAAGGGAGGTGCGGGGCTTGTGTGCGCGGAAATGGTGTCCGCACACGCCTTGCACTACGGCAACGAAAAAAGCGGCCGGATGTTGCAGGTCAACCCCAAGGAGCACCCGGTTTCTATGCAAATTTTTGGTTCGGACGAAGCCACCATTGCCGAGGCCGCCAAAAACGCCGAAGCCCGCGGGGCCGATATTGTGGATTTGAACGCGGGCTGCCCCGTCAAAAAAATTAATAAGGCGGGTGCGGGGTGCGTGCTGATGAAAGACGAAGCCAAACTGGGCCGATTGCTGGAAGCCGCTGCAAAGAGTGTAAAAATCCCGGTAACGCTTAAAACGCGCATTGCGCTAACGCATAAGGAACTGTTAGGGTCGCGGCTGGCCAAACTAGCCGAAGATTGCGGCTGTGCGGCGGTAACCTTGCACGCCCGGGCCGCGGTGGATGTACACAGCGGGGCGCCTAATATAGAGGCGTTGTCCGAAGCGTGCGCGGCGGTAAAAATCCCGGTTATTGGCAACGGCGGCGTGCTGGAAGCCGACACGGCGCGGAAGTTTTTGGAAGCCGGTTGCGCGGGCGTAATGATTGGGCGCGGAGCCATTGGCAACCCGTTTATTTTTAAGGATATTATTAACGCTTTTGAGGGGAAAGAACCTGTCAGCAAGTCGCCCGAAAAACGGCTGGAAATTTATTTGGATCTCATCCGCGAAAACGTGTCTTATTACGGCGAGCGTATTGGCGTAAACCGCAGCCGCAAAACCGCCGGGTATTGGATAAAGGATTTCCCTAACGCCTCGGAAATGCGCGGCCTTTTTGTGCGGCTGGATACCTTGGCGGAGATTGAAAAATTATTCGCGGAAACCTTGGCGCGTTTGCACGCGTAAAAAAATCCCGTAAAATCTTGTACATTTTGATATAATATATAGGAAACCACGAGTCATTAAGACAGCGGCCAACCACTCCGCTGCGCATTAATTACAAAAGGTAGAAACAAAATTATGACAAAAACTTTTTTGCCTTCCGTAAAGGAAGTGGAAACCACCCGCAAATGGCATCACATTGACGCCACGGGCCAAACCCTGGGCAGATTGGCTACCCAAATTGCCGTCTTGCTTATGGGCAAACACAAAAAGACCTATACGCCCAATATGGACTGCGGCGACTTCGTCGTCGTTACCAATGCCGGCAAAATCAAATTGACCGGTAAAAAACTGGAACAAAAGGTTTACTTCTCTCACTCTGGCTATGCCAAGGGTGGTAAAGAAACCCCGGTCAAAAGAGTGTTGGAAAACAACCCCACCAGAGTCTTGGAACTGGCCGTTAAAAGAATGTTGGACGAAAACAAACTTCGCGCGCCCAGAATGAAACGCTTGCGCTTGTTTGCTGGCGAAGAACACGCTTTCACCGAACGCTTTGGTAAATAAGAGGGATAGAAATTTATGAACAATACGAAAGAACTCAAAACCGGAAGAAGAAAAACCTCCGTCGCCCAAGTTGAACTTTTGAAGGGTAAAGGGGTTATTACCGTAAACGCCAAATCTTTGGATGAATACTTCGGCAACCACGCCCGCTGCAAAGCCGCCGTTAAGGCTCCGCTCGTGGTTACCAACCTGGAAAAAGAATACGACGTTACCGCCAAAGTAGTGGGCGGCGGCGTGTCCTCCCAGGCGGGCGCTTTGCGCCACGCGATTGCGCGCTCTATCGCCGCAATCAGCGAAGATCTTAAAAAGACCGTTAAAAAGGCCGGTTACCTTACGCGCGATCCGCGTATGGTGGAAAGAAAGAAACCCGGTCAGCCCGGTGCCCGCAAACGCTTCCAGTTCTCTAAACGTTAATCGTTGGCTGGAAACTTGCAGGAAATGTTTTACAAAACCCCCGTTCCTTTTGGACCGGGGGTTTTTCGTGTCTGTGGAAAAGAGGGGCTTGTGGTATTGCATTTTGTCGTCATCCCGTAGGGTTTGTATCCTAGAATAAAAAAAGCGGTCATCCTGAACTGGCGGCCCGCAGGGTTTTCAGTCTTTACTTATTGGGTTGTTATCTAACAAAGTCATACTGGAATGTTTCTGTCCAGTATCTGTCGTTTTCCACTTTTTTAGTAACAACAGATTCCCGACTACAACTTTCGGGAATGACGACCTTTCCTCTTTGTCATCCCCGAGTGTTTCTGTCGGGGATCTGTCGTTGTCTTTTTGGCTGTTCACTATAAAGGGGTTGTTTCGTTTTTTTTTTTGTTAAAATTTTAATAAATTGCGGTTGGTGTACCCGGATGTGTCCGCCGTATAAAAACGCGTATAAAAGGCCGTTTTGCTCAAATATAAAGGCCTTAACAAGGAGAAAAAATGAAAGGATTTATCAATAGTTTAATGTCTTTTAGCCGTCACCCTGAATTTATTTCAGGGTCCAGCGAAAGAGAGTCAAGGTGCGGCTGGATACTGAAAACCCTGCGGGCCGCCAAACCTTACGGAATGACGTCTGTTTTGGGAGGCCGCACGCTAAATACCTCTATTTTGTCATCCCCGAGGAATTTAGTCGGGGATCTGTCGTTTCGGAAGAGGGCGACAACAACTAACAACAGATTCCCGACTACGACACTCGGGAATGACATCAATAATAACGACAGATCCCGTATAAATACACTACGGGATGACGGCAAAGAGATAAGTCATCCTGAACTTGTTTCAGGATCTACCGATTGTGTCGTTAGCCGTGGCTTTACCCTTATTGAACTCTTAGTCGTCGTTCTTATTATTGGCATTTTGGCGGGGGTGGCGCTTCCGCAATACCAAAAGGCGGTGGCCAAGGCGCGCTACACTCAAATGATTACGGCGGGGAAATCACTCAAAGACGCAATGGAAGTATATTATATGGCAAATGGGGATTACCCGGTGTATTGGCGAGATTTGGATATTACTTACCCCGGTTGCCACGAGGGAACAGGACGGTACTTACTTTGGTGTGATAAATTTGCAGTAGATATGTTTGCCGGGGAAAATAGAAACCTTGTTTTTTATGATACATACGGATTGGAAAACAATGGGACAGATAAAGATACCGCTTTTTTAGGCTCTCATACACAAGCCACTTATACGGTTTGGTTGGACCAATCAGCCAATCCCGGGAAAACTTCTTGCAGTAGTAGGATTACAGGCCTTTGCCAAAGTATGGGTTTTTAACAAATATAAAAAGCACCCCGGGCGTAATTAATCCGGGGTGTTTTATCTAAAAAAGTCATACTGGAACAAGTGCAGGACGACGCTCAATTTTTATAACGGCTTTATTTATTGTTGCCGTTATCCCCGAAGGTTTCTGTCGGGGATCTGTTGTTTCGGAAGAGAACAACCTCGGCAAAAACAGATTCCCGACTACGACACTCGGGAATGACGACTTTATGAAATAAGAGGTCATCCTGAATTTATTTCAGGATCTACCTATTGGGTTGTTGTTCATTACTGTTGGACCGAACGACAAACTACCCAAGATGTAGATTCTGAAAACCCTGCGGGCCGCCAGTTCAGAATGACCCCAATTTTTATAACGGCTGTTGTCTTTTTACTGAACGGCCGCGCGCCGCGTGCCGCCCGCAAGCCCGTTTTATTAGTGCGCGTCTTTGCAAAAACAGTATGGCTCTATTAATCAAAAGAGAGCGGAAAATCTGCCGCGCGCAGCGTGCGGCCCGCAAGGGTAACGTGCCACAGGTATTCGGTGTTTCCGTGCGTGCCTTTAATGGGGCTTTCAATCACTTCGCCGCACACGCCACCGTATTTTGCTTGCAGTTTTTCCTTAAAAAAATCTTGCACGCGCTTAATGGCCAGTTGGCGGTTTTCCTCGGTTTTTACAATGCCGTGCGGTACCTGCTTGGGCGTCAGTTCAAATTGCGGTTTAATTAAAAATACGATTTCGCTTTCCGGCGCCATTATCTTAAAAAGCGGCTCCATAATCATCGTAAGCGAAATGAAGGACACGTCCACCGCCGCAAATTGCGGGGCTTCGTCAAACAAATCCGCCGTCATATAGCGGGCGTTGGTTTCGGGCTTAAAGTGGAAGTTTTTGTAGCGGCGCATCTCATCGGCCAGTTGCCCTTTGCCCACGTCCACGCCATATACCTCTTTGGCTCCGGCCTGAATCATACAGTCGCTAAATCCGCCCGTCGCCACGCCGATATCCACGCATACTTTATTTTTAATATCAATGTTCCAATGTTTTAGAGCACCTGCCAGTTTCAGCCCGCCGCGCGACACATACGGGCAGGATTTTTCTTTGAGGGAAATTTTATCTTCGGGCAAAATGGTGCGGTCCGCGCGGGTGTCAACCTCGCTGTTTACCAACACTTCGCCTGCCATAATGGAGGCCTGCGCGCGGTTGCGGCTTTGGAAGAAGCCCTGTTCTACAAGTGCCATATCCAGGCGTAATTTTTTATTTGCCATTTTCGTCCTCGGCCAGTTCGGTATCAAAGGGTTCCGTCATCATTTCTGCCCCTTTCTTTTTTAATTCTTCCACTTTAAATTTGACGGTTTCCAACTTTTGCGAAAGTTCCTTGGAAAGGGTTACGCCCTCTTCAAACAGTTTGACGGAAGCGTCCAAATCGGTTTGTTCTTCCTCCAACTTGGCGACGATTTCCTCCAAGCGGGAGAGTTGTTTTTCAAAATTAAATTTTGTCATAAATCCTCACTTAACGGTGGTATGAATCATACCGTCCTGTACTTGAATATATACGGTTTCGCCCGGGGCGGTTTGGTTTACGCGGCTGATGACGGACCCGTCCCGCTTGCGCGTAATGCTGTACCCGCGTTTTAACACGGCTTGCGGACCGAGCGCCGCCAGTTGCCCTTGGGCCAGTTTAAAGCGGTGCGAAAAGGTGTTTAATTTTTCCTTCCAAGCGGTTTCCAGCCGGGCGGTTAATTCGTCCAAATCCTGTTCTTTGTTTTGCGTAATCGTTTCCGGGTGTGCAAATACGCGGCTGTTTACACACAGGTCGTAGCGGCGTTTAGCGCGTTCGTAAAACAAACTGACGGACTGCAACAAGCGTTTTTGTAATTGCTTGATATAATCCTGCGTGTTTTGCGAATTTTTTACCACCAATTCCGCCGCGGCGGAGGGGGTGGGGGCGCGTAAATCGGCTACGAAATCGGCAATGGTAAAATCCACCTCGTGCCCCACGCACGAAATAACAGGAATTTTGCTTTTAAAAATAGCGCGCGCGACAACCTCTTCGTTAAACGCCCACAAATCTTCTATGCTTCCGCCCCCGCGGCCTACCAATAAAACGTCTAACGCAGGTTTAAAATGGTTTAAATCCGCAATGGCTTGGGCGATTTGCGGGGCGGCCTCGTCCCCTTGCACAAGCACCGGGGCAATTAAAATTTCCAAATGAGGACTGCGGCGTTTTAATACGGATAAAATATCCCGCACCGCCGCACCCGTGGGCGAGGTTACAACGCCAATGCGTTGCGGATAAGCAGGAATCGGTTTTTTATGTTCGGGGGCGAAAAGGCCCTCGGCCTCTAATTTCTTTTTGAGTTTTTCAAATTCCAAATACAGGTTACCCTTGGATAGGGCTTCCACGGTTTTGACCACGATTTGGTAGCGCCCCTGTTTGGCGTAGCAGGACAAACTGCCCCACACGCGTACCTGTAACCCTTCTTGCAGTTCCCCCGGGAATTTGCGCGCGTCCCATTTAAACATTACGGCGGCTAACAGGGCTTCGCGGTCCTTTAAATCAAAGTAAATATGCCCGCTGGCGGCCTCGCGCAAGTTGCTGATTTCGCCCTCTACAAAAATATCGCGGAACACACCCTCCAACGTCTGCTTGACGGCAAGCGTAATGGCGGTAACGGTGAAAACCTGTCCTCTAAAAGGGGCTTCGGGTTCCATTTATTCTCCTTTGATTTTTTTGAGCCGCTCAATGAGGGAGGCTTCTTTACCCAACACGCCGGGTTTAAAAAATTTCATCGGGCTGGGCATATAGAGTTGTCTAACGTAATGGTTGGGATAATCGTGCGCGTATTTGTAGCCACGGTTTTTGCCGCCGGAGCGTAAATTGTCCGGCACCGGGCGGTACTTGCCTTCGCGTACTTCTTGCAAGGCGGCGTCCACCGCCAAATAGGCCGAGTTGCTTTTGGGACAGCAGGCCACATAAATAGCCGCGTGCGCCAAGGGGATGCGGACTTCGGGCATACCCAACTCTTCCGCCGCTTGGAACGCGGCCTGCGCAATCATCAGCGCGGCGGGCTCGGCAAGCCCCACATCCTCGCTGGCGCAAATTAAAATGCGCCGCGCGATAAAGCGCGGGTCCTCGCCGCTTTCCAACATACGCGCCAGCCAATAAACGGCGGCGTCCGGGTCTGAACCGCGCATTGATTTAATAAAAGCGGAAATAATATCGTAATGCTCGTCGCCCTTTTTATCGTAATTTAAGTGGCGGCGTTGGATGCACTCTTGCGCAATTTCCAAGGTAATATGTTTTATTTTATCCTCGCCCGGTTCCGTGGTTACGAACGCCAGTTCGGCCGCGTTTAGCATTTTGCGGCTGTCGCCGTTGGCTTGCGTGATAAAATAGTCGGCGGCGTCCGGGGCGATTTGCGCGTGCTCCTTTTCGGCCGCGCGCGTTAAAATTTTAAGCAAATCTTTTTCGCCCAACGCCTTAAATTCAAAAACGGAAAAACGGGATAACAGCGCGGTATTAATATAAAAGTACGGGTTTTCGGTCGTAATGCCGATTAAAATAATGTCCCCGCGCTCCACGGACGGCAATAATACGTCCTGCTGGGTTTTATTAAAGTGGTGGATTTCGTCCAAGATGACCAACGTGCGCTTCTGGTCAAAGGTGGGCGTGCGTGCGCGCTCCTTGGCTTCCGCCAGAACCTTTTTAATATCCGCCACCCCTGCGGCGGCGGCGTTTAGTTCCACCGTATAGGCCTGCGTGCGCGAAGCGATATAGCGCGCGGTGGCCGTTTTGCCACATCCGGGCGGGCCAAAGAAAACGGCGGATTTAATCATATCCGCTTCCAGCAGGCGGCGCAACATTTTGCCCGGGCCCAACAAGTGCGGCTGCCCGGCAAATTCTTCTAAGGTTTTGGGTGCTTGGCGCGCGGCCAGCGGAATATTTTCGTCTTCTTGCATAAATTTATTTATGGGTGGCGTTCAGGGCGGATTGCAGTTTTACAATCAAATCGTCCACGCGGGATTCTTCTTCCTTGCGTTTACCGCCGTCGTTTTGGCGTTGCAAATACGCTACGGCCGCAAAGTGAAGGGCGGTCATAAGGGCTTGTTTGAGCGTATCTATTTCGTCCAAACTCTGCATATATTTTTCCACCGTCGCGGCCAGGTCCGTCAGTTCCACGGCGCCGAGTTCGGTGGTTTCTATATCCAGCGGAATACGCTTGATTTCTACTTGAACAATCTCTTTGGCCATATAAGGTTATTTTACTTTTTTCCTTCTTTTGTGTGCAAAAAGAGTATGTTCTTTTTCTAATCGTAGAAAAAGAACGAAAAAGACTCGTTGCCCAACGTCTTATAAAATGCAGGTTTTGGCAGGCATTTTTACAACTCGCCTGCGGCTCAAACAAATAAAAATGCTCCCCCGCCAAAACCGCCTTTTATAAACAAGGCAAGGGCAACCAAAACAACCAAGAGGAAAACATACCGATTGCCGCCACGGATACAAAACGGGCCAAGCCCTGCATTAACGGCACGGCAAGGGCAACAGAAACGACAAAAAAGGAAACAACCGCTTAAATTTCGCTTTATTTTCCCTATACAGCCGCCTAAAATACTATAATAAGATATATGACTATCACCGAATTTCAACAAGCCTGCTCCGCTATTGAGCAGGACTACAAAACAAAAATCAGCCAAGCGGCCGATTTAGCCGCCGTGGAAGAACTGCGCGTAGCGGCCCTCGGGCGCAAAGGCGCATTAACGGAACTTTTAAAAGGTTTAAAAGATTTTTCCATTGAAGAAAAGAAACAAGCCGGCCCCTTGGGCAACGCCTTAAAGGCATCCCTTTCCGCCGCGCTTGACGAAAAAACCGAATTTTTTGCCGCTAAACAAATTAACGACGAATTAAATAAAGTAAACTTGGATTTGACCTTGCCCGGCTATCCCGTGGCCAAAGGACATCGCCACCCGCTTTCCGTGGCGCAAGACCGTATGACGGCGATTCTTTCCCGCCTGGGGTTTGAGTGGGCCGAAGGCCCCTGGGTGGAGGACGAAAAGCATAACTTTGATTTGCTTAACATCCCCCTGCACCACCCCGCGCGCGACGCGCAGGATACCTTCTTTGTGGACGGCAAAATGCCGCTCGTACTGCGCACGCACACCTCTAACGTGCAAAGCCGCTATATGGAAAAGCACAAACCGCCGCTTCGCATTATGGCCCCGGGCCGCGTGTTTAGAAACGACAGTTTGGACGCTACGCACAGCCCCGTGTTCCACCAAATTGAAGGCTTGTATGTAGATAAAAACGTCAGTATGGCCAGCCTCAAAAGCGACTTAACCGCCTTTATGAAAGGCCTCTTTGGCAACAAGGCCGAAATCCGCTTCCGCCCGTCGTTCTTCCCGTTTACGGAACCCAGCGTAGAAGTGGACGTGAAATGCGTGTTCTGCCAAGGCAAGGGTTGCAACGTATGCAAGGGCAGCGGCTGGATTGAAATGTTGGGCGCGGGTGTCGTGCACCCCAACGTGCTTAGAAACTGCGGCATTGACCCCGAACAGTTTAGCGGTTACGCCTTTGGTATGGGCGTGGAACGCTTGGCGATGATGATGCTCAACATTAAAGATATCCGCACGTTTTACGAAAACGACTTGCGCGTACTCAAACAATTTTAAGGACGGATTATGAAAATTTTGTATTCTTGGCTCAAAGATTTTATTGATATTGATTTAACCCCCGAGGAGTTGGTAAAAAAACTGACCGACCTCGGTATTGAAGTGGCCTCTGTGGAAAAAACAGGCGCGGATTTTGAGGGCGTGCGCGTGGCGCAAATCATCAAAATTGAAGACCACCCCAATTCCGACCATTTGCACTTGGTAACCTTGGATTTGGGCGGCGGCAAAACCCAGCGTGTGGTGTGCGGGGCGCCGAACGTAGCCGTTGGACAAAAGGTGCCGCTTGCGCTGTTGGGCGCCCGTGTGGGTAAAATGATTATGAAGCCCGTGGTTTTGCGCGGGGTGCCGTCCGAGGGGATGATTTGCTCGTCTGACGAATTGGGTTTAACCCATACCCGCGCGCACGGTATTTTGGTGCTGGATGAAAATTTGGAACTGGGTACGGATGTTTCCACGCTCTACGGTAAAGCGGATTCCTTGTTTGATTTGGAAATTACGTCTAACCGCCCCGATTTGCTTTCCCACTTGGGCGTGGCGCGCGAATTGGCGGCCTTGCTCAATAAGCCCGTCAAAATGCCCGCTATTAAAGATTTGCCCGGTGAAGGGAAGGCGCTTAACGTAGAAATTAAAAACGCCGAAGCCTGCCCGCGCTATATCGGGCGCATTATCCGCGGGGTAAAAAACGCCGAATCGCCCGAGTGGCTTAAAACCCGCTTGGCCGCTATGGGCCTCAACCCCAAAAACGCCCTGGTGGACGTAACCAACTATGTAATGTTTGAACTAGGCAACCCTCTCCACGCGTTTGATTTGCGCGAAGTAGAGGGCGATACGGTTATCGTCCGCAACGCGGAAGAAGGGGAAAAATTTACCGTTTTGGGCGGCCGTGAACTGACGTTAAATTCCAACTGCCTGATGATTGCCGATACCAAAAAGGCCACGGCCTTGGCGGGTATTATGGGTGGTTTAGACAGCGGCATTAAAGAAGATACCAAAGATATTTTTATTGAAGCCGCTTATTTTAATCCGCCGACCATTAATAAAACGGTCAAAAAATTTGCCATTTCGTCTGATTCTTCCCAACGCTTTGAACGCGGTACGGATATTGAGGGCGCAATGACGGCGATGCGCCGCGCGAGCGATTTGTTTGTGCAAATTTGCGGCGGCACTCCCAGCGAAATTAACGACGTTTACCCCATTAAATATGAAAACCCGACGGTTACGTTTACCCCGGCGGAAATCAACGCTATTTTGGGTACGCAGATTAGCGACGAACGCCTGAAAGAAATCTTCGGCCGCTTGGCGGCGGAATTTCACGCGGACGGCGACAAATGGACCTTTAAGGCCCCTACGCACCGCCGCGATTTAAACCACAAGTGGGACCTGGCCGAAGAAGCCGCGCGCTTTGCGGGCTACGATATGATTCCCGTCAGCGAGACCAAGGCCAGCCTGCAATTTGCCGACAATCCCAAAGGCATTGATTTGGGCAAAAAATATGCCGCGGCTTTAATTGGCGCGGGTTTCTGCGAGTGCAAGAACATTGATTTCTTAGGCGAAAAGGAACTCAAAACCTTTGGCTTTGACCCCAAGTTCTGTATTAAAATTAAAAATGCCTTGGCCCAAGGGTGGGATTATTTACGCCCGACCTTGTTGCCCTCTTTGCTTAAAAATGTGGAGAGCAACTTCCGCTTTGGCAATACCAACTTGGCGCTTTTTGAAACGACCAAAACGTTCCAATCCATTAAGGGCTTCCCGGTGGAAGGATATGCCGTGTCCGGCGTATTGACGGGAACCTTGGAGCAGGAAAAATTCTTTGGCGGAGCGGAAAAACCGGTAGATTTTTACTGGTTAAAGGGCCTGATGCAAGCCGTGCTGGCGGATGTGGAAGGCTTAACCTTGGTTCCGTCCAAAAAGGCCCCGGTGTATATGCACCCCAAAATTTGTATGGATATTATGCTGGGCGGCAAAGTAATCGGCGTGTTCGGCAAATTTCATCCGCTTGCGTTAAAGGCCAGCGGCATTAAAACGCCCGAAGTGTGGGGCTTTGAATTTGCCACGAAACTTATTGAAAAGGCCTTCTCCGCGCAGGATTTTAAACCCGCCAAGGATGTAGCGGTCTTCCCGCCGTCCTTGCGTGATTTATCCGTTGTGGTGGCCGAAAATGTTTCTTATGCGGATATCGTCAGCGCGCTTGAAAAAACGCCGCTTGATGTGGATATGAACTATCACTTAATTGATTTGTATCAAGGTGAACATTTGCCCGCGGGCAAGAAGAGCGTAACGTTTAGTTTGGCGTTTTCCAATAAAGAACGCACCTTAAAGGATAAGGAAACGGACGAAGCGTTTAACCGCATTGTGGAACAGTTGCGCGGACAAGTAGGCGCGGAACTGCGGTAATATGCAGGAAAAATTAAAACAACTGGAACTTTTAACGTCGCAGGTTCTCGCCCGGCAGAAGGAATTGCAGGGCGAGAACAGCGCCTTGAAGGCACGGGTGCGCACGTTAGAGGACGGCCTGGAAAAATTAAAAAGCACGGAAGCCGAATTGCGCGAACTCAAAGAGTGGAAGAAAAATACGCAAACGGTGTTAAAACGCTTGACCGCCCGGTTGGATAAAGAAATCGCCAAGGCCAAAGAGGACGAGGAAAAAATCGTTTAGTCGGAATTGGCGGCAGATTTAAAAAAACGGAACGCTTAATAAAAAGCGTTCCGTTTTTGTCAGGCTGAAAAATACTTACGCGGCGGGGGTCATTGCGGCTTTTACGTCCGCGCCCATCGGCGTGGGCATCCCGTTTTTGTTCACGCAAACCAGCGTGGTTTTGCCCTTGGTGCAAAGGCGGCCGTTTTGGTTGGTAATCAGGTTTTCAAACACAATTTTAATGTCCGAAACTTCCAACACTTTGGTGGATACGTCAATTACGTCCGCATAGCGCACGGAATATTTGTATTCCACTTCCTGCCGTGCCACCACAAAGTATAAGCCGCGTTCAATAAGGGCGGGCACGGAAAAACCCTTCTCCGCCATATAGAGCGTGCGGGCTTCTTCAAAATATTTTAAATAGTTTGCATAATACACCACATTGCCGCAGTCCGTATCGTGATAAAAAATAGTCTTCTTCATTTTACTCTCCAATAATTTTAATCAAAATCCGTTTGTTTCTTTGCCCGTCAAATTCCCCGTAGAAAATGGTTTCCCACGGGCCGAAATCCAGTCGCCCGTCCGTTACCGCTACCACTACTTCGCGGCCGAGTAGGGTGCGCTTCAAGTGCGCGTCGCCGTTGTCTTCCCCGGTCAAATTATGCTGGTACTTATCTACCCCATAAGGGGCTAATTTTTCAGCCCAGCGCAAAAAATCCGCGTGCAAACCGCGTTCGTTATCGTTAATAAACACGCTGGACGTAATGTGCATTGAATTGACAAGGCACAACCCTTCTTTAATGCCGCTTTTGGCGAGGGCCGCCTCTACCTGCGGCGTGATATTTACGATTTCGTAATGGTTTTCCGTACAAACCGTTAGATATTGGGTATAAGATTTCATATAATAAATTATACTTGATATGGAGGTCCGGCAGAACGGCCGTATGTTATGAAGAAAGAAGAATTAATGGATTTACTGCGCAATCCCGCCAAGTATCACCAAAAAAAACAAGCGGCCCAAAACCCGCAGGGGGCTAAGCAAACCCAGGCGCCCGTTACGGCCGAAAAACGCACGCAGGACACGCTTTTATTGGGCGTGGGTATAAGTGTGGTGGCCTTGGTGCTTATTACGCTGGTAATCATTTTATCTGCCCAAAAGCGGGCTGATAATTTAACGGCGGCGTTGGACCCCAACCAAGTAAAAGGGCTTGCCGTAGCCAATACCGAATTTAACCCCAACACGGGCGTAACGTATGTGCAACTGCAAGAAGGGCAGGACCGCAACGTGGCCGTGAGCAACTTGGGCTCCACTCTGCCGATTATCAGCCGCTTTAATTTCAAGGCGTTTACGCCCAAAAGTTACGAAATTATCGGCGCGGCCCCGTGGGCGCTTACCACCAATTTTTCGTCCAATATCGCCGACCCGGATTTAATGCGCTACCTGCTGGCCAACGATAAAATGTGCAAGGCCTTTTTGGCCCGCCCGGATGTAGCCCCCCTGTTGGAGGACCCGCAACTACTCTTGGCGTTTAGCGAGGACCAAAACGCAATGGCGGAGTTTTTTGACAGTGAAACCGTCAAACAGGTGCTCGCCAGCGAGCCGATGGTGTTGGCGGTGGCAAACAGCCGCTTTATAAGTTATTTGCTTATCAGCAAGGCTGCTAAATATTTCCGCGACCGCCCGCAAGAGGCCGCGCACATTATTGCGTCTAACCCGTACTTAAAAGAATTGCAGAAAAACCCCAATATTCGCAAAGCGGTGCAACAAAATACGTATTTAAAACCGATTGCCAATATTTTGCTCGGGGGCAATTCTCCGACGGGAAACGCCGCGAAAAAGACGGCAAAAAAATAATTGTTGCACACATTGCAAAAAAATTGTTATAATTTATGTGTTGAAGGTAAACAGATTTACGCGGGCGTGGTTCAATGGTAGAACGCGACCTTGCCAAGGTTGAGACGAGAGTTCGATTCTCTTCGCCCGCTCCATTTAAAAGCCCCGGATTATTCCGGGGCTTTTAGTTTTTTATATTGCTTCCTTTTTCCTTTTCTTAATATTGCCGAAAACATTGTTAAACGTGGCTTGCTGGCGGCCCGCAGGGTTTGCAGAATCTACTGCTTGTGCTGGTAGTTGTTTATAAAAATAAAGGTCATACTGGAAGGTTTGCCGGCGCGGAGCGTTCCAGTATTTGTTGTTTTTCCTTTTTTAATAACAACGGATCCCCGACTAAATTCCTCGGGGATGACAAGGGAAAAGGGCTTTTTATAAAAAAGAGGTCATCCTGAACTAAATTCAGGATGACCCTCATTTTTATAACGGCCTAATTGTTATAAATGTCTTTTGCCTTGTGTCGTCATCCCGTAGTGTTGTTATACGGGATCTGTCGTTATTTAAAAGAACAGCCACGACAAAAACAGATTCCCGACTACGACCTTCGGGAATGACGGCTATTCTTCCTTAGTTGTCATCCCCGAGGAATTTAGTCGGGGATCTGTCGTTTCGTTGGTGGCGACATTGCAAAAAGAGTGTGGCCCCATTAATCAAATGAGCGCGGAAAATATGCCGCCTGCAAGGTGCCGTCCGCAGGACGCGGCCCGCAGGGTTACATCCCCTAGTTTTTATTGCTCCTTTTTGTTAGAATATATGTCCCGGTGCGTGGGGCAATATAATAGGAGTGTTTATGAAGAAAGGTTTTACGTTAATTGAGTTGCTGGTTGTCGTTCTCATTATCGGCATTTTGTCTGCCGTGGCTTTGCCGCAATATACCAAAGCAGTCAATAAATCGCGGTTGAGTGAAGCGTGGACGACACTAAAAGCGATAAATGATGCTTACAAAGTTGCAAATTTAGAAACAGGTAAACCTTTGTACCAAATCACTTTTGACGATTTGGCGGTTTCTTTTACTGATGTTACTGGGCGCCCTGCCACGGGGCGTTCTTTTAGTGGAAAGAATTTTACTTATTCTTTGGATTCCAGTTTTGAAAGGAATAGTGCCTCTTTTGCCACTCCTATTACTGGGGAAGATATTACTTTTAATATTGCTGACGGACAAAGGCTTTGCCGTGGACTCTATAATGTGGCGGCTTGTAAAAAATATGGCTTTTCCAGAGGGGGAGGAGTAGGTTGTACTTCTGGGGCAGGGGCTTATTTGCAAGAAGGTGATACTTGCTTTGTGGAATAATTGACTTTGGATTAGACTATACAAAAGCCCCAGGTATATGCCTGGGGCTTTTTATGGGTCCTATAAAAAAGATAGGTCCAAAAAGCCATAAAAATGGGTCCAAAGGCCCTCGTAAATTTTCACTTAAAAATAGATACTTAAATAAGAAGGATGTACAAGGGGATAATATATGAAAAACATACTTTTTATTTTAGCGGCTTGTTTGATGGTTTCGCTGGTTAATGCGGCCCCCGCGGCCCAACAGCGCCCGCAGTTAAACGAAAAATTGCAGGCGGCCGTACAAGCGGCGGCGCAAAGACGCCAAGCCGTAGTGGATTTGGAAAAAGAAGACGACTTTGGCAATACGCCGGTTTTCGCCGCGGCGCAAAAAGGGGATGCCAAAGCGATTGCCGCCTATATTAAATCTGCCAAGAACGGCGCGTTCTTGCTTAAAACGGGCAAAAACGGCAATAACGTCTTCCACATTGCCCGCAACAAAGATTCCTTTTTAGCCTTGGCCTATGGTATCCGCTATTTCTATCCGCGCGAATACCAAAAACATTTGCACGTGTTGATGAACCAGCGCAACGAAGCGGGGGAACTCCCGGTGCAAACGCAAATTAACTACGGCCGGGCGGATATGTTCTTTGCGGAAATCCCTTATACCGATTTGTACAAGCGCATTATGAACATTAAGAGCAAACTTTCCGCCGGTGGCATTGTGGCCGATGTGGCGCAGACCGAAGCCGCCGAAGTGGTGGAAATGAGCAAGGACGGCAGCGGTCGCACGATTGCCCAAGCCGCGCGCGATAACGCTTCCGTACCGGGTATGGATAAAGTAGTCGCTTTCTTTAACGAAAACGCTTCCTACCTGTAAAAGATTTCTTATCCCCTGCACCTCCGGTTCCCCCACCGGGGGTGTTCCTTTTTTATACAATACAATGAAAAACGCCCGGCTAAAACCGGGCGCTCTTCTATCCGTTTGGCAAAGGCTTAACTAAAAAACTTAATGGAGTTGGGCAGAATAACGTCTTCCATTACGCTTAACGCAAACGAATCGGTCATCCCGGCAATATAGTCGGCGATAATCGTATCAATTTGCACGGGGTCCTCTTTATAGACATTTGTCATAGAGCGCATATATTTGGCGAAGTTTTTAGCGGTGGTTTTGCCCTCTTGGTCGTAGGCCCCGTAGTCAAAGCCGTAACGCTTAAAAATCGTGCGGAAATAATCAAACAAATCGCGGATACATTTGTCTATGGTTTCCTTGCGCTGGCGCATTTGCTCGTTGTGGTAAATGCGGGTATAGTTAAACTCGCGCAACTGGGAAATAAGCCCGAATTTATCGTCCGAAAAGCCGATACAGTCCTGGTCCTTGGAGTGGTTAATCAGGTCCAAGGTCAGCGTGTTGATAATTTCCCCGTTGGACGTGCCGATTTCTTCGCGGACGTCTTTCGGAATATCGTTTGTGGTAATGAGGTCCGCCTTTACGGCGTCCTCAATGTCGCGCCCCAAGTAGGCGATTTTGTCGGACAGGCGCACAATGCACCCCTCGTAAGTGGAAGGCATATGGTCGCGCCCGGTAATTTTTTCCAAATCGTTCGGCACGGCGGCGGGGCGGAGTTGGTTATTGGTAAAGTCTTCGCCGCAATGGCAGATAATTCCGTCCTTTACGGCAAAGGTTAAATTCAGCCCTTCCCCGTAGTTGGCTAAATGCTCCACTACGCGGTAACTGTTAATTTCGTGCAAAAAGCGTTTGGGCGTAATACAGGCGTCTATGGCGCGTTCGCCCTCGTGGCCGAAGGGGGCGTGCCCGATGTCGTGCCCCAGGCCGATAGCGTAGGCCATATCCTCGCTTAATTGCCAGTTGCCGCTTTTGTTGAGCCCCCGGCAAATAGTGGCGGCAATGGTGGCCACGTGCAGGACGTGTTCAATGCGGGTGCAAATGTGGTCGTTGTTCGGCGCAAAGAAAACTTGCGTTTTGTGTTTTAAACGCCGAAACGGCAGCGAGTGGATAATTTTTGTCTGGTCGCGGAAGTATTCATCGCGCAAGTCCGGCTTGTGCGGATGCGTGCGCTGTAAATAAATTTCATCGCTAAACGGATTTTTTATCATAAAATTATGATACCATAATATAGAACCTATATAGAAGCGTTAAGGAGCCCTTTATGACTGTTGCGGCCGTTTATGCAGGTACTTTTGACCCCGTTACTCTTGGACACGCGGATATCGCGCGCCGGGCGGCGAGGGCGTTTGGGGGGCTGGTTGTACTGGTTATCCCAAACGGAAATAAAAAGCCGCTTTTTAGCACGGCTGAAAGAGTGGCCCTGTTAAAGGAAACCTTTCAGGATGAACCGCTTATCCGTGTGGAACAGGCCGAAGGGCTACTGGCGGATTACCTCAAAAAAAATAACCTGCATATTTTGGTGCGCGGGGTACGCGGGGCGGCCGATATGGAGCACGAACTGACAAACGCTTATTATAATAAGTTGTTTTGCCCCGGGGCCGAAACGGTCTTTTTGCCTGCGCGGCCCGAATACGCTTTTTTAAGTTCGTCCGCGGTGCGCGAAGCCGCAGGCTACGGCGGGGATGTGTCCGCCCTGGTTCCGCCTTGTGTGGCAAGAGCCCTAAAAGACAAGTTTGACAAATAGACGTAATACAAAAGACTTATATAAAAAGTGGGTCTTTTGTCCCGTTGTGCAAGTTGGCAAAGTTTACTAAAATATAGTTGGAGACGGATAAAAGGAGTTTTAGATGTACTGCGCCAAAGACCAACAACTTGCGTGCCAGTGCTCGCCCCTGCAATTTTTAGCAGTAAACAAGGGGGGCGTGTCCGCTTTCCCTAATTCCCTAAAAATTTCCCGTATTCAACCAGCCGTACCCCCGGAAATATGCCTGCCCAAGCGGCAGGGCCTATTTTTATATAGGGCTAAAAAACCTAGGACTTCTAGGTCTTTTGGCCCTATTTTTTTTGTGAACTTTTTCCAATAATTAAGGGAGAGGAGAACCTTATTATGAAAACAACCCTGTCGCTTTTACTCAGTTTCTGTATTCTATTTAGCAGCGTTTCCCCGTCGCTGGCGCAAGCCTTGCCCGAAAAAGGCGGCAAGGCCGTGCTCCAAACGGGCAAAACGGTCGGAAAAGCGGTTAGAAAGGGCGTTGCCGTACCCAAAGTAACAATTCCCGCTAACGCACAGGTATATTCCGCCGGAACGCGTCTTGTCCAGTCTGCGCGTGCGTTGCCCAAAGGCACCAATATCTCCTCTCTTACCGTAGTGCCCAATTCTTCCGCTTTGCAGGCGTCTTCCGAGTTAATCTCCTCTAAACTTACGGATTTGACCGCGCATCACACTTTGGCTGTTGGCGAATTGACCGACGGTTTGCCGGGTCCGATTTTTGCCCAAACCTCTCCTGCGGCCCGCTCGGCTGCACTCCGCACCCAGTTTGTAACTTTCTACTTGCACGGCAACGCCAACTTGGCCCAGCAAGCCGAAGCCGTTAAATTTTACCGCACGGAATTGGAAACGCTGTCCGACGCCTTTGCCAAACTCCCCAAAGGCGATGAACGCTCTGCCTTGTTAATCGCTTCCAACAAAAGCCACGCCAATTACAAGGATGTGTTGGCTTGCAATCACGCTCTGTCCGATGCGGCGGCCTTGGGGTTGGTCGGTACCAAAGCCGATGCCCCGGCCTTGATTAATTTTTATAAGAAAGCCGTAAACTCTCCCTTTGAAAAAACCGCGGAAGTAATTGCTGCCCGCGGTTTGTTGCGACAGGGCGCTTATACCCAGTTGCAGGAACTGGCCACTCTTACGGGGGCCAAAGGTCCGTTCTGGCAGAACTTAGCCGCTGTGGCGCAAGAAAAAGGTTTGCCCGTTCAAATTAATGCCACCGCTGGCGAGGCCGCTCCCGCGTCCGCCGATATGGCCCGCTTTTTGAAATTGGGCTGCCCGCAAAACGTTTTAAACGCTGATGTATCCCGCCAGGCCACCCAAGATTGGTTGGAGTTGGGCGCAACCGCTCCTGCGGCTGCCCCGGTGGCTGTTAAAGCCCAAGCCGCCGCTCCGGCTGCCCCCAAGGTGGAAATGCCGAAGGTCCAGTTAGGCGGAACGGATTTATCTTTATCTCCTACTGCTGTACCGACCGCTGGCGAAGCCGTAGCCGCCGAAACGCCTGCGGTACCCGCTGAAACCAAGAGCACGGTAGAATTTTTAGGCCGCTCCGACAGCGACAATTCCGGCGTAATGTACAGCGGCGTGCCCGTGTTTGCTATCGGCAAACTCTTTAAAAAGGGGGCGGCTTGGCTCAAAAACCGTTTTAGCAAAAAAGCCCCGGAACCGATTTACCACGAACCGGGCTTGCACGATGCTACGCAAATCAGCGAAGTGTATTCCAACCTCCGCTCGCCCGAAGCCCCGGCTTCTGCCGACGCCTTAATGGGAGCCGGAGAAGAAGGCCCGGTGCCGGTGTCGGAAAAAGGTTTCAAATTAACCCGCGTGGACGAAAAAGGCATTGAGCGCATTTTGCCCGTCAATTTGGAAATCAGCAACCGCTTCCGCGTAAAAGGTTACAACCGCGTGGCGTTTGCCTTGACTCCCAATTTTAAACACGGCTATGTGGCGGAACTTCGCAACCAAACCCAGCCGCCCTTGCGTATGGCGCACTTCTATATGCGCTTACAGCAGGACCAGGTGGGTGCGTTGGTAGATTTGGTGCGCGCTTCCGGTATGACCAAATTTAGTTTGAAACTGGAAACCCGCCCGGATGTGGTGTATCAGGCCTCCGTCCAACAGGTAACCGATGCGACTACGGGCGCGCTGTTACCCTTGGAAGTAACCTTGCCGGAAAAGAGCGTGGCGCACGGCGAAAAGGTAGTCTTGATGCCGGAAGGCAATTTGGCCTTGAAAGGCACGGACGGAAAAATTCATCAACTTTCCCGTTTCTATGTCCGCTTGCCTAAGAACCAAATCGGCAAGTTTGTGCAAATTTTGCGCAACAGCCCGACCAAATTTAACGTGTCCGTCCACCCCACCCAAAACCGTGCGGATTTAATCGTGCGCGACGCTTCCTTGACGAACGTCAGTTTGGGTAAAACGATGGGGCCGGTGGTAAACGGGGCCTTGGATATGGACGTAAGCGCGGCCAACGGTATGATGTTCGGTATCAACTATGTGTTGCCGGGTCTGGCTTCCTTGCTGACGCCTGTGCTTAAAAAATACGGCGAAAAGAATTTGATGGTGCTGTCCTTGGCGATGTCCACCGCCGCGGGTGCTTTGGCTACTGCGGGCGGCTTCTACGGCTTTGTGGAAGGGATGGCGTTAAGCCCTGTGCAGAAAGGGCTGTTTATTACCGCCTTGTTCTTAATGAGCGGTTCCAGCATTTTAAAACAGTTGGTTTCCAACCTGCTCATCCGTGCTAACCGCGGCGAAGTAATTTTGAACGCGGCCAAGGACGCCTTGAAGACGGCTGAAACGGAAATGACCGTTGCCGAAAAGCAGGGCTTTGCGAAACTGGGCGAACGCGTAAAAGAATTTTTTACCAAAAAGTCCGAAGTCAGTTTGAAAGATATCGTGCTGTACAATTTAAGTTTCGTGTACAAAAACGTCGGCACCTTGGCCTTCTTGGCTTCGCCGTACTTGATTAATCACGGTATCCAACTGGCTACCGGGGTGGATTTGGGGCTGGACTATTCTATCAGTTTCCCGATTTACGCCGGGTACAGCGGTTGGGTGGCGTGGAAGGTATGGCGCGCCAAACTGCGCGATGCGTATTCCGCCAAGAACCTGGAACAGAGCCAGAAAATGTTGCAGGGCACGCTGGATGCGGGTGCCAAAGTGTTGGGTGAAGCCAAAGGCGAAGTATCTTCCTTAATGATTGACGATGTGGCCCGCGGTTTTAAAGATTCGTTAGATGCGTGGGTGTTCGCTAATGTAAAAATGGACTCCACCAAGAAATCGGGCGAATTGTATAAAGATGCCAAAAAGGAACTGTTTGCCGGACTTGAAAAACAATTATCCGAACAATACAATATCCCTGCTGATCGTATGAACTCCTTGGTCCACAAGGTTAAACACTCTGTGGCCGTGCAGGAAAACACGATTGGGAATATGGGCAAAATGTTAAAGGCTCCGGGTGTGGCGGCGTTGGCCTCGGCTATGACGTTGGCTACGATTCACGAGTTCGTCATTTCCAGTTCGTTCGCTACTTCTATGAAGTCGCTCATCAGCCAAGGTGAATTTGCGAACTTCTTGATTGCCTGCTCGCTCTACTTGCCGTTTATCGTGGGCCGCTTGGGTGGTAACGTAGTTAGCCGCCGCATTAGCCCCGATACGATGTACATCCTCTGCTCGGGCCTGTCTGCCTTGGGTACGGGTATAATGGCAACGGCGGGCGACAGCGTAACGCAAACGATTGCGGGTGCGGCCGTAGCCAGTTTGGGTGTAGGTAACTTCTTTACCCAAATGTATGACTACATTATGAACCGCTATCCCAAACAGAACCGCGAACTGTCCTCTATCTTGGCGTTGACGATGGCGATTGGTGGTTTGGGTGCTATCCCGGCGGGTTATTTCGCCTCTATGGGCGGCGTTGGCGTGCCGATGGACTTGCTGTATGCGGGCACGATGTTGGGCGCCAGTTTACTCTTAACGCCCGGTATGATGCGCAATTCCTCTATTGTAAAAGGGATGAAGTACGAAGCCGGCCGCTTGTGGAAGAAATTCAAAGGCGTGTTTAAACGCGGTAATAAAGGGACTACTCCCACGGGATTAGACAACGCGGCTCCTGCCAACTAATAAAGTAATTTTAGCACAACGCCCCGGGCACCTTATATGGCCCGGGGCGCTTTCGTTTATACCCCTTATAGGATTACTTGTTGGGGCATTCGTGTGTTACCGTCGTTCCGTAGAGCCCCAAAAGAGCAACACTATAAAAGCAGTATTGCTCAATTAATCAATGGGGCGCGGATAATTCGCGGCCCGCAGGGTACCGGCCCGCTAGGGTGCCGTCCGCACGCAGGACAAAATAAAAGAGCAACACTACAAAAGCAGTGTTGCCCAAATAATCAATAGAGTGCGGAAAATCTGCCACCCGCTAGGGTGCCGTCCGCAGGGCGCGGCGCGCAGCGTTATTCTAGGAAGTGCTGGCGCCCGCTAACAATGGACTCGGCACGCATTAGGGAAATATCAATATTTTTGCAAATATGGTCTTCGCCCAAGCGTTTGATAAAGCCGTACTTTTCCAACGTTTTTAACACAGGCTTTTGGACGTGCGAAAGGATAAGTTGTACGCCGTCCTTTTGGCAACTGTTAAAAATGCTTTCCAGCGCGTGGAAGCCCGTCGCATCAATGGCAGGCACGCTACGCATACGCAAGATGAGCACTTTGCACTCCTTGTGATTTTCCAAGGAATCCACAAACACATTGGCGGCACCAAAGAAGAACGGACCATTGATTTCGTACACGCTGACGTTGTGCGTAATAATTTTGGTGTCAATGTCGTCCTTTTGGCGCACCTCGTCAAAAATATCATCGTCCATATTCTTAATTTGATAGACGTCGCTCATCCGCTTCATAAAGAGCACCGCCGCCAAGACAAGGCCAAACTCAATGGCTACGACCAAGTCTGCCGCCACGGTTAGGCCGAACGTAGCGAGCAGTACGGCAATATCGCCTGCCGGAGCCTTGAATAAGGCGCGGAAGGCCCGCCAACCGCTCATACGATAAGCCACCATAAACAAAATCGCGGCTAACGAAGTCATTGGAATTAGGCCAATATATTGCATAAGGCATAACATCATAATCAAAAGGAAAATAGCGTGCGCCATACCGGCAATTGGGGTACGTCCGCCGTTTTCAATGTTGGTGGCCGTGCGGGCAATCGCACCCGTGGCGGGCAACCCGCCAAATAAGGCCGAAGCCACGTTGGCTACACCCGTGGCAACCAGTTCCATATTGGAGCGGTGCTTTTTGCCAATCATCCCGTCCGCCACCACGGCAGAAAGCAAACTCTCAATCCCCGCCAAGAAGGCAATCGTTAGCGAAGCGGGCAACAGTTTTTTAATGGTCGCCAGCGTGATTTCACCCGGCATATGGGGCCAAACCAAGGTGCTGTCCACCGAGCCGAAAGTAGAAGTAATGGTGGCTACGTCCAAATGCGCAAATTTTACAACCAAGGTAGTAATGATAAGCGCAACCAAGGAACCGGGGAGCGATTTCCATTTTTTAGGCCAGAAAATAATAATGCCTAAGGTTAATAAACCAACGGCTAAGGTCTCCCAGTTAGTGGCAGATAAATGGTGAAAATACATATTCCACTTGGCAAAAAAGTCGCTTGGAATATTGGTTAAATTGAGACCCAAAAAGTCGTTAATCTGCGTGGAAAAAAGCACCACGGCGATACCGCTGGTAAACCCGGTGGTTACCGGATAAGGAATAAATTTGATGAACGCGCCAAACTTAAAAAGACCCATTAACATCAAAAATATACCCGCCATTAAGGTAGCGGTTAAAAGGCCGGAGAGACCGAACTCTTGGATAATGCCATAGACAATGACGACGAACGCGCCCGTCGGCCCGCCGATTTGAACGCGGGAGCCACCCAAGAGGGAAATCAAAAACCCGGCTACAATAGCGGTTAAAAGGCCCTTTTCAGGCGTAACGCCAGAGGCAATGGCCAAGGCGATAGACAGCGGCAGGGCCACACAGGCCACCACCAGCCCGGACGTAACGTCTTTTAACATACGCCGGGGGGTAAATTCTTCGGGGCGGTTGCGCCAGAGCGTAACCAATTTAGGGAGTAAGTGCATAATAATTTAACGGTTAAATAATCTGCGGAGCAGTTTGTCGTAGTGCGGCTGCGGGATTTGCATACCGGGGGTGGTAATGCGTCCCGCGCGCGGACCGTGGTAATCGGACCCGGCGGTAGCCAAAAGGCCGTATTTGCGGGTAATAGCCAGCAGGTCTTGCTTCATTGTAAAGGTATGGGCAGGATAAAACACCTCCACGCCTTCCAGTCCGGCTTCGGTCCAAGCCGGGAAATTCCAATGTTCCGATACAATACCGGGGTGCGCAATCACAGGCATACCGCCTGCGCGCTTGATGTGCCGGATCGCCTCAATAGCGGTTACCCCGGCAGACGGTACATAGCCGGGCTGGCCGGGCACCAAATAGCGGCGGAAGCCCTCTTGGCGGCTGGGCACAATGCCTTTGGCTTTGAGCGCATCGGCAACGTGGGCGCGGGAAACGGTATTGGGCGCACGGGAAAAGACTTCCTCTTCCGTAATGTCCACCCCGGCGGCAATTAATTGTTGGATGATTTTGCGGATGCGTTCGCGGCGGTTTTGGCGGTTTTGGGCCAAAAAGGCTTGGAACTCCGCATTTTCCAAATCAATGTTGTAGCCGGTAAAGTGCAGGTGGTCGTGTTCCCGGGTGCTGATTTCCACCCCGGGCGTAAAGAAGATACGGTGTTCTTCGCACACTTTTTGGGCGCGGAGTACGCCGTCAGTCGTATCGTGGTCGGTCAGGGCATAAACGAAAGCCCCGGCTTTTAAAGCGGCGTGAACCACTTCTTCCGGGGTACAGGTTCCGTCCGAAAAATCGGAGTGCGTGTGTAAGTCTATCTTCGGCATTAAACGCGTTCCACCGCGGTTACACCGGGGACGAGTTCTTTAATCTTGCGTTCCACTACGGCTTGCAAGGTCATTTGCGCGTGCGGGCAGCAGCCGCAGCGGCCGTGCAAACCTACGGTAACGATACCCGTTTTTTCATCTACGCTGATGAGTTGGATGTCGCCGCCGTCAGCCTGCAAAATAGGGCGGATGTCTTCAATTACTTGTTGGACTTGTTCTTTCATAATCTTCTCCAAAGGTTTATTTATCTTCTTTATTATATCTTTTTTGGGGGCGGGCCCGGTAAGAAAAAACTTGCAAAGTTTCGGGGAGTATTGCTATACTTTTTGTGTAGAGATTTTTTAGTTCGCCTTTTATAGGAGAAAGAAGGTATATGAAAAAAATTATTGCTTTGGCTATGCTCGTACTTTTTGTGAGCGCTCCTGTCTTCGCCCAAAAATACGCCAGCATCAACGCTAAAAGAGCCAATATCCGCACTTGCGCGGGTACGAAATGCGCTTTAAAATGGCACGCGTGGAGATACACGCCTGTCATTATGGTAAAAACCAACGAAGATAAAAGTTGGGTTCTTATTAAGGATTTTGAAGGATACAGCGGCTGGATTAAGGCCGACTTGTTAAGCCCGCAGGGCGGTATGTCCGCCAAAGTGGACTTGAACGTCCGCAAAGACGCCTCCGCCTCGGCCGATATCGTTTGCACCGTAGCCAAGGGCTATCCGTTCAAATACTTGGCTAAAAAAGGCAAATGGATCCAGGTATCCGACGAACCCGAAAACGCCAAAGACGGCGTTTGCAAAGGGTGGGTATATAACGCCAACCTGTGGGGCTTCTTTAAACAATAAGTTAAATTTGCCCGGAATATAAAAAAGGCCCTGTTTGTGGGGCCTTTTTTATCCGGCGTAAAAGGGAAAAGCCCCCTTGCCAAAAGGCAAAGTAAAGGGTAAAATATAAGTATGAAAAAGATTTTTATTACGGCTGCGGCCGCCAGTTTAGTGGTATGTGCTTTCTGCTTGGCGCGCACCGTCAGCGAAGGGCGTTTTAATATCTCGGGTACGGTTACCGTGCCGGAGCGCTTGGCCTCTATGGCGCAGGCGGATAACAATTCCTGCGCGATTATCGTTAAAAACGAGGCCGATGTGCCCGTGGCGATTAAGCGCGTGGTAAACCCGAAGTTCCCGCTTGCTTTTACGATGGGGGAAGAAGATTTATTAGCCGCTAATTTGGACGGCAATTTAAAGTTGGAAGTCCAAATCAACAACCACGGCCAGTTGGGCGTGGTAAAACAAGGGGACATCTTCGGCGCAGTGGACGGCACGATTAAACCCAATGCCAAAAATGTAACCGTTGCGGCGGATAAAACCTTGGGCCGCGTGCAGTTGGCCCGCAACGTAAAGGGAAATTTCTTCCGTACGGCTGCCCGCTAACCTGACGAATTTACATAAACCCGGGGCCGCAAAACGCTCCGGGTTTATTTTATGTTTCCCGGCGGAAAAGGGCTTGACTATACGCCCTATATATAGCAAAATACAAGTAACACCGATTTTGGGGGAAAAATGAGACGCAGTTTATTTCTTTTAGCCACGCTTGCTATGTCGTCTGCGCTGTATGCACAGCCGGACGCCAGCACCTATAACCGCGAAAAAGTATTGGACATTTTTGCCCAATACAACCCTGCCGTATTGGAAAACGCCAAAAAGAACGCCGATTATAACGCTATCTTGGAGGATTTGGCCGCTTCTTACCAAGCGCCCGATACGGAAGATGCCCGCTTTGAATTAATTTCCGTCGCGCGCAATTTTGATAATTCTATCCGCCTGCATACGCTTTCCGAACAGTACGAGGAGGCTTTATTCCTCTCTGCCGTAAACGGGGTGGACACGTCCGCTACGGATAAATACTTTAACCGCCAGGTGGCCGATGTATTGGGCCGGGTCTGGGCGGTTACGGTCAACCTGCGCGAAGAACAGATTAAAGAATATAAAAAGCAGTTGGCGCAAGTTAAAAAGGACAAAACCCTCTCTTCTGCGGACCGCACGGCTAAAAGCAACGCCTTAAAGGCCAAAATCAAAGCCGTAAAGGCTGAACTCAAAGCCCTGAAAAAGGACCCGGGCTCCCAGATTTCCACCGCCGCCCAAGTGTTTGGGCAGCAGGTGCAAACCCGCGTACAAGCCAGATTGGCCGCCTTAGCCGCTTCGGCCGAGAAAGACGCTGCTTTGCAAACGGAGCAAACGCCCAACCTGCAAGTAAAAACCAACCACAAAAAGCCGGTCGCCAAATAACAGGTTTCTTTTGGCCCGCCGTATGGGGCTATGCCTTGCCGTACTATTTTAATTTAAAAGGAACTTTGTTATATGATTAGAACTTTAATTGATAAAATTTTCGGAACCAAAAGCGAACGCGACCTTAAAAAAATCCAACATTATGTAGATGACGCCAACAAATTCACCGCTGAATTTGAACATTTAACCGACGACCAATTAAAAGCCAAAACACAAGAATTTAAAGACCGTTTGGCCAAGGGCGAAACCTTGGACCAATTATTGCCCGAAGCCTTTGCCGTGGTCCGCCTGGCCGCGCAAAGAGTCATCGGCCTGCGCCCGTACGATGTGCAAATGCTGGGCGGTATCGTTCTGCACCAAGGAAAAATTGCCGAAATGGGCACCGGGGAAGGTAAAACCCTGGTGGCTGTGTTGCCCTCTTACTTAAATGCGCTTACCGGAAAAGGGGTGCACGTCGTAACGGTAAACGACTACTTGGCCCGCCGCGACCGCCAATGGATGGGTCCTATTCACGAATTTTTAGGCCTTACCGTGGGCTACATCAGCCACGATATGGACAACGCCGACCGCCGCGAAATGTACGCCAAGGACATTACCTATGTAACCAATAACGAACTGGGTTTTGACTACCTGCGCGACAATATGGTAATTAACCGCGAGGACCGCGTTTTGCGCCCGCTAAACTATTGTATTGTGGACGAAGTGGACTCCATTTTAATTGACGAGGCCCGCACCCCGCTTATTATTTCCGGCCCGTCCGAACAAAGCACCGATAAATATTACATTGTAAACCGCTTAATTCCGTCCTTAAAGGTCCGTATGATTACGGAAAAGGACGAAGTAAAAGCCAAATACGAGGGCATTAACTTGGATGAGGGCGTGGATGCCATTATTGACGAAAAAGCCCACACCGCCACCTTGACCGACACGGGTATTGCCAAGGCGGAAAAATTCTTAAATGTACCCAACCTGTATAACGATGTGGAATCCGAGTGGGTCCACCACATTAACCAAGCCCTGCGCGCGCACCATTTGTATGAGCGCGATGTGGACTATGTGGTAAAGGACGGCGAAGTCATTATCGTGGACGAATTTACGGGACGCTTAATGCCGGGCCGCCGTTGGAGCGACGGTTTGCACCAAGCGGTGGAAGCCAAAGAAGGGTTGCAAATTAAAGAAGAAAACCAGACCTTGGCTACCATTACCTTCCAGAATTTCTTTAAACTTTACAAAAAACTCTCTGGTATGACGGGTACGGCTATGACCGAGGCCAACGAGTTCTGGCAGATTTACAAATTAGACGTGGTGGAAATCCGCCCCAACCGCCCCTCTAAACGCATTGACTACCCGGACCTCGTGTATTTGACGGAACGCGAAAAATTTAACGCTATTGTGGATGAGGTGGAAGATTTGTGGAAGAAGGGCGCCCCGGTGCTGGTGGGTACGCGCTCTATTGAAAAGTCCGAAAAGTTGAGCCATATGCTCCGCGCCAAGGGTATTCCGCACCAAGTGTTAAACGCCAAGTACCACGAAATGGAAGCCCAAATCATCAGCCAGGCAGGCCGCAAAGGAGCCGTAACGATTGCTACCAATATGGCCGGCCGCGGTACGGATATTGTACTGGGCGGTAACCCGGCCAATAAGCAGGAACAAGACGAAGTGGTAGCGTTGGGCGGTTTGCACGTTATCGGCAGTGAACGCCACGAGTCCCGCCGCATTGATAACCAGTTGCGCGGACGCTGTGCCCGCCAAGGCGACCCGGGCTGCTCCCGCTTTTATATTTCGTTGGATGACGAATTAATGCGCTTGTTCGCCAACACCACCAAAATTGCTTCCGTACTCAGCACAATGGGTATGAAGGAAGGCGAAGCCATTGAATCGCGCTTGATGACGCGCCAAATTGAAGGCGCCCAGCGTATGGTGGAAGGCCGCAACTTTGATATCCGCAAGCAGTTGCTGGATTATGATAAAGTAATGAACCAACAGCGCACCGCTATTTACGGATTAAGAAACGCCATTTTGGACGGCGCGGATATGACCGATAAAACGATGCAGATGATGGAAGAAATTGTAGATGAACTGGTAGAACAGTATTACAATTATTCCCACCCGCAGCGCTGTGATTTTGAAGCGTTAAACGTCAACTTGCGTAATTTCTTCCCTGGCGATTTCCACTTTACTGCGGAAAACGTCGGTCGCAAATCGCACGACCAGTTGGTAGATGAAATTATGGCGCAAGTAAAAGATTTATACCACGCCCGTGTGCTTTACTTTGCCGAGCAAGGCATTAACTTTGCGGAAATTGAGCGGATGCTTTTACTGCAAATTATTGATAACGCTTGGAAGCAGAACCTGTACGAACTGGACCAGTTGCAAAACAGCGTAAGCCTGCGCGGATATGCCCAAAAGGACCCGCTGATTGAGTATCAAAAGGAATCCTATAAATTGTATTCCTCTATGCTTAACCGCGTGCGCGACTTAATGGTCAGTTATATCTTCCGCTTGCAACTGCCTCCCCGCCGCACCCCGGCCCAGCAGGCGCAGGCCAACAATGCGGCTAGCCAAACGGAGCAAACGCCCAAGCACATCGGGCGCAACGATCCGTGCCCGTGCGGCAGCGGTAAAAAATACAAAAAATGCTGCGGAGCCAATTTATGAATAAGATAAAAGAACTGCTTTTGCTGTGCTGTGCCGTGGGCGTAATTGCTCTCTTGCCGCTATTATACAGCAAGGATGCCCCCATAGAGGTAAGCGTGCCTGCGCTTAACTCGCAGGAAATGGACGCCAAGGCCGAGGAACAACATAAAGAAGCCGCCGCGGCCGCGGTTAAAGCGCAAGTGCGCCGGATGTACCGCTGCCAAGCCGATGAGGATTGCATTATCGTAGATAAAGACCCGTGCGGCTGCTTGGTGGGACCTTCGGGCGTAACGGCCATTAATGCCGAATTTACGCTGGACTTTAACAAAATGCAGTCTAACCTCGTAGCCAAGGCCTGCCCGGACGGCGCGCCTTCTACGGTGCGGGAGTGCAGCCCGGATGCACAAGCCGTATGCGTGGAAAATGTGTGTAAGATACGGTTTTAAGGCATATGCGGGAGTTTAGGGAAACCATTTCACAACAAGACGCCCAGGCGGAGAAATCTTCCGCCTGGGTGCGTGTTAAAACCGTACTCTTGGGTGCGGCGCGGATTGTTTTTTTATTGGCTTGTATGCTGGGCACGGCTTGGTTGATGTACCAAAGTTATCCCAACAAATCCCAGCATTTTTTGGCTTGGTTTGCGTTGGCGCCGTTTATTTGGGGAGTGGCTAAAATCAAAGGATTTTGGTCCTCTTTTTTTTATGGCTGGCTGACGGCCCTGCTGTTTAACGCGGGGATTTTATATTGGATTTATTACACTTGTTTACACGGCGGGGGGCTTTCACAGGGGCTTTCCGTGGCCGCTTGGCTGGGGTTAAGCGGACTGTTAGCCGTACAATTTGCGATATTGGGCGGCGCGTGCTACTTTTTAAAGCGTACGGGTGGATTTTTCCCGGTGCTTATTGCGTGCGGCGTGGTGGCCTTGGAGTGGGTGCACCAAACGGTTGCTTTTTACTTTTTGGGCTTCCCGTGGATTATGCTGGGTTACACCCAATGGAACGCGCCCGAAATGCTGCAAATCGCCTCTTTTACGGGCGTATATGGCGTTAGTTTTGTAATTGCTTTTGTGGGGGCTTCTATCGGCTGGGCATTTGCCGAAAACGGCGTAAAAAAGGGCGTATGGCATATGGTGTTGGCCGCGCTTGTTTTTGTGGGCGTGTATGGCTATGGGCACAAAGTCTTGCCCGCTAAACCGCTTGGCGAAATGCGCCAGCCGCTTTTAAGTTTAAATACCGCGCTTATCCAGCCCAATATAGACCAATACAAAAAATGGAGCCCCGAATACGAGGCCGAAATTACCGATACTTTGGAACAATTAGGCGCCCAATTAGAGGGCAAAAATTTGATGTTGGCCGTCTGGCCCGAAAGCGCCGTACCAGGTGCGTTGACCGAAGAAAAATATACCGATTTGTTTGAAGATATTGCCGCCCGTTCGGGTGCGTACCAGTTTATCGGCTCCAATGTGGAGGACGAAACCAACCAGTATGTGGGGGCCTATTTGCTCCCGCCCAATGAGGGGGATTGGCAGAATTACCGCAAAATAAAACTCGTGCCGTTTGGGGAATATATCCCACTGGAAAATCTCGTCCGCTCGGCCTTTAAAAATGTAGAAGTGCTGGGCGAACTGGGGGCCTTTACCCCGGGCCCGCGCGAGCAGAAACCGCTGGACGTATCCGGCGTGGCGGTGGGCGAAACGATTTGCTACGAAAGTATTTTCCCGCAGTTGTGGCTCTCGCAAAACCGCCAAGGGGCTAAATTTTTTGTAAATATTACCAACGATGCCTGGTTCTTTAAAACAGCCGCGCCGTACCAGCATTTGGCCGTAAACGTATTGCGCGCGGTGGAAACGGGTCGCCCCGTGCTCCGCGCCGCCAACACGGGGTTTTCGGCGTATATTGACCCGTTTGGCCGCATTGAAAAGCAATCCGGCCTGTTTACGCAGGAAATTTTAACTGCTTCCGTTCCGCTTGCGGTCGGGGACAGACAAAACTTTTATACGCAGTTTGGCGATTGGTTCGCTTGGCTGTGCGCGGCGGTCTTTTTTACGCTGCTGGTTTCCACAATGGTTTTTGCTTATGAATAATATTGAATTTAAAGATGTAGAACAGACAATTTCCGATTTAGCCGCCCGCGTGGCCAAGATTGAATCCATAGACGACATTTCCGGCAAAAAACAGGAATTGGCCGCCTTGCAGGCGCAGTCGGCGGACCCCGCCTTTTGGAACGACACCCAAAAGGCTAAGGACGTTAGCCGCCAAATTGATTTATTAAAAACCTCTATTGACACCTTTTACGCGCTCCATAAAAAAATGGAGGACGACCGCGCTTGGTTTGACCTGTGCAAGGAAATGCAGGACCAAAACGAACTGGCCGCCTTGGCTGCTTCGTTGCAGGAAACCGAAAAACAAGTGGCTAAAAAAGAGGGCGAAATCCGCCTGTCGGACCCGAACGACAAACTAAACGCCATTTTGACTATTCACGCCGGGGCGGGTGGAACCGAATCTTGCGACTGGGCGCAAATGTTGGTGCGTATGTACACGCGCTGGGCCGAACAGCACGGCTTTAAATTTTCCGTATTAGACGCGCAACCCGGCGATGAAGCGGGTATCAAAACGCTTTCCGCAATGGTGGAAGGACCGTTTGCGTACGGCTATTTAAAGGGGGAAAACGGCGTGCACCGCTTGGTGCGCGTGTCGCCCTTTGACGCTAACGCCCGCCGCCATACATCCTTTGCTTCGTGCGACGTGCTGCCGGATATTGACGAGGACATTAACATTGAAATCCCGGAAAAAGATATCCAACTGGAAACCTCGCGCGCGGGCGGCCACGGCGGACAAAACGTAAACAAGGTGGAATCCGCGGTGCGCCTGTTGCATATTCCCACGGGGATTGTGGTGTCCTGCCGCATTGAGCGCAGCCAGTTGCAAAACCGCCAAACGGCTATGAAGATGCTCAAAGCCAAACTGTACGAAATGGAAATGGATAAAAAGCGCGGTGAGGCCGAAAAACGCTACGGCCAAAAGGGCGAAATTGCCTGGGGCCACCAAATCCGCTCGTATGTGTTTATGCCGTACCAGTTGGTGAAGGACTTGCGCAGCGGGTACGAAACTTCCCAAATCAACGCCGTAATGGACGGTGATTTGGACCCGTTTATTTTTGCCTTTTTAAACCACGAAGCCGAAAATAAAAAATAATGACTACCGGACTTTATTTCCATATCTCGTTCTGCAAACAAAAGTGCAACTATTGCGATTTTGCTTCCTTTGCAGGGCGGGAAAATTTAATTTCAGCCTATTTACAAGCGCTTGATAAATCCGCCGCCTCGGCCCCCAAGCGGGAGTTTAGCACGCTGTATGTCGGTGGAGGAACGCCCAGTTTGCTGAGTGCCGGCCAGTTGGAAGAGTTGTGTACCCTGATTGCCCGCCACTTTGGCCCGGTTTCCCATTTTGAAGAAAGCACCATAGAGGCCAACCCGGAAAGTTTAACCGCCGAAAAATTGGCGGTTTTAAAGCGCGCGGGCTTTAACCGTATCAGTATGGGGCTTCAAAGTTTTAACGATGCGGAACTGAAAACCTTGGGCCGCGTGCATAACGTGCAAACCTTTTTGTCGGCCTACGCGGCGGCGTGGAAAGCGGGCTTTACCAATATTAATGTGGATTTAATTGCCGGGGTGCCGGGGCAAAGTCTGCAAAGTTTTTTGGACGGTTTGCAAAAATTGGTGGACTTACACCCGGAACATTTGTCCGTTTACGGTTTACAAATAGAAGAAGGCACTCCGTTTTTTGAGCGCGGGATTGTGTGCGACCAGTTGCTAATGCGCCGTATGCTGGAAGAAGCACATACGCGTTTGCAGGCGGCGGGGTATCACCATTACGAAATTTCCAACTTTGCCTTGCCCGGGCGGGAAGCCAAGCACAATACACACTATTGGCACAACGGCGAATACTTGGGGCTAGGCAGTGGGGCCGCCAGTTATTTGGGCGGCGTGCGCAGCCAAAACACGGATGACGTGGCTGATTTTATTGCCCGTATAAATGCCGGGGAAAGCCCTATTGTTTACAGCGAAAAACTGGAAGGCAAGGAACACGAGGGCGAAAATTTAATGTTGGGGTTGCGCCTGTTGGACGGCATAGAACTGACGCCTGTGCAAGAGCAACTTTTCGGCAAGGATATTGAAAAGCATATCCAAAGCGGCCTTTTGGAGCGGGTGGGAAAAAAGGTAAAATTAACATTAGAGGGGCTGTTTTTAGCCAACGAAGTTTTTTGCAGTTTTGTGGCCCCGTTTGACCAATGAAGATTACACCCGTACAAACCGATATTTTTAAAGAGTCCGCCGACTTGCCCGCCTTTATCGTGCATCATATCCCGTCGGTGGCGGACAAAACGGTGCTGACCGTTTCGTCCAAACTCGTTTGTTTGTGGAAGGGCCTTTCCGTGCCGTACGAAAGCCGCGAACAGAAGGAAAAATTAATCCGGCAGGAAAGCGACGCCGCCTTAAAAACGCCGCTTGCGTGGCTCACGTTAAAAAGCGGTATGATTATGACGAACGCCGGGATTGACGAATCCAACGCGGACGGAAAACTGCTGTTAATGCCGCGTGATTTGTACGCGTGTGCGGACGAACTGCGCCAAGCGTTAAAAAAAGCGTGGGGCGTGGAAAACTTGGGCGTAATTATTACGGACAGTATGATTTTGCCCCTACGTGCGGGAATTATCGGCGCGGCGGTATCGTACAGCGGGTTTAAGGGCGTAAAGGACTTGCGCGGCAAACCCGACATCTTTGGTAAAAAATTGGATGTTACGCTGGTGGATATGGCGGACTCGTTGGCGGCGGCGTGCGCGCTGACAATGGGCGAGGCCGACGAGCGGCGCCCCTTGTGCTGGGTGGAAGGCGCCCCGGTGGAATTTGCGGACCAAACGGACCCGCAGGAAATAAAATATCCCGTAGAAAATGATTTGTTTACACCGCTTTTTAAGGCGGCTAAATTAATAAAATAAGGAGATAAAAATGATTAAAAATATGCTGGGCGAATTTAAAAAATTCGTAATGCGCGGCAACGTGATTGATATGGCTGTTGGTATCATCATCGGCGGTGCGTTTACCAAAATTGTAAACTCTATGGTGGCCGATGTGATGATGCCGCCCTTGGGGCTTTTAATGGGCAAGGTGGATTTCTCCAACTGGTTTATCGTCATTAAAGACGGCGCCCAAGTGCCCGCCCCGTATGCTTCCTTGTCCGCGGCCCAAGCCGCCGGCGCCACCACGCTTAATGTGGGCAACTTTTTAAACGCGGTTATCAGTTTCTTAATCGTGGCGTTTTGTATTTTCCTGCTTATTAAACTGATTAACAAACTGGACAATTTGAAGAAAGTGGAAGAACCGGCCGCCGCTCCTACCACCAAAAAGTGCCCGTTCTGCTGCTCGGAAATCCCGCTGGAAGCCACCCGCTGCCCGCATTGCACTTCCGAACTTAAATAACATCTGTTTAATTATTTAACGGTTGTTTATTGTTGTAGTGTTCTATTGTTCTATTGCCCCGGCATTTCGCCGGGGCTTTTTGTTGTTATTAAATAATGGGTCATCTTGAATTGGCGGCCCGCAGGCTGCGGCCTGCAAGGTGCCGTCATCCCGGAGTGTTTTTATCCGGGATCTGTTGTTGTCGTTGTTGTCATTCCCGAAAGTCGTAGTCGGGAATCTGTTGTTTGTTGTTTTCTCTTTTAATAACAACGGATCCCCGACTAAATTCCTCGGGGATGACAAGGAAAAGGTCCTCTTATAAAAAATAGAGGTCATACTGAATTTAGTTCAGGATCTATTGTGTAGTTGTCGTTTATAAAAATCAAAGTCATACTGGAAGGTTTCTGTCCAGTATCTAATCCTTATTTTATAACAACAGATCCTGGACTACGGCTTTCCAGGATGACGACAAAGACCAACAATCCAAAAGGTAGATTCTGAAACCTATTAATGGACCCCGTATAGAAACCTTACGGGGTGCCGCTTAGCGGTATGGGCGGCAGTTCAGAATGACCCCCAATTTTTATAACGCCTTTGTTTTATTTATTGATGTCGTTTCGTTGGGTGCGACATTACAAAAAGAGTGTTGCCCAATAAAATCAAATGAGCGCGGAAAATCTGCCGCCCGCAGGGTGTCGTCATCCCGTAGTGTTGTTATACGGGATCTGTCGTTATGTAAAAGAACAGCCACGACAAAAACAGATTCCCGACTAGGACCTTCGGGGATGACGGCGAAACATATTGTTTTTGTTGTTGTCTTTTGTCTGTTTACTGTAAAGGGGTTGTTTCGTTTTTTTTTTTTGTTAAAATTTTGATAATTCGCAGTGGATATACCCGGATGTATCCGCCGTATAAAAACGCATATAAAAGGCTGTTTTGCCCCAATATAAAGGCCTTAACAAGGAGAAAAAATGAAAGGATTTCGTGATAGTTTGTTGCTGTTGTCGTCATCCCCGAGGAATTTAGTCGGGGATCCGTTGTTATCAAAAAAGAAAAACAACAGATTCCCGACTACGACACTCGGGAATGACAACAAAAACAACAGAAACAACCACAACAGATCCCGTATAAGGACACTACGGGATGACGACACCCTAGCGGGTCGCCAATTTCTCGGCGCTGACGGCTTAACAGCACCCAGCCATATGGCCACAACCGCCGGCTTTACCTTAATTGAACTCTTGGTCGTCGTTCTTATTATTGGCATTTTGGCGGCGGTGGCTCTGCCGCAGTATGAACGGGCCGTAGAAAAATCCCGCGTTGCTGCGGCTCTGCCTCTTTTGGACGGTATCTATAAGGCCCAAGAGGCCTACTTTTTAGCCAACGGTTCCTATGCCAAAGAGTTGGAAGATTTAGATATGTCTTTGCCGTGGACGGGGAGCGATTGCCCAAGTTTTAATTCCTCTTTATGCGGCGTTTTTAAACAATTTTCCGAGGTTTCCTCCAGCTCGGATGGTAAATTTATTTTGGCTTCCAGCGTAAGCCGGAACGGAAATACCGTACTCGTGGCAGTAGTGGCGCAAAAATACGCGCCCGGTTCAGGGTTTTTAAAATATTCGGGGCCCGTTTTTAAAAACACTACTCCCGGGGTCTTGTATTGCGTACAACGTACGGACGGCAAGGGCGCCAACGATTATTGTAAGAAAATGGGCTACCCGAACCGCGTTACCGATTACGGTGGGTATTTTTACTTTTATTCCCAGTCTTAATTTCCACCCGGCAGGGCGAGTAAGCGTTTAATAATATCCTCGTGGATGCGGAAGAGGGCCTCGTCTTTACTGGCCAAATTATTGGCTATTAGCGCAAAGGCAATTAAACGCCCGTCTTTGTCGTGCGTGTATCCGGCCAAAGCCTTTACGCCGTCAATCGTGCCGCCCTTCACGCGCACCTCTTGCACGCGCTTTTGCGGCTTTAAAAATTTGCGCAACAGAAGCAAATCCCCGCGGTCGTCCGGCGTGGCCAAGGAATTATAATAATAGGAAAAGTTAGGGCTTTTGGACATAAACAAAAGCGTGTTTACCAGCGTTTTTGGGGTAACTAAATTATCGCGCGAAAGCCCGCTTCCGTCATACAAAACAGCCGTTTTTTCGTCCGCTAAATTATTCTTTTTTAAAAACGCGTATAACTCATCCAACCCGTTTTGCACGCTGCCCTTTTTCCCGGCGTGCAAGGCCAAATTACGCAAAAGCATTTCGGCGTACAGGTTAAAACTCCGCTTGTTTACAATGACGACAATGTCCTTTAATTCGGGCGATTGGTACGTATCCAGCAAAGTCATTGCGGTATAATCGGGGGCAGTCTGTGTGATGGCGGCGTGCCCGCCTACGGCGATACCTTCGGCGCGCAAGGCGTTGTGCAGGGCTTCGGCCGCAAACCGCGCGGAATTGGGCAGGGCGGCCTTAATGGTAAACCCCGTAAAATTGGTAGGAATCGTGCCGTAGAGTTCCATTTCGTACTGGTTGGGCGCACCATACGCATAGGCGTTGTCTTTCTTTGTTTTCCCGTCGGTGGTTACGAAACTTTTTAGGGTGAGCCCGGGAACTTGCGGAACAGTTTTTTCTACCTCGGCGAACCTGTCCGCACGGGGCTGGGGTTTAAAGTGAATTTCAAATAAATTATCGTTAAAGCACAACGGGCTCGCGGGCGCGGCGTAGTAATTGCCCATATTTTCCCAATTTACTTTATTGGGAATAGACGGCCCCTCAAAGGCCGATTCGTCCGCAATTAAATTGCCCTCCACGCGCGTAATGCCCGCCTGCTTGACGGCGCGCGCCCAGCGGGTGGCCACAGCCTGCCACGTTTCGCCGCCTGTTACGCGGGTGGAGCCCAAGGTCGGGTCGGCCCCGCCTTGCAGGTAAAGGTTTCCGCGCAAAACGCCTAGTTCATCGGGTGCGGTCTGCGCATATAAACGGGTTTCAAAGCGGTGGTGAGGGCCAAAGGTTTCCAGCGCGGCGGCGGTGGTTAAAAGTTTTAAGGTAGAAGCGGGGGTAAAGCGGGTATCGGCCTGAACGGAAAAAATGGTCGCGTCGTCGTAGGCGGCATAACCGCCCCACCAGGCCCCGTTCAAAACGGGGTGTTGCAGTCGCGCTTGCACATACGTTTGCAGGTCTTGCGCGCCGGAGAAAAGCGGGAAAAAGAGAAAAACGAGTAAGTAAAAGTATTTCATATGTATAGGATATCAAAATTAGCCCGCCCGCGCAGGCGCGGAAAATTGCTACAATAAAAAAATGAAAAAAATTCTTTTACTTCTTACTTTATTGTTTGCCGCGCACGCTTGGGCGGCCGAGCGCATTACGCGCTTTGATTCCACTGCTTGGGTAGATACCAACGCCACCGTGCGGATAGCGGAAGAAATTTCCGTCGTGGCGGAACATCAACAAATCCGCCGCGGTATCTACCGCGAGTTGCCCTCTTCGCGCAAAAATCCCGTGAAGGTGGAATCCCTGACAATGGACGGAGCGCCGCACCCGTATTTTACCGAGCGTGTGGACGCTAAAAATTTGCGCGTAAATTTTGGCGACGATAATTATATTGCCCCCGGCGCGCATACATACCGGTTGGTTTATTCCGTTCCCAATGTTATTTTGTTCTTTGACGGGTACGACGAATTTTATTGGAACGTAACGGGCAACGGGTGGAATTTCCCCGTAGAAACGGCACGGTTTTTTCTTAATTTGCCGGACGGCGCACAGGTGGATAAAAGCCGTATTTCCCTTTACACGGGCGCCTATGGAAGCCAAGGGAACGACGCGACCGGGGATTTTGAAAAACTTTCCTTTTGGACGCTCCGCCCGCTGTCTGCCTACGAGGGCTTTACCGTGGCGGTGCCGTTTGCCAAGGGGCTCATTATTCCGCCTGTTAAAACGTGGAGAGATGTTTTATTGGACCCGTATGGCTGGGGGGCGGTTGGCGCGGTGCTGCTGTTGCTTTGGGTGTATTATCTGTGGGCGTGGAACCGTGTAGGCCGGGACCCCAAGGCGCGCGTTCTGCGGCAGTTTGAGCCTCCTGCCGGATTTTCGCCCGCGTTGACGGGGTATGTCTATCGCTATGGCAAGTTGGATAATTTGCTTACGGTAGTGCTGGTCAGTTTGGCGGTAAAAGGCGTAATAAAAATAGAGGAGAAAAAGAAATTTTTATCGCGCGAATATACCTTGCAGCGGGTGGATGTTTCGCCGGATGCGTTGCCCGATTTAGCCAAGGAAGAACGCGCGGTGTTAAAAGCATTATTCCCCGGCAAAACCAAAGAGGTTACAGTGAACCAATCCTTCCGGGAAACCTTTTTAAAGGCCGGAAAGAAACTGCAAGAAAAATTAGAGGCGGATAAAGACCAGTATTTTACCGAAAACCTGGCCTGGAACTTGCCCACCTATTTAGTGCTGGCGTATTTTGCGTGCCTGCTCTTTATAATGGGCGGGATGGATTTGCTGCTGCCCGTGGCGTTTTTTATGATGTTGGCTATATGGGTGCCGCTGGTTGCCTTTAAAAACTGGTTTATGACTATTTATGCCTTAGTATTTGTCTTGTTTGTTGCGCCTATGTTTTTTACTGCCTTGCGGGAATTTGAGGTGGGCCCCGTACTTGCGGGCGTAGTGGTTGTTGTTGCATCCGCCGCCTTTTTTGCCTGGTGGATTAAAGCCTATACACGGGTAGGCCGGCAGAAAATGGACGAGATTGAGGGCTTTAAGGAATATTTAAAAATCGGCGAGGGGGGAAGAGTGGCCGCTTCCAACCCGGCGGATGCGGAAAAAATCTTTTGCGATTATCTGCCCTATGCGTTTGTGCTGTGCGTGGAAAATAAATGGATTTCCTATTTTGAGCGCACGCTGTCGGCCGAAATGGTGGAAAACGCAGTCCGCTCTCACGGGCTGTATGTCGGAAATTTGTACGGCTTAAATATGCTGGGCTCCTCTTTGGGTGGAGCGGTGGCTTCTTCCTCAAAGGGCGGTTCGGGCGGAGGAGGCTTTTCCGGCGGCGGTTTTGGTGGTGGCGGTGGCGGCGGAAGATAACGCTCCTCGCCCGCAAATCCTTCTGTAATTAAGGCCTAAAAAACCCCGCTTTCGGCGGGGTTTTTTGAAATCAGTTGAACCACGGATACCATTTGTCGCGGTCGCGGATGTTTATCAGCAGGGAAACTGCCAACAAATCGCGTGCGTTAATGGCTTGCGGTTTATCAATATTACATACAAAACTGTCAAACGGCGCGTGCGTATTTTGCAAGGCCCCTTGCGCGTCCATTGCGCCGCTTATCGTGTAATCCGCGCGCAACAGACCCCACAAGTGCCCGCAAACCTTGCGCAGCAGGGCTTTACCCAAACTGGGCTCCGTCAGGTGCGCCAGTGCCGCGCCCTCGCGCGTAAACAAACGCCAGTTGCGGCGGCAGGCAAAGCGTTGGCGGGTAACTACCAGCACATCCTTGGAGCGGGCGAAATAAATCTCGTACCGCTCGTTTTTGAGCCCAAAACCTTTTTGCAAAATAATGGCGGCCTTTTGCCCCTTGCGGTCAAAGAGCGTAATCTCGCGCAGGACCAACTGGGACCACACCAGTCCGCAGAAAAACACAATCCCGCCCAGCGGAATAATCAGCGAGCAGGCGGAATAAACCGTGTTATACACAAAGTTGGAAACGGGAAGCAAGTCCGTCTGTTCGCACAGTCCGGCCACCGCCAGCACCGCAAAGGACAGTACAATTAACAATAGCCCCGAGAATAAAAACAAACTATCCCAGCGCGAGGACAGCGAAATAAGCGTATTGCCTTGGTTGTCTTTGGCGCGGAAGATGAGCGACGGCGTGCCGTAGAGGCGTTTAAACCAAATGGGATAAAGCGAGTTGGGGTTGGCCGGGGGGAGATTTACCCCTTTGCGCAAAAACGGGCGCACGCACCCGGCCCCGGTAAGAAGTAAAATAAACAGTAGCCCCAGCCCCGTAAGCACATCAAACCCACGGCCCAACCGGCGCACATACGGCGGCATATTTTTGGATAACAGCGTTTTGCCCTTTAACGCACCCAGCGCTTTTTTAACCTTGGCAGAAAAAGACACCGACGGTTTTTTGGGCTTCGCGGGCTCGGCTTGTTGCGGGGCCGTTTCCGCCGCCGGAGCAACCACCGTTTCCTCTAAGGCTTCTTCGTGTACGGCGGGCAGGGCGGCAATGTCGTAGGCGCGCGGGTCCTTTAAATCCAGTTCTAAGGGTTTTACCTCCGGCTTTTCAACCGGGGAAATAAACGAAAATACCAAGTCGGTTTCCGCATAAGTCAGTTCCTTGGCTAAAATGGAATAGGCCTTGGAATCAATTAAAAAATATCCCGCGCTAAAATCGTTTTTGGGCGTAAAGAAACTGATGTAGAAGAAGGGGTCCCCGGTGGAAAATTCAATGCGTTTAATTTCTTCCCCGGTGTAGGAATTGCCGACCACCTGCATTTTTTTACTTTTTACGTCAGCCAAATCTGCGTTAATTTTCTTTTCAATGCAGGTTTCGGTGGTGCAGGATACACTTTTAATGTCCAGGCGCGAAGCACCCTTTTGTAGGGAAAGCACCGTAGGCGCAGGCGTGTTTTGCACCTGTTTCCAGCCCGCGGGCATATCCAGCGTAAAAGCCCCGTCCTTAGACGTAAATACTTCCGCTTGCAACGCAAACGGAACGCACGCTATAAGTGCGCCCAGCAGAATTTTTTTTAAAAACGCATATTGTGGCATACTTCCATTATTATATTATATTCTGGCGCGGTTTTACCGCAATATTCTCCTACGCGCGCGAAAACTATTAATTGTGAACGCGCTGTAAAATTGTTATGATATTTGTATAGAGGTTTTGGAGGAAAATATAATGGCTGAAAAAATTGTAACGGCGGACCGCTTGGCCGCGCTTAAAAATTTAATGCAACAAAACAAGTTGGACGGCCTGGTTGTTACCAACAATTTAGACCAATTTTATTTGAGCAATTTCTTCTTTTACCCAAATGAGTCCGTTTTTTTAATTCATACAAACGGCATTGTGTGCTTTACGCGCGAACTGTATGTAGAACCGTTTAGCAAGTTTGCCCCGTATATGGAAGTTATCGGCGGGGAAAACCGCGTAGCCGCCGCTGTGGCCAAGGTTAAGGAATTGGGCCTTAAAAAGGTAGGCTTTGATGCAGAAAAAGAATCCTTCTTAAACGGCGAATTAATGCTCAAAAACGGCCTTGTGCAACTGCCCAGTTTTGTTACGGAACTGCGCAAAACCAAGGACGAAGCGGAACTCAAAGCGATGCGCGAATCCAACCGCATTGCATACCTGACGTATGAATACATTTTGCCGCGTGTAAAAACCGGGATGACCGAGTGCGAAATGGCCGCGGAAATGGAAAAATTTATGCGCGAACACGGCGCAACCTCCACCTCTTTTAATACCATTGTGGCGTTTGGCGCAAACGCCGCCAACCCGCACCACGAAACGGGAGACACCAAACTCAAAGAAGACGATGCCGTTTTAATCGATTTCGGTTGCGTCTATAAAGGGTATTGTTCGGATATGACGCGCAGTTGGTGGCACGGCAAAAACGAACCCGCCGAATACAAAAAGATTTGGGAAATTACCGATACCGCCCGCAAGGCAGGCATTAAAAAAGTAGGTATCGGCGTAGCGTGTAAAGCCGTGGATGCGGCCGCGCGCGAGATTATTGAAGCGGCCGGATATGGCCAATATTATACGCACGGCACGGGGCACGGCGTGGGGATTGAAATCCACGAGGAACCGTACAACGCACAAAATTCCGCTTCTATCTTAAAAGAGGGGAACATTGTAACCGTGGAGCCGGGAATTTATCTGCCGGGCAAATACGGCGTGCGTTTGGAAGACACCGTGTCTGTAACCCAAACCGGGGCCAATATTTTAACGAAGAAATAATATGGCAAGTAAAGATTTTTCCCAAGAGCGGATGCGTGATTTCCGCCGCGTGCTCAAACAAGCGGGGCTGGACGGCTATTTAACCGCCGACCCGCTGGAACAGCGTTACTTGTCCGGCATTGAACTCTCTGCCGGGGAAGCCGTATTTTTGATTACGCCTACTAAGGCTTGGTGCGTAACCAAGCAGTTAATCGCCAGCAAAATGGTGCCCGCCGCCAAATTTTTAAAAACAATTATTGTTCCCTTTGGCGGGATGTTGGACGGGGCTTTAACGGAAATCAAAAAGCGCGGTTTAAAGGCTGTTGCCTTTGACCCGGCACTTGTGGATCTGGCCACCGGGCAGAAACTTTTGGATAGCGGCCTTAGCCGCGCCGAAGGACTCCTTGGCGAAATGCGCCTTAAAAAATACGACGACGAAGTCGCCCGTATCAAAAAAGCCTGCAAAATAGCCGCCCAAGCGTTTGACGAAGTCTTCCCGCAGATTAAAACCGGGATGACGGAGGATGACGTGCGGATTTTAATGGCGGTGGCGATGCTTCGCCGCGGGGCGGATTCTATTCCGTTTAATATTGTGTGCTTTGGCGAAAACACCGCCGACGCGCACCATACCGCCAGCAAAACGCGCAAGTTGAAGGCTGAGGAACCTGTGTTGATGGATTTCGGCTGTTTTTACGAAGGGTACTGCTCGGATATGACGCGCAGTTGGTGGCACGGCAAAAAAGAGCCGGCCGAATACAAAAAGATTTGGAACATTGTGGACAAAGCCCGCACGGCAGGCGTAAAAGCCTTGCGCCCGGGTGCGACGGCGGGAGACATTGACCGCGCCGCACGCAGCGTAATTGAAGCCGCGGGGTATGGAAAGGAATTTTTCCACACTACGGGCCACGCGATTGGACTAGTAGTGCACGACCGCCCGATTTTGCGCTCCGGCGCGCCGGACGAGTTGGAGGAAAACTTTGTAGTAACCGTGGAGCCCGGCATTTATTTTGACGGGCGCTGGGGTATCCGCTTGGAAGACAGTTTTCTGCTTACCAAGGACGGTTCCAAAAAATTGACGCACAAATAGATTCTTGGGCTTCGGCCCGAAAAGAGGTAATAAAAATGCTTAGCACGACAGAATTTCGTGAAGGTCTTATTTTTGAAGACGAAAACGGTCAGTTGGTAGAAATTATTGAATTCCAACACCACCGCAAAAGCCAGGCTCGCGCCGTCGTTCGCGTGAAACTGCGCAACATTAACACCGGTTCCGTGATTGAAACGGCTTACCGCCCCGAAGACAAATTCAAAGAAGTGGAAGTTGAAAAACGCCCCTTCCAATATTTGTACACCAATGGCGATATGGCTACCTTTATGAACGCGGAAACCTACGACCAAATTGAAGTGCCCCTTAAAAAATTGGGCGATTTGAGCAAATATTTAAAAGATAATATGGATGCTATCGGCATTTATATTAACAACCAACTTTTTAATGTGGAACTGCCGATTAAAGTACCGCTTAAAATTGCTTCCACCGTTCCGGGTGTAAAGGGCGACACCGTCGCTAACACCACCAAGGAAGCCACCTTGGAAACCGGCGCTGTAATCAAAGTGCCGCTTTTCATCAACGAAGGCGATACCGTGTTGGTGGATACCCGCACCGGCAACTACGTTGAACGCGTGGCGGCCTAATGTTTTATAAGCGCATAGTCCTGTTGGGGCTGTGTTTGTGGGCCTCGTCGGGGCTATGCGCTTTTACCTTGCATTACGGTTCTTTGTTTAAGGTGGCAGATATTACGCTTAGCCAAGAGGGTAAACCGGTTCTGCCGCTTTCCCGCGGAAAATATGCCAATATCCGCGTACTTACCAAAGATACGTTTGAGATGTTAAAAAAGTGTCCGGCCTCTTGCCGACAAACGGCAGATAAAGGCGAAATTTCCATACACGGGTTCCGCCCGGCCAAAACTCGCCCCGGTATGTGGATTGCCGAGGTGGCTTATGATGAAAAATGGCTGGTTACTTTTTTAATATTTCAAAATAAGGAAGGTTTTGGCGTCGTTGCGCCGGAGCATTTTGTATTTTTGGATAAAACATTACGAGCGCGTACCGAACAGTTGTTATCGGCCCGCGCACAGGAAGAAAAATGAAGTGCGTATTAAAACGCACCGGCGAAACGCTGGCGCAAGAAATAGAAATGGCAAATTCGTATTGGACCCGCTTAAAAGGTTTGATGTTCCGGCGGGGGCTTGCGTTTGGAAAAGGGCTTTTGTTGGACCCTTGTCCGCAGATACACACTTGCTTTATGCGCTTTGCGATAGATGCTGTATTTTTTGATAAAAACGGGCGCGTGTTGTATGTGGCGGAGCAAATGAAACCGTGGCGGTTTAGCCGCTTTGTGCGCGGCTCGCGCTATACGTTGGAACTGGCGGGCGGCACACTTGCCGGGCGGGTAAAATCCGGCGACGAAGTGGCGCTTATCAAATAACGATTTTAATTTTTATATAGAGGTTACAAATGAAAGTAAAGCAACTGGTTTTGGTTTTGACGGCGTTGTTTCTGTGCGCTCCGGGCGCGTTTGCCCGCAATATTTGGGACGATTTCGGCGCGAACGTAACCCAGCAAAACGTCCGTGCTTTTACGAAGGACTTGGGCGGCATTATCGGCTCGGGCACTTATACTACGGGCCGTATTTTGGGATGGGGGGGATTTCAAATCGGCCCCCGTGCCAGTATGGTTTTTAAAATGAGTAAAGGTAACGGTGAGGATCGTGCCACCCAACAACATACCGCCTTGGGTGACCGCGACGAAGTGGGAGCGGTGGAATACCCGTGGTTGCAGGCGGATATCGGTATGCCGTTTCGTATTGACGGGTTTATCCGCGCGAGCAGTTACCAAGGTTTGACGATTGCCGGCGGCGGTCTGCGCTGGGGGATTACCCGCCCGAACGAAATGTTAGGCTCCTTTCAACCTATGTTGGTGGTAGCGGCCCATAGCGCGAGCGCACGTGATTTTTCTGCCGCGCATTATAATGCCAGTTTGGTGCTGTCTATGAAGTTTAAATATTTTGTGCCGTATGTGGGCGGCGGGGTAGATTATACCACGCTTAATATTAACCAGGCTATGCTGGCCCCCGAACTTATTGGCACGCACGAACACGCCGCCACAGCGCGCGCTACGGCGGGTTTTAACTTTAAATTGCCGTCGTACTTGGATTTAAGTTTAGCCGCTAACTATGCCTATTACGGTTTAGGCGCGGAAGCGTCCTTGTCCTTGCGGTTTTAGTTTTAACCAAAAAATATTTTTTTATAAATAGGGTGGCGAGAGCCGCCTTTTTTAATCCTTTTTTGTAGTCAACAAAAATTATTTTTTTTGTAATATATTCACAAGGGGGGAACTTTTATGAAGAATATTCCTGTGGCTTCGGCCATAGAACTTAAAGACCAAGTATCGTACCAGCCCGGGCAGATTGTCAGCAAAACCTTGGTGCAAAACGGCGCGGTAAGCATTACGCTGTTTGCCTTTGATAAGGGCGAAGAAATCAGTACGCACGAATCGGGCGGGGATGCCTTGGTGCTGTGTTTGGACGGCAAAGGCGAGGTAACCATAGACGGCGTAAAGCACGAACTGTCGGCAGGGGAAGCAATTTTAATGCCGGCCCGCCACCCGCACGCGGTGTATGGCAAAGAACAGTTTAAAATGATGCTAACCGTTGTTTTTTAAGATATAAAAAACCCCGCTTTTAAGCGGGGTTTTTCTCTGGCAAGTTATAATTACTTGTAGTAAATTTCCTTTTTGGTTTTGTTGGCGGTTTCTTGCCCGGCGACGGCTTCTAACACCGCAAAGGCAAAGTCTATCGTGGCGGCCGCACTTTTGCCCGTAACAATATTTCCGTCCGCTACGGCATAATCGTCGTGATAAATGCCGCCGAAGTCCTCGTTCATAGAGGTAAAGCAAGTATAATTTTTGCCTTTTAAATACCCTGCGTGGCCCAGTAAGGTGGGGCCTGCACAAATGGCGGCTACTACTTTGCCTGCTTCTATAAAAGTTTTAATAAGAGCCTGTACGTCGGGGCTTGCTTCCAAGGCTTTATATTCCGGCCCGCCGGGAATAACCAGGGCCGCATAGTCAGCCGCATTTAGTTGGGAAAAAGGATTCAATTTTGTACAGGTAAGGCCAAATCGTCCGGTGGCATCTTGGTCAAGCAAGGAATAAATATCCACACTCAGCCCGCCCCGGCGCAAAATAGCGTAAGTGCCTACTGCTTCAATTTCTTCAAATCCGTCTGTTAAAATCATACAAACTTTTTTCATTTATTCTCCCTCCGTGCGCGGGGCATATGGTTCAAAAACCCCGTCAAAAAGCATTTCTTCGGCCAGTCTGGCTGCATCGGCAATACACCCTTGGCAACTGCGCAAAACCTTGCCCGTTTCTATCCCTTTTAATTCGCGGCAGACGGTTGAGCCGTTCCACTCCTTAAAGCGGGTCATAAGTTGTTGGCCTAGTTTTATGGTGCTTCCTCGGCCCGAACGGTCGTTCGGGTTTCCGTTGCTGTTTTTTAGCCCCGCCAACATTAGTAGCCCGCATAAGGCCCCGCAGGTGGAGCCGCTTCCCGCAATGCCGCCCGCAAAGGCTTCCATTGCGCGCAAGGCGTCGGTCTCGCTCATATTCAGTAGTCCGCAATAGGTGCATACGACCGATTGCGCGCAGTTGTAGCCGCGCTGGTGGCGCAGGTTGGCTTCGTGTACACGGGATTTTAACATAGTTGGAAATGTTCTCCTGATAAAACAGCCCCGCTTGCACGGGGCTTTAAATTAGTTTGCCGCTTTTTGAAGGGCACTTACTTTATCCGTCTTTTCCCACGGAAATTCTTTGCGGCCAAAGTGTCCGAAAGATGCCGTTTGCAGGTAAATAGGATTGCGCAGTTTGAAATATTCAATAATGCCGCGCGGGGTCATCGGGAAAATCTTGCGCGCAATTTGCGCCAGTTTTTCGTCGGGCAGAACGCCTGTGCCGTCCGTATCTACATAAAAGCCGACGGGTTCGTCGCGCCCGATAGCATACGCGATTTGTACCGTGCATTCTTTGGCAAGTTTAGCGGCTACAATATTTTTGGCAATGTAGCGCGCCATATATGCCGCAGAGCGGTCCACCTTGGTCGGGTCCTTGCCGGAGAAGGCTCCTCCTCCGTGCGGACAGCGGCCGCCGTAGGTATCCACGATAATTTTACGCCCGGTAAGCCCGGTGTCGGACTGGGGCCCGCCGATAACAAATTTTCCTGTCGGGTTGATATAGATTTTAGTATCTTTATCAATCCATTTTTTAACAGCCGGAATAATGGCCGCGGCTTCAATTTCTTTTTTAGATTTTTCGGTAATTTTACTGCCTGTTCTATCCAAAATATCTTCGGTATGTTGGGTGGAAACCACTACTGTATCCACGCGCACGGGCTTGCCGTCCACATATTCCACCGTTACCTGGCTTTTTGCATCCGGGCCTAAATAGGGGAGCATTTTCGTTCGGCGTGCTTTTTCCAAATTCTTTAAGATTTCGTGCGAAAGCACCAAAGACAATGGCATATATTCCATCGTTTCGTCCACGGCATAACCCACCATTAAGCCCTGGTCTCCCGCACCGCCCACGTCAACCCCTTGGCTGATGTCGGGCGATTGCTTGCCGATGACGTTAATTACGGCGCAGGTTTTGTAGTTAAAACCGTATTTGGCGTCGTCGTAACCGATATTTTTTATTACGTCGCGCGCAATTTGTTCCACATCTACCCAAGTGCGGGTGGTAATTTCACCGCCTACAATCACAAGTCCCCTCGTAATATATGTTTCGCACGCGACGCGGGCAGTTTTATCTTTCTTTAAAATTTCATCTAAAATCGCATCAGAAATTTGGTCGCAGACCTTGTCCGGATGTCCCTTGGAAACGGATTCGGAAGTAAAATAACATTTGCCTTGTTTAATCATAGTACGGCTCCTAGATACAGATTTGAGGGGTTTCCCATATATTATACCACTTTGGAAATCTGCGGGGAAATAAGGGGGGATTCGGTTCGGCAACCCAGAGGAAAGCCAAATCCTCGGGGATAACAACTTTATGAAAAAAAGAGGTCATTCTGAACTTGTTTCAGAATCTACCTTATGGGTTGTTAAAAATAAAAATAACAGAAAAAACTAACAACACAATCGGTAGATCCTGAACTAAATTCAGGATGACTTTTTTATAACGGCCTTGTTTTTTGCCGTCATCCCGTAGTGCCTTTATACGGGATCTGTTGTTGCCGTTGTCGTCATCCCCGAGGGTTTTGGCGGCCCGCAGGGTTCGGGGATCTGTCGTTTGTCTTTGTTGCTTATTGATTGGCCGTTAACGGGTCTAAAAGACCCGTATAAAAGAGTTTTTTCGTCTGGGTCCAAAAAAGGCTTGACTCGTTTTTTTTTTTTGATACAGTACCATTACGGTCCGGGGAGGGTTATATAAAAACTCCTACAGTTGCCCAAACCGGGCCGTACACAAGAGAAAGTGAAAAAGGAGAAGAAAAATGATTAAGAATAATAACAAAGGTTTCACGCTCATTGAGTTATTAGTGGTCGTGTTAATCTTGGGCATTTTGGCCGCAATGGCAATGCCGCAGTACTTCAAAGCGGTGGAACGCTCCCGTATGACGGAAGCCGTAACGCTGCTTTCTAACATTGCTTCTGCACAACAGCGCAAATACTTGCAGATTAATGCATATGCCAAGGATTATCGTGGCTTGGACGTTGCTCCTGCTGGGGCTACGGGTTCTGTTTACTATACCAAAGGTACAGTTACTTCCGGGGCTGGTGGTAATGGTTTCGGGGTAACTTTATCTTCTACAAATGCCTATACGACTGGTTTTGCTACGGCCACCCGTGAAGCCGGTGGTGTGCCCACTGATGCTGGTTTGAACTACCAGTATAATTTGGTTCGCTATTACGCAAGTGATTTAACTACTTGTAATGGTACTAATACCAATGGACAGGCTCTTTGCGCTGATTTCTGTGGTATTGATACTCCCAAAGCATCTTGCTGCAGCGATGGAACTGAGGACACTTGTGCTGCTCCGAAAACTGGTAATGAAACCAAATAATCCGTAAGTAATTCCATTGTACAAACCCCGCCTCGTGCGGGGTTTTTTAATGGGGAAAACACATAAGTTTATTGTATTGTCATTCCAGGGCAAGGAAGCCGCCCGCAGGGCCCTGGAATCCAGAAATAAAATAAGGAGTTTTTCTAATAAACAGACTGGATCCCGGGTCCACGCCCGGGATGACAACCAGAAAGAGTGTTATCCCAGAGTGTTTGGCGACCCGCAAGTGGCGGTGCTCCGCGTGTCGTTATCCCGGAAGGTTTTTATCCGGGATCTGTTGTTATCAAAAAGGCGGTCATCCTGAATTTAGTTCAGGATCTACTGCTTGGGTAGTTAGTTGTTGCTGTTGTTTTTAACAACACAATCGGTAGATTCTGAAAACCCTGCGGGCCACCAGTTCAGAATGACCTCCAATTTTTATAACGCCCTTATTGTTGTTGTTTCGTTTGTTTGCAATATTGCCAAAACAGTGTGGCTCCATTAATCAAAAGAGCGCGGACAATCTGCCGCCCGCAGGGTGCGGCCTGCAAGGTGTTGTCATCCCGTAGTGTCTTTATACGGGATCCGTTGTTTGCCTTTGCAGTTATTTCCGTTCGCTTTGTGCGGGCTGACAAAAACAAATGGGAATTTGCTAAACTTATATATATGAGAATCTTCTTTGCTCTGCTTGCTTCTTTATTGCTTGCCGCGTGCGGTGAATACCAAACCGTCCGCATTACGTTGCCCGACGGATTCGCGGTAAACGCCCTCGTGGCCGATACCCCGCAAAAGCAGGAAAAGGGCCTGATGTTTGTAAAGGACTTGCCCGAGGACAAGGGGATGCTCTTCGTCTTCAACCAAGAGGAAGACCAAGCCTTTTGGATGAAGAACACGCTGATAGATTTGGATATTATTTTTATCGGCGCAGACAAAAAAGTAAACTCCGTGGAGCCCGAAGTGCCGCACTCCTACACCTACACGCCCGATGACGAGGTGGCCTATTCCCTCGGTTACGGCCAATACGTGTTGGAACTGGCCTCCAAAACCGCCGCCAAACACGGCGTAACCGCCGGGGCGCCCTTGGACTTTACCGTGCCGGATAAAAAATGAAGCGCCTTTTGCTCTGCTTTCTGCTTATTTTTTGCACCTTATCCGGCCGCGCACAAGAAACGCCCGACTGGGCCCCTCTTAATGACGAGGCCAAACGCCACTTAATCAATCTGTTAAATATTGATACTTCTTTGCCGGAGCCGGACGAACTGGCCGCCGCGCGCTACATTTATAAAGAATTTAATAAACACGGTATAGACTGGGATATTTTTATTCCCCGCCAAGGCCGCGCCAATTTACTGGCCCGTATTAAGGGAAAAGACCCGGCCAAAAAGCCGCTTCTTTTAATCTCGCATTTGGACACCGCACCCGCCGCCGAGGGGTGGAGTTTCCCGCCCTTTAAGGCCACCGTGGAAAACGGCAATATTTACGGCCTGGGCTCTACCGACGACAAAAATTATACCGCTGCTTACTTGGCCCTGTTCACTTGGTTAAAAGACCAAAAGGCCGTGCCGGAGCGGGATTTGATTTTCTTGGCTACATCGGGCGAAGAAGCCGGAAGCGAAACGGGCCTGTTGTGGCTGGGCGGGGCGCATTGGGATAAAATTAACCCCGGCTTTGCGTTAAACGAGGGGGGCGGCATTATCAAAAATAAGGACGGAAAGGATATCGTCTTTGCCGAGGCTTCCACCAAAATGTATATGGATATTAAGGTTACTGCCTTTGGCACGGGTGCGCACTCGTCTATGCCCGTAAACGACAACGCGGTTTATTTGCTCTCGCAGGCGCTTGCCAAAATTGCGGCGTACAATCCGCCCGCCAAATTAACGTCCACCGCCCGGACCTTTTTTAAAGCCATTAAGCCGCTGTTAGATGAGGACGCACAAACCACTATCGGCTTTTTGCTCTCCGGCACCCAGCAAAACCGCCAGTCCGCCGCCGAGGTAATGGCCTTGGACCCCTTTTTTAGAACGCAGTTAAAGGACACCTTAAACCCCACCGTTTTGTCCGCCAGTAAAGATACGGGTTCCACCAGCGGGGAGGCTTCCGCCATTTTAAACGTGCGCTTATTGCCCGGCTCGGACCCGGACGAGTTTTTTGAAAATTTAACTAAATTGTTTACGCCGGACGAACCCATTTCGCTGGAAATTATAGAGCGCCCGCAACTGCCGTTCCCTACGCCGATGGACGGCACGGACCCGCTGTTTGCTTCCATAGAAAAAACCGCCAAAAAACTGGTGCCCGAGTCTATTACCGTGCCCGGTATGAGCCCGGCTTCGGGCGATAACGAATTTTTGCGCAAACTGGGCGTGATTACCTACGGCCTGGGCCCGGATATGGACCCGCTTGCCGAAAACGCTACCCACGGGCCGGACGAATTTATCAGCGAAAAAGATTTTTTTAACCAGTTGCAGTTTATCGCCGGAGTCGTGTTTGACTTTGCCTACGGCAAGGAATTGTTGCCGCTTACCCCGCAGGGGGCCGCTTCCGTTGCGCCCGCTGACGAAAAAGATGCAGACTGATTTTATTTTACTTACAAGAAGGCCTTATGCTAGAACAAGACAAAAAAGACTTGGAAGTTTTTTCCCGCAGTGAAATTACGGAGCATTTTATATACCGCCGTTTGGCGGAACTGGAAACGGACGAACATAACCGCTCCGTACTTAAAAAGATTGCGCAAGCCGAGTGGGAACACCACGAACTTATTAAAAACGAAACGGGCGTAAACGCCAAGGCTTCGCGCTTTCAAATTTGGCTGTATGTGTTATTGGCTCGCGTATTCGGGCTGACGTTTGCCATTAAGTTAATGGAATCCGCCCCGCACCACGCTTCGGGCGCGTACCGCGCGTTTACCAATTATCCCAAAATCGCCCAACTGGCCGATGAGGGCCCCGCTATGGAAAATGAACTTATTGCGCTGTTAGACGAAGACCGCCTGAAATATATGAGTTCCGTGATTTTGGGTTTGTCCGATGCGCTGGTAGAGTTTACGGGCGCTCTTGCCGGGTTTACGCTTGCGCTTTCCAATTCCAAATTAATTGCGCTGACGGGCGCCATTACCGGGGTGGCGGCGGCGTTGTCTATGGCGTCGTCGGAATATTTATCGTCCAAGACCGAAAAAACTTCGGGCAAAAAACCCTTAAAGGCCGCGCTTTACACTGGGGTAGCGTATGTGATTACGGTAGTAATGCTGATTGCTCCGTTTGCGTGCTTGTCTAATGTGTTTATTGCGTTGGCGTTAATGCTGTTACTGGCTCTGTTGCTGATTGCCGCATTTATGTTTTACTATGCCGTGGCCCGGAGCGAAAGTTTCAAACACCGCTTTATAGAAATGGCCTGTTTGAGTTTTGGCGTGGCGGCGGTCAGTTTTTTAATCGGCTACGCCTTAAAAGCCTTTACCGGGATAGAAGCCTAATCCGCCCGTGTTAAATTAGTATAATAATAAAGATGACAGACTCCGCCGAAAACGTATTGGAAGTACGCAATTTGCAGTTGGAATTTTCCTCAGACGGTAAAACCGTTCCCGTGCTGCGCGGGCTTTCGTATGTTTTGCCCAAGGGAAAAGTGATTGGCGTCGTGGGGGAATCGGGCAGCGGAAAAACCGTGCACGCCCTTTCCATTTTGCAACTGTTACCCCCGGCGGCGCATATCAGCGGCGGGGAAATTTTGTACCGGGGCAAAAATTTGGCCTCGCTCTCGCGCGAGGAATTGCGCCAAATCCGCGGCAATAAAATTTCTATGATTTTTCAGGACCCGGCCGCCAGTTTAAACCCTGTTTTAACGGTGGGGGAACAACTGACCGAAACTATTTTGGCGCACCGCAAAATTTCCAAAAAAGAGGCCCGCTTGCAGGCTGCCCAGTTACTCCATAAGGTGGGTATTGCCGAGCCGGAAAAACGGCTTTCCGAATACCCGTTCCAGTTTTCGGGCGGGATGTGCCAGCGCGTAATGATTGCAATGGCGCTTGCCTTATCGCCGGATGTGCTGATTGCCGACGAACCGACGACCGCGCTGGACGTTACGATTCAGGCCCAGATTTTAAAATTAATCAAAGATTTACAGAAGGAAAGCGGGATGTCCGCCGTGTTTATCACGCACAATTTGGCGGTGGTGGCGGGTATTGCCGACGATGTTCTTGTTTTGTATGCCGGGGAGTGTATGGAGTATGCCCCGGCGGCGGAACTCTTTAAAAATCCGCTCCACCCTTATACGCAAGGTTTGTTAAAATCCTTAGCGTCCGTGCATAATAAAGAGGATGTTTTACCCGTTATCAAGGGTCATCCGCCCGTACCGGGTGAAAAAATTACCGGGTGCCCGTTTGCACCGCGCTGTCCGCACGCGTTTGAAAAATGCCGCCAAACTTGCCCGCCGCTTTTTAGTAAAAACGGCCGCCAAGTGCGTTGCTGGCTGTTGGAGGACAAATGACTGCGCCTGTTGTGATAGAACATTTATTTAAAACCTACACCCGCCGCCGCTTTATCGGCAAAAATGTGGAAAAGACGGTCCTGCACGACGTCAGCCTGACGCTGGAAGAAGACCACGTGTTGGGCTTGGTGGGGGAATCCGGCTGTGGGAAAAGCACGCTTTGCAAGGTGCTTCTGGGCATTGAAAAGCCCACCGCGGGCACGGTGCTTGCCAACGGGAAAAATGTGGCCAAAATTTCCAAGAGCGAATTTAAAAAACTCCGCCGCGTAATGCAGGTGGTGTATCAGGACCCGTATTCCAGTTTGGACCCGCGTATGAACGTGCGCCAACTGTTAAGCGAACCCTTGGATATTCACGGCCTGAAAAAAGACCGCGAGGAGCGGAAAACCTTTTTAAGCGAACTCTTAAAAGCGGTCGGCCTGTCCGAAAGTCAGTTGGAGCGCTACCCGCACGAATTTTCCGGCGGGCAACGTCAGCGCATTAATATTGCGCGCGCATTGGCGTTAGACCCCAAAATTTTGGTGGCCGATGAGCCCGTTTCCGCCTTGGACGTATCCGTTCAGGCACAAATTTTGAATTTACTTAAAGAAATTAAAAAATCCCGCCGCCTTTCTATGCTTTTTGTAACGCACGATTTTGCCGTGGCGCGCTTCCTGTGCGACGACATTGCCGTAATGTACAAGGGGCGCATTGTGGAAAGGGCCCCGGCGGAAGCGTTGTTCACCAATCCCCAGCACCCATATACGGAAGCCCTGCTTTCGGCGGTGCCGTCGGCCACGGTGGCTAAAAAGCCCTTCGTGCCGTTTGAGGAACACCCGGAGCGCGCCGCTTGGGCGTGCCCGTTTGCCCCGCGTTGCCGCTACGCTTCGGAGCAGTGTAAAACAGGGGAAAACACGTTAAAGGAAGTTTTACCGCGCCACGCGTGTGCGTGCGGGGTATTGCCGTTTAAAGATAAAAAAAGTTCAGCAGCCGTATAGGAGAGCCTTTATGACGATTAACCAAAAACGCTTGGTAGAAACCTTTGTAGAACTTGCCCAAATTGACAGCGAATCCTTTTTTGAAAAGGATATCCAACAATTTTTAGCCGCCAAATTAAAGGAACTCGGCTGTAAAGTGCAGGTGGATAACGCCGGGAAAAAATATAACACCACCGCCCAAGGCAACGTAATCGGCCTTTTGCCCGGCACGATTAAAAGCGCGCCCATTGTGCTCAGTTCGCATATGGATACGGTTGTGCCCGGCAAGGGCGTTAAACCCGTGGTAAAGAAGGACAAAATCACCTCGGACGGTACCACCGTTTTAGGCGCGGACGACAAAGCGGGCATTGCGATTATTTTGGAAATTTTAAAAACCTTGCAGGAGCAAAAGTTGCCCCACCCGCCCGTGGAAGCCGTTTTTACTTTGACCGAGGAAAACGGTATGGCGGGGGCCAAAAATTTAGATGTTAAAAAAATCAAAGGCCGCGAGGGCATCATTTTGGATAACGAGGAATTAAATGAACTCTTAGTCCAAGGTCCGGCGGTCAATACGATTGAAGTAAAAATAAAAGGCCTTGGCGCGCACGCGGGCGTATGCCCCGAAAAGGGCATTTCCGCCATTGAAGTGGCCGCCTATGCCTTGTCAGTTATGAAGTTAGGCCGCATTGATAAAGAAACGGTAGCCAACTTTGGCATTATCAAGGGCGGCAATTTGACTAATGCGGTAACCGAGGATATTTATTTAAAGGGCGAAGCGCGCAGTTTGCAAAACGCAAAACTGGAAAAACAGACCGCACATATGAAGGCCTGCTTTGAAAAAGCCGTCAAACGCTATACCAAAAAAATTAACGGCAAAGTGCATAAACCCGTTTTGACGTTTACCGTTACGCCGCGCTATCCGGCGGTCAATGTGCCCAAAAATCACCCAATGGTTAAGGCCATACTGGCGGCGGGCAAAGCCCAAGGCGTAAAAATCAGCCCGGTGGCTTCCGGCGGCGGGTGCGATGCAAATATTTTAAGCGGAAAAGGCTTTACTTTGCCGAATTTGGGCGTTGGGTGCAGAGGTTGCCATACGGTAAAGGAAAGTTTACTTTTAAAGGAATTTTTTGCCGCGTGCGAAATTGCCCTTTCCGCGGTGCTGGCGTATAAGAAATAAAGGATAAATTTATGGTAAATTACATCTTTCGGCGGCTCTTGCTGTTGCCCTTGGTGGTATTGGGGGTAACGTTTTTGCTGTTCTTTTTAACCCAGCGGTTAAGCCCCGAAATGCGCGCCTCGTTGTATGTAAAGGACCCGCGCCAAATGGGCGCCTTGGAAGAGGTCATCCGGGAATATGGCTTGCGCGATAACGTATTTAAACAGTACGGCCGTTGGCTTAAAAACGTGGCGCACGGCGATTTGGGGTACAGCCCCAGCGCCAATATGCCCGTAGCCAAGGCTATCAAAGAATACCTGCCCGCCACCATACAACTGGCGTTTGTTACCATTATTTTTGTGGTGTTTTTCGGTGTATGGTTCGGGTGCGGCTCGGCGATACACAAGGACGAGTGGAAGGACGTGGTGGCGCGTCTGATATCGGTGGGGGGGTTTTCTCTGCCGATATTCGTACTGGGGCTTATTTTGCTAATGGTATTTTACGGGCAGTTGGGCTGGTTTGCGCCCGGCGGGTATTCCGTGCAGACGGACGTGATTATCCATAGCCCGATGTTTAAAACCTATACGGGTTTTTTATTGGTAGATTCCCTATTAAACGGCAATTTACGCGTGTTTTGGGACGCCCTATCCCACTTGGTTTTGCCGGCGGTTACGCTGTGTATCGGTTCGTTTGCCTTAATGGTGCGCGTAATGCGGTCCAGTATGCTGGAAGAGTTGAATAAAGATTATGTCCGCACCGCACGCGCCAAAGGCCTTACCAAATGGCAGATTGTTTATAAACACGCCGGAAAGAACGCCATTATCCCCGTGATTACCTTGGCGAGCATCCAGTTTATCCGGCTACTGGGTGGAACGGTAATTGTGGAAACGATTTTTGATTATCCCGGCATTGGCCGCTTTGGCGTGATTGCCGCACAGCAGTTGGATATTGCGGGCATATTGGGGTTCTCCTTAATGGTGGCGGTGCTGTTTGTGCTGGGAAATTTACTTTCGGATATTTTATATACCGCGGTGGACCCGCGTATCCGCTTGGATTAATATGATTAGTGAGCGCATTTTAAAACGTATTTATACCAATAAAACCTCCCTTTTAGGGCTGGTAATTGTGGTTTTCTTTTTATTGGTGGCCTTGTTTGCCCCTTGGCTGGCCCCGGTGCAAAACCCCAATAACCCCTATCAACTGCCGCAAAAGAGTTACCAAATTGCGCCCCAGCCGCCCTCCGCGCAAAACTGGTTCGGCACTACGGAACAGCAGTACGACTTGTATTATGGCGTAGTGTGGGGAACGCGGCTTGCGTTTAAAATCGGGCTGACGGTAACCTTTTTTGCCTTTTTAATTGGTCTTTTTGTGGGGGGAGCCGCGGCGTATTTCGGCGGAAAGTTGGACGAAATTTTAATGCGCCTGACGGATGTGGTGTTTGCGGTGCCTTCGCTGGTGCTGGCTATGGTGATTGCCGCTATGCTGGGGCCCGATATCAAAAATATGATGATAGCCCTTACGGCGGTGGCGTGGCCGTCTTATGCGCGCCTCGTGCGCGGGGATATTTTATCCGTCAAACAGCGCGACTATGTAACCGCCGCCCGTACCTTGGGCGCGCGTGGTCCGCGGGTTCTTTTGCGGCATATTTTGCCTAACTCCATTTATCCGTCTGTGGTGGTAGCCAGTTTGGATATCGGCTATGTGGTGCTGACGGCGGCGTCCCTTTCCTTTTTGGGCTTAGGCGCCCAGCCGGGCACGGCGGACTGGGGGCAGTTAATCGCTATGGCGCGCAACTGGGTGCTGGGAACTCCCGGCCACCCGTTTGCCTATTGGTACACGGTGGTGGCGCCGGGCGGTGCAATTTTTATGTTTGTATTGGGGTGGAACCTGTTAGGGGACGCGTTTAGGGATATTTTGGACCCCCGCCAGGCTTAATTTTTACTAAAATTTAGAAAAGGGATATTTTTATATAAGAGGTGCTTATGATTCGCCGTAAAGACTTATATACTGCCTTAGCCGATAGTGCTTTCCGCTTTCCGGACAAAATTGCCTTGGTGGAAGCGGGTACTGGTAAAAAGGTTTCCTATCACGAACTTTTAATGCAGGTGGACCGCGCCGCTGATATGTTCTTTGAACACGGTATCCGCAAGGGCGACCGTGTGGCCGTGGCGCACCGCAATTCTATTGATACGGTAGTAGCCAACTTTGGGCTCTACAAGTTGGGCGCGGTTTGTATTCCGATGAACTTTATGGTTACCAAACCCGAGGAAATTGAATACATCTTAAATAACGCGGGGGCCTCTGCGGTGGTAACGCAGGCCGAATTTATCCGCCATTATGTAAAATGCCTGCCCAATTTGCCCACCGTAAAATATATTTTTACGACCGATGAAATTCCGTCCTCTGCGGCGGAGTGCCCGATTGTGCAAAAATTCTGGGAAGAAATTAATAAATCCACCTTCCACGACGAAACCGCTTCTCCCCAAGCGGGATTAGAGGATTTGGCTTTTATTCTCTACACCTCCGGCACCACGGGTCTGCCCAAGGGCGCTATGCTTACGCACGGCAACTTGGCCTCTAACGTCATTTCGTGCGCGCAGATTTTTAAAATTAACGATAACGACTGCTTTCTGTGCTTACTGCCGATGTTCCACTCCTTTGCGTGGACCACTTGCGTAGTTATCCCGCTGTATCTTAACTTGAAAGTAGTTATCGTGGCCAACGTAATGCCCGCCAGCAAATGGTTGGGCGCAATGGGCACGGAAAAGGTAACCCTTATTTTGGCGGTTCCGCAGATTTATGCGGTGCTCTCCAAGGAAGCCAAGGGCTTAAAACGTCTTTATCTGCGCTTCTGGCCGTTTAAAAATGTGCGCTTTGGCGTATCCGGCGCGGCCCCCTTAACGCAGGAAATTAAGGACAGATTTGAAGAAAAAATCGGCGTGCCGATATTGGAAGGCTATGGCCTTACCGAAACGAGCCCGGTCGTCAGTGTGAACACGGAAGAATTGCAAAAAATTAAATCCGTGGGCCCGGCTATCCCGGCGGTCAGCACCTTGGTACTGGACGACGACGGCAAAGAAGTGCCGCGCAACGCCGAGGGCGAACTGTGCGTAAAGGGTCCCAACGTGTTCCGCGGGTATTGGGGCAACGAGAAGGCCACGCACGATGCGTTTACCGAGGACGGCTGGTTTAAAACCGGCGATATTGTAACGGTGGACGACGACGGGTTTATCTTTATTAAAGACCGCAAGAAGGATATGATTATCATCAAGGGCCTAAAAGTGTTTTCGGCCCAGGTGGAAGCCGTCATTTGCGAGCATCCGGCGGTGGAAGAGTGTGCCGTAATCGGCGTGCCGGACGGCCGCGGCGGCGAATTTGTAAAGGTGTATGTGGTTAAAAAAGAAGGCGCGGAACTTTCCGACGCGGAATTTAGAAAATTCTTAAAAACGCATTTGGATAACTACAAACGCCCGCGCGATTTTGAATTTGTGGAATCGCTCCCTAAAAACGCCCTGCGCAAGGTGTTAAAACGCGAACTGCGCAAGGACGCCGTTGCCAAATTGGCCGCGCGCGGCGCGAGTGCGGAGGAACCCCTTGCTTGATTTGGCCCGTATTTTAAACGAGGTAATTCCCCAGGCGCATTATGTGGGGGGAGTTGTGCGCAGCAGTTTATTAAAACGCCAATCCTCCGACCTGGACATTACCCTGCCGCCCGAAGACGTAAAGCCGGCGGCGTTGGAATTGGCGCGCCGTTTGAAGGCCGCCTCGTTTGAAATGGACGCTGAATTTGGCGTGTGGCGTTTGGTAACGCACAAAGATAAAATTCAAATTGATTTAACCGCCTATCAGGGCAAAGATTTAAAGGCGGACCTGTTGCGCCGCGATTTTTCGTTTAATGCGCTGGCGTACCCCGTTTCTGCCTTGCCCAAAATAGAAATTACGCCGCATAAAGACGGCACTGCCCGCGTGATTTTAAAACGCTTGCAACGCAAAAATATTGTAGATGTAAGCGGCGGTTTACAGGCGGTGGCGGAGAAAGTCATTGACGAAAATAGTCCGCGTGTATTTAAAGAGGATCCTTTGCGTATGCTCCGTGCGTTCCGCTCATCTGCGGAGTTGGGCTTTTCCATTTCGCCCCGCACGTTGGCGCAAATTAAAAAGGACCGCGCGCTGATTGTCCAGCCGGCGGGCGAACGCGTGCGCGAGGAGTTGGAACGGCTGTTTGCCACGTCCAAGGCGTACGAAAATTTACTTTTAATGGACGAGTGCGGTTTGCTGACCGCCTTGTTCCCCGAGTTGGAAGCACAGCGCGAGTGCGCCGAAGTCTATTACGGCAAGGGCGGCGTATTAAAGCACACGCTGGACGTGTTTAAGCGGATGGAATACCTGCTGGACCATTTGCAAAAGGCCTTCCCAAAATATGCGTCTAAACTGGCTCCGCTCGCCCAGCACAAAGCCCTTTATAAAATGACGGCCCTGTTGCACGACATCGCCAAGCCCGCCACCGCCAAAAAGGTGGGGGACCGCCTGCGCTTTTTCTATCACGAGGAACGGGGGGCCAAAATGGCCAAAGCGGTGTTGGAGCGGCTTCATTACAGCCGGGCCGATATCCGCCTGATTTGCGCGATGATCGGCGAGCATTTGCGCCCGTCCAACCTTGCCAGCAACGACGTGATAACCGATAAGGGCGCCTATCATTTTTTTCGCGATTTGGGCGAAGCCGGCGTGCCGATGCTTTTGCTGTGTTGGGCCGATTACACCAGTTACGTTACGGACGCGCAGTTGCGGCGCATTATGCCTAAAAGCGGCGAACGGCTGATGAGTATTGCCCGCGCGCAAAAAACGGCCAATGTGGGCAAAACCCTGCGTCATATGCAGGTGCTTACGTTACTGCTCCATAAGTATTTTGACCAACCGAAAAAGGTTCAGCCCACGCGGCTGATTACCGGGCGCGACGTAATGGACGAACTGTCCCTGCCGCCCAGCCCCAAAATCGGCGAGATTTTGGAAGCCGTTTCCGTGGCGCAGGTGGAGGGGAAAGTAACAAGCCGCCAAGAGGCCTTGGCGTTTATTAAGACACTTGATTTACGGGCACAGCATATTAAATAGTTGTGTACATCCGCCTAAAATTTGCTAAAATAAATGTGCGGACTCCGCTATGCGGGCGTGGTTCAATGGTAGAATGGAAGCTTCCCAAGCTTTAGACGAGGGTTCGATTCCCTTCGCCCGCTTTTTTAATCAGGAACCAATATGGAAAACGAAAACTTTGATTTAGACGCAAAACCTGCCGGAAATAAAGATTTGTGGCTGTTTCTGATTATTATAGACATTATCTTCCTGTGTGTTTTCGGTTATTTTATCTATAAACATTTTTCCGGGCGCGTGTTTGATGCGCCTGCCAATGCCCCGCGTGCCGAACAGGCCGAAGTGGTGCAAACGCCTGAACTCCCGCAAGCCAGCGAACCTGTACTGGTGGAAGAAAATAAACCCGTAGAGGATAGTGTTCCGGCGGCGGCCCCGGTGGAAATCCCGGTTACGGCCGTGATTGAGCAAGAGGAAAAGAAAGCCGAAGAGCCCGCCAAAGTTGAGCCGGCCCCCGAAGTGAAAGAGAACGCTAAAAAAAGCGTAATTGTGGCTTCTTCCAATGGTGGTAAATACCGCCGCGTAACCTTCCGCTGGTATGGCGAAGGTAAAAAGGTGGCGATTGTGAGCGGCTTTACAATGGCAAAACCCCAAGCGCTTAAAAAACGCAACGGCTATTGGGAAACTACCCTTTCCATTGCGCCCGGCACTTATAAATTCTTGTACGTGGTGGACGGACAAAACACCTTGGACCCGTACTCCCAAGAAAAAGACGGACGCTCGCTGTTAATCGTCAAATAAAAACTGATTTTATAGAAAACCCCGCCCTTTATCAGGCGGGGTTTTTTACGTATATCTTGCTGAACTCGGCGCGGGGGATGTTGGGGGCATATCTCGCCACACTTTTCCAGGCGCGCTTGCACCAAATAAAAAGCCCCCGCGCCAGCAAACGCGGGGGTGAGGTTACGACTAATTGCCCCGGGTTTCGGCACCCGAGACAGCAGGAGGTTTAGCAACTTACGTTGCGTTTGATAATACTGCGCACGATACCTTCCACGCGGAAGGCCGTTTTATCGGCTACAATGGGGTTATAGCGCGGGTTTTCCGATTGCAAAATGACGTTCTCGCCGTCTTGCGTAAAACGCTTTACCATTACTTCCCCGTTGTTCACGCAGACCACCACATCTTTGTTTTTTGGCTGGTGGTTTTGCTCCACAATCAGCCAATCGTGCGGGGAGATAAGGTTTTCCATAGAGTCGCCCTTGGCCTCTACCATAAAGCCCTTACAGGCCGGAAAATAAATCATACTCGGGTCCACGGGCACAATGCGCGTGGGCGTGCCGTCCAAAATAGTTCCCTCGGGGCCGCATTTTGCCATACCGTACATATTTAGATAAATGACGTTGCGCTCCGGGTCCTTTAAAATAATATAGTCGCGCGGGTTGGCAGGATTGCGCTTTAAAAAGCCCTTTTTTTCCAACTGTTTAATGTGGTGAAAGACCACGCTTTTGCCGCTTACGTTTAAGCGGTCGGCCAATTCTTCCATTGTCAGCGGGTCCGAAATATTACTTTTTAAAATTTCCAACAGTTCCATTTGTTTAGGATGCAGGGCTTTCATAAGCGTTCCTTTTACTTGTTTTATTGTTCTATACTTTGTTCTATAAAATTTGTGTGTAAAAAGTCAAGAGGGATTTTCTGTGGGTGGGGTTTTAGGACGGCCTTATTGTATGTTTTTTTGCCGTCATCCCGGAAGGTTTTTATCCGGGATCTGTCGTTGTCGTGGTTGTCATTCCCGAGTGTTTTAGTCGGGGATCCGTTGTTACCAAAAGATAAAAACGACAGATTCCCGAACGCTCCGCGCCGGCAAACTTTCGGGAATGACGGCTTTCTAAAAAAGGAGGTCATCCTGAATTTAGTTCAGGATCTACCTATTGGGTTGTCTTCTGGGTTGTTATTCAACAAAGTCATACTGGAAGGTTTCTGTCCAGTATCTAATCCTTATTTTATAACAACAGATCCTGGACTACGGCTTTCCAGGATGACGACAACGGCAAACGACCCAAGATGTAGATTCTGAAAACCCTGCGGGCCGCCAGTTCAGTATGACGGCAAGAAATAGGGTTTTTTGCCGTGGTTGTTCGTCGTTCTTTTTAAATGGGTTGTTATCGTTTTTTTTTTTGTTAAAATTTGAGTATTCGGCGGTGAGTGTACCCGGATGTATCCGCCGTATAAAAATGTGTATAAAAGGCCGTTTTGCTTAAATATAAAGGCCTTAAAAAGGAGAAAAAATGAAAGGGTTTATTTCTATTTTGTCATCCCCGAAGGTTTCTGTCGGGGATCTGCTTTTATTAAAAAAGGAAAACAACAGATTCCCGACTACTACACTCGGGAATGACACCCCTAGCAGAAGTGTCCGCACGGTTAATACTTGCCCAACAAGTGCCGGGTTTACCTTGATAGAATTATTAGTAGTTGTGCTTATTATAGGTATTTTGGCGGCGGTGGCACTGCCTAAGTACGAATTGGCCGTAGCCAAAAGCCGTCTGGCGGAAGTAAACATTATACTCAAAAAAGTTAGAGAAAATGCCCAATTAATGAAGTTAAACGGAAATGAGGGCGACCTCGAAGCCTTGTATGAAGATACGGGCCTAACTTATTCCTCTACGGGTGGTATAGGTAATTCTGGGGGTGCGTCCACCAAGAATTTTTGCTATGACACTACTTGGGTGGGTTTTATTGTATCGCCTAAACCCTGCAAAGAGGAATCAGCAGACTATTTGATTGGGTTATCTGATAACCCCGACGGCACTTACCAGCAAATCTGTATGGGGCAAACCGATTTTGGAAAAAGACTTTGCAAAAGCGTTTGCGGCTCCGAAGAGTGCGATATGCTAACCAACAAACCGATTAACTAACTAAACCGCCCCGGGTAAAGAAAAACCCGGGGTGTTCTTTTATAAATACTGCTCACAATAAACCCCGGGCAATGAATACCCGGGGCGCTATTTTTATAACTTTTTGATAAACCTATCAAAGGCCGCTTGGCCCTCGGGCGTGCGCTTAAATACGCCCGCGTATTCCAGCACCTTGGCAAACACCTTGCCTACCTCGCTATGCAAAACAGTTTGCGTATTTTGCGGGGTAAAGGTGTATTTTTTAAGCAGTTCCTCCGCCCAATCGGCGTGCTTATTTAGCGTTTCGCTCTTGCGGATAGCCGCGATATCCCGTTTGATAAGCAGGGGTTCCAGGTCGGCCAGTTCCTTGGCCAGCCGCGCGGGCAACACCGCCAGGCCCATTACCTCAATCAGGCCGATGTTTTCCTTTTTGATGTGCAAAACCTCTTGGTGGGGGTGGAAAATCCCCAGCGGAAACTGCGCGGACGTGCGGTTATTGCGCAGAACAAGGTCTATTTCAAACGCTTTTCCGCGCCGCCGGGCTATGGGCGTAATGGTGTTGTGCGGCGTATCGTTTGTGTAGGCTAAAATGTCGGCTTTTTCGTCGCTGTACGCGCGCCATTTTTTAAGGATATATCCGCTTGCTTCTATCAAATCTTTCTTGCTTCCCACCAGGCGGATAACGCTCATCGGCCAGTTGACTATGCCCGCCTTTACACGCGGAAATTTCTTTATTTTAAAGGACCTATCCAGCGGGGCTTTTTCCATAGCAAAGGTATAGCGTCCGCCCTGAAAGTGGTCGTGCGTTAAAATGGACCCGCCGACGATAGGCAAATCCGCGTTGGAGCCGATAAAATAATGTGGCAGAAATTCCACAAAATTAAGCAACCGCGCAAAGGTGGTTTGGGAAATCTTCATCGGTTCGTGATGTCCGGAAAGGAAAATACAATGCTCGTTGTAATACACATACGGCGAGTATTGCAAATACCACGGGTTCCCGTCCTTTAATACGTCCAGCGCAATTAAGCGCAGGTTTTGGCGCGCCGGGTGATTAATGCGCCCCGCGTAGCCCTCGTTTTCCTTGCACAGCAGGCACGGGGGATAGGCGGACGCCTTGGCCTTTAAGGCGGCGGCAATGTCCTGCGGGCTCTTTTCGGGCTTGGACATATTAATCGTGATGTCCAGCGTGCCGTATGGGGTGCGCGTTTTCCAGGCCAGGTTTTTCGCCACGCGTTCGGTGCGGATGTAGTCCAGCGCGCGGGCATCGTGGTAAAACTTGTCTGTGGCCGCTTTGGGGCTCTTTTTGTGGAGTTTAAAGAACTCCTCGGTAACCGCAGAGGGTAAGCCCGCAAACACGCCCATTAATTTCGTGTCAAACAAATCGCGCATTGTAACCGTATCGGGCGAAATGAGACCCTTTTTTGCGGCCCAGTCGCAGATGTTTTTTAAAATTTCGCACGGAAATTTGGGCGTTTTGCCCTTAAAGCCGCTAGGGGTGTATTCGTCCAAGTGCAAAAGCGCCAACAGTTGGTTTACTGCCCAAGCGCGGTCGCGCGACGCGAGCAGTTTTTCGTTTACCGCGTAGGCGACTAATTGGTCAATCAGTAAGTTGATGTCCATATATAAAAATCTCCTAGTATTTGCGGTGCTGTTCCCAGTTCCAGGCCGTTTCAATAATGCGGGACAGATTGTATTGCGGTTTCCAGCCTAACACTTTTTCGGCTTTGGTGCTGTCGGCCACCAATACAGCCGGGTCGCCCGCGCGGCGGGGGGCGGTTTCCACCTTAAAATCTATGTCCGTGATGCGTTTGGCTTCTTTGACGAGTTCCGCCACAGAAAACCCGTTTCCGCTACCTAAATTAAAGCGTTCGCTGACGTTATCCTTAACCATTTTTTCAAGTGCCAAAATGTGCGCGCGGGCTAAATCGTTCACGTGCACATAATCGCGCACGCAGGTGCCGTCGGGCGTGGGGTAATCCGTGCCGAACATTTTGATAGAGGGGCGTTTGCCCGCGGCGGCTTGCAGAACAATGGGGATTAAGTGCGTTTCGGGATTGTGCGATTCGCCGATTTCGCCCGAGTCGTCCGCACCGCTTGCGTTAAAGTAGCGCAGGGCCGTGGCCTTTAAGCCGTAGGCGGTGTCAAAATCCGCGAGCATTTTTTCCACCATTAACTTGGTGTTGCCATAGGGGTTAATGGGGTTTTGCGGGTGCGTTTCGTCAATTTTGGGGCGGACAGGTTCGCCAAAGGTAGCCGCCGTAGAGGAGAACACAAAGTATTTAATGTTATTTTCCACCATTGCGTCCAGCAAATCCAGCACCTTGGCTACGTTGTTGTGGTAATATTTGGACGGTTCCTTAACGCTTTCGCCCACTTCGGCAAACGCGGCAAAGTGCATTACCGCTTCAATGCCATATTTTTTAAACACCTCGGTTAGGCGCGCTTTGTCGCCTAAGTCGCCCAGTTCAAAGGGGTATTGGGCTACGGCTTCCCTGTGCCCCTTGGAAAGATTATCAAATACGACCGGATTATACCCTTGTTTGGCGAGCATACGCACCATATGGGAGCCGATGTAGCCCGCCCCGCCGATTACTAAAATATTCTTCATAAATTGTCCTCCATAAAATTAACCTTGCCGGGATGTTTTGGCCCGGCCTAAAATTTTAATACATCTTTTCTTCCTGCCGCGCGGGACCGCCAACGGAAGCAATGTAAAAATCGGCTTTGAGGCCTGTTTTGTCGTGGTAGATTTTGCCCACGTTATCAATAAAATGTTTGACGTCCTCATCCTTGACTAGCGCAATCGCACACCCGCCAAAGCCCGCGCCCGTCATCCGTGCGCCCAATACGCCCGGCTGTTGCCAAGCGGCTTCGGCCAAGGTGTCTAATTCCTTGCCGGTAACTTCGTAATCGTCGCGCAGGGAAATGTGGGACTCGTTCATTAATTTGCCGAAGGTCTTTAAATCGCCCGCCTTTAAGCGTTCCACCGCCTGCAAGGTGCGCTGGTTTTCATATACGGCGTGTTTGGCGCGTTTGCGTTCCACGGGGTTGGTGATTAAATCCTTATTTTTTTCAAATTCGTCTATGGATAAATCGCCCAAGGACTTAATAGGCAGTTTGGCTTGCAGGGCCTTTAAGGCTCGTTCGCACTCGCCGCGGCGTTCGTTGTATTTGGAATCGGCCAGTTCGCGGCGTTTGTTCGTGTTCATAATAACGATAGACACGCCCTTTAAATCAAGCGGGGCGTATTCGTAGTTTAGCGTGTTGCAGTCCAGCAAAATGGCGCAACCCTCTTTGCCCATACCGATGGCAAATTGGTCCATAATGCCGCAGTTCATCCCCACGAATTTATTTTCGGCTTCTTGGCAAAATTTCACCAGTTCTACCTGCGGGATATAGAGGTTAAAAACTTTGTTCATCGCTACGGCGGTGGCCAATTCTATGGACGCGGAGGACGACAAACCCGCCCCGTTGGGGATGTCTCCCCAGAACATCAGTTCAAAGCCTTGGTCAATGTCGTAGCCGTGGTTTTGGAGCGTTTTGATAACGCCCAGCGGATAGTTGGCCCAGTCTTGGTTTTTATCGTAGGAAATGTTGTTTAAATCCGCATCAATAATGCCCTTTTCAGGGAAATTGAGCGAGTAGAGGCGGATTTTTTTGTCGTCGCGTTTGCAAAACACGCAATGCGTGCCGAACGAAAGCGCACACGGGAAAACGTGCCCGCCGTTGTAGTCGGTATGTTCACCGATTAAATTAACGCGCCCCGGAGCAAAAAAGTAGAGTTTTTCCTTCTTAAAGACTTCATTGAATTTACTTCTTAAAGCCAGTTGGTTCATAATTATCCCCTTGGCGCCACGGCGCCTATTTTAAAGCACGGTCATTTTTAATTTCCAAACAAATTTGTCTTTGGGCTCTATTACGGCGGTGCGGCGCAGTTTGTTGGCAACGTATAAATCGTCAAACTCCCCCGTGCACGGTTCTAGGGCGATGTTGTAATCGCCGCGGTAGCCGCCCTGGGTCTTCCACACGCCCAAATAAGGTATTTTTTTGCCGTCGTAATCGTAGCGGAGTTCTTCGCCCGTATCGGTATGCTCAATGGCGCACCAGCCGGCTAAATTAAGGGCGGTAAAGTAAAATTTTTCGCAGTTGCCCGCAGTAGCGGGTTCGGTGGCGGCAAGGTCTATCTGCTTTCCGTGTACGTCGGTAGTTAAGGGGTAAGAATAGCGCGAGCCCCACACGCCCAAATGCTGGGTGGAGTGTTCCACCGTCATTACTTGGGTTAAATTTTCCGGCACGATTAGGCGCGTGGCGGGGGAACAGGCCAGCAGACAATGCGGCGTCCAAATAAATTTAAATTCCTCGCACGAAGTGTTTTCAACCTCGTATTCAAAGATGATTTCGTTTTGGTTTAGGGTCGTCCGGCGGGAAAAAATATACGGGAAGACCTTACTTTTGGTAAACGCTTTTACGGATTTTCCGTCCGGCGAAGCAACACCCTCCCACGGAAGCGTCCAGAGTTCGCCGTGGTCCGGCACGGGCAGGCCTTTGTAGGCTCCGTCCGGGTACGGGCAGGCGTCAATAGAGGGGAACACTTCGTCAAAGCCGCTGGAATCGTACTTGGAAAACGGCGCCCCGTATTCAGGTATGCGCAAGGTGGATTCCTTGGATTGGAACAGCCACTCCCGGCCGGTTTTCTTGCTGATTAAACTAGCCAGTTTGAACCCGTAACCGGGCAGAAAAGTCAGGCGCAGGGTTTCGTTTTCCAGCACAAGGGCAGAAAGCCCTTTATAGACGGCTTCGGTCATTGTTCCCCCAGTGTGTAAAGGCGGAATTATTTTTCCGTAAATTTATCAAACGGATACGGCATAATATCGCGCAGTTGCTTTTTATAGGCCACGCGTTTGGTTCCGTTTAATACAGCAATGTATATGGGCGTATCAGGCGCCATAAACTCGCTCATTACCTGGCGGCAAGCACCGCAAGGCGAGTTAAACGTTAGCCCGGGCAACTTTTGTGTGATGAGGGCCAGCGCGCGGAAACGGCGTTTGCCCGCACTAACGGCCGCAAATATCGCGTTGCGTTCAGCACACACGGTCAGCCCGTAGGAAGCGTTTTCAATATTGGTGCCTGCGAAGATATGGTTATCCTCCGTAAGCACGGCCGCACCTACTTTAAATTTGGAGTAGGGCGAGTAGGAATTTTCCCGCGCGTTCTGCGCGGCGTCTAACAGACTTTTTTCTTCGTCTTTGCTCAGCGGTATTCTCATACTCTTATTCTATAATAAAGTAACAAAAAGTCAACCCTTTTTTTGTACGCGCGTACGGTGCTTTGTTATAATAAAGGTATGAAAAAGATACTTTTAATTGCTTTGTGCGTGGGGCTTTTGTATTGGGCTTTTGGCCCGAAAAAGGCGGAAATTAAAAACTTGCATAACCCCGGTTTAGCCGTGGTGGCGTTTGGCGATAGTTTAACGGCCGGATACGGCGCCGGGAGGGTCAATTCCTATCCCAGCGTGCTGGCTAAAAAGATTACCCGCCCGGTGGTGAATTTGGGCTTGTCCGGCGATACGGGCGCGGCGGCCCCGGTGCGGTTGAATAAAGTGCTGGAACAAAACCCGTATATGGTGTTAATTGAGTTCGGCGGAAACGATTTTATGCGCGGGGTTGGTTTAGACGAAACGGAGAAATCTATCCGGCAAATTGTGGATGCCGTGCAGCAGGCTGGCGCCATAGCCGTACTGGTAGATACGGGGGGATATTCCCAAATGGCGCGCTACACCAAACTTTATAAACAGATTGCCAAGGAAACGGGTTCCGTTTTTGTGCCGGGCATTTTGGACGGCATCTTCCACCAAAACAAATATAAATCCGACCAAATCCACCCCAACGCCGCAGGGTACGAGATTGTCGCCGACCGTGTGTATAAGGTTATTAAACCGTATTTGTAAAAGGTATATGAAATGACTTTTATTTTATAGCGGATGTTGCCTTTTGCCGTCATCCCGTAGTGTTTGGCGTCCCGCAGGGGTACGAGATCTGTTGCTGTCATTCCGGGGCCCGCATACGAAGCGGGAACCCGGAATCCAGAAATAAAATAAGGTCTTTTCTAATAAACAGACTGGATCCCGGGTCCACGCCCGGGATGACAAATAGAAAGGCCTTTATTTTTATAAACGACCAATAACCCAAGCGGTAGGTCCTGAAACGAGTTCAGGACGACGCCCTTATTTTGTTGTGTTTTTTGCCGTCATCCCGGAAGGCTTTTATCCGGGATCTCGTTGTTATTCAAATAAGAGGTCATCCTGAATTTAGTTCAGGATCTACCGATTGTGTTGTTGTATTTGAGTGTATTGTTTCCTTTGTTTAATAAACGACCCAAGATGTAGATTCTGAAACAAGTTCAGAATGACCCCTTATTTTTATAACGACTAAACAATGTAGTTTTTGTCGTTGCCTTTTGGCAGTTCACTATAAAGGGGTTGTTTCGTTTTTTTTTTTTTGTTAAAATTTTGATAAATCGCGGTGGTCGTACCCGGATGTATCCGCCGTATAAAAACGCGTATAAAAGGCCGTTTTAGTCAAATATAAAGGCCTTAACAAGGAGAAAAAATGAAAGGATTTTCCACTATTTTGTCATTCCCGAGTGTTGTAATCGGGAATCTGTTGTTATTTAATAAAGGCAACAGCAACAACGGATCCCCGACTAAATTCCTCGGGGATGACGACAATAACCTTGCTTGGGGAGGCCGCACGGTAACAACAGGTTTTACCTTAATAGAACTCCTGGTTGTGGTTCTTATTATTGGTATTTTAGCGGCGGTGGCGTTGCCAAAGTACGAATTTGCCGTCAAAAAGACCCGTATGAATAATTATCTGTTGGTTTTTCGTAAAGTAAAAGAAAGTATGGCGATGTATTTACTAGCCAGCGGGGGCCAATTTCCCGATACCTTAAATGATTTGGATATGGAAATGCCCGGGTGCACAGTCCGGGTAGTTGGGGCGTCGTCTTATTACGATTGTAATGGTTTTAGTTTACGCTATTGGGGACCCTCTCTAGTCCATTTGAATATTGAAGGCCCGAATTTGCATAGCCAAGCATTTTATACACATTCGGCGGAACCAACCCAAAAGATACTTTGCCGTGCTTCGGCTGATATAGATAAAAAGATTTGTCAGTCTTTGGGTGGTAAATTGGTTTACGAATCTTCCTCAGAGTTTCGGTACGAAATGCCATAAAAATGCCCCGGGTTTTTCATTTCCCGGGGCATTTTGTTTTACTTTTTGATAATTTTTAGGGGTTCTAATACGCGGTCGTAACCCTCGGCGGCTACAATGCGCCCTTTGAAAATACAGCCGGGCGTAACGGGCTTGGTAAAGGTTACCCGTCCATCAATATCCGGCGCATCCTTGTAGGTGCGGCCAAAGTCCGCGCCGTCCGCTATGGCTTCCAGTTCCGTGCCGATAAGTTTTTGGTTAATTTTATCAATCACGCGGCTTTGCACTTCTTCCAGTTCGCGGGCGCGGCGGTGTTTTACATTGGCGGGGATTTGCTTCATATCGTAGGCCGCGGTGCCTTTTTCGCGGAAGTATTCAAACACGCCCATATTGTCAAATTCGTATTCGCGTACAAAGTCCTTTAATTCCTCAAAGTCCTGTTCCGTTTCTTCTGGGAAACCTACAATAAAGTTAGTGCGCAGGGAAACGTCCGGGATTTCCTTTTTGAGCATATCCAAGGTGGCGCGCACTTTTTTGCCGTCGCATTGGCGCTTCATATTTTTTAGCACCGGGTCTGCGATGTGTTGCAACGGAATATCCACATAATGGAAAATCTTTTCTTCCCCGGCGATAAGTTGCGCCAGTTCGCGCGTAACCATATTCGGGTATGCGTACATAATGCGCAAACGGCCTAATCCGCGGATTTTTAACAACTTTTTAAGCAGTTCCGTCAGTTGCGGTTTTTTATACAGGTCAATCCCGTAGGAGGTGGTGTCCTGCGCGATAAGGGAAATTTCCTTCACGCCGTTTTGCGTCATCAGGCGCGCTTCCTGCACCACCTGCTCCATCGGTTTGGAGCGGTACGCGCCGCGGATAAAGGGAATCGTACAATAGGCGCAACGGTAATTGCACCCGTCGGCAATTTTTAAATAAGCGGTGTGTGAGGCCGTCAAACTCATTTTGTACTCGGGGATATACAGGGCGTTGGCCAAAGATTCCAAAAACAGGCCGTTTTGCCCGATAATATCCTCAATATGTTCCTGCGCGGCAATGGAGAAAACGAGGTCCGCTTCCGGGAAGTCCTTTGCCATTTTATCCTTGTAGCGGTCCACCATACAGCCGGTAACGGCTACGCGTTTGATTTTGCCCTCTTTTTTCAGTTCCAGCGCGCGGCGGATTTCAGCCGTGCCTTCTTTGACGGCGGAGGAAATAAAGCCGCAGGTGTTAATAATAACGGTGTCGGCTTCCTCGGGCGAGAAGACGAGTTCGTGCCCGCTGGCTAAAAGCCGGGCGGAAAATTCTTCACTATTGGTTAAGTTTTTGGGGCAACCCAAACTGATAAGATAAAATTTCATACTTATATTTTACTAAATTGGCCTTTCGGTTAGACGGCCACGTCCTCTTTTTCGGCGGGTTTATCGTCGTCGTCCTCGTCATCGTTGCCGAGTAGTGCCATACCAAACGTAACCACGCCGATACGCCCGATAAGCATCGTGCCGATAATAATTAACTTGCCCAGCCACGAAAGGTGCGCCGTAATCCCCGTGGATAAACCCGAGGTGCTAAGTGCGGCGGAGGCTTCAAATACTAAATCTAAAAACGGCAGTTTTTCCGTCCACGTTAACAGGAAAATGCTGGCAAACAGCATTAACGTATAGAGCAAAAAGGTGGAGGTGGCCGCGTACATCCGCACCAAGGGCAAGCGGCGGCCCATCATTTCCACACGCTCGTGCAGGCGTAGGCGGTTGTACATAATCGCCATTACGCTTACAAAGGCCGTTGTTTTGATACCGCCCGCCGTGCCGGAGGGGGAGCCGCCAATGCTCATAAGCAGAATTAAAATAAGCAAAGAACACGAGGACATAATGTTTATTCCCACGGTGTTGAACCCGGCGGTTGTCATCGCGGCGACGGATTGGAAGAAGGCTTCCCAAACCGACAGTCCCGGCGTGGTTACAAATAAGGTAAATGTGCCGAACGCTACCATTACAAATGTGGAAAGGCAAATGAGTTTGGTGGTAAAAGAAATCTCTTTCGTGCGGCGGCAAATAAAGTTAAACAGGTCCGTTACCACAATAAAGCCCATTGCCCCCGCCAACATCAGGCAGGACATTACCAAGTTAATGGTTTTGCTGTCGGCAAAGTTTTCCAAACTGTTGTTCCAAAGCGAAAAGCCCGCCGTACAAAATGCGGAAACGCTGTGGAAAATACTGTACCAAGTTGCCTGCAAAATCGTGTAGTCGTGGTGGCGGAAATAATTAAACAAAAAGACCGCGCCGATACTTTCCGCAATAACGGTAAACGCCAGCGCCGCCCACAGAAAGTCGGACAGTTTTAATGTATTGGGCAGGGCCACTTCGGCGGTGAGGGCGTCCTGCTGGCTTTTGCGCAGACGGTGCTTTTGTGAAAAGGACAAATACACAAACGAAGCGAACGTCATATACCCCACGCCTCCTACTTGAATAAGAATTAAGACTACTAATTTGCCTAAAAATGTATAAGAGTCGGCAAAGTTTACACTGTTAAGCCCGGTCGTGGAAACGGCGGATGCAGCGGTAAAGAGATTATCCAAAAAAGAAACGTGTACCGTGTTCATAAACGGCAAAGAAAGGACAATCCACCCGATAAGCGTGTAGGATAAGACCGTTTGGGCGATGTTTTGGTGCGGAGTGAGGCGCACAAGAAACAACGAATATTTTTTGAGCGTAATTTTGGTAAATTCTTTTACTTCGGCATATACCTGGTGCCAGTTAATTTTTCCCATAAAATTATTATAGTAAATCCCTGCGGGTGGCTGCTCAAAGTGCTGGGTAGTGATTGGTGGAGCCACACGGTTGCTGTTATGTCGCGCTCTTCTAAAACGGCCTTGCAGGCCGCACGCTGCGCGTCGCCACTCAATGCGCTAGGTAACGATTACTTGGGCCACACTGCTTTTGCTGGGGCGCACTCTCCCGAAACGGCCTTACGGGCCACCACACACGACAAAGGGCATTAGAATAAAAAACACCCCGGGAAAGGAAAATCCCGGGGCGGTAATAATCTCTTGCCTGTTAAACTTATTTAGTGGGTACGCCGCCCGTTAAATCTTTAATAGCGGCTACCGCGCCCAACACATTGGAGGCTTCGTAGGGCATATAGACGATTTTGTTGTCTTTGCCTTCGGTCATTTTGGTTAAGGCTTCAATGTATTTGAGCGAAATCATATAACTGGCCGGGTTGGAGGATTGGGCCACCGTGGCGGCTACAATCTTGACGGATTCGGCTTCCGCCTGCGCCACCTTGATTTTGGCTTCCGCCACACCTTCCGCCTGCAAAATGGCGGATTGCTTTAACCCTTCGGCCTTTTTAATTTCGCTTTCGCGCACGGCTTCGGCCTTTAAAATTTGGGCCGTTTTCGTACCTTCGGCTTCCGTTACCATTGCGCGGCGGTCGCGTTCGGCCTTCATTTGTTTTTCCATCGCTTCGCGGATGGCGGCGGGGGGAATAATATCCTGCAATTCCACGCGGTTGACCTTTACGCCCCACTTGTTGGAAGCATCGTCCAAAATTACCTGCAATTTGCTGTTGATAATTTCGCGCGAGGTAAGCGTTTGGTCCAGGTCCATTTCGCCGATGATGTTTCTTAACGTGGTTTGCGTTAATTTTTCAATGGCGGTAGGCAGCGATTCCACCTTGTAGGCGGCTTTAATCGGGTCCGTGATTTGGAAATAGAGCAAGGCGTTGATTTCAATGCCTACGTTATCCTTGGTGATTACGCTCTGGCGCGGGAAGTCATACACCGTTTCGCGCATATCAATGGTATCACGCATTTCCATAAACGGCACGGAGCGCGTTCTGCCCGTGGAGTCCAAATATTCGCGGCTGTTGCGCCACTCCATTAAGTGCGGTTTATCCATAAGCGGGATAATCCAGTTGATGCCCGGGTTTAAGGTTTCCAAATATTTCCCGAAGCGCTCAATAATAATCACCTGCGCTTGGCGCACAATCACAATGCCCTTGGCGATGATTACGATGACAAAGAAGATAAAAGCGGCTAAAAAAATCAGCCCGAAGTTCCCTGCGGTTTCTGTCATAGACTGCTCCTTTTTTTATTTTACGCCCGTAGGCGTTCCTGCCAAATTACTCTTTGCGTACCGTTAAGGTTACGCCGTCCAACTTTTCCACCACGCATTTAGTGCCCACATTTAAGGGCTCCTTGGCGGTGGCCTTCCAACTTTCGCCCTCTACCTTCACGCGGCCCGTGTCCTGCACCGGGTCAATGGCAATTTCCACCACGGCGGGCTTGCCGAGCACATCCTCTGCGGGTGTTTTAACGGCCTTAGCCTTGCCGTAGAGGTGCTTTAAGGCAAAGGGGCGCACGCCTATCCAGGACATGGCGGAAATGGCGGCAAATACGCCCACTTGGGCCCATAAACCAAGCCCAAAATAGGCCGCGGCGGCCGCGCCTAATAAGCCGGTGCCCAAACACGCGAGCGAAAATTCCATAGAAAACATCTCGCCCACAAAACAACCCACGGCGATAATTAACCATACATAATAGTTCATTTTTTTCTCCTTGGGGTTAGCCCTTGATAATATCCAAATAGCCGCGCAAGTATTTTAAACGTCTTTCGTCGCGGATTTTGTTTAAGGCATAAATCATATTGGCGATGAAGCGCCGGATAATCAAGCGGGAGGAAAGCGGGGTTAAAAAGGCGTTATTCCAAGCCAGTTGGCGGACCTCAATGTATTGGCGGCAGTCGCGCTCGCTTAATACTTTGCCGTTGTCCAAGGGGTCAATAAACAGGGCCTCGCCCGTGGCGGGGTTTTGCAAGTTTACCAGGATTCTTCCGGCTAAATCAATGAGGTTTACGTCTAATCCAAAGCGTTGGCCCAAAACGGTATATAAGCAAGCCATACACAGCCCGGAGCCGCGTTTTTTGGCTAAAAAGCGCGAAAAGGACATATCCTTTATGTCTGCGCTGGTGGATAAGGCGGAAAATTGGCGGACATTAAAAATATAATGGCCTAAAATGGCGGCAATTTCGCCGTAATTGGCGGCGTTTAATAAGGCCGGGCGCAAGTCCTGCGCCATACGGTCCAGCGGTGCGGCAATATCCCCGCGCGCGGTGGTGGGGCTGGTGAATTTAGCCAGTAACGTGAGGCCCTCTTCCAGGTCCGGGTTGATTTTGGCACAGTAGCGCGCCAAGGCTTTGGAAAGGTCTTCCCAGCAGATTTCTTCCAGCGTGCGTACGACGGTGCGCGGCGCCGAGGATTGGAATTCCTCTTGCATTACGCGCTCCACTTGGTCGGGGGTTTGTTTGATAGCGGCGGCCAAAGCGTTCTTCAAAACGGGGCCGTAAGTGTCGCCCTCCGTTTCCAAGAGTTTAATAAGTGCTTTGATGCCGTCGTAACCGAGAATAGCCATATAATAAAAGATAGCAAATTGGGGGTGTTTTTTCTACTGTTTTTTGAAGGGCCCTTATTGACGGGGGAAAAGGGCTGTTTGGCTGGTGTATTTTAAAAGGGGTTGTATCGTTTTTTTTTTTTTGGTAAATTTTGAGTATATTCAAAATTTACCAAAAAAGGAGGGTAAAGTGAAAAATGCGTCTGTGGGCCGATTAGGTGGCCTATTGTTGAAAGGAAAAAAGCGTGCTAACCGAACAAATAAAATAGCGGAGGTCCGCACGATAAATGCGGGTTTTACGCTTATTGAACTATTGGTAGTGGTGCTGATTATTGGTATATTATCCGCGGTGGCTTTGCCGCAGTATCAAATAGCAGTAGAAAAAAGCAGAACAGCCGAGGCACGTACTATGCTGAAAACGATTGCGCAAGCGGCTGAGGTATATCGCTTGGCTAATGGTAAATATCCTAGCAGTTTTGATGACTTGGATATTACTGTGCCCGGTAGTGGAGATGATGAGCGTAGGCCCTCTAAAATATGGAGTTATATGTTAGTAGGGGGGGGAGAAGATTTTTATGTTGAATCAGCACGTGAAGAGGTGGATGATGACAATTATTATGTGATATCCTTCTATCCAAGTACCTATTATGAACCATCTGTGCGGGGAAAATTTACGTGTTATTTTAGTGGTGCTACCTCGGCTGAAAAATTTTGTCGTTCTTTTGGCGGACAATTAGATGACGAAACGGGTGAATACATTATGCCTTAAAGATACAAAAAATTTCTTTCTGTTTTATGACAAACACCCCACCCGGGAATATCCCAAGGTGGGGTGTTTTAACTATACCCTTCAAAAAAGTTATTGGATATCTTTTTCGTTGGCGGTGATTTGCAAGACTACGCGGCGGTTCTGCGCGCGGCCGGCAGCGGTAGCGTTGCTGGCAATCGGGTTAGAAGAACCATAGCCCACATAGGTAATGCTCTTGGTCTTTAAACCGCTGCCCAAGAGGAAATCATACACGGCTTTGGCGCGTTGAGTGGAAAGTTTGTTATTAATAGCGTCAGAGCCGGTAGAATCGGTGTATCCCTGTACCACAATGCGGTTTTTGGGGTATTTTTTGAACACTCTATTCAGGTCCGTCAGCGTCTGCATAGAATCAGCGCTGAGTTCGGAACTGCCGGTAGCGAACAAAATATCGTTCTTCAAGTAAACTTGAATACCGTTATCGGTTTTAACTACTTCGGCAATTTTGGCCAGTTCTTTGGCTTGTTTGTCGTAATAGTTGCCCAACGCACCGCCTACGGCCAAGCCGGCCAAGGCACCGTAAATAGCGCCGTGTTCGCTCTTGTGGCCGGAGTTGTTGGCGATGATAGCGCCGGCAGCCGCACCTACGGCAGCGCCGCCAGCGGCGCCCCAAGCGGTTCTTTTGCCGGGGGTGGTGCAGGCCGCGCTCAAAAGGGCGCAAACCGTGCAAAGCAAAACAACTTTCTTCATACTAGATGTATCTCCTTATACAACTTTTTTAAAGTATATATATTTTACTTTTTTTGACGTTTGCTTCAAAGTGTTTTTGATAAAAAAACCGGCCCCCGTAAAAAGGAGGCCGGTTTGAAAAAACTTAACTTGCGTTAGAACAAATAGCGCACTTTAAGTGTACCCGTGTGGGAGTTGTAATCTTGGCGGAAGTTGCCTTCGTAGCCAAGGAGCGCTTCCCAATTATCGGACAAGTAGGCCGATACAGAGGCACCCGCTTCCACACCCAGGCGGTGCAACCGTTCGCCGGAAATGGTGTAGTTGCTCCCGTTGGGCAGTACTACGTTGCCCTGAGTGCTGTCGCTTACGAAATCGTACGACAGGCCCGCGTGCAACTGCGGCAGTAAGCGCAAGGCGGACGAGGCATACACTTCGTTTTTAAGCGTTACGCCCAACACGCCAGAGAGGTAAGAATTTTGCTCGGCAGAAATGGCTTGGTCGGCAGAATCCTTATAGCCCTCTTGTTGCAGGTTGATGTAGCGCAAGCCCAAGGTGGGGGTAAGCATATCAGTCAGTTCATAGCCCGCGGTGGCTTGGGCAGAATAGGATTTAACGTGATAATCCGCATCTACCTTTAAGCCGGGCAGATATTTGGCTTCTTCGTATTTGGAATCACCGTAACCCAAGGACGCTTGCACATAGAAGCGGCTGGGGCGGTATTGGCCATAGACAAAGAAGTTATCGCCCAAAATGCGGTCGTGGCGACCGTCGGACGAAACATTGGTATGCGTATAAGCATAGCCGGCGCCGAGTAAAATATCGTCATTTACGCGGGTATCAGCACCAAAGGCCAAGCCCGTGCTGCTGCCGGTAAAGGCGGTAGTATCGGTGGCTTCTTTGTGCGATTTATTGAGTAATCCCTGCATCCAAACGGAGTAGGAACCTTGTTTTTGAACCTTTTGTTCGTCGTCCAACGCAAAGGCCTGCGGGGCCGCGTTGTCGGCGGTGTCCATACGGGTTTGCAGGGAGTTGAACACTTCGCGCGCAATAGAACCGTGTACCACCTGTTTGGCGGAAGCCGCTTCCGGCGCGACGGCATTGGTAGCCGCTACGGCCGCGGAAACATCGGTTTGAGCCAAGCGGTTGATGACGTCGGCCGTTTGGTTGGCGGCATCGGAGCCCATATCCGCCGAGTTGGTAAACGCGTTAATAACATTGGCGTTATTGGCGTTCCCGCCCGCGTTGATAATTTCTTTATTGGTTTCTTCCTGCGTTTTGCGTACGGCGGTAACAATGTTGTTATCAAAGGTTACATTGTAGAGCGCGTTGGACGCGTCCGCCATAGCAAAGGAACCGTTTTTAACATCGGTTCCGTTGGTCAGTTCGTGGCTGATGCCCGTGGTATCGGTCAAAAAGTCGCGAGACAAGGTAACCAGCAGTTTGGCGCTGTCGCTGGTGTTTTCACCAATGGTAATAGTGTGGGCTTTCAGGTTGCCCATAGCATCGTTGCCAAATTCCACGGCCAAGGTGGAGCCGTTGTCAAAGGCGATGCTGTCCGCTTCCGCGGTGCTTTGGCCCAGGTTCAGCACGGACGAACCTTTTACGTTCAAAGCGCCGTTACCCGTAATACCACCCGCCAAAGTGGTGGTGCCGGAATTGATATTTAACGTACCGTCGTTGTAAATATCGTTTGCAACGCCGTTAGCGGTGTTATCGGCAAAGGTGTTGTCGCCTTCCAGGTTTAACACGGCTTTGTTAGCGTTGAAAATAGCGCCGCCTTTGGTGCCGGCTTTGTTACCGGTAAAGGTGGAGTTTTTAATGGTGTTGGGGTTGCCGTTGCCGCCAATTAAGTAGTTGGCAATCGCGCCACCCTCATCCAAAGCGGTGTTATCTGCAAAGGTTACATTATCCAGTTTAATATAGGCCACCGGGTCCTCTGCGGTTCCTTGGCCCTCGTTGGTAGAGGCAATCGCGCCCCCGCGGTTACCTTTGTTGCCTGTGAAAGAGGAATCTTTCACGGCTAATTGGCCCCAACCGCCAACATAAATAGCACCGCCACCGTCGCGGGCTTCGGCGTGAGCGTCGCTTAAAATGGAGTTGTTGTTAAAGGTGGTGTTGGAAATTTCCGCTTCGGAAAATACACCAATCGCACCTGCGGACCATTGTTCGGACGCATTGCCTGTAAATTCAGAGTTAGAAATAATGAGTTTACCAGCAGAATCTTTCGGGCCCGGGTAAGGCGTGGCTTGCTCAATTACACCCATCCAACCCGCTTTGTTATTAAGGAACTTGGAGTTATCAATTTTGATAGTTGCGTTGTTTTGAAAAATTACGCCACCTTCGTCAGCATAGTTATTTTCAAAAACGGAATTGGTAATGTTGGTAACAGCCGTTCCACGCTCATCCTTTGCCGCTTTGGCATCAGATACAACCAATACACCACCAAAACTGGACGCCGTGTTATTTGAAAAGCGGGAGTTTGTAATATCCATATTCCCACCATTAAAAATAGCGCCACCAGCATCGGCAGTATTGGTAGTAAAATTACTGTTGTTTACGGTCAATACCCCACTATTGTAAATGGCTCCACCATATTTATCGGCTTTGTTGCCAGTAAAGGTAGCATCGTTTACATAGTTGTTGGCCGTAGCAAACTGGTTAAAAATAGCACCGCCAAATTTGGTAGCCGTGTTATTTTTAAAGGTATCCCCCGTGGAGCGCAGATAGGCATATTGGCTGATTCCGCCAGCCGTCGTGCCAATGGCGCCGCCGCGGTTGGAAGAGTTGCCCTCAAAAAGGTTGCCCTTTAAGGTTGCTTGGGCCCAACCACCTAAATAAAGCGCACCGCCACCGTCGGTAGCATCTGCCGGATCGTGCCCGCCAGCATTGTTATTTGTAAAGGTGGAATTAGAAATTTCACCCTCGGAGTAAAGACCGATAGCCCCGGCAGAATAAACGGTAGCCGTGTTGGAGTCAAAGGTAGAGTTTTTGACTACTAATTTACCAGCCCCGTCGGGTTGTTTGGAAATTCTGGGATAAGCAGTAGAAATGGCCCCACCGTCCCAATCGGCAGTATTTCCAGTAAAGGTGGCATTGTCAATATTCAAGGTTCCCGTATATTGAAAAATGGCGCCACCATATCCCTTTGCGGAGGTGCTATTGTTGGTAAAGTGGCTGTCTTTGATGTTTACAACCATATCACCACGGGTACCAGTAGCCGCCGCGGTGGGTTCGTTTAAAACAAATACGCCACCCATTTGATTACCAGTTTCGTCTTTAAAAGTTTCACCGGTAATGGTTTTGTCAGCAGAAATGGTTTCTGCCGCAAAGGCCGGCACAGCGTAGGCGTTTAACAAAGACGCGCTTAACGTAAGTGCCAGCGTTTTGTGCAAAATAGGATTCATTATGTCTCCTGTATAAAGTCAAGTTTTTGGAGGGGTAGAACGAAGAACGCCAAAATGCTTCCAAAAACCAGGCGAGTATGGGGATATCTTGGGCTTGTTTTTCATTTCTCCTACAAAAATGAGAAGCAAACTGTCAGCCCATCCTCACGGGTAATACAGCGGCGGACGCTAAAAGCGTCCGCCACGTAATTAAATTATAGCAAAAGCAAAAGCAAAAGCAAAAGCAAAAGCAAAAGCAATATTACCGTCTTAATAATTCTTTTTTTGTTTGGGCAGTTTGTGCGTTTAAAATTTTTAAATAAGTTTTAAAAAATGGAAACTCGTCCATTTTTGATAGTTCTTTTGCATTAATGCACGTCCAGGGATGTCCGTGCGCAAAAATTTGAGCCCTGCTTTTGCCGCGGGAGCGGACACGGAAAGTCAGCGGACCGTAAACCATTTTGCCCGTTTGTGCCTGGCGGATAAATTCAGGCGTTAAGGGCGGCGGGGGGAGTTTTTGCACGGGCAGGCGGGCATAGCGCGCCAAAACGGCTGCTTCAAAGGCGGGCCAGTCGTGTGCGGTGGCGGCTTGATTTTCCCGTGGCAACTGGGGCGTTAAAGAAAGGCACGCTTGGTAATAATCCGGCTGTTCGGTCGTTCTTTGGCGCATAAAGGCCACTTGTTTGGCGGTGGCCAGCACTTCATCACCCAGTGTAAGCGGCCAAATAAAGCCGTTTTCTTGGGCGAGGGCATCGTTTTGGGCGTGAACTTTTTCGTGTGCGTAAAGCGGGGCCAAACAGCGCGCCAAAAGTGCAGGTTCGGCGTGCGGGATTTGTTTGAGCCATTTTTTTAGCGCCGTTTTGGAAAGGTAAAAACGCTTTTTTTGACGGTCCCAGCGGGCCAGTTGTCCGCGTGCGCGGGGACGCTCCAAATAAAATACTACGGGATTTGTTTCGCCCATTTCCTGCGCCAGCGGGGTGCCCGCGCGGACGAGCAGTTCGTCAAGCGGCGCCGCCCCCAGGGAAAAGGGGAAAAATAAAAGCAAAAAAAGCAGTATGCGGATGAGCATAATCCCATTGTAGCAATTAACGGCTAAAACGAAAAAGCCCCGCACGGGGCGGGGCTTTTCATACAACCCAAACAAACTATTTGATTTCCAATTCCACGCGGCGGTTTTGAGCGCGGCCTTCGCGGGTTTTGTTGGAGGCAATCGGGTTCGCTTCGCCGTAACCGATAAAGGATACGTTCTTGGCGGGTACGCCTTCTTTAACGAGTTCCAACGCTACGGCTTTGGCGCGGCGCTGGGAAAGGTCCATATTGTAAGCGGCGGGGCCGAAGGAATCGGTGTAGCCGGCTACGCGGACGGTGTGGTCCGGGTATTTCTTCAAGGCGCGGGCGGTTTGTTTAATGGGCTTCAAAGAAGCGGGGTCAATTTCGTCGCTGTTGTAGCGGAAATTAATCGGTTCTTTATAGGTCAGCACAACGCGGTCGGCCTTGCGGTTGACTTTGGCCACTTCGGTAAAATCTTTGTCTTCCACTACGGTTTTAGCGGGTTTAGCAGGTTCTTGCTTGGGGGCCGGTTTAGCGGCTTGGGTTTGAACGGGCTTTTGGGTGGTTTTGCAGGTGTTTTTGGTGCAGGTGCAATGGCACGCGCCTAAAAATAAAGCGGCGGCCAACAGGGTTACTACTTTCTTCATTGGGGTCTCCTTATAGTGTATAGTATTACTACTTTACTTATATTTTACAAAATCCGGCAAGTGGGTGCGCCCTTTTTTTTCATTAACTCGCGGTACAGGCGGTAAATGGGCTTACCTAACTTAGGGTGGACATAGTCCGGCAACAGGTACGAAAGCGGCTTTAACACAAATTCCCGCTCGTGCAGGCGCGGATGCGGCAAAAACAAGTGATATTGCGGGTCATCCTCAAATAGGACTAAATCGTCATAAAACAAAATATCCAAGTCAATCACGCGCGGGCCGTTGGTAAAGGTCGGCTTTCTGCCGAGTTCCTTTTCAAGTGCTTTTAACTTTTTTAAAAGCGGCATCGGCTGAAAGGGCGTGCTTAAAATCAGTACGGTATTGATAAAATCCTCTTGGTGCGAGTATCCTTCCGGCTTGGAAATAATGTACGGGGCCACTTCTTTTACCGTGCCAGCGGCGGACAGGGCCTTAATGGCGCGGTCTATGTGTTCCTTGGCGGGGGCAATATTGCTGCCCAAAGCAATCACGGCGCGGGGCATTAGTTTTCTCCTCTGTATTCTATCCAGCGGTCGGGCTCTTCGCCTACTTTCACGCTAAACAAATGCGGCAATAGGGCATTTAGGCGGTTGTACATCCATACGGCCAGTTCCTCGGTGGTGGGGTTTTTTAAAAGCGTGCCCAAGTCGCACCCGTTTAGTTTGGCGTTAATTTCCTTTTGAAAGGTATCCGCTAAAAGGCGGAAATCAATCAGGTAGCCCTCCGCATTAGTGGGGCCGTAAAAGGTAACCCCGTAATGGAAATGATGCGCGTGAACGGCCTCGGCCAAGGTGCCGCCGTGTCCGTGGCGCGCGGTAAAGGAGCCGCATTGGGTCAAATAAACCTTGCTCATTTGGCCCCCTGTAATTCTTGGTAAAAGTCCATAATTTTGCGCGTGTCCTTTACATCGTGTACGCGCAAAATGTCCGCCCCGCCCTGCAACGCTACCAAATTGGCGGCCAAAGTCTGCGCCTTGCGTTTGGGGGGGAGTTCGCGCTTTTGCGCGAGAAAGGTTTTGCGCGACAGGCCGACGAGCATCCGCACGCCTAAATCTTTAAAAAAGGATAAATGCTTTAAGAGTTCGTAGTTTTGTTCGCGTGTTTTGGCAAAGCCGAAGCCTACGTCAATAATCACGTTTTGCTTGGCAATTCCGCACGAAACGGCTTCGTCAATTTTGCGGGCCAAAAATTCCTTTATTTCGCCCAATAAATCGGTATAGTCCGTCATTGATTGCATTGTCTGCGGCGTGCCTCGCGTGTGCATTACTACAATTTGCGCGTTGAAATCTTTGACGATTTTAAACATTTCCTTATCCGGCGTGCCGCTTACGTCGTTGATGATGGAAACGCCCGCCTTTAATCCCTCTAACGCCACCGGAATTTTGACGGTATCCAAGGAAACGGGAATTTTGGGCCAAGTTTTGCGAACCTCTTTAATAAGCGGCAAAACGCGGTTTATTTCCTCTTCCGCCGGAACGGGGGCGGCACTCGGGCGGGTGGATTCGCCGCCGATGTCAAAAATATCTACGCCGCCGTCTGCGTAATCCTTGCATTTGGCCAGCAAGGTGGGCAGATTATTTTGCGGGTTTCCGTCGTAAAACGAATCCGGCGTAGCGTTTACAATTCCCATTAAAAGCGGTTTTGTCATAAGCGGGCCTATTTAATCATTTCCAAAAATTCGCTGCGCACTTCCATTTTTTTGAACGCACCGCGGATAGCGCTCGTAACCATTACGGCGTCGTGCTTTTCAATGCCGCGCGCGCTGATACACATATGTTTGGCCTTGCATACCACCATTACGCCGTAGGGCTGTAAGGTTTCCATTAAACTGTCGGCAATTTGCGCTACCAGTTTTTCCTGGATTTGCAGGCGGCGGGCATACACCTCTACCAGGCGTGCCAATTTAGAAATACCGAGCACGCGCCCCTTGGGCAGGTAGCCGATGCTTATCGTGCCGAAGAACGGCTGCAAGTGGTGTTCGCAGGTAGAGTAAAACTCAATATTTTTAAGCACCACCATTTCCTCGCAGGAGCCTTCGGTAAACGTTTTTAACACGTCTTGCGGCTTCATTTTGTAGCCGCCAAAGAGTTTCTGCCAACTGCGCACAATGCGTTTGGGCGTTTCCAACAGCCCCTCGCGGGTCGGGTCGTCGCCGATGTAGGCTAAAATTTCGCGCAGGTTTTGCAAAATCTTTTCTTCGGTCAGCGGATGTTTATCAGTTTGTGCATTTGCAGGCTTAACCGGGCTGAGGGATGTTCTTTTAGCAGTTTTACGCATAAGTCAATGTTCTCCTGTTTGTTACTTTCGGGTTGAAGATAAATACGGGTGTGCGCGTTTTCGTACGCATAGTATTTTTTTAAATCCGTTAAATCGGTGTCTTGGCCGACGACAATTTTGATAATGTCCGCCTTTTTGAGCATTTCGGGGCTGACGTATTTCTTGGGCGATACGCAAACAAAATCCGCCTGGCTTACGTCGCAGTCGTTGGCGCCGTTTGTTTCCAAATGGACGGTGTAGCCGTGGGCCTTTAATAGCGCAATCAGCGCGGGCAAATCTTGCTCTGTGGGTTCTCCGCCCGTGATAATAACGGCCTTGGCCGGGTATTGGGCAAGGTCTTTTAATAGGGCGTCTTTGCCCATTTCTTTGCCCGAACCAAAGGCGTATTTGGTATCACAAAAGGAGCAGTTCATACTGCACCCGGACAGGCGCAAAAACACAGCGGGCATACCCGTGTGCTGCCCTTCGCCCTGGATAGAATAAAAAATTTCGCTAACCTTCCACAACGGCTGCGGCATTGTCGCTCTCCCAAATTTCCAAGGTTTTTAATTTTAAATCCTTTTTGGCCAGTTCCGCGCCAATTTTTTGGAACAGGTAATTGGCCAAGTTTTCGGCGGTGGGATTTTCCACCAAATCGTTTAAAAAGCGGTGGTCAGGCAGGTTTTCGTCCAATAGTTTTTTGATGACCTTAAAATCGCAGACCATACCGTCGGGGCGGATTTCGCCCTCAATCACAAAGACGGCCTTCCATGTGTGCCCGTGCAAATTGTGGCAGGGACCGTCGTAATGCGGCAGACGGTGGGCCGAACTGAAAGAACGGATAAGTTTTACTAACATTTATTTCTCCTCGGGAAGTGTATTAAAAATCTGTTGCATATAAATAAGGCATAAAATAATTTGGGCAAAGGTAAACAGCGGGATGTTCCAATACAGCCGCGCGTACCACAGCGCAGACAGCGGCCCCAGCATAAAAAACGCCCACTTTAAGACAATCCTGCGCGGCAGGGCGCTGCGGGTAAAAAGTTTAAAAAACATCCCGACCGCTCCGGCCACGCAAAAGCCAAAGAGCATTATAAACGGAATAGCAAAAAGCGCCGACATAAATGCCACCGCTGTAAGGGCCGAAGCCAAGGTGTCCTTTTGCTTGGCTAAATTGTCCTGCGAGGTTACAAAGTTTAGTTGCGGGGGAATTTCCCGGCTTTGTACGCCGTTGGCGGCGGGCATATAGAGTTTGTTGCCGCTAACGAGCATTAAAATTTGTCCGTTTACCATATCCGCTTGTGTGGGCGGTGTGGTGCGCGAAGCGTCAAATACCAGTTTTACGTCGCTTCCCGGCACGGTAACGCTGACCGCGTTTTTAGGGGACGTTAAAACACCCTTTTCAAAGGTAACTTCGGGAAAGTTTTTAAGCAGGACAGGCAGGTTTTTATCAATATACGAACCTGCAAAAAAGTAAAAAACAATCAGCGACAGCATAAACAGATAAATGCCGAACGCAATCATTTGTCCCCGCGTGGCAAAGGCCAAGCGGTGATAAAAACGGAAGGATAAAATACTTTTTATATGCAACCAAATCATACGTCCATTATAGCAATTTGGGGGTTAAATTTTGTTTTGGCAGGTGATTGGCGTGCCCAAAAAGTAGATTTGGTTCTTTTTAAACACGCAGGTAAGTTTGGCGGCTTGCACGGGGGCATTGGCTGACGGGGGCAACGCCCGCAGACAAGACACGCGCGTGCAGGAATAGGTTTGCCCGCACTCGGGGAAAGACGAGGACGGGAAATTATCAATAAACCACGAAAAGGATAAATTGTAGTTGAGCGCCTTTAAAAAGTTACCGCAGGTCAATTCGCCCTCAAAGGTGCAGGCGGGCTCGGCCGAGGTGTTTTCGGTTGTCAGCGTTTGGACGAGCAAGGTATAACGTTCGGTATCTATGGGGTCGCCCTGTACTCGGTACACGTCAAAACATTTGAACCCCGGCTCCTCCTTGGCGGAGCAGAAGAATTGTTTAAAAATATCATTGCCCGGGCAGGTGTCCTCCACGGCGGCGCCGTCGGTGGATAAATATTGCGGGGTTTCGCGCACCGTTTGGCGTTTTCCGTCCGCCGCTTGCAGGCAAACCGCGCACAGAGCCAGGCATAAGGTTAAAAGTTTCTTCATACAGGTATAGTAGCAAATTTGGGTTTTTATCCCGGTAAAAAAATTAATTAGTTTTATCCCGTACGCACGCGTACCTCTTTATGTTGCAAGTCCGGGCGGAATTTATTAAGATATATCCGTATTATCATCTTTTAACGTAAAGAGGGCTTATGTCCAATAACTTTTTTTCCTTTTTCTCCAAAAAAGAAGTACCTTCCGTTGCAATTAACACCTTAACGCCGGAAATGTTTTCCTTTTTAAGCCAGTTCCCTACGGCTCTACTTTTGTTGGACGCGACAGGCAAAATTGCCTTTGCAAACGCGAGTGCGGCCAATTTGCTCCATAGCAAGGTATCCGCATTGACCGGGGCCAAGGTGGACCGCTTCGGCCTGACGATGCCCCAGGTGCGTGCTATGGCGGAGGACAAAACGGCTAAAAAGGTGGTTATACAACTGGTCAACCGCGATGCGGACGCTGTTTTTGTCAGCGCCGGGGCCAGCAATTTGGCTTCCACTCCGTTTATTATGCTTACATTTGAGGCGGTGCCGCTTTTTAAACAATTAACGGCGGAAAAGAACTTTTTATCCTCACTCTTGGACGGATACCCCTGCGCGCTGGCCCTGCAAAATTTTGCGGGTGTTTGCACGCTGTGGAACAACGCGGCGGCCACCTTGTTTGGCCACAAGGCGGCGGACGTAACGGGCAAAAGCATTTATGACTTTTTGCCTAAGGAAATTATCCCGTCCGTCAAACGCGTGGACGAGCAAGTCCGCACCAAATTGGAACCGCGCGAGGGCGTGCAATTAACGTACCGCACCGCCAAAGGCGAGGAACGCGCCCTGTGCGTAAGCAAAACCTTGGTAAAAGGGGAAAACGGTAAACCGCAATTTATTTTAACCTCGTTTGAAGATTGCACCGAGCGGCGCAATTACGAGCAGGACCTGTTGCAAAACCGCACCTTGTTGCGTGCCGTATTGGATAACGTGCCCTTGGGCCTCTACACGCGCGACTGCGATAACGAAATGACGTTTTACAACCGGCAGAGTATGACGGTCCTGGGCGAAACGGACGCCAAATGCGTCAACACCGCCCACCCGTACCAAGATAAAAATGTCGTGGCCGAACACTACCACCGCGAACAGGAAGTGTTAAAAGAAGGGAAGATTAAAGACTACCCCGAAGAAGAATATGTGGACCACCACGGCAATAAGCGTATTTTGCACTTAATTAAGGTGCCGCTTATGGATGCAGGGCCGAAGCCCCTGGTGCTTTCTATTGTAGAGGACGTAACCGAACGCCGCCAGCAGGAAGAAAAAATTTCCCGTATGAACAGTATCCTTTCCGCTATTTTGCAAAACGCGCCTATCGGGCTGTATGCACGCGGCGAGGACGGCACAATGCTGCTTCGCAACAAGCAATGCTGTGTGATTTTTGGCGAGCAAAAGGAAGCCTTCTCGGCTGACGGCTCCCTGCCGCACGAAACGCCTACGCAAGTCAGCGGGTACATCACGCGCGAACACGATTTGTTAAAGAAAGGCACAACCCTGGATATCCCGGAGGAAGAATACGCCTTGGCCTCCGGCGAAAAGAAACTTTTGCATATGATTAAAGTGCCGATTACAGGCGCTAAGAGCGAACCCAATATGGTGATTACGCTCGTAGAGGATATCACGCAAAAGAAGGCGCAGGAAAAAGCCTTAATTGAAAACAAAAATTTCCTGCAAACCTTGCTGGACCAAGTGCCCGTGGCTATTTACGCCCGCGGAACGGATAAAAAGATTGCCTATGTAAACCGCCGCGCCTTGGAACTGTTCCCCGACGAAAACCCGGAAAAGGAAGATCCCTTCTACATCCAGCGCGAGGACAGTATCTTCCACGACGGCAAAATGGTGGAATTTCCCGAGGAGTGGTACACCACCAAACGCGGGAATAAAATCCTCTTGCATTTAATCAAGGCCCCCGTGTTTGATAAAGAGGGGAAGCCCTTTATGGTGCTGTCGGTGGCCGAGGACATCACGCAAAAGAAGGAACAGGAAAAAGCCATCGTCAATGCGCGCAACTTCTTGCAGACGGTTATTAACAACTTGCCTGTTTCCCTGTCCGTAAAGGATTACGAGGGAAAATATATTTTGTGGAACAAAAAGGCCGAGGAAATCTTTGGCGCGCTGGCCAAGGATGTTATCGGCAAAACCTCGTACCGCGCGGATTTGAACAAGGACCAAGCCGAATTTATCCGCGAGTCCGATTTGCGCGTATTTGATAACAAGCGCGAACAAAATATTCCGCAGGAACTCATTTCCACCGCCACCGAAGGCGTAAAGATTATGCACACGGTCAAAACGCCGCTGTTTAACGAGGACGGCACGCCTAACTGCCTGCTTTCCGTGTCGGAGGATATCACCGCCAAAACGCGTATGGAAAAACAAATCCGCGAAGCGAGCGACAAGAACACCCTGCTGGTGGAAAACGCCCGCGAGGGAATTGCAATTTTGGAGGACGGCAAAATTATCTACGCCAACCGCGCCTTGTGCCGCTTGCTGGGGTATGACGATTTAGCCGCCGTAAAGGGCAAGGCCCTGCTGGACTTGGCGGTTGAGGACCACCGCTTGTTCTTAAAGGATAAATACGATGCCGTGGTAGCCGGGGCCGATGACGCTTCGTCCGCCATTGATTTGCGTATGATTAAAAAGAACGGGGCTGAGATAGAAGCCGAATTTGCCGCCGTTGCTTCCACTTATTTGGGCCGGCGCATTGTGCTGGGCTTCGTGCGCGACGTAACGGGCGCCAACCGCACCCTGCGCGAGGTAAAAAACGAGCGCGCCAACTTCCGCGCCGCGTTTGAAAAATGCGTAACGCCTGCGTTTATTTTGACCCATAAGGGATATATCAGCGTAATGAACGAGGCCTGCCGCGGGTTATTTGACTTTACAGAAGCGGACAAGAATTTCTACCGCAACGTCTATATAAAGCCGGCTATTTCGCTGGCGGCGCGCAAACTGTTACGCGCGGGTCAGCCTGCCCAAATGAACTATACCTTTGATTTTGACCGCGCCGCGCGGATGTTCCCCGGCCGTGTGAAGGGTACGGGCAAATTGCCGCTGTCCGTCAGTTTCGTGCCGATAAACAAGCGCGACGCTAAGGACGGTTCCATTGAAGCCGACTATGTAGTTTTCTTGGAGTCCCAAAAAGCGCAAACGCCTACTCCGCCTGCGTCGCCCGTGGCCGAAGTGCTTACCAAAACGCCGCAGGAGATGCTCGTTCTGCCCAACAGCGAACCGTATGCCCTGTGCAAGGATACTTGGCAAATTGACGTGTGCAACGAATTGTTCTCGTCCTTGTGCCAAAAGCCGCAGGATGAACTGACAGGCAAGGACATCCGCACCGTATTTGACGAGGAATCCCGCAAACGCTTGGAAACGGATTTAAAGGATTTATTGCAGGACGGCACCTTGGTAAACCGCGAATACCACGTTTTGCTGGGCGACGGCCCGGAAAACGCCGCCGTGCGTTTAACTGCTATCAAAGAAACGGACGGACGGTATTTGTTTGTGTTCCGCAATATGGCGTTCCACCGCCAAATTATGAAGATTTTGGAGGAACGCTCCGCCCAGTTAAATGCGCTGTTGGAAGCCACCGACGGCGTGGTTTTTACCGTTATGTTTGAAAACGGCCGCTTTGGGCACATTGAGCAGGCGGGCAAACCGCTTGCGCACAAGTTGGGTTTTTCGCAGGATGAGTTGGTGCATAAAATGTTTGGCGAACTGTTTTATGATAAAGCCCGCGGCGAAAAATATTGTACTTCCGTATTGGAACGCGCGCAAGAGGAACTTGCCTTACAGGGCAAAACATCCTTCAAACTGCCCGTGCGCAAAAAGGACGGAACCACCTTTGAAGCGCAAACCGTGCTGACTGCGCTGGATATGCCTGGCAAGGATTCGGCCTTGGTGGTCGTGCACGATTTGTCCGAGCAAATGGACCGTATGTCCAAAGATTCCAAGGAAGCGCAGGAATTAAAAAGTGTCCGCCAAGCCCTGCCCGGCCTCTATTTAAAAACCGATAATAACGGCCGGGTGTTGGAAGTGTATTCCAACTTGGACTATTTAAATAACCAGCAGGCCGCGGAACTGTTTTTGGATAAAAAACCCGCCGAATATTGGCCGGAGGAAGCCGCCGGACGGGCGCTGTTTGCTATTAAGGAATCGTTATCCATTAACGTAAGTTCCAACTTTGAGTTTTCGTGGACGGTGCCGGATAAACTGCGCCACTTTGAAGCAAGCGTAACGCCCATTTCCGGGCGGGATGAGGCTGTCCTGTGGGTAAAGGACGTTTCCAACTCCCACGCATACGACGAGCAAATACACGAACTGTATCATTTAACAAGCGAACCGGGGCTTTCTATTACCGACCAGGTAAATAAAGTATTGGCTTTTGGTTTAAAGGCGTTCCGGGCGGACGTGGGGCTTGTTCTGCGGTTTGAACAAGGCAAATTGGGCTTGGAAAGCCACGTCGTGTACGTTACTAAAAATGATTTTCATTTGGAGCGCCATATGGAATTTCCGGTAGAGGAATGTTTGGTAGATGTTCCCGATGGAAATGTGGTGATGTTCCCGGATTTGGGTAATGCTTCCTGTGAGCATTGTTTGCATAAGGAAAAGAACTTCGGCTCCTTGGCTGCGGCCCCTTTGTATGTGGGGGGAAAGGTGCAGGGCGCGCTGTGTTTTGCTTCCCGAGCCTCCCGCCGCAGTTTTGACGACGGAGCAGAGGAACTGTTGGGAATTATGGCGCGGCTGCTCGGCCTGCGCATAGAATTGCGCCAAACCGGCAAGCAGTTGGGCGAGGCTTCGCGCTCGCTGGCGCGGACGCTGGAATATGTGGAAATGCCCGCCGCTATTATTGACTTGGATTATCAGACAACCTTTGTGAATAATGCCCTGTTGCAGACGACGGGCAAGCGCATTGGCAATATGCTGGGGCACGACTTCTTCGCTGCGGTCATCCGCAACGATGATTTATCCAAGCAAATGTTTAAGTCCGCGGAGCACTCCGCGTCCGGCAATGCGTTTCAGGTGCGTATGGATTTATTGCACGAAAACGGCCTGTACCAAGATACGGCGTGGGATGTGTACGCGTGCAAAAATTCCGACGGCAATATTGACGGCTACGCGTTGATTGCTTCCGGCAATTAAGTTTTAGTTTAGCAGTAGTGTGATTTAAGGGACGGCCTGTATTTTTCAGGCTGTCCCTTTTTATGTGTAGTCATCCCGTAGTTTTTGGCGGATCGCAGGGGTGCGGTACGCAGGGGGTGGCCCGCAGGGTGCGGCCTGCAAGGTGCGGCGCGCAGCGTGCCGTCATCCCGGAAGGTTTTTATCCGGGATCTCGTTCTTGCCGTGGTTGTCATCCCCGAGGAATTTAGTCGGGGATCTGTCGTTTCGTAAGAGAACAACCACGACAAACAACGGATTCCCGACTACGACCTTCGGGAATGACAACACACACAACAGCAAATGTAACTACAACAACAGAGCCCATAACCCTGCGGGTAGCCCGACTTTCGGGAATGACAAGAAGAAACGACCACTTATTAAACAAGGAGGTCATCCTGAATTTAGTTCAGGATCTACCTGTTGGGTTGTTGGTTGTTTATAAAAATAAAGGTCATACTGGAAGGTTTTTGTCCAGTATCTGTTGTTTTCCTCTTTTAGCGTAACGACAGATCCTGGACTACGGCTTTCCAGGATGACGACAACAACTAACAACACAAGATGTAGATTCTGAAAACCCTGCGGGCCGCCAGTTCAGAAT
>NZ_JBNMIY010000005.1:0-160304 GCF_050873505.1 Candidatus Avelusimicrobium sp. | reverse complement strand
CGTTTGGGTCGTTGGGTCGTTGGGTCGTTGGGTCGTTGGGTCGTTGGGTCGTTGGGTCGTTGGGTCGTTGGGTCGTTGGGTCGTTGGGGGAGCGGGGGAATATTGTGCGCCCCGGCGCTCGCGGGTAGTTTTGTTAGCAAATATACCTTTTTCCCCTGTAAGTTATATCTACCGCCATAAAGCGTAAATAGTAATCTATTAAGGCGCGTTCCGGCGGGGGCAACAATTCTATACCAAAGCACTACATAACAGGACAATAGATGAAGAAAATATATTACAAGAGCCCTTATTTATCGGCGGAGTCAAATCCAATTTATTTGAGGAAAATAGGCTTTAAAAGACCAAAAACAACGAAGGTACACATCTAAATAAAAAGGGGAAAAAGAGGAAGAAAAAATAGGTGGCGCGGCGTCGTAAGAGATAAGCGGAATTTCTATAAAGTGTTACACTGGCCCAATAGAGAAGTCTAACGAATAGAACCAGGGGGTAACAAGTAAATAAAGGCGTTGGCATAAAGGGAAAGGCTCCCCCCAAAGGTGCCCCTGCCATAACTTCCCCCATATGATAAATACTTTCTTCCCCTCTATTTTTTCCCCGCCACTTTGGCATATAGCCCGCAAAAAGGCGGGGTTTATTCCCCCCCGCCTAGTCTTGCACCAAAACTTTTAGGAGCTTCACTTTAATAGATATAATAAGCCACTTGTGTGGAATTTCTCCCACTCCAATTATCTTGCCCAGAAATATTGGAACAAATCCGTTGCCCTAACTTATCATCACGATTAGCAAAACATCGGAAAAAATTATCTTGGTGATATTTTTCCAACCCTAAATGGCGTACAAGGTCATCACAGCGAAACGAATTTCCGATTTCTTTTGTTATAAGTTGGCAAAGCATTTTGTCATTTTCTATACTCCTAGATCTTTTTGTAAACCCGGCGGGCATTGAAATAACAAGCGAATCCAAGTTGCTTGCATAACGGCCCGTTTGCATATAAAAATGCTGTTGGGCTTGGTCCACCGCGCGCACAAGGGCGTACATTGTAGCCACCCTACTGCTCCCTACCGCCACCCGATACGACGGCAACGCCACCGCGGATAAAATACCAATAATAAGAACGACTACTAGGAGTTCTATGAGGGTAAAACCACGGCTAACAACCCAAGAAGTAGATCCTGAAACAAGTTCAGGATGACCTTCTTGTTTCATAAAATCGTCATCCCGTAGTGTTTGGCGGCCCGCTAGGGTGCGACCCCGCAGGGTTCAGGGATCCGTTGTTGTCGTTGCCTTTTTAAATGACGACAGATTCCCGACTACGACACTCGGGAATGACAAAATATTTAGAAATACTTTCATTTTTTCTCCTTGTTTAGACCTTTATATTTGAGCAAAACGGCCTTTTATACACATTTTTATACAGCGGATACATCCGGGTATATCCGACGAGGAATATCAAGATTTTAACAAAAAAAAAACGATACAACCCCTTTACAGAGAACGACGGAAAAACAACGACAAACACAACATTTTTATCGTCGTTCTGAACTTGCTTCAAGATCTACCTTATGTGTTGTTATCTAAAAGGTCATTCTGGAAGGTTAGCCGGCGCGGAGCGTTCCAGTATTTGTTGTTTTCCTCTTTTAGCGTAACGACAGATCCTGGACTACGACTTTCCAGGATGACGACAACTACAATACCAAAGGCAAACTACCCAACAGGTAGATCCTGAACTAAATTCAGGATGACTTCCTTATTTAACAACGACAGATCCCGGATAAAAACTCTCCGGGATGACGACACCCTGCACGCCTCACCCTGCGGACGGACAAATTCCGGGATGACGACAAAAAGCAATAAAACAAGGGCGTTATCCCCGAGTGCTGGGCATTCCACAGGGTTCGGATCTGACGTTTTGAAAGACAACAACAACGACAAAAACAGATTCCCGAACGCTCCGCGCCGGCAGACACTCGGGAAATGCCAGCAACGACAACAGCAAACAACGAGATCCCGTATAAAAACTCTACGGGATGACGACACCTTGCGGGCCGCACCCTATATTTCCGTAGAAATAAAAAACCCCGCTTGCGCGGTTTGTATTTTTAGAAGGGAAGGATTTTTCAAACGAAAACCCGTTTATTCTAGGCGTGAGCAAAGGGAGAAATACTGTACGCACACGCGCGGCAGCGCGGAGGTATCCGACCGAATGAACAACAACGAATAAACGGGTTTTAGGAAGAAAAAAACGGAGAGGGAGGGATCCGCCCTGCATAAATTTCCTGACGGAAATTTTGCCCGGGCCCGCCCTCGCGGTGTTCGCCTTTCGGCCTATGGCCTCAAACTCACACAACGCTGCGGGCTTCAAATCCCTGCGGCATAAAACTTATGCCGCACCCTATATTTCCGTAGAAATAAAAAGCCCCGCTTGCGCGGGGTTTTTAATTCCTACGGAGAGGGAGGGATTCGAACCCTCGATACGGGAATTAACCCGTATAACGGTTTAGCAAACCGCCGCTTTCGGCCTCTCAGCCACCTCTCCAAAATTTGTGCCAACGGTAGTGTTACCGTCAACCTCTATATTATAACAAAATTTTACAAACTTTTCCTAATTTATCCGCGGGCCGCATTTTTTGGCTAAATTCTCCCTATACAGCGCGCCGCCCGGCGGGCAAATTAAAAACTCTTTTTTAAGCCCTCAGCCAGTGGCGTAAACTTCTGCCCCGTCAGCGCTTGCCATTTTTTGCCCGAGCAAATCCAATGGCCGGGGATAGTGGCTTCGGTTACTTTGTCATAATTTAAGGCCGGCTGTGCACCCGTAATACGGGCCACCAGTTCATACACCCACGCCGCCACGCGCATCATCCACTTGGGGGCAGACGGCATAAAAGGCTTGTGGCAATTCATCGCGCGAGCCATTTGCGTAATAAAATAGTCCCACGAGTAAACCGCCTCTTCCGTAATAAAATACGTCTCTTTATCCGTTTCCGGGCGGATAAACGCTTGCCACAAGGCTTCCACCAAGTCGGAAACGTGCACAAAACTGAAATATCCATTGCCCGACGTATTCACCATCAGGCCGCGTTTGACCCACAGCGCGATTTTAGACACGCCGGAATCGTTCTTGCCATAGACAATCGGCGGGCGGATAATCGTCCATTTTACGCCCGGACGGAGCGTTTTAACGGCCTTCTCCCCCCCTAATTTGGTAATACCGTAATCGGACACGGGCTTCGGCTCCATATCCTCGGTGCGCGGGTGGTCTTTATCCGCGGCATAGCCACTGGCCGCCAAACTGGAAACGTGTACAAAGGTTTTGATTTCCGGCGTATTATTTACCGCCGCCACTACATTTTGCGCAGCGATGACATTTGCCTGCTCAAAATCTGCGCGGTTAAAGCCGAAAATAGCCGCAGCCAAATGGAAGACACCCACACAGCCGGACAAGGCCTTTTCAAGCGATTTTACATCATTATAATCGGCCTGCACCAAGGTTACTGCCGGGTTGGCGGGTTGTTGTTTAGGCGTACGGCGCGTAACAATACGCACATTGTACCCTTCCTGCAACAGTTTATCCGTCAAGGCGCGGCCAATAAAACCGTTTCCGCCAGTAATCAAAATGGTATTCTTCATACGTTAGTCCCCCTGCAAATCCAGTTTATCCACCAGTTCGTCCGTCTTTTGGGAAACCGTCTTTTTGATTTCCTTTTTAATGGCTTTTTCATCCATATCTTGGTTGGTAAAGTTTTCCTTTCTGCGGGCGTTGCGGCGGACAAAGTCAAAATTAAAGGTAAACCGCTTTAACCCGCGGTCAATATCCGCCTTGGTGGGGATTTCGCCGTATTTAATTTTGTTAATCGGCGTAACCTTATCTTCCTGCGGGAAATACCACAATAAGGAATACATAATTGCACAGGTAAGCACAAAGAAAATCAACTTATTTAAACTTTCCCACTTATACAAACCAAACAAGTTAGATACAATAGACAAAATGACGATTACCCCCGTCCACATCGCTATCGCCATCCCGATAAACGTCCAGCCCGAGGTGCCAAAATCGGGGTATAAGACCATAATGGCAAAACAACAAATAATCAATACGGCAAAGCGTTGCCATCCGTTCATATTATTTCTCCTGTTTGAACTCCACGCTTACGGTGAGTTCGTCTTTTTCGTAATACATCGGCAGCGGCGCAAAAGGCCCGGCGTTGATTACGGCGGAAGAGGCGGCAAAGTCAAAGGTGTCATCGCCGGATTTGCGTTCTACCTGTAAATCTTTAATCTTTCCGTCGCGCGCAATGGCAAAGGACACCAAGGCTGACAGCGTATTGCCCGCGGGGCGGCGTTTTTCCCACTCAATCCAGAGGGAATTTCTCACCTGGGTAATGTACCAGGGATAAGGAAAGTTAGCAAAATCGGTTTGAATATTACCGCCTGCAAATTGGCCTTCTTTGGCGGCTTCGGAAGATTCGGCAGATTGCCCCCCCTCTTGCGCGTCGTCCAATACGCTGGGGGCGGCTAACGGAGCAGCCGGCTGAGCCTTTTTGGCGGGTTGCTTTTTGGTGGTAATTTCGCTTTTGGAGGCATAAGCCTTTTTAGCCGTTTTGGCAGGCTCGGCCTTGGGCTGGGCCTCTTTGGCTACGGCTGGGGCTTGCACGGCGGCCTTGGGCGCTTTGGGCGCGGCGGCTTCCTGCCCCGTGGTGGCAACCACCTTGCCGCTGCCGATAAAATCAATCGTATAGGTAGCGGACGCCTTCTTAGCCGAAGGAGCCAATATCAAAAGCAAGAATAAGGCGGCTAAAACGTGCAGTCCGCCGGAGATAGCAAAATAGCGGTTCATCAGTTTTTAGAAAGTACCCCGATTCCCAACTTGGCCGCGCCTAACTTTTTGGCTACGTCAAAGACGTCCACCACCTGCTGTATCGGTACGTCTTTATCGGCCTGGACGAGAATCGTCTTTTTATTTGCTTTACCCAAGCGCAAAATCAACTCGCGCTCCAAATTTTTGAGCGTCAGTTTTTTGTTCATTACGGTAATAGTGCCGTCGCGCGTAACTTCAATACGGATGACGTCGTCCTCCGCCTGCGTGTTAATGGCCTTGGATTTGGGCAAATCCACCGTCAGTTGCATTTGCACCAGCATCGGGCTCATTACCATAAAAATAATCAGCAAAATCAATGTGATGTCAATAAACGGCACCATATTGATTTCCGCCATTACGGTTCTGGTTTTGTGTGTGCGCATAGGTTAAAATTCTTCCACGTCGCCGCGGCGGTAAATAATTTCGTCGGCGATATTTTCCAGTTCTTTGGCAAAGTAATTGGTTTTAGACAAATAATAGTTGTACGCAATTACGGCAGGAACAGCCACAAAAAGCCCGGCGGCGGTGTTTACCAACGCTTCGGCAATACCGGCGGCCACTACGGAGGCGCCCGCGCTGGTGGCGGTGTTGGCGGCTAAATCTTTAAATGCGTGCATAACGCCGATAACCGTACCGAACAAACCGATAAAGGGCGTAATGCTGCCCAAGGTACCCAAAATGGTCAGGCGGCGCTGTAATTTGGTAACTTCCCAGTCAATCACGCTCGCCGCGATTTTTTCCAGTTCCGCTTGCGGGCGGGTGCGTTCCTGCACCAGGCGCAAAATAAGCGCGGCCGCCGGCGTGTTTTTGACGACTTCCTTGCGGCAGGCGTCCTCCACCTTTTGGTAATTTTCCGAGCGGAGCGGGTGGCGGCAGTACGCCATTAATTTGCGGGAAAGCGAAATGGTGGAGCGCAACTTAAAAAATCGTTCCAAAATAATAGAAATAGAATACACAGACAGCAAGAGCAGTAAGATTAAAATCGGTCCGCCCGCCGCCAAAAGTTCGCGTAAGTTTGTCATATTGGAAAAATCCATTTTTTTATCTCCTTATTACCTGTTCACTACGAATATAATAAAAATCTGCACCAGTATATTGGAAATCAGCCCGGCGGCTACATCGTCAAAAACTACGCCGAAAGCGTTTTCCATTTTATCAAACGTCTTAACAATCCACGGTTTTAACGTGTCAAACGTCCTAAACAGCACAAACGCCGCCAGCAGATACGGCCACGTCCGCGGTAAGAACGCCATAGCCGTAATATATCCGGCCATTTCGTCTATTACAATTTTGGGATTATCGTGGCCCGTGAATCCTTTAAATTGTACTTTTTTACAGACCCATACGGCAACCGCCCAAAACGCCAGCATACACACCATATAGAGCATAGAATCCTGCGGAAAGCACAACACCAAGGGGATTCCCCATAAGGTTCCCAAAAAGCCCGCCCCGGTATTCTTTTTGTACTTAAACACCATTGGCGGCAGATAACTGACAAACAGTCCCGTGGCCAAGGCGCGCCAAACTATTTGCATACGGGCAGACTCCACGATTTTTTAAGCAAATCCCAGTTGTTTTTTAAGTACGAAACGGCGCTAATCCACGTAATCACCGCCGCAATAGCCGTAATGGCGTAAGGCACCTTTTGGAGCGTTAAAAAGGTGATTTGAAAGCACTCCCGCGCCGGGCCGGACACCAAGTGGGACAAGTGATATACGTCCAGCACAAAGAAAATCGTGCCGATAGCCGCCATTTGGATAACGGTTTTGAATTTGCCCCAGCGTTCCGCCGCCATTACTTTGCCTTCCAAGGCGGCAATCACACGCAGGGTGGAAATCATCAGTTCGCGCAGTAAAATAAAGAACACCGCCCAAATCGGCACGTCCAACTCTTTAATGCCCACAAAGGCAAAGAACGCCGCCGCCACCAAAATCTTATCCACAAACGGGTCCACAATCGCGCCAAAGGGCGTAATGGTGTTGGTTTGGCGGGCGATTTTGCCGTCCACCCAGTCCGTACTGGCCGCTAAAATAAAAATAAGCGTGGCCGTAATGCGGGCCCAGCCGTAAGGCAGCAAAATAAACAGAAACATTACAATAGACAGCGCGGCGCGCGTAAGCGTGATTTTATTGGCAAGTGTCATCATTTTTTAAATCCTCCAAACACAGCCCCGGGCAGCGGCTGGTTTTTTTGAATATTTTTTAAGACGGCTTCCGTCGTCATTAAGTCGGACGTAATGGTAATGGTCTGCGGGAAATAATCCGGCGCGGTTAAGGTCAGCAAAAGTTGGTATTCCTCCCCCTCTTTGGGCGTTAAAAGCAAAACGGCTTCCTTGGCGGTTTGGCTTTTTACAACGGCATTATGGCGTTCCACCAAGGCTGTGTAATTGCCAAAGTCAAAGAGCGCCTGATTGGGTTGGCCCTGCTGCCAATCGGCCCAAGAAAGCGTGGTAACTTGGTTGCCCGCTTCGTCCAAAATAACGATATCTTTTTTATCCGTAATGGCCGTCTGCTCCAAGTCGCCCTCCGGGCTCATTGTATCCAGGCGCAGGCGGTTTTGGGCGCGGTCATAAAACAGTTTTCCGCCGGAGCGGCTGACTTCCACGCCGTCGTAAGAAGTGGTTTGATTAAAGGCGGTTTCCAAGGTGGCTAATTTTTTATCCCACTCCTTTAAGCGCGCGGTTAATTCAGCCGCGCTTAATGTGGTTTTGGGTGCAGGAGCAGGCTTTTTAACGGGCGCTTTTACCTCTTGCACGGGCTTTTTAGGCGCCGGGGCGACTACTTCCGGGGCCGCCGGTTCCGGGACAACTGGCTCCTCGGTAGAGGAACCGCCGCAAGCCGCTAAAATGAACGATAAGGCGAACGGAAAAATGACTTTATTTATAGACGGTTTCATATGTTTCTTCCTGATAGTTTTTGTCATACGGTAAACTGTTCAAATCCTCAATGGCCTGGTCAATCATTTCGTAATGGATTTCCCAGCGGTTAGAGCCTTCCGGCTTGGAAATATAGCCCTTCATTTCCAGCACGCTTAACATATTGGTAGCACGCGCGGAGGAACCAAAGTGCGCTTTGAGCAAATCCTGCGACACGCGGCGTCGCTCCTTAATCAAATTAAGCGCCTGCAACAATTCCTCCGGGCTCGTGCCGAGGCCGTCCTGCGGGCGTTGGTGCGGATTCTGCTCCGCCACAATTTGCACCGGGTAATCCGGCCCGCCTTGGGCGCGCAAGAAATCGGCAACCGCCTTGATTTCCTTTTCGGACACATACGCCCCCTGAATACGGAACGGCGTTTTGTCCGATGTGCTTTGATAGAGCATATCCCCGCGGCCCAGCAAATCCTCGGCCCCGGTGGCGTCCAAAATTACCTTGGAGTCAATGCCCGAAGCCACCTGCAAAGCAATGCGGGAGGGCAAGTTGGCCTTGATGATACCCGTAATTACCTTAACGGACGGGCGCTGTGTACAAAGGATTAAGTGAATCCCCAACGCGCGGCCCATTTGCGCCAAACGCTGGACGGAGTCTTCAATAGATGCCTTGGTTTGGAGCATTAAGTCGGCCATTTCATCAATAATAACGAAAATGTAGAACATCTTTTCCTCGTTATTTTGCTTGGCCCATTGGTTGTACCCCTCAATATTTTTTACCTTGGCCAGTTGCATAATAGACAGACGTTTTTCCATTACCTTTACCAGCATTTGCAAGGACTTGGCGGCCCCGTTAGCGTCGGTAACCACGTCTACATCGTCGCACGAGGTTTTGGGGTCGTAGAGGTACGGAATCCCTTCGTAAAGCGTAAGTTCCACGCGCTTGGGGTCAATCATTAGGAACTTTACCTCGTCGGGCGTGTGCTTGTAAATAAGGGACATAATAATCGTATGCAGACAAATGGATTTACCGCTGTTGGTGGCACCGGCAATCAAAATATGCGGCCACTTTTCGGCCACGGAACCGGCGGGTTCGCCGTCAGCATAGCGGCCCAAGGCAATCGGCAACACGGCCTTGGAATTGGCATACACGGAAGATTGCAAAATCTCCTTCATCGTAACCATTACAGGGCGTTCGTTCGGGATTTCAAACCCGACGGCGTTTTTACCCGGAATAGGCGCTTGGACACGCACGGAGCGGGCCTCCATACTGGCCTGAATATCCTGCGTGCGGGCCGTGATAGAAGCAATGGTTACGCCCGGATCGGGCTTGATTTCGTAGCGGGTAACCACAGGCCCCGGCGAAACGCCCGTAACCGTGGCGCGGATGTCAAAACTTTTTAAAGTGTCTTCCAAGCGGCGGGTGGCCTGGGCGATTTCGTCATCCGTCGGGCCGACAATACCGTCCCCGGCCGGGTCGTTTAACAAGTCAAGCGGCGGGAGTTTAAAGGTTTTAGGGTCAAATTTCTTCACTTCGCCGTTTTCATCCGTAGGCGCCTTGGCGTTTTCATCCTGCTGCAAATGCGCGGACGAAATTTCCTCGCGCCGCGGCAAGTGGACGGGTTCGGCCACCGGGCGGCGGATTTCGGGCTTGGAGCGGTGGATTTCCGGCACCTCGTGGATTTCCTCCGCTACCGGGCGGGAAGAGGTTTCTTTAAGGGGCTTTTCTTTGAGTTCCGCCTTGCCCTCGCGCACTTTTTCTTTAAGTTCGGCGCGGGCTTCCATCCAGCCGTTAAAATCGTTGCGGACAAATTCGCCCGTCTTTTGCAAAACAACGGCCCACGGAATAGCAAAAAGCAAGTGTATCCCCACCAAAATAAATGCGAGCGAAAACACCGCCGCGCCTGCCACCCCGGCTACGCCCTGCAAGGCCGTACAAAGGCTCTCGCCGACGTGTCCGCCGGAAATAAGGGAATCCTTAAAAACAAGTCTTAAAAGCGTTAAAAAACAGGAAAAGGCCGCCAAGGTTACCGACGAGCCGATAATAAAAAACAGGAAAGACGCGCTTTTCTTGCGCACCGTTTGCACTAGCCAATACCCTAAAAACAGCGGTATTAACCCCGCAGACTGCCCCAACATCTGGCGTAACTGCTTGGCTACCGCCTGCCCCGCCGCACCGTTGGAAACGTTAAACCACAAAATGCAAAAGAGCCACAGCGTAAGCGCGCCGGTAAGAATATACAGTACCGTGCGGATCCACGCCGAGGAATTTGTTTTTTTAGTGCGTTTTTTAGATTTTTTAGGGGTGTAATAGTAACGCTTTTGCATATAGGGATATTTTACCTTTTTTTAGGCTCATTTTCCAAGATAAAACGAACCGCCCTGGCCGGGCGAAAAAATCCCCCCGGAAAGCAAAACCCCCGCTTGCGCGGGGGCTATAAAAACTACATATTTTCTTGCACGGCCGGTGTGGGTGGCACCGGGGCTTGCGGTTCGGGGGTGGTTCCCCAAATGACGTGGTAATTAATACCGTCCGCCACCAAGGAAATTTTACCCTGTCCGTACAGCACGCCCAAGGCCAAAAACAGCACCGAACTGGAAACGCGCAACATCAATTTTAATTGCCAAGACGTAGCCGTTTTATGCTCCGCCAAATACTCGCTCATACGGGTAACGGCAATTTGAATATTCTCTTGCAGCGGCGTCATAGTTACACCCGTTCAATGGCAAACAAAGCATCGCCCTGTTTAACCGGTTTGCCGTTTTCCACTAACACTTTTTTGATGATGCAGGGGAATTCCGCGCGCATTTCGTTAAAAACTTTCATTGCTTCAATCAAGCAAATTACGTCGCCTTTTTCCACGCGGGCGCCTTCTTTAATAAAGGGCGGGGCCGAAGGAGTAGAACCGCGGAAGAAGATACCCATAAGGGAAGATTTGATTACTTCTTTGTATTGTTCCTGCACGGGAACAGCCGCACGCGCGCCCGAAGCGCTGACCGCACCGCCCACATTAACGGGCACCGGCACCATAGCGGGTTTGGCCTTCACCAAGCGCAGATACAACCCTTTCTGGTCGTATTCAATGGTGTCCAGGTTGTTATCCTTCATAAAACCGTACAGTTGTTTTACGTCCTTCAAAATCGGAGATTCTTTGACGGCGGGCTTTTTAGCGGCCGCTTTGGAAGCCGTTTTTTTAGTTGCTGTTTTTTTCATAAATCAAAATGACCTCGGTTTTGTAAGTAATCCCAAAACTACTTTATTCTATTTTACATAATTTTGAGAGCCTTGAAACAAAAAGTATTATTTTTCCCCGGCGGGCGAAATCAGTTTTCCGTCGGCAGAGAAGGTTAATTGCAGGGTTCGCGCCGCTTCAAAGGCCGTTATGGCATACCCCATACCCGACCCCAAGGCGGGTTTTAAGGCGCGGGAGTTTATCCCCACCACCTCGCCGGACGAGCGCAAAACAAGCGGGCCGCCGCTGTTGCCATTATTAATGGCGGCGTCGGTTTGGATATCGTCTATCCCGTTTGTATTTTGAAGCGCGCTGATAATCCCCTCGCTGACCGTCCAAAACTGATCTATGGGCTGGCCGATAGTCTGCACGGTTTCCCCTGTTTTGTAATGGGAGCGGTCCGTATCCAGTTTAAAATACGGGAACTCCCCCTCCGCCTTTAACAGGGCCACATCACGCGATTTGTTAAGTTTTACCACCCGCGCATAACGGAACGGCGGACGCGCGGCGGCAGGCTCAAAGGGTAAATCTTGGTACAGATAATAGCGGACCTCTTTTTCCCGCCCGACAACGTGCGCGTTGGTCAAAATATATCCGTCGGGCGAAATGAAAAATCCGCTTCCGTGTCCGCCGGGCGTTTCTACATACACGGTTTTGGCGAGAAGTTCCTTATACGCGCCGTCGCTGCGCGGGAAAGCGGCCCCTGCGTAACGGGGAGCAAAGAGCACGCGGTTTTCCTCTAAATCCCGCATAATTTCTTTTAAACAGGCGCGTAAATCATCCTCTAACGTACGGCGGATACTTTTGCCCGCGGCCTGCGTGTATCCCGGGGCCAATACCGGGAAGAGCAAGGAACCCGTTAAACGGTTAAACCAATAAAACCCAATCGCCGTATTGCTAAATTCAAGCGGTGTTTTGCGGGCGGCTGATAATTGGATAATGGGCAAGCGGGTTTGCGTATTGCGCAAGGTAAGCGTTACCTGCGTGTGAAAATACGGGTACATATAATGCTTGACCCACAGAAAATCTTGGCTGTCGGTGCCTTTTATGGTTCCGTTTAACCACTCGGCGTAGACGGAATAGTTTAAATCGGCCTCGTAATCGTAATTTTGGCGCAGTTTAGAAGAGTCAAGTTCCACGCGCTCAAATAACGTACCCAAGGCGTCCGCCGTGGCCACGCCTGCGCCGTCCGCAACGTCAATTTTGTACGCGTTTACCGGGGTAAGATTATAATCTTTGAAAGTAAAGGGTTCTTGCGGGAGTTTATCGTGCGCCACCAAGACGGAAGCGTTTATTTTATCATTAAAAGAAGGCTCTTTATAAAGGGCTCTTTTTAGCCGCCCGTGGTAATTGCAGGCGGAAGAGAACAGACACAACAGTAAGGATAAAACCAGCCAACTATTTTTTGCCAAGCGGGAAGATAAACGGAGCATATGCTTATTATACAAAATAAAAACCCCGGGGCGGGTTAGGCTCCGGGGCTTTTTATATACATCAAGTGAAACTATTTGAGCAAGGCTTTGCGGGAAAGTCTTACTTTTCCGTTATTGTCAATTTCAACGCATTTCACTTCAACGATGTCGCCGAGTTTCAATACGTCTTCCACCTTGTTAATGCGGTGTTTTTCAATTTCGGAAATGTGTAAAAGTCCGTCCTTACCGGGCAAGATTTCTACAAACGCGCCAAACGGCTGGATAGACACTACTTTACCTTTGTAAATTTTGTTTACTTCGGGTTCGGCAGTCATCATATCAATTTCGGCTTTGGCCTGGTCCAAGCGGTCGCTGTTGGCGGCGGCGATAGTTACCGTACCGTCTTCGGCGATGTCAATCTTGGCTTCGGTAGATTCCGTAATGCGTTTAATGTTCTTGCCACCGGGGCCGATTAAGGCACCGATTTTGTCCACCGGGATTCTCATTTTGAAGATGATCGGCGCGAAACGGGAAATGTTTTTCTTCGGTTCGGCAATCGTTTTCTCCATATGGTCCATAATGAACATACGGCCTTTGGTCGCCTGGGAGATAGCCTGGCGCAAAACGTCCAACGGAATACCCGTTTTGAGTTTTACGTCCATCTGGAAGGCAGTAATACCCTTGCGGGAACCCGTAAGTTTAAAGTCCATATCGCCCAAGTGGTCTTCCAAGCCCATAATATCGGACAGCACGACAAATTTGCCTTCGCCCGAAATGGCGCCCATAGCAATACCGGAGCAGGCCGATTTCATCGGCACGCCCGCGTCAAACAGGGCCAAAGAACCACCGCAGACGCTGGCCATAGAGGAGGAACCGTTAGATTCCATAATATCGGATACCACGCGGATCGTGTACGGGAATTCTTCTTCGCTCGGGATAAGCGGCATTAAAGCGCGGCGGGCAAGTTCCCCGTGGCCGATTTCGCGGCGGCCCGGAGAGCGGTCCGGTTTGCACTCACCGGTAGCAAAACCCGGGAAGTTATAATGCAACATAAAGCGTTCGTAAGTGGTGTCGTCCAACCCTTCCACCATTTGCTGGTCGTCGGGCGTACCCAAGGTGGCTACCGCCAAGGATTGGGTCTGGCCGCGGGTGAACAAGGCAGAACCGTGGGCGCGGGGCAACAAACCGACCATAGAACTCAACGGTCTGATTTCGTCGGGTTTGCGGCCGTCCACGCGGACGTTTTCGTGCAACACCAAGTTGCGGGATTCTTCGTACATAATGTTTTCCAAGGCGATGCCCGCATAGGTGGCGGCATTATCGCCGTAGTTGGGGGTCAACTCTTCGGTAAAAGAGGCCTTCAACTGGGCAACCTGCGTATCGCGGGTTTGCTTATCGGAAAACGCGTGCAAAATCTTTTTGGCTTCTTCGCGGAATTTGCCGTTGGCGAGGTCCGCCACTTCTTGCGGCAGTTTTTCCACGACGTATTCAAATTTCGGTTTGCCGGCCAATTCGCGCAGTTTTAACTGCACGGCGCACATCTTGTCAATTTCCGGCTTGGCAACTTCCATCGCTTTGATAATGGCGTCTTCTTCCACTTCTTTGGCGCCGCCTTCCACCATTAACAAGCCTTGCGCGGAACCGGCAATAACCAAGTCCATATCGCAGGTTTCTTGTTCTTCTTTGGTGGGGTTGACGATGTAGTTTCCGTCTTTGCGGCCGATGCGCACAGCGGCGACAGGCTCGTTAAACGGGATGCAGGAAATGACTAACGCGGCGGAAGAAGCCAATACGGACAACACATCCGCATCGTGCTTTTCGTCGCTGGAAATAACCATAGCCGTTACGTTGGTTTCGCAAGCGAAGCCTTCGGGGAAAATCGGGCGGATGGTGCGGTCAATAATACGGGAAGACAGCGTTTCCTTTTTGCTGGCGCGGCCTTCGCGTTTGAAAAAACCGCCGGGGATTTTGCCCGCGGCGTAGGTTCTTTCTTTATAATTGACGGTAAGCGGAGTAAAATCGGAAATGCCCGGTTTTTGCTCTTTGGTGGAAACGGCAGTAGCCAACACCATAGTATCACCCATAGTGGCCACAACCGCGCCGTCGGACTGCTTGGCGATTAAGCCCGTTTGGAGTTTAATCGTTTGATTGCCGACGGTAACTTCCACTTCTTGAATATCAAATTTGTGGTTGAAATTTTGCATAATAAAAGTTATTTTCTTAATTTAAGTTCCTGAGTAACTTTTTGATATCTTTCAAAGTCAGATTTCTTCAAATAAGCGAGCAAGCGTTTGCGCTGACCGACCAATTTGTTAAGGCCTCTTTCGCCCGCAAAATCTTTCGGGTTGGCTTTGAGGTGGTTAGAAATATATTGGATGCGTTCCGTAATGAGCGCGATTTGGACAGCGGCAGAGCCGGTATCGTTGGCGCTGGATTGGAATTTGCTGATGATGTCTTTTCTGTCTTGCATGGAAAGTACCATTTTTTTGTACACTTAGACCGTTTGCTACGCGACCAAGCACTCTTTATCCGAAAGAGTACCGAGCCGGAGTAAGGGCCTTCTCCTATTGTTAATTTATACTTACTTAAAGTACAGTTTAATTATAGCAAATTGATTTGTATTTAGGAAAGGGCTACTTGTTTTCTTCGGGTGCGGGGCCGTATTCATTGGGGAAAGGGGAGCCTTCCTCCGACATTAACCGGTCATAAAACTGCCAGTTGCTACCTTTCCAATAATTAAAAGTGCGCCGCAGGGTAGCAAATCCACTATACCCCAAATCGTGCCCGCGGCGTACCTGCAGGGTCCACGACCCCACAAACATTACGGCACACACGCTGTACAGGGCAACTTGGTATTCATTTATCAACGCCAACGCCTGCTCCAACTTATGGGGTGGCAAGAACAGCATAATGATAATAGCAGTAAAAGCCGCAAACGCCGGGGCCCGGTGGCTGTAAACGTATTCTATGCGGCTGGCACGGCCGAACGGGCACCAGAAGAGGGCCATGCATTTAAGCGAGTATTTTAACCCATCTAAAATGATTTGCATAATATATTGTAGCAAAAACTATCCCCCCTTTAAGCCGTAAAACACAGACGAATGAGGACAAATTATCCGGGCCTTGGGGAAGGTTTACCGATTTTCTTCGGGCGCGGGACCGTATTCGTTGGGGAAAGGGGAGCCTTCTTCTTTAAACAACCGGCGGTTAAACTGCCAGCCTTTGAACATCATACACTCTGATGAGCGGAACAGCGTAGAAAACCAATTATACCCCAAGTCGTGCCCGCGGCGCACCAATACGCTATACGAAGCCAAAACCACTACGGCACAAATACAACACAGCGCCACTTTAAATTCATTTGCCAACACATATAACCACTCCAACTTATGAGGGGGCAAGTACTTTATAGCCGCAACCACCAACAACGCCAAAACCAGCGTGGTATTATTGTAGTAAGCATATTCCTTGCGGCTGGCGCGTCCAAACGGACACCAAAAATAGAGCAGGCATTTAAGCGTATAAATAAAGACATCTTTTAACATAATGTTATTATATAAAAAGAGCGCCCGCAGGAGAAGTTGCGGGCGCAGGGTGTTCTTGTAGGAGGTTTTTAAAGTTTATTGTGCAAAGCCCAGAAACAAGGCCGCATATAGTTCCGCATTGTCCAGTTTTACATCACCGGAAGTAAGTATATCTTTAAATTCGCGGCTAATCCAGGAAAACTCCCGGTCCAGGCGCTGTTTTTTAAGCAGTTGGTCTTGCTTTGTTTTTTGGGTTAAAGTGTTCATTGTTGCGCCTCCTCCGCGGTAGATTATACTTATATAATATTGTTTACGACGGAGAATTAACAGGGTCATTGGGCCTAACCGACGGAACTTTTTGGGCCTACTTCTCTCCGACGGGCAGACCTACCTAAAAATAGGTCTTTTGGCCTGTTTTTTCAATTTGATATACTTTAATATATGCTTGCTGAAACGGAAATTTTAGCCAAGGCAAAGGCCACTCATACGCTTGCGAAAGAGGAAATTATTGCGCTCTTGTCGCTCCCGGATGCGCGCGCGCTTTTTCAGGCAGCCGACGAGGTCCGCCGCCAATTCGTGGGAGATGAGGTCTATTTGCGCGGACTTATTGAATTTTCCAATTACTGTAAAAACGATTGTATGTATTGCGGTATCCGCCGTTCCAATACCTGCGCCAAACGGTACCGCTTATCCCCGCAGGAAATTGTAACCTTGGCCCAAAAGGCCGCGGGCTACGGCTATAAAACCGTGGTTTTGCAATCCGGGGAAGATTTGTGGTTTTCCGCTGATAAAATGGCTGATATTGTCCGCCAAATTAAAAAAATGGGCCTGGCTGTTACATTAAGTATCGGCGAAAAGACACGCGAGGAATACGCCCTATACCGTAAGGCCGGGGCAGACCGCTACCTTTTGCGCATTGAAACCACCGATAAAGCCCTTTACGAAAAACTGGACCCGCAAATGAGTTGGGACAACCGCGCCCGCTGTTTAACCGATTTAAAGGAACTCGGCTACGAAGTCGGCTCCGGCTCCTTGGTGGGGCTGCCCGGGCAAACCATAACAAGTTTGGCGGATGACCTCTTATTTTTTAAGCAACTTCCCGTGGATATGGCGGGAATCGGGCCGTTTATCCCCCACCCGCACACGCCATTAGCCAACAACACCACAAACGGGCACTTTGAACTGGCCCTTAAAATGATGGCTGTAATGCGCCTGTTACTGCCGGATATTAACATCCCGGCTACCACGGCAATGGAAACCCTGCACCCGCAGGGGCGCATATTAGCCTTGCAAAGCGGGGCCAATGTGGTTATGCCCAACGTAACCGAGGGCGAACCGCGCAAAATGTATGAACTGTACCCGGGCAAAATCTGTACCGGGGACACGCCGCAAAAATGCCGCTACTGTATTGCGGGCAAGATTGAGTCTATCGGGCGCACCGTCCAAATGTCTTACGGATTTCACGGCGAATATTTAAGGAATAAAAACGCCGCTTCCACCCCAAAAAACAAATAAAGAGCCCCCTCTTTTTTACCCCGTTTACCGACTAATCCTTTTTTCTTTTTCAAAAAAATTTTGTTTTATGGCGGAAATGTATTACAATATAGGAAATTAAAACGGGAGTGCCCCGTTAAAACTGTTATTTTAATACAAGGGAGAAACGACCATATATGGTAAAGAAAACCGTCAAGAAAGCGGCCACCAAAACCGCCGCTAAAAAGACTGTAAAAAAAGCAGCCGTAAAGAAAGCCGTTCTCAAAAAAACCGCTAAATATATTTACTCTTTTGGCGCAGGCCGTGCCGAAGGCAATGGCAAAATGAAGGAATTGTTAGGCGGCAAGGGCGCCAATCTGGCTGAAATGGCCGGACAATTAAAATTGCCCGTTCCTCCCGGATTTACGATTACCACCGAAGTTTGCACCTATTATTGGAACCACGACCGTTCCTATCCCAAAACCTTGAAAGCCGACGTAGAGGCCAACCTCAAAAAAATTGAACGCGAAACCAAAAAGGTTTTCGGCTCTGCCAAAAATCCGCTTTTGGTGTCCGTCCGCTCCGGTGCGCGCGCTTCTATGCCGGGTATGATGGAAACCATTTTAAATATTGGCCTGACCGAGGAAACTATCCCGGGTATGATTGCTAAAACGGGCGACGAACGCTTTGTATATGACGCCTACCGCCGCCTGATTATGATGTATTCCGACGTGGTAATGGAAAAAGCCGCCGGAATTGAACCCAAAGACGGCGAAGGCATCCGCAAAATTTTGGACGGTATGCTGGGCGATTTAAAAACCAAACTCGGCGTAACGGACGATACGCATATCCCGGCGGACGAACTTAAAAAACTGTGCGTAGAATTTAAAAAGACCGTCAAAAAAGTTTTGAAAAAGGACTTCCCGGACAACCCGATGGAACAACTTTGGGGTGCTATCGGCGCGGTGTTTGCCTCTTGGAACGGCAAACGCGCCATTGCTTACCGCAATATTGAAAACATCCCGCACGATTGGGGCACCGCCGTCAACGTGCAGACAATGGTTTTTGGTAATATGGGCGACACCAGCGCCACGGGCGTAGCCTTTACGCGCAACCCCGGCAACGGCGACAGCCATTTCTATGGCGAGTATTTAATTAACGCCCAGGGCGAAGATGTGGTGGCCGGTATCCGCACACCCTCGCCGATGAACAAATGGTCCGCTAACGCCCACTCGGCCCACCTGCCCACCTTGGAAAAGGTAATGCCGAAAGTTTATAAAGAATTGGACGCTATCCAAAAGAAACTGGAAAAGCATTTCCACGATATGCTGGATATTGAATTTACGATTGAAGACCAAAAATTGTGGATGCTCCAATGCCGCGTAGGCAAGCGCAACGGCACCGCCGCCGTGCAAATGGCCTTGGATATGGTAAAAGAACGCTTAATTTCCAAGGAAGAAGCCGTCCTGCGCGTAACGCCCGCCCAGTTGGGCGAACTCCTCCTCCCCGCCATTGACCCCAAGGCCGAAGCGGGCGTAAAGCCCATTGCCCAAGGTCTGCCTGCGGGCCCGGGCGGTGCGTGTGGCGAAATCGTTTTCAACTCCGCTGACGCTATTAAACTGCAAGAAGCGGGCAAAAAGGCTATTTTAGTGCGCGAAGAAACGAACCCCGAAGATATTGAGGGTATGCGTGCGGCCGCGGGTATTTTAACGCAGCGCGGCGGTATGACCTCTCACGCGGCTTTGGTTGCGCGCGGTTGGGGTAAATGCTGCATCGTAGGCTGTGGCGAACTGGAAATCAATCTGGAAGCCAAAACCGTTAAAATGGGCGGCAAAACCTTTAAAGAGGGCGACGCTTTAACCTTAAACGGTACGAAAGGCTACGTCTATGACGGGGCTTTGAAAATGTTGGCCGCCGGCGAGGGCAACAAAAACTTAATGCACTTTTTGGCCCTTTGCGACAAAGTACGCGTCCTTAAAGTACGCGCCAACGCCGACACGGAAGAAGACGCCATCAACGCCCGCAAATTCGGCGCCGAAGGTATCGGCCTCTTCCGCATTGAACATATGTTCTACGGCAAAAACTCCGAAAAACCGCTCTTTATCTTGCGCAAAATGATTCTCTCCGGCAACGAAGCCGAACGCAAAGCCGCGGTAGAGGAACTTTTCCCGTATATGAAGAAGGAAATCAAGGCCACGATGAAGGCGATGGCGGGATATGGCGTAACCGTGCGCTTAATGGACCCGCCGCTCCACGAATTTGTGCCGACCTTGCCTTCCAAGCAGGCCGAACTGGCGGAAGCGTTGGGCATTACGCTGGATGTTTTTAAAGAACGCGCCGCTGGCCTGCACGAGGTCAACCCGATGATGGGGCACCGCGGTATCCGCTTGGGCGTAACGTACCCGGAAATTACCACGATGCAATCCCGCGCAATTTTTGAAGCCGCCGCCGAACTTATTAAAGAGGGCGTAAAGGCGGAACCCGAAGTAATGATTCCGCTCACCTGCGACGTGAATGAAATCATCACGCAAAAGAAACTCATCCGCGCCGCTTATGACGAAGTGGTAGCCAAAACGAAAGTGAAGAAACTCCACTTTTCAGTCGGTACGATGATTGAAATCCCGCGTGCGGCCGTACTCGCCTACGAAGTAGCGCAAGAAGCGGATTTCTTCTCGTTCGGCACCAACGACCTTACACAAATGACGTTCGGCTTCTCGCGCGACGATATTGGCGCGTTCCTGCCCGAATATTTGAAGCAAGGTATTTTGGAAGCAGACCCGTTCCAAACGCTTGACCAGCGTGGCGTAGGGATGCTGATTGAACACGCCGTAACCGAAGGACGCGACGCGAAACCCAACTTGAAGGTGGGTATCTGCGGCGAACACGGCGGAGACCCAGCCAGCGTAGAATTTTGCCACCGCGAAGGGTTTACCTACGTGTCCTGCTCCGCGTTCCGCGTGCCGATAGCGCGTTTGGCTGCTGCGCAAGCCGCCGCCAAGGATGTATTGGCCTACAAACGCAAATAAAAGTTGTTTTATGTGAGGAAAACCCCGGGGATTTACTTTCCCCGGGGTTTTTTAATTCATTGGATATTCTTTAATATATTCCTTTGGTCTGCGCCTATCCCAAGCCACGCCACGCTTTACAACCTTTGCGGGGTTCCCGGCAATTACGCAGTTTTCCTCCGTGAACTTACCAGACACCACCGCCGAAGCCCCACAATACAATTTTTAGCGATAAAAGTATTTTTTAATATAGTGCAATCCATAGCCAACCATACATTATCTTCAATGATAATTTCTTTACCCCAATTTAGCAATTTTTTACTTGTAACATCATAAATAGTATGAGAATCACTTGCAAAAATATGGATATTCCACGAGCACATACAATTATCACCAATAATAACAGAGGAATTATCCTCTAACAAATCAATCCATACGCCATTAGAATCAGAATTTTTGCCAATATGCACAAGACAGTTATGCGTTGGCGTATTGGTGCCGGGATTACCTATTACAATACGGCCATCCCACTTTTTTACACTTGGGTCTATTTCTATCTTATTGTTATTTCCGTATATTTCTATTTGTACTCCTTTTGGCACAAACGAAATAATATTACCGTGCCCCAACACTAATGGCTTCTTAATGTTAATACTTGGATGATATAAACCTTTAATATATCTCCCCATTAAATGAACAAAAAACAGAAATTTGCAATGTCCATACTTGCGTTTTAAATATAACTTATCTTCTTTTTCCATATTAAAGCCCTAATTTAATTTTAATTTGCTTTAAAGCATATTCAGGCAAAATAGTATTCATACAAATGTGCTTTTGCTTAATACAGGTTTCCTGCCAAGTGCGGGAATAAAATTCACAATGGATAGGGCAGGCATGGCTGCACAAATTAATATTTTCCGAATACCCCAAAACCTCAGGGGAACTCGGCCCAAAAAACACACAGGAAGGCCCGCCCTTTAATGCGTGGCGCAAGTGGACTAGGCCGCCCTCGCTGTCTATATGAAGCACAGCATTTTTCAAAATAACTTTTATTTCTTCTATGGAGGTTTTCCCCGCCAAATTTTTATGGGTATTTCCCAACCGCTCGCCCTTTCCGCGCCCCACCTCAACAATTTGATATTGCGGGGCTACTTTCTTTAACTCATCTACCAATTTTCGGTAATACTCCACTGGCCACAACTTGGTGCTATCCACTAATTGAGTGTCGCCAACTTCGCGGTTTATAGTTATATATGGTTTCGTTGTTAAACCAAATTTCTGCAAGGTTTCTTTTTCCCGATCTATTGGAACATCAAGGAGCCAATCCTCCTGTAAATTAAATTCATTTACTAAATCCGGCTGTGCCCAACGTTTTTGAAGATTAGATACAATATTTTGAGTAATACAATCTTTGTAAGGAACAGTTAAAAAATATTTATATTCCCTTTCCAAATCCAGCAGTTTTTCTACATAGCCCAGCAGGTCCGAAGATAGCCTTTGCAAGTTTGCATACTGAACAATAGGAGTTCTGTTGCAAGTTATTTTTAAATCAAACACTTGGGCATCGCGTTCATTTTGTGATAAAAAATGAAACTGTGTTGAGGTTAAATGCGGTAACAAAGAAACATTATAACTGCATACAAAAAATTCTATATTTTGATCTTTACAAAATTTTTTGTAAAAGGCCGTGGCTAAATTTAGGCTCATTAACATATCCCCCATACCGCCTTCTATGGTTAAACAAATGCGCACTGTGCCAGAATTATGTTGAGATTGTTGTCTTTTACTGACAGCCGCCAAAAAACAGGCCCACAGCATATGCGTTGCAATTTTATTTACAGAAGTATATTTATGAGTGTATCGGTTTAACCGGGCCTGTAAATAATCCACCCCTAACTTAATATTTAATTTCTGTTGCTGCAATTCCACCTCTTTTGTGTTGCACTTATGTTCAAACGCTTTGGATTCTTCCAACAGTTCCAAATCCGTCTTTTTTCGGGCGGACTTTTCGTGCTGGGCGGCTTGACGAAAAACAGGATATCCTTTCAGGCACTCTTTCCACAACCGTGGCGAAAAGGCAAACCCAAACCGTACCCAGTGCGACAAACAGAGCGAGGTATCGTGTACATTTTTCCATACAAACCAAGTGCGATTGCGCTTGGATAAAAATTGTGTAAATTTATTTTTCTTGCTGTTAATGGTGCCGCCGCATTTATGGCGCGGCTTGGTATCGGGCGCATAAATCACTTTCCACCCGCGCTTTAACCCGCGATATACCAGGTCCGTTTCTTCCAGCATATATGGGTCCAAATTTTCATCAAACCCGCCAAGCAGGTCAAAATAACTCCGCTGGCAAAAAATATTTTTGGGCCGTATTAAAAAAATCTTCCTCCACAAACACATCGTTATCAAAAAAGCAAATCCACTCGCCCTGCGCGGCCTCTACACCAAAATTGCGCGCGGACGATGCCCCGTGTTTGGGATTTTCCAAAAATTTAACTTGCGGGAAAAGCGCAGGAGCCTGCTTCATAGAACCGTCCGAAGAGTCCCCCACCACTACGGTAATAGTAACGGGGACGGTGGATTTTTTTGCGGCGGCCAATACGGTAGGCAGGCACTCCTTCATATGGTGCAAGCCATTTTTAGACGGAATAACTACGGAAATTTGCATAAAAAAGTTCCTCCACTAAACAGGAGAAAGGGGCCTGACTCTTGGCGGAGATGTGCATAAGCCCCTTTCCCGTTCATACGTATGTGCTGTAACGTATGAAAGCGAACGGAACCTATGAAAAATGAAGCGGTAACTAGGATGAAAAACAAAGGAAGGCTGAAAAAAACGGCTGGTTAGGACAAGTCTGAGAGAAGTCTTGCCAATAAACAGCCGTGGTCCCGCCCATATAAATATGTGCGAAACACTCGGCAGAAGACAAGGGGCTCATGACTTCCCCTCATCTTCTGCCTAAACTAACTGTTTTTTGGACTCTCTCAGAACTTTGGATTTTCCAAAGCCTTCCTATTCTTCAATAGGATTCCAAAAACATTAAATTGTCGGTGCAAGGCTGACCTTGCGCACTGCGTTTATTATAGCATATTTGACTACTCCTTAAAGTATAACGGGCGTAAAGAGTTCGCCACCGCCAATAAGCATACGCCCACATCGGCAAATACCGCACTCCACATATTGGCTACGCCCGCCGCGCCCAAGGCTAACACAGCGGCCTTAATCACCAGCGCAAACACAATGTTTTGCTTAATCACGCGCAGGGTCTTGCGTGATATTTTAACTGCCGAGATAATCTTTTTTACCTCGTCCGTCATTAGTACCACGTCGGCGGCTTCTATGGCGGCATCCGAGCCCAGCGCACCCATTGCTATACCCAAATCAGCGCGCGCCAAAACGGGTGCATCGTTAATGCCGTCGCCCACAAAAGCCGTAGCAAATCCCTTGGGCGTATTTGCCATTAATTTTTCCAAAATTTCCACCTTTCCGGCGGGTAACAACCCCGCGTAAACGTGCTTGATATCCAGTTCATAGGCGGTTTTTTCGGCGGCGGAAATACTGTCCCCGCTCAACATCACCACTTGGTGAACAAGCCCGTTTTGTAAGGTTTTTAAAGCCTCTTTGGTGCCAGGTTTTACCTTATCGCCCAATTCTATACGACCCTTAAAAACGCCATTTTCGGCCACATATACGCACGTTCCGCGCCCCGTCTGCACATTTTCCACCTTGTAGCGCGCCATTAAGCGTTCGTTTCCGGCCAAAATTTGCGCGCCTCTTATCTGGGCGCAAATCCCCTCGCCCGCCACCTCTTGCACATTTTCGGCGGGTTCGCTTTCGTTCCCGACCGCCTGCAAAACAGCCTTGGCTATCGGGTGGTTGGAATAATGCTCGGCCGCCGCCGACAATTTAAGCAAATCTTTTTCCGTGGCGTTCCCCGCCGGGAAAGTACCCGTAACCTCAAATACGCCTTGCGTGAGCGTGCCCGTTTTATCAAACGCCAGCGTATAAAGGTGCGATAATTGTTCCAAGTACGAACTACCCTTAATCAGCACGCCGTTTTTGGCCGCGCCGCCAATCCCGCCAAAGAACCCCAGCGGCACAGAAATTACCAAGGCGCACGGGCAAGAAATCACCAAGAAAATAAGCGCGCGGTAAAACCACGTTTTAAACGACGCATCCGCCAAAATAAGCGGCGGCAACACGGCTACCGCCACCGCGGCAAACACCACAGCCGGCGTATAAATACGGGCAAAACGCGTGATAAATTTTTCGGCGGACGATTTTTTGCTGGCGGCATTTTCGGCCAGTTCCAAAATCTTAGCAACGGCGGAATTTTCGTACGTCTTTGCCACCTTTACGCGCAAGGTACCGTCCACGCTGATTACCCCCGCCAACACTTGCTGGCCCGCTTGGGCGGTTACCGGGCGGGATTCCCCCGTCAAGGCGGACGTATCTAAATGGCCGCGTCCGCTTTCAATCACCCCGTCAAGCGGCACGCGTTCCCCCGGCAACACAAGCACCGTATCGCCCACCTTAACCGTCTGCGGGGCGACTTTTTCCTCTTTGCCTTGCTTAACGAGGCGCGCAAAATCCGGGCGCAAATCCATTAAACTTACAATACTGCTGCGCGATTTGCCCGCCGCGTACTCCTGCAACAATTCCCCCACCTGGTAAAAAAGCATTACGGCCACCGCTTCGGGAAATTCGCCAATGCACCACGAGCCCAAAGTGGCTACTGCCATAAGGGAATTTTCGTCAAAGTAATTGCCCTCTTTTATATTGTGGTAGCAGGCCTGCCACACCTCGGCCCCGCTGATAAAATAGGCCGCCAAATAAAGGGGCAATTTTATATAAAGCGACACGGGCAAGGCAAAACCTATAACAAATAGCCCCGCCGCTACGGCTAATTTCTTCCACTCTCCGCCTTGCGGTTCGCTTTCGTGCCCGTGGGCGCACGCGCAGGCGTGGCAAGCAGAACAAGCGTGTTCGTGATGATGACTCATAACCCCTCCTGTATGTGTTCTAACCCTTGGTCAAAAATGCGTTTGACGTGTTCGTCCGCCAGCGAGTAAAACACCGTTTTCCCCTCCCGGCGGTTTTTGACGAGTTTGTTTTGCTTTAAAAAGCGCAACTGGTGCGAAATGGCCGAGTGGGTCATACCCAGTTCGTCCGCAATGTGCTGGACGCATTGCTCGCAATTAAACAGCGCGCACAAAATGCGCAGGCGCGTGCTGTCGCCAAACACTTTAAAAAGGTCGGCTAAATCGTAGAGGGTATCCTCGGGCAGTTGCAAGGACGGCTTGCAAATGTGTTTAGGGGTTTTGTTCATTGTTAAGTCCTATTAATTTAAATATATGAACATATGTTCATATATTAGTATAATGAATTTTGTCTTTTATGTCAAGTTTAGTGCTTGAAGAGCGCGCCAAAATTGCTATACTATGTGTGTAAACTTTTTTAAGGAGAAATTATGAATAACAAGGGCTTTACTTTAATTGAACTCTTGGTCGTGGTGCTGATTATTGGCATTTTATCGGCCATTGCCTTGCCTCAGTACGAAACCGCCGTGGAAAAGGCGCGCCTGACGGAAGGGCTTATTAACGCCAAGGCGATTGTGGATGCCACGCAAAGATATTTGCAGGCCAACCCGGATGCTACCAATTCCTGCACGCAAGCACAAATTGCCGATGTTACTTTAAAAGGCGGAAGTTGGATTGCTGGTAAATATACAAACGGCGGGCAAAACTGTCAAGCATATCAAACTAAATACTTTGTTTATGATTTGGGATGGGGAAGCGAGGGAAAAGTAGATGTTTGGCGTATTGACGGGACCGTAACAGGTACCACTAGAACACCATACATTTATAATTTTTGGTATGGACCTGATAATACGGCGAATAAAAGTTGTATTGTTGGTTCTGCTGACAAAGAAACCGGTGAACAAATGTGTAAATTTATTAAAGGTATGTAACTTAGCCTAATTTGAAAAGCACCCCGGGGTATTTTAACCCCGGGGTGCTTTTTATATGTTAAACAACAACGGCAGATTCCCGAACGCTCCGCGTCGGCATACACTCGGGAATGACATCCACGACAAACAACGAGATCCCGGATAAAAACCCTCCGGGATGACGACATAAGACAAGAGCCGTTATTTATTTGAGGGGAGCCTGAATTGGCGGCCCGCTGGGTTCGGGGATCTGTTTTTATTAAAAAGGCGGTCATTCTGAACTTGTTTCAGAATCTACCGCTCGGGGCTTTTGGCATTGTCGTCATCCCCGAGGAATTTAGTCGGGGATCTGTCGTTTCGGAAGGGTGTAACAATGATGAACAACAGATTCCCGACTACGACACTCGGGAATGACAATACAACAGCCCCCCGCTTTATACCTACAAACTCTTTAACCGTTCGGCTATGGCGTGGGAAGCCGTTAAAGGATTAGGAAGCGCCAACTTGTCATACCCGGCACGCATAGCGGCCAATTTTTCAGCCGTATTCCCCTGCACAAGCGCCTTAAAGGCCTGCGCAAGCGCCGCGGGCAAATGGGCGTCGTCCGGCACGATTTGCGCGCACCCGGCGTCCGCAAAAATTTTAGCATTAAAATATTGGTGGTTGGCCGCCGCGTGCGGAAACGGCACCAATATAGCGGGCAACTTACAGCACATTAGTTCGGCGAGTGTGCTCGCGCCGCTGCGGCAAATAATCAAATCTACCGATTTCATCAGCGCGTAAATTTCGTGTGAATACGGCAATACCGCCGCATTGGAAAGCCCCGCATACAACCCGCGCACGCTTTCAAACCAACGCTCGCCCGTAATATGGATAAATTGCCAAGCGGAAAACGCCTTGGCGCAAGCGGCTACCGCCCCGTTTAAATCCTTGGCTCCTTGGCTCCCCCCCACTACCAGCACAGTCGGCTTTGTTGGGGCCAAATGAAGCGCCTTTAATTGGGACGCACGGTCCGCAGGCAGGCCAAATTCCGCACGCACCGGGGTACTGGTAAGTACGCCGTTTTTCACCTTTTCGGGCGTAGGCAAACCCAGCATAAAAAGGTCCGTAAATTTGCCGCATACTTTATTGGCTAAGCCCAAGCGGGCGTTGGAATCGTGCACCGCCGTTTTTACACCCATAAAATGCGCCGTAAAAATAAGCGGAAACGAAATATATCCACCCGTGCCGATAGCCACCTCCGGCCGGAACTCGCGCACGATTTGGCGCGTTTGGCGCAAGGCTTTAACCAATTTGCCCGCAAATTTAACGTGCCGAACGGGATTAATAGAGCGCGGCAAGCCCATAAAGTCAATTTCCTTATACGCCAGTCCGTGTGCGGACAAAACCTTGGCGGCGGGGTCATTTTTCCTGACTACAAAAAGCACCTCGCACCCTTGGCGTTTAAATTCTTCCCCCAGCGCAAAACCCGGGTAAAAATGCCCGCCCGTTCCGCCGGAAGCAATTAAAAAGCGTTTGTTCATATTATTTTTTCCTGTTTTTAAAGTGCGTGATGTCCTCGCGCACGTTATTTTGCGTGTTATCCACAGCGGCCAAATTTAGGATAATGCCAATCATCACCAGCGTCATAATCACAGACGAACCGCCGTAGGAAAAGAACGGCAAGGCGATACCCTTGGTGGGCAGCAAGCCAATAGCCATAGCCATATTAAAAAATGCCTGCAAGCAAATGGTACAAGTCAGCCCGAAAATGGTAAAACTGCGGAAATGCGTTTTGGCAATGCGGGCCAAACTGACCCCTTGGATAAGCAACCAGCAAAAGAAGCCCAAAATAATCGCCCCGCCAAACAACCCCACTTCCTCGCACATAATGGAGAAAATAAAGTCCGTATGGGCCGCAGGCAAATATTCCAGTTTCAGTTCGCTATTACCTAACCCTTTGCCGAACCAACCGCCGGAACCCACCGCCAAAAACGATTGCACCAACTGGTAGCCCGTGGAGCCCTCGGTGGCAAACGGGTTTAAAAAGGATAACATACGGTCGCGCCGGTACCCCACGCCAAAGAGCAAACGGTACAGCACAGGCAGTAAAACAATGCCCGGCACGCACAAGTGCAAAAAGCGCGCCCCCGCCATTAACAGCATTAAGGCAAATACGCCGCCCATAAGCATAGGCGTACCCAAGTCCTTTTCCGCCAAAATAAGCACGAGCGTAATCCCCGCCACCAGCATAGGGTTAATGAGGAGTTTCCAATTTTTGGCCAGCCGTCCGGCTACCTTTTCCAAATAATCGGCAATGTAAATTACCAAGGTTACTTTGGCGATTTCCGAAGGTTGCAACTTAAAAAAGCCGAAGTCAATCCAGCGGTGCACATTGGCCTGCTGGCGCGTAAAAAGCACGATGACTAGCAGCACCCAGGTAAAATACATTAGGTTTATCGGCTTAAACAGTTTAATGCGCATTAAACGGTCAAACGTCTGAGACAAAAACAACGCCGCACACACGCCCATACAATCAAACAGCATTTGGCGTTTAAAAAACAGCGTGGAATCAAACGCGCTGGACGAATAGGTAAAAATCAGCCCAAAGAGCACAAACGCAAACGCAATAAACGCTATGCGCATATCCAGTTTAAGCGGGCTCCACCCGGCCTGCCGCCCGGCGGAAAACCCGCGCCCCGCCATAGACGGGGTGCGCCGCGTAAAGGTGTTGCGCCGCTGGGGCGCCTTGTTAAATAGTTTCATAAGCGTTAGCGGATTTTAAGCGAGGCCAAGGCCAACAGCATCAGCATTGCGCCCACAATCCAAAAGCGCACAATCACTTTTGGCTCCGGCACGCCCATCAGTTCAAAATGGTGGTGAATTGGCGCCATTTTAAAAAGCCGCTTGCCGTGCGTTAATTTAAAGTACCCCATTTGCAGCATAACGGACACGGTTTCCAACACAAAAATACCGCCCGCAATCGGGAGCAAAAGTTCCTGCTTTACGCACAGGGCCGCCGTACCGATTACACCGCCCAAAAAGAGGGAACTGGTATCGCCCATAAATACCTGCGCGGGGTAGGAATTGAACCATAAAAACCCCATACACGCCCCGATAAGAGCGCCCATAAACACGGTAATTTCCCCCGCACCCGGCACATAAATAATCTTTAAATAGTCCGCAAAGTGGAAATTGCCCGCCAGGTACGCCACAATCCCGTAAGTGGCCGCTGTAAACACCATACAGCCGCTGGCCAGCCCGTCCAGCCCGTCCGTTAGGTTCGTAGCGTTAGACGAGCCCACAATCACGAGCATTGCAAACGCAAAATAAAAAACGGACAGGTCAATAAACATCTTGCTCATATACGGGATAATAAGCGAGGTAGAATATTCCCCGTTTGGCGGATTTAAGGCCAAATAGCCCACAACAACCACCGCCGTAAACAACTGGATAGCCAATTTGATAGAGGACTTCATACCCTCCGGGTTCTTTTTAACGAGTTTGGTGTAATCGTCCATTACGCCCGCAATCCCAAGGGTAACCGTGGTAAACACAAGCAGCCAAATATAGTTACTGTCCAACCGCGCCCACAAGAGGACGCTGGCAATCAAACTGACAAAAATCAGTAGTCCGCCCATTGTCGGCGTACCGCTTTTGGATAAGTGGGACGCAGGGCCGTATTGGCGTTCAATCTGCTGGATTTTGTAGGAGCGCAACTTGGCCACCACTTTGGGTCCAATAAGAAGCGTCAGGAAAAAGGACGTAAAAATCGCCGCCCCGGTACGGAACGTGATGTAACTAAATATATTTAAAAAACTGATATTATCAGTAAATTGCGATAAATAATAAAGCACGGGTTAAATCTCCTTTAAAATATTTTCAAAATTCATAGAGCGGGACGCTTTCACCAAGCAAGTGCCCCCCTTGGCAAGCACCTTTTTTAACTCGCCCGTCCAGCCTTGGGGCGTTTCGGCGTAAAACACCTTTACGCCCGGCGCCGTTTGCAATTTTTCGTAGGCATATTTCATTTCCGGCCCCGCCAAAAAGCAGTAGTTAATGTGATTATCCAGCACTTCTCTGGCCACCAAGCGGTGGTATTCCTTGGAGGTTTCGCCCAGTTCCTTCATATCGCCCAGCACCGCTACGCGCGGTTCATCGGAAGCGCGGCCCAAAATTTCCAAGGCGTTCTTCATACTGGCCGGGTTGGCATTGTAGCAATCCAAGATAAATTCCACGCCGTTTTTATGCAAATGTTCCATACGCATCGGCATCGGCGTAAAGGAAAGCAGCCCTTTCTTTACATTATCCATATACAGTCCTAAGGCAATAGCCGCCGCCGCGGCCGCCGCCGCATTTAACTTATCGTGGCGGGCCAAATTCAAATCCAGCACATAGGCTTCGCCTTTATAGGTAAACGAGAATTTTTCGGTATCTAAAATCTGCAAGTCCGCCCCCGGATGAAAGCCAAAGGACAAACTTTTGCCCTTAAACTCCGTTTTCAGGCGGGATAAATATTCATCGTCGGCGTTATACACCAAGGTTCCGCCGAAATTTAAACATTGGGCAATTTCGGTTTTGGTTTTATAAATGGTTTCCAAATCGTGGAAAAATTCCAGGTGGGACGGCCCCACATTGGTAATTACCGCCACATCCGGCACCGCCAAAGAGGCCGTTTCCAAAATATCGCCGGGGTGGGAAGCGCCCAGTTCAAACACGCCGAATTTGTGTTTGGGCTGGATTTCCAATAAGGAAAAGGGCACTCCAAACTGGTTGTTAAAATTACCCATATTGGCGGCCGTTTCGCCCGCGGTTTCGCAAATGGCGCGAAGCATTTGCTTGGTGGTGCTTTTCCCGTTGGAACCCGTAATGGCGGCCACCTTTAAGGTGCTGTTTAAGCGGTGGTATTTGGCAAGGGCTTGGAGCGCCTTTAACGAATCATCCACCAGCAAAAAGGACGCCTTGGAATTTTTGGGTACGTCAAAGCCTTTTTCGGCCAAGATAACGCTTGCCCCTTTGGCAAGCACATCGGGGATAAATTTGCGGGCGTCGTGCTTTTGGCCTTTCAAGGCGATGAACGCATCGCCCGGGGCCACCACGCGCGAATCGGTAACGAAAGCGGTTACAAGTGTATCCGGCGCGGGTGAAATAAGTTCCGCCCCGGTAATTTCCGCAATTTTGCGGACAGACAAATTAAGTTTCATACGGTCTCCTTACTAAATCAAATCTTGGTGCCCGGCTCAAAGTCCAACTGGTCGGGTGGAACGCCCTTTAAGGCGAGCAGCCGCTCGGCAATTTCTTTAAACGCCGGAGCGGCGGCGGTACCGCCAAAGGTGTATTTGGCGGGGTTATCTAAAACTACCAAAATTGTAAATTGAGGGTCGCTGGCGGGCACAAAACCACAGAACGAAGCAATATGGCTGCGCTTGGCGTAGCCCCCCTCTTTGCTCAACTTTTCAGCCGTACCCGTTTTTCCGGCCACGTTATAGCCCGTAATGCGCGCACGCTTGCCCGAACCGGCCTCTACCACGCTTTCCAACACTTTTATCATCGTTTGGGAGGTTTCCTCGCGCAAGACGCGGCGGATTTTTACGGGTTTGGAAAGTTTTTCCACCTTGCCGCCCGCGTATTCAATGCGGTCAATCAGGTGCGGTTGCATCAGCACGCCGCCGTTTGCCACCGCGGAATAGGCGTTAATCAACTGGATAGGCGTAACGGCCACCCCGTAGCCATAGCCCTTGGTGGCGGTATCTACTTTGGTCCATTTATTATACGGGGGCACATTGCCCTTGGACTCACCGTTAAAGTTAATATCCGTCTTAGTGCCAAAACCGAAGGCCTTAATATAGTAGAACAGGTTTTTGGCTCCCAATTCTACGGCAATTTTCCCGGCGCCGATGTTAGAGGAAAGCTGCATAATTTCGGGGATAGAAAGGAAATCCTTTTTGTGCTGGTTATCGCGCACAACGACCCCGCGGGCCACTTCCCAGCGGCGGCCTTCCATATCAATACTGTCCGTAACGCTAACGACACCCGCATCCAACGCGGAGGAAACGGCAATCGTTTTAAACGTAGAACCCGGCTCATAAGTAAATTGGAACGCCAAGGACTGACCGTCTTTAACCGGGTAGGAAGCGGCGGCTAAAATTTTGCCCGTCTTCGGCTCCTGCACCAGCGCAATGCCGTGCTCTGCCCCTACGGAATCCACCGCGCGTTTGAGGGCGGTTTCGGCATAGAACTGGGCGACCTCGTCTATCGTCAAATAGACGTTGGCGACGGAAAGTTCCTCTTTTAATTTTCTGTCGTAAATGATTTCGCCGCGGCGGGCGCGTTTGGCGCGCTTTTTGCTGATGTCCTGGCTGAGTTCGCGGTTAAACATTTGTTCCACGCCGGAAAGCCCCAAGTTTTTGGAGTTGGCCGCGCCCACAATATCCAGCGCACTTTGCCCGTACGGGTGGATACGCTCGTACTCCGGGGTTAATTCTAACCCTTGCCCCAGTGTCGTGCGCAGAATTTGGGAAATTTTAATGTAATTATCCGGCTTAATTTTTTTAGCCACAAAGAAGAAGTTGGAAGCGCGGTTCCACTTTTCCAAAATGCGGCTTTTGGGGATGCCCAATGTTTCGGACAAAAAGGCTACCGTTTTATTTTTGTCCTTTACATAGCGTTTATTTACACCGCAGGAGTGCGTGCGGACCGATTCGGCCAGTTCCCGGCCGTTTACGTCCAAGATTTTCCCGCGCAGGCGGTCCTCGGCCAAGTAGTTATAAATGGCGCGCTCGGCCTTGGAGGAAAACTCGTCGTGCTGGAAGGTTTGCATATAAAAAAGTTTGCAAAAAATCAGCAGCGGCGCAATTAAAATGAGCCTTACGGCAATCTTCATCCGGCTTTTTACGTTAAATACATCCGGGGATGAGAGGGGTCTTTTAAACATACTTATTTATCATCCAAAATAATAATTTCGTGCGGCTTGGCGGGCACCAAGCCCAACTTTTCCTGCGCGTAAGCCGTAACGTGCTGGGGCCCGGACAAGCGGGCAATTTCCAGTTCCAAATATTGGTTGCGGGCTTCTTTGATTTCCACCTCGTTTTGCACCTGGCTAATCGCCCGGCCCGAGCGGTTAATTTCAATACGCATCGCCGCCACCATAAAACCAAACAAACACAAAATAAATAATAAAACAAAGTATTTCATTTTTTCACTCTTTCAATTACGCGCAATTTAGCGCTGCGGGCACGGCGGTTCTGGCGGACTTCTGCGTAATCCGGCGCGAGGGCGTGCTTGGTAACCAGTTTCCACTCCCCGCTTTGCGCCAAGGCCTTAAAATGGGTCTTTACCAATCGGTCCTCCAACGAGTGGAAGGTTAAAATAGCCGCCCGTCCGCCCGGCTTAATGATTTCCGCCAGCGAATTAAGCGCCTGCTCCACCGATTCCAATTCCCTATTGCAGGCAATACGCAACGCCTGAAAGGTTTGCGTGGCCGGGTGCGTTTTACCGCGCTTGGGACCGTACACCGTTTCCACCACCTCTTTTAAGCGTTGGGTGGTTTCAATGGGGGCTTCCTTGCGGGCGTGCATAATGGCAAGCGCAATTCTGGTAGCGTTGCGTTCCTCGCCGTATTGGGTCAAAACGCGCTCCAATTCCGCCATTGGCCAAGTGTTTACGATAACGGCCGCACTTAACGGATTTTGCTTGTCAAAGCGCATATCCAGGGGGCCGTCGCGCAAAATGCTAAATCCGCGCGCCGGGTTATCCAACTGGTAAGAACTTAACCCCAAATCAAACAGCGCGCCGTCCGCACCCGGAAGATTTAATTCTTTCAGCACCGCCGGGGCCTCGGTATAACTTTTATGAAACACTTTTAAACGCGGGTCGTTTACGCGTTCTTGGGCCATTTTCAGGGCTTCCTCGTCCTTATCAAAGCCCAACACACGCGCACGCGCGCCCAAATGGCTTAAAAAATACTTGGTGTGCCCGCCAAGGCCCAGGGTACCGTCAATATAAGTGCCTTCAAAATTGGTAAGCAAATAGTCTGCTATCTGCGCGGCCATAATGGGGATATGGGTCCAAAGTTGTTCTGTCATAAAATTCTCCTAATACTTCATCACGGGCACCATTTGCAATTTGTTAATTTTCGTTTGCTGGGGTGCCTTTTTGGGCTGCGGTTTGGGGGCCGGTTTTGCGGCCTGCGGTTGCTTAACGGGTTCCGGCTTTTTAGCAGCCGGCTTCTGCGGGGCGGGTGTTTTTTGGGGTGAAACCAGTTTTCCCGCCTGATAGGCCTTTTGCAAATCGTGCAGCCACACATTTTCCAATACGCTCACCTTATTAAAGGGCATACCAAACGCACGGTACAAGGCCTGGTGCAAGGGCGTTTTGGCCTTTATTTCCGTGCTTAATTTATAAAATTCGTCCCGCGAGCGGGAATTTAACAAATAATCCACCAAACTATACGCCTGTGTGTACCACAGTTCCGCTTTATCGTTGGGATATTGGCTCAAATCCTCGGTTTGGGTCATTTCTTCCAAGGGGATATAAGTACCCTTCACAATGCGCAAGAGGCTTCTGTCCACCCAACTGGGCTTTTGCTTGGTGGCGTAAATTTGCATATACACCGCCATCCCTTCGGACAGCCACAACGGCGATATCGTCGGCAAAAAGTACCCGTCAAAATACAGGTGCGTCAGTTCGTGTACGGAAAGCGGATAAAAACTGTTCCCCTCTATTACATACATTGTATCGGCCCGCAAGTCAGACGACGCCCCCGACCACGCCGGACGCTTGGTAAAACTCATATAACTGTCCTTTTCGCCAAACAGCATAACCAAAATTTTGTTGGGTTTGATAACCAGCGTAAACGGAGTTAAATCCAACATCAAATTGCCGTGAATCGTATCCAACACCGTTTTGATATTTTCGGTTACGGGATTTTTTTCGCGGTAAATCAAATAGTTAAACGTATCCGCCGTTAAAAAGCCGGGCGGCGGCGGAGACCAACGCACCTTATGCGCGGAATCCGTCGGACGGTAAGCCGGAACGGGGACGGCTTCCAAGGCGGCCCCTTCGCTCTTGGGCGCATTTAAGGCCACGTGTTCCAAGCCGGAAATCATTTCGTTAAATTTCTTTTCCTCTTCGGGCGAATATTCCACCGCCGAGGCCGAAGCCGGGGGCGGCACCGAAATATCAGGCCTATTTTCGCGCGCGTGCCCGCGGTTGGGGTCCACAGCGGGCGCCGGGGCTTCCTTTTCGGGCACGGGGAGCGGAACGGCATCCTCGCGCGGCGTTTCCGAGAACAAGGCATTTACCACGTCCTTGGCCGTCAGCCCGAACGAACGCAAAACGTGCGGCGTGCATAAAAGCACCGCAAGTATCAGCGCAAGACAGGCTAACTTTTTAAAGGTATCCATTAAATTCTTCCAAACAACGCCAAATGACGCTTTTTATTGTCATCCGGCAACGTATAACGCTCTACACCTAGCAAAATTCCTTGGTATTTTTCCGGGTGGCACATATCGGCCTGCGGGTGCTCGCCCTGAAAAGCAATAAACACTCCGCCCGGTTTAAGCGCGCCCAAACAAATTTCCAATATATCGGGCAGTTGGCCCATCGCGCGCTCGGTTACAAAATCAAATTGAAACGAAGTACCCTGCCCCAGGCGAGCCTGTTTTACCTTGGCGTTTTTAATGCCCAGTTGCATAAGGGCCCAGTTCATAAACGAGCAACGCTTTTCAATGCTTTCCACCAGCGTTACCTGAATTTCCGGCAAAGCAAGCGCCACCGTAATACCGATATACCCGGCCCCCGCGCCAACATCGGCCACCTGCGGAGAGTCCACCTTTTTAGCGTGTATTAGGCCGTTTATTTTGGCCGCCGCGGTAAGGCCGTCGCAAATGTGGCGGGTGATGACTTCGTTTAAATCCGCCGCGCTGGTTAAGTTTAAAAAGTCCTTTTTGCCCCAAACCAAATTGGCGTAGGCCAGCATTTTTTCGGCCTGAGCCTGGGTAAGCGGCAAGTTAAGCGTTTGAGCAAAATCAGTCAGCGTTTTGAGCATTTTTGAGTCTCCGGTAGCGTTCAATATGCACCGCCAGCAACTGTAAATCCGCCGGGGTTACGCCCGGGATACGCCCGGCCTGCCCCAAGGTTTGCGGTTTTACCTCGCGCAGTTTTTGGGCGCTTTCAAACAAAATGCCGCGCACGGCGGACGGGTCAAACCCTTCTGGAATTTTGATATTATCCATTTCCGCCAGTTTTTCGGCATCCTTTTTATTACGCTCGTAATAGCCTGCGTATTTATTGTGAATATCGGCGTGGGTGCGGGCCTTTTCCACCGTCCACGGGAATAAATCTTCGTCGGTTTCGTCCACTTGTGCGCCGGGGTGTTCAATTAATTTCTCGCACAAGGCGCGGTATTTTTCAAACGGCGCTTTATATTTTTCTTCCAGTAATCCTAGTTCAAAGGCGTGGGGCATTAGGCGCAAATCCGCGTTGTCGTTACGCAGTAAAATGCGGTATTCGGCACGCGAGGTAAACATACGGTAGGGCTCGTTTACGCCCTTGTTTACTAAATCGTCAATAAGCACGCCGATATAGGCTTCGTCGCGGCGCAGGACAAAGGGCTCCTTGCCCAAGGTTTTTAAGGCCGCATTGATACCCGCCATTAACCCCTGTCCGCCGGCCTCTTCGTACCCGGTCGTACCGTTAATCTGCCCGCCTAAAAACAAGTTGGGCACGAGTTTGCTTTCCAGCGACGGGAACAAATCGCGCGGGTCGGAAAAGTCGTATTCCACCGCATAACCGGGGCGCGTGATAGAGGCGTTTTCCATACCCGGCACAGATTTTATCAAGGCGCGCTGAACGTCCTCGGGCATACTGGTAGAAAAGCCCTGTATATAATATTCCTCCGTATGGAAGCCTTCCGGCTCCAAAAACAGCGGGTGGCTGGTAACATCGGGGAATTTTTTGATTTTATCCTCTACCGACGGGCAATAGCGTGGCCCCATCCCGTGGATATGCCCGCTATACATAGCCGAGCGTTGGAAATTGGCGCGCAGAATTTTATCCGTTTCCAAGGTGGTGCGGGTAATGTGGCAACTTAAAAACCGGCGCTGTTGTTGGGCTTTTACATCGGTAAAGTGGGAGATAGGCTGCAACGGATTATCCGACGGCTGCAAGCGGAATTTGGAATAATCCAACCCGCGTGCGTTAATACGCATCGGCGTACCCGTTTTAAAGCGCAACATATGCAAATGTAAATCTTCGCGCAAGTTTTTGGCAAGTCCGTCAGAGGGCATATCATTATAGCGGCCGCCCTTAAACATTTCGGTACCGATGTGTATGGTCCCCGCCAAAAAGGTGCCCGTCGTCAACACAACGGCCTTGGTATGGTAAAAGGTGTTGCGCAGGGTCAGCACGCCGTTTACGCCGTTATCCGAAGTGGAAATTTTGACGGCTTCGTCCTGCATAATGTCCAAATTGGGCTGTAATTCCAAAAAATGTTTAAAGGTAAACTGGTAAACTTTTTTATCGCATTGTACGCGCGGAGAGTGCACCGCCGGGCCCTTGCCCGTATTAAGCATATGATAATGCAAGGCGGCGTGGTCCGTTACGCGGCCCATAGCACCACCCAAGGCGTCAATTTCGCGCACGATTTGCCCCTTGGCAATCCCGCCAATGGACGGATTGCAAGACATTTGGGCCACCGTATCCAAACTTTGGGTAAGCAGGAGCGTTTTGGTCCCCAATTTGGCCGAAGCCAAGGCGGCTTCGCACCCGGCGTGCCCGCCCCCGATTACAATAACGTCATACTTATCTTCGCAAACAAACATTTATTTCCCCATACAGAACTTGGAGAAGATAATCCCCAATACGTCATCGGGCGTTACCTCTCCAATCAAATCTTGTAAATAATTAAGCGCGCGGCGCAGGTGCTCGGCGTAAATTTCGCCCCCCGCGTGGGCGGCCAAGCGGATTAACGCGCTTTCCAACTCGGTTTGTGCGTTGATTAACGCCTCGTAATGGCGCAGGTTGGAAATCATTAGCCCATCCGCCGTTTGCGCTTCGGTAATGTCGGCGGTAATGGCCTGTTTTAAGGCATTTAACCCATTGCCCATTTTGCAAGATACGGGCAAAACCGTATAATTTCCGCACTCCGTCAGCGGGCAAACCGGGGCTTGCACGGCGTCGGTTTTATTCAGCACGATAAGAGTGCGCTTTGGTTGGCGGCGGATATCCTGCCATAAATCTTTTTCCTCTTGCGTAAGCGCACGGGAAGAATCCAACACAAATAAAATCAGGTCCGCGCCCTGCATTGCACGCAAACTGCGCTTCATCCCTTCTTTTTCCGCCGGGTCCAGGGCGTGTTCGCGGATGCCTGCGGTATCGGTCAAAATAATTTTTTGCCCGTTAATTTCAAGCGTTTCTTCCACCGTATCGCGCGTGGTTCCGCTAGCGGAGGAAACTATTGCCCGGTCAAAACCGACAAGGGCATTTAACAAACTGGATTTACCGCTGTTAGGTGCGCCAACGATAGCGGTTTTGAGGCCGTCTTTAATATATTTTCCGACGGAAAAGGTGTCAGCCAACGCCTTGATATGCGCCAGTACCGCGTTTATTTCGCCCGATACAAACTCGTCGGACAGCGGCGTCATTTCCTCGTCCACATCGTCCAAGCGGACTTCTATTTGCGCCAAAAGTTCGGAAAGTTTGGTCTTCATATCGGCCAAGCGCGCGGACAGTTTGCCGTCCAGCGAGTCCATAGCCAGTTTGTGCGCTTGTTTATTGCCCGAAGCGATTAAATCGCACAGGCCCTGCGCTTCTACTAAGTCCATTTTTCCGTTTAAAAACGCCCGTTGGGAAAATTCCCCCCGCCGCGCCATAGAGGCCCCGTTTTCGCACAGCAGTTCCAAAAGCCGCCCCTTGATGTAAGGCGACGCGTGGACGGCAAATTCCACCACGTCCTCGCCGGTGTAAGAGTGCGGGGCTTTAAAATACGTTACCAAGGCTTTATCCAGCACGTCGTTACCGTCGTAAAGCGTACAGAAAATTTGTTTGCGCGGCTCGGGCGCCGTTTGGCGGTGGGCAAGCGTTAAAAATAAGGCGAGCGACTGCGGGCCGGAGAGGCGAATTAACGCCACCGCTCCGCCCATACCGCTGGCCAAGGCGCAGATAGTAGTTTGCATAGGTATATTTTATCAATTTTTCATACGCTTGCGGGGCGTTTTTTGTATTGGGAAAAATGGACTTTTTTATACTTGCCAAAACGCAGGCAAAAAACTATAATCTAAATATTCTTTTTCCGCTTAAAAGGGCGGACGGTTTGGAGGACTTTTTTATATGGGTAAAAATATTTTAGTGCTTACGGGCAGCCCGCGCCAACTGGGCAATTCGGCTCTCCTTGCGGATGCGTTTATTCAAGGGGCCAAATTTGCGGGCCACACGGTAAAAGTGTTTGAGACGGCTTTTCACCCGGTGCTTCCGTGCCACGCGTGCGACAAATGCTGGTCCGCCAAGGAGCCGTGCGTGTTTAAAGATAACTTTGACAAATTGGCCCCGATGTTGGAAGAGGCCGATATGCTGGTATTTTGCACACCCTTGTATTGGTTTACGATGAGCGCGCAGTTAAAGGCCGCTATTGATAAATTGTATGCGTATATGAAGGACATTGCCCCGCGCAAACTGAAAATTAAAGAGTGCGTACTGCTGGCCGCGGCCGAAGGCACCGAAAAAGACGGCGACTATGACGGTCTAAAAGCCACCTATCACAGCATTGCCAACTATTTGGGCTGGAAGGACCGCGGTATGGTTTTGGCGGGCGGCGTAGGTGCGCCGGGCGAAATTATCAAAACAGGCAAACTGAAAGAAGCCTTGGAATTTGGCAAAACGATGTAGGATAAAGGAATACTTTAAATTACCCCGCTAACATAAATTAGCGGGGTAGTTTTACGAAAAAACGACCTATTCAGTAAAACAAATATTTCCACTTATACAACCCGTTCCACCTGACTTAGTAAGGCCAGCATATTTTTGACATCCCGTATTGTTACTGTTTCCCCCTGCACAATAGCGTTTGCCATTAATCAAGGTTAAAAACATATACCGTTCTTCATCAAATCCTCCCTTTTGGTTGGGAATCGCTCGGCCATGATACCCTGTTCCATTATAAGAACTAGTAATTTCATAACTAAAATTGTTCGTGTTAAAATAAGTTCCAGTAGCAGGTTTTCCATCCTTATCCACAAAAGATAAATCCAAATCCTCAAATTTATATTGTTCCGTAAGAGACCCTGTTTCCAAATTTTTAACAGCAATCGCTTTCTCAATAGCATTTAAAGTCGTCCAGGCTTCCGTCATACGACTTTTCTCTACCGCTTTGGTATATTGCGGCATTGCTACCGCCGCCAATATGCCGATAATGAGAACTACTACCAACAATTCTATCAGGGTAAAGCCCTTTTTATTTTTGTTCATTTTTATCTCCTTTTAATACCTTTATATTTGAGCAAAACGGCCTTTTATACGCGTTTTTATACACCGGATACATCCGGGTACGACCACCGCAATTTATCAAAATTTTAACAAAAAAAAAAAATGAAACAACCCCTTAAAAAAGAACTACGAAAACGCAACGACAAAAACTACATTTTTTAGTCGTCATACTGAACTTGTTTCAGTATCCAGCGTAAGAGAGTCAATCCTCGGCTGGACCCTGAAATAAATTCAGGGTGACCGCTTGTTTAATACATAGTCTTTTTCTCTTGTCATTCCCGAGTGTCGTAGTCGGGAATCTGTCTTTCGCTGTTGTTGTTCTCTTACGAAACAACAGATCCCCGACTAAATTCCTCGGGGATGACAATGGAAAAGGTCCTCTTATAAAAATGGAGGGCATCCCGGGCGTGGACCCGGGATCCAGTCTGTTTATTAGGAACTCCCCAAAAGGCAATAAAACCCCCTTGGCGCATAATAATACACCAAGGGATATGCAAAAAATTTTTATGGGCCAACTATTTGGCGGTATTTCCGGCGGCCTTTTGTTTGAGTAAGTTTAACAAGGCTGAGCCTGTACCCGAATTTTGCCCCTGAATCGTCTGTGCGGTAGCGGCGGACGGGTCCTTGCCTTTGGCTACGCTCATAGCAGCCGCGGCCGAGGCCTTGGCGGCCTGTTCAGCGGCAGACGGTTGCAAACCCGAATCGCCCCCGCTTAGCTGCGCTGCCTGTTGCGGTTTAGTTGTCTTAAAATCTTTGGCCTTCATCGGCTGGTAGTTGCTCATAGAAGTTTGGGCCTGCGCCATTGGAGCAGGCGCGGCGGCTTTTTTGCCCCCCACCGAAGCATTGCTCCCCGTTTTGGCAACGGATGTTTCTCCCCCCGTTGTAGGGCGGGTGGCGGCGGATTGCGTTTCCGGGCGGGAAACTTCCACCGTAGTAGCCGGACGGCTGGCGATCGGCACCGTAACCGGGTGGCTGGCCGAAGCGGATGTGGCCGGTTTGGAAACCGTAACCGAGGTTGTCGGCTTCTTTACCTGTACGGCGGTAGTGGGTTTAGCGGAAACCGCCCCCGTCGTTGGACGAGAGACCGACACCGCGGTCGTCGGGTGCGACACGGAAACCTGCGTAACCGGAGCCGCCTGCAACGCAGATGCCCCCAGCATAATACCACTAATAATAAGAAAACGGTTCATTTTAATCTCCTTGTTATATAGTATAAGTTCCGTTTGCAAAGAGTCAAGATAAAAATCCCCAGGCACTCGCCCGGGGATTTTTTCAGCCTAAAATTATCTGCGTTTTATTTTTTCCCGGTGCTTTGCCCGCCCATTAGGGCCGATAAGTCCGGCATCTGCCCGGAACTTGCCGCCTGCATTATGGCAGACATATCCGGCACTTGCGGGGTAGTCGTACTGGTATCCTTATTAAAGGAACCGCTACGATGAGAAGAAGCGTTAGCATTTCCCGCGCGGGAAGTATTGCCCCGGTTACCAGCAGTCTTTTGGTCCTTTTGTCCAGTCGTCTGCGGCACGCCCGTTTGCGGGGCGGAAAGCCCAAAACTGTTCATCATTGCCTGCACTTGGCTCATTGCAGCGGCTTGCGCTTGCTGTTGGTCGCCGCTATCCTTTTTATCCCCCTCTTTGGGACCAGCATTTTGATTTTTGTCGGCCTTCTGGTCTGCCTTGCTCCCTTTACCCGCGGCCGGAGTTTGCGGAGCCGCGTTGCCTGTTGTTGCCGGGGTAGTCTGCTGGGTAGCGGAAGCATCCGACTGTGCGGTGGGAGCAGTAGTCTGGGAATTATTGCTCCGTTGCGTGCGTTGCTGTCTCGCGCCGTAACTGCTAAAAGTGCGCGTGGCAGGTGCGGAAGCAGACTCTTCCGCCTGTTGGGAGCCGAAACTCGCGCGCGAGGTTCCCCCCACGCGATACATTTGGGCGGAAGCGGTAACGCTCAACCCTAAAATAAAAAGTAAAAATCCGATTCTCATAAACCCCTCCTTTTTGGCTACTTTTTATAGTATATACTTACCCGGCGGACTGTCAAGAGTGAAAAGCGCCTCTTTTTTTGCTAAACTGTATGAAATGAATTTGCCTATCTACGACGTAATTATTATCGGTGCGGGTGCCAGCGGGCTGATATGCGCGCGGGAGTGCGCACGCCGCGGTAAAAAAACGCTTTTGCTGGAAAAAGACGCCCTGCCCGCACGCAAAATTTTGGTTAGCGGCAACGGACGCTGTAACCTGACAAACGCCAATGTTTCGCCCGAATACTACCACGCGGACCCGGAGTTAATTTCGTCCGCCTTAAAACAATTTTCGTTCCAAAACGCACTTGATTATTTCCACCAGTTGGGCGTACTCACGCAAGAGGAAGCCTTGGGGCGCGTTTTCCCGCAGACGGGCAAATCCACCGCCGTAGCCGAACCCCTTAAACTGTCCGTAAAAGAAGCCGGAGCCGAACTTTTAACCGGGCAAGAAGTAATCCGCGTAAAGCACGGCAAAACCTTTTTAATTTCTACAAAGCAAGGGCAAACCTTTCAGGCCAAAAAATTGGTGCTTGCGTGCGGTTCGTGCGCGTACCCGCAACTAACGGGCACAAACGCGGGCTACGAACTTGCCAAAAAACTGGGCCATACCCTTATCACGCCGCGCCCCACGTTAAGCGCGCTCTGCGTAAAGGAAACCGCCGTCGCCCGCTTGACGGGTATCCGCAGCCAAGTGGAACTGTCGGCCTGGCTGGATAAAACCCTGCTCGCCCGGGCGGAAGGCGAAATTCTTTTTACAAATTACGGTGTAAACGGCCCCGCGGTACTTAACGTTAGTTCCGCCGTATCGCGCGCACTCACGCACGGAAATGTGCCGCTGACGATTAACTTTTTCCCGCAAATAAAGGAACCTAAAAAATTCTTGGAGGAACGCCTAAAACAATTCCCGGCTAGAAAACCCAAGGACTTTTTTGCCGGGATTTTGCACGAAAGCATTGCTAATTTGCTGATTGATTTTATAGGGCTTCGTAAAAATATCCCTATGCGTGAGCAAACCCCAAACAGTTTAAAACGTATAGGGGAAACACTCACCGCGTGGCCGCTTACGGCCGTGGGCTTGCGCCCGTGGACCGAAGCAATGGCCGCGACAGGGGGTGTAAACACGAAAGAAATAAACTATAATACATTTGAGTCCCTCAAATGCCCGGGGCTGTTTATCACGGGTGAATTATTGGATGTGGACGGAAAAAGCGGCGGATTTAATTTACATTTTGCCTGGGCCTCGGGCTATATAGCGGCCAAAAATGCGTCGGAGGAGAAATAAGCATATGGTAGATATCGTTAGAAAGACAACCAGTTTAAACGACCCGTTGCACGTTGGTTTTGTGCGCACTTACTATGTGGACGGGAAGGAAGTGTATCAGGAAACCTTGGATAAGAACCTGGATATTGAAAAACACTCCGGCACGATGCCCGACGGGATTGTAAAGGAATTTTTTGAAAACGGCAAAGTCTATTTTGAGTGCGAATTTAAAAACGGGCAGAGAAACGGCATTTGCAAGATTTATTTTGAAAACGGCAAAGTAAGCATTGAAAAATTCTACAAAGACGGTATGCTGGAAGGCAAAGCCCGCGTCTTCCACCCGACGGGCCGCCTGTATAAGGAATTGTCGTACGTGGACGACATCCAAGACGGCAAAGAAGTAAAATACTACCCGGACGGCAAAGTATTGGAAAGCGCCGAATATAAAAAGGGCTACTTAAACGGCGTGAGCAAGGTCTATACGCCCGACGGCGATTTGCGCTCCGAGTGCACCTATAAGAACGATAAAATCGTGGGCGATAAAATTATTTATCACCCCAACGGCACGATTGCGCTTATCTCCCCCCACAAGGACGGAAAACCCCACGGCGTAACCAAAAAATTCAGCGAAACGGGCGCGCTTATTGAAGAGTGGTTCTTTGAAGACGGCGTCCTGACGCTTAAAAAGGCGCACTAATCTTATTTGTATCCGCACAAGAACCCCGGGTCCGCCCTGGGGTTCTTGTTTTATAAATCCAAACGCGCCGCGTTTCTTTTTGCTACAATAATAATGAGGAAGGATTTTCCTTCAAAATTCCGCTCCTGCGGGAGCCCTATATAAGGATTCTAAACCAAATGATTATATTGTTTTTAAACTGCGGCAGTTCTTCCGTCAAGTACAGCGTGTACGACTGGGACCAGAAGAAAAGCCTTTGCGCCGGCGCGGTAGAACGCATCGGCATTGACGGTTCCTTCATTTCCCAGGACCGCAACGGCTACCCCTCCTTTGAATTAAAAAGAAATTGCAAAGACCACAAAGACGCCATTAACTTGGTAATTGAAACGCTGACCGATAAGGAACACGGCGTAATTGAAAACGTAAACGTCATCAGCGCGGTAGGCCACCGCATCGTGCACGGCGGTAAATTTGCCAAATCCGTCATCGTGGACGACAGCGTAGTAGCGGAACTGAAAAATATTTCCGACTTGGCCCCCTTGCACAACCCGGCGCACATTATGGGTATTGAAGCCGCCCGCGCCCTGCTGCCCAACGTTACGCACGTTTGCGTAATGGATACCGCCTTCCACCAGACGATGCCTGCGGCCTCCTATATGTATGCGTTGCCGCGCAAATGGTACACCGATTACCAAATCCGCCGCTATGGTTTCCACGGTTCTTCCGTTTTATATACCTCCCGCCGCGCCGCCGTATTATTAGGCAAAAACGTGGATGAGGTAAACACTATCGTCTGCCACATTGGCGCAGGCGCCAGCGTAACCGCCGTAAAGAACGGCCAATGCTTGGATACCTCTATGGGCTTAACCCCGTTAGAAGGCCTTGTAATGGGCACGCGCTCGGGCGATATGGATCCGTCTATCTGCTTCCATATGATGAAGAAACTCAATATGAGCCCGGACGAAATGTACACCATTTTGAATAAAAAGAGCGGTATGTACGCCCTGACCGGGGACCGCTTTGCCGACCAGCGCGACGTGCGCAAGGGTGCCGCCAACGGCGACGAACTGTGCAAACTGGCCTTGGAAGTGGAATCCTACCGCGTTAAAAAGTACATTGGCGCGTATATGGCCGCCTTGGGCCGGTTGGACAGCATTGTCTTTACCGCCGGGGTGGGCGAAAGAGCAACCAACATCCGCGAAATGATTTTAAAAGGCCTTGAAAACTTTGGCATTATCTTGGACGAAGAGCGCAACAACGCCGCCGACACCAACAAGGCCGAGTGCCGCATTTCCGCCGACAATTCGCCGGTGAAAATCTTTGTCATCCCGACGGACGAAGAAATCGTCGGCGTGCAAGACATTGTGGCCCTCTTGGCCGGAACGTATGACGTATATACCAAGTTCCGCTATATCTTCCAAGAGAAAGACTACCGCAACAAACTGCGCGATGCGGCCTTTATAGAAGAGGTTAAAAAACGCCCCTTCCTGTTAAAGGCAGCCGTTAATTTGCCCGAGCAGTTAAAGCAGGAGTTAAACAAGTAGTTTTGATGTGCGCCCGTTTGGTTATTCAAACGGGCGTTTTTTTAAAGCAAAAAGCAGTACAGCCGTAACCCTCCCGGCCGAAGCAGGTTCGCACCGGGTCCGCAAGATGCAAGATGAACGAAAAAAATTAATTGGAGCATACTTATGTTCTTACCCAAAGAAGTAAAGTTTTTTGATTTGTTTGATAAGCAGGGCGAAAATATCGTCCGCGCGGCGGAGTTTTACAAAAAACTCGTTGACAGCGGCGAATTTACCCCCGAAAACATCCGCGAAATGCACGAAATTGAACACTATGGCGACGAACTCACCCACACCACCATTAACACGTTAAACGAAACCTTTATCACCCCGTTTGACCGCGAGGACATTTTGGCCTTGGCCAACCGCTTGGACGATATTGTAGATAGCATTTACCTGCTGGCGAACCGCTTTTGTATGTACAAAATCCAAAAGCCGACCGAATACAGCAAAAAAATGGGGCACACCATTGCACAGACCTCTAAGGCTCTGCAAAAGGCACTTGCCTCTCTGCGCAGCAACAAAAATATGAAGGAAACCCTTATCCAATGCGTGGAAATCAACCGCTTGGAAAACGAGGGCGACGTCCTGCGCGACGAAGCCATTACCTATTTGTTTGAAAACGAAAAAGACCCCATTATGATTTTGAAACAAAAGGAACTCTACGAACTGGGCGAAACGGTAACCGACTTTTGCGAATATGCCGCCAATATGGTGGAATCTATTTTGGTTAAAAATAATTAACGGAGCCCGCTATGCTGTGGATATTATTCCTGATTATTTTGGCGTTATTCTTTGATTATTTAAACGGTTTCCACGATGCGGCCAACTCGGTGGCTACGGTGGTTTCCACTCGCGTATTATCGCCCAAAGTGGCGGTTGCGTGGGCGGGGTTCTTTAACTTTGTGGCCTTTTTGGTCTTTCATACCGAAGTAGCCAAAACCATCGGCGCGGGCATTGTGGATATCCACTTTGTGGACGCAAACTTGGTCTTTGGCGCGTTAATGGGAGCCTGCGGCTGGAACATCCTTACCTGGTGGTGGGGCTTGCCGTCCAGTTCCTCGCACGCGCTTATCGGCGGGCTTATCGGCGCGGGGTTTGTAAAGGGCGGACTAAATGCCCTCGTGGCAGGCGGGATTTTAAAAACGATTTTGTTTATCTTTTTATCCCCCCTCTTGGGCTTTTTGCTCAGCATTATTATCGGCACGATAGTCTTTAACATTTGCCGCCCGTTTAACCCTTATAAAGTGGACCATTTCTTCCGCAAAGGGCAGTTGCTTTCTGCGGCGGCCTATTCCTTGGGCCACGGCGGTAACGACGCGCAAAAGACAATGGGTATTATCAGTATGCTCCTTTTGGGCGGGCTTGCCGGGCAGGAAGCGGCCCCAATCCGGGACTTTCTGCTCACGCACGAGGAAATGCACCAAGTAGCGCAAGGCACATTTATTGTGCCGCTTTCTGTCGTACTTTTGTGCCAAGGCTCTATTGCTCTCGGTACGCTTTCCGGCGGGTGGAAAATTGTCAAAACAATGGGCCAAAAGATTACGCGATTACGCCCGGTGGACGGATTTTGCGCCGAGTCGGGCTCGTCTATTTCCCTCTTTGTGGCCTCTATACTGGGGATTCCCGTCAGCACCACGCATACGATTACGGGTGCGATTGTGGGTATCGGCTCTCTGCGCCGCTTGTCGTGTGTACGCTGGGGCGTAGCCAACCGCATTGTGTGGGCTTGGTTTATTACGATTCCCGCCGCGGCCCTGATTTCCGCCGCCTGCTACCTATTAAAAACGTGGCTTATTAAATAAGGAAATTTGTGAAAAGAACCGCCCCGGGGTTTTACATCTCCCGGGGCGGTTTTTTATGTTAGAAGCACTCTTTTACCAACCATTTTTGCCATACTCACAAGTAAAATAACGAACCTCAAATATGTAGTCTTGGCAAAGTACAATTTCACAAGTCTTTCCCTCTTCACTACACGTCTCGCCGCAACCATCATAGTTTCCACGGCCCTCGCCGGCACAATCCACCTCGTTTCCACCATTCCAACCAGTTGGAGTCCAATAATATCCATAACATATTGTATCGCTAGTAGGTGCTGACGGACAACACTCACTCTTATGGCTGGCCTTGTAAGTAGCATCGCCGCACGAACTTGCAACAATGCACGCGCCATCCTCGTCCATAGTAGTGCCCGCCGGACAGGTGCAGGAGCAAGTTTCGGTACTCCAAACGCCCTTTTTCCAATTTGGGTTATGCCCCCCCATTTCACAACTTTGCGCACGGTATAAGACATCATCAGAGGTCATATCGCAACTATTTGTCCCCTGTTCCGCTTCCCCGCAGACCAAATACACTTCGTCCTTATTTTTGAGTATTAATTTTTGCCAACTCATCGTTTCCCCACTGCAAGCCGGGAATTTATAGCCGAATAAATTAAGTTCGCTCAAATACATATTGTCCGCTTGCAGTGTGTAACCTTGCTTGTAATTGGCCACGCGCAAGTTAGTTTCAAAGTCAAAGTCCGCCGTTCCATTTCCGCTACCCATAATAGCCGTGGAGCCTACAATCGCGGGTGCGTCATTAAGTTCAAGTTTTCCCCCCGCTATTTTTAACAAATTATTTACGCGCAAGGATTTACCCGTATTAAATCCTTCGTCTGTTGTACAACCCAAATTCATTTGGCAGGCTGATGTTAAGCCAACGTCCATTTGTTTCATTACATCTACTTGGCTGTATGCCACATATTTGACGGGGAAATATGTTACCATTGTCATTTTATTGGCACCTGCGGCAAACAACACATTTGTAAGCAACAGTGCACTTAATACGGAAAGCAGTTTCTTCATTTTTTCTCCTTGTTAAGGCCTTTATATTTGAGCAAAACGGCCTTTTACACGCGTTTTTATACGGCGGATACATCCGGGTACGACCACCGCAATTTATCAAAATTTTAACAAAAAAAAAAAACGAAACAACCCCTTTATGAACAACTACCCAACAACAACGGCAAAAAACAGTATTCCTTGCCGTCACCCTGAATTTATTTCAGGGTCCAGCCGAGCCTTGACTCTCTTGCGCTGGATACTGAAACAAGTTCAGTATGACGGCAACAACCACGACAACAACAAAAACTACATTGTTTAGTCGTCATCCCCGAGGGTTTCTGTCGGGGATCTGTTGTTTCGGAAGAGAACAACAACCGCAAAAACAGATTCCCGACTACGACACTCGGGAATGACAACCACGGCAACGACAGATCCCGGATAAAAACCTTCCGGGATGACGGCCCAACAGCACCACAAAACAGACCGTTACAAAAATGGGGGGTCATCCTGAATTTAGTTCAGGATCTACCGATTGGGTAGTTTTGTCGTTTATAAAAAAAAGGTATTCCTATTTGTCATCCCGGGCGTGGACCCGGGATCCAGTCTGTTTATTAGAAAAGACCTTATTTTATTCTGGATTCCGACACCCTGCGGGTGGCTTTCTGTCCCCTGAATGACAACCACGACAGATCCCGGATAAAAACCTTCCGGGATGACGACAAAAGACATTACCACAAGGCCGTTATAAAATAAACATCCTACTGAACACTTACCGGCAACATTTTTTCCCCCCGACGGGGATTTAACAAATCACCAAACGCACCCAAAACGCTCCCCCTCTACAAATTTGACATTGGTCCAAATTTGATAAAATGGGATAAAGGATTTACTATGCCCCGCAATATTTTATCGCTTGATTTCTACGGCTCAACCATTACCGCCGCCTTGGCCTCGCTGGATGACGACACTCGCACCCTGCGCATACGCCATATTCTGCGGCGGACCTGCCGCTCGTTCTCCGGTGCGTTCGTGCGCGATATGGCCGGAGCCGAGGAAGGAGTCAGCAAAGTATTTGAGGAAATGAACGAATACATCAACGGGGAGCCGTCCGTCGTAGTTGGTCTGCGCGGCAATTTTCTATCCTTTAAGAGTTCCAGCGGTTTTAAATCTATTGATACCCCCAACCGCATTATTGGCGATAAGGAAATAAACGAGGCGATCCGCAACTCCGTGCCGATTAATTTAAGCGACACGTTAGAAGTGGTAGATATTCTCCCCCAGTCGTATATGATTGACGGCAATGAGGGAATTTTGGACCCCAAAGGGATGGCGGGTTTTAACCTGGAAATCGGTACCTTTTTATCCTACGCGCTGGTAACACACTTAAACAATTTAAACAATGTATTGGCCGCCTGCCGCTGCCCGGAATACCTGTTGTTGCCGTCCTCGCTGGCGTTGGGCGAAACCTTGGTAACCGAGGGCGAAAAACGCTCAGGAGCCCTGCTTGTGGACCTGGGGGAAGAGTCCGTTTCCGTACTGCTATACAACAAAGGCATTTTGCTGGACGGGCTGGAACTGCCTTACGGCTTAAACCGCCGCGCTGAGTTTGTGGCTGACCTATTGCAAAACGATGTGGAAACCGCGCAAGAAGTGCTGAAAGATTATGAACCGGGCGCGGACGAAATTATGGACGAAGTGGTAGAAGACGCCGAAACCCAAATGCTGCGCGGCATTAACAAAGAAATTTTACAGGCGTTCTGCCTGCATTTAAAGCGCCCCGCCACCAATTTAATTTTGTGCGGAAGCGGAGCCACCAAACAAATAATTAAATCCGCCAAAACCATTTTTAACGCCAAAAAAGCGCGCCTGGGCATAGTGGACCACCTGATAACCGATTGTCCCACCGATAACCCGGCTTATACGGGCGCGTTATCCCTGCTCCGCCACGCATTAGACCGCGAGCAGAACCAAACGGAGAGCGTAGTGCAAACCAAGCAATCCGGGCTGTTTACGGGCTTTTTGGACAAGTTGGGCCAACTGTTTGAACATTAATGCAAAACGCCGCAAGTTTTTAGGCTTGCGGCTTTTTTTGTGCAAAAAAGAGCCGCACCGAAAGGGGTGTGGCTCTTTAAATATTTTTTTAAACGCCGAAATTAGGCTTCTTCTTCCTCGGCGCGTTCCGTGCGTTTGCGCAACAGGTGCGACAAGATTTTCTTTCTCAAACGCAAGGATTGGGGCGTAATTTCCACCAGTTCATCCGGCGCAATGTATTCCACCGCCTGTTCCAAACTCATCACGCGCGGCGGGGTCAGCACATAGGATTCGTCGCTGGCTTTACTGCGCATATTGCTTAAATGTTTGGCCTTGCAGGGGTTTACCACGAGGTCGTTGGAGCGGGAGTTCTGCCCCACGATTTCGCCCGCATACACCTTTACGCCCGGGCCCAAAAAGAGTTCGCCGTTGTTTTCCAGCGCGTACAAGGCATAGGGCGTGGTTTCGCCGTCTTCCTTGGCAATTAACACCCCGTTGCGGCGCAAGTCCGGCAGGTTCACTTTGGGATAGTAGCCCTTAAAACTGTGGTGCATAATACCCGTACCGCGGGTATTGGTTAAAAGTTCGTTTTTAAAGCCGATAAGCGCGCGGGACGGAATCAAATATTCCAAGCGCAAGCGGTCCTCGCCTTCCGCCACCATATTTTCCAGTTTCGCGGCGCGCGTACCCAACGAGGTAAACACCGCACCTTGGTATTCGGACTTGATATCCAAAATCAAGTATTCCATAGGCTCTAAAATCTGCCCGTTTTCTTCCTTGTAAATTACTTCCGGGGAAGAAACTGCCAGTTCAAAACCTTCGCGACGCATATTTTCAATCAAAATGGTTAAGTGCAATTCCCCGCGGCCATATACTTTAAATTTGCCTTCGCCTTCCAACTGTTCCACTTTCAAACCCACGTTAGTTTGGGCTTCTTTTTCCAAGCGGTTTTTCAGGTGGCGGCTGGTAACAAATTTACCTTCGCGGCCGGAGAACGGGCTGTCGTTGACCATAAAGTCCATAGACATCGTCGGTGCGTCAATAGCCAGGGGCGGAAGCGGCTTTAAGGCGTCGGGGCGGCAAATCGTATCGCCTACGTCCACGCCTTCCAACCCGGCGATAGAAACGATATCGCCCGCCGTGGCGCTTTCCACTTCGGCCTTGCCTAAACCGACAAAGCGTTCAATTTTGGCGGCCTTGGCGTTGGTAGTAGAACCGTCCGGGTGAATAAGGGTAACAGGTTGGCCTTTGGTAATGCTTCCCGCCAAAATACGGCCAATACCCACGTGGCCCAAAAAGTTGTTGTAGTCCAACATCGTAACCTGCATTTGCAGGGGCGCATCCGGCCTTGCTTCCGGCGCGGGAACGTGGGACAAAATCGTATCCAAAATGGGGGCAATGTCTTTGCCTTTTTCTTCCATTTTCAGGCTTGCCCAACCGGCGCGGCCAGAGGCGTAAATAATCGGGAAGTCCAACTGTTCGTCCGTGGCGCCCAGTTCCATAAAAAGGTTAAACACTTCGTCCACTACTTCGCTGGGGCGGACGTGTTCGCGGTCCATTTTGTTAATAACCACAATCGGCTTTAAGCCTAACGCCAACGCCTTGCGCAGTACAAAGCGGGTCTGCGGCATCGGCCCTTCCACGGCGTCCACCATCAAGATAGCGCCGTCCACCATACGCAAAACGCGTTCCACTTCGCTGCCGAAGTCGGCGTGGCCGGGGGTATCTACAATGTTAATGGTATGGCCTTTGTAACCGATAGAAGTACACTTGGCCAAAATCGTAATACCGCGCTCTCTTTCAAGCGGGTTAGAGTCTAAAACGGTGTCTTGGGCTTGGTCTTCTTTTACTTTAAATTCTCCGGCAAATTTTAACAGGGAATCCACAATCGTGGTCTTGCCGTGGTCAACGTGGGCGATAATGGCTACGTTGCGTACGTCCTCGCGGGTGTTATTCATATATGTTTATATAGTCCTAATATTAAGATATATATATTTTAGTATTTAAGGGGGCTTTTCCACAAGCGGGGAAAAATTTTTTATAATAACCCTATGGAACAATTTTTGCAAATGGTCGCCGTTTTGGCGGCCCTCTATATCGCCTATGCGCTTACCCTCAAAAAGTGGGACTACGCCAGCGAGGCCAAGCGCACCGAACGCCGCACCCAATTAAAAGAATTGGGGCTTTCCAATACGTTTTATTTTATCCACGCCGGAACCCTGTTTATTTTAAACGCCGTCAGCGGCGGGCTGTTTGCGGCTTATTGGCTCTTCCGCCAATGGAAGGCCGTGTTGGTGGGCTTCCGCCGCCTGTCCGGCCAACCGCTTTCGGGCGGGGCCTTTGTGCGCACCTTGGGCGGCGCGATTACATTTTTTGAGTTAAACGCTATCATCTGCCGCACCTGCGAATATATGCGCAAAAAATCCCCCCTGCCGCCGTGGGTGTGGGGCACGCTGTGGCTGGGCGGTTTAATTGGCGCAATTTTGGTAAAGCCGATCTTTTGGCGGGCCTGCTGTTACGCGCTGTGGGTGGGAGCACCGGCGGCCCTGCAACGCCGTTTAAATGCGCTCCCGGAGCAAACATTATCCGCCAAACCAAAGCCCGGCGAACTGGCCTTTGCCGTTTTCGGCCTGGTGTGCTTGCTGGGCGCGGCGGCCGCTATCCGCACTTTTATCCGTTAAAAACGGAGCGGTTTTTATCCGCTCCGTTTTAAGATTTCCCCTCCTCTAACAAAATCACTTTTTGATTTCTTTGCTCACCGCGTTAATTACCCGGTTGGCTTGCGCCTGTTCGCGTTTTAAGCGGGCTTCTGCTTTTTGGCGAGCCTTTAAAGTTTTTTGGGTTTCCGCCAAGACGCTTTCCCTCTTGTTTTTGTCCGCCAAATTTTTGGCTTGTGCAACGGTGGCACGCAACTGTTCAGACGGCATTTCCAACAACTCCCGCACCGTTTGAAACGTCTCGCCCACGCCGTACATTTCCACAGGAGCCTGGGATAACGCCAATTTTAGCGAGTCCTCCTTTACCTCTTGCAGGCGGTAAAATTCTTTATTAAATTTGACCGAAGCCGCCAGCAAAATGCCCAGTTTCCGCTCGCGCGGATACGCTTGATAGACGAGTACCGTCGCCCCCACCATACGGGCGTCCTCGTTTTGCGCGCCCAGCAAAAGGGCCAAACTAATGTCCTCTCCCCCCGCCTGATTAACACGCGCGCGAAGCGCATCCAACTGCGCAGGAATTTGCCCGCGCAAGGCTTCCAAGGATTCCTCCTCCGCAGAGGCGAACTCCCAGCCGGATGCAAAAAAGAGGCCAATCGTTAGGATAAGCACGGTTAGCCAGCCATAGGCTTTAAAAAGGTTTTTCATAGGCGCCCCCTTACTATAAGTATGCGTGGAAACGGCATTTTTTCAAGGGCTTTTAAGGGTGGAAAGAAAACGGCAACGGCAGACGACAACAACGGATCCTGGACTACGACTTTCCAGGATGACTTTGTTATTTTATTAAGGCCCTTTCCCGTGTCATTCCCGAGCGTCGTAGTCGGGAATCTGTCGTTATAAAAAAACAAACAACGAACAACAGATCCCGGATAAAAACCTTCCGGGATGACGGCAAAGGCATTTGTTGTTCTTGTCGCCCTTTTGTGTTGCCTTTAAAAGGCGGTTTAAACGGAAAAGTATTTTTACTTGTTTGAGCCAATAGGGCGAGTTGTAAAAATACCCGTTTAAGCCTGCCTTTTATAACGCGTTGGGCGACGAGTTTTTTGTTTACTTTTTGTCGGCACAAAAAGTAAATAAAGCAGTAGCCTGCAAGGGCTCCAAGGGCAAAGTCGGTGCAAAATTGTCCAAAGATGGAAAATTGTTTATCCTAATAAGCAACAGGACACAAAACTTTACGTTTTGTGTCCTGTGCGTTAAAGAAGCAACTGTAAAAGCCGTTGTTCTCTTATTTGGCTTCGGCCACGGCTACGGCTACCGCCACCGTCGCGCCTACCATCGGGTTGTTACCCATACCGATAAGGCCCATCATTTCCACGTGAGCCGGCACGGAAGAGGAACCCGCAAACTGCGCATCGCTGTGCATACGGCCCATCGTGTCGGTCATACCGTAAGAGGCAGGACCCGCAGCCATATTGTCCGGGTGCAAGGTGCGGCCAGTACCGCCGCCAGACGCCACGGAGAAATATTTTTTGCCGTTTTCGGTGGCCCATTTCTTATAGGTACCGGCTACGGGGTGCTGGAAGCGGGTCGGGTTGGTGGAGTTACCGGTGATGGACACGTCCACACCTTCGTGCTTCATAATGGCCACGCCTTCGTTTACGTCATCGGCGCCATAGCAGCGCACTTTGGCGCGGTCGCCGTTGGAGAAGGCTTTTTCGCTTACGATTTTGAGTTCGCCCGTTTTATAGTTGTATTCAGTTTCCACAGAGGTAAAACCGTTTACGCGGGAAATAATATAAGCGGCGTCTTTGCCCAAGCCGTTCAAAATAACGCGAAGCGGCGTTTTGCGCACTTTGTTGGCGGTGCGGGCAATACCGATAGCGCCTTCGGCGGCGGCGAAACTTTCGTGCCCGGCCAAGAAGCAGAAGCATTTGGTGTTTTCGCTCAAAAGCATAGCACCCAAGTTACCGTGGCCGAGGCCTACGGCGCGCTGGTCGGCTACGGAGCCGGGGATGCAGAAACTCTGCAAGCCTACGCCGATTTTTTCGGCGGCTTCGGCAGCGGTTTTTACGCCGTTCTTCAAAGCGATGGCGGCGCCTACGGTGTAGGCCCACACGGCGTTATCAAAAGCGATGGGCTGGATGCCGCGGACGATTTTTTCCACATCCACACCTTTTTTGGTGCAGATTTCCTTGGCTTCTTCCAAGGAGGCAATGCCGTTTTCCTTCAAAACGGAGTTGATTTTATCAATTCTTCTTTCGTATCCTTCAAACGTAATCATATTCATTTTCTCCTGGGCTTACTCTTTGCGGGGGTCAATCTTTTTGACGGCTTCGTCAAAGCGGCCGTACTGGCTGACGTTCTTTTCAAACGCCACTTTCGGTTCTTCGCCTTTCTTAATGGCGTCCATCATTTTGCCCAGGTTGACAAATTTGTAACCGATAATCTCGTTGTTGGCATCCAAACCAATTTCCAACACATACCCTTCGGCCATTTCCAGGTAGCGGGGGCCTTTGGCCTGGGTGCCGTACATCGTACCGATTTGGGAACGATGACCTTTACCCAAATCTTCCATACCGGCGCCAACCGGCAGACCGTCGTCGGAGAAAGCGCTCTGGGTGCGGCCATAGACAATTTGCAAGAAGAGTTCGCGCATAGCAGTATTGATAGCATCGCAAACGAGGTCGGAGTTTAAGGCTTCCAAAATGGTTTTGCCGGGCAAGATTTCCGCGGCCATAGCGGCGGAGTGAGTCATACCGGAGCAGCCAATGGTTTCCACCAACGCTTCTTTAATTACGCCATTTTTGACGTTGAGCGTCAGTTTGCAAGCGCCCTGTTGGGGAGCGCACCAGCCAATACCGTGCGTAAGACCGCTGATGTCGGTAATTTGTTTGGCTTTGACCCATTTACCTTCTTCGGGAATCGGGGCCGGTTCGTGCTTAGCGCCTTTGCAAACGCAGCACATATTCTGTACTTCGGGGGTGCATTTTTCGCAACTCATTTAGGTCTCCTGTCTAAAAGTAAATCTTTCTAATATATTTTACCAAAAAACGCCGTTCAAAAACACACAGAAAAAAGACTTTTTAAAAAGAAAAACCCCGGGAGTTATTTTTCTCTCCCGGGGGCGCATTTACATCAAAAACATCTTATGGCTTAGCAGATACATCTAAGTCTGTATTTTCTTTAAAGTCCAACGGTCCAGAACTAGAACCAGAACTACAATTTTGCCCGTTAAAACTATTAGGCACAATGCACTTAGATAAATCATTTGTTTTAGCACATTTCAAACAAGACCAACCAAGTTTAGAGTAAGAACTACCGGCAATGCCTTCGCCACAACCATATGTTTCATTGTATAAGTAATATTGCCCAGGAATACAATCAAATTCTTGTCCTTTTTTAGGTGTAACATAACCGCTATGGTGTGCAGTTTCGTCGCCGCAAACCATATCAGCCCAATATTGAATGAAACGCCACCGATAACCCGTGGTATCCACATAAGCGGGCAAGTCTAAATTTTTGGTTTTCCAAGTGCTACTCGTAAAGCAAGTGTATTTGCCTTCGTCGGAGGAATCTGGGCACTTAGAAAACTGAACATACCGGCAACTTGTATAATTCCACCGATACTCCGCATAAATATTATCTTTCCCCGGGCATTTGACGCTGTAACTTTCTTGTCCATTTTTTGTAGGAGTGCAACTATCCGCTCCTTTACTTTTGAGCAAAAAGGAAGTATAGATTTTACCAGACAATTTAGCATTGCCGGAAGAATCGTAATCATTAGAATATTGGTTGCTCCACTCCATTGTCTGCCCCAAGTTGGCGGCGGCTTGCGCGCCCTTGGTAATTTTGGCGGTGGAAGCAATTTCCATATTGTCGGCTTTACCCCCCATTGCGGCAATATCACTGCCGTACAAGGTGCCCGTTACATTACTCTTGTGGAAGTTCGTATCTTTAAACGTAACATTGCTGGCCATTACGCGCCCCGCCGTTACCGTGCCGCCGTTTTCAACGGTCAGTTTATCGCTCAAACGGTATTCGGGCGTATTGGTACTGCCCAAGGTAGCGCCGTTTAAAATATTGGCTTGGGCTAAATACGCATTAGCCCCTTTAATAATGATTTTTCCCACGCCCGAGCGCGTATTGCAAAAGTTTAAGAGCGGCGCGCTGGTAACGTGCGTGGGGTCAGCCGCGTCCAACTGGGCAAAGTTGCCCACCGGGGCGGACAAGGTGGTTACAAATTGCATTTGTTCCGCGTGCAAGGCAGGCACAGCCAGCAAACAAGCGGAAAGTAACATAAGTTTCTTCATACTATATCCCTTACAGTTAAGTACCCTTTCAAGGGCCCGTGACACATCGGTTTCAGGCATTAGACACAGGCCTGAATATATCCAATGTATCATAAAATACAACCAAATACAAGATTTTCTATTAGTATAATGAACAAACGCCCGCAATGCAAGGGGTGGAGTGGAAAATGGCAAACAACAGATCCCCGACTAAATTCCTCGGGGATGACGGCAAAAAACAATAGCAAAGCCAACAGTAGGACGCGCCACCCTGACAGCCCACAAGGCAAAAAATTGTGTTCCAGCACTTGTAAACTTTGCTACAATAAAAAAATTAAGGAGCGTATGAAATGATAAAATTGGACTTTACCAAACTCCCCTCCTCCACCTTTGCCTGCGGGCCGGGGCAGGGGCATCCCGTCATCCGCGAAACGCCGATTTACAAAACTTTATTTGAACGCAGCCACCGCGCCAAAGATATTTCCACCGACGGTTTATATAAAGAAGCCGTGCAGAATTTGCGCGAACTTTTTTCCCTGCCGGACGATTACACCGTTATCTTTTTTATGGGCGGAGCGTCGGCGGCTATGGATGCGGTAATGTGGAGTTTAGTCAAAAATTCCGTTTCCGGCTTATCATTTGGCGCATTTTCCAAACGATGGGGACACGAAATGCTCTCCCGCTTGGAGCCGAACGTCATCCGCTCCATACGCGACGCGGCAGAGGGCGAGTTTTTCCCCAAAGAAAAACCCGACTATAACGCCAGCCTTGTCTTTCTAACGCCGAACGAAACCTCTACGGGCGTACAAATCCCGGATGAATATTTAGAGCAGGCCTGGAAAGAGAAGGGCCCCGACACCTTAATCGCTTGGGACTGCACTTCCTGCGCGGGCGGGCGCGATTTGCCAAAAAACAAATATGATATTATGGTTTTTTCTATGCAAAAATGCTTTGGCGTAGGTGGTGGATCCAGCGTGATTATTTTGAGCCCGGCCGCCGTCAAACGCGCCGAAGAGGTAAAAAAATACCGCACCGTACCCTACGCGCTTGATTTAACCGAAGCCATTACCAAGGCACAAGAAAAATGCCAAACGGTCAATACCCCCTCCACCACCAATATTTGGATGTTCAACGAAGCCTGCAAATGGATGAACGCCAACGGCGGTTTAAAGGCAATGGACGCGCTATGCCGCCGGCACGCGCAATTTTTGCTGGACTGGGCAAAAAAGACCGACTATTTGGCCCCGCTGATTGAGGACGAAAAATTGCGCTCCTACACCACGCTTACGCTGGAAGTAACCGACCCCGCTATAAAGGATGCGGATATTTCCGCCGCCTTAAAGGCCACGGGCCGCGCCAATTTGGCCGACGGGATCAAAAAATACTCCTCGGTCAAGCAGAACTCCCTGCGCATTGCCTGCTTCCCGTTTGTGGATATCCACGGCACGGGCGAATACAAAAAACTGGCCGACACGGTGGACGACATTGTCCGCCAATTAAAGGCCCAGCGCAAATAAGGTATAAATGAAACTCCCGGGCTCACGCCCAGGGTTTATTGTGAGCAATATTTATAAAATGCCCCGGAGTTTTTGGCTCCGGGGGTTTTATTTACATTTTGCAACAAATATAGGAACCGCAGTTTGTATCCGCCGGCTTGACTTGTTCGGCGCAATTATTGCTCCATTGTTTGCATAACGCCCAAGCGGTGGCATTGGTGGTTTTGCTGGCAATTTTGCAATACATATAGTGCTCGCGCGGGTCGTAAAAAATATTCATATAATTGCTTTCGCTTTGGCCCCGGCCTTCCCAGTTGGCACATACGCCCGGTGCACCGAATAATGTATAGCGGAATTTACCCGCCAGTACGCGGCTGGAATCTATCGGCGTTCCGACCGAAATATCCAGGGCGGACATATCCGTCGTGTAATCGCCGGGATTGGCAAGCAAATACCGCTCTAACGCTAATCCAATGGTCTTAGTGTTGGTGATAGCCTCCATCCAGCGGCTTTTTTCCACCGCCTTGGTGTATTGCGGCAAGGCAACCGAAGCCAAAATACCGATGATGAGCACAACAACCAACAGTTCAATCAGCGTAAAACCCGCCCTTGTTTTGCGGCCGCTTGTTGTTAAGCCGTCATCCCGTAGTGTCTTTATACGGGATCTGTTGTTATTGTCGTCATCCCCGAGTGTGAGATGGCCCGCAAGGTTCGGGGCTCCGTTATTTCTGTTGCCTTTATTAAATAACGACAGATTCCCGACTACAACGCTCGGGAATGACAAAATAGAGGTAAATTCTTTCATGTTTTCTCCTTTTTAAGACCTTTATATTTGAGCAAAACGGCCTTTTATACAAGTCTTCACAAAGCGGGCACATCGGGGTATAGGCGTTCTGCAATCTCTAAATTTTAACAAAAAAAAAAAACGGAACAACCCCTTTATGAACAACTGCTCTAAACGGCCACTACAAACAACATTTTTTGCCGTCACCCTGAATTTATTTCAGGGTCCAGCCGAGCCTTGACTCTCTTGCGCTGGATACTGAAACAAGTTCAGTATGACGGCAACAACACAAACAACGACAGAGCCCGTATAAGAACACTACGGGATGACAGCACCCTGAGGGCCGCATCTTGCAGGCCACAGGTTTTTCAGCCCCTGCTGATTGGGGCGTTTTGCCGTCATCCTGGAAAGTCGTAGTCCAGGATCTGTCGTTGCTCAAAAAGAGGAAAACAACAGATACTGGACAGAAACCTTCCAGTATGACCTTTATTTTTATAAACAACCAACAACCCAAGATGTAGATTCTGAAAACCCAGCGGGCCAACCCTCCATTTATAAAAACTCCCGGGGCAAACAACGCGCTCCGGGGGTTTTCATATCAAAGCAACTTAAATTATTTTTCGTCGCGCACGATGTAGCCAAATTCTTCCAAGGCCTTTGTGTCGTTGCGCCAGTTGGGCGATACCACTACATTAAGTTCCAGGCGGTACTTGCGCCCTAAAAACTCTTCAATGCGCTTTTGCGCCCGCTTGCGCAGTTCGGCAATCGCACTGCCGCCCTTGCCAATTAAAATAGGCTTTTGGCTCTCTCGCTCCACGTGGATATTGGCGCGGATGTAGTTCTTGGGGCCGAGGTCCTCGGTAAATTTTTCAATCTCTACAAAGGTGCTGTATGGCACTTCCTTTTGATAGAGTTTAAAAATCTGCTCGCGGATAAATTCCGCCGCGTAAAAGCGTTCCCAGCGGTCCGTCCATTGGCCGGGCGGAAAGTAGGCCGGGCTATTAGGCATTGCGGCGATAACCGCCTGTTTTAAAAAGTCCGTCCCTGTTCCGTTGGCGGCGGAAATGCGGAAGGTTTTTTCAATCTTTAAATCGGCCTTCACGCGCGCTTCCAATGCGTCCAGCGCAGAAGCATCTTGCACGAGGTCAATTTTATTAATCGCCAAAAAGATAGGACAAAAAACGGTTTTTAACTTTTCCACCAGCGGCGCGTTTAACGCATAATCCGCCATTGCATCCACCAAAAAAATCACCAAATCGGCATCCTCGCGCACGGCGCGGTCAATGCAGCCCACCATTGTTTGCTGCAATTTGTATTGCGCCTTTAAAAACCCGGGCGTATCCACAAACACCACTTGGTAATCGTCCCCGTCCGCAATAGCCAAAATGTTTTGGCGCGTGGTTTGGGGTTTGTTGGTAACGGGCGACAAAAGTCCGCCCGCCAGGTTGTTAAGCAAGGTAGATTTGCCCGCGTTGGGCAGGCCGGCTAATACGGCAAAACCGCTTTTAAAATTTTTTTCGTCCATAGATGTATTGTACTTATTTTTTGTCCGTTCGCCAACGCTCCGCGCTACTCGGTGATATAACTGTCCACAATTTCGCCGAAGTAGAACATATGGTAATCGTTCGGCTCCTTGTTGTACCACAGTTCATTAAGCGCCTTGTTCAAATTTTCCGCGCCCATTAAGCGCGCATAAGCCACCTTGCACTCAAAGTGCATACCGGGCACATCTAAAACCGGGGTGGCAATTTTCTGCCCCTTGACGGTTTTTAATCCGCACGCGGCTAATTTATCCATATTCCGCCCGGACTTGGTGCCACACACAGCCACCGCCTGCGGCAAATCCACATACGGAATTGTAACGGTAAATTCGTGCGATTTTTCAATTTGTTCGTAAGTAAAGCGGTTCTGGCGCACCACCGTGTTAAACACGGGAATCCGCCACAAAACGCCTATCGTCCCCCAGCCAATAACCATTGTGTTAATTTTATTGCCGGATTTAGTGGTTAAAAAGGCGGCCTTGGAAAGAATATCCAAATTCTTTTGTGCGTTAAAATTATACGGTACTCTTTTAATCATATGTTTTCCCCCTCTTTAAAGTATAGCGGGCCCCATAGCGCAGGGCAAGGGATTTATTAGATTAGAAAGCCCGGCCTTTTAAAAGACCGGGCTTTTAAAAACTGCTTATTTGCGTTTTTTGGCTTTGGCTTTAACAGCCTTGCGCGCGGGCGCCTTTTTAGCGGCTTTCTTGGCTTTGGGAGCGGTTTTTTTAGCCGTCTTTTTGGCGGGCGTTACACGCGCCGGGGCCGATTTTTTATGTGCCTTGGCAGATTTTTTGGAGCCGCGTTTTTTGTTTAATTTGGCTTCAAACTCTTTCCACCCTTCCAACGCCAGCGGCAAGACTTCGTCCATATGCTTCACCGGGATTAAGGTAAGTTCCTTGCGGACCCGTTCCGGAATTTCGGACACGTCTTTTTCGTTGGTGTGCGGGTAGAGAATCGTTTTGACCCCTTCGCGGTAAGCGGCCAGGAATTTTTCCTTAATGCCTCCGACGGGGAGCACACGGCCCGTAATGGTTACCTCGCCCGTCATCGCCAAGTGCTTTTTAACGGGCAAGCCCGTCAAAAGGCTGGTTAAGGCAGTCGTAATTACACTGCCGGCGGACGGTCCGTCTTTCGGTACGGCCCCTTCGGGGAAGTGGACGTGAAAGTCCGTCTTGTCAAAATCTACATCTTTGCCATAGCCGCGACTTCTGGCGTACGTCAGCGCGGCGCGGACAGATTCCTTCATCACGTTGCCCAGCATACCCGTCAAAATCAGTTGGCCTTTGCCCGGGATTTTGGTGGCTTCAATAGACAGCGTTTCGCCGCCTACACTCGTCCACGCAAGGCCCGTAGCAATACCTACGCCGTTTTCCTCGGTAGCAAAGTTGGAATAGCGCGGCACGCCCAAAAACTCGTGCAGGTTTTCCTTGGTAACAACTACCTTTTTAGCGCCTTCCACAATTTTTTTGGCGGCTTTGCGGCACAGGGAGCCGATTTCGCGGTCCAAGTTGCGCACGCCCGCTTCGCGCACATAATCGCGCATTAACAGGGCCACAGCCTCGTGCGTAACCTCTAACTGGCCTTCCTTCAACCCGTGCATCTTCATTTGTTTGGGCAAGAGATATTTATCCACGATATCGTGTTTTTCGTACTCGGTGTATCCGTCAAAATCAATAATTTCCAAGCGGTCGCGCAAGGTGGACGGAATATTGGCCAAGGAGTTCGCCGTGGTAATAAACATTACCTTGGATACGTCAAACGGCACGTCCAAAAAGTGGTCGGTAAACTCTTTGTTTTGCTCCGGGTCCAACAGTTCAAGTAGCGCCGCCGCAGGGTCGCCGCGCCAGTCGCTGCCCATTTTATCAATTTCGTCCAGCAGAAAGACCGGATTCATACTTTTGGCCTTGCTGATACCCTGAATAATGCGCCCCGGCATAGAACCGATATACGTTCTGCGGTGGCCGCGGATTTCGCTCTCGTCGCGTACGCCACCCAAGGACATCCGCACAAATTTGCGGCCGATAGCGCGCGCAATAGATTTAGCCAAGGACGTTTTCCCTACGCCGGGCGCACCCGCAAAGCAGAGAACCGGGCCGCGCAAGGAATTATTTAACTTGCTCACCGCCAAATATTCCAAAATACGTTCTTTGGGTTTTTCCAGCCCAAAGTGGTCCTCGTCCAAAATCTTTTTGGCTTCTTTTAAATCCAACACATCCTCGGTCGTTTGGTTCCAAGGCATATTGACGAGCCAATCCAAATACGTGCGCGAGACCGTCGCTTCCGGCGAGAAAGGCGCCATTTTGGACAAACGGTCAATTTCCTTTTCCGCCGCTTCTTTGGCCTGCGGAGGCAGCCCGTTCTTTTTGATTTTCGCGCGTAAAGAGTCCAATTCCTTCTGGAAATCATCCTTTTGGCTGAGTTCCTTTTGGATGGCCTTCATTTGCTCGTTCAAATAATATTCTTTTTGGTTTTTTTCAATTTGCGCGCGGACCTTGGAGTGAATTTTTTCCTCCAAACCCAAAATTTCCACTTCGCTGGTAATGAGTTTTAAGATTTTTTCCAAGCGGTCTTTAATATGCACCGCTTCCAAAATTTCTTGGCGCTGCTCGGTTTTTACGAGCATATTGGAAGCCACTGTATCGGCCAGTTTGGAAGCGTCGTTGATTTGGCGCAGGAAGGAAACCCCCTCCACCGCAATCCGGTGCGACACGCGGGCATAGTGGTCAAACTCGTCCAACACCTTGCGCATTAAGGCCTGCACTACCGGGGAATTATCGTCTTCTTCCTCAATATAATCCACCGTAGCGAACCAAGCCCCGGCCACGTCGTTCATTTCCAATTTGGTTACGCGCGCACGGGCCAAGCCTTGCAGAAAAATCTTCATAGAGCCGTCGGGCATCTTTAAATTCTGCGTAATTTGCGCAATCACGCCGAAATGGTAAATATCGGACTCTTTGGGGTCCTCAATTTCCGCATTTTTCTGCGATACGGCCAAAATATATTTGCCCTGTTCCCCCAGCGCAAGTTCCACCGCGGAAACGGACTTTTCGCGGTCCACCGACAACGGGAGCGACATCCCCGGGAACATCACCACATCGCGTATGGCAACAGCCGGCACTACCGTCGGTAACGAAAGCGTTTGTTTTTTAATTTCTTCTGCCATAATTTTTCCCTCTCTGTAACGGATAAAAGGTTTCCCAAAAGCGTCTTATATAAAAACCCCCGCTTTTGGCTCTTATAGATTGTAGCAAATTAGGCTAAAATTAGCAAATGTGTTATTTGGTTGCTAATTTTGATAAAGTGGGGCAAAAGGCAACAATAAAAGTTACTATAAAAAGTCATCCTGAATTGCCGCTCTTACCACTTAGCGGCACCCCGTAGTGTTTCTGTACGGGGTCCATTAATAGGTTTCAGGATCTACCGATTGGGTAGTGGTTGTTTATAAAAATAAAGGTCATACTGGAAGGTTTGCCGGCGCGGAGCGTTCCAGTATCTGTTGTTTTCCTCTTTTTGAGTAACGACAGATCCTGGACTACAACTTTCCAGGATGACGACCACTACAATACAACAGGCAAACAACACTTGTCGCCCTTTTGCGTTGCCTTTAAAAGGCGGTTTAAACGGAAAAGTATTTTTACTTGTTTGAGCCAATCGGGCGAGTTGTAAAAATACCCGTTTAAGCCTGCCTTTTATAACGCGTTGGGCGACGAGTTTTTTGCTTACTTTTTGTCGGCACAAAAAGTAAATAAACGGACGCCCAAATGCAACGAATTTGGCAAATGATTGGCCCTGATAAGTAACGGGGAACAAAGATTTACTCTTTGTTCCTCGTACGCCATTCGCAACAACTGAAAAAGCCGTCCTACAAATGCTGTCCGCAACCAACTGAAAATTAACTAGAAGATTATATGATTTTTCAACTTTGTGGCAAGTTTGCACCATAAGTTTGCCCGCGGTAGCCTGCGAGGGCTCCAAGGGCAAAGTCGGTGCAAAATTGCCCAAAGGTGGAAAATTGTTTATCCTAATAAGCAACAGGACGCAAAACTTTACGTTTTGCGTCCTGTGCGGTAACGAACCAACTGAAAAAGTCGTCCTACAAGCGCCGTCCGTACCAACTGAAAATTTTTTAGACGATTGCCTGATTTGTCAAATTCTAAGCAGTTGGGCGGATGTAGTCGGGGCGCGGTGTGGCTGTATGCCACATAAGCCCCGAAAGACGCCCAAATGCAACGAATTTGGCAAATAGTTGGCCCTTATAAGCAACGAAGCGCCAAACTTTACGTTTGACGCTTCGTGCGTATATCCCCGCAACTGAAAAAGCCGTTACTTTTTAAGGGGCAATACCTCGTCAATCAGCCCATACTCCTTGGCCTCTTGCGCCGACATATAATAGTTGCGTTCGCTGTCGCGGCGGATTTTTTCTTTATCTTGCCCCGTGTGCTTGGCTAAAATATCCAACAAATGCTCTTTATTGTCGCGCAATTCCTTGGATTCAATTTCAATATCCGTTACCTGCCCGGAAATGCCGCCGCCCCAAATTAACGGCTGGTGAATCATAATGCGCGCGTGCGGCAAAGCATAGCGTTTGCCCTTGGAGCCCGCCGCCAGCAACACCGCGCCGAAACTCATCGCCTGCCCCATACAAATAGTGGTAATCGGGGCCTTGATAAATTGCATCGTATCATAGATAGCCAAACCGGCCGTTACCATACCGCCGGGGGAATTGATGTAAAGGTTAATTTCCCGGCTGGAATCGTCCGCATCCAAATACAGCAACTGGGCGATTATCATATTGGCGCTGGCGGTGTCCACCTCGCCTTCGCGCCCGCCGACAAAGATAATACGGTCTTTGAGCAAGCGGGAAAAGATATCATAACCGACATTTTTTTCAATAATAGTAGGTATAATCATATTGTATATTGTAGTATATTTTCCGGCTGACGGGCCCAGCATTTTTATAGGTCCTTTGGGCCGGTGGAATAGGTCTAAAATCCCCCTAGTTTTTTTGCCGTTTATTTACTATCTTATTAGTATAGAAGTAAAAATTTAGGAGGATTTATGAAAAAACTGTTCGTACTATTCACCGCCTTAATGCTTTCTACCGCCGCTTTTGCCGCCAACGCATCCAGCAACAGCGCGCTGATTGAAGAATCCGTTGCCGCCGGAGCCCAAGCCGCCCAAGAAGGCGAGGTGGACCAACAAACTTTAAAAAACACCCAGCAAGCCTTGCAGTTGGGTTTGTTAATTTTTGATGCGCACCGCGACTTAAAACAAATGACGGATACCGACAAAGCCATTGAAAAAGCTCTGGAAAAAGATATCCCCGCGGCCTTCAATAAAATCAAAACGACTTCCGATGAGGTCGCCGACGAAGTGGAACCCCTTTTGCGCAAATTGAGCAGCCAGTTAATCGCCAATCAGCCCGCCTACCCCAAAACGGCTGTTGACGAAGAAACCGCCACATTTATCACTTTCATTACGGCCATTACTTATACGCAGGGCAAAGGCCTGCTGAACGAAACGGCGGCCGCCGTACTGAACGGGGAATTGCAAGCCATTATGTTGCAGGGTATGCTGCCCCAAGGCGAATAAAAAAACTGGATATGTTTTTAAAAGCCCCGCCAAACAGCGGGGCTTTTTTATGGGAAAGGGCCCAAAAGAATATAGGCCTTTTTTTTATTGGGTCCTAGGTCTAACGGCCCTTTACGCCGCACCCAAAAACAGTTAGACTACAAGTAAGGAAATATACAAAAAGTTCCAAGGCTGTACCTATCAAAAGGAGATTCTATGAAAAGTTTCAAATGGATGTTAGCCGCATTGTTAGCCGTTGCCGTCTGTACGCCGCTTATGGCGCAGAATAACAAGGATTTGGGTGCTAAAATTCAGCGCCAAATTCAACGCCAGCAAAAGAAACACCATAGCGAAAAATGCCGCTGGTGCGGGCAGGAAATTACCGAAGCATCCGGCAGATGCCCGGCGGACCCGGATTTAGTCTGCCTCCCCGCCCCGAAAGCAGAAAAGGCCAAACCCGCTGCCAAGACTGAACCGCGGGAAACCCGCTGCCCCAAATGTGGCGAAGAATACGATATTGACGTACTTTACCACGGTATGCAGCACCGCTGCGAAGCCGAAGCCAATGCGCAATTTACACCGGAAGAGCAAGCCGCTTACAGAGCCAGTATGCAAGCTTTAGGTGTGAACGAACTCTATGAATTGGATCCCGTTTTGGTACACAGAGCCGAAGCCTTGCTGCAAAAAGACCGCGATGACCACAACGGTTACCCGGAACACTCTTTTGAATACTATTACCAACAATTAGATGCTCAACGCAACGCGCCAGTTGCCGAAGCAGCACCTGTAAAATGCCGTCGTTGTGGTAAAGTAATGCACTCTATGTACAGTCCCTGCTCGGCAGATCCGAACAACACTTGCACCCCGGCCCCGGAAACGGGCAGCGCCGTAGGCGTTCAACCCAACACGGGCAAAACGGTGTCCACCGCCAAAGACGATAACTATTGCCCCAAATGCGGCGAAAAATACGATATTGACGTACTCTACCACGGTATGCAGCACCGCTGCGAGAAAGCCGAAAAACCGGTAAAATATCATCCTGCCGAAAAATAATTTAAGCAGTTTATAAGGTCCCCCGGGCTCCAAACCCGGGGGTTTTCGTTTATTAACCAGACGCTCAAACAAGCAATCGTCCCACGCAAAAAGGCCCCGCCGAAGCAGGGCCTTTTTAAACAATTACGGATATTAATAATCTAGCGTCGGGCAACAAACCACTCGGGCATATTCAATACGCTCCATACCCACTTGCCCCATACTGGTATCTACTTCGTTGCATTTACCCCCAGGGCAATTATCATAAGTTGGGTCTTGGCATTGCCAACGGCCATTAATACATCTTCTAACGGTATTTCCTGTACACGTTATCAAGGCATCCCCGCAACTAGCACTACTTCCGCCGGAACTGCCCCCAACCAAATACCTATCAAAACACTCAAATTTCCGACTTAATAATGTGGGACAGGAATAAGAGTGTGTGCCGTCTCCATCGCACTCATCCGCTGGGTCTCCGTCTATTTCCGAATAAGGTATCACACTTACGCTCGCCACACAATTATCATCTTGTTTACCACAATCATCTTCGCACTCACACGTGTCCTCGTTCCAACGGCTCCAAGTGGGGTGGGAAAAGCCATCTTCACATAAAATATTTTGTACATCTTGCTCACACATACTTTTATGCAAATCCTCAAATTGGCACACGCATTTTTGCTTTTCAGCGTTCCACTCTTTTCCATCAGGGCAATCCGTTTGATTGCACTCTGCCTCCGTTTTACTGCAAGACCCCCACTCGCCCGTAGCCCACTCACCGGTGGCCGAGTTACAGGTTATCGTACGCGTTTGGGTGCCGCAACTATTACAAGTTTGGCTGGAAGTAGGTTGCGTGCCAGTGCACTCGCAGGTGTCCGCAATAGAGCAGGTACTCCAAGCACTCCAAGTGCCCGTGGTTGTGTCGCAGGTTCTCGTTTGCGTCCCGCCGTTTTTACACCCGCAGGCTTGCGTAGAAGAACCTTCGCAAGTTTTCGGCTGTGGAGGTTCAGGCGTCCCCACCGCGCACTCCGTGCCGCTCGTGTAGTCCGCTTTCGCGGTCAATTCGCTACACAAGGGATAATTTTTATTGAGTTTCGCGCATTGTTCCGCGCTATCACAGCACAGGCGACCGTCCCGGTAAGACGGCATTTTCAAAGTGTAGCCGTATTTACCCGTGCTCGCCGCCTCTATACCCGTATTCTTTAACGTATAGTTAAAGTTTTTGGTATTTAACGAGGCCAAATTGACCGTAGCCGCGTCTGTTGTGTAGGCTTTATCCAAGGCGCAGCGTTTTTCCTGTTCAGTACGAACGGCAGCCATCATTTCTTCGGCTTCCGTCGTTTTGCGCGTTTCTATCACTTTACTGAATTTTGGAAGCACCACCGCGGATAATACGCCTATCACGATGACTACTACCAAAAGTTCCGTAAGCGTAAACGCTTTCTTCTTTCGGTTATTTTTCATTTTTCCCTCCCCTTAAAATAGGGGACGTACGGGCTATTATTCGTACGTCCCGTGGCTTTCTGTCTTGTTAGAGGAGGGACAGAAAGAATCAGCAAAAACGGCCTTTTTAGCGGCTTTTAACTGCCGCATACGTCCCCCCTCATAAACTTGCCGCTAATCAAAATTTACCAAAAAAAAAAAACGGGTCAAGCCCCCTACGATAAACAGCGAAAAAACAACGGCAAAAACAACATTGTTTAGCCGTCATCCCCGAGAAATTGACCGCCCGCAGGGTTCGGAGATCCGTCGTTTCGGAAGGGCATAACAACGGCAAAACAGATTCCCGACTACGACACTCGGGAATGACAAAAGAGAAAAAGGCCTCTTATTAAAAAAGAGGTCATCCTGAACTTGTTTCAGGATCTACCGATTGAGTTGTTGGTCTTTTGCATTGTTGCTGTCGTCATCCTGGAAGGTTAGCCGGCGCGGAGTGTTCCAGGATCTGTCGTTATAAAAAAAGAGGAAAACAACAGATACTGGACAGAAACATTCCAGGATGACCTTTATTTTTATAAACGACAAAAAACCCCGCCGGGGATGCACCCAGCGGGGTTTTTGTTTAGGTTTTAGAATTACATTACATATTGGAATACGGGCGGATAACATTTAACAAGGTGTTTTCCCGTGTTTTTGCCCAATGCAAAATAGGGAACAAGCACTCTGCATTATTTTTAAGATATACCAAATAATACAGCACGCTCAACCCTTTATCGTTAATGGGCATAATCACACGGCCGTAATCTTCCTGATAATAGCGGCGGGCCAAACGGCTAAGCACCAAGGCCTGATGAGGGTTTTCCAAAGCCGCTTTCTTAAACGCTTCGTAATCCTTGTAAATAGTGATTTTATGGCGTTTAGAAAATTTCTCCCAAAACGGCACCAAATATTGCGCATATGCGCCGTCTTCCGCCAACACGGCCAAGTCCAAATTCTTTTCTTTATCCAAACGGATATATTTCCGTTTGGCCAAGTAGTGGTCTTTCGGCACCGCCAAATATAAACCTTCTTTGGCTACGGAAGTTTTTTCAAAATCTTTTTTGTTTTTACGCGGGCCCGCTAAACACACGACGCCATCGGCCTTCTTTTCCTCCAAGGTTTGCCCCACCTCGCTATCCGAGTGCAGTTGTAAGGAAGAAATCTTAGTTTGGGTGCAATACTTCTGGAAGAAAGGCACCACCAAACGCATCGGCCCCGGGTCCGTAAACGCCAGCGTCGCCGCCGTGTTGCGTTCCCCATAAGCACGGTAGAATTGCCGCATTTCGTTTACTTGGTTCAAAATATTGTCCGCAAATACCACGGCTCTCTTTCCGGCCGCATTTAACATAATGGTGTTATTTGCACGGACGAAGAGCGGCATATCCAAATCCCGCTCCAATTTTCTAATAGCCACGCTCAATGCGGGCTGAGATACTTTTAATTTGGCAGCCGCACGGGACATATTGCCCGTGTGCGCAATCGTTGTAAAATATACCAGTTCTGTCAATTCCATAAGCCACTCTATGTATTTATTTAATTTTTATAAATAAATGGTATCAAACTGCACGATTTACTATAACTAAATTATATCACATCTAACGGAAAACGCAATCCTTTTTCCGCTAAAATTTACCGGTTAGCCCACCGCCAAAAGGCATCTTCAAACGCGGATGCGGTAGCGTAGCGGTACGAACGGCCCAAGGCCTTTTCCACCGAGTAGGGCTGGTAAACGGTTTTGCCGCGGGAATCCTTTTGCAAAAATCCCGTCGCTGGGTCGCGCACGGCTTCCCCTTGCGCCAAAAGGCGCGTAAACTGTTCAAATTGCATACGGTTAGAGGGTGATGTTCCCCCCGCCGGATTTAACAAAAAGCGCACCATCGCATAGGCTTGGAAATACCAGTCCTGCGTTTTGTTGCGGCTTTCCGCCATTTCCAAGGAGCCCTCTTCCATAAACTGGTCAAACGGCACCAAATATTGCGGCGGGCCTTGGCGTTTGGCGGTTAAGGTCTTGCCAAAGGAACTGGACGAGGAAAAACTGCCGAAGCCCGGTTTATTGGCGGGGTCTCGCTGGAAATTAAGCGTTTTAAAATCGTTATTCCACGGCCCGTTCCCGCCTGCATAGGACTGGTCTTCCAACAAAACAGCCAAGCCCTCATCCAGCCAGGTGGGCGTCATAATGCGGCCCGTTTTATGGCTGTCAAAAAATTGCTGGGTAAAAATATGGGTCAGTTCGTGGGTAAAACTTTCCTTTAAATTTTGGCCCTGTTTGTTGCCGGGCGTGTCATAGACTATGATTTCCCCGCGCGTCGGGTACGCAAGCGCGCCGGACCACGCCTTGGCGTTGGGTTCGTAGCGCAAGTAGGATTGGTGGTCCTGATACACAAACACGCGCACCTTACCGGACATCATCCACGGGATAAAGCGGCGCAAGGTTTGGTAGGCGTTTTCAAACGTCATAGACATATTGGATGAACTAATCCCGCTGCCCGTGCGTTTTTGGGTGTAAATTTCAAAGTGCGTACTTTGCGAAGGCACCCACGTTACGCCGGGGCGGAAGGCATTGGGGTTAAATTTTTTATTGGGCGCGGGAACCTTGTTCGGGCGGTTTTGGGAGGCGGGCGCCGGGATTTTCCGTCCGGCGGATTCGGCGGCCTCTTTGGATTTTTCCAACATACGCACCGCGTATTCCAGTTCCGCGTCGGCGGCGGCTTCTTCGCTGGATTCCTCTTCGGTGTTTTCCGCTTCGGCTTCGTTTTCGGCCTGTTCGCCGGGCGGCAAAAGGGCGTTATTTTTTTCAATATCTTTTTCTAGTTGCGTGGGTTTTACGGCCTTTTGCGGGGAAGCGGCTTTTTTAGCCGTGTTGGTTTGGGCCGCGGTGCGGCGTTTGGATTTAGCGGCCTGCACGCGCTTAGCCGCGGACGGGGAAAGCGTTTTTTTAGCCGGAGCCACCGAAGTTTGCACCGACGTTACCGTACCGCCCATAGAAAGTGGCATATCCAAGGTATTGGCGGAATTAGCCGGAGCAGACGAAGCCGGGGTATTCGCAGTAGTTACTGCCGGGGCGGGCGTTTTTGCCGCAGGAGCCGCCGTTTTAGGGACCGCAACCGTTGGCTGGGAAGCCTCAATAGATTGCTTTAATAAGTCTATATTGGAGTCCGGCTCGTCCACTATTACAGGGGCAGGCTGGTTCTGCACCGAAACCCGCTGTGCATACGCCGGAGCCGCTAAAAGGCAAGCCGCCAGTAAAATAAAAATCGCTCTCATACCCCGCCACCGCTTACATTACGTCCACGCTGGAATCAATCGTATAGGTCAGTTTGCACTTGTTATCCGCATTGATGACGGCATCGGTACCCGTAGAGTCAAACGCTGCGGTAACGGTATAGGTTTGACCGTTGAGCGAAATATTGCATTTGTACGTTTTTTCTACTTGGGCGGTAGGGCAGTTACCCGTGGAAGCGTCCTTGCAATACATAATGCACTGGTTCATATCGCGCGCGAACATTTCGGGGCTTTTGGCGGCCCACATACTGTTTATTTGCGCCATACAAGAGTTTACCAGCATCTGCGCAGAAACCGTGCGGCGCGTTTTGCGCGCGGCGGTCGTGCGGGACAAACTGGCGCGCAGGAGCATAGTAGCCATACCCGCCAAAATAACGGTAACCAACAAAACTTGCAATAAAGCCGCACCTTTTTTGTTTTTAAAATTCATATAAGACCCCTTATGCCTTTACTCTGTAACCGTTAGGCAACATAAAAATTTGTTCTACGGCGTCGTTTACCACCGGGGTACTGTCCAACTCGGTAATCAAACGCACCTGTAAAATACTGCCCAAATCCTTGCGGCGCACGGAAACAGCCGACGCGCTGTTATCCTTTATGCTATACGTTTCCGGCCCAAAGAACGGCACCGGGTAATAGTTGTCCGAACCGGACGAACCAATCGGCGGGATAAATTTTACGTTATAAAGGAATACATCCGTATTGGTATCATAACTGCAAGACGGCGCGCTCCCGCTCCAAGATACCGTTCCTTCGTGGCGGTAAATCGTTCCGCCCGAAAGGGCTTTTTTGTCCGGCGCGGCCGTTTTACTGCCCGGCACAAAACAATAGGTAACATAAGAATTGCCCGAGCCAATGGCGTTGCCGTCAATATCCTCGTTTTTAGCCAAAGCCAAAAGGGGAATTTTCGTTCCGGCCGAAGCGCTGTCAATTCTACCGCGGACATAAAGCACGCGCGTGGAATCCTGCACGTCTAGGCGCAGTTGGCGCAAGGCAATAGACAAGTTGTTACGCAACATTACTTTACTGCGGCCTACGCCCGATTCGCGCGAGGCAGCCGTCGTCAAAGAGGCAAGCGCCACGCCGATGATGCCCACAATCATCACCGCTAACAAAATTTCAGTTAAGGTAAAACCCTTTTTATTCATCATAACGTAAACCCGTTGCACGTAATTTCAAAGGTAACTTGGCGGCCCTTGGTCGGAAAAGCAGAAGCATAATCCGTTACCATATTGGCCGTGCCGTAAGTGTGCGTGGTGAAACTGGATTCCACCACCGTATAAGTAAACTTGGAATTGCTGTAATCGCACAGGGGCGGCAACATACATTTAATGTTATGCGTACCCAGCGACATAGGGGAACTGTCAAAAACGCGCACATCCGACGGAATCAAACTTCCCCCGCACATACCGTTAGCGTATTGTTCATAAAGTTTGCTGTTGCTCATACCGCTTACCATACCCGACGGGTACATTTGCAACTGGTCATTGGCGCGTTCCACCGCAAGCACCATTTCCTCGCGGATGTCCGGCGCACCCGATTTGCGCGCCACAGAAAGCAATACGCCAAAGGTTCCCGCCGCTACCAGCGCCAGGAGCCCCAAGGCAATCAGCCCTTCCAAAATGGTTACACCTTTCTTTTTAGTTAAAACACGTTTTAAAAATTGCACCATACTATACTCCTACTTGGAGGAATCCTTTACCTTCATAGACTGGTCCACATAAATATGGTAAGCCGCATTTTTGCTTGCATCATATTTATCGCCGGAACCGTCCGCCCCGAGTACCACCACAATAGGCGTATTGGTGCCCGTGGCTTCGGTTAAACGGCAAGTTTCATTGGGCACCTCGCCGGGGCGCGGGTCGCACACCATAAAGGTATAAGGTAAACTAATAAAATCTTTAAACGACAAATAACCGCACGCAAACAACTGTTTAATTTCCACCGTGCCGTTTGTTTTTTGGAGCGGAATCCCCGTTTCGGACGGAGCCACACAGGCAGAAGCGGCGGCCAAAACGACATTTGTTTTATCGGCAGCCACCGTGGGCGTGAAGGATTGCCCTCTGGGCACGCCGCCGCGGCTGACTTGGTAATAAGCGCGCACGGCTTGGGCCAGTTTATGGGCGGCAGTTTTGGCTTGTCCGTTTTTTACCTCGTAACGGACGGAGCGCAGCACCGGCACCGCCATAGAGACCACTACGGCAATTACCAGCAACACCGCCAAAATTTCCATTAACGTAAAACCTTTTTTATTCGTCATAAAGGCTCCTAAAAACTTTCCACACCTACCCCGGCATCGGACACACAGTAAGAATATTTTTTATAGCGGTCCGACAGTTTGCCTAAATAGGCAGATTTGGGGGTCATTTTTACAAAACAAGAGGAATCGGACGGATTCAACGCATAGGAAAAATATTCCGAACTGTCGCCCGAACGGTCCGTTTCCAACAGCCCACATTGCACCAAGGCGCCCACCGTCGGGGTAGAGGTTATCGCCACATTGGACGAATAGCAGGCCGACGGGTCCAGCAAATAGCGCTGGGCCGCCTGAGCGAGGGCATTGGCGTATGCCTTGGCACTTGCCGCACGCGCATCCGAGGCGCTGTTACGGTAAGCCACCGTAGCAAACACCGCCAAAATGCCGATAATCGTGGCCGCAATTAAAAGTTCAATTAAGGTAAAACCATTTCTCTTCATAAAACTCCCCATAAATACAGTATTGCGCAGTTTTGTACCTTTGTCAAGTTTAGTTTTTGGGAATACGCTTGATAGAGCCGCTACGCAAGAAAGTGGCCCGGTAATATTGACCCGCCGTCGGGCTGTCCGCCACAGATTTAAAGGTGCTGTCTTCCATACAGGCCACTACCCCCGCGTTGCTGTTGCAACAAGCGGTAGAGGAAGCCGCGTTCACGGGGCAAGCGTAAAATTTGTAGCCCTTATAAACGCTGGTAGAGGTGTTATCAAACGGAATCGGCGACATATATTTGCGCACCGCCAAGGCCTTTTGATAGTTGGTATTGGTTACCGCCACATCCGCCCCCAGCGTACCGCTCATATTAGAGGAAGTTACCTGCTGGGCCGAGGTAGGGAAGGCATATCCTTCCGCCTGTAAGGTGCGCAAGCCGTTGCCCAAGTCCATCAGTACGCCTTGGGCCGCCAAGTAGCGGTTTTTATCTTGCGTTTTTTTATAGGCCGGCACGGCAAACACCGCAACGGACACCGCAATCACCACTACAATGAGCACTTCAAGCAATGTAAAACCTTTCTTCATTTTCTCCCCCCTTAGTTGCCGCCGATTTGGGACAATTTAAAGATAGGCAAGAAAATAGAGGCTACAATGATACCAATCAGCGCACCGACGCCGCAGATTAAGATAGGGTCAATCACCGCGGAGAAACGGGCAATAAACTGGTCCACGTTATCAGCATAGAATTTGGAAAGCGTGCCGATAATGCTGGGCAGTTTACCGGATTCTTCACCCATCAGCATCATTTCCGTCATCAAGCCTGGGAAAACGCCCGTGGCGCGGAACGATTCGGAAATGGCTTTACCGGCCGCTACTTCCGTGCGGACGTGCTTTAAGGCGTTTTGGATGATGACGTTACCGTCAAAGGATTCTTCCAATACCAAGATAGCGTTCAAAATGGTTACACCGCTTTTGAGCAAGGTGCAAAGCGTGGAAAGCATCCGGTCGTAATAAATGTTTTTAAGGAAGTTACCGAACAGCGGCATAGAAATCAAAAATGCGTGCCAGCGTTTTTTGCCGTCCACGGTTTTGATGTAGAAGCGGAACGCCACAAACAGGGCAATCGCGGACACGATAATCAAAATACCGTTGTTAATCAGCAAACTGGAAACATTTAAGACGACGACCGTAATCATCGGCAAATCAATGTTAAAGTCCTTAAAGATTTGCGCGAACGTCGGCACGATACCCAAAATAAAGTAAATAAGCACGCCGACAGAGGCCAACATCAAGATAGCCGGATACGTTACAGCCGTGATGATTTTGCTCTTCATCCCTTCCTGCGTTTTGGTATAGAGCGAAATCTGCATCAAGGTATCGGCCAACTGACCACCCACTTCGCCCGCCTGCACCAAGGACAGCCAAATGTGGCTGAACGTTTTGGGGTGTTGGGCAAGGGCCGAGTGCAAGGACTGACCGCCTGCAATATCCTTGGCTACCTGCGTAAGCACATAGCCCAAGGTGGGGTTAGAAGCGTATTCACCCAATAGCGACACGGCGCGCACCAGCGGCACACCGCCGGCAATCAGCGTGGACAACTGTTCTGCGAAGAACGCCAAAACGTGGCCGGGAACTTTGCCGCCCTTCTTTTTGGACGAACCGCCTCCGCCAAACAGGCCACCGCCGCCTTCCTGTACGTCCAAAACCAAATACCCTTTGTTTTGAAGGGCGAGAATTACTTTTTCGCGGTTATCCGCAGAAACGGAACCTTTAATGGTTTTGCCGTTGCCATCTCTAACTGTATAAGTATATTTTTGCATAAACCCTCTATTATTCGTCTGATGTGGTAATACTCAAAATTTCATCTACTGTCGTCTGCCCGCGGATAACTTTATGCCACCCGTTTGCACGCAGGTTGAGCGAGCCGGAGCGTTCCGCCGCCCGTTTTAATTCCACGAGGTCCTGCGTTTTGTAAATAATGTTACGCATTTCCTCCGTCATACGATATACTTCGTAAATTGCACGGCGGCCCATAAACCCGGTGCCAAAGCACTTGGGACAGCCGACCGATTTAAAGAACGTCCAAGAGTTTTGGTCCTTGGGATTCAAATGGCCTTCCTTAATAATGCGCTGTAAAGTGGCCGGATCGGGGCTGTGCGGTACCTTGCAGTACGGGCACAGGATACGCACCAAGCGCTGCGCCGCCACCAACGCCAAAGAGGACGCGAGCAAGAACGGTTCCATACCCATATCAATCAAACGGGGCACGGCGCCCAAGGCTTCGTTGGTGTGGAGCGTGGAAAGCACCAAGTGGCCGGTTAAGGCCGCTTTCAGGCAGGCTTCGGCGGTTTCGTTATCGCGGACTTCCCCCACCAGAATAACGTCCGGGTCCTGACGCAAGAACGAACGCAAACCCGCCGCAAACGTAAGGCCAATGGCCGGCTTAACCTGCACCTGGCTGATACCCGCCAGTTTGTATTCCACAGGGTCTTCCAGCGTCATAAAGTTTAACTCGGGTGTGCGGATCGTGGTCAGTACCGCGTTTAACGTAGTAGATTTACCGGAACCCGTAGGACCCGTCAAGAAAATCAGCCCGTGGGGCAAGTTGGCCGCGTCCAAGAACGCTTTCTTCTGGTCCGGTTCAAAGCCCAGTTTATCCACGTTCATTTCACTCGTACCTTTATCCAAGATACGAAGCACCAGTTTTTCGCCATATACCGTCGGACAGACAGATACACGGACTTCAATGGAGCGGTTTTGGTAGCGGATAGTAAAACTGCCGTCCTGCGGCAAGCGTTTTTCCGCGATGTCCAATTTGGACAAAATTTTAATACGGGAAATAATCGCGTTTACGGATTCTTTGGCCGGGGCCGTGCGTTCGTACAAGGAACCGTCAATACGGAAGCGCAAACTCACGCGCGCATCAAACAGTTCCAAGTGAATATCAGACGTACGTTCCGTAATGGCCTGGCGCAAAATAGCGTTTACCTGCTTTACATACTGTGAAGCGTTTGGCGAAACCTTATCCAAGTCCAAGAAGCCGGACACATCCACATCGTCGTCGCTGTCTTCGCCGGAAACTTCTACCTGCGGTTTGGCGGCTTCGTTCATTACTTCTTCCAATAGGTTTTTGTTGGAATAGAAAGAATCAATTACGTTTAAAAGTTGGCTTTTGCTGGCTAAAAAGGGTTGAACTTGCTTGCCGGACATCATTTTGATGTTTTCCAGCAAGAACACGTTCGTCGGATCCAGCACCGCTACGGCGAGGGAGTCGTCCTCCACGAACAGCGGGATAACCATATTTTCGCGGGCAAATTTTTCAGGGATGATTTCCTGCAAATTCTGCTCTTTTTCCGGCACCAAAATGCCGTTTTCCTTAGAAGCGTAGGGAACCGCAAAATGTTTGGAGAGCGCCGCCGTTACTTTTTCTTCGGACGCAAAGCCGAATTTAATCACGGCCTCCGCGAACGTTACGTTGTTTTGTTTGGAGAACAACATCGCACGCTTTACTTGTTCTTCGTTTAACGTGCCCTGTTCTACCAAAATCTCACTTAACTGTTTTGCCATTTCCTAATCCTCTGTATTGGTTGCTTTTGATACTGCCCGCCCCCGGCGCAAACCGGGGGCAGGTTAAAGATATTAACTATTCCGCCAAAATGGTCGGGGTGATGAAGATGACCAAGTCGGTGGTGCTTTTAGATTTGGTCTTGCTCGTAAACAGCCAGCCCAACAACGGGATATCGCCCAAGAGCGGTACTTTGCGGGTCTGGTCCGTTTCACGCGAGGTGAGCAGACCGCCGATAACGACCGTTTGGCCGTTCTTCACGCGGACCAAGGTAGAGGCCGCGCGGGTGGTGGTATCTTTGGAGAAGTCAAAGCCGGAACTCACCAAGTCGGAATACGAGGGCTGAACATAGAGCGTTACATAGCCTTCGCGGTTTACCTGCGGGGTAACCTGCAAGGTAAGACCGACGCGTTTTCTTTCCGCAGAGGTGGTGGTCATCCCTTCACCGGAACTGCTGCCGGATTGGCTCATCGTCTGGCCGACGGTGGCGTCCGTAGAGGTAGTGATGGTGGCCGTTTTGTTGTTCAAGGTTACCACTTTCGGTTTACCCAAATATTTGGCTTCACCGCGGGTCAACAAACTTTTCAGCACAATGTTAAAGGCCGAGAAGTCCAACAAACCGCCTTCATCTTCGCCTTCGTCGCTGGAAGAAGAAGAACTAGACCCAGATCCGGAGCCGGAGGAAGAATCGCTATTCAACTGGTCCTTGCTCGGGAAGATATAATTCCACCCTTTCACGCCTTGGCCTTTAATATATTCCAAGTCCACTTTGCGTTTGGGACCGGTCATAGAAACCATCGCGCCATCGCTTCCGCCATATTCAAAGCCGAGGCTCAAACCGCTCGTCTTGCTGACTTCCACGATTTGCGCTTCAATCAAAATCTGCGGGGGTTTAATATCCAACTCGGCCAAGATGTTTTCCACTTGCGGGAAGACTTCGGCCACGTCGGTAATAATCAACTTATTCGTGCGGGGGTCCACGGCAATTTTACCCACAGGGGAGAGCATACTCTTTACAATCGCCGTAATTTCAGCACCGCCGCTGTAAGAGTCGGAACCCGTACCGGAGGAGGAGCCGCCCAAGTTCAACCCGGTAGAATCGGACGAACTGGAAGAACTGCTGGAAGATACGTCCTGCGGCATAATGCTGTTGAGTTCGCTTTGCGCGGAACCAACGCCTTGCAGGGAAATATAACTAAGGGTATAAATCTTAGTAATCGTATCCGGGGCATCATTGGAGCGTTTGGTTACAACGTAACTGTCGCTCTTGCCGATGCGCTGATAAGCCAACCCTTGCACGCGCAGAAGCGTATCCAACGCTTCACGCACCGTTACGCGCGTCAGCGAAGCCGTTACTTTTTTATTGGCGAATTCCTCGCTCATAATAAAGTTGATTTTGGCTTGCGTCGTGATACTGTTCAAGAACGCCGCTATCGGTACGTTAGAAACGCGAATAGACACTTTGCGGTCCAAAGGCGAGGACTCTTCGGTTTCTTTGTACAGATCGCTTTCGCCATTCAACTTTACCGTCGTATCTTCTGTTACAGCGATAGTGTTGTCGCTAGGCAGGGATTGCCGGGATTTCTGGGCAAAAGCATTGCCGCCCAAACTCACAGCCGCCACACACGCCAGCGCAACTGCTAAACGATTTGTCATCTATCCTCCTATAATTTTTCCTAAATGATTTGATTATTACAACTGCATTTTACGAACAAATTTATGACCCTTGTAAGAAAACACTACGGAATCGGGGCGGACTTCCACAATCCGCGCGCCGTAAATGCTCTTGCCTACGGTGTAAATCTTACTGCCGATAAATACTTCTTGGCCGATAATACCGCCGATTTTAATGCGGTTTCTCACCTCGCGGGTCGGGTCTTTAATGCGGGCGAGTTCCAACTGGCGCAATCGTTCTTCTTCCTCGCGTTTGCGTCTTTCTTCGGCCAATTTGCGCTGGCGTTCCGCTTCCAAAGCGGCCAAGCGCTGTTGCTCGCGGTATTGCAAAAGCAAAAAGTCGTCGGGCGACAAGGTCGGGTCGCGGCGGGATTTGGGGTTATACACCACGCGCGGGGCCACGGCTTCTTCGGGTTGTTCGGCCACTTCCTCACGCGGAGCCACAAAGCCTTCCCCTTCTTGGGCCGGAGCCACCGGGGCTTCACCCACAGCCGGCGGCACAGGTTGTGCGCCTTCCGGCATTGCCGTAGGCACGGCGACGGGAGCCTCTTGCGGCAAGGCCTCCACGGACACATCCGCCTGCGCAGCCAAGGCCTTTTGCGCTTGCGGGGCGACCGTACCCGTCATATCCTTCTTGGCGGCGGCACGGCGGCCTTTGCGGGCGTTTTTTTGCGCCTGTGCAAACGGCACACAGACAAAAGCCAAAAGCGTAAATAAACAAATGAGTTTCTTCATTATTTTTTACCTCCCTTTCTCTTGGAGGCTTTTTGGGCCTGTTGCTCTTTGACTATTTTATCATAATCTTTAAAGAGACCCTTAGCAATTTTTTCCTTCGGGAAAATGGTGTTAAAGCGCATAGACACTTTATTGACACCCAATTTGCTGGATTCCTGCTGTTTGGCAATGGCAAACTCGGTAACTTTAATGTATTCATCCAAGTTTTCAATGCCCGCCAAGAACTCGGCAAACGGAGTGAAACCCATTTCGCTGTTCACCCGCAAAGAAGCGGCCACAAAGGTGGAATTGCTGGTATCTTCGGTCTGCTGGCCCTCAATTTGGGGCGTTACATTAGCGGCCTTAAAAATACCCAAAATCTGGCTGAGCAACCACTCATTTTTAGACTCAATGTCCGGGAATTTCGGCTCCAAGGACAAAAGTTTCGTCTTGTTGGCCTGGTATTCCTGTTCGCTGGTCTGCTGGACGCGGATAGCATCAACCTGTCCGTTGAAATTGCGGATTTTCTCGTCAAATTTACCGTTGGCATAGCGCAACAGCAAAAACACCACGAGCACCGCTACAAACTGTTTGACGAAGAGTTTTACGTTCCCTTCCTGCGCCACCGTTTGGATGTCTTGGAAACCTTTTTTCAGGTTTTCCTGCATTTTAGCCGCTTTTTCCTTCATATCTGCTGCCATAATTAGCGACCTCCTTCCTGCTGCTGACGTCCGCAGGTGAATACGAAACTGGTTTCCGTGCCGGTAGCGGCAGAGGAATCGCCTCTGGACGAGTTACCGCCCGCCGTACCCGCTACGTTCGGATAGCGGATGTTGGCTTTTTCGCCGCAGATTTTTTTGAAATTGGGCTGTTGTACGAGGTTATCTCTAAACTGGTTGCCCAAGGCCAAATCGGCGCGGCCGTCTTTACCGGTTTTAATAGCCCCTTCCAGCACAATGCTGCGGGCTTCGCCGCCCTTGGCCGGGAACGGGTCCGTATAGGAAAATTTGGTAATCCACATTTCCTGCGGAATCGTGTCCACCACTTCCATAATGACGGGCGTAATAATATGGTCAAACTGCAACATTTGCTCTAAGTTGGAGTTTTGGCTCTTCATTTTGCTCAAATTGCTTTGGATTTGGCTGGCTGTTAAGCCGTCAAAATCGGCAATCGTCTGCGTGGCGGAAGCCTTGGTTTGGCGGAGATTTTTCTCGGCGCTCTTTACACCCAAATAGCCTTTGCCGATAAGGAGCAACAAAATAACAATCAGCACCGCGGCCACTTTCCAAGCGGTCAGGCTGGCGTTAAATTCGTAATCGCTCAAACGGTTGCCTTTGGTAAAGTCCAAATCCGGGGTTTTATGGTCGTGAAATTTGATGCTCGCGCCAATGGCGGCAATTTCCCCCGCCGAGCGCGTTTCAATGCCGTAAACCTCGCTTAAATTCCATTTGCGCACCGGCTTTTTGGAGTCGGCTTCCAGCGCGGGAATCCACGGGTCCACATCCGTACCCACAATAACGGCTTCTTCAAACGGGTCCTTTTCCAACTGTTTGGCCACAAATTCCGTGCAGTTGGTGATTTCAAAACGGCGGCGTTCCGCCGGCAGAGAACCCGAAATTTCCACTTCGCGCAAGAGGACTGGGGCGTTTTCGTTTAAGAAAACGAAACTCGCCAAGTCTTTGCCGAAGAAGGAATAAATGCGTCCGCCGTTGCCCACGGCTTCTTTGTCGCTGTCATTAAATGCGCGGCCCAAAGAAAGGCTGGACGGTTCCACAGATACGAGTTCCAACCCCACCGATTTCAACCCCTTGCGCAGGCGTTCAATAATCAGTTTGGTGGTCATCGCAAACACCACGCCCAGGCGTTTTTGCTTGGTCGCGGCGGTTTCAAATTCATAGACGTGATACGCATATTCCGCTTTTTCAAACGGGAAATGAATATACTTGCGCGCTTGGAGCGGGATGGAACTCTTCCACATTTTGCGCTCAATAGCGGCCGGGATAACAAAGTGGCGCAGTAAGCAGAAAGACGAAGCCAAACTGACCACCACACGGTTGGTTTTCCATTTCTTTTTAGACGTTACTTTTTTGAGGGATTCCAACCAACTGTCCATAGAAAAGAACGTTTCGTTCAAATCTAACGGTTTTAATAAAGTTTTATCTACGGAATTAATCGGCACGCGCACCAAAGATTCCAGCACGGTTCCGCTGTCTTTTTTGGTGGTTTGCGCCACATACATTTCGTCAATGCCAATATAGATACCCAAACAATCCGGGTGGGCATTCATATTTTGGCCGATTAACGCTTCCGTAATACTAGCAAGACTGCTGCTCATACTCACCTCGGGGATTAGTTAGCGCTTCCGGTGCCGTAATCTTCGTACGGCATATCGTACGGATTATTTACCGGAGCGGTGGACGGCTGCGTGCCATAGGCTTGCGCATCCGCCGGGGTATCATACGGAGAATAGGACTGCTGGGCAGACGGATAAGCCGTACCGAGCGTATCGGGCGTATCCACCGGGGCGGGCGCGGTTACGTCCGCGGCGGGGGCCGCCGTTTGGGCTTGCGTTTCTACCGGCTGTTCCGCCGTTGCGTGGGAAGCACCCATCGTGCGGGTCGGTTTGGTCCACAAGCGTTCCGTTTTATAATTGCAAGAGGGGCAAAGTTCATCGCCCGTTACCGCCGTCTGGCAGGCAGAGGTGCCGCAAGAAGCGGAAGCGGTTTTCTTTTGCGCCGAGCATTTAACAATCACGCGGCGGCGCAAGGTTTGTTTTTGGCCCTTCAAATCCGTAGCGGTCAATACCAAGGTGTATTTGCCGCAGGGGAGTTCCGGCCCGATAATACCTTTGCGTCCGTTCCACAAAATCTGGTGATAAACGGGCGTAAAGCCTTCCAACTGGCGGACGACGTAATAGTTGCCGTCGCGTCCGTGCTGGACGACCTGCAAGAGCCAGTTGTCAATCGGGTTTACCGTTTCCAATACGGAGAAATCCACCGCGTACGCTTCGCCCAACGCGCGGTCAATGGCGTGGCATTGGGGCACAATCGCCATACTGAGCAGAGGGGCTTTTTCGTTGCCTTCGTTCTTTTCCATACGGGTCGGCAATTTGGCGGTGTAGTCAAACACGATAGCAAGCCCGTTCAAATTAGCAAAGCGGGCCGGCGGTTCTTGGTCGGCAAGGCCCAAGTTGTAATGCAATTTGCCTTGGGAAATACCGCGGTTGACAAAATAAGAGTTAAGCGCCATCGCCTGGCGGATACCGGAAAGGGTTACGTCGTCGGTGTAAGAGCCGGGCGGCAAAATAACGTAGCCCGCGCCCTGCACCAAGGCCAACATTTCGTAAATGCTGTTTAAGAGAGGCAAGGCTTCGGGGCGGAATTTATTTCCGTCAAAAAGCACATCGGCGTCAATGTCCAAGGCATCGGGCATATTGTCGCGGAAATAGAGGTGCACACCCTTGGCGGCATTGATTTTTTCAATGGCGGCTGCGGTCATAGAATCCAACTTTTGGTTGGTATATAAATCGCGCGCTTCCACCGCTTCGGGGGACGTTAAATCGGTAAAGGTGGAATCAGCCGACGAGGTCAGCGTGCCTTCCTGGCGGGCGGCATCCGTTACCGCCTGGGTTTGGTTGGCGATAGCCTGCTCATCCGCATTTTGAACAGCCGTTCCGGCGGCAGCAGCGGCCCCGGCCACGGTGGTGGCTTCCACAGCGGCTTCGTTCACGTCCGCGGCGGCCTGCAAAGCGTTTTGGCGCGCCGTATCGGCGGCTTCTTGGGCGGCTAAGCGCTGCGCTTCAATGCGGTCCGTCAACGCCTGTTGTTGGGCGTTCACGTCGTTTACTAAACCGGCTTTGGCGGCGGCGGCTTGTTCTTGGACCTCTTGGGCCTTGGCTTGCGCTTCGGCCGCGGCGGCTTGCGCCTGCTGTTGGGCTTCGGCCACAGCGTCGGTGGCTACGTCGTCCAGCGTTTTTACCTCGCCTTCTTTAAAATTAACATCCACTTCCACCGGGGTTTGAATACCGCCGATACGGTTATGGATTAATTCCACATATTTATTGGCTTCGGCTACTTGGTCTTTATCGCCGTGAACCATCACGTCAATAAAATAGTCCATTGCTTCGCTGTCTTTATTTTTTTCATACAGCGAGATACCTTTTGCCAACTGCTTGGCGGGCGAGGCCGCATAAACCAGCGTTCCCCCCGTCAATAAAAAGCATAAGAAAGAAACGGTCAAATAACTGAATATTTTATTTGTTTTCATTATTGATTTTCCTGTCCCTTGCGATAATAATGGGTTCACCCTGCAACACACAGATAATAGAATTATAGCAATTTAGCGCGGTTTGTAAAGCGCATTTTTTATAAACGCGGAAAATTGCCCTTATTCAAGCGCTTTTAAACGCGCCGTAGCCACCGCGTTTTGCGGATAATAAAACAGCGCATCCATCAAACAGCGTTTGGCGTTTTTTACATCCTCCGCCTTTCGGTAGAGGGTAGAAAGCGCGATATTGGCCCACAAATCGTCCGGGTGTTCGGCGAGCAACTGGTCCAAAACTTCTTTGGATTTGATATCGTTGCCGGAAAGAGACAAAATGCGCGCCAGTAAAATCGGCCCGTTGGTATCCTCGGGGTACTCTTTGATATACGCCTCTACATCACTGCGCAAGCGGTGCTGGTAAAATTCGGACATTTTTTCAAATTTGTCCGCCTTTTCCTGGTAGCGTTGCAACTGCCGCGCCTGCGCCAAAATGGCGGGTTTATCCTTGCTTTTGCCGTACAAGGCGTCCAAGCGCGCCAAGAGTTCCTTATCTAATGTATCCACGGTAAGGCCGCGCTTATAGACGTTTTTGGCGTATTCGGTATCGCCCAGTTTTTGGTGGATTTCCCCCGCCAAGCGCCACAGCACAGGCTCATACGGGAAGAGTTTTAACCCGCGTTCCACCAACGACAAGGCATTTTCATCGGCGTAGATAACATCTTCATCCAGCAGTTGCGAAAGCATTAGATATGCCTGCAAATTGTACGGGTGGAGTTTTAAATTATCCATTAAATAATGCACGGCCTTTTTGTTATCGTGCGTGCCCAAGGCGGCCAAGGCGGCGTGGAAATAGACTTCCTCGTAATACGAAGCCGCGGAAATCGTTTTTTCAAAGGCGGCCAAGGAATCCTTATACTTGCCCTGCGCCAAAAGAACATTGCCCAAGCGGAAGCCTGCCTCGGTATTGGCCGGGTACAATTTTAACGCGCGGGAAAGGTTTTCCACGGCGGCGGGATAATTTTTAACCGCCACGGCCTTTTGGCCTAAAAACGCGCGGTACTCGCTTGCCAGCCACAGGCCCTGCCACGCAATAACGGCCACAGAAAAGCCTAAAACGGCCAAGGCAACGGTTTTGGTAACCGGGTTGACGGTAATCACCACACTGCGCTCTTCCTTGCCTACGCCGCTGACTTCGGCCCCTACAATCCACCAAAAGATAAACGCCGGCACCACCGCGTGCAAGGAAATGTTAAACATATTGTCCGCCAGCATCCCCAAAATGCCGCAAAATAAGGCCTGCAAAAGTTGCTTTTTATCGCCCTCTTTTTTATGGGCGGCAAAGTCGCGTACTTCCAAAAAAAGCACCATAAACATAAAGAGGAACAAGCCTAAACCGACAATTCCCCCCTGCGCCAGTTGGAAGAACAGTTCGTTGTGCGGCGCATTGGTAATGGTTTTAAGTTCGCGCAAATTGGGATAATGGAGCAAGGTTTTGGGCTGGTTTTGCTCAAAGGCCATTTGGAAATTACCCAGCCCGCTACCCATTACGGGGCGATCCAAAAAGATTTCCTTTGAAACATCCCACATAAACAAACGCTGGTGGAGCGACTGGAAGATATGGTCCTTATCAATGTTTAGCGTAATGTTAGACGGCGTAACGAGCGCGAGTTCCTTGGCGCGCGTGGCCACCGGGCGGTTAGCCGAAGCGCCGTCTATATACACGGAGCCCCAGCCTACGCCTACGGCAAGCAGGGCCAGCAGAAACACGCGGCCTTTGCGCTGCCAAATCAGCGAGCGGAGCGTACCGAACATCCACATCATAATAAGCCCGCACAAGGCCCCCAACCAACACGAACGCGCCACGCCAAAGGACAAGAACAAAATATACACGAGGACCAACAGACCATAGACGACAAAATCCTTTTTGCTGTCCGTGCGCATATAGTACACCAATAGCGACGGCAACAGCATTACCACTGCCGAGGACAAAAAGTTCGGATTGCCAAAGGTGGAAAAGGCCTTGGTGGCAAATTGGTTGATTTCAAACGGCCATAAAAATTCAAGCCCAAGTGCTTGCAATACGCCGTAACAGCAGGCCAAAAACACGGCGACAAACATCAGTACCAAAATATTTTCCTGCGTGAGTTTTTTTAGCACGCGCACGCCCAAATAAACACCCAACCCCCACAACACAAGCGCGTACCAGTCAAACATTTGCGCAAAAAGACCATCGGAAGCGATGTGCGTTTTGAGCATCGGCAAAAAGTACCACAACGCTCCCCACGCCAAAAACAGCAAAATATAATTGGTTTTGCTTTCAATCACCCCCGAAAAGACCACGTTTTTGCTGATTACATACGCCCCCAAGGCCACAATGCCGAGCAAAGTGCCGTAGTTTAGGAGGCCGTAAAACATTGTTTGGCGCAGGGCCTGCGGAGCGGACGAAACGGCGGAAAGCCACCCCACCACGCACGCAATCACATAGACAAAAAAGGCCAAATCAAAAAACGTTTTGGTAAAATCAATATCCTTTAAGCGCAGAAAGCGGAACGCCAAGGTGCCGTAAATAAGGGCCAACAGCACATACAACAGCGTATTTTGCACAAAAAACGGGTTGGCGGTAAGGTCGGTAAAAAACACGAGCGGCACGACGAGGAAGCACATCGCCAGCAGCACGCGGATAATCTTCATATAGATAGTTTCTTTTTCGGGTTTGATTAAATTTAGCATAAAAAGTCCATAAAAAGGTTTATTATATTGTAGTTTTTTACCGCGTGCAAGGTAAAGGGGCAGAATTAGATTAGAAAAGGTTGTCATTCCCGAGTGTTGTAGTCGGGAATCCGTCGTTATTTAAAAAAGAAAACGACAACAACAGATCCCGTATAAAGACTCTACGGGATGACGACAAAAAACAAACAAGGGCGTCGTCCTGAACTGGCAAATCGCAGGGCTCAAGAATCTACCGATTGTGTTGTTTGCCGTTTATAAAAATAATAGTCATACTGGAAGGTTTCTGTCCAGTATCTGTCGTATTCCTCTTTTTTAATAACAACAGATCCTGGGACGCTCCACGCCGGCTAACTATCCAGGATGACCTTTCTCTCTTAGTCGTCATCCCCGAAGGTTTCTGTCGGGGATCTGTCGTTTTGTAAGGGGAGAGCAACGACCAACAACAGATTCCCGACTACGACACTCGGGAATGACGACACCCTGCGGGCCGCCCACTCTTTGGGAATGACAACAACGACAACAGCAGATCTCGTATAAAGACTCTACGGGATGACGGTAACGGCCACGGCCCAAGCAGTAGGTCCTGAAACAAGTTCAGGACGACGGCTTTATTTTAACCCTATTGTGCTAACAAACGCTGCAGGATGACGGCAAAAGGCAAACAACGCCGCAAAAAAGATGTCATCCCGGGCGTGGACCCGGGATCCAGTTTGTTTATATGCAGACCCTACCCCATAAAAAGGCAAAAAAATACCGGGGATTATAAAACCGCCCCCGGTATTTTTTAAAACTATTTTTCTTGACAAGTATAAGTCGGACAATAGTAGGAGCGATCCGATGGAGCATCAGGCTTTGCCTTTACTGCTCCGACTTTACAAGTGTTCCCAACGGTAGAACTATTACATTGCGACACAATTACATTAGTGGTCGTAACCAATTTTCCCCCACTAGACAAGAAAGGGCTTCTGTTGTCAGCCGTTGTTGTGGTAGCATTTATAGCACAAGTAGCCGGACAAGTCGTATTATATGGCATAATAGCAGTATAGCCCTCATTCGTCAGTGTACAGGTATAAGTTTTATCTTTATCTAAATCTAAACGACAGTTCAGTAAATTCCACGCGTTCCATTGGCAAGTGTCGTAGTTCCAAGTCCTTGTTTTGGTTCCCGTCGCAGGAGAATCACAAGGTTCCGAAGTCGGCTCCCCTGCCGGGGGGTCGCAGGAACCCTTTTCAGCCTCCCCACAAACCAAGTAAACTTCTTCCTTGTTTTTGAGTTTTAACTTTTGCCAACTCATCGTTTCACCAATGCAAGCCGGGAATTTATAGCCGAACAAAGTCAGTTCGCTCAAATACATATTGTCCGCCTGCATTGTATAGCCCTGCTTGTAGTTGGCTACGCGCAGATTAGTGTCAAAATCAAAATCCGCCACACCGTTGCCACTACCAATGAAGGCTGTCGCCCCGGCAATAGCAGGAGCATCGTTTCAATCCAATTTGCCCCCTGCGATGTTCAGCGCGTTGTTCACGCGTAAGGATTTGCCCGTGCTGAACCCCTCGTCCGCTGTACAGCCCAAGTTCATTTGGCAGGCGCTCGTCAGGCCGATATCCATTTGCTTGGTTACGTCCACCTGGCTGTACGCCACGTAAGGCACAGGGAAATAGGTTACCATCGTCATTTTGTTCGCGCTGGCGGCAGACGCAGCCAACGGCGCCAACAAAAGGGTAAATAAAAATAAGGTTTTTTTCATAAAATACTCCCGTTAAAAAACAGAGATACATTTATATTATAATTTATTTTTTTCCAAAAACAAGAGGAAAAACGACAGCGCTCCGCGCTGACGGACTTTCTAGGATGACGACCACGACCAACAGCCCAAGCAGTAGATCCTGAAAACCCTGCGGGCCACCAGTTCAGGATGACCCCAATTTTTATAACAACAGATCCCGTATAAAAACACTACGGGCTGACGACAAAACCGCACAATAAAACAAGAGCGTCATTCTGAACTGGCGGCCCGCAGGGTTTTCAGAATCTACCACTCGGGTAGTTTGCCGTTATATAAAAAGTCATTCTGGAAGGTTTCTGTCCAGAATCTACTCCTTATTTAATAACAACAGATCTGGGAACGCTACGCGCCGGCTGACTTTCCAGGATGACGACAACGACACACGGCAATAGTAACAACAGCATACCCTATATAAAAAGCACCGCCCCGCGGGGAAAAATCCAAGCGGGGCGGTAGTTTCAATTTTCAGTTTTTAGCAAAATTATTTATATTTCGCTTCGGCTTTCAAGAAATCAAATACTTTGCGTTCGGAAAGCGTAGCCAAAATGTGGGCTTTGCGTTCGTCAAAGAAAGATTTAATTTTCTTTTCGTCGGCCTTATTTTGCGTGTTGGAAGCAAGGCTCTTATCCAATTCGGCTTTCCAGTCGGCCTCGGTGGCTTCCAAGTTTTCCTTTTTGGCAATGGCGTGCACGATGTAGCCAATGCGCAAGTCCTTTTCCACGCTGGGGCGGATGCGTTCTTCAAACGCTTTGCGCTGTTCAGCGTTTAACTGTTCGGGCTTCATTTGCGTCATACTGCGCACAAAGTTGTTGAGGGAAGATTCCGTATATTCTTCCACCAGGCTTTGCGGCAAGGCAAAATCGTTGGCTTTAACCAAGTGGTTTTCAATTTGGGCGATTTCGTCGCGGCGGGCGTTTTGTTTGGCTTCTTCGTCCAGGCTTTCTTTTACTTTGGCTTTCAAAGCGGCCAAGGTGTCAAAGCCCATATCTTTGGCGAAACTGTCGTCCAACGCGGGCACGAGTTTGTTTTTAATATCGTCCACCACGACGTGGAAGGAAATCGTATCCTTGCCATCTTTGGACTCAAAATCTTTTTCGTCGCCTTTTTTGAGGCCCTTAATGGCTTCGGCCAAGCCGGGCATCGTTTGCGGGGCGGACATATCCACCAATTCGCTGTCGGCGCTCAATTTGTAATCGTCTTTGCCGTTGCGCTGGCCTTTGTAATGCACAACCGCATAGCATTTATCGTCAATAACGGCGCCGTCTTTGGCGCTTTCCAAGCGGGCGTTGGCATCCTGCACGCGGGCGAGGTTTTCGTTTACGTCAGCGTCCGTAGCGGTTTCGGGCTTTTTGGCAATTTCAATGCCTTTGTAATCTTTTACGTCAAATTCCGGGGCGACATCTACCGCAATTTCAAACGGGAAGGCTTTGCCTTCGTTGAAATTGGCGAAATCTGCCTTGGTGAGGGTAGGAACGGCCACCGCATCCAACTTGGCATCGGCAATAGCGGCATTGATAGCGGCTTTAACGGTCAAGTCCAAGGCGCGTTCTTTAATATGTCCGGCAAAATTTTGTTTAACGAGGTCAAGCGGCACTCTACCGGCGCGGAAACCTTGCATTTGCGCGCGGGATTGCACCTGCACGGCGGCGTTTTGAAAGCATTTAGTTACCAGTTCGGGGGCGGCTTCCACGGATAACGTAACGCGGCAGCCTTCTTTGCCTAATTGTTTGGTTTTTACTTCCCCGGCCTGGGCAGTTTTGAAGATGGACATCGTACTCACTCCTGTTGTATCGGCATAGCCGAAAATCTGGACGGAGAGGGACTTGAACCCTCACGGATTGCTCCATACGCTCCTAAGGCGTACGCGTCTACCGGTTCCGCCACCCGTCCTATATTTTTCACTTCTTTTATGTTTGAAAATCCAAAGTGGGCCATGTGAGGCTCGAACTCACGACCTTACGCTTAAGAGGCGTCTGCTCTACCAACTGAGCTAATGGCCCGGAAAGGGTTATAACTAGATTATAGCAAAAACGGCCTTGCGGGTAAACCTTTATTAAATGTACGGCCGTTTGAAGATAATTTATTGTAACAAATTTCACCGCGTTTAGCAAACCTTTTTAAATTGACAAAGCGCGCACGCAAAAAATACAATATCTTTGTCCGCTCCCCGGGAGCGTTTACCTTACTACCAAACAGGAACTTATGAAAAAAAATGTATTTTTTGCTGTATTGGGCTGTGCCTGCGGATTTTTTGCTTTTTCCGCCGCCAACGCCCAAACGGGCTTTGACTTTGGAAATATTGATTTCCTTTTAACGGACAATGCCCTGGATGATGCGGCCAACCGCTACGCCTCCGTAACGCTTACGTCCGAACCTGAACGCGCCGGGCGGTTAGGCTACGCTTCGGCCAATGCCAAATTGAACGACCGCTCCCCCCGCGCACAGGCCGCGCAACTGGCCGCCTTGCGTGCGGTACGCAACACCTTGGACGAGATTTCCGCCAAGCAGTTATCCCCTTCCAAACGGGCCGATTTTACCCTTTTAAAGCAGGCGATGGACGACGATATTTTTGCCTTGCAGCAGCACCGCGCCCAGAGCGACCCGCTGTATTACGCCGATGCGTTAGATGCGGTGTATGACGTGGTATTAAAACCCGCTTCTTCCCCCCGCCGCCAACGCGCCGATTTAACCGCGCGGCTCAACGATTTAAAAAATGTAGCGGACCAAGCGGAAAAAAATTTGGTAAACCCCTCCGCTTTTTTGGCGCGCCTGGCGATGGAAAAAACGTATTACGCGTATATTTCCTTTGATGAACTGGTGGATATTTTAGTGCAGGACGCCGAGGACGACATCGCCGCCGCACAAATTAAAAACCAAGCGAACGAAGCCAAGCGCTCCATTAAAAAAATGTTTGATTTATTTAAGGAACAATCCCAGCAGGAATCGGCCGCCGATTTCCGCTTGGGCAAGGAAACCTACGCCAAAATTTTAAAGAACCGCTATCAAACCACGGAACCCTTGGCTAAACTGGAAAAGCGTTTTGCGCAAGATTTTTTGGCTTCGCAAAAGCAACTGGCCAAGGCTTTGGAACCCTTTGCGCAGGGCGTAACGGCAGACGAAGCCGAAGTAACGGTGATTGACGGTTTAAACATAGAGGAACAAAAACAAGAACCGGTCAAAAAAGAAAAAAAGGCAAAAAAAGGTAAATTTGTTCCGCCGACCGCGCAAGATTTTTACACGGTAGCCAAACGCATTGCCCAAGCGCCTGAGGAAACCGATTTGCCCGCCTTGCTCACGCAAGAGGCCAACCAGGTATCGGCCCTTTTGGCGGATAACGGCGTTCTGCCCGCGGGTCAGGTATCGTTTGCGGTCAAGCCGCTTCCGCAATATTATGCCTATACGCAGGCCAATTTGTTCTTGCCCCCCTTTGGCAACAACGGCCGGAGCGACTTTTTCATTAGGCTTCCCTTCGGCAACCGCCGCGCCAAAGCCGAGCAACTCGTGCGTGATTACAACACGCCGACGCGCAAACTTTTAACCGCGAAGGAATTGGTGCCGGGCCGCTTTTACCAAACCGCCAAAACGGCGGGCTTATCCGCCGCGCGCCGCTTTTATCCGGCGCAAAGTATGGCGGACGGCTGGAACGAATACGCGCTCAAACTGGCAAGCGAAGCCGGATATATCGTAACCGACGACGAACTGCTGTTTTTAGCGTGGCACAATTACCGCCAGGCCGCCGCGGCCTTGGTAGATATGCGCCTGCAAAGCCGCCAGTATTCCTATAATGACGCAATGGACTTTTTGGTAGGCGAAAACGGATTCACCCAAGAGGACGCCGAAGCCCTTATTAAAGAATCTGCGTTGAACCCTGGAAAAGCCGTGGGCTATGCGGCGGGCTTGGATGCGCTGGAAAGCGCGCGCGCCAAATACGCCAAGAAACTGGGCAAAAAGTTCTCGCTGGCGGACTTCCACAATAAAGTATTAAAAATCGGCAATGTATCGCCCGACGAATTGGCCGAAGAGTTGGAAAGACTTTACAAATAAAATGTAGAAAAAAAATCCCCGGGGCTTTATATTGCTCCGGGGATTTTTTATTGTACAAATGAACGGAAATAATCAGGAGCCGTCGGCGTTTGGTCGTCCCCCCAATGTTGGCAAAACGCCACGCCCTTTGTGTTACTGCGGTGTGCCGCACAATAAATAGTATTAGGCAAATAGGGAGAAACGGAAGAGCGGGTAATAATTTCATAATAGAAGGGCCCGTTTTGCCGGTAAACACTAAGTTTTCCCTCCGACATCTGCCCATAAAAACATCCAAAATTCTTAGGACAATTTTTTAGCCCAATATCCAACACATCCGGGCTGGTAGGGAAGCGGTTATGTGCCATATAATAACGGTCCACCGAATCCCTAAATGCCTTGCTATATGCCAATGCCGCGCCCACACGGCTGACTTCTACGGCACGCTGGTAATCCGGCAACGCCATTGCCGCCAAAATGCCGATGATGAGAATAACAACTAAAAGTTCTATGAGGGTAAAGCCACGGCTAACGACACAATCGGTAGATCCTGAAACAAGTTCAGGATGCCCCCTCATTTAAATAACAACATTTTTTGCCGTCACCCTTAATTGCCGCCCTTTCCGCTAGGCGGCACCCCGTAGTGTTTCTGTACGGGGTCTATTAATAGTTTCAGGGTCCAGCCGAGCCTCGACTCTCTTGCGCTGGATACTGAAACAAGTTCAGTATGACGACAACGGAAACGACAGATTCCCGACTACTACACTCGGGAATGACGACAAAGGCAAACGACAGATCCCGTATAAAGACACTACGGGATGACGACACAACAGCACCATAAAACAGGCTGTTATAAAATAAAAGTCATCCTGAATTTAGTTCAGGATCTACCGATTGGGTCGTTGGTAGTTGCTGTTATTTCTAACAACCCATAAGGTAGATTCTGAAACAAGTTCAGAATGACTTCCTTTTTTTAGAAAGTTGTCATTCCCGAAGGTCGTAGTCGGGAATCTGTCGTTTTCCTTTTTTAACAAAAACAGATTCCCGAACGCTCCGCGTCGGCACACACTCGGGAATGACGCCCCCCGGCGCGGCGCACACTAGCAGACCTTTTTCCCCCAATACACGCAAAAACCCCGGGTTAAATAAACCCGGGGTTTTTATATGCACAAATAATTTTTACTTTACCGGCACCAAGCGGAACCTGTGGAGTCCAAGCCATATACATTACAGCCATCGGTTACACCACCATTATTACAAAAGAATTTGCTCTTGCTCGCGTCCGTTTCCAACTCGCCCAAGAACAAAAAGTTCACGCCCGCGTAATCGCCTGTGCGGCGCACCGCGCAAACCGCGTTGACAATATTAGCCGTAGAACCGCCCGGGATAGAGCCAGACGGCAGCAACTTATAGGTAAAGTCTTTCGTGGACACGACAGCCCCTGAACAACGGGAAAGTTTCTCCCCCGTATCAGTCTTAATACACGGCACGCTGACGTCCAAATTTTCAAAGCCAAAGAGGCCGCTTGAATAATTGGTTCGGTCCATATTATCCAAAGTGCGCAGTTTGGATTCCAAAATCTTTTTTAGCATCGTGCGAGATTCGGTCATACGGCTTTTTTCCACCGTTTTTTCGTACATCGGCATTGCCATTGTAACGAGCAGCGCCACAATCATAATCACTACCAAAATTTCCACCAGCGTAAAACCGCCGTTAAACAAGTTTTTCTTCATAATCGCCTCTATAACACATCCAACCCATAGGTATCGCAAGCGTCGCCGTCCGGCGAGCAATAAAGTTGCTGATTGCCGCGGTCAAACAAAATTAACGTATCTTTATAGGGATTGTCCCGCTTTTTCGCCTGCACAAAATAGCGCCCGTTTTTAACCACATAAGGCGTAAAAATAAATTTGGAGCAGGTAAGCGTATTGCCCGAAAGAGAGCACCCCTTGGGCAAATTGGACGAATCAAACATATCCATACGGCTTAAAACCGCCTTGGACGCGTTGTTTTGATACATTTCCACAAAGTTGCGGTAACCAAATTCCCCGGCTAACCGTTCGCTGGAATCGTAAATCACGCGCATCATACTTTCCGCTTCCGACAGGCGCGCCTTTTCCACCACCTTGCGGTATTGGGGCAAAGCCACGCCGGACAAAATAGCCACAATCAGCACTACTGCCAATAATTCAACTAACGTAAAACCTTTTTTATTCATTTTATTTTATCCTTTTAAAAACGATTTAAAGTGCAATTACTTGCCTGAGTTACGTTCAAACGTTCGCAAGAATCGCTCACTGACCCGGGGCAGCATAAAAAGTCATTACCGGTATAATAAATAGTCGTCCCTTTGTAGGTCCCGCGCAACATATTGGCCGACACATTTGGTTCGGCATTTATGATACACAAAATTCCGAGGCAATTATCAGCCAAGTTATAGGTAAAATTATCCGTTACCCAAGTAGTCGCCTTAGTCCCCTGCTGGCCCTTCATTTCCATATCCAACTTTTTGAAAGACACATTACTTGATGCAGTACCGCCGCTCCCCCAACTCCACCCGTTTTCCGTTACCAATCTTTCCCGGGCGTCATAAATGCTGGGCAGCATTTGCAAGGCTTCGGCCACGCGGGTGCGCTCCAAACTGCGGCGGTACTGGGGCAAGGCAACAGCCGTCAAAATACCCATAATCAGCACAGCCGCCAACAATTCAATTAAGGTAAACCCTTTTTTCATATCGGCTCCATTAACAAAAAGTATAGTTGTATTTAGGCTAAATACAATACCCATTATATCTAAAAAACCGCCGTCTGGCAAAAGGTTTTTTAGCGTTTTGGGCACTTAAATTTTGTATGATATAAAACGGTTTGGGCGGAAGAGCCGTTTTTCCCCCAACCGGGAGAATTTTATGAGAATTTACGACGATATCCAATTAGACTATTGCGACGTACTCCTGCGCCCCAAACGCTCCACCTTGGCTTCCCGCTCGGAAGTGGACGTTACGCGCAACTACACCTTTAAATGGTGCCCGCGCACGATAAACGCCACGGGCATTGTTGCGGCCAATATGGCCACCACCGGCACCTTTGAAATCGCCCGCGAAATGCAAAAACAGCATTTAATGAGCGCCCTGCACAAGCATTACTCCGCCGAAGAGTTAATCCAATTTTTAAAGGATAACGCCAAGGAATTCGGCTCCAACGATTTGCTCTTTGTCAGTTCCGGCGTATCGGATGCGGACTTTGAAAAATTAACCCGCGTAATGAACGAAAAACTCTGCGCCAACATCTGTGTGGACGTGGCCAACGGCTATTCGCCCTATTTGATTAACTACATCCGCAAGGTGCGCAAGGCCTGGCCGCAAGCCCTGATTATGTCCGGAAATGTGGTTACGGGTGATATGTGCGAGGATTTAATTTTAAACGGAGCCGATATTGTTAAAGTAGGTATCGGGCCGGGCTCTGTATGTACGACACGCAAATTAACGGGCGTAGGCCGCCCGCAATTTTCCACGGTGATTGAGTGCGCCGACGCGGCCCACGGTGTAGGCGGGATGATTTGCGCCGACGGCGGTTGCACGGTTCCCGGTGATGTATGCAAGAGTTTTTGCGCCGGGGCGGACTTTGTAATGCTGGGCGGTATGCTGGCCGGGCACGCCGAAAGCGGCGGCGAAATGCACACCAAGGCCTTTCAAACGGGTGAAGTGAATATGATTGACGACAAAACCTGCGCTATGAAAATTGAGGAAAAGCAATACAAAATTTTCTACGGGATGAGTTCCCAATACGCGCAGGACAAGCACTACGGCGGGATGAAGAAATACCGCGCGAGTGAAGGCAAAGTGGTGGAACTGCCGTTCCGCGGGCCGATTGAGCCCACCCTGCTATCGCTTTTGGGCGGGATGCGCAGTTGTATGACGTACATCGGCGCCAAACGCTTAAAAGATATGCCCAAATGCGCCACCTTCTACCGAGTGAACCGCCAACTAAACACCATTTTCGGCAACGAACAATAAAGGCAAATTTCAGCCGAAAGTAAAACGCCCCGGGTTACGAAAAATCCGGGGCGGTTTTTATATATGGAAAACTTTTTACCAGCCGTTTTTGGTATAAGTGGTCTTGCAACTCTGCCACCTGGCGACACTACAAGCTTTACTGGATGAACCACCCAAATCGCTGTTTAAGCCACCTGAAACATACCAAGTAAGAATACAATGGCAACGGTCTCCCCCATACTGGCACATTTGGGCTTGTATGTTTTCGTCTATCGGAAGAGCGGCCATAGCGCACGGTCTGCAAGAACAGACATCCGGGACAGGCCCCGCCACCGTCTCTTGTTTACTGGTCCAGCACACCGTATCGGTTTTAAGGGCGGACGGACAGCACTCACTCTTGTGGCTTGCCTTGTAAGTAGCGTTGGAACAAGTTTGGGTGTCCGGCGTACTGGGAGTGCTCCCCCCGCAATTTGTGAGCGCCAAGAGTTTTACCTTTTGGTTGTCGCTCGTTACGCGCTCTTCCCATTTTAAGGTACAGTTGCTTAAAGCAGAACCCGTATTAACGTGAGAGGATGTAGGTTGCGGGATATCATTTCCCGCTAACGTAAACCCGTCCGTCGTCGCACCGTCGTAAAGGCTTGCGTCCTCGGAGCCGCTGACAGAAAGTTTATTCGCGCGCAAGGTGGCCGCCTTTTGTTTAAGTCTATTCACCGCGTCCAATGTGGAAATATACGAATCGCTTTTAACCGTGGTTGTACCACCGTTTACATTTACGTTATTTAAAAGCGCGCTAGGCGTGCCCGTATTTACGGCTTGGTAATTATTATACGTATTGGCATTGCTCCCGTGGATAACCGTGTTCGGCATATCCAAGGTAGAGCCCGAAGCACCCACCACAGCGGGAACGTCATAATTTAAATCAGGCGAAGTTGCCGTAACAGTTCCGCCGGAGCGGACCGTCATTGTATTACTTTCAATACCGCCCTTTAAATTGGCCTTATCGGCTACCTTTAAATAGACGCAATCGCCCATACGGGACGGGTTATACGACACCGCGGAAATAATTTCCGCCGGGGCATTTACCGCCGCAAACAGCCCCATAAATACGACAACCAACCGTTTGACAAGAACACCTGCCGTGCGGCCAGTTGTTGTTAAGCCGTCATCCCGTAGAGTCTGGCGGCCCGCAGGGTTACGGGATCTGTCGTTTTCCTTGTTTAATAAAAACGGATCCCCGACAGAAACCTTCGGGGATGACAAAACAGAGGTAAATCCTTTCATTTTCTCTCCTTGTTAAGGCCTTTATATTTGAGCAAAACGGCCTTTTATACGCGTTTTCATACAGCGGATACATCCGGGTACGGTCATCACGGATTATCCAATTTTAACAAAAAAAAAAAACGAAACAACCCCTTTAAAAAGCGCTGCGCGCCGCACCCTGCGGGCCGCAGATTATCCGCGCTCGTTTGATTAATAAAGCAACACTCTTTTTGTAATGTCGCAAGTAAACGAAAAAACAACAATAAAAAACACAACCCAACAGGTAGATCCTGAAACAAGTTCAGGATGACCTCTGTTTTTTATAAGAGGCCTTTCTCCCTTGTCATTCCCGAAGGTCGTAGTCGGGAATCTGTTTTTGTCGTTGTTGTTCTCTTACGAAACGACAGATCCCGTATAAAAACACTACGGGATGACGGCGAAAAACAATAAAACAAGTTAGTCCTCCTGAACTGGCGGCCCGCAGGGTTTTCAGAATCTACATCTTGGGTAGTTAGTTGTTGTCGTTATCCTGGAAAGTTGTAGTCCAGGATGACGATAAGGGCTAACGGCAAAACACTTTCCGCACGCAAAAAGCGCATAAAAAAGCCCCGGGCGGTAAAAAACCGAACCCGAGGCTGATTATAAACAGGCTCTATGCTACTGGTGAGATTCCTTCTTTTTAAATTGCGCGTTGTAGAGCGAAGCATACGCGCCGTTGGGCACTTTTAACAAGGTTTCGTGCGTGCCTTCCTCCACGATGCGCCCCTCGTTAAGCACCACAATTTTATCTGCGTTTACCACCGTGGATAAACGGTGCGCAATCACAAATACCGTGCGGTTCTTCATCAGGTTATCAAGCGCCTTTTGCACCACGGCTTCGGACTTATTGTCCAAGGCGCTGGTGGCTTCGTCCAAAATGACGATCGGCGCGCGGCGGATAAAGGCGCGCGCAATGGCTACGCGCTGGCGCTGACCGCCGGAAAGCGTCATTCCGCGTTCTCCCAGCACCGTATCCAAACCGTCCTTTAAGGTATGGATAAAATCGTCCAAGTGGGCGTTTTTGACGGCTTCCTGCAAATCTTCTTCCGTGGCGCCGGGGCGGCCAATCAAAATATTGTCGCGAATCGTGCCCGTAAACAGGAAGTTATCCTGAAACACCACCGAAATATGGCTGCGTAAGGATTTTAAAGTAAAATCCTGAATATTCACGCCGTCAATCGTAATTTTCCCTTTGGTTACGTTGTAAAAACGCGGGAGCAGGCTGACAACGGTAGATTTCCCGCCGCCGGAGTTCCCCACCAAGGCCACCGTGGAGCCTGCGGGAACGGTCAAATTGATGTCCTTTAACACCTCTACGCCGGGCTTGTAGGCAAAGGATACATCTTTAAAGCGGATTTCCTTTTTAAGGCCGTCCATTTCCACCGAGTCCGGCTGGTCGTAAATATCCGTTTTAAGTGCAAAGATTTCAAAAATACGGTCAATCGCCAAAAAGGCCTTTTTGATATCCACATAGTTATCGCCCATTGTTTTAACAGGCGTGTAGAGCATTAATAGCGCCGTAACAAACGATGTAAAGTTACCGCTGGTAATGGTGCCCTTTACAATCATTGAACTGCTCTGCCAGAACACCAAGGCCAAGCCCAAGGACACAATAAAGTGCATCACCGGGGACAGCCAGCCCGTATGTTTCACCATACCCATATTAAGGCTGAACACCTCGTCCATTAAGTGGTTAAAGCGGGCCTCCTGGTCCTCTTGCAGGTTGTAGGCGGCAATGGTGCGGTTGCCGTTAAAGGTTTCGTTATAGGCGCGCATAGCGATAGAGGAAATCACCACCGTATTGCGCACGAGTTCTTCCAATTTTTTGCGCACTACATAAATAAGCGCACCCGCCGCGGCAAACGCGCCGATGGCGATAAACGTCAACTGCCAAGAGTTGTAAAGTAGCACAAACACCAAGGTAATGGACGAAAACACGCGCGTAACCACCATACGCAGGTTATTGATAAGGCCATTGCACGCGGTGTCGGCATCGCCGTTGTAGCGCATCATAATATAGCCGGAGTCGGTCGTGTCAAAATATCCGCTGTGCATACCCAACAGTTTATGGAAGAGTTTTTTGCGCACGTCCAAGGTAATTTTGTTGCCCACCCACGTATTTAAATATTTAACCAAATACGTTAAAATGCTTTGCGCCAGCACAAAGCCGATAATCAAAAGCGGAATCCAAGCGGCAAAAACGGCATTTTTGGCGACGAGCACGTCATCGGTGTAATACTTCATAAACAGGGCGACGGTGGCATCCAGCGCGCCGACGGGCAACGCCAGGAGCAAGCCCAAAATGGCCCGGAAGAGATACGGCTTAACAAAGGGCCACATTTTTTTGTAATTATCCACAAAGGGGTTGGAAACGATTAATTCCCCCACGGGGCGGGTTAAAAAATTTTTCATAGAAATCTCCGGTATAAAACGGCTTATTTTATTATAACAATTCCCCGGCGCGTTTGTCCGCAGAACCGGCGGGGGTTGCAAAGTTATTTTTACTTTGCTAAACTAATCAAACAGTTATCCAAACGGGAATATCCCGTTCGGACGCAAATTTTTGTATAGAAAGGACTTGTTGTATGGTTATTAAGAAAGCAAACAAAGAAGCACTCACCGCCGCTGAATTAAAGGAAATTAAAAAACATTTAGAGGAATTGAAAGAGGACGCCGCCGCCCGCCTGAAAGATAAAAAGAATATGGATATGCCGGAAGCGGAAGTAGGCGACCCGATTGACGATGCTTCCAAAAGTTTGGATAAAGAAATTTTGTTTGAACTCTCCGGCAACGCGCACAATACCATCGGGCAGATTGAAGCCGCCTTGCGCAAAATTGACAAAGGGATTTACGGCTATTGCGAATATTGCCGCCAGCCTATCCCCAAAAAACGCATTAAAGCAATGCCGTTTGCGCGCTACTGCGTAAACTGCCAGCACTCCACCGAAAAAAGCCACGATTAACGCTTTTTGAGCACTAAAAAGGGAGCCTTAAACGGGCTCCCTTTTTTTCGGTCTGAATACTGTGCTATTTGTTAGAAAAATACACAGGCGTTTTGTTGGTATCTTTGGCGTACGCCATAATTTTATAAGAATCCTTCTGCACGCCAATTCTAAACCCTTTGGGCGAAAGGACCTTTTGCGTATCGCGCTGGAATTGCACCGGGTCGCCGGACAGGAGCGACAAGCGCAGTAAATCGTTGGTGTAGTAACCGTAGCGCGCGTAATGGGCTTCTTCCAGCAGTGCCACATTTTGCAGTTGCGCCTTGGCCTGGTTTACATAATACTGCTGCACCACGGAGCCGCCGCCCAAACATTGTTGGTACATCACCCACACAAAGCCCACCAGCAGCAAGGTGCCGAGCAGGCGCACAAGCAACCGCTCCCACCAGGCCTTTTGGCGGATTTGCACGACCACACTACCGCCTAAAAAATCGTGCAGGGCGCGGTGTCTGTCATCAAAAAACGCAAATAAAAAGCCACACATTAAAAGCGCACCGCTAATGTAATAGCCGACCGCACGCATAAACGCACGCGGGAACGACACGGGGCCGCTCAAATCCTGTTTGACTACCGCAATGCCCACCAAGGCTTTACCAAGGGTTACGCGGTCTCCACACGAGAAAATGGCTTCGTACAGCACAAACAGGGCATTAATGCCCACCAGTACCGCCGCAATCTGCCACATTTGGGCATACGGCCCTAAAATCTTTAAAATGGCAAGCCCGATAAACTGCCCCGGGATAAAAATGACGCCGTAATCAATCAGCAAGGCTACAAACCTTTCGGTTACCGAAGCATACACCACTTTGGGCGTTTCGTCCACCGCCGCGGGCTGAACAGGGGCGGGCTGCGGGTCCATAATATTAATGCGGGTTTCTGTCATAAAATTCTCCTTTCGTCTAGTTTATTATAACAAGTTTTCCCCCGCCCAAACAAAAAAAGAGAGCGGAACTTTCGCTCCGCCCTCTTTTTATAAAACGCTTGTTTATGCGGCAATACCCAATTTGGAAAATAAGATATACACGCCAAACACGCACAGCACAATCGCCACGCTGACGGTTACGCCCAAATTCCACGGCGTATTGTCCACTATGTTGAGGTCTTTTCCGTCGTCGTAGCGGTTTTTGGCCGGCCACAGTTTGCCCGTAATGTACATAAACACAATGGACACCACAAACAAAATAGCCAAGATATGCAGGAAGTGCAAATCCGTCTTAATCACACCCAACTGCGTAAGGCCGTAGCCCACCATAAAGAACACCAGCGTAACCTTGGCCGACCACGCCGGGGCCGTTTTATTGAGCATACCGAAGATAATCAGCGTGAAAATCGGCACGTTGTAAAAACCGTTTACCATTTGCAAATAGTTAAACAGGCCCGAGGGAGCCTTGGCAATCAGCGGTGCCACAATCATAGAAAACACCGCCAATAAAATACCCACATATTTGCCCTTATGGACAAGTTCTTCGTCCGTGGCCGTCGGCTTGATAAGCGGCTTATAGACGTTAAGCATAAACAAGGTAGAAGTGGAGTTCAATGCCGCGTTAAACGAACTTAAAATCGCCCCGAACAGCACTGCCGCAAAGAAACCGATTAAATAGAACGGCAATACTTTATTAACCAGCATCGGGTACGCCATATCCCCCACTTCCAAAGGCGTGCTTTGGAAGATGTGGAACGCCACAATGCCCGGGATAATTAAGTAAATAGGCCCAATCAGTTTAAAAATAGCGCACAGCAAAAGGCCCTTTTGCCCTTCCTTTAAGTTCTTGGCCGCCAAGGCGCGCTGGATAATCGTCTGGTTGCAGCCCCAATAGAACAGGTTTACGAGGAACATCCCCGTAAACATCGTAGCAAAGGGAACCGGGTCGGTGGCGGAGCCGATAGCATTAAATTTTTCCGGGTGGGCCTTTACCACCTCGGTAAGGCCGGCTAAAATATTGCCGTCGCCCACATAGGCAAGGGCAAACAGCGGCACCATCATCCCGCCGATAATGAGCCCGACCCCGTTAAGCGTATCGGCAATGGCCATAATGCGAAGCCCGCCGAAAATGGTATATAAGCACCCCAGCACGCCAATCGCCACCACAACCACCACGATAGCCATCATCGGCGAGAGGTGGAACGTGCCCATAATGTCAAAGATACCGCCCATACCAATCGCGCCGGAATACAGCACCGTCGGGAGCAGAATCAGCACATACCCCGCCAAGAACAAAAAGTTTACAAACTGCTTGGTGGCGCCGTCGTAACGGTCGCCCACGAAATCCGGGATAGTGGCGTAACCCTTTTTTAAGTAGCGCGGCAGAAAGAAAAACGCCACGATAATAAGCGCCAAAGACGCCCCGATTTCGTACCCTATACCGGACATATTAAACATATATCCTTGGCCGTTTAAGCCCACCATTTGTTCGGTAGATAGGTTCGTAAGCAAGAGTGAGGCGGCAATCACCCACCCGGTAAGCCCTCTTCCGGCTAAAAAGTAGCCTTCCGAGGATGATACGTCTTTCTTGCGTGTCAGGTAATACGACAGGCCCAACACAAGCGCCGTAAAACCTGCAAACGACGACAGCGTAAGCAACATATTCCCTCCGTAGATAATCCGTAAAAGTTCCGGCGTAAGCCGGCCCGACAAGAAACTGCAAACTGACCGATTTTCCCGCCCGGTCCTTGATTTCTGGCGGGTTAATCGTTATACTTTGTAGTATATCAGGACCGATACTTTAATTGTAATGATAATCCGGCTGTTCGTCAATGGGAGGTTTTTATATATGCTGATTTGGTTCTTGTTCGGGGCAATGTGTATGGGAGTAGTGCTGTTTGGGTTAGCGTATTGGAAATTCGTGTTGCTTAACAAGGCCGCCCAAGCCGCCTGGCAAAAATTAGATAACAATATGAAGAACCGCGCGGAACTAATCCCGGTGCTGGCGCTGTCTGCCGCGTCGTTTAACGAATTGGACCGCGAATTTATTTATGAACTTTCCCATATGAAGGAAGCCTGCCGCACCGCGCAAACCCTGCAAGAGCGCGTAGCCAAGGAAAATGAAATCACCCAAAAATTTAAAAAGGTCTTTACCGCCGCAATGAAGCACCCCGAATTAAAGACGGACGAACACTTTTTAAAGTTGCAAAAAAGCATTATTTACGCCGAAGGAAAGGTGCAAAGTGCAAAAAAGAAATACAACAGCGCGGCGCGTGATTTTAACACCATTGCCGCTATTATTCCGCTTAACCTGATTGCCAAAATGTTTGAGTTTGAACCCTACGAATATTTTGACTTTGACCCCAGTTTAGATAAAGTAATGGAATAGAAAAGGCCCCTTTTCGGGGCCTTTTTTATGAACAAATTAAACGCCGCGGTCCATTTCCAAAAGCACTTGGATACGCTTTTCAATGGGCGGGTGCGTAGCCAACAGGCCGGATAGCGAGCCAAACAGCCCCATACCCATAGGCCCCATAGGGCTTTCAATACACATTGCCGCCATAGCGGAGTGTTCTTGGATATCCTCCACATACGGACAAGCGGATATTTTTTTGAGCGCACTGGCCAAGGCCCGCGGGTTACGCGTGGTTAAAGCCGCCGTAGCGTCCGCCTGGTATTCGCGCGTGCGGGACACCGCCAAACGCAGTAGCGGTGCAATAATATAGCCGTAAATCATACAGATAATACCCAGTACAAAAAATAGCAAATTCGCCTTTCCGCTCTCTTTACTGCGCCCGCGGCTTAGCCCCATCCTAAAACAAATCTCGCCCGCCAGCGTAAAAAACGAAATGCCCGCCACGGTAATTAACATCAGGCGGATATCGCGGTTTTCTATGTGCGCGAGTTCGTGCGCAATCACGCCCTCCAATTCTGCGCGGTCCAGTCTCTTTACAATTCCCTTGGTAAGCGCCAAGGAAGCGTGCTCCGGGTCCCGCCCGGTGGCAAAGGCGTTTAGCGCGTTATCGTTTAAAATATAGATTTTGGGAGGAGGTAATCCGCGCGTAATGCACAGGTTTTCCACCAGACGGTAGATTTCCGGCTGGTCGTAGGCCGTTACCGGGATAGCGTTTACGCTATTTAAAATAATGTGGTCGCCCGTAAAGTACGAAACGGCTATCCACACCATTGCAAGCCCCCAGCAAATGGGCAACACATACATCATCAGTTGGTTAAGTTGTGCCATTTGGTCGGTGGCCTGAAATTCGCTTACCGTGGCATACGGGTCGCCCCCTATCACAAAAAAGACAAGGGCAAACACGCCCCACGTTAAGAGCGCAAACAGGATAGGAAATAACAAAACAAGCAGCACGGTGCGCCGCTTGTTTTGTTTTATAAAGTCATAAGTGGTAGCCATTTACGGCTCCCGTCAGAATTGCACTTTTACGGGTTGGCGGGCCGCTTGTTCGCCTTCCGCCAATTCAAAAAATTCCCGTTTTTCAAAGTGGAACATAGAAGCCACAATGTTGCTGGGGAACATTTCAATTTTCGTATTAAGTGCAAGCACATTGCCGTTGTAAAAACGGCGCGCGGCCTGGATTTTATCCTCGGTGTCGCGCAGTTCACGCTGCAATTCCATAAAGTTGGCGTTGGCCTTTAAGTCCGGGTAGTTTTCGGACAGGGCAAACACGGATTTTAACGCACCCGTGAGCATATTTTCGCTTTGGGAAATTTCCTTCATATTCCCCTGCGCGGCCATAGCCATATTGCGCGCTTGGATGACCTTTTCCAAGGTGCCGCTTTCGTGCTGGGCATAGCCCTTTACGGTTTCCACCAAGTTGGGGATTAAATCGTAGCGGCGTTTCATTTGCACTTCAATATCGCTCCAAGCCTCGGTGGCGCGGTTCTTTAAAAGTACAAACCCGTTGTACACGCTGACGGCGTAAATGACAAACACCACCGCCAAAATAACAATAATCCAAAGTCCGTTCATTTCTGCTCCTTAATCGTCGCGTTCATCACGTTTTTGGTTGTGATAGAACTGGTAGCGGGACGCTTCATACAGTCCCTTGGCAAGCGCCTTCATATGTTCAAAGCGCTGCGGTTCTTTTTTAGAGATATCTTCATTGTAATTATCTGCGGCGTACTTGTAAAGGCCTTCCTTTTCGCCTTGGCTGTGGTAGTAGTAATCCCCCTGCACAAAGCCAATGGTAGCAGGCGATACAGCCCAGCCGTAGATAAGCGCACCCGGTTCGGGCGTGGGGTCAGTCAGCACATCGCGGCCGATAGCACGCGTAAAGTACGGGCGGCCCAAAATACCCATTACCGTGGGCAAAATATCCACTTGGCTGGCGGTTTTGCTGATGACCTGCGGTTTTTTGACCGGGCCACCCGCAATAATCAGCGGGATTTGGTGGTTAATCAGGTTCAAGTCCACATAGCCGCGCGGCATATTTTCGGACTGCGGAGCCGCCAAACCGTGGTCGCCGAAAATCAGGAAAATCGTATTTTTGTAATAGTCCGATTTTTCCGCCAATTTAAAGAACTCGTGCAAGGCGTGGTCGGAAAAGCGCAGCGAATTGTATTCCGCCACACTTACAAAACTGCGTTTGTGGGCCAAGTCCTCGCCGATATCTTTGACTTCAAAGCCCGCGTTGTCGTCGGGAATCGTGTAAGGGCGGTGATAGCCGGAGGTTTGGATAAAGGCAAAGAACGGCTTGCCGTTGTTATCCTTTTGCTCCTCGTTTAACACGCGGTTGGCCTCTCGGAACAAGTCCAAGTCCGAAATGCCCCACACGTCGTTGCGGTGTTCGTGTTCAAACTTGCCTTCCTCGTACATATGCACGTCGCCCAAGTTGTGTTCCAAAATACCGCGGATGTTACCCCAACTGGCACTACCACCGATGAAATAATATTTTTCGTAATCGCGCAAGGCGTTTACCACCACGTGTTGGTCCACAATCAAGGGGTTGCGGGAACTGGTTTTAAAGGACGTTACGTCCGGAATGCTTGTAACCGTGGCGAACACGGCGCGGGCCGTAGCGGAGGTAGGCGAATAAAAATGCGTGAACAAAATGGATTTATCCGCCAAACTCTTGATAAACGGCGTGGGGTCAATGTCCGGGTTGGTCATAGAAATTTTATTCCAGGCCAAGGATTCCATAAAGATAACCACCACGTTGTAATCGTGCTGTTCGGCTTTGGGCTTGGCCGCCACCGTGCGCTCAAAATTAAGCGTATCCTTATCGGGGTGTTGCACGCCCAAGTAAGCGGCTACGGTGTCGTAATATTCCTGCGTTTTGGCTTTATCAAAACTGTCCGCCTTTACAAAGCGGGCCGTATCGTAAATATTAAGCACCGGGTTTAACGTCAAATTGCAAATAAAGTTGTTGGTAGAGTGATAGGCATTGCTCCAACGGAGCGGATACTGGCTGAGTTGGCCAAACATCAGCCCGCCCGTAACAAGCAGCCCTACAAAGAACCAGCCCAAGTTACCCTTCCAGCGGTAATTGTCGGTCTGCGCAAAGGCTTTTTTCTGCAAGCGGTTTACAAACCAAAACCCTAGCACGCCCCAGACAACTAGACCGATAACCGCCCACACCAAGGGATATGTTTCCCAAGCCATTTGTAAGGAAATGAGGGCGTTTTCGGAATATTTAAAAATGGAGTAGTTAATGCGCATTGCGATATAGGCATAGTGCGCAAAATCGGCAAAATAAATCAGCAGTACCGCGGCTTCCAGCACGGCGTACAACGCAGAAATACCCTTGCGGATAACGCGCGCCCCGTGCCAAAAAGCACAAACGGTAAAGTATAAGCCCAAGGGAATTGCCAACGCACAGGCAAGGCGGGCATCAAACTTGGCACCGATATAAAAAGTCTGCCACAGTTCGTGGTAAGACTGCGGTACAAGCGCCGCGTGAAACACAAACAAAAAGATTCCGCGGAAAAGGGTAAACACCACCCAGTTAGCCAAGATGAACCAAGCGTAAGACTTAATCCACCCCGGTACGGCGAGTTTCTTCATAATTCCTCCAAATTAGACTGCTTATATATATGATATCAAATCTGCTTCGCGCGCGGAGGGCCCAGAAATAAGGGCCAAAGGGCCCGCCCTAAAAATAGGTCCTTGGACTCTTGTTCCCCCAGCCGATATTTTTTATTCTTATCATATAGGAGATTACAATGAACTTACGTTTTTTTACTTTATTACTTGCCGTCTGTTTCGTGGGAGTTACCCCTTTGCAAGCCCAAAAGGGTATTTTAAAATCTTTTACCGCCGCTAAAATCGTTCACCCAACCAAAATTTTATCGGAATCGGAATTTCATTTATTGTCCTCTAATCTCTACGCCATAGACCAAACACGCAAGGCCTTAATCAAAAATCCCAACTGGGCCTTTACGCCGGAGTTTAACGCCTCACGCAGCCATTTAGAAGCCTTGGGGCTCCCCTTGCCGCAAGTGCCCGCTGCCCGCGCCACCACCGCCGACAGAACCCGCTTTTTGCAACAAACGGTAAAAACCTTAGAGCAGGAACGGAAAGCCCTCGGGCAACTTTTGGATACAAAAACTTCTTCCACCGCCCCGGTAAGCCGCGTAAAGAGGAACCGCCAGTCTGCCGCCTTGGACCGCGCGAAAAACGCCTCGGACCAATACGATGTTTTGGATAGCGAAACGCCGGAACTGCATTGGGGCACCCCGGGATTAGACGAAGTATGGGTGATTCCGATGCCGGAGCCGGACCACGTCGGGCTGACTGCCGCCGCCTTAAACGGGCGCGATGTAATTGAGCGCATTGTGGACAGCAAGGCGGACACACTTCCCCAACTGTTAGACAACATTTTGCACGACCCGGATATTTTACCCGCCACCAAGACGGAAATGATGATGACGGTGGCGAACGCTTCGCAAGGTTTATCGTTTTATTTCGTCCAAGAATATATGGGCACCTTCCGGGAAATTCCGCAACTGCTTTTAGACCCCGCAGGTACGCCTTTTCAGTCCGCCCCCGCCGCGTTAAACTACGCGGAGCGCGTACAAATAGCCCTCGTCAAAAAGTTACAGCAAAAGGGATTCTGGACGGAAGAAGATTTTGAACACTTTGCGGACGTATCCGCCCTTTTCCCCACGGACCGCGCCAAACTTATTTTAGGGGCCGTAACATACTTGGACCCGTCCGCCGCCCTGTATTTGTTGGAACACCCGCAGGACGTGGCTGGCGTAAAGAAAATTGCGCAAGCCGTACAAGCCGCCCGTGCGGAAAAGGATGCCTTGTGGCCCAACGGAAATATGGCGTATAAGATACCCTTTGACGCCGCCACCGAACAATTTAAAAAGAACCGCTTGGCGGTTTTAGACGCCCAACAGAAAAAGTTAGAAGGCTTACTCGGCAAACTGATGGAGCGCGAGGACTTTTTGGACCTGCGCGCGCCCAGTTTGTTAAAACAAGCCAAAGCAAAAGCCTCCCCCGCCGACACAGAGCACCAACTGTGGCAAGCCGCCACGCAGGCTTCCTTTGCCGCACAGCGGGAACGCTTAAACCGCCTTAAAACCCAAGTATTGGACCGCCTGGGCGAGGTGGAAGAGGAAATAGATTTACTGAAATAACGCCTTCCCGGCCGGAGTTTTTTGTGCCGGGAATTTTTTATCTATACAAAAAACCCTTTTCTTTAAATAAATAAAATGCTATGCTGGAATTTCAGACGGTAGCATTTAAATACAAGGAGGCAGCACCCTATGAGAATGATTGATGTAATTATCAAAAAACGCGGAGGTAAAGCCCTAACCCAAGAAGAATTTAACTTTGTTGCACAAGGCGCGGCAAAAGGCACCGTGCCCGATTACCAACTTTCCGCCTTCTTAATGGCCTGCTTTTTAAATCCCCTTTCCGATAAAGAAACTGCCCTTTTTACCAAGGCAATGGCCCACTCGGGCGGACGGCTTGATTTTTCTTCCACCAAACTCCCCAAGGTAGATAAACACTCCACGGGCGGCGTGGGCGACGGTATTTCTATGGCGTTGGCCCCGCTGGTGGCTTGCGGTGGCGTAGCCGTGCCGATGATGTCCGGCCGCGGTTTGGGCCACACGGGCGGTACGCTTGATAAGTTGGAATCTATGAAGAATTTTGAAGTGCGCGTACCCGTCAAACTGATTTACCGCCAAATCCAAAAATTAAATGTTTGTATGTTCGGACAAACCAAGGACCTCGCTCCGGCCGATAAAAAACTCTACTCCCTGCGCGACGCCACCGGTACCGTGGAAAGCCGCCCGCTCATCGTGGCGAGTATTCTTTCCAAAAAATATGCCGAAGGCGTGGACAGCCTGTTAATGGACGTGAAATACGGCTCCGGCGCGTTTATGCAGAAACTGGAAGACAGCCGCAAATTGGCCCGCGCGCTCGTCAGCACCGCCAAACTCTTGGGGCTTAAATGCCGCGCGCTTATTACGTATATGGACCAGCCGTTGGGCCGCGCTATCGGCAACGCCAACGAAATGCGCCAGGCCATCCAAATTTTAAAAGGCGACAAAAACCTCGCGCCCGACTTTTACGAACTGTTAATTGAAGAAGCCGCCAATATGCTCGTTATCAGCGGCAAAATCAAAGACATCAAAAAAGCCCGCGCGTTAATGGAAGAAAAGATTGAAAACGGCGAAGCCGCCGCCAAACTGCGCGAAATGGTTAAATGGCAGGGTGGCGACCCCAAAGCCGTGGACGATCCCGAAGGCTACTTTAAAGACGCCAAACTGAAAGTAGAAATCAAGGCCGATGCGGACGGATATGTACAGCATATTGACGCCAAAACCGCCGGTATGGCGGGCGTACTGCTTGGCGCGGGCCGCAACACAATGGAAGACGTGATTGACTACGGTGCGGGCATTTGGCTCTCCAAGAAATCGGGCGATGCCGTCAAAAAAGGCGACGTAATTGCCACGCTCTACGCGTCCGACAAGAAACGCTTGGAAGACGGCGCCGAACTCTTTAAGAAAGCGCTCAAAACGGGCAAAAAGAAACCGGCCGCCTACAAAATCATCAAAGAAGTTATCAAATAAGTTACAAACGCTTCACGAAACACCCCGGGCTATCAAAACGCCCGGGGTGTTTTATTTAACAACTGCGGACAAAAAAGGCCCAAAGTTGTTATAATAAATTTGTTGCAAAACGGGCCAAACGCCCAGTACAATTTAATTCTGTTTTTGGAACCGTATGAAGAATACGGTGCGCTGCTTACAAGCGGCACATTCAGCCTCCAAAAGCAGTCGTTTTAGGCACAATGCCTCCGAACTGATCCTTCGGGGGTGCTGTGCCGAGTGCTTTCTGCCATATTTTTATATGGCAGAAGGCCGCGGCTGTTATTGTTTGGGTTAGGCTGAATGGCTCAATAATAACAGCCGTTTTTTATGGGCGGTTTTCTCCAAAGGCAGAACTAGGAGAAAACTATGAAAAAAGATTTTACCTCTCTTGTGTCATCCGCAAAGGTGGGACGGACCGCAGGGCTCGGGACGTGGGCGGCGCGGAAAAAAACATCAACATCAAACAACAGATTCCCGACTACAACACTCGGGAATGACAATAATTTTGGCAGACTATCCCCGGGCTTTACCCTCATTGAATTATTGGTGGTTGTCCTCATTATCGGAATTTTATCAGCGGTGGCTCTGCCGCAATACACCCGCGCCGTGGAAAAAAGCCGCGTAGCGGAAGCCAAAACCGTCTTAAAAGCAATCGCCCAAGCGCAAGACGCGTATATGTTAGCCAGCCCAGACGGAGGGCCAACCGATGACTTTTCACAACTAGACATTACAATACCCAATTCGGGGAAATGGTCGTATTGGTTAGAGGAAAACATAGGCGCAGGCACCTATGCCTTGGGAGCCGAACTGCCCAACAAAGATTACGTCATTTTTTATATGAAAGGTTACGGACCGGAAGACGGAGAATTTTATTGTTCCCCAATGGATTCTGCAAACAAAGGCTGTGAAATTTTTGGGGGCACGCTTTTTGAGCAAGCGTCAACCGGGTGGGATTTGGTAAAACTATAAGGTAAACAGCCCCCGCTTTTGTAGCGGGGGCTTAAATTTTTTCTAGGGTCCTTCAAAACTTAGTCCTCTGGGCGTAAACCAATTACTCTGCGGAGTCAGCGGGGGCTTTTTCCTTTTTTTTGAAAATGCCAAACAGCCCGCCAAGGCCTTTTTTTACGGAGCGGCTTGCAAAGTTGTTGCCAATGCCTTGCGTAACGAGCGACGACACCGACCCCAGCATACTCATACTGCCCTTGGGGTCGTCCACCGTGCCGCCAATGTTTAGTTTCAGCGGCATAATGCCGTCCACCTCGTGTTTACCCGGGGCGGCCTGCACCATCATATCAATTTTGCCGCTGTTAAAATCGGTCGTGCCGTTTAAACTAAACGATACCATATCGGACACAAAACTCCCGTCCTTTACGGCGGCCGTTCCCTTGGTAAATGTTACATCGGTGGCGAACTTGTCAAACGCCATACGGCCCTCTATTTTCTGCTGACTCTTGGGCACGCGGATTTGCATCGGCTGACCGTCGGGCCCGGTAACGGTTTGCAGAACCGTGTCTTCCTCTTTGTCGTTCGTGCTGACGGCGGATACCAACCCGCTGCCGATACCGTTTAACACGGAAAATACATTTAGCGAATTAAACACCTTGCCCACGATATTAACGGACATAAACAATACCTTGGTTAAGGCGTTGGCGTCGGTCAGTTTATATAAATCCTTAATCTCGCCGTTACCCATAGACAAATTGAGTTCGCCGTGCGCGCGCTTCATATCCGGGGTGAGGTTGCTCAAATCCGCTTTGAGCAAAATTTGCTGGCCCGAAATATACGGCGCGTCCAGCGCGTCTATTTGTATCCGGCTAGTAACCTTGGCGTGTGGCAGGGGCCACGCGGCGGGCTGATTTTTATCCGCCGGAGCGGTTTTTTCGGCCGGGGCCATTTGTGCACTTTCCGGCAACGGCGGCAAAATCAAATTCTTGGCTAGTGCGTTTAGCGAAACGACCAAATCCTGGGGCGATTGGTTCCAAGTTGCGTCCACGGAAAAGGGCTCTTTATTTAACAGCCCCGACGCCGTAACGCTGGAAACCGCCGTTTTAAAGTCCATAGTGCCCTGGGCCGCTATATCTAGCGCGCCTTGCTCCAAACGGCCCGCGTAGCCGACATTTGCGCCCATATCGGCGGCTTTAAGGCTGGCCTGCCAATTCTGCTGGGTCAAATGCGCCGTACCGCTGGCGGTTCCGGCGGCTTGGTACTCTTGCGCCAGTTGGGGCAGTTGGGCCAAAAGGTCCTTAAAATTCAGTTGCCAATCGGCCTGCGCCTCGTACTTTAAAGCCGCGCCATAATCCACGCCGCCCTTGGCCGAGAGTTTCGCCCCGGGAAGAGACAAAACCGCTTGGTTGATGGTCAGTTTTTCCCCGGGCAAATTGGCCAGCACATCCGTTTTAAAGTTTACTTGCGGCACTTCAAAATGCGGCTGTTCCGGCGCGATATTTTTTAAGGTGTCCGTGGTTAAATTTTCCAACGTAACGCCCAATTTTACGCGCGGGGCGGTAAAATCCTGCGCTTGGAAATTTATCTTGGCCTTGGCCCCGTTATACGAGAGCAAAAAGTCGGGCATTTGCACCTGCGCGCGGGATAAATCTCCCCCCGCTAAATTAAGATGCACATTAAACGACACGGGGAATTCGTACTGTTTTTCCCCCTCTTGGTAGAATCCGTCCGCCGCAAAACCGAGGTTAATCAAATCCCGCACCACCAGCCGCTTGCCCTGCAAGGTAATATTTTTTAGCGCGGCCTGTATATGGCTTTGCTCATCCGTATAAAACACATTGATATTTTTTAGCGATAAATCCGTTAAGGTCAAATACGGCAGAGAAAGCGTATCCGTTTGCGCGGGTTCGCTTTCTTGGGGCGCTTCGCCGGACGACAAATCCGCCCAGTTGAACTGTCCGTCCGCCCCTCGGCGCAAATATGCTTCCAATCCATTAACGGTAAGGGATTTTAATTTGATATGCCCGTGGATTAAATGGATAAGGGACACCCGCACGCGCAAGCGGTCCACCGATAAAAAGGTTCCCTGTTGAAATCCCCCGGCTTCGGACAAGGCGAATTTATCGGCCTTTACGCCCATAAAACTGGCGGACATTTTTTCCAAACGCACCTCGCGCCCGGTGGCCTCCTGCACCTTTTGCACGGTGTAATTTTTCATCCACTCGCTTGACGATACCCACCGCAAAGTGAGGTCCGCCCCAAAAAATAAAATCAGCGCGCACACCGCCACCGCGGCCAGCCGCCGCAACACCTTATTTGTCATTTTTACCCCTCATACTGTATTTACATCCGCAATAATCTTGCTTGTATAATTGTAATTCCTTTATAAGCGCTTGGCGCAACTCTTCCAATCCGTTTTTGCGCCAGTTGATAGCCGCATAAGGCTTGCCTACCGCATACCACGCACGGCGGGCGGCCTCGTTTACTTGGTCCAAATTTTTATAGCGGGATACCCCCAATACCGAGGTTAGCGCGGTGAATTTGTGTTCCAGCGCGTACTCTTGCGCCCTTTTTAAGCGCATATAAAAACAGGCCGAACACCGCTTGCCGCGCTCGGGCTCGTTTTCCAACCCGGCTACGGCCTTATCCCACGCTTCGGGCTCATAAGGCAGTTCCACAAATTTTAAACCAAAATGCTCGCACACGCGCTTCTGTTCGTCGCGCCGCTTTTCGTACTCGGCGGACGGATAGATATTCGGGTTATAAAACAAAACGGTAGCATCTACACCCTCATCCGCTAATTTTTTAATAGCCGCGCACGAACAAGGCGCACAGCAGGAAAGGATAAGTAATTTAGGAAAATACATATATATTAATTTTACCAAAATAGGAGCCCGCACCCTAGCGGGCCGCGCCTTGCAGGCAGCAGGGTTTCAGAACCTACCGATTGTGTCGCTAGTCATTGCCGTCATCCTGGAAAGTCGTAGTCCAGGATCTGTTGTTATTAAAATAAGGATTAGCTTCTGGACAGAAACCTTCCAGAATGACTTTGTTAAATAACGCCCACAACAAACATCCCAAGCAGTAGATCCTGAATCAAGTTCAGGATGACCTCCCTTTTTAATAAAGTCGTCATCCCCGAGGAATTTAGTCGGGGATCTGTCGTTTCGGAAGAGAACAACCTCGGCAAAAACAGATTCCCGACTACGACACTCGGGAATGACAACAGAAACGATGAGATCCCGGATAAAAACCTTCCGGGATGACGGCAAAAAGGCCTCTTATTAAAAAAGAGGTCATCCTGAATTGCCGCCCTTACCGCTAGGCGGCACCCCGTAATGTTTCTGTACGGGGTCTATTAATAGGGTTCACGATCTACTGCTTGTGTGGTTAGTTGTTATCTAAAAAGTCATTCTGGAAGGTTTCTGTCCAGAAGCTAATCCTTATTTTAATAACAACAGATCCTGGACTACAACTTTCCAGGATGACGGCCACAGCACCCCACCAAACAGTAGATTCTGAAAACCCTGCGGGCCCCCGAGTGAACGCCAAACAATACGGCACTCCCCGGGACAACAAAAAGGGCGCCCGTTTAGAGCGCCCCTATGTGTAGAGTTATTTTTACTGGCCACAGCAGGTTACTTCGCGTTTGTAAGTATAAGTTTTTATGTTTCCAATATCAGGAGTGGAAGGTGTATAACCCGGACACAATTTAAGTCCCGGCCATTTTGCGTGGCACGCGTCCGTACCGCAGCAGCAATTTCCGTGTGCATTATCCGGGCACGGTCCGTTATCAATCGGCTCCATTGGCGTGGATAAATCAGGACCGTTTGGGCCTATGGTAACAGCATAATAGAAAGTAGGAGCCGGCAAGCCGTTTGCCATTTTGGCCCCTTTAAGGCTACTACCCCAGCCCTTTATAGTACCTGTGCTGGAAGTAGTCGGCAACGTAATCGTGCCAACTTCACCCGTGATTGTAGTCGGCGGTAAAATTGTCGTACCACCAGAACTGCTTCCTCCACCGATAAGAATTTGGGCGGTAAAAACATCAGTACAGGTGCCCTTAAAGGAAGGCATATCCGAGCAAGAAAATTTACTGGTTGCATTGCCATCACAAGTATCACCTTCGGAATCCGATGTCTTCGTTGGCTCGCTGTAACTGTCTTCGCAGGAAGCCGTGCAGGTGTCAGACCAAGCGCTCCAAGCGCAAGCCGTGGCGTTCCAAGTTCTCGTTTGCGTACCCGTAGAGCCCTCTGGGCAGTCGCGCGAAGAGGCTTCTCCGGCGGGCGGATTTTGGCAGTCACACTCGCGTTGCGTTTTACTGCAAGTGCCCCAAGAACTGTAATTCCATTTACCGGTGGACGTGTTGCAGGTTGCCGTGCGGGTTTGCGTACCGCAGGTGTTACAAATTTGGCTGGTCACCTCTTGCGGTTCGGTGCACTCGCAGGCGTCCGAGATAGAGCAGACGCTCCAAGCACTCCAAGTGCCAGTAGTCGTATCGCAGGTTCTCGTTTGCGTCCCGCCGTTGTTGCACCCGCAGGCTTGCGTAGAAGAACCCGAACAAGGGATAACTTTCGGGCCGTCATCCCCGGACGCGCACTCCGCGCCGCTCGTATAGTCCGCTTTCGCCGTTAATTCCGAGCACAAAGGATAATTTTTATTCAGTTTCGCGCATTGTTCCGCGTTATCACAGCATAAACGGCCGTCCCGGTAAGACGGCATTTTTAACGTGTAGCCGTATTTACCCTTGCTCGCCGCTTCTATACCCGTGTTCTTTAACGTATAGTTAAAGTTTTTCGTATTTAACGAGGCCAAATTGACCGTGGCTGCGTCCATGGTATAGGCTTTATCCAAGGCACAGCGTTTTTCTTGTTCTGTTCTGACGGCCGCCATCATTTCTTCGGCTTCCGTCGTTTTGCGCGTTTCTACCACTTTACTGAATTTTGGTAATACCACCGCAGACAATACACCTATCACGATGACCACTACCAAAAGTTCCGTAAGCGTAAACGCTTTCTTCCTTCGGTTATTGTTCATTTTTCCCTCACCTTAAAATTGGGGGACGTACGGACTATTATTCGTACGCCCCGTGGCTTTCTGTCTTGTTAGAGGAGGGACAGAAAGAACGAGCAAAAACACCCTTTTTAACGGCTTTCAACTGCCGCATACGTCCCCCCTCATAAACTTGCCGCTAGCAAAAATTTACCAAAAAAAAAAAACGGAGTCAAGCCTCTGTGCAAGGTTGCCAACTTGGATACGATTTTCCGTTATTTTATGAACTTTTGGGATAATATTGCGCCATTTGGAAATTGGCTTGACCCGTTTTTTATTTTGTTTGCCACACTATTTTGCAATGACGCAAACGAACGGGAAAAACAACGGCAAAAACGCCCAACAACTCAATCGGTAGATCCTGAAACCAGTTCAGGATGACCACTTTTTTTCGTAAAGTCGTCATTCCCGAAGGTTGTAGTCGGGAATCTGTTTTTGCTGTTGTTGTTACCTTACGAAACGACAGATCCCGGATAAAAACACTCCGGGATGACGGCATAACAACACAACAAGACAAAGCCGTTATTTATGGGCAGTCATCCTGAATTGTCGCCCTTACCGCTAGGCGGCACCCCGTAAGGTTTCTGTACGGGGTCCATTAATAGGTTTCAGGATCTACCGCTTGTGGTGTTCGTCGTTGCCGTCATCCTGGAAAGCCGTAGTCCAGGATCCGTTGTTATAAAATAAGGAGTAGATACTGGACAGAAACCTTCCAGTATGACCTTTATTTTTATAAACAACCAACAACCCATAAGGCAGATTCTGAAAACCCTGCGGGCCGCCAATTCCACGGGGATAACGACATAACACCAAGCAACAAAAACCCCGGGGGAAAAATCCGCCGGGGTGAGAAATTATCCAATATAACAGTTTATTTTTGCGGGGTATGCGGGTCAAAGCGGTGTTTGTAATACGCTACAAACTTATCCCACACCGCACGAACCTCCGGCTTATCCGCCAACCGGGGAGCCATATCCTCCAACTTACCCACAAACAGTTCCCGCACTTGGCGAGGAGACTGCAAACTGTTGTAAGCCGCTTCCTCGGCCGATACGCGGGCACAGTACAAAAGCGTTTCTTTAATCTGTCCGTAATATTTCACTTCGTCCGTGCCGATAGCACCACCCATATCGCGCAGGCCGGTGCGGACCTCGCGGGCCAAAAGCGCCGTATAAAACTCGTGCATATTAACCGTAGGCGAAAATACGCCTTGCATTAAAATCGTTAAAAAACGGACTCTGTCCGCAGACGGCAAAAGGGGCAAAAAGTGGTCGTTTAGCCGCTGGGCCGTGGCTTCGCCCAACAGCGCGCGGAAGTTGGGGTTATCGTCCGTGGGCTTCATCCCCGCGGAATATTGGTAGCGTTTACGAAATTCCTGTTCCGCTTGGTTTTGCGCAATACGCAGTTCGTATTCCAACGCGAGCAAATAAGTATGGCTGAGTTTCATCCCCGAGCGGATACGCTGGGAAAGCACCAACATACACGGGCTTAATCTATTGGTGTTTTGGTCCTGCATTTTATAAAGGGCTCTGGATACTTCCCGCGTAAGGACATTGGAAATCTCTTCCGAGTTGATTCTAGCGTCCTTTAAAAGCGGGGCCAAGGCTTCGCGCTTAGGCAAAAGGGAAGAAAAACGCGCTAAAATTTGGTGCTCGGGCGTACCCTCCACTAAATGCTGTAAAGCCGCATCCTCCGCCGGAACAGTAACCCTGGGCGTGCGGGCCAAAATCTTCCTCACGCCTTTAAAGGATTTAAGCGGATTTTTTTGCGCAAAAGCCGCCGTAGGAACGAACAACCCTGCTAAAAATAAAATAAATAATTTTTTACCCATACCTATATTTTGCAAAACTCACACACAAAATAACAGGGCCCTTGGACCCATTTTTATATAGGGCAAAGGACCTAAAAAAGAGGGAACCCGGTAAGGTTCCCCCGTTGGTTACAGATTGTCTTTAATGGTTTGCGCGAGGCGCTTTAAACCTTCTACCATTTGTTCCTTAGTAGGGTAAGAAAAGTTTAAGCGCATATCGTTAAACACATTGGCCTGCGGATAGAAATCCACCCCCGCCACATAGGCTACTTTATTTTCAATAGCCTTAGGAAGCAGGTCCGTGGCGTTCATATGTTTGGGCAAGGTAAGCCACAGGAAGAGGCCACCCTCGGGGCGCGTCCAAGAAACATTTTTCGGCATATATTTTGCCAAGGTTTCCAACATCAAGTCGCGTTTTTCGCGGTAGGCCGCAATGATTTCTTTGACGTGCTGCATCAGCATCCCGCTGCGCAGGTATTCGCCCGTAGCCAACTGCAAAATAGGCGAGGTGCACAAGTCCATCGCCTGTTTTAAAATAACATATTTACGGATGACGTCTTCCGGCCCGATGATATAGCCTAGGCGGAAGCCCGGCACAAACACCTTGGAGAACGTGAACATCGTAATCACGTTGCCGCGTCCGTTATCCAACGCGTAAAAGGTACGCGGGGAAGTACCTTCAAAGCGTACCTGGCGGTACGGGGAGTCTTCCAAAATAAAGGTGTTATATTTTTGGGCGATTTCCAAAATTTGTATGCGGCGGTCTTCGGGAATAGTCGTACCCGTGGGGTTTTGGAAATCGGGCACCAAGTAAATAAATTTGCACTGTTTGCCCTGGGCCTTTAACGCGGCCAGTTTGGCTTCCAAATCTTCGGGCAAAATGCCGTATGCGTCGCTTTCCGCGCCCGTAATGTCCGCACCCGCCACGTGGAACGCCTGCAACGCGCCCAAATAGGTGGGGCAAGCGGTAATAATGCTGTCGCCGGGGTTTACGAACAGGCGCGCCGTCATATCCAACGCCTGCTGGGAGGCAGACACCACCATCATTTGGTCGGTGGTTACGTCAATATTTTCGGTCTCTTTTAAGAGTTTTACCAGTTCCGTGCGCAGTTCCATTTGCCCTTCGGTCGTGCCGTACTGCAACGCCTGTTTGGGGGTCTTTGTCAATACATCTTGCATAATGTTGGCAATTTCGTGCGTGGGGAACAATTCCGGGGCCGGTAACCCCCCCGCGAACGAAATAATATCCGGGCGGGCAATCACTTTCAAAAGTTCTCTAATGGCAGAAGCCTTGGAGCGGCTTACCACTTGGGAAAACAACTTATTGTAATTCATCTGCTACTCCCAATCTTATAATAATCGCTTAACTAATATATTGTACAATTTTTAGGCTCAAATCTTTCGCCGGAACCGAGTGCGTAAGCGCCCCCATAGAAATTACATCTGGGCGAACTGCGCAGTAGGCCTCTAAATTGGTTTTATTCACGCCGCCGGAAACCTCAATAATCGCGCGTCCGGCAATTTCTTTTTTGCACACGGCAATTTGCTCAGGCGTCATATTATCCAGCATAATGATATCCGCCCCGGCGTTTAAGGCTTCCTTTACCTCGTCCAAGTTCGTGGTTTCCACCTCTACCTTGGGCGTGTGGCCGATAACGTCCTTAATCTTTTTGACGGCCGCCGTAATGGAGCCCGCCGCCGCAATGTGGTTATCCTTAATCATCACGCTGTCGGCCAGGCTAATGCGGTGGTTGCGCGCGCCGCCAATGCGTACCGCGTATTTATCCAAGCGCCGCAAGCCGGGCTGGGTTTTACGCGTATCTACAATCATTACGCCGTATTTTTTGCCGATGGCCGCATACTCGCGCGAGGCGGTGGCAATCCCGCTCATCCGCTGCATAAAGTTAAGCGCGGTCCGTTCGGCCTTTAAAATAGACAAGGTGCGCCCCGTCAGTTCCAGCACGATTTCGCCCTTCTTCACGTCGTCGCCGTCCTTTTTAAGCGGCGTAAAAACGACCTCCGGGTCCACCGCGTGGAACACGGTTTTGGCTACGTCCATACCGCACAGCACTAAGTCTTCCTTGGCGCGGATAGCGGCCTTGGCCCGGTTTTCGGGCGTAAAAATAGTGTCCGAGGTGATATCCCCCAAACTTAAATCTTCCAGTAAGGCAAGTTCAATAATTTTATCTAGTATCATTTGGCAAGTTCAAACATTTTTTCAATGGCTTTTTTGGCCTGGGCCGCTATGTTTTCGTCCACCGTAACCACTTGGTCGGGGCGAGGGTCAATCAGGGCTTCCAGGGTATTAATCAAACTGTTCTTCTTCATATAACTGCAAACACCGTAGGGCCAGATGAAGGTTTTGTCCGGGTGTTCGGCTTCCAAACGGTTGACAAGGCCAAACTCCGTAAGCATCCCAAACGTCTTATCCGGCGACGCGGCCACATACGCGGCCATCCCCTTGGTGCTTCCCACGTAATCGCACTTTTGGCAAACTTCAATGGGGCACTCCGGGTGCGCCAACACTTTTATACCGGGATGTTCAGCGCGCAGTTTATCTACAATTTCCGGGCGGTATTTGTCGTGCACGCAGCAGGACCCGCCGGAAGAAATAATCTTTTTGGGCGTGCCGCGGCGTTTGAGTTCGGCGTCAATATTTTGCGCCATTAACATATCGGGCACAAAAATAAGTTCATTGCCGGGGATTTTCTGCGCAATATCAAACACATTGCCCGACGTTACACACGAATCACACACGGCTTTTACGTCCGCTGAACTGTTGATATAGCACAGGGCCGGTACGCCGGGGTGTTTTTCGCGCAGTTTTTTTACATCTTCCCCCGTCATAGAATCGGCCAGCGTGCACCCCGCACGGCCCGCCGGGATAACCACCTTTTTGCCCGGGTTAATGATTTTGGCCGTTTCCGCCATAAACCACACCCCCGCAAAAACAATGATATCGGCGGTAGAGGAGCGCGCCTTTAACGCCAATTCATACGAGTCCCCCCTAAAATCGGCCACGCCGTAAACCAAATCGGGCGTGGTGTAGGAGTGGGCGAGAATAACGGCGTTCTGCTCTTTTTTAAAGCGGTTAATCGCCAGTACATACGGCGCGGCGGCCAGGCAGTCCTCAAACGTCCACTTGGCGGCCTTAGTTTTAGATACAGATTTAAGAAGCCCATATAATCTATGGGCTTCTTGTGTAAGTTGTGCTTCTTTATCTAACGGCGTAAGCATAAATTATTGCAGGGTATCCGGCGCAATTTCGTCGCTCGTGTAGGTGGTAGTCGTCGTGCTGGTGGACGAGGTGGACGTATTCGGCGCGGAACCGTCTAAATAGTAAATATTGGTATTGTTGATGACCTTTTTATTGGTCGTTGTGGATTTAGAGGTGCTTTTGGCAGTCGTCTTTTTGGCCGCTTTCTTGACCACTTTGGCGGCGGGCTTTTTGGCCCCTCTTACCGTTTGTTCGGCAGGCGGCAAATAGGAATCCCCGCAAGCCTGCAATTCGTAGGCGGGCAAGGTGTCGTAATCGGCCTCCGGCGCCAAAAGGTTATCAAATTCTTGGTCAATAATTTGGTATTTAGCATCTTTGGCGGATGCTTTATTGCGGGAATCCGCAGTTTTGGTGTTGGCGTTGCCGGAAGAGCAAGCGGCGGCGCCGAAAGCGGCGATAAAGGCCGCGAGTAAAAGTTTCTTCATAACCCGTCTCCTTATTAATGCGGGAAAACCCGCGCGTTACTAAATTATATATCATATTGCGCGGATTTGGAAAGATTTTCCCATAGAATTTTTTACAGGTTTCCCCTTATATTTTAGTATAATAAAAAGGTTGTACCGTTTGGGAGGAAGAAAAAAACACGATGGAAAGCCTGCAACAATTATGGACGGCGGTGTGCGCGTTTGCCTCGGCGCCGACCTTGCAACATATGTACGACGTAATGAACGGATTCAATACCTTGGTATGGGGTCCGCCGATGATTATTATCCTGCTTTTTTTAGGTATTTACTTTACTATCCGCTTGCACTTTCTACAAAAATACACTTGGCCGGCGATGAAACTGTCGGTAAAAAAAGTGGAATCCGAAGGGATGGTCAGCAGTTTTGGCTCCCTTGCCGTAATGATTGGCGCCACCGTGGGTACGGGGAGCATTATCGGTGTAACCACCGCCGTATCCGAAGGCGGACCGGGCGCCTTATTTTGGATGGTAATAGCCGGATTTTTCAACTTTGCCATTAAATACAGCGAGTGTATGGTAGCCTACAAGTACCGCGTGCGCCTGCCGGACGGCGAATACGTGGGCGGGCCGATGTATTACCTTTCCCGCATTTTAAAGTTCAAATGGCTCGGTATTATTTTTGCCGTGGGTACGGTGTTAATGGCCTTAACCGCCGGAAGCGCATTGCAATCCAACTCTATTGCTGACGCCTTGCGCGAAGGGTACAATTTAAATCCGTGGTATGTGGGGCTCTTTGTGGCGATAGCCACGGGCGTAGTGATTATCGGCGGGGTAAAGCGTATTGCCGCGTATTCCGAGTGGCTGGTGCCGATTATGGGCGGGCTTTATTTACTGCTTGCCGTTATCGTGCTTTGTATGCACTTTACCGAAATTCCCGCGGCCGTGGTAATGGTGATTAAAAGCGCCTTCACGGGCAAGGCCGCCTTGGGCGGAGCCGCTGGCGTGGGGATTATGGCGATTGTGCAGGCAATGGTGCCCGCGTTAAGCGCAGGCGTTACCCGCGCCGTACTGGCTACCGAAGCCGGGCTGGGAAGCGCCTCTATTGCGGCCGCCGCGGCCAAAACCCGCAGCGCTACACAAATGGCGATTATTTCGGCCACTTCCGTATTTTGGGCAATTTTTATTTGCTCGCTGACGGGTATGGTCATTGTACTGGCGGGCGACTGGCAGAACCCCAACGTATATGCGGCCAACCTGTGCAACAGCGCGTTTAAAACCGTGCCGTATATCGGTACGCCGATTTTGATTTTCTCGCTGGTGGTATTTTCGTTCACCACCATTATCGGCTGGGGCTATTATGTGGAAAAGGCTTTGCAATTTTTGTGCAAGGGCTCCAATGTGCTCATAAAACCCGTGCGAGTGCTGTTTATTATTTTAACCTTTGTGGGCGGCTGGATTGGCACCAGTTTTTCGCTGGATTGGACGATTTCAGACTCGCTCTTGCGCACTGCCGAAGCCAACGGTTCCACGCGCTTTATGTGGGCGCTTGTAATCTTCACGATGACGATGATGACCGTGCCCAACATTTGGGCGTTATGGTGCTTCCGCAAAGTGATTATTAAAACCACGCGCAAGAACATTAAAAACATCGTGGGCAAACAACCCAAGGCCAACTAATCACCCGTTACTAAATAACTATCCCCCGATATAATCAGGGGATAGTTATTTATTTCTTACCAGATTAAGGGAGCAGCCAGCGGTTGCTAGATATGGCTTCTCCGCCTAAACTTTTACATACTTTTGCGCCCAAAGGATTATTAGCCAAACATACTCTCTTATTTTGATATTCGGCAGAATACTGTCCGTAAAACGTAATCGCCACCTTGGGCCACCCTGTATTTCCTACGGAAGAATACAGCCCGCCGATTACGGTAGGCCCCTTTTCTCCACCACATCCCTTTCCACACTGCGTAACATATGTTCCATCTGCCCAAAAGAAATCTCTATCTGCATATTGATGTATATAATCCTGCGGCAGTGCTATATCCAAATTTTTAATATGGGTATAATAGCCATTGGCCAAATAAAATGAATCTTCCGCATCACTAATAGAACGTAGCAAAGGCATTATTGCCGCTAACCTGCTCTTCATCACCGCCAACTGATACTGTGGCACCGCCACCGCCGCCAAAATGCCAATAATGAGAACGACGACTAATAATTCTATTAGTGTAAAGCCACTGTGTGCCGTGCGGCCTCCCCAAACAGACGTCATTCCGTAAGGTTTCTGTACGGAATCTCGCCGTTTCGCAACAACAGATTCTGGACTACAACTTTCCAGAATGACGCCACCAGCGCAAGTGGCCACACGGCTAACATCACTAAATCCTTTCATTTTTTCTCCTTGTCAAGGCCTTTATATTTGAGCAAAACGGCCTTTTATACGCGTTTTTATACGGCGGATACATCCGGGTACGACCACCGCAATTTATCAAAATTTTAACAAAAAAAAAAAACGAAACAACCCCTTTAAAAAGAACGACGGAAAAGCGCCTTGCAGGCGGCAAACTTTCCGCGCTCGTTTGATTTATTTGGCAACACTCTTTTTGTAATGCCGCAAGCAACGAAACGGCAACAATAAAAAAGTAAGGCTGTTATAAAATAAAAGTCATCCTGAATTTATTTCAGGATCTACTGATTGGGTAGTTGGTTGTTTCTGCTGTTTTTAACAACCCATAAGGTAGATTCTGAAACAAGTTCAGAATGACCTCTTTTTTTCATACAGTCGTCATCCCCGAGGAATTTAGTCGGGGATCCGTTGTTGCCGTTGCCTTTTTTTAAATAACGACAGATTCCCGACTACAACACTCGGGAATGACGACAAAAAGCGATGCCGCAAGGCCATTATAAAAATTGGAAACTTTTTGCCTATCTAACCCCTTTTTGCGCTTGTGAAAGGGCGGATAATAAGCCATACTAAAAGTGGTAAACCTTTTCTAACGGTGCATTGCAGGCAAAGCCGCCGTAAGGGGACCCGTGGGGGACGGTCCGCATTACTTCCCCCCAACCAATATATTGGTAACCCCGCCCGCACCCGGGCGGGGGCTTTTGTTTTACCAGATTCACTTTGCCGCGCCGCGTTTTTCCCGCGCGGGCTAAAAAACTGTTACAATATATTATATTTGCCCGGGACACCCGGCGCCAAAAGGAGACACAAATGATTAAAGAAGGTTCCAAAGTCAAATTTGACTACACCCTTACGGTTGACGGCAAAGTAGCCGACACCTCCGCCGGACGCGGCCCGCTGGAATACACCCACGGGGCAGGGCACATTATTCCGGGCTTGGAAGAAGAACTGACCGGGATGAAAGTGGGCGACAAAAAGACGGTAAAAGTCGCTCCGGAAAAAGGCTACGGCAAGGTTTTGGAAGAAGCCATCCGCCGCGTGCCGAAAGAAGCCATCGGTGGCGCCGAACACTTAAAAGTAGGCGATATGGTGGGCGCCAGCAACGAAGGGCACACCTTCCGCGCGGTAGTGAAGGAAATTACCGATAAAGAAGTGGTGCTGGACTTTAACCACCCGTTGGCCGGCAAAGAACTTACCTTTGACGTGGAAATTAAAGAAATCAACTAATTTCCCCTTATTTGCAAAAACCCCGGGTTCTTTATAACCCGGGGTTTTTTATCGGCTTCGTTGTAAATCAGGTGTAACTTTCCAAATATGTGTGCAACCCTTCGGCACGCGCCTGCGACACGCCCGCCTCGTAGAGTTCTTCGGCTTCGTCTGTGCGGCCCAAGGCGTACAATACCTGCGCCAAGGAAAGTTTGGTTAAAATCTGCCCGCGTTTTTCGTCAGAATTGTCAAACAAAACGCGTGCTTCTTCCAAATCCTTTAAGGCGGCGGCCATTTTGTTTTTGCGTTTTAAAATATCCGCGCGGCCCCACTTTACAAAGCCCAAATCCACCGTATCGTGGATAGACGAATACAGTTTATCGGCCACATTGTAATGGCGCAGGGCTTCGTCGTACTTGCCCTGTTGGCGCAAGCCGTTGGCCATACCGCAGTTGGTATAGGCCTTGCCGAAAACGTCCTCGCTCTTGCGGAAGATTTTTTCCGCCAGTTTGTAGTTTTTCACGCACTCGTCAATTTTTCCGCAAATGCGGCTAATCCCGGCCAAACCGCAATGCCCATAGGCTACGGAAATATCATCGCCCGCTTTTTTGGCAAGCGAAATAGCCTTTTTGAACTGCGCTACGCCCTCTTCAAAGTGGCCTTGCAAGCGGAAGATTCCCCCCTTGGCCCAATGGATAAAACTCATCCCGGCGTAGTCCTTTAACTGCGTATAGGCGGACAAGACGGCATCCAGCAAATCAAGCGCTTCTTCCAGACGGCCCCACGCACGCAAGGCCATACCCATTTCCTGCATTGCGCGGACGACAAATTCGTCGTATTCCAATTCTTGCGCCATTTTCAAAGCATCCTCAGCCAGTTCATACGCGGCGGCGGAGTGTCCCAAGGTGCGGTAGCAAGCCGCCATCGCCAAGAGCGCATCCATACGGCGTTCGGCTTCGTCGGCCACCTTTAAGCAGTTGGCGTAACTTTTTAGAGCGTCCTCAAAGGAGCCCAGTTGGCGCTGTGCCTCGCCCGTTAAAAACCAAGCGGCGGCGTCCTTCTTTTTGGCTTCGGCCAACACGGCCAGCGTTTCCGACGGACGGCCTTCGTCAAGCAAATTTTCCAAAGCGTCTAAATCCAACTTTGCGGTTTGTTTCTTTTTGGGTTGAGCCATATACTCTCCTAATTTAACGGCTGAAACTTTTATCATTTGTCACCCTGAACTTGTTTCAGGGTCCAGCGATACTAAAATATACTACTAAATAAATCGTCCCAATTCGGATTAAAACTTTCAATTAAATTAAGTTTCCAATCCCGATGCCAGCGTTTTAACTGCTTTTCCCTTTCAATAGCGGCAAGTATATTATCACTTACTTCATAATAAACCAACCGTACCGCTCCATATTTTTGTGTGAAGCCCGGAACCACCTTTGTTTTATGCTCATAAATTCTTTTAGCCAAGTCAGAAGTAACACCGATATACAAAGTACCATATTTTTTATTGGCTAAGATATAAACAAAAGCGTTCATACGTTTCCGCTTGGGCTACTAAACTTTTCTTACGCTAGACCCTGAAACAAGTTCAGGGTGACGGCACACGAAGAACAGCCAGTTCTAGCCGACTTTTTACATCTGTAACAATTTTTTAATTTCGGCTAAGGTGGCGGCCAAATCGTAGGGCTTGGGAATAAAATAATCAGCCCCCGCTTCCGTGGCGCGGTCGCGCGATTCGGGGTCGGACAAGGTGGACATTATCACCACCGGGATCCGCCAAGTGGCATTGTCGGTCTTTAACAATTTGCACACGTCAAACCCGCTTAATTTAGGAAGCATTAAATCCAATAGTACCAAATCGGGCTTTATCTGCTTGGCCAGTTGCACGCCGGCCACGCCGTTTTCGGCCCAGTGGACCTCAATGCCGTCCACCTTTAAGGCGCCGCAAAGCGCGTTGCCCAGGACCTTGGAATCTTCAATCAGCACCACTTTCTTCATATTACAGTTCTTCGCAATGGTCTTTGTACAGGCGGATAGCCTCGGCGTATTCGCGGGCGTTTTTAATAACACCGTTCACTTCGTCTTCTTCCAGTTTGCGCACGATCTTGGCCGGAACGCCCATCACCAGCGACCCCGCCGGGATATTTTTTCCCGCCGGAACCACCGCCCCTGCCCCAATAATGCAGTTGGGGCCGATTTCGCTCTCCATTACCACGGCGTTCATACCGATTAGGCAGTTATCGCCGATTTTACTGCCGTGCACAATCGCCCCGTGGCCCACGCTTACGCCGCGTCCGATAATGCAGGGCGCACCGTAATTGACGTGTACGCAGGCATTTTCCTGAATATTGGAATTATCCCCCACCGTAATGGAAGCAATATCCCCGCGCAACACGGCGCAGGGCCAAATGGATACATTTTCCCCTATGGTAACATCGCCAATTAACACCGCTGTTTTGTGCACATAGCAACTGGGGCGCACGCTGGGGACTTGTTCGTTAATGCGTTCTTTCATAGCAGGGCTCCTTTGGAATTTTTATTTTTGCGCGGAGAGGACGGGGACGAAAGTTGCAGCCCCCAATAAATAAAAATGCTCACAATGCCCGGCAAAATATAATACACCACGCGGTAAATAAGCGAGGCCATAAGGGCGGAATCCCAGTCTATACCCATTTGGGAATAGACCGCCGTCATCGCCAGTTCCATTGCGCCCAAACCACCCGGCAAAATGGGGATTAGTGTCGTAACCATACCGACGGCAAACCCGGCGACCAATACGCCCGCCGTAATGTGTATGCCCACCGCGCGGAAGGCAAAATACAAGACCAAAATGGTAAACAGCCAATCGGCGCAGACGTAAACAATCGTCATAGTGAGTTTATTCTTTTTGCGGTGGATAAGGTCAATACCCTCGTCCAACTGGTCCATAAAATCGTCGTATTTCCCTTTGGGGATTAAGGCGCGGAACACGTGGTAAAGCACCTTATTCATCATACGGAAGCACTTTCTTAACCATTTGGAGCGCAGTTCGTTATTAAATAAAAACGCCGTAATCACCACGCATACCGCGCACATTACGATAATAAGCGAAAAGTTTTTGAGCAGTTGCATTGTGGTGGCCGACGAGTTAAAAAGCATCAGCACCGAGCCCTGCAAAATGATAATCGCCAATACAAAATACAAAAGCACCGTAATGACAATGCTGGCCGTAACGCAGGTGCCAAACGGCACGCGGCGGCGGTTTAACAGGTGGGCGCGCAAGGCAAACCCGCTTACGCCCAACGAGGAAACAATATAGTTTACCGTGGTGGAAACGAGCGCAATGCCCATTGCCGCGCTTTTGGAGATTTTCCGCCCCATAATACGCAACACTTCGTACAGGCTCATCCCCATTGCCACATAGATAAGCACAGAAGACAATAAAGATAAAAAGAGGTATTTGGTTTTTACGCCCTGCCAAATTTTTACAAAACTGTCCTTAGCCTGATAAATCATAAAGGCAATCAGGCCGACGGATAAAAGGATGCCCAAGGTATAGAGCAAATATTTAAGCGGTTTTTTCACGCGCGCGCTCCGGGTATGAAAGATATATAAATTATATAATTTATTTAAGCAAAAAGGGCGTTTTGCGCGCTTATAAAAAGCACGCGCCGCCCGGGGGTTTTTAAAGTTATGAAGAGCATTAAAGTAATTGGCGCAAAAGGCCACAATTTAAAAAATGTTACCGTAGAAATGCCCAAGGACAAAATGGTCGTAGTAACCGGGCTGTCCGGCTCGGGCAAAAGTTCCTTGGCGTTTGATACCATTTATGCCGAAGGGCAACGCCGCTATGTGGAAAGTATGTCCGCTTACGCCCGGCAATTTTTGGAATTAATGGAAAAACCGGACGTAGAGCATATTGAGGGCCTTTCCCCGGCTATTTCCATTGAACAGCGCAACCCGTCCAAAAACCCGCGCTCTACCGTTGCCACGGTTACGGAAATTTACGACTATTTACGCCTTTTATTCGCCCGCGTGGGGCACCGCTTTTGCCCGCATTGCGGCCGCGAGGTGGAATCTTGGAGCGTACAGGGCATTGCGCAGGATATTTTAAAAAAGTTTAACGAAAAAACCGTTTTTATTTTATCCCCCGTGGTCCGCGGGCGTGCGGGAACGTATGAGGAACTGTTTGCCAAGTTTAAAAAAGAGGGCTATGTAAAAGCCCGCGTGGACGGCACCGTCATCACGCTGGACCATACGCCTACCTTGGAACGCTACAAAAAGCATACCATTGAACTGGTAACGGACGAAATTTTTGTAGAGGAATTTGACCGCGAGCGGTTGGTGGAAAGTTTGGAAGCCGCCCTAAAATACGCGCAAGGCCTCGTGCACATTGTGGAAGCCGAGGGCGACAAACCGCGCGAATTTACTTATAGCGAAAACAACGCCTGCGCGCATTGCGGTATCGGGTTTAGCGAGTTGGAACCGCGCCTTTTCTCGTTCAACTCCCCCTACGGCGCGTGCCCGGACTGCAACGGCTTGGGCCTTAAAATAGAAGTAGCCGAGGACCTGGTGGTGCCGGACGATACGCTTTCCATTAACGAGGGCGCGATTGCCGCTTGGGATAACCCTGTTACCACGCGCACCCACCGCTGGAAAAATTCTTGGAGCGGGTATTATTATGATATTTTGCGCCAAGTTTGCCACCAAAACCACATCAGCCTGCACACGCCGTGGAAGGATTTGCCCAAAGAACAGCGCGACCTGCTCTTGTACGGCACGGGCGGAGCCAGTTATACGTCCGTCATTTCGGGCGGCGAGCAAGATTTTGAAGGCGTAATTACCAACTTAAAACGCCGCTACCAAGAAAGCGAAAGCGACTTTGTAAAAGAGGAAGTGTATAACCGCTTTATGCGCGAGGTTACCTGCCCCACCTGCGGCGGAAAACGCTTAAAGCCCGAAGCCTTGGCCGTGCGTATTAACGGTAAAAATATTAACGATATTACAGCGATGCAGGTTTCCGCCGCCAAGGAATTTTTTGAACACCTTGAACTAACGGACAAGGAAAAAATCATCGCCAAGGATGTATTAAAGGAAATCCGCGCGCGTTTGGACTTTTTAAACAGCGTGGGCCTTTCTTATTTAACCTTGGAGCGCAAGAGCCAAACCCTGTCGGGCGGCGAAGCACAGCGTATCCACCTGGCTACGCAAATCGGCTCCGGCTTAACGGGTGTTTTGTATGTGTTGGACGAGCCCACCATCGGCTTGCACTCACGCGACAACGACCGCCTGATTGAAACGCTTAAAAACCTGCGCGATTTAGACAACACCCTTATCATCGTGGAACACGATAAGGACACCATTTTAGCCGCCGATTATGTGGTAGAACTGGGCCCCGCGGCGGGCGAATACGGCGGCAACATCGTGGCCGCAGAGCCGACGGCGGACTTTTTGCGTGATGAAAAGTCGCTGACCGCCTCTTATTTAAACGGGCGGCGGATGATTCTCCCGCGCGAGGAACTGCGCAAGGGAAACGGCAAATATTTGGAAATTTTAGGCGCACAGCAATTTAACCTCAAAAATATTGACGTTAAGTTTCCGCTGGGCAAATTTATCTGCGTAACGGGCGTGTCCGGCTCGGGCAAGTCCACGCTCATCCACCAAATTTTGTACAAAGCACTTGCCCAAAAGTTCTACGGCGCCAAGGACGCTCCGGGCAAACACAAGGCCATTAAAGGGTTGGAAAACATTGATAAAGTCATCATCGTGGACCAAAGCCCTATCGGCAAAACCCCGCGCAGCAACCCCGCCACCTATACGGGTGTGTTTTCGCACATACGCGATTTATTTGCCGAAATGCCCGAAGCCAAACGCCGCGGCTACAAGCCGGGCCGCTTCTCCTTTAACGTAAAGGGCGGGCGGTGCGAAAAGTGCCAAGGCGACGGTATTTTAAAAATCCAAATGCAGTTCCTGCCCGATATTTATGTAAAGTGCGAGGAGTGCAACGGCCAACGCTTTAACGAGGATACGTTACAGGTAAAATTCAAGGGCAAAAACATTGCCGAAGTGCTGGATATGAGCGTATCGCAGGCGTTGGAATTTTTTGACGCTATCCCCAAAATCAAACGCTATTTAAAAACGCTAAACGACGTGGGCCTCGGCTACATAAAACTGGGCCAAGCCGCCACCACGCTTTCCGGCGGCGAAGCGCAGCGCGTAAAACTGGCGGACGAACTTTCCCGCAAGGGGACCGGCAAAACGCTCTACATTTTGGACGAACCCACCACCGGCCTGCACTTTGCGGATATTGATAAACTCCTCCACGTACTTCACGGCTTGGCTGACAAGGGCAACACCGTGCTTATTATTGAGCACAACTTGGACGTTATCAAAACCGCCGATTGGCTGATTGACCTCGGCCCCGAAGGCGGCGACAAAGGCGGCACGATTGTCTGCGAGGGCACGCCCCGCCAAGTGGCCGCGTGTAAGGAATCTTACACCGGACGATATTTAAAGCCGGAATTGGAAGCGGTGGATAAATTTTTAGCAGAACACCCCGAGCAAAAATTGCACGGGCCCAAAACATCTGCCAAAAAGGCCCCGGCTAAAAAAGCCAAGGGGAGCAAAAAATGAAGAATAAAATCCACAAAACAAACGCCGCCCGCCACTTGGACGAATTAAACATCCCCTACGAACTTATTCCGTACGAGGTGGATGAGGAAAATTTAAGCGCCCTGCACGTCGCGCAGACCTTGGGGCAAAATATTGACCAAGTGTATAAAACCTTGGTTTTGCGCGGCGACAAAACGGGCTTCTTTGTGTGCGTAATACCCGGCGGGGCGGAGTTGGATATGAAGGCCGCCGCACGCGTAAGCGGCAATAAATCATGCGAAATGCTGCACGTAAAGGAGTTAGTCCCCGTTACGGGCTATATGCGCGGCGGGTGCTCCCCCTTGGGGATGAAGAAACCCTTTCCTACTTTTATTCACGAAGATTGCATTTTGTGGGATTTTATATACGTCAGCGCGGGGCTGCGCGGTTTGCAAATTAAAATCAACCCCAACGACCTTTTAAAGGCCGCCCACGCGCAAGCCGTGCCTTTGTGCTTATAATGCAATTTTTGCCTTGTTAAATAGCGTTAAACCCCTTATACTATATATATACGCTTTCTAGGAGGTGTCTTATGTACGCCGGAATAGGAAAACGCTTCTTTGCCTTTTTAATTGACGCGCTTGTCTTTGCCGTGTTGTATTGGGCGTTGTGGCAGATGATGAAGAGTTACGCCACCGTTTCGCTGGTGTTACTGGTCATTATTTGGCTGTATTATGCGCTCCTAGAAAGTTCCCCCCTGCAAGCCAGCGTCGGCAAAATATTAATGGGCATAAAAGTAGTGGACCGCCGGGGCCGCCGCCTTTCCTTTTGGCAAGCCACGGAGCGTATTGTCTCCAAACTGGTAACCAACGTAACCTTTTATTTCGGCTTCTTTGTGGCCGCGTGGGATAAAAAGAAACGCACCCTGCACGACCGTATCAGCCACAGCGCCGTAATTTTAAAATCCGCCGAGTTTGACCCCGACGCCATAGAGGAAGAAGAGGACGAAGACGCTTCTCTCACTTGGATAACGCTCGTATCGGTGGCGCTCGCAATCGTGTTTGTACTTTTACTTTTGTGGTGCGTGGCACTGCCGCAGTACCAGCATACCGAGCGGTATGTGCAACTTACGCGCGTGCTGGCGGAGACGGACGAAGCCGCCCGCGCCCAGTTGGCCGCCGCTTCCCGCCCTGGGGTGGACCCGCGCGAGTGGCAGGTGTTGCCGGGTGAGTGTTTAAAAATCGGTCCGCAGAAACTTTCCTGCCGCGGGTTTGATTTGGTATTGGAACCCGGCGGCATAAAGGCCAACGCCCGCACGGGGGCAATGGACATTTTATACACGCTTTACTATCCCTTTGGCGGCGGGCCATTAACCTGCACCCCGCGCACGCCCCAAGGGCAAGAAATTTGCTCTACGCTGAAAAAATAAAAAGACGGCGGGTAGCCCCTCGGGGATGACGGCACGCTGCGCGCCGCACCCTGAGGGCGGCCACTTGTCCGCGCCCTTTTGATTAACGAAGCAACACTGTTTTTGTAATGTTGCAACCAACGCAACGGCAACAATAAATAAAACAAGGGCGTCGTCCTGAACTCGTTTCAGGACCTACCACTTGGGTCGTTCGTCGTTGTCGTCATCCTGGAAAGTTGTAGTCCAGGATCCGTTGTTATTAAAAAGAGGAAAACAACGGATTCCCGAACGCTCCGCGTCGGCAAACCTTCCCGTATGACTTTTTAAATAACTACACAACAAACAACCTGTGCGGTAGATCCTGAAACAAGTTCAGGATGACCACTTTTTTAATAAGAGGCCCTTTTTCCCTTTGTCATTCCCGAGTGCCGTAGTCGGGAATCTGTTTTTGCCGTGGTTGTTCTCTTCCGAAACGACAGATCCCCGACAGAAACCATCGGGGATGACAACAAAAGTGGAATACCCGTCTTTCCCGAACGCTCCGCACCAATAAGAATTTTTTAACATAAAAACCCCCGGACTAAACCGGGGGTTTTGAAAGTTATGCCTAACTTTTACTTATTGGCTACACAAGTAAGCACTTGGCCTGTACCGGAAGCATTGTTACAAGATTTTCCACAGGTTCCGCCAGAATAATTATAAGTTCCGTTAGAACATCCATTATGAGACATAGAAATCAAACATTTATAGGAGCAGGAACCAGAGCCAGGGGTGCAATTTTTATCACAAATTGATTGATAATCAGAACCATAACAATCAGGCATAGACCCCCCAGAATACCGATACATTTTACCCCCTATCAAAGTTCCATTTGTCCACCACAAATACCGGGCGGCCGCCGAATCGGTTTTAGGAGATAGGGCTAAATACCCCCCTTTATAAAACTCAAAAGAATTTATACCTATACCTGTACAGGCTGTACAACACCCTTGTTGGGGATTAAAATCTCCCCCCATATAACAGTGTGTTGGATCTGCTCCGGCAGAACCACAGGGCAGTCTTTTATCAAAATCGCCCGGACAATAATGACAATTCACTAACACACCAATATCAATTACCTCGGGTTTAAAAGTGCCCAAGCAGGCTCCGTTTTTGCTAAGCACCATATTGCTGGGACAAGTACACTCGCAAGACGAACTATCCCAAGTACCGCTAGTATGTACGCAATTTGCTTCGCCGGAAGGATTGCTACACCCGGCCGTTTTGCTTTTGAGTAAAAACGAGGTATAGGTTTTGCCGTTGGTCTTTTTATTGCCGGAAGAATCATAATCGCTTGCGTATTGGTTATCCCACCAAAGTTCTTCCCCAAGGTTCGCCGAGTTTTGCGCACTTTTGTTTATTTTGGCGGTGCCGGAAATTTCCATATTGTCCGTCTTGCCACCCATTACCGCTATGTCGTTTCCGTAAATAGTGCTCGTTACTTGGCTTTTGTGGTAGTTCGTATCTTTAAAGGTTACGTTATTTGCCATTATGCGCCCTGCCGTTACTGTACCGCCGTCTTCAACCGTTAATTTTTCACTCAAACGGTATTCTGGTGTATTCGTGGTGCCTAACGTAGTTCCGTTTTGGATGTTTACTTGTTTTAAGTAAGCATTGGCGCCTTTGATTACAATATTCCCCACATTGGAACGGGTATTACAAAAGTTAAGTATCGGCGCACTGGTTACGTGCGTGGAGTCTGCCGCGTCCAAATGGGCGAAGTTGCCCACCGGGGCGGATAAGGTGGTTACAAACTGCATTTGTTCCGCATTGACGGCTGTAAACAACAGCATACAGGCGGAGAGAAGTGTGAGTTTTTTCATTTTTTGTCCTCGTTTAAACGGCCCAAACGGCCTTTTATACGCATTTTTATACAGCGGATACATCCGGGTATATCCACTGCGAATTATCAAAATTTTAACAAAAAAAAAAACGAAACAACCCCTTTAAAATAAGTCCTGCGGACGGCTTACCTTTTTCCCTCTTTTGATTAATGGCGCCACACTGTTTTTATAATGTCGCCACCGACGAAACGGCATCAATAAATAAAACAAAGGCGTTATAAAAATTGGAGGTCATCCTGAATTGCCGCCCATACCGCTAGGCGGCACCCCGTAGTGTTTCTGTACGGGGTCTATTAATAGTTTTCAGGATCTACCGATTGTGTCGCTAGTCGTTGCCGTCATCCTGGAAAGTTGTAGTCCAGGATCCGTCGTTATTAAAAAAGGAAAACAATAGATACTGGACAAAAACATTCCAGTATGACCTTTATTTTTATAAAAGACAAACAACCCAACAGGTAGATTCTGAAACAAGTTCAGAATGACCCCTCATTTAAATAACAACATTTTTTGCCGTCATACTAAACTGGCGGCCCGCAGGGTTTTCAGAATCCAGCGCAAGAGAGTCAAGGCTCGGCTGGATACTGAAACAAGTTCAGTATGACGACAACGACCACGGCAACGACAGATCCCAGAACCCTACCGGGCCGACTAGGGCCCGGCGCGGTTTAATTGCTATAATAAAATTATGTCCGCAAAAAAGATTTCCACTCCCATAAAAAAAGCCCCTACCAGTCCGTTCGGGGCGTTTATCCGCAAATGCCTGCCCGTCGTGGCCGGGTGGATGAGCCTGCTCGTCAGTATTTCCTTTTTTACCGGCACGTACGACACCGCCCAAGTAAAATTAACCCTGCTCCACACGGGGGCAATCGTTCTGCTAGGCTTATGGACCGCGCTTAAAGTGTCCGAATGGAAGAGCCCTTTCACTCGCCAAAATTTCCCGTTTTTGCTCCCGATTTTTGCGTACCTTGGGTGGAATATTCTTTCTTTTATATGCGGTCCCTTTCATTTGGAAAGCGCCGAGGAATTTATCCGACTGATGATGTACGGCGGGATAATCCTGTTAATCGCTACCGAATTTACCCAAAAAGATATCCGCACGCTTACTAAATTTATTGTTATCGCCGCTTGGATTTCGTTCGCCTACGGGGCCTTGCAAATAGTGGACGGATTTTTGCCGGGGGCGGATTTTCTGCCGTGGCGGGGCTTTTTCACGCGCCGAATCTTCTCCACGCACGCTAACCCGAACTTCTTTGGCGCGTTTGTGGTATTTGCCTCGTGCGTAACGCTGGCGCAATATTTGGCTACGCGCAAAAAATCCCTGCTGGTGCTTTTGGGGCTGGGGCTTGTGGAACTATTTTTCACGGAGAGCAAGGGCGCGTGGCTGGCGTACGGGGTGGCCGCCGCGGTGGGCACTTTTTTATTTACAAACCGCCTTTTCCCCACCAAACACATCAAAAAGTTAAACCTGATAGCGGTGGGAGTTCTCCTCTGTGCGCTTGCGCTGGCCGGGGTCTATACGGCCAAGCGTTTCCAATCGGTCAGTTTCCGCTCGTTTACGTGGCTTTCCACCTTTGAAATGGTGCAAGATTCCCCCATTATGGGCACCGGGCCGGGCAGTTTTAAGATTATTTATCCGGCCTATAAACGCCCGCAAATTTTTTATATAGAAAACTCCCACAACACCGAAACCCAACACGCCGAAAACGAATATTTGGAACAATGGGCTACGGCGGGAACGGTTGGGCTGGCAATTTTCTTGTGGATGCTCATTTTTGTTTTTATTTGTGCGTGGAAAAACTTGCGCCCGGTAAACCAATTATCCACCGAAGAGCGCGAGCGGATTTTTTACCTGCTGGGCTACGCGACGGCACTAGCGGGCCTAATGGCGCACGCGTTTGTGGATATCAGTTTGCGCTTTGCTTCCAGCGGACTCTTTTTTGCGGTGTTTATCGGGGTGATTATCGCCTTATCTAACCCGCCGAAAGAAGACAACGCAGACGAAAAAATCTGCTTCTCCGCACCGTGGCTTTTGTGGGTGGCCCAGTTGGTGTTAGCAGTGGCCTTGGCCTACGGAGCGTGGCAAGTGTTAGGCGAATTTAAAGAGATTTCCGGCGCAATGTCCGCCCGCAAACTGGGCGACGGATTTTTGATTTGCTGTGCTTGGGGCGTACTTGTATTTTGCGTGCTGGGCGTGGGCTATGTGTATTTGCGCAGTGTGTGGACGAGCCGGGCGGCGCGAACGGGCCTGTTACTGGCCGCCACCGTGCCGGGGCTGGTGTGGTTCTATGGGCTTTTTCAGGCGAACCATTATTACAGTTTAGGCGTGCGTTTGGTGCAAATGGGTAATGCCGAAGGGGCTCTGCCGTATTTTACGCGAGCCATAAAACTAAACCCGCTTTTGACGGAATACCACCAATACCGCGCCAACACCTTTGCCACTACCTTGGATTTGACCACGCAGTTTTCCCCCTCCCGGGGTGATACGGACGCACCGTCCAACGATTATGCGCGTGCGCTTCAAGATTTTGCGTATGTGCTGAAATACGCGCCCAACCATACAGCATTGCATCAAAGTACGGGGCAGTTGTATTATGCAATGGCATTGCGGGCCTCGCAAGGCGCGGCGCAAGCCAAAAGTGCGGACGAATTTCAACTGTACAGCCAAAATGCACGGGATAATATGGAGCAGGCCAAGCGCGCCTTTAACCGTTCGCTGGTGCTGGACCCGGTAAATGCGGAAACCTACCTCTTTTTGACGAGTATCGCCCTAATGGAGCGCAACCCCGTGCAGGCCCAAGCGTGGATAGATGCTTACAAGCGTGGACCCAAGGGCGTAACAGAAGAGGAATTTTTGGAAAAGAACCGCCATAACCCGCGGATGAACGCGCTGGAAGCGCAAGTGCAAAAAATGCACTTTTCCGTCGGGAAATAAGAGAGTATGTGCAAAATTTCCCGTTTTTTTGTAAAATATATATGTTAAAAGTAAACAATTTGTAACGCCAAGATAGCTCAGCTGGTAGAGCAATCGCTTCGTAAGCGATAGGTCCGGGGTTCGATCCCCCGTCTTGGCTCTTTTTTAAGCCCTCCGACGGAGGGCTTTTTTACGTCTAAAAAAGCAATTTTTTATGGTTTTATCGTCGTAAAAACGATGTTACGAAAGGCGCGGCAGGCGCGACAAAAAGCGGGGTGCGTGTCAGAGTTTTGTCAGAGTTCTGACATCTTTTTGGAACTCAAAAGGCAAGGCTTCTGCGCACTCTAGCACCAGTTTTAAGAACCACATTTTTTGCAAATAATCCGGCAAGGCTTGCCGGTCTTGCGGCAAATACACTCACTAAAATATCGGTCAAATTGCGCATCCGGGCATTTCATAAATAAACCCCTATCAGCACACCTACGCGGCCTTGGCCTACAAATACGCCGGCGGTCGTGTTGCGCAAAAGTCCAGTTAAATCGTCCAGGCGGCGGTCTGCAAACACGTAGGGCGCGGCATTTTGGTCCAAGCCTACTCCGGCTCCATAGCGGTCAAAATAGGCCAAACGCGCGCCTAGCCCGGCTTTTACCTCGTTCCCTAATAACCCCTGCACCGCGGGCCGAAAAGTGAAGCCTGCGCGTTTTACGCGTATTGTTTCGGCTCCCTGTGTGTGCCGGACGATTTCCGCCGTGCCCTCCGGCGGCACAAATTGAACGGTGGCTTTGACAGAACCATCCGCCTGGCGCACCTTGGCCGTGAGTTTGTTGGCTTTTACAACCACTTGGGCAGCGGTGTTTTCGGGCAACATGGCTGTCTGCGCGGCCAGTTTATCCAGTTGCCGCGCCTTGTGCCAATTTGAGAATAGTAGCCCTGCTAGTAACAGCAGGGCTAACAGTCTAGTTAGTTTTTTCATTGGTCAGGGCTTTTTCCGCGCGGCTCATAATCGCGCGTTTAATGCCGTCATAGCCGATTTGGGCCAAGGCCAATACTACCAACCCGATAAGCACTGCCATAAGCGGCGTTTTGGCCGTAATGCCCGCGCCATAAACGGCAATGAACCCGCAAAGCATAGCCCCGGCAAATACCGCCAAGGACCATACATAGCCCGGCACCTTGAAAAACTTTTCAACAAAGTTTTTCGTCCACTCAATTAAGCCCACGCACGCAACCGCGGCCAGGCAGATAATCATTCCTAGTTCCATTTTTCACTCCTTTCTAATTCCGGCGAATTCGCCGGAATTAAATCCATTGTCCCGTTTCCATCGTACGGGCGTTTTCTATTGCCCGGCGGCCTACCTGCGCCGCCCATTTGCTGTCAAGCATTTCCTTGGCGGCGGTTTGATAATCGCCCTTTTCCATGGTGGCCAGCATTTTTTTGAAGCCTTTTAAGCCCGCAAGGCCCATATTAAATGCCATATCCACCAATACAAATTGCCGCGCGTCGTCCAGTTTCCACCACCAAGGGAACGCGTCTTTGACGGCTCGTTCCGCCCGCGCCAAATCCTCTTGCAGGATAAACTCGGCGGCGGCCGCGCTGATACCGTGCTCCAAATTGTGGCCATAGCCAATGGTTAAATGGCCTGTGGGGCACTTGTAAGGTAAACGGGAAAAACCCTCGTAGCGGCGCACATAGGCCGCGGCTTTTGCGTTATCCATTAGTTGCCTCCGTTGTGGCGTTGTAAAATAAACCCTTTAATGGTTTTTACGTCGTCAAGGATAATATCTACCTTAACGCCTGTTTCCGTCATTTTGCGCTCGTGCTCGGCTACCGTGCGTTCCAACTTATCTACACGCGGCGGTAACCCGTAAATGGTAAAGCACCAAAAGGCCACCGCACCGATTACCCCAGCGAGCCATACCCAGCCTTTTACTTTGTCCGGGTTCATTACTCCGCCTCCCCTTTTTGGATTTCGTTCGCTACACTGCGCAACGGGTTGGCCAAAGCCTCAATTTCCTGCGCTTTGGCCCGCACATAGTCGCTGGCGCCGGAGCCGTCCGCCAGTACCAGTTCCCGCACGGCGCGGGTTAGCCCCGTTTCATTTTCTAGGGCTTGTACTTTTTGTTCTGTCGTGGGCTCTGGCTTGCTCGGCGCATAGCCTTTCACATACCACGCCCCATTATACGCCTGTTCTACGTCCATTTCTACCGCGCCTAAAATCTGGGCGAGTTTTGCCCCTTGTACTACCTGTACTTCTTTGGTCTGTTGATTAACAATTTTTGCAAACATTATTTCGCCCCCTTGCAAGGATAAAAATATACCGTCCCTACGGTAAATGTAGCCCTGACCGTTTGCCCTTTGCCAACAAAAAAAGAAAACGAGTCTGCGTTAGTTCCATTTTTGCCAGAGTAATAACATTGGTTGATAACTGGGATACCGTCTAATCGTATGAAACAGTTGCTCCATCCTGTGCTTATGCCAATAGTAGCGTCTGCATTGTTACTTGGATAATAGTTAATCCACCCGGCGGAGGGCGCGACAAAGTCTGTATCTTTTACCAAAGTAGCCCACGTGCTGGTATCCATAGCCAATAAATCCAGTAACGCCGCTTTGGCAGCATTCGGCACATTAGACAAATCCATATTGGCTTTGCCACTTAACGCGCCTGTAAACTCGGCTGCTTGCGCTGTACTCGCTGGGACAGCCGCGGTAAAAGATACTATCCACGGATACATAATGTTTTCCATAGGAGTATCGGCCGCGTAACCGAAAGCATACCAGCGGGTCCCCTGTCCTTGCGGTTGCACGTTTTCGTGCGTGAACCCGTTTGCCGTAACATCATAGGGGTAATGCTCGCTATCATATGCGGCGGTTTTTCTATGGGACATATTGCCAAATAAAACAGTGGGCGCCGTGGCATAACTTTTCAAAAAAGTCTCTGTAATAGCAGTTGTACCAACCGTTGACGGATTGCCAAAATACCCGCCCTGTTCCAGCCAGCCGTCGCTATACAAAGCGTACCAATCATTGCCGATTACCTCTTTTTTTACCAACTGCCGCTTATTACTGGCATATTTCGGCAGGCGCAAGGAACCTTCCACCTCGTCCACCACATACTTAGGACACGCCCCAAAAAGAGTAAGAGCCGTATCGTATTCTGTCTTGGTTACTTGCAGTTCACTATGCGCTTTTACAAAGTTATACAAGTCAGGGAATAGCGTCTTACCGTTCTCGTAATACTCCCCAGTCCAGCCGGGCAAAGCACCTGGGTTGTCTTTGGCTAATGAGGACTGGCTCCACACTAATTGCCCAATAGAAAGCCCACGGGAATTTTGCGCACTCTGCGCCGCATCCTGCGCGTACTTTTTGGCCGAATAAAGGTCTTCCTCCACCGGGCCGTCTGTTTTGCTGGCCCAGTTTTTAGCGGCTGAGACCTGTTCGCTCCCCTCATTTTGTACCTTACTTACTTGTGCCGTGCCAGCCGCCTCAACGGCCGCCACTTGCTCCGCGGCGGCGGTTTCTAGAGCGGTCTTTTGTGCCGTCCCAGCGGCAGTAACAAGTCCGACCTGCTTGGTGCCCTCTGCCATAATCTTTTCCATTTCGGCGGCGCCACTCTGCTCTGTCAACTGTTTAATGGCCGCGGGGAACTGTATCACATCTTTTTCCGGCTCCATACCGGCCAGTTCTATCGCGCTTTGGATTTCATTTTTGATTTGGTTGTAGTCGCTCGCCGTAACAGTATGCTTTGTTTGCGGGATAAACACCTTGTCTTCTTTGTCTTCAACGTACATAGTTACTCCTTGTAATTTAATGGGGTCGGGAATTGTGTTTGATACACATTGTATTCCATAGTCGGCACATCTGCGGCCGTGGTAACGTCTTTAAGCGTAAGCGTCATTAAGCGTTTGGCAAAAGAAAGTTCCAGCCCGGTAATTTTAAAAACACGTTTCCAAACGGGCAATTTTAAGAACTTGTTGTAATCGCTCCAAGTTTTGGCGGCAATGTTGGTGTTTTCGGCACAGACAGTAATTTTATCGCCCAACTCCAAACTTAAATCAGGGCGGCACTCCGCTTGCAAAGTATATCCCGGCGTGGATAAGGCCTCGTAATTGGCTTTTGCCACTGCACCGGAAATATCTACATTGTCGGCAGGGATAAAGTTACCCTGGGAAATAACAGTATCGTGCACACCGTAAATATCAATGCTGTTGGGCCGTGGTTTGTCTTCCGTAAAGTCGTCAATTTTAGCCTGAAACATACCAAAATTTACGGTAACACTATTTGCTAGTTTTTCAATATCAGCATCAAATTTGTCCGTTTCAATCAGAATGTCCGGCGTTAAATTGACATCCGTATATCGGCCTTGGCGGGAACGAAAGAAAAATACTCCGTCTTGATTAAAGCCAATTTCGTAAGAGACCATTTGCGCCAGTTGCGCAAGTGCCGTTTTGACATTTAACTCCGTTAGGTTTACAAGCGGAATCCCAGTAGTGGAAATAACTTTGCTGATTTTGATGTTTTCCAGTTTTTCAGTGCCAGACGCAGAAGTTAAACTGTATGAAACGCACAACCTACCCGCAGCGGACAGAATTTGTTCGCCCGCGGTAATTTTAATAGGCGTATCATAGCGGCCGTCCGTTAGGCCCTCTTGATACGTCCAAGTGCCCGAACCCACACCAGTATACAGCGGGGAGGTGTCGCACTCCAATTTATTCCACTTTTTCCCCTCTTGCCCCAAATTAACTTGGTACACTAGCCCCGGGGTAAGGGATATTTTGGGATAATCTGTTCCGGCAAAAATGCTGTTATAAAAAGCATTAATGTATTGCCCTGGCTGAAAATCCGTTAAAGGCTGTCCGCGCCACGCCAACTGGTTGATAAAAAAGTAACTGTTCTTTACAACAGCACCTGAATCGTAAATAGTTAAGTTATGGTACAGTTTTGTAAATGTGCCAGAAAGTGTAAAATCAGTCTCTGTTTTTTCCACTGGGCCGCCGCCCTGCAAAAGAGCGCCGGACGATACCCGTGGCGTATTGGTATAGAGAGATACCTTCCCGTTTTCGTCAAAGTCAAAACCTACAAAACAACGGTTTTTGGCGCTGTAAATAGGTGTGCCGCATTGAACATCATCTGCCAAATAAGCATATTTCAAAATGGGCAAAGCCTCTATGGTGGCATCTGAACTCACGCCTTTATATTGCAAACGTAACCCCGTGCCTTCCTCGGTTACAAAATCCAAAGACGCCCAGTCCTTCGCTATTCCTGACGCATATACATATACATCCGTAAGTGCCCCTACGTGAATATATCCATTTGTGGTAGGAACGAATAGCGGATATTTAGTATGCAAAGCACCGTAAGTTCTTAAAATACGTTCAGAGATAATCATTCGGCTGTTAAAGTTGGAACTAACCCCGTACTGAGCCCCGCTGACCGGGGTATAAGCGCCGTATTCGTCTTTTTCTACCATCAGGCGCACAGGCTCCTGCGTCTCATAACTAATGGCGGAAGCGCCCGAAAAGGCGGCTTTTTCTACCTGTCGCTTTTCCACACCTGCCAAATCTAGCAGGGCGTTGACGATATCCTCTATCGCCATATCTTTATGCCAATAACGGTATGAAAGCCAAACGGAATACTCCGTATTGGGCGTAAAGCGGAGTTTCAGTTGTGCCGGGGAATCATATACGTTCGTTTGTTCAAGCGTATAATCATCCCCCTTGCGCAATAACTGGGCGGTTTCCAAGGTGCGGCCATACTTCACTTCGTCCACATACCCCACACCTGTTTCGGCGGTGGCAAATTCTTTGCCTTGATCCTTGGAATCTTGCGAGGTTACCACCGTGGCAAGTTCGTCCGTTTTGGTTAAACAAAAGGTTTCTGCGCTGACATATTCCAGCGCATCCAAACTGGATGTAACCGTCAGTTCCAAGCGGTTGCCGTTATCCCGGAAGACAGGCGAGGAATACACATAACCCGTAAAAACCGTAATACTGGCGGACGGAGCCCCCTTTTCGGCCGTTTCTATGTTGTAAACCACTTTACTGCCCCACAGTACGGCATTTTCAAACAGGCCCCCGGTTAAGCCCTCTTTAAAGCAGTTCAAGTCGTTATGAAAGGTGAGCGTAACGTTGGAAGCATCCCACTTATCCACCTCGTCTGTATCAAGGGCCATTTTGATAGAGCCTGCCTCAATCAGCAAATCCGTAACGTCTATGGGCTCGGTCTCCAAGGCGTATTTAAGAGTATCCGCGTTCCATTTTCGGCGGTACAAAAGTAACCGCTTTTTAATGGGTAGCGACGCATCCGCCAAGGCTAATTTTATCGGTTCGGGTACGGTCCTCATTTGCTCACCACCTTTAAGGTATAATCCACTAAGCCGGAAAAGCGGTTTAAATCGGGCGACAGGTCCCTATCTAACAGACCTTCCAGTACAAAAAAATCCAGTTCTTTAAACGGAACAACGGTAATGCTTTCGTTGTTCTGTACCAGCGCACGCAAGGCCTTATATTGGGCATAATTGCCGTTAGACACTTTTATTTCCACACCGGGGCGGTGGTAATCCGTCCAAGCGTAATAACTGCCGTCCTGCGCGGTATATTCGCCCCCTTGTGTATTGGGAACAATAGAAACCTGCGAGGTGGCCTTTAAATCAAACAGGTATTTTAAGCAGCGCACTTCGCCAATTTCAAAGTAATTTTTGGAACAGGTAAACGCAAACGTAATTTCCTGCGCGGTAAAAGGCGTAAGTTTTAGGATATTGTTCTGCGTAAGCACAAAACTGCCCAGTGCCACCGTTTCCCCTTGTGTGTTTAAGTAAGAAATAGTTACGCTGTCCGCGGTGGAATTTTCCAAAATAACCGTGTCTATGGCGCGGGACGTAATTTGCCCGTACTTATCTTTAAAGGCCACGTGCCAGTTTTTAGGCTGGGTAACGTCCGTATTGTAAAAAGTGGCCGTAGTATCGGCGGCGTTATCGTACAAGGCGGACATATTTTGCACGTCGCCTGTGAACGTACAACGCTTGGTAATAAAGTTCTGCCCGTAGCATTTAATAGGCGTTTTAATTTGTATAGTCTCAAACATAATGCAATATTTTCCCCTGAAAATGGGTTATACTAATAAGAGAGGTTCTTATGAAAAAAATGTTTCTTCTGTTCGTTTCCGTGCTCTTTCTATCTGCCTGTGCCTCCACCTGGCAAGGCGGAATGCGTTCGTCTACTGCGTGTCACTCTTATAGAACTACAACAGATTCACGCGGACAGGGAACAACCCGTTGTTTTTCTCCTGCCTATGGCTCGGAAAACAGAATATGCCAAGAGTGGAAAACCACTACTGACGCCCACGGGAACGAAATAACAACTTGCTTCTCTTATTTTTAACCCACATACTTGTTTCGCTTCGCACCCGCCTTATAGGCCACGTTGGCAAATTCCAAGGCTTCCACCGTACCGCGTTTAATGGCTTGTGTAATGGCGGTTAAATCGCCGCCGTTTTGCACGTTAATCGTTTGGTTGATAACCGCACCGCCGGCTCCGCCAGGTTCGGTATTTCCCTCGGCAATATCAAAAAGTCTTGCCTGTTGCGCGCGGTTTAAAATCATTTCCCCGCACCGCTTTATTGCGGCTAATAGGGTAAGTTTTCTATAATGTTTTTAAATTTTACCGTCGGATAAACGATAGGCCAAAATATGAAAAATGTACTCCTTTTTATTGTTTGTATTTGTATCAGCGGGACGGTCAGCCTTTGGCTCGGGCAGGACATCGGTTTTGATATCCGCAATTATCACTTATATATTCCCTATGCCTTTTTACACGGAAGAGAAGCCGTCGATTTGTTAGCCGCAGGACCAGTGCATACCTTTTTTAATCCGCTGCCGGACATTCCGTACTATTTGATATTTTCTTATTTAAACGCCTGGCCCAAATTAACGGGGTTTTTATTGGGCGGATACTACGGGCTGTTGTTATTTGCTCTTGTTAAGTGGACGACTCAAATTATGCGGGAAAATACGGCGGAAGTTAAATGGCTGCGCGGAATGACGGTCTGTTTTGCATTGACGGGACTATCTTTTTTGCAAGTGGGACATTCCAGTAACGAAATTCTGTTAGCGTTATTTGCCGTATTGGCTTCTTATCTTTTATTTTGCGGAACGGACGAACGGCTGCGTTTCCAGTTAAAATATCTTGCGGGGGCGGCCTTTTTGGTTTCCTTTGCGGCGGGACTTAAATACACGGCGGCACCGGCGGCAATAGGGGTAGGCGTTTGCTGCCTGTTTTTGCTAATCAAGAACAAATCTTCGTACAAAGCGTATTTGGGGGTGCTGGGCGCCGCCTTGGTGGGTTTTTTACTGGCAGACGGTTATTTTCTGTGGCACAAATGGCAGACGTTGGGCAACCCGTTATTTCCCTATTTCAACCATATTTTTAAATCCCCTTTCTTTCCGGATAAAGCGTTGCCAAACAGCCCTTATGTGCCGCACGGTTGGAAAGAATGGCTCTTTTTGCCTTGGTTAAGGATAAAGTTCCCGAACTGGGACTACCTCTTGGATTTTCGGCTTATATTGGGAACGATTTCTTTTATACTGCTAGGTGCGGGAGGGTTATTTTATATCAAAAAGCAGCCGCTTGTTAAGCCGTATATACTGCTTCTCGGGTTATTTATCGGCACCTACATTCCTTGGGTAATTCTCTTTGGCAATATGCGTTATGCCGTTTTTTTAGAAATTCTGTCTTGCTTACTTTTTATCTGTCTGCTACGGAGGTTTGTCCCGACAAAAATCCTCTGCGTGCTGTTAGTTGGGCTGTCGATATTTTCTGTTATGCGGCCGCTGCCGAAGTGGCCGAGGAAAAAGTTTGCCGTCAAAAATATCACATTTTCCCGACGCGTTTTTGTTAAAGATGGTTCTTTGGTGGTGATGGGAGGGCACTTTTCTTTTTTGATCCCCTTTTTAAATCCCAACGCACGCTATATAGGAGGCATCAATTTTTACTCGGAAAAACTTCCCATTTCACGGGGGCAACGCCGTTTTCTTGCGCCTTTACAGTCCTTGGATTACCAACATAATTTCCCGATACGGGAGGAAATCAGGAACCATAAAGGGGATATTTATCTGTTAGCGCCTTATCTTCCTTGGGTGTGGAATAATGACTTTTGGAATGACTACGGTATAGATGTTTCCAATAAGTACTGTCAGGTTCTTAACACCAATTTCTTAAAATATCCCCTTTTTCTGTGCGTAGTTAAAAAAGCCGTTCAATGACTAATAGCCTGGTGTTGGATTAAACGCGCGCGGCGCTGAAAGCGCTTGATATACTTCGGGTCAATCTGCCGGAGAATTTCTTCCTTTTTCTCGGGGGATTCATAAGTGCGGAAAAACGGCATAACCACATCTGTCCCCGCCGCAAAAGCCTTGTTCATCCGCTCTCCCAAGTCGTTAGTTTTAGGGCCACCTGCCGCCACCATATTCAAAGCATCTGTAATGATAATGCCTTTAAAACCAAGCGTCTTGCGTGCCAAATGGTAAAGTTTAGCCGAATAGGAGGACACATTCTGCTCATCAAGCGACGTATATAAGGCGTGCCCCGTCAGCAAACAACCGTATTTCTTACTTTCTTGAAAAGCAGTTTTCATTTGGCTTGTAATTTCCGCCAGACTGGCATTTATTACGGGGATAGTTTTATGAGAGTCCACCTTATCGCCAAATCCCGGGAAATGTTTATAGCACGGCACTACGCCCGCATCGGCCAAGCCTTGTGCAAAAGCATCGGCCAAGGCCTTGGAAACTTGCGGATTGACAGAATAATAACGGTTCCGTCTAAAAATATCCTCACGGTCAATTACGTCCGCCACGGGAGCAAAAACGACGTCTATGCCATAACTTTTTAATTTCCGGCCAGTGCGCCCCCCCTCTTTAAGGGCCTGCGCAACGGCCAAATCAAAATCTTTTTGGGCAATATCCCCAAAATGGCTGGCGGCGGGGCTGTAAAAGGAAGAATCAAAATTTCTCAAACGGTTCACAGAACCGCCCTCTTGGTCCAAAAAGAAAAGAAAATCTTTTCTTCCCAACGCATCTTCCAACTCACGGCGCAACTGGTTGGGGTCCATATCGCGATGTTTAGGAATACTTAATACAAAACCATAGGGATTTATCCGCTTAAAAAAATCTTTATCTTCCTGTGGAAGCGGATAATGCGGAATAAGTAAAAGAACCGGCATAATATCCTGCCGGGGATTTTGTTGGCACCCTGTCATCAAATATAAAACGGATAAAGCAAACACAATACTGGTTAAAAATTTTTTACATAATAACACAATCATAACCCTCTAAATGGCCTGTCCTTTTAAGGACAGGCCATTTTAGTATCATACAAGTTTCAGCGCAACTACTATATTACTTAGTACAAGCGTGTGGTTTGACAGTACAGTGGTATCCCCCACTCCCTTCTATCGGACTGCAACTTCCGTCTACATGCTTCCCATCCGAGTCGATACTACATACTACGCTATCAGTGAGATCGGCAGTGTTAGTACATAAGACGCAATTCATGTCGTCGCCATCACCTAAGCCACCGCAATCGCTGCCACCGCTACCGCTACCACCACTTTCGCTACCACCACATTCGCTGCCACCACATTCGCTGCCACCGCTACCGGTATCACAGGAAGCGCAAGCCCCGCACTCATACGCATCCTGGCCTAAATTCGTGCAATATGCACGCAAGTCTTCCGGACAGGGATCTGGCGTGGGGCCAGGGGTAGGGCCAGAGGGGGTGCTACATTGGGAGGACGATGTTTTACTACAAGAACCCCAATCACCTTTTTTCCACTCGCCGGTAGTAGCATCACACGTTACAGTGCGTTTTCTTGTACCGCACTTGTTACAAGTTTCACTGGTGCTAGGTTTCTTTCCGGTGCACTCACAGGTATCCGCAATAGAGCAATCCCCCCACGCACTCCAAGTGCCCGTGGTCGTATCGCAGGTTCTCGTTTGCGTGCCGCCGTTTTTGCAGCCGCAGGCTTGCGTAGCAGAGCCCGAACAAGGGATAACTTTCGGGCCGTCATCCCCACCCGCCGCGCACTCTGCACCGCTCGTGTAGTCCGCCTTGGCAATCAGTTCACTGCACAAAGGATAATTTTTATTGAGTTTTGCGCATTGTTCTGCGCTATCACAGCATAAGCGGCCATCCCGGTAAGACGGCATTTTTAACGTGTAGCCGTATTTACCTTTACTCGCCGCTTCCATACCCGTGTTCTTTAACGTGTAGTTAAAGTTTTTGGTATTTAATGAGGCCAAATTGACCATTTCCGCGTCCGTGGTGTAGTTTTTATCCAGGGCGCAGCGTTTTTCTTGTTCCGTACGGACGGCCGCCATCATTTCTTCGGCTTCCGTCGTTTTGCGCGTTTCTATCACTTTACTGAATTTTGGTAATACCACCGCAGATAATATGCCTATCACGATGACCACGACCAAAAGTTCCGTAAGCGTAAACGCCTTACGTTTCTTGTTGGACTTCATTAGTCCCTCCTCTAACAATATGAAGATACCTTAAAACAGTATCCCCCTAAATAACTATAACAAAACCTTATCAAATAGGGATTATCAAGTCAATACTAATTTTGATTTTTCTCGTGCCTTAAAAGCCAATCCTTGGCCGCTAATCCGCCCGCATAGCCCGTCAGGCTTCCGTCCGCCCCCACTACGCGGTGGCACGGGATAATAACCGAAATAGGATTATGCCCCACCGCGCCGCCCACGACCTGGGCAGACATACTTTTTTGGCCCTGCTCCTGCGCAAGCCGACGGGCAATATCCCCATAGGTAACTACTTGCCCGTAAGGGATTTCGCACAACATCTGCCACACACGCTGGCGAAAGGGGCTCCCCTGCGGGTTTAAGGGCAAGGTAGCAATAGCCGGGCGTTTACCCGCAAAATAATCCTTTAACCATTGTACGGCCTTTTGCAAAACGGGGTGGTCCGCACGGTCCGTAAAGGGCTCTTTATATGCGGAGCCAAAATACTTTTGCCCCGCTAACCACAGGCCAACCAAATGCGTTTCGTCCGCCGCCAAGGTTATTGCCCCGATAGGCGAGTGATAAACCGTTTTGTAAAGCATTATTTTCCCCTTTTATCTGCCGAAAAGAGCGGTTTAAATGAACGCACCCTCGCGGATTGGGCGGGGGTGCGGTATCAAAAAATCAACTTTTATTATTCAAAATAATTGATTTTCATTGCGGCGCGCACGTCGTGCATTGTTTGCGCGGCCACGGTGCGGGCCTTTTCGGTGCCCTTTTTTAAAATTTCATACACCTCGGGCAGGCGCGCTTCCCATTGTTTGCGGCGCTCGCGGATTGGGGCGAGTTCGTCCTGCAACACTTGGTTTAAGAATTTTTTAATCTTTACGTCGCCCAAACCGCCGCGCTGGTAATGCGCTTTGAGTTCGTCCAAATTTTTGTATTCGGGCCAGAATTTTTCAAAATGTTCCGGGCGGCTGAACGCGTCCAAATATACAAATACGGGGTTTCCCTCCACCTTGCCCGGGTCCTCCACGCGGACGTGATTCGGGTCCGTAAACATAGACATTACCTTCTTGCGCACGGTTTCCTCGTCGTCGGACAAATAAATGCAGTTGCCCAGGGATTTGCTCATTTTGGCCTTGCCGTCCGTACCAGGCAGGCGCAGGCAGGCCTTATTGTCGGGCAGGATAATTTGCGGCTCCACCAAGGTTTCGCCATAGGTGGAATTGAAACTGTGCACGATTTCGCGGCACTGTTCCAACATCGGCATTTGGTCCTCACCCACCGGCACCGCGGTAGCGCGGAAGGCCGTGATATCCGCCGCCTGGCTGACGGGGTAGGCAAAAAAGCCCAAGGGAATACTGGTCTTAAAATCGCGCAATTTAATTTCCGACTTGACGGTAGGATTGCGCCCCACACGGGCCACTGTTACCAAGTTCATATAATAAAAGGTAAGTTCCGTCAGTTCGGGAATCATAGACTGGATAAAAATGGTGGATTTTTCGGGGTCCAAGCCGCAGGACAAATAGTCCAGGGCTACTTGGATGACGTTGTCGCGCACCTTTTGGGGCTGGTGGGCGTTATCCGTCAACGCCTGCGCGTCGGCAATCATAATAAAAATTTGGTCAAATTTCCCGCTGTTTTGCAGTTGGACGCGTCTTTTTAAAGAGCCTACATAATGCCCGACGTGCAAGCGGCCCGTGGGGCGGTCTCCGGTCAAAATCACTTGTTTCATTGTTTCTTCCTTATAAAGGGGTTACGCGCAAAAGCGCTTTTTATTATTATACCGCTTTTACCTATTCGCCGCCAATTCGTGCTTTTTTATTTGCGCTTGGGATTTTTGGCAAACCAGCCCTTTTGCACGCGCTTTTCCTGCTCAAAGAGTTCCTTTATGCTCCACAGCGCACAAAACCCCGCTATGCTAAGTAAAGGAGAAAGAATTGCCCCCTTTGTAAAAATTGCCGCCACCAATAGGGCGAGGCCCGCCACCAAAAAAACGGGCCAAATTCTTTTGGAAAAATAATATTCCCCCCAAATTACCAGCGGATGAAACACACCAATTAACACAAAGGCCGCCGCCCCGATAACCAAACTTTGCCAGTTCATCTGTTGCCTCCTTTCCATATTTGATATTATTACATATATGGCTAAATTAAAAACAATTTTCTTTGGCACGCCCGATTTGTCCGTGCCGTATTTGGATTTACTGCATCAATTAACCGATGTGCAACTCGTCGTTACGCAGGCCGACCGGCCCCGCGGGCGCGGGATGGTGATTACCCCCTGCCCGGTAAAACAGCGCGCGCTGGAACTGAATTTGCCCGTTTTGTCGCCCGAAAAATTAAAGGACGAGTTTGATAAAATCGCCGCCGTGCCCTTTGATTTGGGCGTAGCGGTGGCGTACGGAAAAATCTTCCGCCCCAATTTTTTGGCTTTGCCGAAACTGGGCATTTTAAATGTGCACTTTTCACTCCTGCCCAAACTGCGCGGCGCGGCGCCCGTCCAACAGGCCTTAATCCAAGGTTATACGCACACGGGCATTTCCGTTTTTTGGATTCGCCCCGGTATGGACGACGGTCCGCTCTTCCTGCAAAAGGAAGCCAATATTTTGCCGCAAGACAATGCCCAAACCCTGTTTGAAAAGTTAATTCCGCTCGGTTTGGAAGGTTTAAAGGAGTGCTTGGAGCAACTTGAAAAAGGCCATATGGTGCAAACCCCGCAAGAGGGCGAACCGACCTTGGCCCCGATGCTGGAAAAAGAGGACGCGCTTTTGCGCCCGGAACTTTTGACCGCTACCGAACTAAACAACCGCGCGCGCGGCCTAGCCTGCGGCCCCAAGCCCAAGGTGCCCTTTACGCACAACGGCAAAACGGAGTGGTTGCAGGTTGTCCGCACCGAACTGGGCGACAAGGACGCAAACGAACCCGCGGGAACGGTGCTTTTAATTGAAAGAAACCGGGGAATTTTAGTAAAATGTAAAGAAGGAAGTATTTGGTTAAACGAGGTACACCCCGCAGGCAAAAAGCCAATGGCAGCCGATGCCTTTGCCAATGGGCGCGGTTTGAAAGCGCACGACGGGGCGTTTAGAGAATAACGTGAGCAACGAACAGAATTTTGACGATTTTTTAAAGAAAACCAATAAAAACCACCGCACCAAATGGATTGTGGCGGGGCTTATTGCGGTGTTCTTTATTGCGCTGATTTTTATATCGGCGGATTGGGTGCTGGGAGCCTTGGTGCACACCCGCAAAGAGGTTACCGTGCCCGATTTAACCAAAAAATCCGTTACGCAGGCCCTCGGCTTGCTCGCTTCCAATAATTTGGCCTTAAAGCAGGCGGGCGTGGAATTTGCCAAGGAGGTTGCTCCGGGCTCCGTTTTGCGCCAGTTGCCCTCTGCGGGTTCCACCGTGCGCGAAGGCCGCGTCATCCGCGTGTGGATTAGCCAAGGGGACGAAATGGTTTTCGTGCCCAACACCGTCGGAACCGATTTAAGAAGCGCCCAACTGGCCGTGCGCCAAGCGGGGCTTTTGGTAGATAAAGTGGATAACGCCTATTCGCTTACTTACGAAAAGGGCCTCATCGTGGCCCAAACCCCCAAGGCGGACAGTATGGTACAAAAAGGCGACAAGGTTTCCCTCGTGCTTTCCAACGGGGCTCCGCCGGCCAGCGTAATTTTGGTCCCCAACTTTAAGAGCAAAAAACTCTCCGAAGCCACCCTGTGGGCCAGTGCGCAAAACATCAATTTAATTATTAAAGAAGATTCTAAATCCGTCTTTCCCAACGGTACGATTGCCGCACAAAATCCGTCGGCGGATAACCAAATCGCCCCCGGCGCCAACCTGGAAGTTACGGTCAGCCGCCGCCAAGCGGGCGACGATGAAAAATCGTACCACCTGCATTACGAAATGCCGCAGGGCAAAAACGCCAGCCGCGTGCGTGTAGTGCTGGAACAGGGCGACGTGGAAAACGAAATTTTGAACGAAACGCGCCAACCGGGCTCAAAAATTGACCTGGAAGTACCGTTTGCGGACAGAGCCACTTTGCGGGTGTTTGTGGACGGTGTTTTAGTGCGCGAAAGAGAACTGCAATGATAAAAATTTCCAAAATGCCCTCCGCAAATGGTAAAATATCTGTTGCGCCCTCTATCCTGTCGGCCGATTTGTGGCAGTTGGGTAGAGACGTCCTCGCCGTGCAAAAGGCTGGGGCGGATTGGTTGCACGTGGATATTATGGACGGGCACTTTGTACCCAATTTAAGTTTTGGACCGTCCGTTGTAAGTTCTTTGAAAGGAAAAACAGATTTACCGTTAGATACCCATTTAATGGTAGAAAACCCGATGTTGTTTGTAGAACCCTTTGCCAAGGCGGGGGCGGACCTGCTCACCGTGCATATTGAAGCAAAGGACGAAATTGTAGAAACGCTTAAACTGATTAAAAGTTTTGGCGTAAAAACGGGTTTATCCATTAAGCCCGACACCGACCCGGAACTTATTGCTCCGCTTACGGATTTGTTGGATTTAGTATTAGTAATGACGGTGTACCCCGGCTTCGGCGGGCAGGCGTTTTTGCCCGGCAGCGAAGACCAAATCAAACGGGTACGCCAAATTATCGCCGCTTCCGGCAAGGCAATTTGGCTGGAAGTGGATGGCGGCATTAACGCGCAAACAGCCCCCCGCGCCATAAAGGCTGGGGCGGATGCGCTCGTCGCCGGCAGTGCAATTTTTAAAGCCGCGGACCCTGTATTGGCCCTCAACCAAATCAGACAGGCGGCCCCGGACATTTAATTACAGTCTTTTACCTCGTGTAAAAGCATACAAGGAGAGTCATAATGGCAGTAGTTATCAGATTACAGAGAGTCGGCAAAAAAGCCCAAGCCCAGTACAGAGTAGTGGCGATTGAAAAATCTTCCGCCGTGGGCAAGGAAGCCAAAGAAGTGTTGGGCCAGTATCACCCCTGCAACCCCAATGTTGCCGAACAAGTCAAACTGAATATGCCCAGAGTGGAATATTGGATGAAAGTGGGTGCTAAACCCTCTGAAACCGTCGCGAACTTGATTAAAAAAGCCAGCGCCAAATAATCCCCGCGAGGCATTATGAAAGAATTGGCCACGCTGCTTTTGAAATCTCTTTCCTCTACGCCCGATAATGTGGTGGTGGAAGAAAAGGTTGAGCAGAACAAAGTTTATCTGTCCACCAAGGTGGACGCCGCCGACAAAGGTAAAGTGATTGGGAAAGACGGCTGCATCATCAAAGCGGTGAGAACCGTTTTAAACGCCGCGGCCGCCAAACAGAACAAAAAAGTTACCTTAAAGTTGGAAGATTAATGAAAATAGACGTTATCACCGCTTTTGAAGAAATGATAGACCAAACGCTCTCCCACAGTATTGTGGGGCGGGCGCGCAAGGCGGGGATAATAAAATTGGGTACGCTTTCCCCCCGGCAATTTGCCGAGGATAAGCACAAAACCATAGACGACAGGCCCTACGGCGGTGGCCCGGGGATGCTGATGAAAGCGGAACCGCTTTATCAGGCCATTTCCAAACTGCGCAAGAAGACCTCGTACGTCATTTTAACCAGTCCGCGCGGGCAAGTTTTTAACCAGGAATTGGCTAAAAAACTGGCCAAAAAACGCCACCTGATTGTTGTGTGCGGGCATTACGAAGGGATTGACGCAAGAATATATCCCGAGGTGGATTTAGAGGTGTCGCTTGGCGACTACATTTTAACGGGCGGAGAATTGGCCGCCTGCGTGATGATAGACGCCATTACCCGATTGCAACGGGGCACCTTTAAAAAAGAGGACGTAACGTCTTTGGAGTCGTTTGAAGGGCATTTGCTGGAAGCCCCGCAATATACGCGCCCGGAAGTATGGCGCGGGCGGAAGGTTCCGGCAGTGCTGTTAAACGGCAACCATAAAGAAATTGAAGCGTGGAAACACGAACAAGCATTACAGATTACAAAACAGTTAAGACCCGATTTGCTTGAAACCGCCTCTCAAAAGCCAAAAAAGGTCCAAAAGAAAAAAACGATTCGGAGGAAGTAAGTTTTATGAATATCAACGAAATTAAACACAATCTTAAAACCAATGTACCGGTTTTCAAAGCCGGCGACACCGTCAGAGTAAAAGTAAAAGTTGTTGAAGGCGACAACGAAAGACTCCAAGCCTTTGACGGCGTGGTTATCGCCCGCAGAGGAAGCGGCATCAGCGAAACGTTCACCGTACGCAAAATCTCTTTCGGCGTAGGCGTGGAACGCATTTTCCCGGTGCACTCCCCCCGCGTGGACAGCATTGAAGTCCTCAAAGTGGGCAAGGTAAGAAGAGCCAAACTCAACTACCTCACCAAACTCTCCGGTAAAGCCGCCCGCTTGCAGGAAGTTAAAAAAGTGGTGTCCGCCAACGCTGCTGCCGAAACTCCGGCCGCCGCTGAAACGGCCCAAGAGGCGAAATAGTTATCCAAACGGAATAACAAACTCCGAACATACCCCTGCGGTTACTAGTCCCGCAGGGGTTTTCTTTTTGCAATAAGAAATACTTTATAGAGCCGTATTCTTTCGTATAGTTTTTGGATAATAATATGATAAAAAAGGCCCCTAAGTTTACCTGCATACTTGGGGCCTTAAAATGCTAATTGTTATTAATTCCTTTCTATAATATCTACGAAGCCACCACCGGCACCCGGCCCGGTCGGGCCCACGCAATTAGACAAATTATCAGTAGTGCCACACGTTACACAATAGTATCCCAAATAGTTAGAAGAAGCAGAAGTACCACTATCGGCGCACTTATAAGTCAAAATATACAGCCGCTGTTCTCCGACAGTACAATTACACTCTTGCCCAGCCTTACAATTAATAGGGCCTTTGGTATTTACGGTTTCACTTCCACACGTCATATTTCCATCCCAATATTTATGTACCCACGAAGAACAACTCCCCAAGCCGGAGCCACCAACTCTCTTGGTTTTCCAAACAGCACCTGTTAAGCAAGTGTATTGCTTTTTCGGGCACTCGGTAATTAAATCATATTTACAGGTGCTATAATTCCAACGATACAACCGCGAGTTATTAGTATCTCCTGGACAGGTTACCGTATATTCTTCTTTTCCGCTCCTGGTAGGCGTACAGTTGTTTGTATCCCCCGCACCGCAATTTGCAAGGGCCAAAAGTTTTACCTTTTGGTTGTCGCTCGTGGTGCGCTCTTCCCATTTTAAGGTGCAGTTGCTAAGTGCCGCGCCCGTGTTGACGTGCGAAGATGTCGGTTGCGGGATATCGTTCCCCGCCAAGGTAAAACCGTCCGTTGTCGCGCCGTCGTAAAGGCTTGCGTCTTCGGAACCGCTGACAGAAAGTTTATTCGCGCGCAAGGTGGCCGCCTTTTGTTTAAGTCTATTCACCGCGTCCAAGGTGGAAATATAAGAATCGTTTTTAACGGTCGTTTGCCCGCCGTTTACATAGGCGTTGGGAAGCAAGGCGCTTGGCGTGCCACTGTTTACGGCTTGATAATTATTATAAGTATTGGCCGCGCTTCCGTGGATAGCCGTGTTCGGCATATCCAAGGTGGAGCCGGACGCGCCCACCACAGCGGGAACGTCATAATTTAAATTAGGCGAACTGGCCGTAACAGTCCCGCCGGAGCGGACCGTCATTGTATTAGACTCAATACCACCCTTTAAATTAGCCTTATCGGCCACCTTTAAATAGACGTAATCGCCCATACGGGACGGGTTATACGACACCGCGGAAATAATTTCCGCCGGGGCGTTTACCGCCGAAAACAGCCCCATAAATACGACAACCAACCGTTTGACAAGAGCACCTGCCGTGCGGCCACTTGTTGTTAAGCCGTCATCCCGTAGGGTTGGGCGGCCCGCAGGGTTACGGGATCTGTCGTTATTATTGTTGTCATTCCCGAGTGTTGCAGTCGGGAAT
>NZ_JBNMIY010000004.1:0-176667 GCF_050873505.1 Candidatus Avelusimicrobium sp. | reverse complement strand
GGTATCGCTGGCGACAACGTAGGTATTTTGTTGCGCGGTATTGACAAGAACCAAGTGGAAAGAGGTCAAGTATTGGCTGCTCCTAAGACGGTACATCCGCACAAACACTTTATGGGGCAAGTGTATATTTTGAAGAAGGAAGAAGGCGGACGCCACACTCCGTTGACTCCTGGTTATAAACCGCAGTTCTATTTGAGAACGACGGACGTAACGGGTGAATTGTCCTTCAAACAAGATATGATTATGCCCGGTGATAACGCCGAAATTGAAGTAAAATTGATTACGCCTGTGGCGATGGAAGAAGGCTTGCGCTTCGCAATCCGCGAAGGCGGCCATACGGTAGGCGCTGGCGTTGTAACCAAAATTATTGAGTAGTTTTACTGCTTGATGTACAAACAGGGGGACCGAATTTTCGGCCCTCCTTTTTTGTTTAAGGAGCACCCATTTGTAGATACTTCTTACTTTTTGCGCCGTCAAAAAGTAACAAAAAACTCGCCGCTCGGGCTCCATAAAAAGCAGTTCGCAGCGGGAAATTTTATAACTCGCTGCGCTCAAACAATAAAATTTCTTGTCCGCCGCGAACGCTTTTTATAAACGGAGCAAAGAGCGGCCAAACAGCAAAAAGGTAAATTGTTTCGTTTAATGGCCTATTAGTTTGTTTTTAGTGCGATAAAATTAAATCTCTCCATCTATGTATATCCATCCTTCCCCCTGTAAAGATTTGCAAATTCGGCGTCCGAAATCATTTATTTGTATAAAACACTCACGGTTCCAACCTTGATTATTCCTAGTAAGATACAGAGTGTACCAATCATCGGAATCCGTATTTTTATCTACTTGGATATCGCAAGCAAAACTCCAGCAAGAAGAGCTATACAAAAAGTCTTTGCTCTCATAAGCGTCGCCGTCGTTAACATCTGTTACCCCGTGCAATTCTATGGAGTGCGGAATATCTTTATAGGATATTTGTTTTGCGGGAAATCCGCCGTTTTCTAATAAATACAAATCAATGTTATCCTGCATTGTTTTGATATTGTTGAGGGCTTTCGCTATACGGGCTTTTTCTACGGCTTTGGTGTATTGCGGCAGGGCGACGGCCGATAAAATGCCAATTATCAGCACCACTACCAATAGTTCTATCAGGGTAAACCCCCGGCTGGGGGATAAGGTATAACTGTTGTTCATAAAGGCTCCTTGGCGCTTTTGGAACCCAAACAAAAACGGCCATTTATCCAGGCCCAGTTATACGAAGCCCAATAAACAGCCGTGGTTTGTCGCCACAAAGGCGACAAACACTTGGCACAAAACAAAGGGCTCATGACTTCCCTTTATCTTGTGCCTCAAACGACTGTTTTTGGAGTATAACTGTACCTTTCGGCAACACCGTTCACACGGTTCCAAAAACAGATGAAATTTTGTTTTACAACACTTTAAGTATAACAAATTTAGACGTATTCTCCCAGTTTGGTATAATATAAGTAATCACTGTAAAAGGAGTTAAACCAATGAACATTAAAGTATTGGGACTGTTGGGGGTGGTCTTTTTCGTAGCGGGCTGTGCGGCTACGGAGCAGGGCGCTTCGCCTGTTAACTTGAAAGCCAAAACCTATGCCGCGGCCTTGCAATCGGCGGATAAGTCTTGCCGCGTGGACGAAGATTGTACTTCTGTGGGCAAGGGCTGCTGTCCGTGTGCCGGCAACGAAGCCGTCAATAAAGATGCGGCCAAATTGCTCAATCAGCGTTTAAATAAAGAGTGCGCCCAGGCCGTTTGCACCTTGCAAATGTGCTATGTTGAAATTAATACGTCCTGCCAAAACGGGACTTGCGTGGGTACACCCAAGCCAATGAAAGATTATTTTGCCAAATAAGGAGATAGAAATGAAGAAGATTCTAATCGTATTAGCCTGCGCCGCTACGTTGGGCGCTTGCACCTCTACCGGGGCGGGGATTAACGCCACTCCGGCCAAGCTGACCAAAGCCGTAGCCGCGGCGGACAGAACCTGCCAAACGGATGCGGATTGCGTAGCCGTCCAAAAGGGCTGCTGCCCCTGCGCGGGTTTTGAAGCCGTAAATAAAACGGCGGCCGACAAAGTTCAAAAAGTGTTTGAAAACACCTGCGCCAATGCCGGTTGCACGCGCGAAGCCTGCTATACCCGCATTACCACCTCTTGCGTAAACAATGTTTGCACGGGCAAACTGATTGCGCCCAAAGCGGTGGCTTTTTAAGGCAGAACGGTTTTTGGCCCGGTCCCAAAACGGGGCCGGGCGCTGTATTGCGGGGCCCGACGAAGAAAGCCTTTACAATACAAGACGGATATTATACAATATATATAAGCGAATTTTAGGCGTTATACAAAGAAACGAAATGGTGAAAAACGTGAGTATTTGTATAGCGCAAAAGCCCACTAATTTGGTATAATAAAATGTACTGAATTGGACGAAAGGCAGGAAATTCCACACCGGCTCGTCGGAGAAAGCGACCCGGGGGAGGAGTTTCTGCCGAATAATTTTTTTGTAAAAAACATTTAAGGAAAACCAAAAATGGTAGAAAAAACAGAAAAAAAGGCGAAAGTATTGAGCCAAGAAAGAATCCGCATTAAATTGCGTTCTTACGATCACCGTATGTTGGACGCCTCGGTTTCTCGCATTGTGGAAACCGCACAAAAAACGGGCGCCATCGTGGCGGGTCCTGTTCTTCTCCCGGTTCGGATTAAGAAGTACACCGTGCTTCGCTCTCCCCATACCGATAAAAAGAGCAGAGAACAGTTTGAAATGCGTATTCACAAAAGACTCATTGATCTGAAAAGTCCCACCTCCAAGACCGTTGACGAGTTGATGAAATTAGACTTGCCGGCCGGCGTGGACGTGGCAATCAAAAGCAACTAACAGGAAACCTGATAGAATATGACTGAAGAAATCAAAAACGCTGCTGGTGCCCAAGAGGCAACCCCCGTTGCTGAAGCGGCCAAAGCAGAAACTGTCAAAGAAGCCCCGGCTACGTTTCGTTTCGTAATCGGCGAGAAAGTGGGTATGACCCAACTCTTTGATGAAAAAGGCAACCTTCACGGTGTGTCCGTTGTAAAAGCGGGTCCGTGCAAAGTTGTACGTGTCAGAACCCAGGATAAAGACGGCTACAACGCCGTTTGCGTGGGTTTTGGCGAAGTGAAAGAAAACAAACTTAACAAACCTGAACTCGGTTATTTCAAAAAAGCCAATGTGGCGCCGGTCAAACATATGAAGGAATGCCGTGTGGCCGACGTAAATGGTTTTGAAATTGGTCAAGTCATTTCACTTGAAAAGATTTTTAAACCCGGCGACTATGTGGACGTCCAGGGGAAAATTAAAGGCCACGGTTTTGCCGGTGCGATGAAACGCCACGGCTTCGCCGGTCAGGCTGATTCCCACGGTGCGTCTGACAGATGCCGCGCTCCGGGTTCCTTGGGCTCCCGCCGCTCTTTGGGTAAAGTGCTTTCCGGTCAGCGTATGGCTGGCCACTATGGTACCACCACCCATACCGTCGCCAAGATTGAAGTTGTGAAAGTGGATAACGAAAACGGTCTCTTGTTCCTTAAAGGCTCTGTGCCGGGTGCGAGAGGTTCTATCGTCTCCGTCTTGGAAACTTCCAAATACAAAAAACACTATGTGGCGCCTGTGCAGCATAAAGTGTCTGCCTCCAAAGCCGCCAACAAGAAGTAAGGACTTTGACCCATGGAAACTAAAGTTTTAGATATTAAAGGAAAAGAAAAAGGGACCTGCGCTCTGCCGGACAGTTTGTTCGCCGTCAAAGCCAACCCTACGTTCCTGCACGAAGTCATCACCGCCTTTTTGGCCAACCAAAGACGCGGCACCGCTGATGTGAAAACCCGCAGCGAAGTGTCCGGCACCGGCAAGAAACCGTGGAAACAGAAAGGCACCGGCCGCGCCCGTCAGGGCAGCTTGCGCGCCGTGCAGTTCCGCCACGGTGGTATCGCTTTTGGTCCGACCCCGCACTCCTATCGTCAGGATTTGCCGGCCGCCAAACGCAGAACCGCTTTGGCTATGGCTCTTTCCACCAAACTCGCCGAAGGCAACTTGGTGGTCTTGGACTCTTTGACCTTCAAAGAACCCAAAACCAAAGCCTTTGCCGCTGTAATGGAAACGTTAGCCGCCGGCCGCAAACCGTTGGTGCTTGATAACTTTGCCGACGAAAATGCCGCTTTGGCCTGCCGCAATATGGAAGGTTTAACCCATATTCCGACGCAGGACATCAACGCCTACGTGGTGCTCAACAGTTCCAAAGTCATTTTGACCAAAGACGCTGTTGAAAAACTGTGCGATACCTTCGCCAAGGAGACGAAATAATGTCCCGCACGTATGAAACGTTAAAAAAGCCCCTTTTGACTGAAAAAAGTCTTATTGAAAGAGACACGCATAACCGCTACGGTTTCGTAGTGGCCAAAACCGCGTCCAAGGGCGAAATCAAAACCGCGGTGGAAAAAATCTTTAATGTAACCGTTACCAAAATCAACACCATTAACGTAACGGGCAAAACCCACCGTATGGGTCGCTTTGAAGGTAAAAGACCTGATTACAAAAAGGCCTTTGTTACCTTGAAAGAAGGCGATAAAATTGAAGTGGTGGAAGCCGCTTCAAAGTAGCGAAAGGAGAAACTACTAACTATGCCTATTAAGTCATTTAGACCTTACACCCCTTCCCGCAGAACGATTACGGTTTCGGATTATTCCGATATCACCAAGACCACTCCGGAGAAGAGTTTAACCAAAGGTCTGCGCAAAACCGGCGGCAGAAACAACACCGGTATGATTATGGTTCGCCACATTGGTGGTGGCCACAGACGTGCTTACAGACAAATTGATTTTAGAAGAGAAAAATACGGTATTCCGGCCAAAGTCGTATCCATTGAATACGATCCGAACAGAAGCGCCCGTATTTGTCTTTTAAATTACGCTGACGGCGAAAAGAGATATATTCTCCATCCGCTCGGCGTACAGGTGGGCGATGTGTTAATGTCCGGCCCGGCCGCTGATATTAAAGTGGGTAACTGCCTTGCTCTTAAAAATATTCCCGAAGGTACTTTTATCCACGCGATTGAATTGAAAGTTGGCAAAGGCGCCCAGTTGGCTCGCAGCGCGGGCAGCCAGGCCCAACTTATGGCCAAAGAAGCGGACTACGCCCATATCAAAATGCCGTCCGGTGAAATTCGCTTGGTTCCCAGCGCTTGCTGCGCGACGATCGGCCAAGTGGGCAACATTGACCACGGCAACGTCGTAATCGGCAACGCCGGCAGAAACAGACATCGCGGCGAAAGACCTACCGTACGCGGTAGCGCTATGAACGCGGTTGACCACCCGATGGGCGGCGGCCGTGGGCACGGTAAAGGCGGAAATATTCCGCGCTCTCCGTGGAACCAGCAGACTCGCGGTCTGAAGACTCGCTCCACCAAAAAAGCGTTCGGCTGGATGATTGTCAGCGACAGAAGAAAAAACAAGGTTAAGTAATTATGGGAAGATCAACTAAAAAAGGTCCGTTCGTGGATTTAAACCTGTTGGAAAAAGTTCAGGCGATGAACGCCTCCAACGAAAAGAAACCTATCAAGACGTGGGCAAGAGCCTGCACCATCGTGCCGGAATTCGTGGGACACACGTTTCTGGTGCACAATGGCAGAAAATTTCTTCCCATTTACGTTTCCGAAAGAATGGTAGGATACAAACTCGGTGAATTTTCTTTCACTCGTTTGTTCAAAGGTCACGGTGGTATGACGAAAGATTCCACCGCCCTGAAATAAGAGTTGAGGATTTGATATGGAAGCTTGTGCAAAAGCTAAATTTCAACGTTTCGGCAGCCGCAAGGTAAACTTGGTGCTGGATCAAATCCGCGGTAAAAACGTCAAGGCGGCGGAGGAAGTTCTTCCTTTCGTAGCCAAACGCACCTCGGATTTGGTGGCCAAAACTTTACACAGCGCCGCCGCTAACCTGGAAGTGAAAGCCGGCAAAAAACTGGATTTCAGCAAAGTCTTCATTAAAGAAGCGTTTGCTAACCTCGGCCCCAGCGGCCACTTGAAAAGAGTACAGCCCGGCCCGCAAGGTCGCGCTATGCCCTATAAGAAAAGTATGTGTCATTTGACTGTCATTGTTACCGACGAAAAAAAGGGAGGTCGCTAATTTATGGGACACAAGATTCATCCCCGGTCAATTAGATTAGGTTATATTCAGGATTGGCGTTCCAGATGGTTCGCCCCCAAGAATATGCCGGCGCTTATTAAAGAAGACTTTGATATCCGCAAAATCATTGACGACAAATTCAAAATGGCGGCTGTCAGTTACGTCGGCATTGAAAGAGCCGGTGCGTTCTTGCGTGTGAATGTTCACACCGCCCGCCCGGGTGTGGTAATCGGCAAAAAAGGCGCCGATATTGAAGCGTTGAGAAAAGAATTGGAAGCCCTTACCGGCAGCAAAACTTTCGTCAACGTGATTGAAATCAAAAATCCGGAAACGGACGCCCAACTGGTAGCCCAGAACATCGCTATGCAACTTGAAAAGCGCGCTCACTACGGTGCCGCTATGAAGAAAGCGATTGAAAAGGCCTTGTCCGGCAAAGCGCTCGGTATTAAAATTATGGTGTCCGGCAGACTCGGCGGCGCGGAAATCGCCCGCACCGAATGGAAACGCGAAGGCCGCGTTCCGCTGCACACCTTGTGCGCCGATATTGACTACGGTTTCACCGAAGCCAACACCATCAGCGGTAAAATCGGCATTAAAGTCTGGATTTTCAAGAGAACCCACTTCGCCAAATCTCCGAAAGAGATTATGAACGAACTCAAGAAACATCGCGACATGGAAAGCGGTTCCACCGAAGGCGCGACGGAAGTTGCCGCCCCGGCCGTGGAAACCAAATAGAGGACTTTGACTTATGTTAATGCCTAAAAGAGTTAAATATCGCAAGCCCTTCAGCGCGCCGCGCATTAAAGGTAATGCCAAGCGCGGTACGGAAGTGGTGTTCGGCGAATTTGGGTTGAAAGCGTTGGAACCCAAATGGATTACCGCCCGGCAGATTGAAGCTGCCCGTATTACCTTGTCCCGCTTCATCAAGAAAAAAGGCAAATTGTGGATTCGCATTTTCCCGGACAAAGCCATTACGAAACACCCCGCCGAAACCCGTATGGGTAAAGGTAAAGGCGCGCCCGAATACTGGGCCGCTGTGGTGAAGCCCGGCAGAATTTTGTTTGAATTGGAAGGCGCTTCCGTGGAAGACACCAAAAAAGCGATGCGTTTGGCTTCCGACAAACTGCCGATTAAGACGAAATTGGTAAGCAGAAGGTAGTTTATGAAAACGAACGAAAAAGAAGCTTTGAAAAAGAAAACGTTGGCCGAACTGAATGAAGCGCTCGGCAAAGCCCAAGAAAAGAAGTTCAACCTTCTTTTCAAACACAGCACCACTCCCATCGCTAACCCGATGGAAATCAGAGCGGTCAGACGCGAAATTGCTCTTTTGCAAACGCTGATCAACCAGAAGAAAGAGCAAAAATAGAGGTTTTAAAAATGGAAAATCAAGAAACCCGTGCTAAAAGAAAGGTCCTCACCGGCGTGGTTGTGTCCGACAAAATGGACAAAACCCGCACCGTTGCGGTAGAACGCCTGGTTCACGACGACCGCTATGGCAAAACGCTCAAAAGAGCGGCCAAATTCCACGCGCACGATGAGGCCAACGAAAGCAAAATCGGCGACAAAGTGGAAATTATGAGCACCCGTCCCGTTTCCAAAACGACGAAATGGCGTGTTTCCAAGATTGTGGAAAAAGCCAGAGCTTAGTTTTTAAAAACTACGGAGTTATTAAAGTATGATTCAATTAAGAAGCATAGTCAATGTGGCCGACAATTCCGGCGCGCGTAAAGTGCAGTGCTTTAAAGTGCGCGGCGGCCACCACCGGGATATCGCAACTTTGGGAGATGTCGTGATGTGCTCCGTCAGAGATGCGATCCCTACCTCCGCCATTAAAAAAGGCGACGTAGTCCGCGCGGTAGTCGTTCGCGTGGCCCGCGAAAAAAGAAGAAAAGACGGTTCCTATATTCGTTTTGATGACAACGCTGTTTGCATCATCAACGATAACGGCGAACCCAAAGGCACCCGTGTGTTCGGGCCCATTGCCAGAGAACTCAGAGAAAAGAACTTTTTGAAAATCATTTCCCTGGCTCCTGAGGTGGTATAGAGTATGATTATCAAGAAGAAAGATACCGTGCTGGTTTTGGCCGGCAAGGACAAAGGCAAGAAAGGCGAAGTGAAATCCGTCAACCCGGGCAAAAACAAAGTAGTAGTTGCCGGCGTGAATATGATTTCCAAACACACGAAGCCTACTCAAAATAAGCAAGGCGGCATCATCCAGATGGAATCGGCGTTGGATGCTTCTAACGTAGCGGTCATCTGCGGTAAATGCAAAAAAGCGATGACGCCCAAAGTGCAAGTTTCGGCCGACGGTAAAAAAGTACGCGTTTGCCGCAAATGCAACGAGCCGATCATTTAATCCAGGTAAGAGAAAATGACTAAGAAAGAAACGAAAAACGTAACGAAGGCGCCCGAGGGATATACTCCCCGCTTGCAGGCCCTTTATAAAGAAAAAGTGCTTCCGGCCTTGCTCAAAGATATGGGTGTAAAGAGCCCGATGGCTGCGCCGAAACTCACGAAAATCGTGATCAACATCGGTGTAAAAGATGCCCGTGAAGACATTAAAGCGTTGGAAGTGGCCAAAGAAGATTTGACCGCCATCGCTGGTCAGGCTGCCCAAGTAAGACGCGCCAAAAAATCCATCTCTAACTTCAAACTTAGAGAAGGTATGCCTATCGGCGTGCGCGTAACGCTGCGCGGTGCGAGAATGTATGAATTTATGGAACGCTTCATTATGATCGCCTGCCCCCGTATCCGCGACTTCCAGGGTTTCAACCCGAGTTTTGACGGTAAAGGCAACTTGAACCTGGGTATTAAAGAACATTATATTTTCCCGGAAATTGATGTGGAAAAATCACCCAAAGCCCACGGTATGAACATTACGTTCGTTACCACGGCCGGCAACGATAAAGGCGGTCGCCTGCTCATGGATTATATGGGTATGCCCTTCCGCAAATCGGCTACTAAATAAGAGGACTAAAACTTTATGGCTACTAAAGCATGGGTTGCAAAAATGGCTAAGGACCAAAAGTTCGCCGTGCGCTATCACAACAGATGCCAAATCTGTGGCCGCGCAAGAGGTTACTACCGCGACTTCGGTCTCTGCCGTATCTGCCTGAGAAAGATGGCACACCAGGGTTTAATCCCGGGTCTTAGAAAATCGAGCTGGTAATTTACAGGAGGAGGTATCGCTTTCGGGCCAACTCCGCAACAGGAAAGTGGCTTGGGACGATAACCTAGAATATGGATCCAATCGCAGATTTCTTAACCAGAATAAGAAACGCCAATATGAAGAAAAAAGAAAAAGTGGATATCCCTTTTTCTAAAATCAAAACCGAAATTGCGCGCATCCTCAAAGAAGAAGGATACATCGCCAATTTCAAAGCCGTCCACAACGAAACCAAGGGCGGCGTGGTAAGAGTATTTTTGAAATACACGCCGGAAAACGAATGCGTAATCCAGGGCCTCAAAAGAGTGTCCAAACCGGGTTCCCGCGTATATAGCGCTTACAACAATATTCCGAAAGTTCGCGGCGCTTTTGGTATTTCTATTCTTTCCACTTCCAAAGGCTTAATGACCGACGCGCAAGCCAAAGCCGCCAAAATCGGCGGTGAACTTTTGTGCCAGGTCTGGTAAGGGGGGAATATGAGCAGAATCGGTAAAAAAATTATCAATATTCCCGCTAAAACCAAAGTGGAAATTAAAGAGAACATCATCACCGCTACCGGCGCTTTGGGCACCTTGTCCTACACCGTGCCGGAAGGCGTAACCCCGAAATTGGATGGGGCCGTGTTGACCTTCTCCATCCCGGAAAACCGTGTGAAAGAACTTAACGCTATCCACGGCACCACCCGCGCGAACGTCTTCAATATTATTGAAGGTGTTACGAACGGTTTCTCCAAAACCTTGGAAATCAACGGTTTGGGTTACCGCGCGAACGTGGCCGGACAAAAACTCAATTTGGAATTGGGTTTCTCTCACCCCGTCAATTTGGATATCCCCGCTGGCCTTACGGTCGTGGTGGATCCGAAATCCGGCGCGGTAACGATTAAAGGCAGCGATAAGTTCAAAGTGGGCGATTTCGCGGCCAAAATCAGAAGAATCAGACCTCCGGAACCCTACAAAGGCAGCGGTATTAAATACCAGGGCGAACACATTGCCCGCAAAGCCGGTAAGACTGCGGCGGGAGGTAAATAATTATGGCTACTAAGCAAGAAAGATATCAATTCAGAAAGGACCGCAGCCGCGGCCACCTGTTGAAAAACGGTGCGCACCGCCCGCGCCTTTCGGTGTACAGAAGCTTGAAATACATCTATGCCCAAATTATTGACGACAACACCCACAGCACGTTAGTGTCTGCCACGACGTTGTCCAAAGAATTTGAAGGCAAGTTTGACACCTCCGCCAAGAGTATTGAAGCCGCCAAGGCCTTGGGCGCTGCTATTGCCAAGAAAGCGCTTGAAAAAGGTATCAGCGAAGTAATGTTTGACCGCGGCGGACGCGTGTACCACGGCAGAATTAAAGCGCTTGCTGATTCCGCCAGAGAAGCAGGATTGAAATTCTAAGACAGGTGAATTTAATGTCCAATGAAACGCTAGTTAAAAGCGATAACAGAAAAGAAGCGAAAGGCAAAAGAGCCGAGTTTCAAAAAGCAAGACCGCTCGCCGAAGGCAAAACGACGGTCATCCACGTAGCCAGAACGGCCAAGGTAGTAAAGGGCGGTAAACGCTTTGGTTTCCGCGCGTTGGTCGTGGTCGGTAACGGTATGGGCAAAGTGGGCGTTGCTATTGGCAAGGCAAACCAGGTTCAGTTGGCTATCGCCAAGGCTGAATCTCACGCGAGAAAACATATGATTACGTTCCCGATCGTGGGCGAAACGATTCCGCACGAAACCATCGGCAAGTTCGGTGCTTCTTCCGTGTGGATGAAACCCGCGGCCCCCGGTACCGGTGTAATCGCCGGTAGCGGTGTGCGCCTCTTGTTTGAAGCCGCCGGTATCAAAGACGTGCTCGCCAAGAGTTTGGGCAGTTGCAATCCTTGCAACCTCGTGTATGCCACTATGGAAGCGTTTAAACAACTCAAAAGCAAAGAAGCTGTGAACGTTATCCGCGGCAAGGCTGAAAAAGCCGCCGCCGAAGCCCCGAAAGCCGAAGCGCCCGTTGAAGCAGCCAAGGCCGAATAGTTTTGTGGAGAGAATAAAATGGTAACTTTAAATAAACTTTTCCCTAAACATGGGTCTAGAAAAGCCAAAAGACGCTTGGGCATTGGCCCGGGCTCTGGTTTGGGCAACTACTGCACCAAAGGTATGAAAGGGCAGACTTCCCGCTCCGGTAACAGCCGCAAGGAAAGCAAAGAAGGCGGTCAGATGCCTCTTATCCGCCACACGCCGAAAAGCGGTTTTTCCAACAGAGATTTTGCCAGACGTTACGATTATGTAAATCTGGGCTCTTTGGAAAAAGTGTTTGCGGCCGGTGCGGAAGTAACCCCCGAAGCCTTGAAGAAAGCGGGCATCATCCACGATGTTACCCGTGTCAAAGTGTTGGCTAACGGCGCTTTGACCAAGGCCTTGAAAGTGTCTGCTCACGGTTTTTCTGCCACCGCCAAAGCGGCGATTGAAAAAGCCGGCGGCACCGTAACCGTGCTTGAACAGAAGACCAAATAATGGCTAACAACACAGTTGCAAATATCTTTAACGCCCCCGAACTCAAGAAGAGACTTCTCTTCTTGATCGGGGCGTTGGCTGTTTTCCGGATTGCGGCTGCAATCCCAATACCCGGTATCAATGCGGATGTTTTGAAACAACTCTTTGCTGCCCACCAGAACGGTATTTTAGGTTTTATGAATATCTTCTCGGGCGGTGCGTTGGGTAAATTCTCCATTTTGGCCTTGGGTATTATGCCGTACATCAACGCGTCCATTATTATGGGGCTTGTTCGCGGGGCGCATATTTTCCCCGCGTTGGACAGAATGCATAAAGAGGGCGAATCCGGCAGAAGAAAAGAAAACCAGATTACCCGTATTTTTGCACTGTTCCTGGCCGTTTTGCAAGGCGCTATGATGACCTTCGCCATCACGAAAGTGGAAGGCGCAGGCGGCGTATCGGCGGTAGTCAATCCGTCGTTTATGTTTTTTGTAACCACCGTGCTGACCCTCGCGGCCGGTACGATGTTTGTTATGTGGTTAGGCGAACAGATTACGGAAAAAGGGGTGGGCAACGGTATTTCGCTCATCATTTTTGCCGGCATCGTGGACCGCTTGCCCAGTGCCATTATGGAAGTCGTCAACCGCGTGAAAACGGACGAAATGGACTTCTTTATGGCCTTGGTAATCTTTGGTGCGGCGATTGTCATTACCGCGTTAGTGGTATGGCTGGAAACGGCACAACGCCAAATCCCGGTTCAGTACGCCAAACGCCAGGTAGGGAATAAAACATATGGCGGGCAGACCAGTTATCTGCCGCTTAAAATTGACCAGAGCGGCGTGATTGCTGTAATCTTTGCGTCCTCTGTTATTTCCTTGCCGCTGACGATTGCCAGTTTTAACCAAGAAGCCCCGTGGGCGCAGAAACTGTTGGAAGCGATGAACCGCAGCAACGGTTGGTATATGTTGATTTTCTCCGCGCTCATTATTTTCTTCTGCTATTTCTACAATTCTATGACGATTAACCCGTCCGACTTGGCAGATAATATGAAGAAATGGGGTGGTTTTATCCCGGGTATTCGCCCCGGGGAACCGACCAAAAACTACATTGAGTGGGTAATGAACCGCTTGACGTTCTGCGGTGCCATCTTTGTATGTTTGGTGGCCGTCTTGCCGGATTTCTTCCGTGCGGAATTTAACGTGGACTTTTACTTCGGCGGTACGGCTCTGCTCATCGTCGTCGGCGTCGCGTTGGATACCGTCGGTCAAATCCAAGCCCATCTCTTGGCCCGCAATTACGAGCCGTTGATGAAGGGAAGCAAGAGAATCAAAGGCCGCTGGTTTAACGTCCAGTAATTTTTACAGATTTTGGGAGATTTCTTTGTTCCCTTTTTCCTCGCATAGCAATTAGTATGCTTCGGAAAAAGGCGCCTAGAAATCTCCTCAAAATCTAAAAAAATTAGTAGTTGTTTCGTGGCAAATTATTTTGTGTTTGGCTCCACTGGGGCGAAACGCAAAGTAGTTTGAAAGACAGGAAGGATTTTAACGTGAATATTGTTTTAATGGGCTGCCCGGGTGCCGGTAAAGGCACGCAGTCGGCCAAATTGCAAGATGAATTTCAGTTGAAGCACATTTCCACCGGGGACGTTCTCCGCGCGGAAATTGCTTCCGGTTCCGAACTCGGCAAAAAGATTTCCGGCATTATTGAAAACGGAAACCTGGTGCCGGACGAACTGATGATTTCTATGTTGGAAAACATCGTCAAATCTACCGATAAAGGTATTATTTTTGATGGGTTTCCCCGCACGGTGGCGCAGGCCGAAGCGTTGGATGCGATGATGAAACGCCTCGGGCGCGAAATTACGAAGGTAATTATGATTGACTTGCCGGAAAGCGAAGTCGTCAGCCGCATTACCTCCCGCCGTCAATGCAAAAAATGCGGTGCCATTTTGCACGTCAATCCGGAAGCCCCGCTTACCAAATGCCCGGCTTGCGGCGGTGAATTATACACCCGTGCAGACGATACCGCCGAACACGTCAAACGCCGCTTGGAAGTGTATCACAACGATACCTTGCCGGTGAAGAACTATTATTTGAACAGCGGTAAATACGTAGAAATCAAGGGTAACCAAACCCCCGAAAAAGTTTTTGAAGACATTGTAAATGTCATCAAGAAGGCAAAATGATTGAAGTAAAAAACGATAGCGAACTCCAAAAGATGCGTGAAGCCGGCAAAGTAACGGCGGCGGTCCTCAAACTGATGACCGAACTCGTTAAACCGGGTATCTCCACGCTGGAATTGGACGCCGCGGCCGAAAAGACGATCCGCTCCTTCGGGGCGACGCCGCTCTTTCTCGGTTATTATGGCTTTCCGGGCACCATTTGCGCTTCCGTAAATGAAGAAGTTGTGCACGGAATCCCAAAAAAAGATAGAATATTAAAGAGTGGTGATATTATCAGTATAGATACAGGGGCCCGCCTTGACGGCTTCTGTTCTGATGCCGCAATCACCCTCGGCGTGGGAGAAGTTTCTGACGAAGCCCAAAGACTGATGGACGTTACCAAAAAGTCTTTATATAAGGCAATCGGGCAAGTCAAACCCGGCAAGCGTCTTGGCGACGTGGAGCACGCGGTGGAAACTTTTGCCAAGCAAAACGGCGTAGGCGTCGTGCGTGATTACTGCGGGCACGGTATTGGCCGCAATATGCACGAAGAGCCCAGTATCCCGAACTTCGGCAGACCGGGCACGGGGCCGCTCTTGGAAAAGGGCATGGTCCTGGCAATAGAGCCTATGCTTACTGCGGGAACTTATAGAGTCAGGGAGTTGGATGACGGTTGGACTGTGGTTACGGCGGACGGCAAGTATGCTGCCCACTTTGAACACACGGTAGCCGTTACGGCTAACGGCAGTGAAATTTTCACGGCCTTTGAATAATCTCACGCCGGCGCTTTTTGGATGGTTCAAAAGGGCGCGGCGGATGTTTGTTCTAAATTTATCCGAACTCGGAGTCGTATGAGCGATAAGATAGAAATTGAAGGTAAAGTCTTGGAATCGCTGCCCAATGCGATGTTTAAAATAGAAATACCGGGCGGCAAAATTATTCTGGGACATATATCCGGCAAAATGAGAGTTCATCATATAAGAATTCTACCGGGCGACAAGGTCAGACTGGAATTGTCTCCTTACGATTTGACCCGCGGCAGAATAACTTATAGGGAGAAATAAATGAAAGTCAGAGCCAGTGTAAAAAAGATATGTCAGAAATGCAAAATCATTAAGCGCAACGGCGTAGTCCGTGTGGTTTGCGAAGTCGCGAAGCACAAACAACGCCAAGGTTAATTTAAGGAGTTTTAGAAGAATATGGCTAGAGTCGCAGGTATTGATTTACCTAAAAATAAAAGAATTGACGTCGCCCTGGAATACATTTACGGCATCGGCAAGAAAAACGCCAAAGACGTGCTTGCCAAATTGAACGGCCAGATTGATCCCGCTACCCGCGTGAAAGACTTGACCGAACAGCAGGCCGGTTTGCTCAACACCATTTTGCAGAAAGAATACAAAGTGGAAGGCGAACTCCGCCGCGAAGTGGCGCAAAATATTCACCGCGCCATTGAAATTGGTTCCTATCGTGGCCAGCGCCACCGCCGCAACCTGCCGGTCCGCGGTCAGCGCACCAAAACCAACAGCAGAACCCGCCGCGGCAGAAGAAAAACCGTGGGTGCTAAAACCAAATAACTTTTAATATTAGGAATTTAAACATATGGCAGAAGAAAAAGTAACAACGGCCCCGGCCGCGCAAGCGCCGGCGGCGAAAGGAAAGAAGAAAAACGCCAAAGCGCCGGTATTCGGCGTGGTGCATATTTACTGCTCGTTCAACAACACGATTGTAACTGTTTCGGACGACAAGGGCAACACGATTGCTTGGTCCACCGCCGGTTCTCACGGCTTTAAAGGCACCAAGAAGAGCACTCCGTTTGCCGCGCAAATCACCAGCAACAAGGCTGCTGAAAAAGCCGTTGCTATGGGTATGCGCGAAGTAGCCGTAAAAGTTTGCGGCCCGGGCCAGGGCAGAGAAACTGCCGTGCGCGCCGTACAGCAAGCCGGTTTAACCGTGTCTTCCATTAAAGACATCACCCCCATCCCCCACAACGGATGCAGACCGCCCAAAGCCAGGAGAGTATAAGATTTATGTCTAGATATACAGGACCCAGCTGCAAAAAGTGCAGAAAATTAGATTGCAAACTTTTCTTGAAAGGGAGCAAATGCTACACCAACTGCGTCATTGACAAGTTGGCTGCCGTAACCAAACGCGGCGGCAAAGTTAGAAAAGCCAAAGTGTCCGAATACGGTATTCGCTTGCAGGAAAAACAGAAAGCCAGACTTCAATCTGGTATGTCTGAAATTCCGTTCCGCAACTTGTTTGACGCCGCTGCCAAGGCCGAAGGCCAGACCGGTGAAAATTTCTTGCGCAAATTGGAAACCCGCTTGGACAACACCGTCCGCCGCTTGGGTTTTGCCATTTCGCTTAAAGCCGCGCGCCAGTTGGTATTGCACGGATATGTAACCGTAAACGGTAAAGCCGTAAACGTGCCTTCTTACCAGTTGCGCTTGGGCGACAAAGTAACCTTGAACGCCGCCTTGGCCGAAAACGTGGAAGTAAAGAAAGCCTTGACGGATGCCGAAAAGCGCAACCAGCGCCCGAGCTTCTTGGAATACGATGCGGAGAAGATGACCGGCAAACTTTTAAGATGGCCCGACAGAGCGGAAATGTCCTACCCTGTCAACGAGCAGCTCATCGTAGAATACTATTCTAAATAGTTTGGAGGCAATAATGGCTTTTAACGAAATAGTCCTTCCGCAAAAGATTCAACTGGAAGAAAAAACCGCGTCCGACTTTTACGGCAAATTTATTGCCGAACCGTACGAAAGCGGTTACGGTCATACGGTGGGCAACTCCCTGCGCCGGATTTTACTTTCCGGTATGGAAGGCGCCGCTGTAACCGCCGTCAGAATCGCGGGAGCCGTGCACGAATTCAGCACGATCCCCAATGTGCGGGAAGACGTTATCAATATTTTGCTCAATATGAAACGTCTGCGCGTGAAAATGGAAGGCAAAAACCGTGAATATTTGCAGTTGCACGTCGCCAAACCCGGCGTGGTAACGGCTGCGGATATTGAAGAAGCGTCCGGCGTGGAAATTGTCAATAAAGACCTGGCCCTGGCCACCTTGGAAGTGGGCGGCAGCCTGGAAATGGAAATTGAAATTTCCCGCGGCAAGGGTTATGTGCCTGCCGAAGATTTAGCCAAAATTCAGCGCCCTGCCGGGTTTATCCCGGTGGATGCCCTGTTCTCCCCGATTGTGAAGGTTCACTACGATGTGGAACCTGCCCGCGTCGGCCAGAAAACGGACTATGACCGCTTGATTTTGGAAATTACCACCGACGGCACCTTGGCTCCGGCCCGGGCGTTGCACCGTGCAGCGGTATTGCTGTCCAGTTCTTTGCATATTTTCACGATTGAAGGCGAAGACGATTGCGTGGCCACCACCAGCGACGAAGCGGTGGAAGAACCCGTGTCCACGACCGGGGCCGTCGCCGGCGCGAACGTCAATTCCAAATTGGATGAACTGTTAAACCAGTCCATTGAATTTATTGAATTGTCGTCCCGCTCCATTAATTGTCTTAAATCCGAAAATATTAACACGGTCCGCGACTTGGTTAAAATGACCGAAGACGACTTGAAAATGATCAAGAACTTCGGCGCCAAATCTATGGACGAAATCAAAGAAAGACTGGCCGAGATGAAACTTTCGCTCGGTATGAAAATTTAAGGAGTAGTTTTTAGCGTATGATTAAAAATACCGGATACAGAAAATTGGGCAAGACTGCGTCCCACCGCAAGGCTATGCTTAACAATATGGCCACCAGCATTATTCTTCACGAACAAGTGAAGACCACGCTGCCCAAAGCCAAAGAAGTCAGACGCGTGGTGGAAGGGCTCATCACGCTGGCCAAAGCCAACAACGAACGCGCCGCCAAAGACACCTTGAAGGATGCCGCGGCCGTAAAGAAACTGTTTGAAGTGTTGGCTTCCCGCTATGCCAACCGCGCCGGCGGCTTCTGCCGCATTTACCGCGCGGGGCTGCGCCAAGGCGACAACGCCGAAGTGGCCATCGTTAAACTGGTTGAATAGGTGAACGCTTATGGTAATAGACTATCTTGGGGGGCTTTTCTCTTCTGACTTAGGTATGGACCTTGGCACAGCCAACTGTCTGATCTATGTCAAAGATAAAGGCATCGTGCTGCGTGAGCCGTCCGTCGTCGCCGTGGAAAGAGAAACCGGCGAAGTGAAGGCTGTTGGCGCGAAGGCCAAGCAAATGCTCGGCAGAACCCCGGCTAATATTGTGGCCGTGCGCCCGATGAAGAACGGCGTGATTGCGGACTTTGAAGTTACGCAAGAAATGATCCGCTATTTCATCCGCAAGGTCCACAGCAGAAGCAGTCTGTTACGTCCCAGAATTGTGATTGGCATTCCCTCGGACATTACCGGCGTGGAAAGACGCGCGGTAGATGACGCCGCCCGCCAAGCGGGTGCGCGCGAGGTCTATTTGATAGAGGAGCCCATGGCTTCGGCTATGGGCGCCGATTTGCCTATCGCGGAACCGCACGCAAGTATGATTGTTGATATCGGCGGCGGCACGACGGAAGTGGCCGTTATCTCGCTGGGCGGGATGGTGGTCGCCAAGTCTATTGATGTGGCCGGCGATGAACTGACCGAGTGCATCGTGCAGTATTTCCGCAAAAAATACAATCTGATTATTGGCGAAACGACGGCCGAGGAAGTGAAAATCAACCTGGGTTCCGTCTATCCCTTGAAGGAAGAAAAATCAATGGAAGTAAAAGGGCGCGACCAGACACAAGGCCTGCCCCGCACCTTGACGGTAACTTCGGAAGAAATCCGCCAAGCGTTGATGGAGCCGGTGCGCCTGATTATTGACGTGATTAAAAGCACCTTGGAAGAAACCCCGCCGGAATTGGCCGCGGACCTCGTGGATAGAGGGCTTGTGGTGGCCGGTGGCGGCAGCCTGTTAAGAGGCATTACCGAACTGATCCGCAAGGAAACGGATATCCCCGTTCACCGCGCCGCAGACCCGCTTAGTTGCGTGGCCTTGGGTACGGGCAAGTTTTTGGAACAACTGAACGAAAAAGGCTCCCGCTTCTTCGGCTCCCGCGGTAAATCTTTCTAGCAGACGGTTGCAGAAAACCTTTTAGCGGACACAGTTCTTTAAGGGACCGTGTCCGCTTTTTCGTTTTAACAGGGGGATAAACCCCTATACAGATTTGAATTATGTTAGCACATAAAAAAAAGTCATCTAAAAAGCAAGCGCCCGGTTCCCGCCGGCGTTTTTTGCTCCCTTTAATTTTTTTATTGGCGTCCTTCCTGCTGATGATTTTGCCGCTGGAAGGTTTTGTATCTTCCGTTAAGGCTGTGCTGGCGTATGTTTTCCTGCCGCAGGTGCGCGCGGCGCACGCTACGGCCAAATATGCGGAAAACGTAAACCAAACCGTCCGCGAACTGTTGGACGCCCACCGGGAAAACCGGGAACTCAAACAAGAAATTGAAATGACCAAATTGCTATCGTCCCAGGCCGAGGCTATTTTGGACGAAAACGGCCGCTTAACCGATTTGTTAAAACTTTCCCGCACGCACCGTTGGAAGGGCGTATGGGCGAAGGTGGCCTACCGCGAGCCTTCCCAATGGAACGCCGTGATTATTGACAAGGGTTTAAAGGACGGTATAACGGAGCGTAGCGCGGTGATTTCTATGGAAGACGGGCACGAAGGGCTGGCGGGCGTGGTGGTGGAAGCCGCGGAAAGCACCGCCAAAGTGCTTTTAGTGCGCGACGAGGATTTTTCCGCCGCCGTTTATTTGGAGCGCGGCAAAGAGGAAGGCCTTTTAACGGGTAACGGCCCGCGCGCTGTGCGCATTAAATATATTCCCCTTTTAACCCAAGTGGAAAAGGGCGATAAAGTCTATACCGCGGCAACCAGCAGTATCTTCCCGGCGGGTATTTTGGTCGGGCAGGTAAGCGGCGTGCGTGAGGACGAAAGTTTCCAAACGGCCCTTACGGTAGAGGTAACCCCGCTGGTGCGTTCGGCGGCGGTGCGGGAACTGTTTGTAATTACGGGGAACGGAGGCAAATAACGTATGTGGAGTTTTGTAAAACTGCTTTTGCTGTTTGTGGCGGCTACGGTATGCCATTGGGCGTTTGCCTCGTTGTTTTCGTTTTGGGGGCTCAGCGTGAATATTATGCTGGCCTTTACGGCGGCCTTTTGCGCGGTATTGAAGCCGGAGTTTGGCTATTCTGCGGCCTTCGTGTGCGGGCTGTTTTTGGACTTTTTCGGCACCAAACTGTTTGGCAATAACGCCTTTTCCTTTACCGTGGCGGCTTGTATCATTTATGCGCTGGCGGAACGGTTTGATTTTGACGGGATTTTCCCGCAGGTGGTCAGCGTGTTTGGTTTGTCTGTTTTAGTCAGCGTGATTAATGCGCTCCTCGTGTGGTGGTTTGCCTCCGCCACGATGTGGCCCGGCTTTTGGAGTGTGCTGGGCGGCGCGGTGATTGGGGCGCTCTTGGCTCCGGCGGTGTTTTGGCTGGTGCGCCGGACCTTAAACGGAGGGGCGGTTTGCCGCCAAAGATAGGATTTTTATATGGCCGTTACCCGGATATTTTTTAACGCGCGTTTAAAGACAATGATGATTTTGGCCGCTGTGGCCGGAACGGTCATTGCGCTGCGTTTGGTGGATATCCAGGTCTTGCGCCACAACGATTATTTAAAAATGGCCGAGCGCAACCGCACGCAGATTTTGTACCAGACGGCTCCGCGCGGGCGCGTGTTCACCGCAGACGGCGTAGCAGTGGCCTCAAATGCCCCGGCATTTAGTTTTTATTACCTTTCCGCAGGACGCAAGGACCCTGAATATTTAAACCAATTAGCGCACGATTTGGCCCCGCATTTAAAGATGAGCGAAGAAGAAGTGCTCAAAAAGGTGGAACAAGGGGTTAAAACGGGCAAAGCCACCTTGTTGGCCGAAAACCTTTCCACCAAAAGTACAATGGCCTTGCAGGAACTCCAACTGTACTACCCCGGCGTGTATTTGATTGAGGAAACCAAGCGCAGTTATCCTTTTGGCGGGTTTGCCAGCCACCTCATCGGCTACATCGGCAGTATGGACGAACGCGAGTGGCAAAAGCGCGACCAAAGTATGGGGTACCGTTTGAACTCCAAAATCGGCAAAAACGGGATTGAAAAAAAATTTGAAAAAGAATTAAAAGGCCACGACGGCGGGGTATATTTGGAAGTGGATTACCGCGGCCGCGTAAAGAGCATTATTCAGGACAAAAAATGGTCCGCCGGGAGCGACGTTTATTTAACCTTGGATTTTGATTTACAGCGCGCGGCGGAGGAAGGCCTGAAAAATTCCAAAACAGGCCGCGGGGCCGCGGTGGCGTTGGACCCGCGCACGGGTGCGGTGCTGGCCTTGGCGAGCGCGCCTGCTTACGACCCGAATATTTTTGTGCAATACAGCGACGAGGAAAACCCCAAACAATCTAAAAAAATCAACGAATATAACCTCGCCGTGCAGGGGATTTATCCGCCCGCTTCCACCTTTAAAATTATTACGTCTGCCGCCGCCTTGGAAGACGGACATTTGGACGTAAACCGCAAAATTAACTGCCCCGGGCATTACGATTCCGGCCCGCGCATGTTTAAATGTTGGGGCAGGCACGGCCCGGTGGACTTTTTTGACGGGGTCAGCAATTCCTGCGACGTATATTTTTATGTTGTGGCTTCCGAAACCGGGGCCGCCGCTATTGAGCGGGTAGAGCGCAAGTTTATGTTTGGCCGCCAAACGGGTATTGATTTGCCCGGCGAAAAGGCGGGCAATTTGTACGGCCCGACCCGCCGCGCGCGCAACAAAACCTATTGGTTTATCGGCGATACGTTAAACCTGTCTATCGGGCAGGGGGAACTTCTGGTAACGCCTTTAAAAATGGCGCAGTTTGCGGCCGCCGTAGCCAGCCGCGGAAATGTCTATCGCCCGTATTATGTGGAAAAAATCGTCAGCAACCAAACGGGCAAAACCGAAGTCGTGGGCAAAACGGATATTTTGCAAAAGGCCGATTTAAAGCCCAAAACATACGATTTGTTGTTTAAAGCCTTGAAACATACGGTGGACGACGGCACCGCGCGGCGCGTGAAAATCAAAGGGCTGGACGTATATGGCAAAACGGGTACCGCGCAGAACCCGCACGGCAAAGACCACGGTTGGTTTATGGCCTTTGCGGGCCGAGAAGGCGAAGAGCCGACGATTGCTTTGGCGGTATTTGTGGAGTTTGGCGAAGGGGGCAGTTCCGCCGCCGGGCCGATTGCACGCTCTATGCTGGAAGCCTATTTCCGCTTAAATAAACCCGCGGAAAAGCCCCACGCGCAGGCCCGCTCTGCCGAAGATTATGACGAGTTGTTAAGGAGTGGCGATTAATATGGCCGCATTTCGCAATTTTACTAAAAATTCCAGCCGCAGCCGTTTGGATTATGTGCTGTTTGGCGCAATGATTTTACTGGTGATACTGGGTGCGCTGTGCATTATGTCTGCTGTCAACAGTTTGTCTTTTGCTAACCCCATTGTCCGCACGCACTTGGTGGCCCTGCCGGTGGGGGCGTTTGCCTTTTTTGTGGGGTGGAGTTTTAACTACCAAATCTTTGATGAACAATGGAAGTACCTCTACGGCTTTATTTTGGCCCTATTGGTGGGGGTGCTGTTGTTTGGTTCCTATCAGCGCGGGTCGCGCTCGTGGTTTGTGCTTCCTTTTTTCTCTATGCAACCCTCGGAAATCTGCCGCGTGGCCACCATTTTGGCCGCCGCCGCATTTTTGGACAGACGAGGCCAGCGTATCCGCGATGTTTCCACGCTCTTTGGCTTGGGGGCATTATTGGTGCCTGTTTTTGGCCTGATTATGATGCAGCCGGACTTTTCGTCAGTGGTGGTTACGTTCCCGGCCATTTTGGTACTGCTTTATTGCACGGGTGTAAATGTGTTCTATTTGGGTTTAATCGGCCTTTTTGCGGGCGTGGCGGGGTTTTTTACGATTGCCTGGACATATATCTATCTCCACCCGGATTTGCAGGAATATTGGCTGGTGCGCGCGTTTTATGATTTGGCGCATAACGGCTGGTATATGGCGGGGTTTTCTGTATTGGTGATTGTGCTGGGGTATGCAACTTGGTGGTTTTTTAAACAGTTGCGTATGTTACTGCCGTCTTTTTACTTTGTACTGGCTACCTTGGTGGTGCTGGCGGGGCTGTTTGGCGGGATATTTGTGGACCACCAAATGAAGCCACACCAGAGAAAGCGCGTAGAAACCTTTTTGGCCCCCAAGTCCGACCCGCGCGGTGCGGGGTATAACGTCTTGCAAGCGCAAATTGCTATGGGCGCGGGCGGCGTTTTCGGCTCGGGGCTCTTTTCGGGAACCCAGTCGCGCCTGGGGTTCGTGCCCGAAAAACACACAGACTTTATTTTGGCTGTGGTGGGGGAAGAACTCGGCCTGTGGGGGACGCTTCTTGTGTTGGGGCTCTATTTACTCATTTTATGGAGAATAATCGTAGTGGCGTACAGTTCAAGCGACCGCTACGGTTATTTGGTATGTTCCGGCATATTCGGGATGTTTTTTACCTATATGCTGGTAAACTTTGGGATGCTTATCGGTATTGTGCCGGTAGCCGGGATTCCGCTGCCGTTTATTTCGTACGGCGGGTCCAACTTGGTATCCAGTTTATGGGCATTAGGGGTGGTGCAGTCGGTTTACGCGCGCCGCATACGGGCATAAAAAGATGATAAACACGCCAAAAATTTATAAAATGCGTATAGTGTTCACCTGTGCCGAAAAATCGCCGGCGCGGCTGAACACCTTTAATGCCGTGCGCAGTATGGTGCTCGCCAGCGGGTTACCCTACGAACCGGCCAAGGTTAATAAAAATTGGCCCCGGCTTGCGTACGGTCCGGCGCCGTCTATGGGTGTGCGGGCGGAAAGGGAGTATTTGGATATTTATTTGCTTTCCGCCGTGCCCGCAGAGCAGGTGCGCAGTTCGCTGGAACAGGCCAAACCGCAGGGGCTCACGCTTTTGGACGTACAACGCGTGCCCTATGCGCTGCCTTCGGTGCAGAATTTGGCCGCCGCAGCCGTTTACCGGGTGGAAGGAAATTTTGATTTGTTTGCCCCGGATATGACGGCGGAAGATTTCTTTAATGCGGCCCGGGTGGATATTACCCGCCGGGCTGATAACGGGCTGGCACTCGTGCAAAATGCCAAACCGTACATTTGGAAAGCGCAAACCGTTTCCAACCGCGCCGTGCGTTTAACGCTTTTAAACGTACAAGGCAAGTGGGAACGTCCGCAAACGCTTATCGCCGCGTGGCTGGGGGTTGATATCCCGGCGCAGGACGAAGCGTTTACGGTGGAAGGTTTTACATTTATTAGGGAAAGTTTCCTTTGGCAGGACAGCGAAGGGGAATTTCACCCCATTTAAAGGCTTGTGAAAGAGCCAAGAGAGGATTTTAGTATGAGTAAGAATTTAGAAGGACAGCCCTCCGTGGAAGTCTTGGTCAATACGTCGTTTGAAGAAACGCGTATCGCCATTTTGGAAGACGGACGGGTAAACGAACTGATTTGGGAACGCCGCGGCGCGCTCAATATTGTGGGTAACATTTACAAGGGTACGGTGGAAAACGTACTGCCCGGTATTTCCAGCGCGTTTTTGAACATCGGCTACGAAAAGAACGCCTATTTGTATATTTCCGACGTGTTAGGCGGCGACAAAAAGAACATTGATAAAGTGCTCCATAAAGGCCAGGAAGTAATGGTTCAGGTGGTAAAGGACGCTATCAGCACCAAAGGGATGAAGGTAACGATGGACGTAACCTTGCCCGGGCGCTATTTGGTTTTAACGCCGCACCAAAGTTTTGTGGGCGTATCTAAAAATATTGAAGATTCCGAAGCCCGCCACAAATTAAACGATATTATGCAGGACTTGGCCGCCAAGCACTTAAACGGGATGGGCTGTATCGTCCGCACGGAAGCCGAAGAGGCCACCAAGGACGAACTGGAACGCGAGGTAAAATACCTCTACCGCCAATGGCAGTCTATCGTTAAGAAATTTGAAACGTCCCGCTCTCCTAAACTTTTGCACGAGGATATGGATGCGGTGTTGCAGGTGGCGCGTGATGTACTGTCCGAAAACGCAAAAGTCTATTTGCTGGACAGCAAAAAAGATTACGAACGCGTATTGGACTTTGTGGAAAAGAACTCCCCGGATTTGGCCGACCGCGTGAAACTCTACAAGGGCAAAACGCCGATTTTTGAAGCCTATAATGTGGAGCCGGAAATTGATAACCTGCGCAAAACCAAACTCCCGCTCCCCAACGGCGGCAGTATTATCATCCAGGAAGCGGAATCCCTCTGTGCCATTGACGTAAACACCGGTAAATTTACCGGCAACAAATCGCAGGAAGAAACCGTAACCCAGACCAATATTGAGGCCGCGGGCGAAATCGCTCACCAGTTGCGTTTGCGCAACATCGGCGGGATTATCGTCATTGACTTTATTGATATGCGCAAAGCGTCCAGCCGCCACCGCGTGGTGGAAGCCTTGGCCGCCGCCGTGCACGGGGACCGCGCCAAAATCCGCATTTTGCCGATTACGCGCTTGGGCCTGGTGGAAATGACGCGCGAGAGAAAGCGCGCCAGCACGGGCAGTTTTATCAGCGAAGAGTGCCCCCAGTGCCACGGTTCGGGCCGCGTGTTGTCGGCGGAGAGTATGCGCATTAAAATCCAGCGCGAAATTTACGACCTTACCAATGGCCGCCCCGGCGGAAACCTGCGCGTGGTGTTGCACCCGGTTTTGGCCGAAGCCATTAAAAACCGCCAAGAGGACATTGAGCAGAATATTCACCGCACGCTCAAAATCCAGGCGGACCCGCAGTTGGCGTGGGAAGATTACAAAATCGTCTTGGAGTAAAATAAGTGCGCCCGGAGTGTGTCCGGGCGCTTTTTGCATATGAAACGGCTTTGGCAAATTCTCTTATCGGGCTTGTTGGCCTTATTTGTATCTTGCCCCGCGTTTGCGGCGCAGGACGAGGCCGATTTTATCGTTTCGGGTAAAAAGGACGGAACGGTTCCGTTTGAACAAATCGGCGACGTGCCGTATGTGGACGTGCAAAAAACCGCCCGCAAGTTCGGCGCGAGCGTGGAACTGTTTGCCAAATCCAAACAAGCCAAGGTTTCTACCAAGGGCTTTTATGCTATTTTAACGGCCCCGTTGCAGGAAATTGTGGTAAATGCCCAGCCCAAAACCTTATCCGCGCCCGTACTGGTGCGGGGCGGGAAGGTAATGACTCCGGCGGAGTTTTTCACCCTGCCTGCGTTTACGCAAGCGGTGGATAAGCAGGTGGAATTTAAGAACGGGGCTTTCCAAATAGAGCGCCGCTATAACCTGGCCTACGAGGATAAAAAATTCGGCGGTAAGGACAATTTACTCCTCTTTACGGCGCAGAAAAATGTAACCTTTACCACCGAACAGCCCAACAAACATACCGTCATTATTACGTTCCCTAACGCGGTGGTAAAGCGCGATTTGCACGAGCGTTTGCGCACGAGTTATATCGCCTCGGCGGATATCCGCCAAACCCGCGGGGATGCGGTGTTAAAGGTGATTTTAGGCAAGGATGCCAAGGTATGGAGTTTTGACCGGACTGGCGACAAGTTGGTGTTCCGTGCGGGGCTGAAAAACGCCTTGCCCGCACCCGAGGAAGAACCTGCCAAGGCCGAAACGTCTGCCGTAAAAACAGCCGCGAAGCCTGCTCAAACGGCGGAGCACAAATCGCTTGTGGAGGGGGAAGAACCCTCGGTTTTGGCGGAGGAGGAAGCCCTTTCGCACGAACCCGTGATGACAGCGGCGGCCCCCAAGGCGGCGGTGATTGCCCCCGCCAAGCCCGAAGCCAAACCGACTCCGGCCATTTCCGCTAAAACCGCGCCCAAAGCGGCCCCGGTTTTAAAGAACGAGCCGAACCCTGTCAGTATTCGGGAAGCGCACAAAAAAATGCGTATTGTGGTGGACCCGGGCCACGGCGGTAAGGACCCCGGCGCGATGCGCAACCGTATGCGGGAAAAGGATTGGAACTTGGCCGTAGGCAAGGAACTGGCCCGGCTGTTGCAAAAGGGCGGCTTTGAGGTCAAACTCACGCGCGATAATGATACCTTTATTGCCTTGTCCGAGCGTTCCCGCATTGCCAATAATTTTAAGGCTGATTTGTTTGTTTCCGTGCATACCAACGCTTCCAAAAACCGCAACGCAAACGGCTTTCAGGTGTATTTCCGTTCGGAAAAAGCCACCGACAAGGAAGCCGCCGAAACGGCCGCCTTTGAAAACGAAGCAATGCAATACGAAGAGGTCCATTATAACTTTGTGGACGCACTTCTGCAATCCTTGGCCAAAAACGAATATATTAACGAAAGTTCCAAACTGGCCGGATACGTGCGCAACGCGGTGTATAAACAGCCGGGAATCGGCATTGCCGTCAACCAAAACAGCAGCGTGCGCCAAGCCAACTTTTATGTGTTAAAGGGTGTGAACAGCCCGGCGGTGCTGGTGGAAATGGGGTATATCAGCAGTAACAAGGACCGTGCCCGCCTGGGCAACAGCGCGGTGCGCAACAAAATGGCCCTTGGCATTTACAACGGCATTTATAACTACGCCAAAAAAGAAGGTTGGATAAATTAGCGTTTTGTAAGATAAAATAAACAGCCCCCGCGCTTTAAGCCGGGGGCTGTTTTTCAAAATCCCATTGTTTTGCAAAGCCCGTCCATTTTGCTTTTGCACTCGGTTTTGCCCGGATAAGGGGAATTATCCAGCCAAACCACATAATATGCGGGGCTTTGGTTGTATAGGTCTGTTGAGGCCATACCTTTCCCATTGTTGGGCAGGCCGTGAGTATCAAATAAATTTAAATTTACTTCATTACTGTTAAACATATCTACCGCAAATTTATCACACCACAACATATAGCGGAACATCGTATCGGCGGTACAGCCTTTAAATTCTATGTCTAGGTCTCCCCAATACTGTGGATAGTCGCCGTTTGCCATATAATACACTTCCATAGCGTCTTTTAACGATTTGCCCGCCGTAATCAGTTGTGAATAGCGGCTTTTGGCTACCGCCTTTTCGTATTGCGGCAGGGCCACGCTTGCCAAAATGCCGATAATGAGCACGACTACTAATAATTCTATCAAGGTAAAACCACGGCTAACAACCCAAGCAGTAGATCCTGAAACAAGTTCAGGATGACTTTCTTTTTTCGTCAAGCCGTCATCCCGTAGTGTTTTTATACGGGATCTGTCGTTTATAAAATTAAGGGTCATACTGGAAGGTTTGCCGGAGCGGAGCGTTCCAGTATCTGTCGTTTTTCTTTTTTGATAACAACGGATCCTGGACTACAACTTTCCAGGATGACAACAACGGAAATAGCGATATAAATCCTTTCATTTTTCCCTCCTAAAAGTACCTTTATTATAACATAAAATGATACTTATAGTCCGTGTACTTAAAAGTATCAAGCTGCTATCCTGTAAAGTATGAAAAATACATACTCTGCGGCAGACAAAAAATATTTAAAGGCGTTCGGCGCGCACGTGCGGGCCCTGCGCAAGGCGGCGGGATTTTCGCAAGAGGATTTTGCCTTGGAAATCGGGTTAGACAGAACCTATATGGGTGGTGTGGAACGCGGGGAGCGGAACTTGGCCTTGCTCAATTTGCGCAAAATTGCCAAGGGTTTAAAAATATCCGTCAGCCAACTGTTGGCCTTTCCCTCTAAATAGTAAAATATAAGTAATGAAAACTTATTTGATTTTGTTTTGGATTTTTGCCAAAATCGGCACGTTTACTTTGGGCGGCGGCTATGCAATGCTCCCGCTTATTGAGCGGGAACTGGTGGATAAAGGCCACTATTTGGATGAAAAGGAATTTTTGGACGCTACCGCCGTGGCCCAAGCCGCGCCGGGCATTTTGGCTATTAACATCGCCATTTTGGCCGGGTACAAGGTAAAGGGCTTTTGGGGCAGCGTGTGCTGTGCGTTGGGGGCGGCGTTGCCGTCTTTTGTCATCATTTTGCTTATCGCGCTTTTCTTTCATAATTTTAAAGATAATCCTATTGTAAAGCGCGTGTTTTTGGGTATTCGCCCGGCGGTGGTGGCACTGATTGCGGTGCCCGTGTTCCGCTTGGCTAAAACGGCGGGGATTACCTACAAAACGGTCTGGCTTCCGGCGGTGTCGGCTCTGCTTGTGTGGCTGATGGGTGTGTCCCCGGTGTACATTGTGCTGGCGGCGGGGCTGGGCGGGTTTTTATATGGCCGCGTGAAAGGGGGCGCTAAATGATTTTTTGGAAACTTTTTGTTACGTTTTTTAAAATCGGGCTTTTTAACTTCGGCGGCGGCTACGCGATGATTTCGTTTATCCAAAACGAAGTAGTCTATAAGCAGGCTTGGCTGACGACTTCCGAATTTACCGACGTAGTGGCTATCAGCCAAGTTACGCCCGGCCCGGTGGGTATTAACCTGGCCACTTACACAGGTTACACGGCGGCGCACAGCGTGTGGGGCAGCGTGATTGCCACCTTTGCAGTGTGTTTGCCTTCCTTTATTTTGATGCTTCTCGTTAGCCGCTACTTTTTAAAATACCGCCACGCTCCGGCGGTGGAAAATGTGTTTAAGGGCTTGCGCCCGGCGGTAATCGGGCTGATTGCCGCGGCGGCCTTGGTGCTGTGCAACGGCGAAAACTTTGTGGACTACAAGAGCGTGCTTTTGTTTTTGGCCGCCTTTATAGCGGTGGGAAAATTTAAAGTAGGGCCCATTGCCGCCATGTCCGCGTGCGGAATTTTAGGGTACTTTTTGTACTGAAATTTAGCATAACCTAACTTTTTATCAAAAAATAAAAAAATATTTTTCCGCATTTTTACGACGGAGAAAAAGAATTTTAAAAAATATTTGTTAGTTTTGGCTAACTTTTTGTATAATAAATATATCAAAGTTGTGCATAAAGAGGAAAAAGAAAAATGAACTATAAGAATTTTGCAAAAATTTTATTCGCGGCGGCCTGCGTGGGCGTATGGAGTTTGTCTTCTGCCGCCACTAACACGGGCAAAAATGCTACCGTTTCCCGTGCGTTGGATAACAAATTGGCCGAAGTTACGGTCATTACCGAATTTTTAAAACCCGTTAGACTTAGCGATATGGTTTCCCGCCACCGCCCCGGCTTTCAGGATGTGCTGGTAAAGGTGGAAAAGCAAACCAAAACCTGCCAAGGCGTGCTTTTGGCCGGAACCCCGCGCGTGGCTACCTTGGCCGCTTGCGTGAAAGGGGATGACGGTTTTACGGTGAGCAAGGTTACGCTCAAATTCGCTAACGGCAAACAAGCCACCGGCGAAGCCAACGCCATTAGAACCCAGGGCGAATTTGCCCGCTTGTTTGTAAAGCGTGCCGTGGTAGAAGGTTTGAAGGGTGCGGAAATTGCCAACATTGGTGCGGGTAAATCCTTACAGCAAACCTATAAAGACGGTTCTGCTTTGCTGGCGCAGTTCTTTAACAACCGGGGGGTAATTTCTCCGCGCGCCCGCCGCGCTATGGGCATTAAACCGTCGCTTAAAATCGGTTCTCCCGTGTTCTTCCACGGTAAACTGGTAGCGCTTGCGAACTCGGTTCCGAACCGCTTCCCCGTGTCGCTCTTTGGCGGCGTGAGTGAAGATTCTTTGACGGTCGTCCGCCCCGATAACGGTTCTGCCTTACTGAAATAATCTCGCTTCCCCGCCCACAAGCCAGGGTCGGGAGGTCTCCTATAAAAAACCGCCGGAAATTCGCACCGGCGGTTTTTTACTGTCTAATTTTGCGGATTGTTTTCTTGCGGCTCGTCTGTGGGCGGCTCGCGGTAGGTTAGTTCCACCTCGGCAAAGATAGAACCCTTGTTGTCGTTTAACCAGCGGCGGTGGCTTTTATAATCGGGGCAGAATTGCGCCACCAGTTGCCAGTATTCCTGCCCGTGGTTCATATGTACGAGGTGGCACAGTTCGTGCACCATCAGGTAATCCTGTACGGCCAAGGGCATTTTTACAATGCGGTAGGAATAGTTGATGTTCTTTTTGCCCGAGCAACTGGCCCAGCAGGTGCGCTGGTCTTTAATGACGATGTTGTTATACTCCACGCCGATTTTTTCCGCCCACTCTTTTGTTTTGGCTTTCAAGGTTTCGTTGGCCTTTTCGCGCAGCCAGACGGTAACCAAGGCGGACGGGTCGGAATCCTTGGCGTGCAAATAAATGTGGAAGATTTCCCCGTCAAACGCTACGCCCTCTTCTTGGTCGGGTGTTATATACATACGGGCTTCGTAAAAATTGCCGTTGTAGAGCACCTTGTTTTCGCCCGCGGGGGCGTTTTGCTCGGCGGCGGACGAGTCCTGCTTGCCGAACACTTCGGGCAATTCTTTTTTCAGCCGTTCAATAAATAGTTTTACGTCGCTCACGACGCTCTGCGTATCTGCCATAATTATATTATAGCAATTCACGCCCGGGCTTACGGCAAGGGGTATAGGTTGCAGTCGGTGCTGAAAGTATCGGTACATTTGCTTGTGGTAAAGGTGGTTCCGCCCATACTTTTGCAAACCTTGTTGGCTACTTCGTCATCCGCCTTGGCCCCGCAGTAACTTTGGCCGGGGCGGTCGGAAACATCCAGGTATAGCCCGTAACTGTTGATGACTTCGTTCCCGTTGCGGACGTATCCGATAACATCCTGCCGTCCGCTGTCGCCCCTACTGAGGGCGTCGTAGCCTATTTTCCCGTTAGACATATTGCCTTTTCCTACTTTGCTAAATCCGGTTAAATCAAAGGATAGTTCCTCTAATCCGTCATTTAAATATTTTCCGTTGGCCAGATAATATTCTTCCTCCGCGTTTTTAAAGGCGCGGACGGTGGGGATGACGGCCCCTAGGCGGCTCTTGGCTACGGCCACTTGGTATTGCGGCATTGCCACAGCGGCCAAAATGCCGATAATGAGTACAACAACTAACAATTCTATTAAGGTAAAACCCTTCATTAAGTGCTCCTTTTTATTGAGCCCGGCAGCCCATAAAAAACGGCCGTATTATCCGGGCTAAGAAGAGTAACCCAAATAAAACAGCCGTAGTTCCCTGCCCGGTTGGACAGGGAACATTCGGCGCAGGAAAACCGGGTAATTAGTCCGTTTTTCTTGCGCCTAAAACGACCGTTTTTGGTCTCTTCTTATGCGTTTTACGTTAAAACGCTCATCCGCCGTCCGGCGGACACCAAAAACAGTAAAAATTGTATGGGTGCGGGTTGGGAACCCGGGTCAAAACCTCCACGAAAAATTAACTAAATTTATTTTAATATTTTACGTTCTGTTTGCCAATTATTTTATACAATGGTCATATACTTTTGGAGGCGTAATGACTCATACCGATTTAAAGACTACTCCGCTCTGTGCCGCTTGCGAAGCCGCCGGCGGGAAAATGGTGGACTTCCACGGTTGGCTGCTGCCGGTGCAGTTTAAAGGCATTTTAGCCGAACATAAAGCCGTGCGCGAATCCGCCGGGATGTTTGACGTGTCCCATATGGGGCAGTTTTTTGTAGAGGGCAAAGACGCTTGGGCCTTTTTGCAATACATTAACTGCAACAACATTAAAAATACCCCCGGTGCGGGCACTTATTCCCACATTTTAACGGAAAAGGGCACGATTATTGACGATGCGATTTCCTTTTGCTTGACGCCCGAAAAATTTTTGGTGGTGGTAAACGCCGCCTGTATTGAGGGCGATTTTGCTTGGTTTACCAAACAGGCTAAAAACTTTAATGTTACGGTGCGCAACGAAAGCGCCGACTGGGCGATGATTGCGTTGCAGGGCCCCAAGGCCGTGGAAATTGCGGATAAAGTGGTGGCCGGAGCCGCCGATTTGCCGCGCTTTCATATTAAAGAGATTGAACTCTTTGGCGCGCACGGGTATATGACCCGCACGGGCTACACCGGGGAAGACGGCGTAGAAATTATGCTGCCTAACGGTAAAATTGTAGAACTGTGGGCCGCCTTGCTTGCGCTTGGGGTTACCCCGTGTGGCTTGGGTGCGCGCGACGTACTGCGCTTGGAAGCCGGGTATTTGCTTAACGGCGTCGATGCCGACCAAACCCGCACGCCGTACGAAGCCAACTGCGGTTGGGTGGTAAAATTAGCCAAGGAAAATTTTGTAGGAAAGGAAGCCCTCGCCGCGCAAAAGGCGCAGGGGCTCAAAGAAAAACTGACGGCCTTTGTGTTAAAGTCCGCAGGCGTTCCCCGCGCGGGATGCAAGGTGTTTGTAGGCGCGGAGGAAAAAGGTACGCTCACCAGCGGGACGTATTCGCCCTTGTTTAAAGGGATTGCCGTCGGCTACACATCCGCGGACGTAACCGCCGGAACGGAAGTAGAGATTGAAATTCACGGTAAACGCGTAAAAGCCGATACCGTCAAAACACCCTTTTATAAAAACCGGGTTTAAATTAAGGAGAAATTAGTTATGCATACCGAAGAAAATTGCCGCTTTGCCAAAACGCACGAGTGGGCCTATGCCGAAAACGGCGTAGCCACCGTGGGTATCAGCAACCACGCGCAGGAAGAAATCAGCGATATCGTATTTGTGGATTTGCCCAAGGTGGGCCAACAAGTTACGGCGGGCCAAAACTGCTGTGTGATTGAATCCGTTAAATCCGCCAGCGAAATTTATGCCCCTGTCAGCGGGGAAATTGTGGAAGTAAACTCCGCGCTGGAAGGCGATCCGGCCCTTGTAAACCGCGAACCGCACGGCAACGGCTGGCTGTTCAAAATCAAAATGACGAACGCCGCCGAATACGACAACTTGCTTGACGTAAACGCTTACAAAGCCACCCTCGCCAAATAAAGGTTGCCTATATTTTGTTATCCCCCGCGCCAAAAGCGGGGGATTTTACCAAGAGGACCTATTAATGTTTATCCCGAATACCCCATTGGACCAAAAAGAAATGCTGGCTAAAATCGGCGTTTCGTCCGTAAAAGAGTTATTGGCGCAAATTCCGCAGGAATTGCTTTACCCCGTTTTGAATTTGCCCAAAGCCCTTACGGAGCAAGAACTTACCGCGCATATTCACGCGCTGGCGGCCAAAAATAAACCGCTCAAAAATTTTATCGGCGCGGGGATGTACGAACATTTTATTCCCGCCGCTGTGCCGGCGCTTTCCTCGCGCGGGGAATTTTTAACCGCCTATACGCCCTATCAGGCCGAGGCCAGCCAAGGCACCTTGCAGACCATTTACGAATTTCAAAGTTGCATTTGCGCATTAATGGATATGGACGTTGCCACCGCCTCCCACTACGACGGCGCCACCGCCGCGGCGGAAGCCGTGCTGGCGTGTTTGCGCATTACGGGGCGGACGGAAATTGTTATTTCTTCCGCGTTGCACCCGCATTATAAACAAGTGCTTACTACCTATGTGTGCCACTTGCCGGGCGTAAAAGTATCGGAAGCCCCTCTGGCGGCGGACGGCACGCTGGATTTGGACGCGTTAAAGGCCAAATTGTCGGACAAAACATCCGTATTTTTGTTGCCTACGCCCAACTTTTTCGGGTGCTTGGAACGCGCTAACGAAATTTCCGCCTTGGTGCATAACGTGGGCGCGCTGTTAGTTGCGCTTGTGAACCCGATTTCGCTCGGTGTAGTGCAAACGCCCGGCTCCTATAATGCCGATTTTGCCGTAGCCGAGGGCCAGCCCTTGGGCAACGCAGTGAATTTCGGCGGCCCGGGCTTGGGTATTATGACGGCTAAAAAAATGTATATGCGCCAACTGCCGGGGCGCATTGTGGGCATTGCCAAGGACAAGGACGGCAAACGCTCCTTTGTGCTGACGTTGCAGGCGCGCGAACAGCACATCCGCCGCGAAAAGGCCTCGTCCAACATTTGCTCCAACGAAGCCCTGTGCGCGTTAAACGCGGTGATTTATTTGACGCTTCTCGGCCCCAAGGGCTTAAAGGAAGTAGCCGAACTGAACTTGGAGAGAGCGCACGAACTCGCCGCGCTTATTGGCGAAGTGCCCGGCTTTAAACTGAAATATTCTGCCCCGTTCTTTAACGAGTTTGTGGTGGAGTGCCCGGTTCCGGCCAAGAGCGTTATTAAAAAGTTGGAAAGAAAAGGCCTTGGCGCGGGCTACGCACTTACTGAAATCAAAGGTATGAAAAATTGCCTGCTCGTGTGCGCGACGGAAACCAAAACCGAAGATGATTTGAAAGCCTATCAAACGGCCTTAAAGGGGATTTAATATGGAAGAAATTTTACAACACAGCCAATTATCTATTGAAAAATCCCAGCCCGGCCGCCGTGGTGTGCGCTTTGAGGGTGTTAAAAAGCAAGCGGCGGATTACTTGCCCGCGGATTATTTGCGCAAAAATGAGCCCAAGTTGCCCGAAATCAGCGAGTTTGAAACCGTGCGCCATTTTACGCGGCTTTCGGAACTGAACTATTGCTTGGACGGGGAATTTTATCCGTTGGGCTCCTGCACGATGAAATATAACCCCAAGGCCTATGACGTCCTTTCCGCGTTGCCGGAATTTACGTCCGCCCACCCGTTCGCGCCGGAAAGCGCGGTGCAGGGCACCTTGGAAATGCTGTACAACTTGCAGGAACTGTTAAAGGAAATTACGGGGCTTTCTGCCTTTACCTTACAGCCTGCCGCAGGCGCGCACGGGGAACTGACCGGTATTATGACGGCCCGCGCGTATCACGATGCCCGCAAAGATTTTAAACGCACCGAAGTAATCGTGCCCGATACCGCCCACGGCACTAACCCGGCTACGGCGCATATGGCGGGATATACGGTGATTAACATCAAATCCGGTCCCGACGGTTGCGTGGATAAAGAGGCCTTAAAGGCCGCCCTTTCCGACAAAACCGCCGCGTTTATGCTGACCGTGCCCAATACGGTGGGGCTCTTTGAAAAGGACGTGCGCGAAATTGCCGATATGGTGCACAAGGCGGGCGCGCTGTTCTATATGGACGGGGCGAATTTTAACGCGTTAATTGGCCTCGCCAAACCGGCGGACTTCGGTGTGGATATTATGCACTTAAATTTGCATAAAACCTTTGCCGCTCCGCACGGCGGCGGCGGCCCGGGTTCCGGCCCGGTGGGTGCGGCGGCGCACGTGGCGCCGTTCTTGCCTAAACCGATGGTGGAACTTAAAAACGGAAAATACACTTTATCCGGCAAGATGCCCAAGAGTTTGGGCAAGATGAAGGCGTTTTACGGCAATATTGCCGTGTGCCTGCGCGGGTATTGCTATTTGCGCCAGTTTGACGGCAAAACGCTTAAAGACATTGCCGAAAACGCCGTGCTGAACGCGAATTATGTCCGCGCCGCGTTAAAGGGCAAGTTCAATGCGTTCTTTGACTGCCCGTGTATGCACGAGTGCGTGCTGACGCAGAATCCGGCGGAAATGAACGGCGTACACACGTCCGACATCGCCAAACGCTTGCTGGATTACGGTTTTTACGCGCCAACCATTTACTTTCCGCTGATTGTGCCGGAAGCGATGATGGTGGAACCGACGGAAACCGAAAGCAAGCAAATGCTGGATGCGTTTGTGGCGGCAATGGATAAAATCTACGAAGAGATTAAGACAAATCCGCAAGTAGTAAAGGAGGCCCCGCATACCCAGTGCGTCAAACGCATTGACGAGGTGTCCGCCGCGCGCGAACCCAACCTGCGCTGGTAAGTTTGCACGGTTGGTGTAACTGTTTGATAAAAGGCCGCTTTTGTAGCGGCCTTTTTGCTGTGTCATTATTTAATCAGGTCATACTGGAAGGTTTTAGTCCAGTATCTGTCGTTTGCCTTTGCCGTCATTCCCGAGTGTCGTAGTCGGGAATCTGTTGTTTGTCGTTCCCTTTTTTATAACGACGGATCCCCGACTAAATTCCTCGGGGATGACAGCAAAAAATATTGTTTTTGTCGTTGTTGTTTCGCTGTTTATTTTAAAGGGGTTGTTTCGTTTTTTTTTGTTAAAATTTTGATAATTCGCAGTGGATATACCCGGATGTATCCGCTGTATAAAAATGCGTATAAAAGGCCGTTTTGGCCGTTTAAACGAGGACAAAAAAATGAAAAAAATCACACTTCTCTCCGCCTGTATGCTGTTGTTTACAGCCGTCAGTGCGGAACAAATGCAGTTTGTAACCACCTTATCCGCCCCGGTGGGTAACTTTGCCCATTTGGATGCGGCAGACTCCACGCACGTAACCAGTGCGCCGATACTTAACTTTTGTAATACCCGCTCCAATGTGGGGAATATTGTAATCAAAGGTGCCAATGCTTACTTAAAACAAGTCAACATCCAAAACGGAACCGCGTTAGGTACCACGAATACGCCTGAATATCGTTTGAGCGAAAAACTCACTATTGAAAATGGCGGAACGGTAAACGCCGGGCGCATAATGGCAAATAACGTAACCTTTAAAGATACGAACTACCACAAAAGCAACGTAACCAACACTATTTACGGTAGCGACATAGGGGTAATGGGCGGAAAGACGGACAATATGGAAATTTCCGGCACCGCCAAAATTAACAAAAGCGCGCAGAATTCTGCGAACCTTGGGGAAGAACTTTGGTGGGACAATCAATACGCAAGCGATTACGATTCTTCCGGGAACAAAAAGACAAACGGCAAAACATATACGTCCTTTTTACTCAAAAGCAAAAACGGGCGTTCTTGTCCGGCTGGCGCAGATCAATTTTGTGAACAACCATTAGACCCAGATGGTGTCCCCGGAACGTGGAACGATATCTCTTGTACTTGCACTTGCCCGGCGGGCACTGTGTTAATAGACGAACAATGTATTGATGCGTGTAAAAATATCTCTTCTGAGGTACAACAAAAATGCACAAATCCACAAGACAGAAATAGCGAAAAGGGAACTTGGAACTATTCAACTTGTGCCTGCGAGTGCCCGGAAGGAACGACTTTAAATGAAGAGGGTGAGTGCTATGCAGGAGGTTCTGATTGTTATTTCGTGGCAAGCGGTACCATAAATAATCCGGGAACTTGTGTTGCCTGCGGGTGGGTTCGTCCTAAGGATAATAGGTGCTCGCCTGGGCAAACCGGTTGGGACGTGATAGAGGACCATTGCACGGAGCATACAACAAGTGGTACAGGCTATTGCTTGGCTGATGTGTTAGAGTGTGTTTGTAATTAGATATTCCCCTCCGCCAAAAACGGAGGGGATTTTTCCTCTCTTGCACAAAACCCCCGTATTTTTTACACTACAAGTATGATTTATTTTGCTCATCGCGGCGCGTCCCAAGAGCGCGTCCAAAATACGTTGCCGGCCTTTGCCTGCGCGCGGGAACTCGGCGCCACCCGCTACGAGTTGGACGTCCATTTGTCAAAAGACGGCGCTCTACTTGTCCACCACGATTATTCTTTGTTATCCACGGCGGGCGTGGGCGTACAGTTGGGCTCGCTGACGGTAGCGGACCTAAAAAAATATCCGCTGATAAACAAATTTACCCAAACGCCCGTTTTTGTGCCGCGGTTGCAGGATGTTTTGCCTGTGGTGCGGCCGCAACTGGCGTGTTTAAATATTGAACTTAAAAATGATGATAACCGCTACCCCGGCCTGGAAGCGGCGGTGCTTGCTTGCCTGCGCCAAATGGCCCCGGATATTTTGCCAAAAACGCTGTTTTCCGGTTTTGATTACGATACCCTTATTCGGTTACGCAAATTGGATAAAAACGCGCGTATCGGCCTATTAACACGGTCTTTTGACGTTTCCAAGGCTCTTGCGCTGGGCGCGGAGAGCGTACATATGAATTATACGCGCTTTACCCCGCAGATTGCGCAAGTTTGCCACGAAAACGGTCTTAAAATTTACTTATACACGGTAAACGACCCCGCGCTTGCCGCCCGTTTTGCGGACGAGGGCGCGGACGGCATTTTTACCGATTGCATCGGGCTGTTTGTAAAGTAAAAATCAGAGGTTGCCTTTTCTGTCAATAAAAAAACCGCCCCGCTTTTTTCGCGGGGCGGTAACATTTAATCTACTTTTTAATAATCGTAACCGTACGAGTTAGAGGATTCTTCGGAGGACGACTCCGCCGAGCCCTGCATACCGTAATACTCTTCGGGTGTGTAGCGTTTGGGTTTGCTCCACAAGCGTTTTTCCTTTTTGTAGTCCGCATCGCTGGGCTGACCGGGGACCTTGGGTTGTTGGCGGTCGTCAAAGAAATAAATGGTTTTATCCTGTTCCGGCCCAACGTTAAAGATGTATTCGGATTCAATATTGGGGGCCGTTTCGCGGCGTTCTTTGGCGGCTTCTTTGGATAAATCTTCCATATAATCTTCTTCCGTCAAATAAATTTTGCGGTTATATTTTTCTTTTTTCTTTTGGTTGGTGTTGCACGCCGCCATAAGGCCCGCGCACAAGACGAAAATCAGACAAATAGAAAGTTTTTTCATACGGTCTCCTTAAAGTTTCCTTTCCCCAGATAGTACAATGTTTTCCAGCAGCACTGCAAGCGTTACCGGGCCTACCCCGCCGGGAACGGGCGAGTAGGACACGCCGCGCACTTCCAACTGCGCGGGAGTGGCATCTCCGCACAAGCGGCCGTCCGCCCAGTTGGTTGAAATGTCAATCACCGATGAGCCGGGCTTTAACCAGTCCGCCTGCAACAAGCCGGGCTTGCCCGCGGCGGAGCATATTAAATCAGCGTCCTTTAACGCGCGCGGTAAATCTGTTTTGGTGTGGCAAATTTTAACGGTCGCATTTTTGCAGGTGAGCAAATGCGCCAGTGGCCTGCCCACGGTGCTGGACCGCCCGATGACGGCGGCTTCGGCACCAGACAAAGGAATTTGATGATATTCCAACAAGCGGATAACGGCCATAGCCGTACACGGGGCAAAACCCTTTAAGGCTAAAATTTCCGGCCACGTTTTGCACAGAAACAAATTACCCGCGTTGATGTTGGACATCCCGTCAGTATCTTTTTGCGGGGCGAGCAAATCGGCATACGGAGTGGCGGCCAAATGTTCGGGCAGGGGGCGCGGAATTAAAATAGCATCCACATTTTGATCAGCGGATAAATTTTTGACCAAGTCTAAAAATTCCGCCGCCGGGGTTTGGTTATCCACCTCAAAAACTTTTGTATCCACACCCAACTGCTGGGCGGCGGCGACCTCTTTTTTGAGGTACACATACGCCCCGTAATCCTCGGTGGAGCCGATGGCCCGCAAGCATATCGGGCGGCCTAATTTTTGGCGCACGGCTTCGGCCCTTTGTGGTAAGGGCTGGCGGATTTGAGCGGCTAGGGTGCGTCCTTCTAAAATCATATTTATTATTTTAGCAAATTAGGCGGTGTTATTCGTGTGAAGCCCTAATAAGGAGTGCCCAAAATAAGGCGACACCGCAAAAGCAATGTTGCTCCATTAATCAAATGAGCGCGGCTAATCCGCCGCCCGCTAGGGCAAAAACAGTATCGCCCAACCAATCAAATGAGAGCAGATAATCTGCTTGGCCTGGAAGGCCTATTCTTCGTCAATTTTGAGCATCGCCACAAAGGCTTCTTGCGGGATGTTCAAACTGCCGATAGATTTCATACGCTTTTTACCTTCCTTCTGTTTTTCCAGCAATTTGCGTTTGCGGGTGATATCGCCGCCGTAGCACTTGGCGATAACGTCCTTGCGGAAGGCGGGAATCGTCTCGCGGGCAATCACTTTGCCGTTGATAGCGGCCTGCACGGCCACCTCAAACTGTTGGCGTCCGATAAGTTCCTTTAACTTGGCGCATAAGGCGCGGCCCATTGTTTGGGCTTTGTCCTTGTGTACCACTACGGAAAGCGCATCTACCGCCGTACCGTGGAGCAGAATTTCCATTAATACCACGTCGGAACTGCGGAAGCCGGCAACCTCGTAGTCAAACGAGGCGTAGCCCTTTGAAACGGATTTTAACTTGTTGTAAAAGTCTATTACCATTTCGCCCATCGGCATTTCGTACTTGATAATCACGCGCTGGTTGGACAAATGGTCCATACTCATAAAGGTCCCGCGTTTTTCTTTAAGCAGCGTCATCACGCCGTCCATAAATTCCACAGGGGTAACAATGGTAATGTGGATGACGGGCTCCTTGATGTCAATGATATCGCCGTACGGGGGGAAGTTGGCCGGGTTATCAATGATTTTATAGCCCGGATCGTCTGGCGCATCCGGCAGGGCGGAAAGTTCCTGCGGGTGCGATTTGCGCGGCGTAAATTTAACGTGATAAACCACGTTGGGGCTGGTGGCAATCAGCGATAAATTAAATTCGCGCTCCAAGCGTTCCTTTACAATTTCAATGTGTAAAATACCCATAAACCCCAAGCGGAACCCAAAGCCCAACGCCTTGGAAGTTTCGCTCTGGTAGTGAAAGGACGAGTCGGAGAGGTTTAATTTTTCAAGTGCCTTGCGCAGAAGCGGAAAATCCGTCGTTTCCACTGGGAAGATACTGGCAAACACCACGGGCTTTGCGTCGGCATAGCCGGGGAGCGCTTTTTCGGCGGGGCGTTCGGCCAAGGTAACGGTATCGCCCACCTTTACTTGGTGGATGTCTTTGATACCGGCAACCAAATAGCCTACTTCGCCTGCGGAAAGTTCGGTATCCTTGTGGAGTTGCTTGGGCGTCATATAGCCCAGTTCTTCAATCTTATAGGTGGTGCCGGAGGACATAAATTTAATGATTTGCCCCGGTTTGACGGTTCCGTCCACAATGCGCACATACATAATGACGCCGCGGAACGGGTCGTAGTACGAGTCAAAAATAAGCGCGCGCAAGGGGGCGTTCGGGTCGCCTTGCGGGGCGGGAATATCGGTAATGATACGGTCCAGCAAATGCTCAATGCCCATACCCGTCTTGGCGCTGACGCGTTCGGCCTCAATGGGCTCCTTTAAAATGTCCCACAGTTGCTCTTCGGACGTATCGGCATCCGCCTGGGAAAGGTCCACCTTGTTCATTACGGGGATGATTTTTAAGCCCAAACTCTGCGCCAAATGTGCGTGCGCCACGGTTTGTGCTTCCACCCCTTGCGAAGCATCTACCAGGAGCAGTACACCCTCGCAGGCGCGCAGGGAGCGGGCCACCTCGTAGGAGAAGTCCACGTGGCCGGGGGTATCAATAAGATTTAAAATGTAATCTTTGTATAAAATGCGTACCGCTTTGGCTTTAATGGTAATGCCGCGCTCGCGTTCCAAGTCCATACCGTCTAGCAGTTGGGCTTGCATTTTGCGCTTGGGCACGGTGCCGGTATCTTCCAAAATGCGGTCGGATAGGGTTGTCTTGCCGTGGTCAATATGGGCCACGATAGAAAAGTTACGAATCTTCATTTTTATTGTTATCAATTAATTGCCGGATTTCGGCCGAACTACCCATTAACAGGGCGGCTTGGGCCAAATCGGAACAGTTTTCAAAATTCAAATTGCGTATGTTGTTTTTTACGCGCAGATACATACGCGGCGTTACGGAAAGCGCATCCACGCCAAGCCCCAAAAGTAACGGCAACATACGGGAATCGGCGGCGATTTCCCCGCAGATACATACCCGTTTGTTGCGTTTATGGGCGGTTTGGATAATTTGGTTTATCGTACGCGCCACGGCGGGGTGGCAGGGGTCGTACATATGGGCGACTTCCTGGTTTACGCGGTCCACCGCTATTAGATATTGTATCAAGTCATTAGTGCCAATGGAAATAAAATCCAATTCGCCAATCATCCCGTCCAGGGCAATGGCGGCGGCTGGCACCTCAATCATTGCGCCCAACGCCACGCGGTTTAAGGGTTTTTTGCCCTTGGCTTCAAACTCCTTTAATACCTCATTAAAGGCGGTGCGGACGTGGCGGACTTCCTCTACCGCGGACACCATAGGAATCATTATTTTTACTTGTGCTGGAACCTCGCACGCCGTGCGCACAATGGCGCGGAGTTGCGTATAGAGCAGATCCGGGTTTTTCAAAAATAAGCGGATACCGCGGCAGCCCATAAAGGGGTTGGCGTCCTTGTCAAATTCGTCCAGCGGGAAATCGGGCATTTTGTCCGCCCCCAAGTCCGCCAAGCGGATAGCCGTGGGGCGCATATCAAAGCGCTTTAAAACGGCCAAATACATACGGTATTGGTCATCCTCGGTAGGCGGCGTGGGTGTATCCATATACAAAAATTCGGTGCGGAGCAGGCCTAGTCCGTCGGTAATTAAGCGTTTGTTATCTTTGTTGTCGGTGCGCGGGTCATAATTTACATACAGTTTTACGCCGCGGCCGTCCTGCGTGATAACGGGCAGGTGGTTAATGGTTTTTAAAAGGGCGTCCGTCTTTTTAATTTCGCGTTGGATTTTGCGGTAATTGGCCAAGGTATAGCGGTCCGGGTTGATGACCAACAGGCCGTTTTCACCGTCAATAATCAGCGTGTCGCCGCTTTTAACGTCCTTGGACGCGGTGGATAACCCAACGACGGCGGGCAGGTTTAAACTCTGCGCCAAAAGTGCGGTGTGGCTCGTTTTACCGCCGACATCGGTGCAGAAGCCGATTACTTGGTTTTCCTGCAAGTTAATGGTGTCGGACGGGTACAAATTGTGCGCCACAAGCAGGGAGGGCTTATTGATAGAAGCCAAAAACTCGCGCTTGCCGCCCTCCAAATTGTTGACCAAACGCTTGCCTACGTCAAAAATATCGTTGCGGCGTTCCTTAAAAAACGGGTCCTCTATCTTGTCAAAGGCGGAGGCTAATTCCTGCAAGGTGAGAAACAGCGCGGCCTGCGCGGAAAGGTGTTCCGTGCGGATTTTTTTAGCGACGGAATCCTTTAAGGCCGGGTCCTGCAAAATCAGTTTGTGGGTGGACATTAAATTGGCATATTCCGCCCCCAAGGTGGAGAGAACCTTCTTTTCGCACGCGTCCAACTCGTCCAGCGTTTTTTGCATAGCGTGGTGCATTTTTTGCAGTTCCGCCTTTACTTCGGCAGGTTCAATATACTGCCGCGACACCGCAAAATTATCTCCGGGCAACAACACCGCCGGACCAATGGCCACACCCGGGCTGGCGGCAATGCCTTTTAGCACCAACATACTGTTTTCTCCTTAAAATTCTTCGTTAAATTTATTGTCAAACAAATTTTTGATTGTATCAAAGGCTTCTTTTTCATCCGAGCCGTTTGTCGTAAGCGTTACAAAGGAGCCGCACTCCGCCGCCAACATCATTAACCCCATAATGCTCTTGGCGTTGACGTTTACCCCGTCCTTAGACAGTTGGATATCGCACGCAAAATTAGCCGCCGTCTGCGCCAGTAGCGCGGCCGGGCGCGTGTGCAAGCCCAACTGGTTAATGATTTTTATGTCTTGTTGTATCACAAATCCCCCATATTACAAATAACAAACAAGGTTAAACACGGCTACCGCCGCCAAATACAAATACATATTCGGTATGCGCAGTTTGCGCGTAATGAAACTGACCATAATAAAAAACAGCACAATTACGGCCCGCGTAACAAAATGCACATCTATTTCGGCAAAGTCTTTTAAATAATAATATACGCCGAACAAAATCATCCCCACCGCCAACACAATACCAATGCGTTTGGCGTTGTAGATGGTTTTGTTCCAGTCAAACCGCGTAAGGCCAAAGCAGGAATTTTCCTTGGCGGTGTAACTGATTTTTAAACCTTGCCATTTTACAAACAGCGCTACGGCGTTAAAGGCAAAAAAAGCGGCCGCGCCTGCGCCAAAGACATAAAAAAGCGGAATTTTTACACTTTCGTCCAATTCAAAAAAGTTCACGCCCAAGGCCAGCCAAATAAAAATAGCCAGTAACAGCGTAAGCGGCTTTAACGCGCCCCAAAACAAGCGGTCGCCAATAGAGGCCGTAGTAATGGATAAACTGCGGCGGATACTGTTCCACTCGTTTATTTTGTTCTTAAAGTCGGAAAGCGACTGCGCGTGCGCAATTTCTTCCTCTTGCTTGGCAAGCGCACCCAAACAAAAAGACGCCATTACGGGGTGTGTGTTAAAACTTTCCAAATAGCGTTGCAAAACAGAGGGCAGGGCGTCTTTGTCGTCCTTGTATTCGTTTTTCAAAAACGGCAACATTGTAAAGGTAAGCCCCAAGTTTTGGTATTTCATATAGTTCCAGCCCGCTTGCAGAAAGAAGGAACGCAGAAACAAACTAAGTTGCAGAGAGAATTTCATACGCTACCTCGTCTTTAAGCGGAACGCGGGTACCAATGTGGCAAGCCCGATCCACGGAACAGCCATATAGGCAAACCGGCACGCAAAATGCGCTTGCGCCGGGATAAACGGCACGAGCCACACTAGGCCCTTGCCGCACAGCCAAGTAAACAAAAAAATCAGCAGGAACGTGCTTAAAAACGCATTGGCGAGGGCTGATAAAATGGCGTGATTAATTTGCCCGGGCTTTTGCATTACTTGCCGCTCCCAAAAAATCAGCCATTTAAAGCGGTTCTTGCGCATAAACTTTTCGGCGAGCGCAAATAAAATCGCTCCCACCACGCCGAAGAAGAACGCAAAATAAAGTTCAATGCACATTGCGTGCAACGCAAGCGTAACCGCGGAACAAACCACCGCGCTGGGGGGTAAAATGCCGCCCAAGGGGTTTACGTCCGAAAAGAGCAGTTCCGTAAATACCCCCACCTGTATCCCCGCCATTAAATCGCCTGTCCAAAGGGATAATAGTGGCCCCGCGATAATTCCGCGCGAAAGCGTCAACTGGAACGCATACGTTGTGTCCAGTTCCAGCAAAGCCGCGCTTACGCACAGGGCAAAAATTTCCGGGGTCATTGTAAGGCCTCGCTTACCGATACGGAAGCGGAAGAGGGGACAGCGCGTGTTTCAATTTGGATGCCCAGGTCTCGTATCAGTTTTAAAAATTGTTTATCATCTGCGTCCAAAAATACGTTATCGTCCAACTTTTGGGCGCCGTCTTTAAAGTGCATCCCACCGATGTTTAAGGATTTAATTTGCAGGCCGTCTTTAATCAGGTCCGTAAATTCTTTTAAGGAACCCATTAACAGAAAGATTCTCCGCTTGGATTCGGCCGCATACCGCGCGCAGGCGTGCGGGTCCAGAATTGTTAGTTCATATTCGTAGGGCAGACTCAAACGCAGAAGCCCGCGGTTGAGGCAGGACTCCTTGTAACAAGGAATCAAAATCTCATCCACATTTAACTCCGGCAGCCAGGCCTGTACAATTTGGCCGTGAATCAGGCGGTCGTCCACCCGTGCGAATATAATCGGCATTAGAGCCCCTTAATCAAAAGTTCCGTTGCGTTGATAACCGCGCGTTTGCCGTCGGCTTCAATTTTTTCCGCCAGTTCCTTGGAGGATAATTTTTTGCGGTTGTTCATTGCGGTTAGGAGCATACTTAAATTAAGCCCCGTAATCACGTAGCATTTGGGCAAATCCTTGCTGGCGGTAAGGGAAATATTGGTTGCGCTGCCACCAAAGATATCGGTCAAAATAAGCGCGCCGTCTTCGCACGATTTTAACAGTTCGTGCAGTTTGGCGGCTTCCTTTTCCACCGAGGCGGCCGTGGTAACGGCAAAGGTAGCAAAGCCGTCGTCCGACGGTTTGCCGATGATTTGTCCGGCAGTTTCCAACATTTGTTGGGCCAAGTGCCCGTGCGTTACTAAAACAATTTTTACCATAATTAAAGTCCTATGTCCCTATGAAATTCCGAAGCGTTTAACCCTGCTTTGGTCAGGCGTTGGGCCAGTTCGTGCGCCATAAAAACGCTTCTGTGGCGTCCGCCCGTGCAACCCATTGCAATAGTTAAATAACTTTTTCCTTCCTTAATATACTTAGGTATCAAATATTTAATTAAATCTGCAAATTTTTCGGCAAACTCCTTGGTTTCTTTAAAGGACATTATGTATTGCTGGACCTCTTTGTCCAAGCCCGTTTTTTCGCGCAGTTCGGGAATATAAAACGGGTTGGGCAAAAAGCGTACGTCCATTACAATATCGCAATCCTTTAAAATGCCGTTTTTAAAGCCAAACGACGCCACGGTAATTTGCATATCGCCCTCGCGCGTAAGGCCGAGGAGCGCGGAGAGTTTTTCTTTAAGTTCGCCCAGTTTCAAATCCGAGGTGTCTATCACCTTGTCGGCCATTGTGCGGATAGGGCTCATCACCTTGCGTTCGTGGGCAAGGGCGGTGGCCAGTTTTTTGTGAATCGGATGGCGGTGCTTGGTCTCCGAGAATCGGCGAATCAAACACTCCTCCGACGCGTCCAAAAAGATGACCTTTACAACGAAATCGTCCTGCACCATTGAGTTCAAAATCTTGGGCATATCGCGCAGGCGGTCGCCCTCGCGCACGTCAATACCAAGGGCCACATCGCGGCGTTCGCCGCTTTGTTTTAAATAATCGGTAAAGTTTTTAAACAGGGCAAGCGGCAGGTTGTCCACGCAATAGAACCCAAAGTCGCCAAAGATTTTCAGCGCCTGGGATTTGCCGGCCCCGCTCATACCCGTAATGATAAAAATCCGTCTTTTATTGCTTGCCATTGGTCCCCTTCTTCATTTTGTCCAAGATTTTTTGGCTAAATTCCTTGGCGGAAAAAATGCCTTGGCTTTTGAGTTGCTGGTTTAGCGCGGCCACTTCAATCAGTACGGCCAAGTTGCGCCCCGGTGTAACGGGCAATCCCAGCGAAGGCACCTCTACCCCCAAAATATTAGTCGTTTTCTGCTCCACTCCCAGGCGGTCAATGGGTTGCTTGCTGGGGGACGTAAGCACCACTTCCATATCAATATTGGTTTCGTCTAACGTAGAGCCTACGCCAAACAAAAGCGGTACGTCCAAAATTCCCAGCCCCCTAACTTCCATATAATGCTTTAACATTGTCGGGCAGGAGCCGACCAGAAAACGGCCAAACCGTTTTTGCACTTCTACGACGTCATCGGCGACTAAAATATGTCCGCGCTTAATCAGTTCCAGCGCGCACTCGCTTTTGCCAATGCCCGCATCGCCGCGAATCAGTACGCCGATGCCGCTCACATCCACCAGTACGCCGTGCATATGCGTAACGGGCGATAATTTTTCGTCCAAAAAGCGGGAGAACTCCGCAATAAACGCGGTGGACTCCATATCTGTTTTAAGCACCGGCACGTCCGAGCCCAAACAGGCCTTCCGTACGGCAGGTAACGGGTCTAATCCGGCGGTGGTAATCACGCAGGGCACTTGGCCCTCGCTTAACATTTTGGAAATGTTGGCACGCAGGCGCGTTTTGTTTTCCTTTTGGCAGAACGCGTGTTCCCCACGGCCGAACACTTGCACGGAATTGGGGCGGAAACTTTCCAAATGGCCGCAAAGCGCCAAGCCCGGGCGGTTGACGTGCCCGAGCGTGATTTCGCGGTGGATATACCGTTTCCCGCAGACCAACTCCAAGTGGAGTCTTTCCACTTGGAGCAGTTCTGCTACGGTGATAGATTTGGTAAATTCCAAAGCCGCCCCCGTGTGGGTTATTTCTTCTTAATCGGTTTAATCAGCCCGTAGGTACCGTCCAGGCGTTTAAAGATTAAGTTGATTTGTTTGGAATCTTCGTCCAAGAACATCCAGAAGGAATATCCCAGGCGTTCCATTTCGTAGGCGGCGTCTTCCGGGTTCATCGGAGAAACTTCCACCTGCTTGATGACGGAGAATTTCACATCCGTCTGCGGCAAAATAAGGTGTTCGGCGAACGGATTTACATCCGCTTCCTTTACAGCCTTTTTGGTTACCTTGCGGGCCTTGGCTTTGTTTTTGATTTTCTTGGCCTGCGCTTCGGCTTTTACAGCCGCGGCGTCAATGGCTTTGTAGAGGTTGTCTTCCACGGCGCTGGCGCTGATGGTGGTTTTAGCCCCCGTGTGCAGCACAATGTCGGCGCGCTGGTTGATTTTCTTTTCCACCGAAATCAGCACTTGGGCGGAAACAATGTTGTCAAAAAAGTTTTCAATCTTGCTTACGCGCGTGTTGATAAATTCTTTGATGGCCGGAGTCAATTTAATGTTTTTGGCCGTAATTTTAATATCCATATTCCCTCCGTTATTGTTTTACGAGTGTATCCCCGTAGAGTTATTAAACCATTAATCAGCCCCGCTGTCAATTACGCGTACGGGGAACGGACGCAACTGCACTAAAACCTGTGGGGCGGTTGGGCCGCAACCGTATGCGGCCGGAGAAAACTATTAGTTGAATAGGGCGTTGGCGCCCGTGAACGGAAGAATTATTTGATGCGCCTCCGGGAACGTCAGTTAATATTAGTAGTGTAGGCGTTTTGAACGGAATTTCAAGCCCTGCCTTGCGTTTGGGGATAAATTTGTTTAAGATATAAATAAGCAAGTACCCTTGCCCGCCGGACGCTTCGGCACAATTTGATGCTGTTTTTGGAAGCCTGTGTGGAACAGGTTGAGCCGTTAAGTCGGCACAAGTCACTCCAAAAACGGCCGTATTTTAAACGCAATATGAGCGGCCTAATTACCCGCTTGTATTGCGTTGAACGCTCTTTGCCATATTTTTATATATGGCAAGGGCTACGGCTGTTTGCTTCGGGTTAGTGACTTGGCTCTGGCAACCGGCCGTTTTTGTTTCCTCACGGGCTTAAAAAGAAGCCCGCTTCCTTATTTCACTCACTTTGATTGCTTCTTTCTCCATATTATAAGGCGTTTATTTTTAACGCGTGGGAAAACCTCCGCCAAGAGTCTCCCGCGCGCATCCCCGCGCGTTTTTTGCGCGCGGGGTATTTTAAAAGGAGCAATTATGAAACCTCAAATCTCGGTGTTAATTCCCGTGCGCAACGCGGAAAAATATTTACCCCTGTGCTTATCTTGTTTAGCCAAGCAGACCTTTACGGACTTTGAAATTATCTGTATAGATTCCGCTTCTACCGATAACACTCTCTCCATTTTGGCCCAAGCCGCCAAAGAGGACCCGCGCCTGCGCTTTACGACGCAGGAAAACAAAGGGATTGCCGCCACGCGCAATGCGCTCGTGCAACAGGCGCAGGGAAAGTATTTGGCGTTTATAGACGCGGACGATTTTGTTTTCCCCGCGTATTTGGAAAAACTATATCAGGCCGCCGAAGCGGAGCAGGCCGAAATCACCAAGTGTTTCTTTCACGAGGTGGAAGAAAACGGTTTTCCGCGCGTACAGGAACATTGCCACAGCAGTTTTTACCGCTTGTGCGCGGAAGGGGACGGCGCGCGCTTTCGCGGCGGGTACGAGGATTCCGTACTGTGGGGAAAATTATTTTTGCGCGAGTGGTTTGTAAAACATCACTTTGAATTTTGGACGGGGCGCGTAGCCGAGGATTTTTGCGTGGTTATTTTGGCTTATATGTATGCTAAAAAAATTGCGGTCGTGCCGGAAAAATTATATTGCTACCGCAAGGGAAATGCTTCGGCCATTACGGCTAATTCTTATAATATGGCCGTCGGCGCACTGCTTAATTTAGTGGATTTAAAAACAGATTTAATCCGCCGCCAAAAATGGAACCGCCAAACGGCGCAGGAGTGGATGCGTGCTACGGTGTGGGGCATTTGCCGCTTTCGTAAATTCTCGGCGGGAAAACGCCAAGAGCAGCAAGAATTGCTCTCTCGCGCTTTTACCGCCGCGCGCGAAAGCGTGAGCCTTTGCGGCGGACTTTCTTACCTGCGCTGGCGTTTATTCTTTTTGCTTGTAAAATTGAGTGGCAAGCGGAGCGTTTACTTTTGGAGCAAACTTTTTAGATGACGGCAGATTTTCCAGTTGATTTAATTTTGCCGTGGGTGGACGGGAACGATCCTGCTTTTGTGCGCGAGCGCAATAGGTATGCGGTTGCTCCTGTGCCCGCCGCGCGGTTTGTGCAATCTGGGGAACTGCGCTACGCGCTGCGCAGCGTGGAAAAATTTATGCCGTGGGTAACGCGCGTAGTGCTGGTAACCAACGGCCAATTACCGCCTTGGTTAAACCTAAAATATCCGCATTTAAAAATTTTAACGCACGCGGAATTTATGCCCGTTTCCGCTTTGCCTACCTTTAACTCGTGTGCAATAGGAATGGGTGTAACCAAGTGGCCGGATCTAGCCGAACACTTTTTGTTGGCCAATGATGATACCTTTGTGTTCCGGCCGGTTGAACGGGAATATTTCTTTCCCGCGCCAAACCGTGTGAATAATTATTACGCCTTTTACCCGCGTAAAAATTACGGAGAGACTTCCTACGGCCGGCAACTGTTGTTTATCCGCAAGCGGCTTAAAGCGGTTTTCCCTGGGTTAGATTTTCCGTTGGAGCCCACGCATAATATTTCGGCTTACTTAAAAAGTTCCGTGGCTCCGGCTTGGAACTTATTTGCAGATGAGTTATCTGCTACTGTGCAAAGCCGTTTTCGTACAGAAAACAATATGAACTTTTATTTGTTTGCGTGTATGGCCGCAGTGCAAGGCTGCGCGCAGTGGAAAAAGCGGCGTATATCGCGTTTGTTCGGTTCAGATGCGTGTGTATGGGAGTTGTACCAAAACTTTGATCGGGAAATAAACAAGTACCGCCCGCGGTTGGTGTGTTTGAACGATTCGGAGAACTGCGGTCCGCAGGACCGGGCTAAATTGACGGCGTATTTGCAAAAGGTATTTCCTTTGGCAAGCCGTTTTGAAAAAACATAAAGGGGCACAAAACGCTGGAGCAATGCGTGATGTCGTACAATGCGAGTTGCGCCCCTTCGCGTCTGGCAAAGCCTCGCGCGAAAAAGAGAGTGATGTGCGCGAGTGCCTGTGTCTGTAAAACACCCCGCAAGAGTGCGGGGTGTTTTAAATTAGTTTATTTTGCGTTTACCATTTTGGCTCTGGAAATATCGCCTTTCTTATCCAAGAAATAGAGATATCCTTTTTCTTTTTTGATACCGCATTTTTCAACTTTTTTCGGTTTACCGCCTTTTTTGCCGCCTCTGGCCATTTGCACGCGGGCAATATCGCCGTCTTTGTCAATGTAGTAGAGGAAGCCGTCTTCGCGGTCCATACCAACTTTGAGTACTTTTTCTGCCATAGTGGATAATCCTCCTTTTAAGGAAAAACAGTCTTACGAGAAAAGTCTAATAAAAAAATATACACTTTGCAAGAGATTTTTTTCGTCGGCACTCTCTCGGTGGGACAAAAGGGCCGTACGCGTAGGAGTGAAATTTTGCCAAAAACGCCTATATTGTATAGGGAAATGGTATAATCAAATTATATCTGCCAATAGGGGACGTTATGTATTTAAAAGCGATTGAAATCCAAGGTTTTAAATCTTTTGCCGACAAATCCCGCCTGGACTTTGAGCCCGGCATTACTTGCGTAGTAGGCCCGAACGGGTGCGGAAAATCCAACGTGATTGACTCCGTGCGCTGGGCCATCGGCGAGATGAGTTGGAAGTCCCTCCGCTCCGCTTCTATGGTGGATATTATCTTTAACGGTACGGCCAAGCGCGCGCCTTTAAATATGGCGCAGGTCAGTATGGTGTTTGACAACGCTTCGCGCCAGTTGCCGCTTGATTTTAACGAAATTACCGTTACGCGCAAAATCTTCCGCTCCGGCGAAAGCGAATACTATTTAAATAAAGTCCAATGCCGCTTGCGCGATATCCGCGATTTGTTTTTGGATACGGGTATCGGCGGCGAGGGGTACGCCATTATTGACCAGGGAGGCGTAGAAAGCGTTTTGTCCGCCTCGGCCGAGCAACGCCGCGAAATGTTTGAAGAAGTGGCGGGCGTATCTAAATATAAGGCCAAGCGCGAGGAGTGCATTAAGCGTTTGGAGCGTGTAGATTTGGATTTGGCCCGTCTGGCCGATACTGTGGCGTTAATTGCCGAGCAAATTAAAAAATTGGATAGCGAAGCCAAAAAAGCCCGCCTGTATCAAAAGTACCGCGAGGAATTAAAAGAAAGCGAAATCGCCATTTCCGTTTGTTCCATTAAAGAATCGGACGGTCTGATTGCCAAGCACTCCGGCGAATTGGCCCCTGTGGTAAAAAAATTAGAAGATTTAGAGGCCCGCATTTCCGCGCAGGAAGGGGCCGCCGCCGCATTGGATTTAAATTTAACGCATAAACAAAAAGAAGCCGCCGAATTTAACGAAAAAATTTCCGCCAGCAAATACCAAGTGGGGTTGTTGGAAGGCGCTATTAAAAACTGCGACAACCTAACGAGCGAACTGACCACACAGGTAGCCACGTCGGGCGCGGAAGCGCAACGCGGGCAAAGCCGCTTGCAGGAATTGGCTCCGGCGCTTGCGCAACTAAAAGAACAGTTGGCGGCTGTGTCGGCGGAACTCACGCCGTTGCAGGCTAATTACAACGAGCAAACCGCCCAGGCGCAAAAGTTGGAAAACGATTTGCGCGCGGCAGAATCGCAGTTGCAACGCTCATCGGGCGAATTGATGTCGCTCGTGCAAAAGCAAATGGAAGCCGAGAACCGCATTTCGCTGGAAGAGTCCTCTATGCAGCGCGAAAACGAGGATTTGATTGCGGCTGAAAAAACGAGCCAAGCCCAACAAGCAGGGCTGGCCGGCATCCAAAAAAGTTTGCAGGAAATTTCCGCCCGTGTGCAGGCCAAGCAAACTGAGGCTAACCAAGCGCGCGAAGCCATTGTGAGCGGTGAAGAAAATGTGCGCAAATTGCAAGGGGTTCGTTCTTCTTTAAACGAAAAACTTTCCTCTGTAAAATCGGCCCGCGCCGCGCTTTCCGCCAAGTTGGAGATTATTCAAACCCAAGGTAAAAACGACCCGTATTGGGTGGGTGCCAAAACGGTGGCCGAAAGCGGTCTTCCCGGCGTAAAGGGCACATTAAGAAAGGCCCTCAAATATCCCGTTGCGTTAGGTGTAGCGGTGGAGGAAGCCTTCGGCAAATATTTGGACGCTGTTTTGTGCGCGGATGCACAAACGGTGGAACAAGCCTTATCCCTTTTAAAACAGCACGGCAAGGCCCGCGCCAAGTTTATTGTTTTAAACCAAGTGCCCGCAACGCCCGAAAAACCGGCTAAAAATGCGCTTAAAAACCAGTTAAAGTATCAGCCGGAACTGGAAAATTTAATTAACTTTATCATCGGCGGCTACTCGTACCAAGATGGAGCCGTAAAGGGCGAGTTCTTTATTGGCGGCGGGGCGGAAGGTGTCCGCGCGCCGGAAGCCTATTGGGGCGAGGAAGAAACCGTCCGCGGGGAAATGGCGGCCAAGGCGGCGGAAGAAGACGCTGTGTCCAAGGACATTATCGCCAATTACGAAGCCTTGTCCAAGGCGGAAGAAAATTTGAAAAATCTGCGCGCCAAGTCGCAGGAAGCCGTTTTATCGTTAAACTCCGTGCAAAACGAGCGCGCCAACAAAGAGCGCGAACTGCGCTCCACGCAAGACGCACTAAACCGCGCCGCCCAACGCAAACAGGAAATTACTTTGCGCGTAGATAACCGCAAACGCAATGTGGAAACGCTCAAACAAAACTTGCAGGATTTAAAACGCCGCCACCAGGAAGCCGTAGTGCGCGGGGAAGAGTTAAAAAAATCCCAAGTAACGCTGCGCGAAAACGCCGAAAAATTAAAGGGCGAAATTAACGCGTTAAGCGCAAAACTCTACGAAGTAAAAATCAAAAAAAATAACGTGGAATTGGATTTGAAATCCACGGAATACGAATTTAACAGTTTAACCGCCAGCGAGGGCCAGCGGAATCAAAAAATCGCATCGGCCAATTTGCGCCTAAAAAGTTTAGCCGAGGAGAAACTTTCCACCCAAGCCAAACTTTCCACCGAGCGCGATACATTAGCCAAGTTGGAAATTGACGAGCACAAAATGCGCTCCGATTTGGAAACGCTCAAAAAAGATTACAGCGATAAACTGGCCGCCTTAAACGCGTGCAAAAAGGAATCGTCCGACCTGACGATTAAAAAGAACGATTTGGAAAATGCCCTTTCCAACGCGCGCCGCCAACGCACCACGGTAGTAAACAACTTGTTTGAAAGTTGGAACATTACGCCCGAGGAAGCGCAAATGAATTACGGCGACAAAACGGTGGATTACGAGCGCGTAAAAATGATGAGAAAGCGCATTGAAAATATGGGCGCCGTCAATATGACCGCGCCGGAAGAGTACGACGCGCTGACGGAAAGAAACACCTTCTTGCGCACGCAAATTGCGGACTTGGAAAGCGCTAAAAAAGATTTAAAGTCCGCCATTAACAAAATCAACCAAACCACGCGCGAAAACTTTAAATATACGTTTGAGCAAGTGCGTATGCACTTTAAAAACATTTATCAAACGCTCTTCCGCGGCGGCGAGTGCGACCTCGTTCTCACCCAGCCGGATAACCTGCTGGAAACGGGCATTGAAATTTACGCCCAGCCCCCGGGCAAAAAATTGTTGAACATTACTTCTATGTCCGGCGGCGAAAAAACGCTTACCGCAATGTCCTTGCTGTTTGCGTTCTTTACGCATAATCCGTCCCCGTTCTGCATTATGGACGAAGCCGACGCGGCCTTGGACGAAGCCAACGTGGAGCGCTACGTGAACCTGATTAAAGAGTTCTCCAAAACCACGCAGTTTATCGTGGTAACGCACAACAAGCGCACAATGGAATCGGCCCGTATGCTCTATGGTATTACAATGGAAGAAAGCGGCGTTTCCAAGGTAATGTCTGTCAACCTGGCCGAGCGCAACCCCGAAGCCACGCAAAAAAAGGAAGCCATTGAGGCGTTGGCGGAGGCGTAATGAAGATAGGGGTGTTTTCGGACGTACACAGTAATTTAGAAGCGTTAAACGCCTGCTTGACCCGTTATGAGCAAGAGGGCGTGAAACACTTTATTTACTGCGGGGACATTATCGGTTACGGGCCGGACCCCGAAGCGTGCGTAAAGAAAATTTCCTCTTTAAATTTGCTGGCCTGCGTGTTGGGCAATCACGATGCCGTGTTTGTCCAGCCCGAGTTGGAAACCTTGTTTAATTATGACGCTAAAATTGCGTTGGATGAAAACAAAAAGCATTTAAGCGAAAAATCTATCCGTTATTTAACCTCTTTGCCCACCGTAGCACGCGGCGAAAATTTTACCGTGGTGCACGGCACTCCCAACGACCCGATAAAGGAATATTTTTCCAGTTGCGCCCAGTTCCGCACCACATATGACAAGTGGCAGGGAAAAATTTGCTTTGTGGGGCACTCCCATTTGCCCTTTTATATCCGCGGTACGCAAAACTCGTGCGTGATTTATTTGTGCAAGCGAGAGGACGCCACCGTCCACCTGTCCGATAAAATGCGCTATGTGCTGAACCCGGGCTCCGTGGGAAAGCCGCGCGACTTAAACCCGCACGCTTCCTTTGGCATTTGGGATACCGACAAAAGCACCTTCCGCTTTATCCGCCAGCCGTACGATTTTGCTCCTACGCAGAAAAAAATGCAGGAAAGAAAGTTCCCCGCATTTTTAATAAACAGTTTGGCGCACGGCCTGTAATTACCGCTTTATTTTTTGCTTGGCATAGTGCAAAAGCGCATTTGCCGCCGCTCCCGCCGGGATGCATAGCACAAATTCAAACGGCGCGCGAAAACGTGCATACGCGCCGAAAAACACCGAGCCAATCCCCCAAAAATACAAGCAATACAGTAGCAGAAAAAAGGTTTCCGTTCGGCGCGTTTTCCACAGCAGTACAAATCCGCCAATGCTAAAAAGTACCAGTAAAAACACTTCCCCGCCGGCGGCAACAAAAAGCAGTTTATTGGAGGCTGTTTTGAGCCAATTTTCGTGCAGGGCGGTGGTGTGGTTTAACATTTGTCCGTCTAATTCTTCCTCGGGTACGGCCCCGCCCGTTAGCAAGCGCGAAAGGTGGACGAAATTAGCCCCAAGGAGCGTCTTCATCGCCCATAAGGGGGCGCGGGAGAGTTTATATAAAAAGGCTTCTTTGATAAGAGGTTTTGCCATTGCTTTATACAGGCGCGCTTGGTCCGCAGGGGGGAGCGCGTTAAAGCCGGGCGGGAGTGAATTTTCCAGCGCGGTGTGTGCCTGCGGAACGGACAAATTATATTTGTAGGCCAAATAATCCTCGTTCCACATATACAGGTTGTACGCGCCCACAGACGTAAACCCACCGAAGCCTGTTTGAACGTAATTTCTCGCTTGCCACGCGCCGACGAATACCAATAAGGGGATAAAGAAAAGGGCGGCAAGCTTCCAAGCCGAAAAGAGCACCAGTTTGGCGGCGGAAAAACACACCAGGATAATCGCGCTTGCGAACATAAAATAATACGCGGCCGGGCGCACATAAACGGCCCCCGCCAAAAAAAGCGCGGACAACAGAATTTTCCACCCGGCGGGTTTTAATAAAAAATCCACTGTAAAATAAACAAACCAAGCAAGCAAAAACGCGCACAAAACTTCCGTCAGCACGGCAAACGAAAGCGAAAAATAGAGTACGCTCGCCGCACAGAAGAGCGTCGCCCAACGCGCGGTATTTTGGCCGCTTATTTTTTCAGCCGTCATATACACGGGGATAAGCAAGGCAAGCGAAAGCAAATTTTGCACGAGCGCTACGGCCCACGTCATATTGCCGAAAACCGTTTGCACCAGGGCCAAAAAGAACGGATAGCCCGGCGTGCGCAACAGCATTGGCGCGGCGGTTACGGCTTCCCACATTTGGCCGTATTCCAGCCACGTTTGCGCCGGGTAAACATAGGTAAGCGAATCAGGGAACGCCAAAATCTTTTCTCCCATCGGGTGCCAATAAAACAGCCCGAGGAGCGCCGCCCCTTTCACCAGGGCCAGCGCGGCAAAAATATACCAAAACACTTTATCTTTATAAAAACGCATATGTTTATTGTATGAAAAAGAGGCTTCTCCCGCAAAAAAGATAAAATATAAATATGCATACCAGTATTTTTGAAGCGCTTATGATGTTGGGTTTCGGCGTGGCGTGGCCGTTTAATATTTTGCGTTCCGTACGCAGTAAAACCGCGGCGGGCAAAAGTTTTGCCTTTGCTTTTACGCTGGAATTTGCCTATATTTGTGGGGTAATCCATAAAATTTTATACTCGTTTGATATCGTCTTTTGGCTGTATTTGCTGGATGCGGTCTTGGTGCTGATTGATATTATTTTAATGTTCCGCAACCAGCGGCTGGATAAATTCCGCGCCCTGCGCGCCCAAGCCCGCAAGCGCCGCCAGGCTTCTCCCAAAATGGTAAAATATAAATAGCAATACAGCACGCCCCGCAAAAATATAGCCCGCTCCGCGCTGTGGGAGGTAATATGAGTATTTTTGAAGCGTTAATGATGTTAGGTTTCGGTCTTGCCTGGCCGTTTAATATTTCGCGCTCCTTGCGCACAAAAACCGCCGCCGGCAAAAGTTTCCTGTTTATGGGAACGATTGAATTTGCTTATGTGTGCGGGATGATTCATAAAATTTTGCACAACTTTGACTGGGTCTTTTGGCTCTATGTGCTTAACTTTGTAATGGTATTGGTGGATTGCCTCTTAATGGTGCGCTATACCAAGTTGGACGTCTTCCGCAAACGCCACGCGGACTTGAAGGCCAAACGCCACCGCGAACGGATGCAAAAAGCCAAACAAAACTAATTTAAAGCCCCGCAACCAGCGGGGCTTTTTCATATCTTCCTTGTTGGCGGGCGGCCTTATTAACCCTTTTCCGCGGGCTTTTTATTGGGCGAAAAATTGCCTAAAAAGATATAATAAAAGAAATTCAACCCTCTACGCAGCAGAGCGAGGTTCTTATGATTAGATTTAATTGCGATTACAGCGAAGGCGCCCACCCGCGTATTTTGGAAAAGTTGGCGCAAACCAATTTGGAACAAACACCCGGCTACGGGCAAGACACCTATTGCCGCCAAGCGGCCGATTTGATTAAATCCCTGTGCCAAACGCCGGATGCCGAGGTACACTTTTTGGCGGGCGGTACGCAAACCAATCTAACGGTGATTGCGGCCTGCCTGCGCCCGTACCAAACGGTCATTTCCGCCGATTCCGGGCATATTAACGTGCACGAAGCGGGTGCGATTGAAGCCACGGGCCACCGCATTTTAACGGTGCCGGAGCAAAACGGCAAATTGACGGCGGAGCAAATTTCCCGCTGCTGCAAGGAGCATTGGCTGGACGACAACCCGGAATTTGCCCCCCAGCCCAAACTGGTGTATATTTCTTTCCCCACGGAATACGGCACGCTGTATTCCAAGGAGGAACTTTCCGCCATCCGCCGCGTGTGCGACGAGAATAACCTCTTTTTATTTGCGGACGGCGCGCGCTTGGGCTACGGTTTAGAGGCCCCCGGCAACGACGTTACGCTGGCGGATTTGGCCGCCTGCTGTGATGTTTTTTACATTGGCGGTACGAAGATTGGTGCCCTCTTGGGCGAAGCGGTGGTAATCGTAAACCCCAAACTCCAAAAGGATTTCCGCTATTTTATGAAGCAACGCGGCGCAATGCTGGCCAAGGGACGCATTTTAGGGCTTCAATTTTTGGCCTTGTTTGAAGACGGCCTCTATTTTAAACTTTCCAAACACGCCGACGATATGGCGCAAATCGTCCGCCAAGCGTGCAAGGACAGCGGCTTTGAATTTTTGTATGATTCTCCCACCAACCAGCAATTCCCCATTATGCCGGATGAGTTGGTAAAACAGTTGGAAGAATTATACGCTTTTTCGCACACCAAACGCTTGGACCACCACCGAAGCGCCATCCGCATTTGCACCAGTTGGGCTACCCGCCCGGAGGATGTGGAGCAACTGGTGGCTGATATCCACAAATACGCGGGGAAATAATATGCTACACATCGGGTGCCATTTATCATCTTCCAAGGGTTTTAAGGCAATGGGCGAAACCGCTCTTTCTATCGGGGCGGATACGTTCCAGTTCTTTACGCGCAACCCGCGCGGCAGCCAAGCCAAACCCATTGACCCGCAGGACGCCGAAGCCTTGCGCGAACTGCTTGCCCAAAAGCATTTTGCACCCATTATTGCGCACGCACCCTATACGCTTAATCCCGCTTCCGCCGACCCCAAAACGCGCGAATTTGCCCGCCAGACCTTTGCGGACGATTTACAGCGTATGGAATATGTGCCGGGGAACCTGTACAACTTTCACCCGGGCAGCCACGTCGGCCAAGGAGTGGAAAAAGGCATTGAACTGATTGTGGAAACGCTAAACGAGATTTTAACGCCTAACCTGCATACCACGGTACTCTTGGAAACAATGGCCGGCAAGGGAAGCGAAATCGGGCGGACCTTTGACGAGTTAAAACGGATTATGGACGGCGTGAAACTAAATAACCTACTGGGCGTGTGTATGGATACCTGCCACATCAGCGATGCGGGTTATTCGCTCGTGCATTTGGACGATACCTTGGCGGAATTTGATAAGCAAATCGGCCTGCCCCTTTTAAAGGCCGTCCACCTAAACGACAGTTTGAACCCGCAGGGGGCGCATAAGGACCGCCACGCCTGTATCGGCCAGGGCACCATTGGCCTAAATACCTTGGTAGGCGTGATTAATCACCCGGCCTTAAAGCATTTGCCGTTTTGTTTGGAAACCCCCAACGATTTGGCGGGTTACGAAAAAGAAATCAAACTCCTGCGCGGATTATATAAGGAATAACTACCGCTTGGGCTTTACCGCCAACATCAGGCTGTATCCGCCCACCCAAAACGCGGCCCAACTCTTGGGCAGTAAATAGTGCGCCAGCAAGCGTATGCACATACCGATACGGCTTTTGAGCCCCGTCAGTTGCGGCGGGCGTTCTACATATTTATTGGTGTAATGCGCGTGCAAAATCTGCCAGCCGCGCTTTTTTAAGAGCCTTTTTAAATACCTTGCTGTAAAAAAGTGGATATGCCCCACCGTTTGGTATTCTTCCTCTAAAATTTCAGGTTTTATAAGCGTGCGGAACGATAAATCCAGCGGAACGTGCAAAATAAGTACAGGGGCCTTTTGGGCGAGTTCGCTTAAAAACCGTTCCATATCCGGAACATGCTCCACTACATCTATGGCTAGGGCTAAGTCAAAGGTTCCGTCCGCCCACGCTTCACACAAAAAATTTACGTTTTCGGGCGCGTGCTGTTTGGCCAGACTAATCGCCTGCGGGGAAATATCGCACCCGGTAAAGCGTATTTCCGGGTTGTGGCGGGCCCAATGGTTAATGAGAGCCCCCGCTCCGCACCCGGCGTCCAATACCGAGTGGGGGGACAAACGGGCCGCCTTTACGGCGCGCAAAACGTGCGCCAGTTTCCAGCGCGCGTCTTGTGCGTGCCAGCCGGGATTTTGCAAAAGATAGTTACCGTCTGTATAGCGGGACATACCTTTATTATACCTTTTACCTATTATATAAGGGGCTTTTGCGCAAAAAAACCTTTCCTTTTGGCCTAAATTCTGTATAATAGGAATATATTGTTTTTTATATACAAACCGGAGGATAAATGAGAAAGTTTCTCGTTGCAGTTTTCTTTGTGCTGTCTGCTCCCTTACTTACGCAGGCGGCCCAAAATGTCCAAATAAACTGGGACGGCCAAAATCACTACCGTGAAATTACCGATAATACGAACGATAACAAATCGTTGGCTATCGTCGGGGCCGGCTCTTTAAATGCAGGGGCTATTGATGGGGCTTCCCTTACCGTAAACGGCAAAAACATCAATATCAATGATGATGCGGTTGCCAATACGGTTTATAAATCGGTTACGCACAGTTCCGACAACAAATTTGAAACCCCGACTTCGGGCAATGCTACCAACGGCGCGTATGTCGCCGGCGGTGCAGCCTATAACAACAATGTTACGAACAGTTCCGTTAGTATGACGGGTACGAACCTGACGGGCAGAAACGTAATGGGCGGTGCGGCCTTAATGCGCGAAGCGGGCGACCGCTTTGGCGACGCGTCTGCCAATAACAACGCTGTTTCCATTAGCGGCGGTACGGTAGATTTTTACCAATTTACCCCTACCGGGGCTTCTTCTACTGAAAAGTTGGGCGGCAATGTGTACGGCGGTTATACCAAATTTTCCAAGGGTTCGGCCAATAACAACACCGTTTCTATCACGGACGGCGCAACCGTAAAGGGCGACGTCATCGGCGGTTATACCGACGAACGCTTGACCGAAGAAGATGTGGAAACTACGGGTGTAATTGACACCAAGGCCAATGGTAACTATGTGCTCGTAAAAGATTCTACCGTGGAAGGCACGGTGGCGGGCGCCAAGGGCGCGGCTACGGCCGAAAACAATACGGTTATTATTGATAATTCCACCGTGGCTACCGTAGTGGGTGCCGCCAAAGGCCGCGGCGTGGCGGACAGTTCCGCTTCCGTCGTAAATGTGGACAATAACACCGTTATTATCAGAAACAACAGTACCGTAACGGATTTGGCGGCGGCTGTAAACGGCACGTCCGTAAACGCCAAGGGTAACTCCTTGACGTTGGATAGTTCCAACGTTAATATGGCTTCCATTTATGCGGTAAAAATGGGTTTAAACAAGGACGCGGAAGGCAATTCCGTAGGCGCGACTGTTGGCGAGAACACCTTGAACCTGAACAATATGAGCGGAACCTTTAACGAATTGGGCGGCTCCGTCAACTTGGCCGGCACCTCCAACGGCAACGTAGTAAACGTAACCAATTCCGCCTTAACGTTAAGCAACTCCGGTAAATTCTTTGGCGATACATTGGACTTAACCACCTTGTCCGCTAACGAACTGCTGCCTGCGGCTATGCCGGCGGACCAGGGCGCTATTTTCGGTGGCGCGAGTATGACCTATACCCGCACCGTAAACACTACGCCCAGCACGGACGCGCCGGAAGCGGAAGAAGTTTCTATCGGCGGTACCAACAGCGATAACAACACCGTTTCCATTGCGGGCGGCGATTCTGTAAAGGACGTAAAAGCCAATGTGTTTGGCGGTTTCTCCGCTTACATTGACGAAGTAAATTATCAAACCAAAGACGAGGCCGGTGTTATCACCACGGTTAAAAAAGTGGGTTTGACTACTACCACCACCTCTGACGACCCGGATGCTGACCAGGTAGAACCGGAAACGGCGGATAAAATTGATGATGTGTATTCCGCCTCCAACAACACGGTAATTTTGGATAACGTAAAATTCAGCGGTAAAGTATATGGCGGTTATGTATATGGTGCCGAACTGAAAGACCAGAATATGCTTACCCAAAATAACACCGTTATTTTGCGCAACAAAGTGGAATTGGACCCGACCGCTGTAATCTATGGCGGTAATAACGAATTTTACGGGGCTTCCACCAACAATTTGGTTTTTGACCGCACGATTGGCACGTTTACCAACAAAGACCAGTTCCAAAACTTTAACGACTGGTGGACCATCAATGCGGACTTTAATACCGACCTGCACTTTGATTTCGGCGTTTACGCCAATATGACGCTTGATAAATCTACGATGCAGGAAGGTTCCAAAACCGTCGTAACCACCGTTACCAATACGGACTTAACGGGCGTTCGCGAAGGCGATACCGTGTATGACTTGGTGGACAGCGGCGTGGTATTGACCCAGCGCAAAGTGGGTGTTTACTCTTATGATTTGTCCGCTACCAGAGGTTCCGGCAACGAAATTAACTGGACCCTTACCGCGACGAAAGATAAAGCCAACGCCGAAGTGTACGGCCAGTTGCCGCTTGTCGGTTTGGCCTTAATCAGCGAAGGGCCCGAAATGCTCACCCAAACCTTAAACGATTTGTGGAAGAGCGACACCGAACAGAACACCTTTATCAATGGCGGTTACCACCACACCCGCTACAAAACGGGCAGCGGCTTTGACTTGGATTCCGGCCTTGCGCAAGCAGGCGCTTGGAAGAAATTTACGAACGATTGGGCCCTGGGTATCTACGCCAAATATGCGGGCGGTTCTTATAAAACCTTCCCCATTAAAGTTACCGGCGATGCCAATGTGTTCGGCGGCGGTTTGATGACCTCTTACCGTTACAGCGATACGGGCCGCTTGGAAGCCACCGTGGAAGCCGGCTATGTGGACGCCAAGTTTGAATCCTCCGAACTCTTATCTACCTTTAAGAGCAAAGGAATGTACTACGGCGCCAGCGCGGGCTTTGTGGAAAACCCGCTGGAAGATTTGAGCCTGTACGCTAACTTCAACTGGAAGCGCAAAGCCTCCGACGATATCACCGACGACTTGGACCAGAAAATCAAGTTTGATACCTTGCAGAGTATGGCCCTGCGCTTCGGCGGCGATTATGCCTTTAACTCCGTGGACTGGAAGGGTGTAATTCCTTCCGTCGGCGCGAGCGCTATCTACGAAATGGACGGAAAATCTACCGTTACGGTGGAAGACGTCAAAAACAGCGAAGCCTCTATGAAAGGGATGAGCGGCCGCGGCCAAGTGTCTTTGGCTTACCACAACCAAGATACGTTCCTGCCCTTGCACACCGTGCTGACCGTTTACGGCCAGTTGGGCAAGCGCGAAGGCTTCGGCGGCGAAGTGAATATTTCGTTTGAGTTCTAACATAAATTCAAATGCAAATTTTGGTAAAGGCCCTTCGGGGCCTTTACTATTTTAAAAAAAAGTTGCACAAAAAAATAAAAACTGTTATAATAAATATGTAGTCATTAAGGGCCTGTAGCTCAGCTGGGAGAGCGCCTGCATGGCATGCAGGAGGTCGCAAGTTCGATCCTTGTCAGGTCCACCATTTACCCTTAATAGAACCCGCCTCTCGGCGGGTTTTTTGTTTTATATAGTTGCCTAAAAATATGCGCCGCGTAAGTAAATCACTGCTTTTTTAGGCGGAAACTTAATTATTTGCCGGGCAAAATCTTGTTCTCTATCTTTAACGGAAAACCAGGGGCGTTTTGGGAGAAATTTTCCCACGGGCCCGTACCCGTGGGGTTTTACGGAAGTTGGATTTTGTTTTAAGTTGTTGTGCCTTGGCTGTGTGCCGGGAAAAGTAATTCTATTTTTTATTATTTCGCGTAGTTCCGTTAAACCTTGCTAAAATGCGTTTATTTCGTTAGTTGTAGAGGTGCAAGAGAAGTTTATCAGTATGTGCCTAAAAATGCGTATATGCGGGGTTTTTATGGCGTTTATTATGGTTGGCGCGTTGGCTGAGTGGGGGAAAATATCGTTCTTGTGTGCGGTTTGCGGCCCGGTGCGCCTTTTACTGCGCTTAAATCTTGCGCGGCCCCGCCCGTCCTGCTCGCCTTTCGGCCTATGGCCTCAAACTCGTAAGGCTCCGGCTTTCAATTCCTAACGCAGGCAAAGCAGTTTGCCTGCTTACTGGCACAAAAAACCACCCTTTCGGGTGGTTTGTGTAAATATATATAAGAAAAGGGGGGAATTTTTCAAACAAAAAACCGTTTATTCTAGGCGCCAGCGAGGAAGGAATACTGTGGGCACACGCGCGGAAGCGCGGAGGTATCCGACTGAGCGGGCAACAACGAATAAACGGTTTTTAGAAAGAAAAATGGTGCCCAGTATAGGGATTGAACCTATGACCTTTCCCATGTCAAGGGAACGCGCTACCGCTGCGCCAACTGGGCTTAAAATTGTTATGGCTTTATTGCCTTGCCTAGCGGGCGCGTTCCCTCACAGCGGGAACGAACTTATGCAACTAGCGTTGCGCCAACTGGGCAAAAATCTGTTTGACTACTTAATTATTATACAAAATAACCTGCCTTAAATAAAGAAAATCCTTGTTCCCCCGTCTGGGACTTTGCCCATTAGGGCTTCTTTACTTTTTGTTAGTTGTGCGGTCGTGGAAGATGTGCGCATCTACCAGGCGTTTGAAAATTTTGCCGCGCTGTTCAAAATCTTTGAATTGGTCAAAACTGGAACACGCGGGCGACAGCAACACCACATCGCCCTTTGCCGCGCCGGACATTGCGGCTTCTACCGCCTTTTCCAGCGTGCCGCAGCGCGTCAGCGGGAAAGCGCCGTGCAACTCCCGCTCAATCTTATCCATCGCTTCGCCAATCGTCAGCACGCGCTTGCAGTAATCCTTTAAATATGGGATTAACACCTCGTAAGAGGCTCCCTTGTCGCGTCCGCCCAAAATCAGCCACAGATTTTTGGCCTTTTCAAAACTTTTAAGGGCCGTAATGGTGGAATCCAAATTCGTTGCCTTGGAATCGTTCACATACACCACCCCGCGGTGGTAGGCAAATTGCTCAATGCGGTGCTCCATTGCTTCAAACTTATCAAACACCGTTTGAATTGTATCCGCGGGCACTCCGGCGGCCAAGGTCATTAGCGCGGCGGACATTGCATTTTCCACGTTGTGAATACCTTTCAAATGCGGCGGGCGGATTTGGTGCCCTTCGCTGAAAATCAATTCGTCCCCGTCAAAAAATACATCTGTTTTAAGCAAATGCTTAGGGTGTGTGGAAAACGCCAGTACCTTGGATTTCACTTTTCCCACCAGTTCTGCGCAAACGGTGTCCGCGCCGTTTACAACCAGCACATCACCCGCACGCTGGTTTTTAAACACCTTGGCTTTGGCCTTAATGTAATTCTTCATCCCGCCGTGGTGATCCAAATGGTCGGGCGTTACGTTTAAAATGCAGGCAAAATTCGGGCGGAAATAGGTGCTGTCCTCCAACTGGTAACTGGATACCTCAATCACTACGTCGTCGCCTTTTTTTACTTGGTTTGCACAAAGCGAAACCGGGCTTCCGATGTTGCCGCAAACAAATACTTGGCGGTTTTTGCCCTCGCGCGTGGCGTGCAACTTTAAAATTTCGCCCAGCAAAGCCGTAGTCGTGGTCTTGCCGTTCGTGCCTGTTACCGCAAAAACGCGTATGCCCTTTGGCATAAAGGCGAGTGCGGTTTCCAGTTCGCTATATACGGGGATGCCTTGTTTTTTGGCTTCCACAAGGGGATGAGAGTGGGGCAAAATGCCGGGGCTTTTTATCCAAAAATCACATTTAAAAAGGTCTGCCGAGTGCCCGCCCGTTTCCACGCGCACACCCTTAGGGAACAGAAAAGATTCTGCGTGCGCTACGGGGGCTTCCTCGCTGATGAGCACGTCAAAGCCGTTTTGCGCGAGCAAAGCAGCCACCGCCCGGCCGCTTTTTCCTAGGCCCAAAACACCCGCCCGGTTGCCGGATAATTTTTCTCTTTTAAACATTTGTTTTTCTCCCGTGCAAAAAGGCGCGGACGGTTTCCTGGTCGGAAAAGTGCTTCTTTTCCGTGCCGATAATTTGATAATCCTCGTGTCCTTTTCCTGCAATAATTACAATATCATTTTTCCGTGCGGACGATAAAGCGCTGCGGATGGCCTCCGCGCGGTCGGGCACTAATTCGTAATTGGTCTGCCCGTTCATCCCTTGCAAAATATCATTAAAAATCTGTTTCGGGTCCTCACAGCGAGGGTTGTCGTTCGTCAAAAAAACATAGTCCGCACGCGTGCAAGCCGTATGCCCCATTAACGGGCGTTTGGTGCGGTCCCGCTGGCCCCCACAGCCGAAGACGACAATCGTGCGGCCTTTTTTAAAGGGGGCAACCGTATCCAGCGCGCGGTTTAGGGATTCGTCCGTGTAAGCAAAATCCACAAATACAAAAAAGTCTTGCCCCTCATCTATGCGCTCCATACGCCCCGGCACACCGGGCAAGGCCAAAAGACCTTGTTTGATATGGGCTTCGTCCACTCCATTGGCCTTTGCCGCCGCATATGCCGCAAGGGCGTTATACACATTGTGCCGACCCAAAAGGCTAATTTGCATCGGCATACCGTTTACGCAAAACGAGGTACCCGTTAAACTTTCGCAAATGTTCGTGGCCTTAAAATCGGCTTCTTTTTCCAACCCAAATGTAACCACCTTTACGCGTCCCTTTAAACGGTCCGCCAGACGTACGCCGTACGGGTCGTCTGCGTTAATTACGGCGGTGCGGTTTGATTTACTATTGGCGGGGTCGGCCAAGTTTTCAAACAGTTTTTGCTTGGCTAAAAAGTAATTTTCAAAGGTATGGTGATAATCCAAATGGTCGCGCTGTAAATTAGTAAAAACGGCTGTATTATACCAAATGTGTTTGACGCGCTGTTGGTCCAGCGCGTGGGAGGAAACTTCCATTACCACATTTTGGCATTGGGCTTTTTTCATTTGCGCCAGCAGATTAAAAAGCGGGATAGCCGCCGGGGTAGTGTTAGGAGCCGCACAAAGAACCTTCCCGCCCATACGGTAGTTTACCGTGCCCAACACGCCCACCTTGCGCCCCGCACAGGTTAAAATAGATTCCAGCAAATAAGCAATAGAAGTTTTGCCCTTGGTGCCCGTAATGCCAATCATTTGCATTGCGTCGGACGGGCGGCCGTAAAATTCATAGGCGGCGTCGGCCATATCGCGGTCAATATCCGTAGATTGCAAATAAGGCACCGCACAAACACTTGGCCGGGGCTGGGCGGAAACGACCAGTACGGCCCCGCGTTGGACGGCATCGCCAATATACAAATTACCGTCGGCGTTTGCGCCCTTTAAGGCAAAAAAAATGCTCCCCGGGCGGACCTCTTGCGAGTGGAACGTCAACCCGGTAATGTGCAGGCCCAAGCGGCGGGCTTTGTTTAATACAATGCTGGACATATAAGATATGGTATCAAATTGCTAGAATATAGAAAATGAAAAAAACGACCCGCTATTTTGAAGCCTTATACGCGCGCTATAACAAGCGTGGCCTGTGCAACCCGGACCCGCTCCAATTTCTGTACGATTATCCCGATGTCCGAGAGCGGGAAATCGTGGCGTTAATAGCCGCCTGTTTTGCTTACGGGAACGTAAAGCAAATTATCAAAACGGTAAATTTTATTTTGGCCGCGGCAGGTCCGTCCCCTAGGGACTTTGTTCTGTCTGCGACTTCCGCCAAACTGACCAAAATTTTCAAAGGGTTTAAATACCGCTTTACGACTGAAAAAGAACTCGTTTCCTTTTGGCTGGCTATAAAAAATATCCTTAAAAAATACGGCTCGCTGGAAGATTGCTTTTTAGCGTATTATAACCCGGCGGACGAAACCGTCTTGCCCGCTGTAAAAGGCTTTGCGCGGGAATTGCGCCGCGGGTGCGACTTGCACTCGTTGGTGCCGGACCCGGATAAAAAAAGTGCGCTGAAACGGTTAAATTTATTTTTGCGTTGGATGGTACGCCAAGATGAAGTGGACCCCGGCGGGTGGGGCCAAATTAGCCCTGCACAACTGATTGTGCCGCTAGACGTGCATATGCACCGCATTGCCCAAAAACTGGGGCTTACCAAGCGCAATGCGGCCGATATTACAGCCGCGCTGGAAATTTCCGCCGCGCTAAAAAAGCATTGTCCGCAAGACCCCATTAAATACGATTTTTGTTTGACGCGCTTCGGTATCCGCGACGATATGAGTTACGACGATTTGTGAGCGGACTTTTCAAATAATTTTTCCAGTTCCGCCGCCATTAAGGCAAGGTGGCTTTTGATTTGCGGCTGTTTGCCTTCCAATAGTGGCAGCAGCGTCCCGCGTACCCAGTTGCGCGTGTAAACGTCGTCAAAATTCGTCTGGTCGGTAATGTGGGTAAGCCCGTTATTTTTTAGGTATTCCTCGGTTTCCTGCCGGGTAATGCACATCAGCGGGCGGATAATATCCACCCCTTTGGCAAGCGGACGCTGTACGGGAATGCCCGTCAGCCCCTTGGCCTTGGTGCCGCGCAATAAATTAAGCAAAATTGTTTCGGCTTGGTCGTCCAACTGGTGGCCGAGGGCCAATTTGTTGGCGCCCCATTTGCGCGCCACTTTCAGCAGTGCCGTGTAGCGGGCCTTGCGCGCGCCGTGTTCCGGGCTTAAATTAAATTCCTCCGCCGTTTGATGTGCGTTTACTTTGGCAGAAAAAAATTCAATATCCAATTGCCCGCACAAGTCCCGGCAAAAATCTTCGTCCGCATCCGCCGCTTTGCCACGCAGACCGTGGTTAATGTGAACGGCCGCCAAGGCAAAATGTTTTTCTTTGGCTAAATATTGCAAAAAATGAAGCAGGCAAACGGAGTCCGCCCCGCCGGAAAGACCGACTAAAACGCTGTCCCCGCGGCTGATTAAACGGTTGGAAAAAGCGCGCATACGCGGCAGAACGGAAGCATTAAAATTTTTTTTGGGCATATAAAAAGTATAATAAATAATAAGACCAAGGGGATAATGCCTGTATGAAAAAAAGAATTTTGATTGTAGAAGACGAAGCAAGCATTGTTGATTTGCTGACTTTAATCCTCGCGCGCGAAGGCTACGAGATTCACTCCTGCCAAACCGGGCGCGACGCTATCGCCACGATGAAGAAAGTCCACCCGCACCTGGTAATTTTGGACGTAATGCTGCCGGGGTTGGACGGCGCGAGCATTGTTAAAATTATGGGGGAAGACGAAGCCTTGTCCTCCACGCCCGTAATTGTAACGTCGGCGCTTGTGGAGTCGGAAAAAATGTTCTTGCCTTATCCGCAGGTAAAAGGGTTCTGCTCCAAGCCCTTCGTGCTGACGGAGTTTATCGCCAAGGTAAAACAAGCGTTGGGCGATTAGAAATTTGAAAACTAAAAAAGCCGTCCGTTTTTAAACGGGCGGCTTTTTTGTGCGGTGTTAAATTCTAGCGGGCGGAAGCCAGCCAATAGGAATACTCCTTCCAAAAGTTTTCCAAGAGTTCATCCAAAAATAATTCCTTACTTGTTTCCGTGCGGATAAGTTGCTTTAAACTTACCTCGGTTTTTTTGCGCGAAGCGGGAAGCGGATTATTTAAATGAATCCCTACGCCAAGCAACACGGGTTCGTTCTTATCTGTCTGTACGGTTTGCACCAGTACACCCGCGATTTTTTTCCATTTGTGCGCGGCTTTGTCCCACGCCAAGGTGTCGCCGCCAGCGGTGGCTTTGGCTTTAATTTCAAAAATAGAAGTTAAGGTTTGAGCGATAACTTCGGCCATTTTTTCGCCTAAACCGTGCAAGGCTTCTTCGGATTTATTCGGGCGAAGCAGGAGCGTAAAATATACGCCGCCTTCGGCGGAGTAGAAGGGTTGTCCGTCGCGGCCGAACGCTTCGGTCTGTTCGCACGCCAAGACGAGGGTTCCTTCGGGCTCGCCTTTTAACGCGAGTTCGGCGGCCAAGGCCTGCGTGCTGTCCACGCGTTCCAGGCCGATTACTTTGGTAACGGATTGTAAAGGGAAGGTTGTTTCTGCCATAATTATATTTTACCAATTTCCCCGCGCGAAAGAAAAAGACCCGCCTTGTATCTAGGTCCAAGGACCCTGGAAATTTTTTGCAAAAAACCGTAAGATGTGAATATGAGACTGCTCTCCATTATTTTTTTACTTCCGGTGCTTCTGGCGGCTCTTTGCGGGCCGGCAGAGGCCCAGCAATGGCTTAAAATGCTAAAAAGCGCAGACCGTGCCGCCGGGCAATCCGCGTCCTCCGCGGCGCGCGCCGCAAAGAGTATTAAAAATGTGGAAGTGTTGGATAAGGCCTTTGCCAAGGTGCGCCCTAATTCCTTTGTGGCCAGTGCGCATTATCCTACCGTTCCCTTGCCGGGTAACGCTTCCCCGCGCACGCTGGGCGTGGTGATTAATACAAATAAGCAACTTTTTACGCAGACGGTTTTTTTGCAGGCTTTGCAAAACAGGCTGAAACAATTTTTAATAAAAGAGCCGCAATCTTTTACCCGCGCTTCGGCCACGTTGCCGGACCAAATTGCCCGCTTTATCCCGCAACAGGCCCGCTATGTGTTTATGGGCGAATACCACAACCATTACCAACTAACGCGCAAATTACAGCAAACGATTGTGGCGTATAAGCGGCTGTACCCCGAAAAACAAGTAATTGTGTTAAGCGAATTTGCGGCGGATTCTTACCCGCATTTTTGGAAACTCTACTTCGGACACCCGCTTTATACGGATTTTTTGGTGGATGCAGGTCTACCCGTGGCGGGGCTTGAAAAGGAGCCCGTAAGCGGACTAAAACGCGTGGCGCGTGAACTGGAAATGCCCGTAGAACGCACCTTGCCTGGGATGCAGGCGCGCAATAACCATTGGGCGGCGCGTATCCGCGCGTGGCGCAAGAAATATCCCGATGCGGTCTTTTTTATCCATACGGGCAACGCGCATATCGGCTATCACGAGCCGTCTTCCGTGGCGCGCTCCACGCCGCAACAGGAAACCTTTGTAATGCAGTTTCTTCCGGCGGATTTTTATAAGGGAACTTTGGATAGAATGGAGTTCTTCCACCAAACGACAAACGGGCGCTACTACCAGCCCGGTATTTTAACGGCCCAAACGGACGAGGCCGCCCACTTGGCGGGCTTTAATGCCCAAGTGATTTTGCCGGAGTATTAAAATACTTTGATTAAATTTTTGCTGTGAGTGTACCTCGCCTTTTCATTTTGCAAAAAAAGCCCAGTTATTTGAGGGCTTTTTTTATCCAAAACAGGGTTTTGTGTTCATTGTACAAAGAGGCTTGGTAAAGCAAATAATCCGTGCCCGGTACAGAGATTGGGCCTTGTAGGCGTGCTTTTGGATAATTAGGGTATGCAGAGAAAAAGACCTCGTCTTTTCCCGTAGAAATGTGGAGTGCACGCAAAAGGTCCGAAGTTGCGATATCGGTTCCATTTTTGACTATTCTTGCTGTGGCGGGATAATAAAACACATCGCCTTTGCAGTAAGCATACGAGGAAAGTGCTGTAATGGTGGAATAGAGTTTTTCTTTTATGTTTAAAGGCTTGGAGATTTTTTTTGCCGTATCGTGCCAAGTAATTTTGTAAACGGAATTTGCGTCTTTCTCGGGCATCTGTAAGGTAACAAATTGTGTTTTATCTAGGGTACAATACAACGTCAAGGATTCTTGCTCAAAAGACGGAAAGGCATATTCTTTCAGTTTCATACGGGCGTATTGGTCTGTATATCCGTTCCAAACCCCTTGCACTATGGGCAGACCGGGTTTATCAGGTGAAAATCTAATTAAGTTGCCCCCATTTTCTAAGTATAAACTGCCGTCCGGCGTGTTGTAAAAATCAATTCCCTCCGAGGCATAGGTAAAGTCTTCCGCGATTAGTAAACTGCCGTCTTTTTGTGGAAGTGGAGGAAAATAAACCGCCATTTGACTCATTACAAATGGGCCTGTTTCTTCTTGGACCTGTGCGCATAACGCACAGGTCAATCCCAACAAAATCCCCAACGCGGAAAATATTTTATTCATTTGTTTCCTTTTTTCTTGGCGGGGGATTTTACGCTCATTTGGCGTAACTCAAACAGGCGGTCGCGCAGTTCAGCGGCCAGTTCAAAATTAAGCGCTTCGGCGGCTTGCAACATTTGCTGTTCAATATCCTTTTCCACCGATTTTAAGTTTTTAAGCGTGGGTGTTGGCAAGGTGTCGCTCAAAATGCCGAACGCGCTGGATTTGGTTTGTTGTTCAAATTCCTTTAATTCCACTTCTGTTTTTTGAATTGTTTTAGGCGTAATGTGGTGCTCTTTGTTGTACGCTTCTTGCAGGGCGCGGCGGCGGTTCATTTCGTTCATTGCGTACTTAATGGAATCTGTCTTGCGGTCCGCATACAAAACCACCTCACCGTCCGCGTTACGCGCGGCGCGGCCCGAAATTTGGATAAGCGTAGTCGTGTTGCGCAGGAACCCTTCGTTGTCCGCGCCCAAAATCGCCACGAAGCCCACTTGCGGGATATCAATTCCCTCGCGCAACAGGTTAATGCCCACAAGAACATCAAACTTGCCTTGGCGGAAATCCTTTAAAATTTCCACACGGTCCAAGGCCTCAATATCGGAGTGCAAATAGCGCGTTTTGATGTTCTTTTCGGTAAAATACGCGCTTAAATCTTCGGCGGTTTTTTTGGTAAGCGCGAGTACCAAGGTGCGCTCCCCGCGCGCCTTGTGCTCGTTAATCTTTTCCACCAAATGGTCAATTTGCCCCGCCGTGGGGTGCATATACACCTTGGGGTCCAGTAAGCCCGTCGGGCGGATGACCTGCTCTACAATGTTGTTGCCGCAAACGGTCAGTTCATATGGGCCCGGCGTGGCGGATACAAAAATGGTAGAGGGAAGTAATTTTTCAAATTCGTCAAATTTCAGCGGGCGGTTATCCAAGGCCGACGGCAGGCGGAAACCGAAGTCCACCAGCATTTGCTTGCGGGCGCGGTCCCCGTTGAACATCCCGCGCACCTGCGGCAGAGAAACGTGCGATTCGTCCACCATCATTAAAAAGTCGTCATACTTTTTAAAGTAGTCCAATAAACAAGCCGGGCGTTCGCCGGGTTTTCGGCCGTCAATGTAGCGGGAATAGTTTTCAATGCCCGGGCAGAAACCCGCCTGTTGGAGCATTTCCAAATCGTATTCGGTGCGCTGTTTCAAGCGATAGGCTTCCAACTCCTTGCCCATTTTTAACAGTTCCGCGTGGCGCAAATCCAAGTCGCGGCGGATGTGGTCAATCGCGCTTTGCGTGTCCTCGTCCGTGGCCACAAAGTGCTTGGCCGGATAAATCCAAGCCTCATCCAGTTCCGCCAGCACATTGCCCGTAACGGGGTGAATTTCGTAAATGTGCGCAATCGTTTTGCCCGCTATTTCCACGCGCAGGGCGTTTTGGCTGTACGGGGTCATAATGTCCGTAAACGGTCCGCGCATACGGAAATTGCCCGAGGTAAATTCCATTTCGTCGCGGTGGTACTGGATTTTAATCAGGCGGCCTGATAGTTGGGAGCGCGTCATTTCCGCGCCCTTTTTTACATAAATGCGCATTTCCCTAAAACTATCCGGCGAGCCAATGTTGTAAATGCACGAAACGGACGCTACCACAATCACGTCCTTGCGGGTCAAAAGCGAGGTGGTGGCCTTTAAGCGCAGTTTATCAATATGCTCGTTGACGGCGGAGTCCTTTTCAATATAAGTATCCGTCTGAGGAATATACGCTTCGGGCTGGTAATAATCGTAATAGGAAATAAAATATTCTACGGCGTTTTCGGGGAAGAACTGTTTAAACTCGCCATACAACTGCGCGGCCAACACCTTATTGGGCGACAAAATAAGCGTCGGGCGGTTTAGCCGCGTAATGACGTTGGCCATAGTAAAGGTTTTGCCGGAGCCCGTTACGCCCAGCAGCGTTTGGCGCGTTTTGCCCGCCAAAATGCCGTTTGTCAGGGCGTCAATGGCCTTGGGCTGGTCGCCCGCCGGCTTAAATTTAGAAACGAGTTTAAACTGGTCCATACAAGTATTGTACCTATTCTGGCGGACATAAAAAAGGGCGGCCGTTAAGCCGCCCGAAAGAAAGCCAGGTTTTGATTACGAAGCGGAGGAAATGCTGCCCAAAAAGTGCGCGTCCAGCACGCCCGGGAGCAGTTGGCCTACGCCGTCAATCATAAATTGCATAGCGATAGAGCACAAAATCATACCCATAAAGCGGATGACAATCTGCGTACCGTTGGGGCCGATTTTGGTAAACAAATAACGTGAAGCCACTAACACCGCGCCCACGGAAGCCGCGCAGAGAAACAGCACGACAATCATCATAACGGCCATCGGGAACGAGTTGATTTTTTCAGCGTACAGCATTACCGTAGCGATAGAGCCGGGGCCGATAAAAAGCGGCATCCCGACGGGAACAACGATGTGGCTTAACCGGTCGCGCGCGCGGTCAAAGGTGCTTCCTTGCGCGGGGGCGGCCTCTAAGCCGTTGCGTTCAAATTTAGATTTACCCTGTAACATACGCAGCCCCACGCCCAACAGAATAATAGAACCGGCCAGGCGGAAGGCGGGAATCGTAATACCGAACACGCTCAAAATCTTGCTGCCGAAGATGAAGAAAATCGTCAGCATAATGAAAATGGACAACGCCATTAACAGCGCAACAGCGCGCTGTACTTTGGGTTCGTCATTTTCCACGTGTTCCAGAAAAATCGGCATATTGCCGATGGGGTTCAAAATAGCCAGCGTAGCGATAAACGCGTTTACCAGCAAACTCCAATCCATAGTGTGTTGTAAACACTCCTTTTAAACGAAAATTGCCTGCCTAAAAGCAGACATTTTATCCTTACTAATAGTATATAAAATAAAGCGTAAACCCACAGCAGAAACTTAATTTTACGGGGAGAAAAAGAAAAACTTTCCAAACAGGGCGGGAAATTGTTATAATAAATGTACAAGATTTCGGGCAGTTGGCGCAGCGGTAGCGCGTTCGCCTCACACGCGAAAGGTCACAGGTTCAAATCCTGTACTGCCCACCATTTAGAATACCCCCGGTACACGGGGGTATTTTTTTACCGTTGTGGGCAGTAGCAACACCAACTGCTTGGTGTTGCGGCAGGATTTGAAAGGCGGAGCGATGTTTTGGTTTGAGGGCGAGCCCGAAAGGCCAAAACCGCGAGCCCGGCCTGCAAGAAAATCCCGTCAGGGATTTTACTGGAAGGCAAACGCTGTACTGCCCACCATTTAGAATACCCCCGGTGCACGGGGGTATTTTTTTGCCGTTGTGGCAAAATGAACAGGCGTCTGAGTGGCGGGCGCCTGGTGTTCGTTTTAAATAATAGAAATTTACGGGATAATTATCCGGCAATCAAACCCCGTTTTCTTGCCCCAAGTAGCCTGTTGTCCGGCCGGGCTATCCCAAAGGAACATCCTTTTGGTCCCTGTTTTTGTAAAGGCGGGGTGGCCTTTTTCCCAAACGGCGGGCAATAAGGAAAAAGTTTTGTCTATATCTTTTTCCGCTATCAGTTCCACGACCAAAGGTTTTTCCTTGGCAAAGAATTTAGGCAGCGAAACGGGCATTGCCCAAGAAGTATGCGCCATACCGCCGTAATAAATAAACAGGGCATCAGGGTTTTCTTGGCGGATTTTTTCCATTTGGGCTTGCATTGTCCGGGCAAAGCCCTTGTTCCTTTTAGCCAGTCCGTTGACGGTGGAAATAATCCCTTGTGCGGATTCTTTTTGTACGACTACCGCATCCTCAATAGGGTAAATTTCCACGCCGCCTTCCGATAAAATGGAAATCATTTCTTTAAATTGTAAGGATTCATCGTCCACCAGCCGGGCATTGGGGTTTCCTTGTTCCGCAAAGTTGATGGGTGGTTCTACGCCTTCTGCCCCACGCCGATAATACTGGTAAGGGAATACATCCTCTTTGGGAGCGGGCTTTAAATAAGCGGATTCGGTAAACAGCACTATTTTGCGGTCTGGGTGCATTGTTTTAAACTTTTTTATTAAGTTGGCAAACTCAATCCGCGGCGGCAGATTGCCGTGAATTTCTCCCACAAAAACCAAATCGGTTTCGGATAATTTTTTATAAAAGTTGAACTCCATTTCCAAACCGTCAATTTGCTTTAAAAGGTTTTTGCCAAAATGGGGTTGCTGTTTTATCCAGGCAAAATTGGCATATAAGGTATTTTTTATAATTTCCTCGCTCCCATTGGCCGCTATCCCCCTAAAATGTGTAGCCATACGGGGCGGCAAATTAATGGAAATGGACGAAACAGCGGCCGGGGCGGTTTTTAAACTGTTTAGAAAGTTTTGGTTTAATTTATAGGTTTGCGCCCACCCTTGGGAAGCCAATGAATATTTGCTGATATCTGCGCCTTTAATTCTGGGTTGGACTTTGGGCGTAGGTATTTTTACTTTCTTCGGGCTTATTTTAATGCGTTGGGCGCATACGGGAGCGCAAAAAGAGAGCAACAGAAAAAGGCAGAGAGAAAAACTTATTGTCTTTTGCATACTTGTGCTCCTGTAAAGTAGATTCTTTCTTATATTGTATAGAATTGCCAAATCCGTACAAGGGCCAAAAGGCCTAAACGCTCCTAGGTCCCCGGTACAGGCGGGCGCACGGTATGCTATACTAAACAAAGAGGATTCTATGATTAAAGATTCGTTACAGCGTTTTACGCCTATTAATACCGTTTGTTTGATGATTCTCGCCGCGTCCGCGGCCACGTGGGTACTTATCTATACCCGCACGATTTTAATGCCGTTTATTATTGCGGTGTTTATTTATATGGTTGCCAGTACCTTGGCCGGGTGGCTCAAACAAAAGTGGAACGTCCCCTACGGCTTAGGTCTGGGCATTAGCGGCACGGCCTTTCTGGCGGTTATCACGCTGGCGGTTCTTTTTATTTCTGGCTCTATTGAAAGTTTTGTAAACGGGGCCGATATCTACACCGAGCGCTTAAACGATACGTTGGATTGGCTGCTGGTCCGCTCCCAAAAATACGGTATCAATTTAAACGCACAGTTTTTGGCCGATAACGTAGCCAAACTGCCCGTTTTTACAATGGTTAAAAGCGTGGGCGGAACGGTTGTGTCCATTTTAACCAACTTAATGCTGATTATCTTGTTTGTTATCTTTTTGTTTATGGGCAAAGCCTCCGAAAATAAACCCGCGTTGGTGGGGTCTATCCAAAAGCAAATTTCGTTTTATCTGCTGATTAAAATCTTTGTTTCGCTCTTGGCGGCAGGGTGCACTTGGATTGTGCTCGCGTCTATCAAAACGGAACTAGCCTCTATGTTGGCCGTGCTTACCTTTATGCTTAATTTTATCCCCAACATTGGGCCGTTTGTTTCCACGGTATTGCCTTTGCCGGTACTGTTTTTGCAATACGGGTTTGACTGGCATATTTTGCTTGCGCTTATTTTACTTACGGCCATACACTTTGTTATTGGCAACATTTTGGAAACCAAGTGGCTTGGAAAAGGGATGGATTTGGACCCCATTGTGGTAATTGCCTGCTTGATTTTTTGGGCGCTTGTGTGGGGCGTAATGGGCGCCTTGCTCGCCGTGCCGATAACGGCTATGCTTAAAATGGTGTTTGAAGAAAGCCCCGTAACCAAACCGCTGGCCAATATTTTAGGCGGAAAATACTCGTTTAAATAATTATGAAGAAAACTCCTTGGACCTATATCCCCTCGCTCTATTTGGCCGAGGGCTTGCCGTACATTATTATCAACACGGTTTCCACCGTGCTGTATGCCGATTTAGGCTTTTCCAACGACAAAATAGCCTTTTGGACGGGCTGGCTGTATCTGCCTTGGATACTCAAAATGTTTTGGAGCCCCTTGGTGGATGCCAAAAGCACCAAACGCCGCTGGCTTTTGGGGGCGCAAATGGTTCTGGCGGGGCTTTTTTTACTCCTTGCCGGATTAACCGCTTTGGAGGCGTTCCGCTTTGCCCAAGGCAACAGCAGTTTGACCTTTTTCACACTCTCTTTATTTGGCTTTTTGGCGGGGGCTTTTGTGTCGGCTACATTAGATATCGCCACCGACGGCTATTATCTGCTGGCTTTAACCCCGCAGGAGCAATCTAAATTCGTGGGTATCCGCACCATTTTTTACCGCTTGGCGATGATTTTAGGAAGCGGAGTGTTAATATCCGCTACGGCTGCTCTCGGGGACAAAACGCCGGAAACCTCGTGGAATTTGGTTTCGTGGCCGTATAACTGGGCGGTAATGTTCGGCTTTCTGGGTGTGCTGTTTATGGGCTTTGTATTTTATCACGCGTGGATGCTCCCCAAGCCGGAGCAGGACAAGCCCGTGCATAAAAACGGTGCTATGGCGTGGGCGGATTCCTTCAAAACATATTTCACGCAGAAGAATATCGTCTATATTTTGCTGTTTATTTTGCTTTACCGCTTGGGCGATGCCCTGCTGGAAAAAATGGTGCCGCTCTTTTTGCTTAAACCCGCGGCGGACGGCGCACTTGGGATGAGCGTGCAAAACTATGGGCTCATTAAAGGTACGCTGGGCCTCGGGGCTGTGGTGGCGGGAAACCTGGCGGGCGGGTGGCTGTTGGGCAAATTCGGTTTTAAAAAATGTATTTGGCCGTTTGCGGTTATCCTTATTTTGCCTAACTTCTTTTATGCGTATATGGCGTGGGCCAAGCCGGGGCTTACGGCGGTGGCTACGCTGATTACGCTGGAACATCTGGGCAACGGCTTGGCGATGATGGCGTTTAGCGTGTTTATTATGTATGTGTCGCAGGGTGTGTATAAAACCTCGCATTACGCTATTTCCACCGGGATTATGGCCCTTGGAATGATGGTTCCCTCTATGCTTTCCGGCTGGTTGCAAATGCGGCTTGGGTACGAAACCTTTTTCTTGGTGGCCAGTTTTATTAGTTTAGTTACGGTGGCCGTTGTGCCGCTGACGTTTAAAATTAAATCTATTGAGGAAACCGAAGCCGCCTTCCGCGCGCATAAACACTCGTTGGAGGATGCCCAATGACGACTGTCAATTTAAACCAAATCGCAACCGAAACGCGTAACCCAAACACCTTGGATTTGGATAAACTTTCCCCGCGCCAGATTGCCAAAAAAATTAACGATGAAGATTTCAACGCCGCCCGCGCCGTAAAGGCGGCCAATAAAGAAATTGCCGCCATTATGCTTTTGGCCGCCGGGGCCTACGCGCATAAACATAAAATTATTTTTATCGGGGCGGGGACTAGCGGGCGTTTGGGAATTTTGGAAGCGGTGGAGTGTGTGCCAACCTTCGGCACAAAGCCCTCGCAAATTATCGGCTTAATTGCCGGGGGGAAAAAGGCCGTTTTCCGCTCGCAAGAGGGGGCGGAGGATGACGATAAGCAGGGCGCAAAAGAAATTTTAAAGGCGGCCAAAAAGGACGATTTGGTTATCGGCCTGACGGCCAGCGGACGTACGCCGTATGTAATGGGAGCCTTAAAAGCCGCGCACAAATTGGGTGCGCGCACGGCCCTTATTTCGTGCAATCCAAAAGCCGTCTGCCCTGACGCCGAAGTCCACGCTGCTTTGCCCACCGGGCCGGAAGCCCTGTGCGGCTCTACGCGTATGAAGGCGGGCACGGCTACCAAAATGGCCCTAAACGCCATTACCACGGGCGCAATGACGTTGTGCGGCAAAACATACGGCAACCTGATGATTGATGTACAGCCCACCAACGAAAAATTAGTCGCCCGCGCGGTGCGGCTTATCTGCACGGTGGCGCAGACGGACGAAAAAACGGCGCGCAAGTTGCTGTCGGCTTCGGGCAAAAGCGTAAAAACCGCTATCGTAATGCACCGCAAAAAAGTATCGGCCGAAAAAGCCAAAAAACTGCTCCAAGCCAAGGGCGGCTTTTTAACGGGGGTGATTGATGCGTAAAATAGCCTTGGGCTTAATGAGCGGTACGAGCGCGGACGGCTTGACCGTTTGCGCGGTGCAAATCCGCCCGTTTAAGGTGCTCCATTTTAAAAATTACGCTTATCCTTCCGACTTACAACAGAAGTTACTGATGGCCTATTCGCTTCGCGCGGCGGAACTTTCCGCGCTCCATTTTGAACTGGGGCGGTTATATGCGGGAACGGTGCAAAAATTTTTAAAGGAATTTTCTTTCTCCACCCAAGAAATAGAAGTTATCGGCTCGCACGGGCAGACTATTTATCACGGCCCGCACGACAAAACGCCCAACACCCTGCAAATCGGGGAGCCTTCCTTTGTGGCCGCACAGATTGGCTGCCCGGTGGTGAGCGATTTCCGCCCGATGGATATGGCGCTTGGCGGAGAGGGCGCGCCCTTAATCCCGTTTTTTGACGAATACCTTTGGGGGCAAAAAACGCCTAAAATCTTGTTAAATGTGGGCGGTATTTCCAATTTTTCCGTAGTAGGTAAACAAGTGAAAACCTTTGGGTTTGACGTCGGCCCCGGCAATACGTTAATGGATTTAGCCTGCCAAGAATTTTTTAAAAAACCGTTTGATAAAAACGGCGCCTTTGCCGCCAAGGGCACGCCGGACAAAGAACTGGTCCGCCGCTTGCTGGCACAGCCGTATTTTACGCAAAAGCCGCCCAAGAGTTTGGATAAAAACGCTTTTGGCGAAGCCTACCTTAAAAAATATTTTTTTAGCCTTAAAACTCCGCACGACTTATTGGCTACGCTTACTTGGTTTACAGCGTCCGCCGTGGCCAAAGCGGTTACCGATTTCGTACCACCCGCCTACCAAAAAGAACTCGTTGTTTCCGGCGGCGGGTGTTACAACAAAACCTTACTGTCGTATTTGCGCACACTTTTGCCGCAGGTAAAAGTAACCACCACGCTGGCCTACGGCATTGACCCGCAGGCCAAAGAAAGCGCGGCCTTTGCACTGTTTGGCTGGTTGGCCTTGCACCGCAAAATTAATCATTGCGCGGCGGCTACGGGCGCGAAACGCGCGGCTATTTTAGGAAAAATCACTTTATGAAGATTAACCGTTTAGTTCACCCCGGCTTTTGGTTCGGGAAAACCAACCCCGAGGACGCTTTAAAATTGGCCCGTTTGGGTGTGGGCGGTTTTTGCCTTTATGGCGGCACGCGCAAACAAGTGGCCGAATTAATCCGCGCTTTGCGGGAGGCTTCGCCTTTAAAAAAGATTTTAATTTCAGCCGATTACGAGGACGGCCTTGGCCGTTGGCTGCCCGATGCGGAGTTATTGCCCTCTAACCTGGCCTTGGGGGCCGCAAACGAGGAAGATTTAGCCTTTGAAAAGGGCTTTTTAACCGCCTGCCAAGCCAAAAGTTTGGGCGTGGATTGGGTGTTTGCCCCTGTATTGGATTTGGCCGATTGCCCGCAAAACCCGATTGTGAATACGCGCTCTTTCGGGGCAGATCCGCAGTTGGTTTCGCGTTTGGCTAGGGCGTTTATAAAGGGGCTTGCCCAGGGTGGCGCGCTAAACAGCATAAAGCATTTCCCGGGGCACGGAAACACGTCCACCGATTCCCATATGGCTATGCCTACGGTGCCGTCTCCGGCGGAGCATTTGCAAACACACGAACTTGTCCCGTTTAAGAACCTATTGCCGCTTGCGGACAGCGTAATGGTGGGGCATTTATTGGTGCCAGCGTTAGACGAAGAAAGCCCGGCTTCGCTTTCCGCTAAAATTGTTAGCGGACTGCTTAAAACCAAACTGGGCTATAAAGGTTGCGTAGTAACGGACGCGCTGTGTATGAAGGCGCTAGGCGACGAAAAACAAGCCGCCTTGGCGGCCTTCCTGGCGGGGGCACATATTTTGCTGGTGCCGGAAAATCCATTTGAACTGTTGGAATTTTTACACCAAGTACCACTGGATAAAACCTTGCTGGCCGAAGCCGAACACCAGCAAGACAGCCTTTGTGAGCGTGCGGATATTATCCCCGCGCACCCCGAAGAAGAGACTTTTCAACCGACGGACTTTGCCACCCGCGCTGCCCAAAAGGCGCTTACCTGGCTGGGGCCCAAAGTTTCGCTTAGACCGGGGCAAACGGTGCAAGTAGTAGAAGTTGGAAATGATGAAAACTTATCGTCTGAACCCTTTATAAATGCCTTACGCCAAGGCGGTGTAACCGTGGTAAACCCGGGCGAAAGGGCAGATAAATTGGTGGTGTTGTGCTGGCGGCGGTATCAGGCCTTTAAAGGAAAAATTGCGCTGGACCCGGCGGAAATAAACCGCGTGCAAACGGCCTTAAAGCAGTACCCGGCGCATTTGGTAATTGCACTTGCGAACCCGTGGGCCGCCAAGCAATTAAACGCACAAAGCACCTTATTTACGTTTAGCCCTGCGCCGTCCTTCCAGCGTACCGCAGCGGAGTGCCTGCTCGGCAAGTTTGAACCCCAAGGGCACCTGCCTGTTACTTTATAAAGCCATAAAAAAGCCCGCCAACTGGACGGGCTTTTTAATTAATATTCAATCTTATCTGCTTTGTTGCCCCATTGTTCAAACGGTTCCGCTTTATTGGAAATGTCTATGCAATAGGTTTTAATAGCGCGTTTGTCGGTGGGCAAAACGACTTCTTTGTAAATAAATTCATCGTCAAAGCCGTATTTGGCCGCAGTAAAGCGGTCCGCCGCAAAATACAAGGCCTTGGGGCGGGACCAGTAAATGGCGCCCAAGCACATCGGGCACGGCTCGCAAGAGGAATAAATAATGCAATCCGTCAGTTCAAAAGAGCCTAATTTTTTGCAGGCTTTGCGGATAGCGTCAACTTCGGCGTGGCGGGTCGGGTCGTTGGTAGAAGTTACCTGGTTGCAGCCGCGGGCGATAATTTTCCCGTCTTTTACAATGACTGCACCGAACGGACCGCCCTTGCCCGAGTTCATACCTTTCTCGGCCATTTTAACGGCTTCCTTCAAAAAACGTTGGTGTTGTTTTAATTCTGCTTGTTCCATAATCGTGTCCTCCACAGCGCTTTTTTATTATATCTAAATTTTAAGCGCAATGGTTTTATTTCTTTGTGCGGTGGCGGATTTATCCCCGCTGTAAGCAAAGCGCGAAAACGCGCCCAAACAGGCCTTTTTGCCCTTGTAAATAAAGCAGTAAGACGCGTCGTCCTTATCTGTGCCCGAGTAGCCCTCGTTTATCCAGCGGCGGCCTTCGCGCGTTTCGTGTTCGCCCCAGTTTAGTTGCACGGTTACGGGGCCGAAAGCGAAATTATCCCCGGGCCAGTTGTCCGCAAACGGGCGGATAACCCGCGCATTGGGAAATCGTGTGAAAAATTCCGGCGGGACGGGTTCGTCCGTAAAAAGCAAAATAGCGTTTGGTTGTTTAACCCCGGTTTTCAAAAGGGCGGCTTGCAATTTTTCCGGGTCCAGTTCACTTCCCGCTAAAAACGCCCCGCCGTTTTTCGTGCGGATGACGGCTCCGCTTTTGTTCCACTCGTTTAATAAATAAATTTGTATGTCCGGCGCGAAAAAATATTCCGCAAGCGGGGCGCCGAAAAGAACCACTAAACACGGAAGCGCGATTTTGCGCGCAAAATTTTTAAGCGGTAAATTAAATACTAAAAACAGTCCTGCATAGTACGCGGCAATCGTGCCCGCGCTCCAAGCGTACACTTGCAAGGCGGACATTTTAAACGAGGCAAAATAAACCACCAAGGTTTTAAATAGCCATAGCGCCCCGTATGTTACCCCGTGTAAAATCCACCCCAAATGAAGTAAATTGCACACATAATACGCAAACGAAAGCCCCATTAATACCGAGGCCAGCGGCACCAAAAGCATATTGGAAATAAGCCCCGTTACCGATACTTTGTAAAAAACATTGGTAAATTCGGGCAGTAGCACCAGTTGGGTGGAAAGGGTGGCCAAAAAGATTTGCGCAAAAAAGCGCAGGGTTTTTGGCCATTTTCCGGGTACTTTATAATTGTTAAGGCAGATAATAATGGCAAGTGTTGCCAAAAAGGACATTTGAAATCCCGTTTCAAACACCGAAGCGGGCTGAAAAAGCAAAATCAAAAAGCACGAAACCAGCAACCCTTGGAAAACGCCGCTGTTTCGCCCTAATAAATACCCGGTGCAGGCGCAAACCGCCATAAAATAAGCGCGCACAAGCGGCGCGTCAGCCCCGGCAAGCAGCGTGTAGGCTCCCGCCACGCCTAGTGCCAAAAGGAGCATTTTCTTGCGGCTTAACCCTATCCACGAGCAAACCGCCAGCGTAAGGAGTGTAACAAACCCCACGTTACCACCCGAGGCCACCAATAAGTGGATGGCTCCGCTGTCTTGGAACGCACTGTAAAGCGCCGGATCCTGCTCACCGCGTTCCCCTAATAATACGCCGCCCGCAATGGAGGCTAAATCGGGCGGAAAGGCTTCGTTTAATACGCGCAGAATATCCGTGCGCAAGGCTCGTATCACGCGCCACGGCCACGCGGCCGGGCGCACCACCGATACGGATGAACTTTTGATTTCGGTAAAAATGCCTTTGTCCGCCAAGTAATTGCGCCAATCAAAATTGCCGAGTAAATCCACGCCGTAAGGTTGCTGTAAACGGCCGGAAATTTCCAAAATATCCTTCCATTGCGGGGTAAAATCCGGCAGGCGTGCATAGATTTGCCCGGTTGCCTTTTGCCCGTTTACGGAGAAAACCTTGATAATTACGTTTTGGGATTTTTTCTTGCGGACGGCGAAACTTTCCACCCTTCCGGTGAGGGTAACTTCTTTTTGCGGCAGAAAGTGGAAAACGTCCTGCCCGGACGGGGCAGGACGGTAAAAGAACGCAAGACCGACAATTAAAGCCGCCAAACACCACAACAGCGGCCTTTTGTACATATCCGGGTGCATTAGAGTTTGGTGCGGCCTTTTAAAGAGTATCCAAGCGTCATTTCGTCAATGTAATCAATATCCCCGCCCAGCGGTACCCCATAGCCGATACGCGTAACCTGCCCCACGAGCCCGCGCAGCAAATCCGCCAAATACAGCGCCGTCGTTTCGCCTTCGCTGTCCGGGTCGGTGGCAATAATAACCTCGCGCACCGGGGGTTGGGCGTGTTGCACGCGCTCTAACAGTTCGCGCACCTTTACTTGGTCCGCGCCGCGGCCTTCCATTGGGGAAATGGCCCCGTGCAAAACGTGATATACGCCTTTAAACGCGCCTGTTTTTTCAATGGATTCAATATCCTGCGGGTCCTCTACCACGCAAATCAGGCCGTGGTCGCGGTCTTGGTCGCGGCAAATGGGGCACAGGCCGTCCTCGCTGTATGCAAAGCATACGGGGCAGAGTTTAACATCCTGCTTGACCGACAAAAGCGCATTGATAAATTCTTCCGTTTCGCCTTGCGAGGCACGCAAAAAATAAGCCGAAAAACGCTCCGCTTGCCGCGGACCAACCCCCGGCAAACGGCGCAACGCACGGATAAAACGGTCTAAACTCTTCATAAACTAGGCTAACAACTCCCCGGGGATAATTTCCAAAATATCCTTTAATTCTTCGGGCGCATCAGCCGGAGCCGTACCCGCAGGAGTGGCGACATCCGCCGAAAAATCCCCTTTTACAAAGGGCTCTTCGTTGGAAATGGCCGCCGATACATTGCCGTTAGCCGCAGGGGCCTGTTTAGGCGCCGCGGCAGGAGCGGGTTTATCGTCCTTGGGCGTGCCGGAAGAAATTTTAAATTTAATGGTGCGGCCGCTTATTTTTTTAGCGGCGGCTTCCAAATCGCCCAACTTGTTTTGGGCCGGGATTTGGTAAAACTCCTTGCCGGGCGGGAAACAAAGGGTCCACTCGTCTGCGGCGAATTGCACCGTGCTGTTTAACATTACGTCATAAACAAACGGGCTCTTTTTAAATTGCAAAAGCATTTTATCCCAAATTTGGCGGTCCGTCAGCGTGCCGGAGGATACCGGGGCGGCTTCTTCTATCACCTCATCATCGGCGATGATATCGTCCACCGTTGGGCGCGGAGTGGGCTTTACAACCGGCGCAGGTTTAACCGCAGGAGCCGGACGGACAGCGGCAGGCGTTACGCGCGGCGCGGGTTTAGGCGTAGGCCGGGGCGTTGGCGCCGGGGCGCGGCGCACAGGCGCGGCCATAGGCGCAGAAGCAACCGCCGGGAGACCCTTTTCCAGGGCTTCCAAGCGGCGCACAAAGTTATCCAAATCCAAGCAACTGTCCATTACCGTAAACAGCCCGACTTCGGCGCTGATTAAGGCGTTATCGGAAAATTTTACTTCTTCGGTAATTTTATTTACCTTGCGCGAAAGTTGCGCTAAAAATCCGGGGGAAACTTTTTCGGTGATTTGTTTGGCCCCTTCAAAAGGTTCTCCTCCTTGGCCCAAGGCAAAATAAAACAAATCGCCCAAGGCGTTTTTTAAATCTTTGAGAAAGGAATTTGCGTCAAAGCCCTCGTTTTTTAAGGTTTCAAAGGCTTGGTGCAGGGCCGCATTGTCCTTTTGCACGAGCGCTGTAACCGTGTCTTTAATTAATTCATCCGGCGTAAGGCCCAGCATTTCGCCTACTAACTTTTCGTCAATACGGTTGCCGGAGTAGGCGATTGCGCGGTCCATTAAGGTCAAAGCGTCGCGCATTGCGCCGCCCGCGTTTTTGGCGATAATTTTGGCCGCACCGGGCGTTAAATCTATGCTTTCCGCTTCGGCTAAATCCAGCAAGTGCGCGCTGATTTCGTCCACCGTTATCGGGCGGAAGCGGAAGGTTTGGCAGCGGCTGACAATGGTGGCGGGCACCTTGTGCTTTTCGGTAGTGGCCAAGATAAAGACCACGTGGGCCGGGGGTTCTTCAATCGTTTTTAAAAGGGCGTTAAAGGAACTGGCCGAAAGCATATGCACTTCGTCCAAGATAAAAACTTTATAGCGGTCGCGCGACGAGGCCAGGGCCACCGTGTCAATAATGGCTTCACGCACCTTTTCCACCTGCGTATTGCTCGCGGCGTCCAATTCCAGTACGTCCAGGTCGGCGCTTTGGGCGATTTCGCGGCATTGGGGGCACTCTCCGCACGGCTCGGCAGTCGGTTTATCGTTGCCGTGCCCCGTACAGTTTAAGGCCTTTGCCAAAATACGCGCTGTGGTGGTTTTGCCGCAGCCGCGCGGTCCGTAAAACAAATACGCGTGGCCGATACGGCCCAGTTTTAAAGCGTTTTGAAGCGTTTTGGAAATGCTTTCCTGCCCCACCATATCTTCAAACTTTTGGGGGCGGTATTTATTGGCCAAACTTACATATTGATGATTTTCGTCAAACATTTCCATAATTAACCTCTAAATTTTTTATTGGCGCGGCGCACCGCGTGGGAATAATCCAAACTGATTTTTCCGGGGCCCAAGAGCGCGCACGGCAGTAAAGCGGCCGCCAGCAGCACCAGCAGCGCTACATACAGTTTATTAAAATCGGACGCAAAAAACACGGCCGCCAACCCCGCCGTTGTAAGCAGGGAGAGCACCGCCGCCGGGCGCGTAAACCAGCCCAGCATTAAAAGTAAACTTAAAAACAGTTCCGCTATCACCACCGTCAGCCCCGCCGGAACGGGGAGCGGCAGGCCCATAGCCGTGGCGTTATACAGAAATTCGCGGCAGAATAATAAACACCCTACGGTAATATATAGGAGCGTCAGTCCGGTCAAAAGCCGGGTTAAAAAGAGCGTCAGCGAAAACATTTTTTCGTCTATATTACAATGTAAATCAAGTTTAGGCACGGGTTCCTCCGGCTAGAATTCTATTTCGGCAGACATTGAAAAATACGTCTTGCGGTTGGCTTCCCGCCGCGGTTCAAACACTTCCACACCGCCGGAAACCGACATCCCCCACAGCACAATGTGCAGTCCCGCACTGACGGCGGCCGCGCTGTCGCTAAGTTCGGCGTACCGGTAGCGCACCAAGGCCGCGTAAGGCGTAATAAAATCGGTTTGGTAACGCACGGACACGCCTGCGGCCTCTTTTACAAACCCTTGTACCACAGCCGTCATAAACGGGATATCCGCCCAACTAAACGTAACATTTGCGGGTTGGGAACTACTATATTTTATCACTTTATGCCAGGCGGCTTGAAGTTTCCAGTTTCCTACGTCGGCCGCCGCTTGGGCGTGAGCCCCTGTTTCGGTCTGCGAGAACGCCCCGCCTGTTAAATCGTTACCCATTTTATCCACATACGAGCGGTAACGCGCCTGATAAAAACGCGCCGAAAGGCGCGGGTTAGTAATGTGTTCCCAGCGGTAGAACGGAAACCACGTTCCGCCCAGGCTATACCCCACGGCCTGATAACCCACCGCCTGCGGCTGCCAAAATCCGTCTGCATTTAGCCGCCAAGTATCGTTTAGTTCGTAGGACACCCCCAACGCGTAGCGGGAAGTGGAGCCTGCTTCGTCAATTTCTTTGTCGGACATACGGTAGTAGCCGTATTCGGGCGAAAGGATAAAACCGTTGTCCAAGTTCCAATCATACGTGCCGCGCATAGCGGCGTAGCCGCGTTCCCCGTTTACGCTGGAAAAATTTATCTGCCCGTAGCATAACGCACACGGGCAGATAAATAAACATAAACAAATAAACGCGGTTTTTACGCGCATCGGCTTATTTGGATTTTTTCGCTTTGGCCTTGGCAACCTTGGCGTCTTCGTCCTGCAAGAACTTGACGTAGTTGGAGGCTTTGCGTTTCTTCCAGGCGCCTTTGTGGTAACCGTAACCGATGATGAGCGGAATCAAGGTCGTGCATTCGCCGTACACCATCTGTTCCAAGGCGGTGGAAACTTTACCCCAAGAGGAAGCCTCTTTCAAGGTAGAGCCGGAAAGAGCCCCGTCGCGCACATCAGCCACCGTGATTTGTACGGCATATTTGTGCATAGGAGCATCCGCACCCAAAATTTCAGCAGCCACAACGGTATCCTGCGCGAAGTTTTTCGGTACGCCGCCGGACCACATCATAAGGCCCGTTTCTTTGGCTTTAATTTTGATTTTGGTCAGTTCCAAGAAGTCCTTGGCGCTGTCAATAGAAACGTGGGCTTCGGGGTGTTGGGTCTGGTGCGCTACAAAGCCGAAACCGGCAGAGCAGTCCGAGAACGCAGGAACAAACACCGGCACGCCGTGTTTGTAAGCGTTGTAAACGATAGAATCTTTGCCTTTGCCTTTGCTTTCAAGCCATTTGCCCATTTCCCAGATAAATTCGCGGGAAGAGTAGGGGCGGGGTTCCAAGGCGTTGCAGATTTTGTGGATGGTTTCGTCGCATTCCTTCAACTGGTCTTCGTCAATATAGGTGTCGTAGATGCGGTCAATGTGCAAATCGCGCAGCAAGTTGTCATCTTGATTGTAAGGAGTACCAATGTAGTGTTTGTAGCCAAGGGCTTCAAAGAAGTCCTGGTCCACGATGTTGGCGCCGTTGGAAACAATCGCGTCAACCATATTGTTTTGAATCATATCCACCACGACTTTCTTCATACCCGCGGAAACGAGAGAGCCCGCAATACACAAAATGACGGAGCACTTTTTGTCGGAGAGCATCATATTGTAGATTTTGCTCGCTCTGGCCACTTCGCGAGAAGCGTAGGCCATATTTCCAAAGGCTTCCACCAAGGGAACCACATTGTATTTTTTGAGGTCAATGTGTTTGATGGTGTCTTTGAGAAAGTCTTTCTTGGTTAATTTTGCCATTTCTTTTTACACCTCTGCTGGATTTATTTACTTCTATTTAGTAAATTATAGTAAATATATTTAATTTTTCATAGGAAAATCGTATAAAAAATACGGGGCCTTAAAAAGGGCCCGAGGAGCGTAAAAATGTATCCCGATTTAAAACAAACCGACCCGGCCGTTTTTGAGGCCGTAAGCCACGAATTAAACCGCCAGCGCGAAAAGTTGGAACTGATTGCTTCCGAGAATTTTACCTCGTTGGCCGTAATGCAGGCGCAGGGGTCTATTTTAACCAACAAATACGCCGAAGGCTATCCCGCCAAACGCTACTATGGCGGCTGTGAATTTGTAGATGTGGTGGAGCAACTGGCGATTGACCGCGCCAAGCAACTTTTCGGCGCCGAACACGCCAATGTGCAGCCGCACTCCGGCGCGCAGGCCAATATGGCGGTATACTTTGCCTTGTTAAAACCCGGCGATACCGTATTGGGGCTTAACTTATCGCACGGCGGACACCTAACGCACGGACACCCGCTTAACTTTTCGGGCAAGTTGTACAACATTGTGGCAATGAACGTACGCAAGGATACCGAAGAAATTGATTACGACGAAGCCGCTCGCTTGGCCTTGGAGCACAAACCGAAACTTATTATGGCGGGGGCTTCCAACTATTCCCGCGTGTTTGATTGGAAACGCTTGCGCGAAATTGCCGATTCCTGCGGGGCGTATTTAGCGTGTGATGTGGCCCACTATGCGGGCTTGATTGCTGCCGGGGAATATCCGAGCCCGGTGCCGTATGCCGATGTGGTAACCACGACCACGCACAAAACCCTGCGCGGGCCGCGCGGCGGGCTGATTTTATGCAAGGCCGCACTGGCCAAGGCCATTAACTCCGCGGTCTTCCCGGGCGTGCAAGGCGGGCCGCTGATGCACGTGATTGCGGGCAAGGCCGTGTGCTTGGGCGAAGCCTTAAAGCCCGAATTTAAAGCCTACCAACACCAAGTAAAATTGAACGCCGCGGAACTGGCCAAACAGTTAATGGCGCGCGGGTACCGCTTGGTGGCAGGGGGAACGGACAGCCACGTAATGTGCATTGATTTGCGTTCCAAAGGTTTGACGGGTAAAGCGGCCGAAGCCGCCCTGGATAAAGCGGGCATTACCGCTAACAAAAACACAATTCCCTTTGACCCCGAAAAGCCGTTTGTTACCAGCGGCCTTCGCTTGGGAACGCCCGCCATTACCACGCGCGGGATGAAGGAAGCGGATATGGCGCAGGTGGCCGCGTTTATTGACGAGGCGATTTCTCACCACGAAGACGAAGCGTACTTGGCAGGAGTGGCCCAACAAGTTAAAAAATTCTTGGAAAAATTCCCGCTGTACCCAACGCTTGCGTAATTTTATTACAGTCCCGGCCGGAGTATTTTCCGCCCGGGGCTTTTTATATTTACGGGCCTACAAAAAAGATAGGTCTTAAAGCCGGATTTTTATAGGTCCAACGGCCCTGTTTATTTAGGCAGCAAACAGGTAAATTAATAGTATCAGGCGTTATCGTAAGGAGTGTCTATGCAAAAACGAATTTTATTTCTTTCCTGTTTGGCCGTTTTACTCGCGCAACCGTCTTTTGCGCAATCAGCCCTGGTGAAGGGTGGCGCAAAGGCCACAGGTAAAAACTTTATTAAAAAAGTCGTTACCCGCATTTACCCGCGTGTCCGGGTGCCCCAAGTACCCTCTGTTGCGGTAAATGTTCCCATAACGCCGATGGCCCCGTCCGTAGCCGTACAAGTATCCCAACAAATTGCCGCCGCCAGCCGCGTGCAATCCTCCCTTTTAAAGGGTACAGCCTTGCAACCCTTTGAACAAAATACGCCGCATTTTTTGTTTACCGTGTCCGCTGCGGGCAAAGACGGCGGTTTTAAAGCAAGCGGTTTTGTGATTGCCGAAGAATACAACGGCGAAACCGTTTTGTGGGGGATTGCCCCACAGGAATATGTGCAATATATGGGCAAGGATGTGGAAATTTCCTTCTATATAAAAGACAAAAAATTTACCTATCCGGCGGAAGTGGTTTTAGCCGGACGCGCGGAAGGCATTAATGCCGCCCTCATCCGCCTGCCCCAAGAAGCCCTGCAAGTAGCCCGCCCTGTAATGTGGGCCAAGGATTACCCCAAAAAGGGCACTAACCTTTTTACTTATGGATATAACAAAGGCCAATACCAAAAAGCGCAACGCCGCGTGCTGACTGCCAACACGGAGCGTATTATAGAGGGGTTAAACCCGGAAGCGGAAGAAACCTTAACCGATGCAGGCGGACTTGTAGTAACAGATAAGGGCGAAGCCGTGGGCTTATCGCTCGGTACTTCGCACCCGCTGGCGGACCGGGCGGAGTGGTACTGGAACCGCTACTCCAACCGGAACTATCCAAAAAAGCAAGATTTATCCAATATTAGCGAAATTGTACCGTTTTCCCGCTTGCAGGATTTATTGCGCGAATACCGCAATCCCGGTTCTGCGCGGCGTGTGTTGCTGTTTGGCGGGCTTCGCGTAGGGAAATTGCCCATTACCGAAACGGTCAAAAGCGTAACCGCGTATTACGAGGACGGGTTTGAACAGACATTAAACCAAAACCCGCTTTTAGAAGTTACCTCTTTGGATACGGGGTTTGAATTTAAAGGTTTGCAAAAAGCCAAGATTATCATCAGCCGGGCGGACGGCTCCACCTATGCGTATTGGGTGGATATGCAGACCCGCAACATAACCTTGGAAGAAGCCATTAAATAAGGGTTTTAAATGGGGGAACAATGCAATACAGGGGTTTAGCCTTGGTGCTTGCCTGCGCTTGCTTTTTGACGGGGCCTGCTTTTGCGCAAGGCAAATTACCGGGCGTTTTTAAAGATTTTAAAATTACACACGCACTGCGTGCCCGCTGGTTTAATAAAGTACGGTTTCAAGTAAACAACCGCTTATTAACCGTGCCCACGCGCTCGCAGGCGGCCAATACCTTGGCCCGGCGCCTGATAACGCCCTTGTTGCGTACAAGCGTTTTAGCACCCGCTGAACCGCGCCCGTTATTGCCCGCGCCTAAAAATATCCGCCAAGCCGTTTTTACCTTACAGCACTCTCCGCAAACGCACGGAAAGGGCTCGGCTTTTGCCGTTACTATTAATGGCAAAATGTGGGGCGTTACGGCCAAGCACGTTTTAAACGATATCGGACGGGAGCCCTATATTGAACTGTTTGATGAAAACGGTAAGCCGTTTTATACGCAGATTACTACGCTAAAAGAGGGCCATTTGCGCGGGGCGGATATTGCTATTTTTAAAATTCCGGAAGAGTTGGGGAAATATATTGTTCCCTTGGAACCCGACGAAAAGTTGCCCTCGCCGCGCCACCCGGCGCAATCGGCCGGATTTTCCCACGGCAATTTTGCGTGGTTTACCAAAATTGATGTTTTGTTTTCCAGCACGCACCGCATTTTGGCGCGCTATCAGGATTTCCCCGTGTTAAACGGCTATTGCGGCTCGCCCTTGCTTGTAAATGGCAAGGCGGCGGGCGTATTTGTCGGCATTGTAGGCAATACCAACACGCAGCGTGCCGCGTGGCGGGCACTTTTGGACCATAAACCGATTAACGATTTTAACCAAATTGTACCAATCCAATGGGTGCGCCGCTTGGCCGAACAGGTGGAAATGCCCGGGCAGCCCGTTGGCTCCTTGGTCCGCGTGTTGGGCCGGCCCATTACGCACTTAACACCCGATGAGGCCGTGGTGCAAATTGAGCAGTTTAGAAAAGGGCGCGTGTTGAAGCAAATCCCTGCGTATCCGTTTATGGATTATCTGCATTTGGAGCGGTTTTTTGATATTGAAGCCAACGATAAAATCCGCGTGGTTATTCAAAAGAACGGACAACCCGGCACCCGCCCCGCTGAACTTCGGTATGATTTAGACATTACCACCGGTACCCTAGCAGGTCCTGCGGACGGCAACTCAATGCGCTAACGGCTGATTAATTGCGCGACACTGTTTCTGTAAAGTCGCACTCTTAAAAACGGCTCCTGCGGACCACAAAAAACAGCCTCGGGGTTGCCGAGGCTAATTCCTTTCTACTGGTTTAAAAGTTCACGTGCGGCTAAATTTCCGCCCGCCGCGGCCTTTTCCAGCCAAGCCCGGCCCTCTTTTTTATCCTTGGGTACGCCGAGGCCCTTCCAATAAATCTGCCCGAGCACATATTGCGCCGCGGTATCGTTTTGGGTTGCGGCTTTTTTGAAAAATTCAATCGCGAGCGGCACAGAACGCTCCGTGCCTTGGCCTTGCATCAGCATAAAGCCCGTCATATATTGCGCTTGGGCAAGTCCCCCCTCGGCCGCGTTGGAAAACCACGCAAAGGCGTCTTGATAATTGGCAGGTTCAGCCTTATACGCCCGCTCCCCCAAAGCATATTGGGCAGACGGATTTTTGGCTTGCGCCGCCGCGCCCAACAGTTCTAACGCTTTGTTTTCGTCTTTTTCTGTCCCTTCGCCTTTTTGGTACATTTCGGACAGTTCAAACGCCGCCGCAGATAACTGCCCCTCCTGCCAAGCAAGCGTAAAATAGCGCAAGGCTTCCTCGTCGTTTTTGGTAACGGGATAGCCCATACGGTAGCCCTCTCCGGCGGAAAGTTTGGCTTGGCTGTCGCCCTGTGCGGCTAGTAATAAGGTGGCTGAAAAACGATTGACCACATCGTAAAAATCGGGGTCCGCCTCCCGCTGGGCGCGCAAGGTTTCCTGCGCTTCCGGGCTACCCATAGCGGACGCCTTTAAATTCCACAAAATACTATCGCCCTTGCTCGCGGAAAGGCCACCAAGGCCCTCGCTGTAAAAGCGCGCGAGTTCCGTTTGCGCGGCTACATTGCCCGCCTGCGCGGCCAGTTGGAGAAAAGGCAGGGCTTCCTCGTAATCTTGCTTTACCAGCGTGCCTTGGATGTATAACTGCGCGAGTTTCCACGCGGCGCCCGTATCGCCTTGCGCGGCGGCCTTGCGGTACCACTCGGCGGCTTGTGCGCCGTTAGGCTCTACCCCAAGGCCCTGCGCATAAAAATCCCCGGTTTTTACCGCAGACGGCACATCCCCGGCCTGCGCTTGGGTTAAGGTTTTAGCAAAGGTGCGCTGTTGTGGCGTTTTGTAAAAGGCAAACGCATATATCCCGGCCGCCACGAGCAGGGCAACCGCAATTTTTAGAAAATTCTTCATATGATTCCCCGGATGCTTTTTATATCTCTTTTTATTATACCTGTTTTGCCGCCCGTCATAACGGGCAAACTTATATGTGCTCATATTTACAAGGTCATCCTGAATTTAGTGGCCAGCAGAGGGCGGCGCGCAGCGTGCCGTCATCCCGGAAGGTTTTTATCCGGGATCTCGCTCTTATTGCTGTCATTCCCGAGTGTTGTAGTCGGGAATCTGTTTTTGCCGTAGTTGTTCTCTTCCGAAACGACAGATCCCCGACAGAAACATTCGGGGATGACAAGGGAAAAGGGCTTTTTATAAAAAAGCGGTCATTCTGAACTTGTTTCAGAATCTGCTTTTGGTATAAATGAAAAGCACCCCGGGCTAATTAACCCGGGGTGTTCCTTTTAAAGCGTTGGTTATTTCGCTTCTTTTTTATCGTCCAAAGCGCAGGGCACTTTGGGGCTGGCGGCGACTAAGTCTTTAATCGGCTTAATCACTTGGGCTTGTTTTTTCATTGTGCACGGGCCGCCGATACAGCCACCCTTGCAACTCATTACTTCCAACAGTTGGAAGTCGCCCACGCCCTTGGCAAACGCATTAAGCATTAACATAGCCTTTTTGTCCAGGCCGTTAATCGCCATTTTCTTAAAGGGACGTTTGCCCGCAATCGCGTTTTCCACCGCTTGGGCCACGCCACCGGTTACACCGTAGTAGCGGGCTTCGCCGGAAATCGCCGGGTCAAGCGGCATTTCCTCGCACTCGGCGGGATTGATGCCCTTGGCGTCCAGCATAGCGCCCAATTCTTCGTAGGTCATTACATAGTCAATATTGGGGTCTTCCATCCCTTCCACGCGTTTAGACACGCACGGCCCGACGAATACGGTAACAAAACCGTTTTTCTTTTCAATATCGGCGGTGTAAGAGGCCGGGGTTTTGGTGTGGGAAACAAAATCCCTCAACGCCGGCAAATGCTTTTTGACAGCTTGAATCCACGCCGCACAGCAAGAAGTTGTCATAAAGCGGGCGCCGTTTTCCAAGCGTTCCACCAGTTCGCGCGCTTCGTTGGCGGTGGTGATGTCCGCGCCCAAGGCGACTTCGGTTACTTTATCAAAACCCGCCTTTTGGATAGCGGTCATCAGTTGCGGCAAGGTGCAGTCAAACTGGCCGACGATAGACGGCGCAATCATCGCACAGACCTTGTGGGAACTTTTTAATTGGGTCAAAATATCAATTAATTGGCTGCGTTCCATAATGGCGCCAAAGGGGCACGCATCCATACAATGCCCGCAGGAAATACACTTGTCAAAATCAATTTTGGCAAAACCGTTTTCGCCCTTGTGGATAGCGTTTACCGGGCAGGATTGCTCGCACGGTACGGGCACATAGGTAATGGCGTTGTAGGGGCAGACAGCCTTGCACTGGCCGCAGTTTTTGCACTTGTCGGCATCAATGCGGGAGCGCCCTTCGCTAAACGAAATCGCACCGAATTTGCAGGCCTGTTGGCACGGACGCGCCAAGCAGCCTTGGCAGGCCTCGGTTACCAAATGGCGGGCCTTTACACAACCCTTGCAGGCGATATCCATTACGGTCAGCGGGGTTTCCGGCACGGCCTTGCGCAGGAGGGCGTCTTTGGCGTATTTGTTAAGAGACGTGGCTTCGTCGTCTTTTTCTACGCTTCCGCCCAGCGCGGCCAACGTGCGGGCACGGAAGACGGCCCGTTCTTTGTAAATGCAGCAGCGTACCGTAGATTTGGAATCTTTCGGCAGCACTTCAAAGGGAATGGTTTCCGCTTGGGTTTCAAGCGTACCTTTATCAAACGCGGCAACCACCCGTTTGAGGGCTTCGCGTTTAAAATACACGGCTTTATTGTCAGATGTATTCATAATTCATATATTTTAGCATATTTGTATTGCTGTTTTAGGCTTCCAAACGCACCAAAAGCGGATTGTGGTCGGAGCCGCGCGTAATGCGTACGCCCGCGGCTTTTACGCGCAGGCCGCGCACGAACAGATAATCCACCGGACGGCCCAAACAGCGGGTGCGGTTGTCGGGCTCAAAGGGCACTTCGGCGAGCCCCGCCGCGCGGGCCATACAGGATAACAAACGGCGGCGTTTTAGGCTCCAAGCATTAAAATCACCACCCAAAAGCACGGGGCCGCTGTAATTGAGTAACAGTTCGGCGGCGCGCTTTAAATTGGTGTCAAAGGGTTTCAGCCCCCTAAAATTAATAGCGTGGACGTTGATAACGAGTAAAGAACGCCCGTCCGCAAGCGGGATAAGCGTAGAGAGCGTCATTTTGGGCACGCGCAAGAGCGGTTCTCTTTCGCCTGCTTTAAAGGCAATTTGAAGCGGTTTTGCAATGCACCCCGTCGCCACACCAGTGGGACTGTTTTGACGGGAAAAGAAACTGACGGCCCCGCTCCAATGATAGGGCGTTTGTTCCATTATTTCAAACACTTCGGGCGAGCGGCGCACCTCTTGCGCCAAAAACAAATCCGCGGCCGCGGCCACTTGTTTAAATTCGTCCTTCCACGGTTTTTGCTTGCTCTTTTGCCAGTTCCACACGCACACGGTAAAGCAGTTGGGGAGCGTGGGGGCGGTGGGGCGGCCGTGCTGGACGAGAATTTTATCTGCTTGGGGTTGTTTGTAAAACATATTAATAATAGGGCGTTAATAATTTAAACGCGTTGTCGCGCAAGGTGCGCCAAAAGGGCGGTTTGTCCTTAGATAATTTTTCTTGGAACGCGCCTGCTTTTTTGCGCGCGATGATTTGCGCCAACTTTTCGGCCAAGTGTTTATCGGTGCACTCCATATTGCACTCAAAATTGAGTTTAAAACTGCGCACGTCCCAGTTGGCCGAACCGACAAAAATCCAAGCCTTATCTACCAATACGATTTTGCTGTGGTCAAAGGGCGGTTGGGTGCGGTAGATTTTTACGCCCTTTTTGAGGAGTTTGGCGAAATTGGCGTGCATTGCGTAGTCCATCCCCAAGATATTGCTTTTGGAGGGTAAAATAATTTCCACATTTACGCCCCGCATAGCGGTTACTTCCAAGGCGGACAAAATGTCGCTCTCCGGCAGGAAATACGGCGTAACAATGCTCACCTCGTGCTGGGCGCAGGAAAGCGCGCCCAAAATCAGTTGTTCCAGTTTGCCGTAGTCGCTGTCGGGTCCGTCGGGGATGATACGCGCAGGCATATGGCCCGGGAGTGCCTTGGACTCTTTAAAGGAAACGGGGATAAAGTGGCGTTTGCCCGCAAAGAGCCAGTCCTCTTCAAACACGCGCGACATTTGGTCCACCACCGGGCCGGAAACCTTAAAGGTAATGTCCTGTATAGGCTCTTTGGGGTTTGTTTGAACGAGGTTACCAGCGGCAATATTCATCCCGCCAAAAACGGCGGTTTCTCCGTCCACAATTAAAATTTTGCGGTGGTTGCGCAAATTGACAAAGGGCAAGTTAATAGGACTTTTGGACGGTAAAAAGACGGCAAAGTCTATGCCTTTTATTTTGCGCAGGGCGGCGGCAATCGTGGGTTTTGAATAATTAAGGCCTACGCCGTCCACCAATACTTTTACCTTGGCTCCGTTTTTAACGGCTTGTTTTAAGGCGGGGATAAAAAGTTGCCCCGCGCGGTCGTTATCAAAAATGTAACTTTGCAGGAGGACTTCTTTTTTTGCACTTGCAATTAAGCGGCACATTTCCGGATAGGCTTCGTCCCCATTTAATAAGGGTTCGGCGTAGTTGCCAAAGGAAAAAAGTTGCGGGTGAACTTTGTAGCCAAGGCGCAAAAGTTGCAGAAACGACCGCGGAATTTCTTGGCGGATTTCCTGTTCCGTTTTGCCTGTCAGCGCCATTAAGTTCGGCCCTTTGTTACGCAAGGACAACGCCTTGCGGCGGATGCGGTTAATGCCAAAGAGAACGTAAATAATACTGCCCAGCAGCGGGGTCAGCCACACAAGGCCAATCCAGCCGATAGAACTTTTTACATCGTCCTTATAGCGCAAAATATGCGCCGTTACAAAAATTTGCAACAGTACATATAAAAACCCGGCAATACTAAATGAGGAAAGCGAAACCGTATCCATATTCATACCTCTATTATAGGAAATCTGGGGAGAAACGAAACAAAAAGCCCGCCGTTTGGCGGGCTTTAAAAGGGTTAGTTAAGCGGCGTTCCTGCCGGAATTTTGCTCGGCGTTAGCGCGGGCAAAGGGGTAGCGTTTACCGCGCGGGGCATATAGGCTTGGTCGGTTGCCGTTCCGCCGGAAACAAGCGCCTTGCGCACAGGGCGGTTTTGCTTTTGGCGGGCCTGCTTTTCGGCCTGTTCCCGCTGGGCTTGGGCGTCCTTCTCTTGTTTGGTTAGGCCCTTATTAACTTTTGAAAGGTTATTTGCGTAAGCGGTAAAGGCCTCTTCGCCGGATAGCGTATCTTTTAAATAGCCTTCGTCAAACACAAAATAAGTAGGCACAGGCGTTTTATGGTTTACGTCCGTGTATTCCAAGCGGTAAACGGGATAGGTTTTATTTGCCGCCTTGTCTAGTAAATTAGTGAGCGTGGCCTTGTTTTCATAAGTGCGCAAAAAATCCCGCTGGCTGACCCCTAAATTAACGCCGTATTTTGTATTGACGGCTAATACATCCGCCACGTTGGCCGCGCACACCACAAAGGTTTGCGGGTCTTGGGCATTAAACAGAAATTTGCGGTAGTCGCCGTCGTCGCTCCCGTAGCGGACATAAGTATAGCGCTTGCCGTTTTGGGCGCGGATGATTTTATCGGCGGACGAAACATTTTCCACTTGGTAGAGTACATAGGTTTTGTCTTTACCGCGGAAGAGTCGCGTTAATTGGCGGGCGTTTTTACTCCAAACGGAAACACCTGCTTGGGGGGAAGTGCTTTCCCCGTGCATTTCAATTACAATCTCATCCGGCTCTGGCGCGGTTTGGGCAAACGCGCCAAACACCACACAACTTAAAAAACCTGCAAGCAACCACTTGTTCATAGCGTGCTCCTAATCAAAAAGGCCTGTGCTTAAATAGCGTTCGCCGCTGTCGGGCAATAACGCAACGATATTTTTGCCCTTGTTTTCGGTGCGTTTAGCCAGTTCCAACGCGGCCCACAGCGCGGCCCCGCCGGATACGCCGGGCAAAAGGCCTTCCTTTTTCCCCAGTTCGCGGGCGGTTTGTTGGGCGTCTGCGGTTTTTACGGGGATAATCTCGTCAATAACGCTTCTGTCTAAATTTCCCGGCACAAAGTTGGCACCGATGCCTTGTATGCCGTGCGGACCCGCCTTACCTGCGGATAAGAGGGGGGACTCGGCGGGTTCTACGGCCACGATTTTAATGTGCGGGTTTTGCTTTTTTAAATAATGGCCCACCCCGCTAATTGTGCCGCCCGTGCCTACCCCGGCTACAAAAATATCCACTTGCCCGTTTAAGGCGTTCCAAATTTCGGGCCCGGTGGTTTCCTCGTGCGCGCGCGGATTGTTGGGGTTATCAAATTGGCCAGGCATAAAGGCTCCGGGTGTTTCCTTCACAATTTTTAAGGCGGCTTCTACGGCGCCTTTCATCCCATCCGCCTTGGGGGTAAGAACAATTTGCGCCCCTAATGCTTTTACCAGTTTCACGCGCTCTGCGCTCATACTTTCGGGCATAGTTAAAATCATTTTGTACCCGCGGGCCGCGGCCAAAAACGCAAGTGCAATCCCCGTGTTGCCGCTGGTGGGCTCTACTACTGTACCGCCGGGGGCCAGTTTGCCCTCGGCTTTTGCGGCGTTTAACATATACAGGGCCGCGCGGTCCTTTACGCTATACGGGTTAAACATTTCCAGTTTGGCCCAAATATGCGCAGGCGTGGTGTTAATGCGCGTCAGTTCTAATAAGGGCGTGTGCCCAATGGTTTGTTCCAAAAGAGTAAATTTTTTTTCGTTCATATTTTCCCCCAACAGGTACACTTTATTATAAGTGTTTGCGGGCCGCTTGTCAGTACCTTATTTTTAACTAATTATATAAAAGTGTTGCCATAGGAAAAATTTTTATATAATCTTGGGAAAGACATTAACCTTATTATATTGGGAGAAACTTGTGAAGAAAACATACTTTTTGCCCGTTGCCGTAATGGCTTTGGGCTTGGCAACCGTGTTTGTTTCCGGCTGCAAAAAATCCGCCGCCAGCGGGGCCGCCGCCCCGACCGTAGTCAATGCGGTAGAGGTGGTACAGCAGGATTTGCCTTGGGATATTGAATACCCGGCCCAAGTAGCGGGCTCGTTGGAAATTCAAATCCGCGCGCAGGTGGGGGGTATTTTAGAGGCCCGCTTGTATAATGAAGGGGAATATGTAAACGAGGGCAAACAACTTTTTCAAATTGACGACAAACAATATAAGGTAGCGTTGGAAAAAGCCCAGGGCGCCTTGGCCCAAGCCCAAGCCGAAGAACGCCGCACCCAGCGCACTTATGCGCGTATGAAGAAACTCCGCGCCGATAACGCCGTCAGCCAACAGGATTACGATAACGCCATTTCCGCCTATGATACCGCCAAGGCCAATGTACAGGTGGCGCAGGCGGGCGTGAACGATGCGCAAATCAATTTAGGTTACACCAAGGTTACCGCGCCGATTTCCGGCATTGCGGGTAAAGAAGCGCAATCCGTCGGCAGTTTGATTTCCGCCGCGGGCGAATCGGGCCTTTTGACGACGATGGTGCAAATTGACCCCTTGTATGTAAACTTTTCTATGCCCAGCCGCCAGTTTGAAAAATTGGCTGCCGGCTTTATGTCGGGCCAAATCGTGTTGGGCAGCGACGATAAACAACTGTTAAAACCCGAGGAATACCGCAAGTTGACCGCTTCTCAGGCTCCTGTGTATGTGGAAGCCGTTTTGCCCAACGGTACATTGTATTCCGAAAAGGGTAAAATCGTTTTCTTTGACAGTTCTGAAAACACCCAAACGTCCAGTTTGGCGATTAAGGCCGAATTTGCCAACCCCAAAAAGAGCCGTGCCTTAATGCCCGGCCAGTTTGTGCGTGTGCGCTTGGTGGGCGCTATCTATAAAAATGCTATTTTGATTCCGTCCTCCGCGGTGCTTAACAGCGCGCAAGGCAAAATTGCCTATGTAATTGACGGAAACAATATGATTGTGGCGCGCCCGATTCAGGCGGAAATGCAGGACGATATGTATATCGTCAGCGACGGTTTAAAGGCGGGCGAAAAGGTGGTGTCGGACGGGCTTATCCGCTTGCGCCCGGGGATGGAAGTTACCGCCAAAATGCAAACCTTTATGCCCAAAGCCGAAGAGACCGCGGCTCCGGCGGCGAACGAAGGCGATGTAGCCAAGTTGGAAGAAGCCATTGAATCTGCCGAATCGCCGGACGAACAGGCCTTGCCGCAAGATGCGGCCCAAGCCAAAGAAGTAGCGGCCGCGGATAACGCGCAGACGGGGAAATAATTATGTTCTCTAAATTCTTTATTAACCGTCCTATTTTTTCTACGGTTATTTCGCTGTTAATTTCCTTGGCGGGTATCGTGTCTATCACGATGTTGCCTATTGAGCAATACCCGGACTTAACGCCACCCACCGTGCAGGTGTCGGCCAGTTACCCGGGTGCCAGCCCGGAGGTAATTGCCAATACGGTGGCCGCTCCGCTGGAACAGCAGGTAAACGGGGTGGAGGATATGCTGTATATGAACTCCACTTCCTCCTCCAACGGGGATATGAAACTGACGGTGTCCTTTAAAGTCGGCACCGACCCGGACCAGGCGATGATTAACGTCAACAACCGCGTGCAGGGGGCTACGGCCACCTTGCCCGAAGACGTGCGCCGCTACGGTATTCAGGTCAATAAAAAATCCTCCGCTATTTTGCAGTTAATCGCGCTTTATTCCCCTAACGGTCGTTCCGATACTACGACGGTAGGGAACTACGCACTTTTAAACATTGTAGATGATTTAAAACGTATTGAAGGTGTGGGCGATGCGCAGGTAATGTCCGCCAACGACTATTCTATCCGCATTTGGATTAAGCCGGATGTGCTCTCCCAGCGCGGGTTGTCTGTGAGTGATGTGGCCTCGGCCATACAGGCGCAGAACGTCCAGCGCGCGGCGGGCAAAATCGGCCAGCCGCCGCTTCCGGTGGCGGTGGACCGCGCGTATTCCATTATTGCGCCCGGCCGCTTGACCGATCCCAAACAGTTTGAAGACATTATTTTACGCGCAAATAAAGACGGCACTTCCTTGCGCTTAAAAGATGTTGCCACCGTGGAACTCGGCAGCCAGACGTATGAGTTTAACGGTAACTATAACGGTAAACCCGCTGTGCCGATCGGGGTGTATCTCTCTCCGGGCGCCAACGCCGTATCTACCGCGCAGGCGGTTGAAAAACGTATGCAGGAATTGGCCGCCAACTTCCCGCCCGATTTGGATATGGAGTACAAAATCGCTTACGATACCACCTTGTTCGTAAAAGCGTCTATTAAAGAAGTAATCCATACCTTAATTGAAGCGATGATTTTGGTGTTCTTGGTCGTTTATCTGTTCTTAAAGGACTGGCGCGCCACATTAATTCCGTGCTTGGCTGTGCCGGTGTCTATTATCGGTGCGTTTGCCGGGATGAAACTTTTTGGCTTCTCTATTAATACGCTTACGCTCTTCGGCCTCGTACTCGCTATCGGTATGGTAGTGGACGACGCTATCGTGGTAATTGAAAACGTGGAACGTATTATGGACGAGGAAGACCTCCCCGTAAAAGAAGCCACCATTAAGGCTATGGACGAAGTGTCCGGCCCGGTGGTGGCGATTGTGCTGGTGCTGTGCTCCGTGTTCGTGCCCGTGGCGTTTATGGGCGGGCTGACGGGTGTGATGTACCAGCAGTTTGCTATTACGATTGCCGTGTCCGTGGTTATTTCCGGCTTGGTGGCGTTGACCTTAACGCCTGCGTTGTGCGCGCTGTTGCTGAAAAAGCAGGAAAAGCCGACCAGCGGATTTTTCTATAAATTTGACCAATTCTTTGGCAAATTGACCAAAAAATACGGTACTTGGGTATCTTACTTTATCCGCCGTCTGTCGGTTTCCGCGGTGGTGGTTGCACTCTTCTTCTTGGGCGCGTGGGCGATGTTTAAAATTGTACCCAGCAGTTTACTGCCCGATGAAGACCAAGGTATGATTATGGTGTCCACGCAGTTGGACCCGGCGTCCTCTTTGGCCAGCAGCGATAAAGTAGCCAAGGAACTGGAAAAATTAATTTTGGCCCAGCCCAGCGTATCCGATGAACTGACGTTTGCGGGCTTTGATATGTTAAGCAGTACAATGAAGAGCAGCGGTATTGCTTCGTTTATCAAATTAAAACCGTGGGAAGAACGTAAGACCAAGGCTCTGTCCTCTGCGGGCCTGGTGGGTGCGCTTTATATGCAGGCCAAGAACACGATTCCGGGCGCGGTAGTAATGCCCTTTAACCCGCCGCCCATTATGGGTATGAGCACCACGGGCGGTTTGGAAGGGTATATCCAAAACCGCGGCTCCGGCGACAGCCGGGACCTGGAAGCCCAAACCCAAAAGTTCATCGCCGCCGCGCAAAAACGGCCTGAACTTTCCAGCGTCAGCACCACCTTCTCCGCCGCCGTGCCGCAGTATTCTATGACGGTGGATGAAATCAAGGCGCAGGCAATGGGCGTACCGCTTTCGTCCTTGTATGCTACCTTGCAGGGAACTTTCGGTACGACGTATGTAAACGACTTTACCTATTCGGGCCGCAGTTTTAAAGTAATGATGCAGGCCGAAGGCTCGTACCGTGCCCGCCCCGAACAAATTGCGGGTGTGTATGTGCGCTCCAACTCGGGCGCAATGGTGCCGCTCTCGGCGCTTATTACGCTTACGCCCTCCTTGGGTGCGGATATGGTGGAACGCTTTAACGTGTTCCCGGCGGCCAAGGTAATGGCGAACCCGGCTTCGGGTTATAGTTCCGGCGACGCTATCCGCGCAATGGAAGAAACCGCCAAAGAGGTGTTGGATTCCAACTTTACGCTCGCTTGGACGGGTACCACCTACCAGGAAACCATTTCGGGCAGTTCCTCTGCCACGGCCCTTATGCTGGGGATGTTGGTGGTGTTCCTGATTTTGGCGGCCCAGTACGAAAAATGGAGCCTGCCGGTGGCCGTATTGATGGCGGTGCCGTTTGCTATCTTCGGCGCCTTGGCGGGTACTTGGGCGCGCGGTCTTTCCAACGATATTTACTTCCAAATTGCGTTGGTGGCCTTGGTCGGTTTGGCGGCTAAAAACGCTATTTTGATTGTAGAGTTTGCCGTAATGTTAAAGGACCAAGGTATGGAAACGGCCAAAGCCGCCGTGCAAGCGGCCGAACTGCGCTTCCGCCCGATTGTAATGACGTCCTTGGCGTTCATTTTAGGGTGCGTGCCGCTCGCTATCAGCACCGGTGCGGGTGCGGCCAGCCGCCACTCTATCGGTACGGCTGTGGTCTTTGGTATGTTAGCCGCTACGGCTATCGCGCCGATGTTCATCCCGTTGTTCTTCTGCCTGTTCTCGGGTTGGAAGAAAGAGCCGGAACAAATCGGTGTGGTGGTGGACCACGTGGAAGAAACGAAAAAGGAGAATTTATGAACTATAAACGCATAGGGGCGGCGTTGGCCTCGGCCTTGCTTTTGGCCGGGTGCTTAATGGGCCCCAACTATAAACAGCCGGACTTGGATTTGCCCACGGGCGAAGCGGCGGATAATTTCAGCATCTTCACCAATGCCAAATGGTGGGAAGTGTTTGAGGACGCCACATTAAACGAACTGGAAGATACCGCCTTGGCCTATAACAAGGACTTACAAGCGGCAGTAGCCCGCGTGGACGAAGCCCGCGCGGCAGTGGGTATCGCTACCGCGGACCAGTTGCCCAGTTTGTCGGCCGCCGGGCAATCCGGCCGCGCCGGGAACAAGTTGGGCTCCGGCGAATCCCAAAGCACGGCTAATGTGTCGGTATCCTTTGAATTGGATTTGTGGGGCAAATACCGCCGTTTGAGCGAAGCGGCCCGCGCCAAACTGTTGGCGAGCGAAGCTTCCCGCGATACGGTCCGCTTGACCTTAACCGCCGATGTAGCCAAAAACTACTTTGCCTTGCGCACCTTGGACGAGCAATTATTGATTGCCCAGCGCACCTTAAAGGCGCGCCAAGAAAACGTCCGCATTTACACCAGCCGTTATAAAAACGGTTATAGCACCGAAGTGGATTTGAAGCGCGTGGAAGCCAATATGGCTAACGTCCAGGCGCAGGAACAGCAGTTGCGCTTGAAAATTGCGCAGACGGAAACGGCGCTGTCCGTGCTGTTGGGTAAATCCCCGCGCGAAATGGTGGAAAACAATACGCCCCGCGGCAAGAATTTAGCGGATATTACGTTAATCCCCAATGTGCCGGAAGGCTTGCCCTCCGACTTGTTGGCCCGCCGCCCGGATGTACGCTCTGCCGAAGGAAATTTGATCGCCGCCAACGCCAATATCGGCGCGGCGCGCGCGTCTTATTTCCCCAGCATCCCGCTGACGGCCTCCGCCGGATATGCAAGCGGTGCGCTTAACAACTTGTTCACGGGTTCCGCCGGCGTGTGGGCTATCGGCGGGCAGGTGCTTGCGCCTATTTTTGAGGGTGGCAAAATCCGCGCCCAAAACAAACAGGCCGAAGCCGCTTACCGCGAAATGCTGGCCACCTACGAAAAAACGGTGCAGGGCGCGTTTAAAGAAGCGTTGGACGCCTTATCCGCCAACCGCATTAACCGCGATATCTTTGACTCGTACAAACAGCAAACCGAAGCAATGCGCCGCAGTTACGACCTGACGAAGAAACAGGAAGATGCGGGGCTTATCGGCGTAACCGATTTGCTTAACGTAGAGGAAAACCTGTTGTCGGCTGAAATGAATTTGGCCTCCGCCCGCAACGACGAATTGTCTGCGGTGGTCAATTTGTCCAAGGCCTTGGGCGGCGGTTGGAACGTAAAGGACGGTTTCGGCCCGTATGAAAATTTAGTCAAAAAACAACAGGCTGAACTGGCCAACCAAGCGCAAACCGAAAAATAAAATTTGCGCCGTTTGATTTAAAAAACTCCCCGTCGGTATTCCCGCCGGGGAGTTTTTTGCCCCAATTAACCTTAAAAACCACCCGTAAACTTACCAAAAAGGCGGCGCAAATTTGATAAACTATATGTATGAAGACCCCGGCGTTGTGCCCGTTAGACGGCCGCTATGGCGGCAGATTGGGCGCGCTCAGAAGTGTAATGAGCGAAGCCGCCTTCACTGCATCCCGCGTACGCGCGGAACTCAACTGGTTTACCGTTTTATCCCATTTAAAATTGCCGCGTTTTGCGGCCTTGTCCGCCCAAGAAACGGATTTGTTAAATAATTTGTTGCCCCTTTCGGAGCAGGATTTGGATGTTATCCGCGCCTTGGAGTTTGAAGGCTACGGAAAAATTCCCGCCACCAAACACGACGTGAAAGCGGTGGAATACTTTTTAAAATTGCGCTTAAAAAATACTCCGTTAAAGGACCGCTTGGAGTGGTTCCATTTTGCGCTCACCAGCGAGGATATCAACAGCGCGGCGTATGCAATGTTGCTTTCGGACGGAGTGGAAAAGGCACTTTTGCCTGCCTTGGAAAATTTGCAAAAGGATTTAGCCCGGTTGGCCCGCAAGGAAGCCCGCTCCGTGTTGCTCGCCCGTACGCACGGGCAGGCCGCCGTCCCCACCACCTTTGGTAAGGAAATCCGCGTGTTTGAGGCGCGTTTAAGCCGTCAATTACAGGAACTTAAAAAGCGCGAAATTTCATTAAAATTCGGCGGTGCCGTGGGCAATTACAATGCGCATTTGGCCGCGTTCCCCAAGGTAAATTGGACGGCCGCCGCGCGCCGCTTTGTAACGGCTTTAAACACAGGGCGCAAAATAAAACTGGTATTAAGTCCCATTTCTACACAGGTGGACAACCGCGATACATACGCGGAACTGTTTGATAACGTCCGTCGCATTAATACGGTTTTGCTTGGATTAAGCCAAGATATGTGGCGGTATATTTCCGCCGGGCTTGTGCGCCAAAAAACGGCGGCGGGCGAGGTGGGCTCGTCCACAATGCCGCAAAAGGTAAACCCGATTGATTTTGAAAACGCCGAGGGAAACTTGCAGGTGGCGGATGCACTGTTGGAACTTTTTTCGCGCAAGTTGCCCGTGTCCCGCTTGCAAAGGGACCTTTCCGATTCCACCGTCTTGCGCAATATGGCGGTAGCGTTTGGCTACGCGCTGACGGCGTATTTGTCCCTCACAAAGGGGCTTTCCAAAATTTCGTTTGACCGCCAGGCGGCACAGGCGGAACTTTCCGCCCACCCCGAAGTATTGGCGGAGGGCGTACAGACGATTTTACGCGCGGCGGGCTATCCAAACCCGTACGAAACATTGCGCGATTTTACGCGCGGGCGCAAAATGACGCCCGCGTTATGGCAAGAATTTATAGAAGGGTTGGCCGTTGACGGGCCGACCAAACAGCGGTTGCTGGCGCTTTCTCCGGATACTTATCTGGGGCGCGCCGTGCAACTGGCGGAGGGAAAATATGATTGATATTGTTTGCGGCGGCCAAGCCGGCGACGAAGGAAAAGGCAAGATTTCGGCGTATTTGTCTTATAAGGGCAATTACGATTATTGTGTGCGCGTGGGCGGCCCCAACGCGGGGCATACTGTGGTAAAGGACGGCAAATCCTACACGCTTAAAAATATTCCGTCCGGGTTTTTAAACCCCAAGACCAAACTCGTCTTGGGCGCAGGGGCGTACACCAAAACCGAGTGGCTTTTGGACGAGGTAAACTTTACCGGTACCAAGGACCGCCTGATTATTGACCCGTACGCCGTGCTGATTACGGACGAGCAAACCGCGGCTGAAAAAAGCGCGGCCCACTTTATGAAGCACATCGGCAGTGTGGGAACGGGGCTTGGACAAGCGGTGCGCGACCGCATTGAGCGCCGCAATATTAAATTTGCCAAGGACGAACCGTTGTTAAAGGAATTTATCCAAGACGTCCCCGAACTGTTAAACGGGTGCTTGGATAAGGGCGGTGAAATCTTACTGGAAGGCACGCAGGGCATTAAACTTTCCTTACTGCACGGGGAATATCCGTTTGTTACGTCGCGCGATACCACGGCCAGCACCTTTTTGGGCGAAGCCGGCCTCGGCCCCAAGAGCGTAAAGGACGTGTATGTAGTATTTAAACCCTACATTACCCGCGTCGGCCCGGGCCCGCTGGACCACGAAATGACCGACGAAAAAGAGTTGGAAGTTTATCACACCAAGGGGCACGAAATCGGTAGCGTCAGCAAACGCCTGCGCCGTATCGGTGCGTTTGAAAAACGCTCTGCTTCCCGTGCGATTATGATTAACAACTGCACCAAAATCGCCATTACGCATATTGATATGTTCCCCGGCAACGACCGCGTGAAAAAATACGAGGATTTCACGCCCGAAGCCAAGGCTTTTTTGGATAGTTTAAAGCAACTGTCCGCCGAGGTGTATCCGCACCCGGAAATTGCGCTTATTTCCACCGGGCCGGATATGGAAGATACCTTGGTTTTATAAGCGTATAAAAAATACTTTTGCCCCGCCTGGGATGTTTGCCGGGCGGGGTTTTTAATTATAAGTATTTACAGGGCGTTGCGGGCAAGTTATAATAAAGCAAGGGGGAAAAATGAAAGACATCATTTTTGATTTGGGCGGAGTGCTGATTGACTGGAACCCGCGCCACTTGTATAAAAAGATTTTTGCTTCCGCGGAAGAAATGGAGTGGTTTTTAACCACCGTTTGCCCGCCTGATTGGAACGCCAAGCAGGATGCCGGCCGGCCGTTTGCCGAGGGATTAGCCGAGGCCAAGGCCAAATACCCTAAATATGCGCCGCAAATTGATGCGTATTTTTTGCGCTGGGAAGAAATGCTGGGCGGTCCCATTAAAGGCACGGTGCAAATTTTGCGCGAATTAAAGGGGAAAAATTACCGCGTATTTGCGCTTTCAAACTGGTCGGCGGAGACGTTCCCCATTGCGCGCAAAAAGTTTGATTTTTTATCTCTCTTGGACGGAGTGGTTTTATCCGGTGAGGAAAAAATGAATAAGCCGGAGCCCGAAATTTACAGGCGGCTTTTGTCGCGCTACCAGTTGCGGGCGGATAACTGCGTATTTACGGATGATAATAAGGACAATGTGTCCGCCGCCAAGGATTTGGGAATTGATTCAATTCTTTTTACTAGCCCGGAGCAACTGCGGCTGGAATTAATAAAGCGCGCTATTTTATAAAAAACGCCCCGGGTAACTCCGGGGCGGTATATTTTATTCGGCCTTATTTACAATGGCTTCCATTAGTTTGTGGCGGCGGAATTTGCGCGTTTCCAAGATAATTCCGTTCGCCTTTATTTTTTCGTTTTTGGTGGGCTGGCGGCCGAGTTTTACGCCAATCCATTTTTCCATTGTCATATTGTCCGGCACGTCGGCGGGGATAGATAAATCAAGCCGCTCAAATACGTCTGCCATTTTTGCGCTGGCGCTTACCACCCACGCGTTGCCAAACGGTTTTATATAGGCGGGGAAGAAATCGTATTCGTCTTCAATTTCGCCCACCATTTCTTCAAAAATGTCTTCCAAGGTCAAAATCCCCGTGATTTTTTCGCCCTCGGTTACCAAGCACAAGTGCTGTTTGCTCTTCATCATTTTTTCCAGCGCGGCGGAAATAATGGTGTCGGCTTCCAAACGCAGTACGGGGCGGACAATGGAGCGCGCACTCGTCGGTGCGCCACCGGACATTTTGGTTGATAAGAAAATATCTTTAAAGTTTAAGTAGCCGATAATGCTTTGCGGGTCGTCGGGGCGTTCCTTTACCGGGAAGCGCGTGTGCATATCCAAATGCGCTTTAACAAAGGTGTCGGCGATAGAGTCGTTGGCGTCTAGCATATACACTTGGTTTAAAGGGACCTGAATTTCGCGAATTTTGCGGATGCAAAACATCGCGCTGGACAGCACGATTTTTTCTTCCGTCTTGCCAAACAAGCGCGAAGAAGAGGCAATCGCCGCCGCCGTGCGCAAGTCCGCCATTGCGGCCTTTTGGGCTTCCTTGGGGTCAAGCGCTTTGGTAAAGGTTTTTTTAGTAAAAAAGCGCACGATGGCTTCCATAATATGCACAATGGGGGAAAGCAGCGTGTAAAGCACGCGCATTACCGGGGAGCATTTTAACACTACAAATTCTTTGTTTTTAATAGCAAAGGTTTTGGGGGTCAGTTCACCGAAAATAATGGTAATGAAACTAAGCGGCACTACCACAAACGCTACCGCCAGTGCATCGGCCAGCCGTTTGGGCAGGTCAAACCAATCTTGCAAAAAGGGGGAAAACATTTCATCCGCCCCGGCCCCGCCCGTAGCGGCGGCCACCGCGCCTACCAGCGTAATGCCGATTTGCACCACGGCCAAACTGCCCTCCATATGGTCCTTCATAAACAGGGCTTGTTCCGCGCCGGAGCGCTTTTCCTGCGCTAAAATGGAAAGTTTCGTGCGCGAAACGGACGCCAAGGCCATTTCGTAAGCGGCCAGCAAGGCGTTTAAAATAAGCATTAAAATAATAATAAGTATCGTCATATTTCATATATAGTGTAGCAAAAAAGCGAGACCGCAAAGGCAACTACCCCTCTTGCCGCCTTGACAATTTGCCCCGCAGGGTTTATTCTTATTAACAGGGGGTTCTAGATGAAGAAGACATTTTTAGTTTCGGGGATGACCTGCTCCGCTTGCCAAGCGCACGTGGAAAAGGCCGTCTCTCGCGTGCCCGGGGTTCACTCGGCGGTTGTGAATTTATTGCAAAATACCTTGTATGTGGATTACGACGAAAATAAATTAGGCCCGGCGGAAATTGTATCCGCCGTCCGCCAAGCGGGGTATGATGTTCCTAGCGAAAAAAAGGCGGATTCCACGCCGCAGGCCTTGGCGCAGGAACAGGCCTCCGCTTTAAAGGCGCGCTTTTGGCTTTCGCTCTTGTTTTTAGCGCCTCTAATGTATGTTTCTATGGGGCATATGGCGGGCGGTCTCCTGCCGGATGTTATTACGCATAATCCGGGTATTTTTGTTTTGGTGCAATTTTTACTGGTGCTGCCGGTGCTGTTTTTAAACCGCAAGTTTTTTACGCGCGGGCTAAAACAACTCTTTTTAGGCGCGCCCAATATGGATAGTTTAGTGGCGCTCGGTTCCGGCGCGGCAGTTATCAGCGGGGTGTGGACGCTTTTTAAGGTGTTGTATTTAATGCAACCCGGTGATTGGACCGCCGCCTTTGATGCATCAGGTAATTTGTATTTTGAATCCGCCGCAATGATTTTAACCTTGGTTACTTTGGGCAAATGGTTAGAAGCACGGGCCAAGGTCAAAACGTCCGATGCTATTTCCGCCTTGGTGCGGCTGTTACCCGGCCAAGCAACGGTGCTTCGCCGCGGGAAAGAGGTACAAATCCCCGTAGAGGGCATTATCCCGGGGGATATATTGGTGGTTCGCACGGGCGAGCGCATTGGCGCAGACGGCGAAATTACCCAAGGCGGTGGTGCAGTAGATGAATCCGCCCTGACGGGCGAGAGCGTGCCGCAAGATAAAATTACGGGGCAAACCGTTTCCGCCGGAACGCTTTTAACAAGTGGCTATTTGCAGGTGCGCGTACTCCGCACGGGCAAGGATACCACGCTTTCGCAAATTATTACCTTGGTGGAAGCGGCTTCGGGCAGTAAGGCCCCTATTTCGCGCTTGGCCGACCGCGTGAGCGCGGTGTTTGTTCCTGCCGTATTGGGGATAGCCTTGCTTACCTTTGGCGTGTGGCTGTTTACGGGGGCGGGCGTGTCATTTGCGTTGTCTGCGGCGATTTCGGTACTGGTTATTTCCTGCCCGTGTGCGCTGGGGCTTGCTACGCCTACGGCTATTATGGTGGGTACGGGCACGGCGGCGCGCAACGGAATTTTAGTCAAAAGCGCGGCTGTGTTGGAGCGCGCGCATAAAGTTACTACGGTGGTGTTGGATAAAACGGGTACGGTTACCACGGGGCAAATGCAGGTGGCCGGGGTAGAGCCCGGCGCGGGCGTTAGCGAGGTGGATTTAATCGGCCAAGCCGCCACGCTGGAACAATATTCCCAGCACCCGTTTGCGCGGGCGTTGGTGGAATATGCCCAACAGAAAAAAAATTCGCTTTCGCAAGGCGAGGAGTTTACCTTGGAGCCGGGGTGTGGCGTATCGGCCCGGGTGTCCGGCGAAATTCTGCGCGGGGGAAATTTAAAGTGGCTCAACGCTTGCGGCATACAAGTACCTAACGGGGATGAACTTTCCGCCGCGGTTGCACAGGGGGGAAAAACGCCAATCTTTTTTGCGCGCGGGCAGCAGTATTTGGGGGCGGTGTTGTATGCGGACACTCTAAAACCCACGGCGGCGGAAACGGTGGCGCAGTTAAAGCAAAAGGGGCTTAAAGTTGTGCTTTTAACGGGCGATAACGAACTAACCGCGCGCGAAGTGGCCCGCCAAACAGGCATTGAAACCGTTATTGCGGGCGTAATGCCGCAGGACAAGGAGTCCGTCATCCGCCATTTGCAGGAAGCGGGCGAAGTCGTCGCAATGGTTGGCGACGGCGTAAATGACGCCCCGGCCTTGGTGCGGGCGGATGTGGGTATTTCGTTTGGCACGGGGACGGATGTGGCGGTGGAGTCAGCCGATATGGTACTATTAAAGGGTAACCTCACGGGCGTGGCTACTGCCTTGGAATTAAGCCGGGCGGTCATCAAAAACATAAAGGGAAACCTGTTTTGGGCGTTCTTTTATAACGTGTTGGGGATTCCGCTGGCGGCGGGTGTGTTATATGGGCCACTGGGGTGGAAATTGAACCCGATGGTAGCCGCGGCGGCGATGAGTTTCAGTTCGGTGTGTGTGGTGTCAAACGCGCTGAGACTGCGCTTTTTTAAACCGACAGGTGTGAAAACTAAACAAACGAAAGGGGACAACCGTATGCGTAAAACATTAATTATTGAAGGGATGGTTTGCGGCCATTGTGCCGCGCGCGTAGAACGCGCCTTAAACGCGCTTCCGGGTGTGGAAGCACGCGTAAACTTGGGCAAAAAAATGGCGGTGGTGGAATCGGCTACCGCGCTGGACGAAGAAGCCCTCAAAAAAGTAGTGCAAGATGCCGGGTACGAAGTGGTTTCTATCCAATAAACGCTTGCTAATAACATTAAGGGCCGGGTGGCTGTAAGCACCCGGCCTTTATAATTGATAAAATAAAACTAGATACCCCACAAGGAGACTTACTCTATGAGCCATTTTGGTTTTGTAAAAGTAGCGGCGGGTGTGCCGCTTGTAAAAGTAGCCGATACAGCCTATAACGCCGCGCAACTGGAACATTTAATTAACGAAGCCGCCCAGCAGGGCGTGCGCGTGCTGGCGTTGCCCGAATTATGCGTAACGGGATATACTTGTGGGGATTTGTTTTTAAAGCCGCTCTTGGCGCAGGCCGCCGAGCGGGTGCTGGGGGCGCTTTTGCGCCGCACGGAAGGGCTTGATATTATTTTTATGGTGGGGATGCCCGTCCAAGCGGATAACCTTTTATTAAATGCGGCGGTGGTGTGCTACCGCGGCGAAATTTTGGGCGTAGTGCCGAAAACTTATTTGCCCAATTATAAAGAGTTTTACGAGCAACGCTGGTTCACTTCTGCCTTGGAGTGGGGCGGAAACGAAGTAACCCTGTGCGGGATGCCTGTGCCGGCGGGAACCGATTTATTGTTTGAATCGGGCGGGATGAAATTCGGCGTAGAAATTTGCGAAGATTTATGGTCCGTAATTCCGCCCTCTTCCCGCTTGGCCTTGCAGGGTGCGGACGTGATTTTTAACTTATCCGCCAGCAACGCTTTAACGGGCAAACACGCCTACGCACGCGAACTGGTCGGCCAGCAATCGGCCCGTTGTTTGTGCGGGTATGTGTATGCTTCGTGCGGGTTTGGAGAGTCCACTACCGATGTTGTGTTTGGCTCTAATGCCCTTATTTACGAAAACGGCACCCCGCTTGCGTTTTCGGAACGCTTTTCCACCGAGGCGCAACTGGTATCCGCCGAAATTGACGTGGAGCGTTTACGTGCCGAGCGGTTGCTAAACACCACCTTCCGCACGGACAGCGCCTACGAAACGGCAGACCCTTATGAACTTATTGAATCGGGCCAACCCGTGTTGCCTATTACGCATTTGGAGCGGTTTGTGTCGCCTACGCCCTTTGTACCGCGCGGCAGTCGCTTGGACGAAAACTGCCAGGAAATTTTTAATATCCAAGTAATGGGGTTAGCAACGCGCATTAAAAACGCACACGCCCAAACGGCGGTACTCGGCATTTCCGGCGGGTTGGATTCCACCTTGGCCTTGCTGGTATGTGCCAAAACCTTTGATAAACTCGGCCTGCCCCGCACGGGAATTATCGGCGTAACAATGCCGGGCTTCGGCACAACGGACAGAACGTACCAGAACGCGCTTACACTGATGAAGAGTTTAGGCATTACCCAAAGAGAGGTAAGCATTAAAAAAGCGTGCGAACAGCACTTTGCCGATATCGGCCACGACGCTAAGGTAAAGGACGTTACGTACGAAAATACCCAGGCGCGCGAACGTACCCAAATTTTAATGGATATTGCGAACCAAACGGGCGGTATGGTAATCGGTACGGGGGATTTGTCCGAACTGGCGCTCGGGTGGGCCACGTATAACGGCGACCATATGTCTATGTATGGGGTCAATGCGGGCGTGCCCAAAACCTTGGTGCGCTCGCTGGTGGTATGGGCCGCCCAGCACGAAACGGACAAACAGACGCAGGCCGTTTTGCAGGATATTGCGGCAACACCGATTAGCCCCGAACTGTTACCTGCCGACGAGCAGGGGAAAATTGCGCAGAAAACGGAAGATTTGGTGGGCCCGTACGAGTTGCACGATTTCTTTTTGTTCTATTTCCTGCGCTATGGGTTTTCGCCCGCCAAAATTTACTTTTTGGCCCGCCAAGCCTTTGCCAAAAAGTTTGATTCGGCAATCATAAAGAAATGGCTGAAAATCTTCTTCCGCCGCTTCTTTGCCCAGCAGTTTAAACGCTCCTGCCTGCCCGACGGCCCCAAAGTGGGGTCGGTAGCCTTATCCCCGCGCGGAGATTGGCGTATGCCTAGCGACGCGAGCGCGGATGTGTGGCTAGCCGAAGTGGAAAACCTGCGCTAATGCCTTTTGATATACACAAAAAAGCCCCGGGATTTTTACCCCGGGGCTTTTTGCTAATCGTTTAAGAAACTCTTACCAAATTTAAGGGACGGCAATTTAAAGTAGTCCGCTATCGTTTGGCCGATGTCGGCGTAAGTGTCGCGCCCGCCGAGGAATGCCGGTTTTACATTGGGCCCGAACATAATCACCGGGACGTGTTCGCGCGTGTGGTCGGTGCCCTTGTAGGTGGGGTCGCACCCGTGGTCGGCGGTGATAAAGGCGATGTCGCCTTCCTTCATTTGCGCGGCCAGTTCGGGCAGGCGTTTATCAAAATATTCCAAGCCGCCCGCGTATCCGGCTACATCGCGGCGGTGGCCCCAAGTCATATCAAAATCCACAAAGTTGGTAAACGTCAGGCTGAAATCGGGCGCGTTTTTGGCTTCTTCCAAGGTTACGTTCCAAAGTTCCTCCAAGCCCGCGGCCTTTACCGCGCGGGTAATGCCTTGCTTGGCGAAAATATCCGAAATTTTGCCTACGGAAATCACCGCGCCGCCCGCGTTTTTGATTTCGTCCAATACCGTCGTCATCGGCGGTTTGACGGAATAGTCGTGGCGGTTTTTGGTGCGTTTAAATTCGCCCTTCTTTTCGCCCTCAAACGGGCGGGCAATCACGCGCGCAATGTTGTACGGCGCCACGTGTTTAAAGGCAATTTCGCACAGTTTGTATAAGCGGTCCAAGCCGAAGTGCTTTTCGTGCGCGGCGATTTGGAACACGCTGTCTGCGGATGTATAGCAAATGGGTTTGCCCGTTTTGATATGTTCTTCGCCCAGTTCGTCAATAATCACCGTACCGCTGGCGGCCTTATCGCCCAAAATACCGGGCAAGCCCGCTTCGTCGCAAATCTTTTTGATAAGTTCAGCCGGGAAAGACGGATAATCCGGCTTGAAATAGCCCCACTCAAACTGCACGGGCGAACCTGCCATTTCCCAATGGCCGGACGAGGTGTCCTTGCCGTGGCTGATTTCCCGCATAAAACCGTACTTGGAGGGTAAATCAACTTTTGCCCCGTCCTGCGCGCCTGCTTGCGGTGCGTGGCCCGTGGAGGCTTCGGCCGCTTTTAACAAGCCGAGTTTTGCCAAATTGGGTACTTTTAACCCGCCTTGCGCGGCGGCAATGTGGCCTAATGTATCGGCGCCGCTGTCGCCGAATTTGGCGGCGTCTTCCGCTCCGCCGATGCCAAAAGAGTCCATCATCAAAATAATTGCACGTCCTTTTTGAGCCATAAAATATACCTCCAAGACTTTTCTTTTATTATACCCAAAAAAGGCCGAGCCGTCTAACCCTCTTTTGGGCGCAGAAGACGGCGCAAAATGATATAGTATATAGGAAAGAAAGGGGGAGTATATGAAACAAGCCTATATCAATATGCGGAATTTTTGGTTGGACGTAAAAAATTTGGAAAACCGTAAGGGCGTGATTGAAATCGGCCCGGATGAAATTTCCGTCGCCGGGATTGAAATGGCGTTTTTGGACGGAGCGGAAACCAAACATTTGTTCTTGGCGACCAATTCGCTGGGCGACAGCAGTTTGTATTTTGAAAACAACAGCAAAAGCGGTTTGGGCGGCGTAATCGGCGGGCACGGGCACGAAGCCCTGCAAGAAGCCGCTGCGCGGATGTTGGCCCACGCCAGCAAATTAACGGGTAAAATGACGGCCTTGCCCGTAGGGAGCGAAATGCCCGCGCCGTCTTCGCCCGCTATGGTGCGGTTATTTGCGGTGTCTAAAAAGAAACTTTTTCATATTGAAATTGCGGAAGCGGAACTGCGCAAGCCGGAAAATGATTTTTATCCGTTCTTTGCTTATTCCCAGCAAACCTTGGGGTTCTTCCGCCAACAGGAAACGGCCGCTTCGGCCAAAGAGGCCCACTCGTAAACGAATTTCTTCCGCAAAAAAGCCGCCCTGTTACAGGGCGGCTTTTTACGTTTAAAAGGCCCAACCTTTATAAGTGGAAATTTTGTCTATTTTTTCCGACTTTTTTAACGGAAAAAATGCCGGCAGGTTAGCCGCTATTTATTGAGCCGTTTTTCAAAGTCGGCAACTGTCAGGGGTTTGGCGAATAAATAGCCTTGCGCCAGGTTACAGCCGATGGCTTGCAAAAAGTCCGCCTGTTCGCGGGTTTCCACACCTTCGGCCACAATTTTAATATCCAAGGTTTTAATCATTGCCACCGCCCCTTCAATCACTTTTTGGGCGTGCGGGTTGTGTTCAAAACCGCGCAAAAATTCCTTATCCAGTTTGATACTGTCAAACTGCAACTCTTTCAGCACGTTTAAGGATGAATACCCGGAACCGAAGTCATCCATTGCCACGGAAAAGCCGTTACCGTGCAGTTGGCGGATGATGTTTTGCGCGTGGTCCAAATTGTTAAAAATCACGCTCTCCGTCAGTTCCACCTCTATCAGTTCGTGCGGCACGCCGTACTTGTTCACCAAGCGCAGCATTTGGGGAATATAGCGGGAGTCGTTTAGGTGCAAACGGGAAAAATTGACGGCTATCGGCACCTGTTTAAGGCCCTTAATCTTCCACGCCGCCAGCAAGCGGGCCACTTCTTCCAAGATAAACATATCCAGGCGCAATATAAAACCGTTTTTCTCAAAAATCGGGATAAAATCATCCGGACGGACAATTTTTCCGCCCGCGCCCGTCCAGCGGACCAAGGCTTCCGCCCCGCGTATTTCCCCGGTGGCAAAATCGCACTTGGGCTGTAAATAAACGGCAAAATCCCCGTGGTTAAGGGCCGCTTCCATCGTGTTTTCAATCTGCTTTTCCGCCACAATGCGGTTGCGGTCGGCTTCGTCGTAAAATTCGCACTTGTCAAAGGACATTTTTTTGGCCTTTTCCAACGCCAAATGAGCGCGGTCCAACATAATATAAAAGGGGATGTCCTCCTTGATTTCATACACGCCAAACGCAATATCAATCATCAGGCAAGAATCTTCCACCGTGCAATCGCGGCGCAACTGCGTATTGAGCGTATTTAGCCGCGCCAAAAAGGAACGGCGGTCCGTGTATTTTAACAGCAGGATAAAATTGTCGGCTGACAGACGGCAGAAGCACTCTTCGGGCGATACATTTTCGCGCAGGACCTGTGCAATACGCTGCAACACTTGGTTGCCGCGTTCATAACCGTGCAAATCGTTAATGACCTTAAATTTATTAATGTCAAAAATGACTAACGCCGCTTGCCCGTGCAATTCAGCCAGTTTTTGCGGGAACACTTCGCACATACGGTTAAAGTTGTCAGCACCCGTCAAATTATCTACAAACGCCGTGGCAAACAACTGGCGGTTGCTGTACGCGCGCATATGCAAAATATAAAAGATAAGGGAAAAGAAAATCGCAAATACGGACGCAAACAAAAGAAGCGACAACACCGCCAAATGCTGGGCGCGTTCCTCTACAAACTGCGTAGGCAAGGAGGATACCATATACCACCCGTTACGCTCCAAGGGGATGAAATACAAAAACCGCGTACTGCCGTCCAACGGAGCGCTCACCAGCGCGCTTTTCCCGTTTTGCACCGCTCGGCGCAAATCCGCAGGCAGGGCGGAATTATCCGCCGCGGCGGTTTTATCTAATTGGGTAAAAATATTGCTGAACCCTACTTTACGCGGAGAGAGCACCAAGTTGCCGTCGCGCTCCACAATCATAGACGAACCCTTGTCCCCCATAGCAGATAAAGTAAGAAGGGGCTGATAGCGGCTGGGATTTTGCAAGGCAAACAAGGTTCCCAGCGGACGGCCGTTTTTATAAAGGGCAACGGACTGCACCAATACATCCGCGCCGTCCAGCGGATCCGCCTGGCGGACGGAGAGATATTTGCCCTGCTCCAAGGTGCGCGCGGAAATATCCGCCACAAAGGCGGCAGTAAAGTTGCGCGGAGAGGACAAATAAAGTTTTTTATCCGGGGTAATCACGCCCAGGAGTTTAAAATAGTTATGGTTGGTTTGGCGTTTTAAAAAATCGGTCAAGTGAGAAGAATCTGCCCACGGGTAAGCATCCTGTACCGTCAGGGCCAAGGACTCTAACACCTGCTCATCCGTTTGGATTACGCGGTCAAAGTCGCTCGCGGCTTCTTTACCGGCGGCGGCTACATTTAGTTTCACGTCCGAGGCCAAAATTTCGCTTACTTGCTGCCAATAAAACACCACGCCCGCCGCTATCACTCCGGCGGCGGCCAAAAACAGCAAAATAAAAAACCGAAACGAAATCTTTTTAATATGTCCTCCCGCGGGCCAAAACCCGCATAATTTATTATATCAATTCTACGGAATTTTACCGGGATAAATCTGCGCGTTTTTTAGGCTAAAAAATACTATAATCTCTGTATGAAAATAGCGTTAATCGTTCCCGCCTATAACGAACAAGAAGCCCTGCCCGTTTTTTGGCAGGCCGTAGAACCCGTTTTGCAAAAGGAAAACGGCTTTCAATTTGAATATATTTTTGTAAATGACGGCAGTAAAGACGGCACCCTTGCCTATTTAAAAAATTTGGCCGACCGCAACAAGCGCGTAAAGGTAATATCCCTTTCGCGCAATTTTGGCAAAGAGGCCGCGCTGACCGCCGGGCTGGCCGAAGCCGCCCAAGCGGATGCGGCTATTGTAATGGATGCGGACTTGCAGGATCCGCCGGAACTTATCCCCGCGTTTTTAGAAAAATTTAAGGAGGGATATGAAGTAGTCTATGGCACACGCCAGAACCGTCAAACGGACTCTTGGTTAAAGCGTATGAGCGCGAAGGTTTTTTATAAGTTCTACAATTTTATTTCCACCCGCCCAATGCCCGAAAACGCCGGGGACTGCCGTCTCATCAGCCAGCGCGTTTTGCAGGCGTTGCTCACCTTGCCTGAGCGGGAGCGCTTTATGAAGGGGCTCTTTAACTGGGTGGGCTTTAAGGCGGCTTCTGTTCCTTTCGTGCGCCAAGCGCGCCAGGCCGGGCAAACCAAGTGGAACTATTGGCGGCTGTGGAATTTTGCCTTGGAAGGCTTAACGGCTTCCACCACGCTCCCTTTGCGGCTGTGGACGTATTTCGGCTTTTCGGTTTCGCTCTTCGCGTTTTTATACGCGCTGTGGGTGGCCGCCAAAAAGATCTTCTTTGGCAACCCCGTTAGCGGGTATTCCTCTTTAATGGTGGCGATTTTGTTTTTCAGCGGTGTGCAACTTATTTCCCTGGGGGTCATCGGCGAATATTTAGGCCGTACATTTATGGAAGTAAAGCAACGCCCGCTGTATATAATAGACGAAAAAATAAATTGCCAATAAAATTTTTCCTGCTGAATTGTGCAAGATATCATTAAATGCCCTGGGTTTTAGTGCCCGGGGCATTTTACATAAACTATCTCCCATTTCAGGCTATTATTCCCTAACATAAGAGGTTTGTTGACAAAGTATTTATACGCTTGTATAATTTATACGGATGTATAACCAGGAAAAGCCTATGGTCTCTACTACAAATACAGAAACACGCTTAATTCAGGCGGGAATTACTCTTGCTAAAAAACACGGGCTCAATTTTACCGTGCGGCAGTTGTGTGCCAAAAGCAAGGTAAATTTGGGCCTTTTCCACTATTATTTTAAGAATAAAGATAATTTTGATAAAGAGATGTTGCGCGCTCTGTATAACCAAATGATAGAGCATCTTACCCTAAAACTTTCAGGCGAAGCCTCCCCGCGGGAAAACATAGCGCAGATTCTGCTTGGCCTGCATAATTTTGTTGGGAAAAATAGGATGTTTTTGTCTTCTATTATGGGCAATGTTTTATCCGGGAATGGTAAGTTGTTTCATTTTCTCTCTTTAAATTTCACCCAGCATATTGCCCTTATTTCCCGCGAATTAAAACGGGCCAAATTGCCGGAAAAAATACATAACCAGTCCCTGCCTGCTCTTTTGTCTATGATTGTTTTGCCTGTTGTTATGCCCCAGATATTGATGGGCCTTTTAGAGCGGGTAGGAACAACAAATTTACCGTTTGATGTTTCTCTGCTCACTCAAACCGTAGATAATAAGCAACAATTTTGCGTGCGCATTAATTTACTATTAGATAGTATTTTTGGAGAATAGATGAAAAGATTAATAGGTTTATTGTTGGTGTTGGTTAGCCCCTATTTGTACGGGTTGGATGTTTCGTCTCTTTCCTTGGCGGATTGCGAACAGGACGCCTTAACATCTTCGGCCCATTTGCAGAATTTACAAGCGCAGGTCCGTGCGGCACGCGCCCAACAGAAAGGCGCATCGGCTTCGCTTTATTCGTCCGTATCGCTGGATGCCAAAGGGTCTTGGGTTTCGGATGTTCCATCCCTTACCTTGGGAAACAGCAACCTGCAATTTGGCGATAATTGGGGTTATTCTGTCGGTCCGACGGCTAGTTATGTGCTGTTTGATAACGGGGGACGCAGTTCGCTTAGCAAGAGCGCATCAAAAATGGCCTCCGCACAAGAGCAAGCATACGAATTTGCGCGGAAACAAATTCTCTTGCAGGTACGCCAAGCGTATTTTGCCGTGCAACAACAATTACAGCATTTGGTGCTATTAAACGGGCAGTTGGAAGTGGTGCAAAAACAACTGGCTGATGTGCAATCCGCGTACCAGGCGGGAGCCAAAAGCAAATTGGATATTACCATAGCCCAAAAGCAAGTGCTAAAAACACAAGCGGCGATGAGTGCGGCCCGCAGTAATTTGGCGGGCGATTTGCGCACTCTATTTGAATTGACGGGCACGGACTATGGCATTAACCCCACTTATCCAACAGATAAACGTTTAATAAAAGCCAACTATCCCGGTAATACCTCCGCGGTACTGGCAACCGATTCCTTGGATAGCACGCTGGGACAATTTTTACCATATAGCCAAAGCGAGTTTGACGAAAATTCCCCCAAATTAGCCGCCTTAGACGAAATGTCCCAATATTACGCCTATTTGGCAGAGAGTTATAAAGCCTCGCTTTATCCGCGCCTTTCTTTGCAGGGCGGTGCTTATTTTGAATACCCCAACGGAGCCATACGCGAACACGTGTTTTTGGGGCGTGCGGGTGCGGCTGTTTCTATCCCGTTGTTTGAGGGCGGGAAAAACCGCCAACAGGCCCGGGCGCAACAGGAAATGGCGCACGCTAAAAGGTATGAAAAACAGGATGCCAAGGAAACACTAACTGCCTTGTTTTTATCAGCCAAAGACCGTTTGTACGGCTTGCAAATTCAGGAAGAGTTGCTCCAAGATATGATTAAGCAAACCAGCGAAGCCGCCCGCTTGACCTATCAGGCTTATAAAGCCGGTGCGGTTACTTTTTTTGAAGTAGATAGAGCCAATTTGGATTTGTTGGACAGCCAACTCTCACTCGCGGATGTGCAGGTAGAAGAGTTAAACCAATTGGCTATTTTACATAGTTTAAGCAAGGAAACCTTATGAAAAAAAGAATTATTATAGCAGCAGCCGTACTTTTGTTTTTAGTAACCGTCGCTTTGGTGTTTTTCCGCACGGGGGCCTTTTCTTACAGCGGCGTGGCCGAAGCCGTGGCCGTGGATATCTCTTCCCGCTTAAACGATACGATTGCCGAAATTTTGGTAGAAGAGGGCGACCCGGTTCAAGCGGGGGAAGTGGTGGCGCGCTTAACGTGTGATACCGCCAATTTGCAAAAGGAAATTACCCAAACCGAATTTAGGCGTGCGGCGCAACTTTTAAAAACGACGGCCGGTTCCCAAGAAAATTATGACCTTAAAAAGCACCAATACGACCAAGCCGCCCTGCAACAAAGTTGGTGCACCTTAACCAGCCCGCTGACCGGGCAGGTACTTTATAAATATTACGAGCCGAACGAATTTATCGGCGCGGGTAAAAAAATGCTGACGGTAGCCAACTTAAAGGAATTGGACGTATGGGTGTATGTTCCTTATGCGGAACTGGCCAATTTGTCTATCGGCCAAGCGGTAAAGGGCTATTTGCCGGAAGCAGACAAAGTATTTAAGGGGCGGATTTTGGCCATTAATAACCAATCGGAATTTACACCTAAAAATGTGCAAACGCGCGAAGAACGCACCCGGCTGGTGTATGGCGTAAAAACGCGCTTTGAAAACGATGAAAACTTAACCATTAAACCGGGTATGACCTTGGAAACGGAGTTTGTAAAATAAAATGTCTATTTCGGTCCGGGCGGAACATATCTCTAAAATGCTCCATACAACTGCGGCTTTAACGGATGTAAGTACCGTTTTTGAAGCCGGAGCCGTACACGGCATTGTCGGCCCGAACGGGGCCGGGAAAACCACGCTGCTGCGCTTGCTGAAAGGACTATTAAAACCCACGCAGGGAAAATTTGAATTTTCATACAAGGGGCAGCCGTGTCCTGCGCCAGATGCCATAACCCGTATGGGATATTTCCCGCAGGAGCCCAGTTTGTACCCCGATTTAAGCGTGTGGGAACATTTGGAATTTTTCCGCGATTTGTACAATTTGGAACTGTCCACCTTCCTCAGACGGACCGAGGAATTATTAAGCGCCACGGGGATGGCCCCCTTTAAAGACCGTCCGGCCGGAAAATTGTCCGGCGGGATGTACAAGAAATTAGGGCTTATGTGCGTGCTTTTAAATCATCCGGCACTGCTTTTATTGGATGAGCCGACTATCGGGGTGGACCCGGTATCCCGGCAGGAATTATGGGACATTGTCTATAATGTGGCCGGCCCGGAAATGACGGTGATTTTAAGCACTTCCTATATGGACGAAGCGGAGCGCTGTGCCAAGGTGCATATCTTGCAGGCGGGCCGTTTGCTTGCCGGCGGACAGCCACAGGATGTAATGCAGAAATTGCACGTTACCAATTTTGCGGACATATTTTTGAAATATGAATAACACGATTATACAAGTGCAAAACCTGGTCATTATGTTTGGGGATTTCAAAGCGGTAAATGATATATCCTTTGAGGTTTCCCGCGGGGAGATTTTTGGCTTTTTGGGGGCAAACGGCGCAGGCAAAACCACTACTATCCGCACGCTATGCGGTATTTTGAATCCCACCTCGGGCAAAGTGCTTGTAAACGGGGTAGATGTAACTGCTTCTACGGCGGTGCTCAAACCCCATATCGGATATATGTCGCAAAAATTTACGCTCTATCCGGATTTAACGGTATGGGAAAATATGGATATTGCGGGCAGTTTATACGAACTTTCGCGCCCGAAAATCCGCAAACGCACGGAAGAATTATTCTCGTTTATCGGACTTACAAATATACCCGGCGGAACCGTCCGGCAACTCTCGGGCGGCACGAAACAAATGATTGCCTTGGCGGCTTCTATTCTGCATAACCCGGAACTTATTTTTTTGGATGAACCCACGGCCGGGACTTCCCCAAAGACACGCCAAGCCTTTTGGAATTTAATTCGCCAACTTTCCGCACAGGGGAAAACTATCTTTGTAACCACCCACTATATGGACGAGGCAGAGTATTGCCACCGTATTGTGCTTATGGAGCGTGGCCGCATTTTGGCAATGGACACCCCGCACAACTTAAAGCAAACTTATTTCCCGCAAAAGCCCGTGGAACTGGCTTTTACTTCGGACAGGCAACAAATAATCTTACAAGAATTGCACCGTTTGTCCTTAGGAAATGTAGGGGTTTTTGGAAACAAGTTACGGGTAAATATAACGGATAAAAATGCCTTTGAAGCGTTCGCCCAACAACACCAGACAGATTTTACGGTTCGCTCCGTAGAGCCGACGCTGGATGACGTCTTCTTAAAAGCCATAACGGGGGCCAAATGAAACGCCTGTACAAACACATTATGGCTATTGCCAGCAAGGAAACGAAACACATTAGGCGCGACATCTTTACTTTATCGGTGGCCTTGGTGCTTCCGTTAATATTTGTGATGTTTTTCGGGTTTATTATTAACTTGGATTATCATCATATCCCGCTAATGGTGCGGGATAACGACCAAAGCCATACCTCCCGCGAATTGCTGATGCAGGCCAGCGCGGCCGGGTATTTTGATGTAATTGCCGTCCACTCGCCGGCCGAAGTGGAAGTGCAACTCCAAAAGAACCGTATGCGAGGGATGCTGGTTATTCCGCCGGGGTTTCATAAAAATTTTGTAAAGGGAAATACCGCCCGCGCACAGTTGTTAATTGACGGGACGGATAACACAATGGCCGCCTTATCCACTACTTATATGCAAGGTATTTTGCAAAATACCACCCGCGCCTTATTGCCGCATACTTTTACAAACTCCCCTATCCGCACGCGGTATTTGTTTAACCCGGAATTAAACAGCCGTTGGTTTATTGTGCCGGCATTGAGCACGGTTATTATCGGCTTTTTAGCCATTATTTTGACGGCTTTAACGGTGGCCAAGGAATGGGAAGACGGCTCTATGGAACTGCTTCTTTCCACGCCGTTACGCCCATTGGAAATTGTTGTTGGCAAATTGCTGCCTTATTTTGTGCTTTCTTGCTTTGATGTGTTGCTTGTTTTTGTACTGGCCCTGTTGGTGTTTCACCTTCCCTTCCGCGGAAGTTTTGTTCTCTATTCAATGGCTTGTATATTCTATATTATGGGGGCGCTCGCCTTGGGGCTGCTTATCTCGGTAATTACCCGCCAACAGCAATCTGCCATACAATTTGGCTTTGCAATAGGGTTGTTGCCGTCCTTTATTTTTTCGGGTTTTATTTTTCCCATAGAAAATATGCCGGTTTTCTTCCGGTATGTAACGATGCTTTTCCCGCAGAGATGGTTTTTGCAAATCAGCCGCGCGCTGTTTCTAAGTGGGGCGGGGATAAGGGATTTATTTGTTCCCTTTATGGCACTATTTTTATTTATGATAGTGATGATTACCTTGGCCATACAAAAATTTAAAACGGATGTGGAACCGTGATACACAAACGCATTATAAAAGGCCTTATCCGAAAGGAATTTATTCAAATCTTCCGCGACCCTAAAATGATTGCGGCGATCTTCTTTATCCCTATCGTGCAATTAACGATGTTCGGGCTTGCGCTAACGAGCGAAGTGAAAAATATTGAAATGGTGGTAGTCAGCAAGCCTTCTGCCTTGGTGCGGGAAGTGAAGACGCGTGCCATTGCCTCCGGCTGGTTTAAGCGGGTGCAAAATGTAGAAGAAACAAATGTGGCAGATCCGACCGAATTATTGACCACCTATCAGGCAGAGGCTGTGCTGGTAGCCCCCAATAAAGGGCTTGAATACGCCTTGGAACGCCAAAACAGCCCTATACAAATACTCATTAATGCCACCAATGCCCAGCGGGCCCAACAGGTAAACGCTTATATAACCCAGATATTAGCCAAGGTGGCCGCTCACCACGGATATCAATTGGGCGGCCCTGCGCAACTGGCATTGGACACGCGCATTTTGTTTAATCCGCAACTAAGCACTACTGATTTTATGATTCCCGCGCTGTTGGTAATGACCAGTTTTATTATTCTGATGATTGTGGGCAGTATGGCAATCACCAAAGAAAAAGAAATGGGTACTATGGAAAAACTGATTTCGTCCCCGGCATCCACCGCCGATATTTTATTAGGCAAGGTCTTGCCGTATTTCTTTATTGGGATTGGGGTCGTAACCCTTATGCTGTGTGTGGGTGTTTTCGGGTTCGGAATCCCGTTTAGAGGCACTTTTTGGCAATTTGCGCTTAACGGCATTGCGCTGGCGGCGTGTGCCTTATCTGTGGCTACTTTAATTAGTACGATTGCTAATAGCCAACAGCAGGCGATGATGGGCGGTGTGCTGGTATTGCTGCCTGCCGTTTTACTCTCCGGGGTTTTCTTTCCCGTGGATAATATCCCGGTTGGGTTCCGTTGGATATGCTATTTAAACCCAATGATGTATGCGTGTACCAATTTCCGCAATATCATTTTGAAGGGCGGGGACTACCTGCTTTTTGGAAAGTATTTTGGTATATTGCTCCTGATGGCTATTACACTAGCCACCCTTGCCTATAAAAACTTCAAATCCAAATTAAACTGATGTTGGGTGAGAAAGACTCTCCCTGAGCTGGCGCTTAGAATGCATTGTTGGTTACTCGGAATATAATCATAATAGGGAAAACTCGTAAATTAGACAATAAAAATTTTACTGAAAATTGAGCGGAATATAAAGAAAGTTAGACCTATAGAATAATGGCTGGTTCTTCAAATATATTGTGATCCACTTCTTTAAAATCGCCGTTTGTATCTCTTTTGTATCTAGCCTGCATCTTTTCATCATTAGCTACAATTTGTGCCATTTTTATGAAATCTTTTATTTGCATAAAATAAAGTTCTTTATTTTTTTCCCGATCCGAAGTGAAATAAAAACCACATAAGGAATCATTCTCATCGTAAGAAAACACAAATACAAAACTATGAATTAAATAATTACACAACCTCTTGATATTTAGAGTGCTTGGTATAGGATGGTTGAGATCAAAAGTTTGGTTAATATTATGCCAGTTTAATAAATCTACATATTTAACATTGGAATATTTTGTTATCTGACAAGAGATACTCTTTAATTCATAAGATAATTTGGATGCCTCAAACAATTTTCTAATAATATATGCCGAAATAAAAATAGCTTTTTCGCAAGAAACCGCTTTAGTCTCAGACATCTTTGAATGTAGGCTCACCTTGTGTAGGCGCTCGCTTAATTTGTGCAATTCCTTTTTCCAAGGAAGGGAATCAAAAATCATATAGAAACCCTTTAAAATGCAATTAAATGTTATAAGAAGTTTAAAAATCAAATCTCTTCGGGAACTTTACACCCATGTGGAACCTTAGTTAAGTTTTCTTATTTTGTATTTTCCATTAACTTCTTTTTTGATTTTGTTTTCTCTCATCAATATGCCTAAAACAGAATAAGTTAGATAATCTTTTTGTTTGCCCGCATTGTCCGAGTGCAAATTAAGATATCTTGCGAAATCAGCATTTTTAATGCCATCCGGATTAGCTGCCAAAAACTCTAACATCGCTTTTTTGATAAATTTCAGCCCAATAGTTGCCAATTCGTACATACCAACTGGTAAATTGAGAGGCTGTTTAGATGGAATAATAAAAGATTTTGGTGTCACTGAATTTTTTAGAATTCCACCATTTTTTTCTGTTCCAAAAGCAGAGATAAGTTCAGCCTCTAAAGTTAAAGCTTGCACTTCTGTTAAGTTGTCAACAAGAATGCTAACAATAACCTCTCCCCCTGTTTGAATAATCTCTCGGATAAAAATTCCTTTATTCGTATCATCTACATTCAGCAGATGATCATCTTTTCTAGTTCCTGTTCCTTTTCCTATATAAAAAATTTGTGCTGGGTTTTTCCTTCCATCTTTTAGTGCATAGACATAGAATGAATGATCCGTATTTTCCATCGTCTTATTCCTCAATTTCCTAATATTACGACCAGTTTATAAATTTCATTATATTAATTTTTGCTTTTTAAAAAATGAAATTGAATTTTGAGCAGTTTAGTTCTTGGCAAAAAATTTCCGTTTGAAAGTGCTTTCTCAAAATTTCTTTGATTAAAAGTTCTTTTTCCGCTTTCTTAATAGATAATTCCTAAATACTGTACAAAGAAATATATTAAGATATTTTTGCATTTTTCAACACCTCTATTTATAATATAATTTACATATAAAAATAATATGTTTTGGGGCTAAGTATGGTTACATTTAAAGGATTTATTAGAGAGTTAGATCGTGTGCAAAAACAAGCTGAAAGACAACGTCTTCGAGATTATAAACAATCTCTAAAAGAGCAAGAGTTGGATAGTGCTAGACAGCAGTTTGAACAATATACGAATCATTTAGAATATATTACCTCGTTTCATAAGCGTATTTTAGAGCCTATAAATTGGACTGCTATTCATAATAGGCCATTGCCTAAAAAGCCTATTCTTTCTGATAAATATCAGAAAGAAGCTAAACACAGATTAGCAAATTACACTCCTTCTTGGTGGAAGCGGTTGTTTAGGTTGCAAGATAAAAAAGTATCAAGGATGAAACAAAATATCCAAGAGGCTCCGGCTAAGGATAAGGCCTTGTTTGATGAGCAGATGGCGTTGTACCAGCAAGCGTACGCCGATTGGTTCAAAATGAGTACATTATCAGATCGGTTATTAAAAGGTGATATTTCAGCATATCAACAAGTATTTGAGAAATTTTGTAAACCTAAGTTTAAAGACAATCTAGGGAATTCGTTTGTTATGGGAGAATATTATCAAAAGTATATTCAACTAAACATTACGGTGGGAGATATAACAACAGTTCCTGCTTATTCTTTGTCTTTAACTTCAACAGGAAAATTATCTCGAAAAAATATGTCTATTTCTCGACGTTTTGAGATTTATCAGGACTATCTATGCAGTTGTGCATTATGTGTGGTAGGTTCCGTTTTTGCCAAAATTCCTGTTGGTTATATATTGGCTAATCTTGTTGTAAAGTCTTTAAACTCTATTACCGGGCACATAGAACCACAAACCTTTTTATCTGCTTGGATACCCCGACAGACATTCGATTCCTTGAATCTAAATTGCATAGACCCTTCCGATTGTATGCAGAATTTTATGTGTAATATGAAATTTTCAAAAACTAAGGGATTTATGCCTGTAGATCCGGTTAGACCTCCAGATTGCTTAAAATGATTTATTAATTTCTTCTATTTATTCAATAACTAAATAACAATCCCGCTGAAAGTTGGGCCGGGTCAAAGATTGGAGATTTTTTTGCGAAAGGAAAAAATGCTTAGAAATTAAGGGAAACATCCCCAAAAATTCTAAGCATTTAATATGGGGTGAAGGCGCTGGGGAGTCCCTTATATGATATCTATTGCCCGATGATAAAATACATTTTTGAAAAAGCCATCTATCTACCAATTTTCTCTCTTTCATATCTTTGCTCGTCGAACTTTCATGTTATTTTCTTAATGTGGCCTTTTTCCGAGAAAAAGATAGCGAATTTCATCAATTTTTTTGCCTATTTGTATATTTTGACGCATATAAGGATAGACACGTAGATATTCTGCGGTTTGACCGCGGTTTCCCTTAGGTATTGAGTATCCTTTTGCACGCTGACCGTTTTGTTTGGGAGGCAGAACAGTTTCATTCTCTCAATTTTCCCTATTTACAGGCAAAATACAGGGAATTTAGCAGTTTTGGGGCTATTAACTAAGGAAAGGGGGCGACATTGTTATAGTGCCAGACCTATTAAATACTGCTCAAATTCCCTAAGTTTATAACAGGGAAATTAATAATAGAAAATATATTACAAGTATAAATTTTAAGGATTTTTAGTTGAAATGAGCGTATAGGCCAAACTTGCCAATGTTATAAAATGGAGAGCAAGATGCCTATCAATTTTTTTAGATAGAGAATGTGCTTGTTCATTTCTCAAAAATTGAATTGCTAAGTAAATATGTGCATATCCGCGATAAGAATCATAGAGGGGTGTTCCTTTTAGGGGTTCAGTCCCAAATAGGCTTTTGTGGAAATCATCCCTTAAACCATTATCCCCAAAAACCTCTGTTGCCCGCTCTTTTCTTGTAATTGATTTTAATTTTTCTCTTACAAATTTATAGGCCTCTTGTATAGCGCTAAAGTAGTCTTCTGCATCAATGTATGAACTTATATGGCTATATAAGTCTGGATGAATATCAACAGACACAGCGGTATTATCTGTTGAGAAAGATATTTTATGAGGCTGTATAAGAAGGGTTTTCGCAATTTTTTCTAAACTTTCACTAAATTTGATAGAGGATACGCCTGCTAACTCCCTATTTCTAAAACGGGATGCTAACCTTAAAATGAGGATAGCTACTGTTTTGTTGTCCTCAATTTCTAGAAATTTATCAAATCTATTTTGTTTGCTTGTGCCCGAGATTAGATATTTTTTGTTATTAATATCAATTCCTTCTTCTTCAAACAGTTGAATAAAATCTTCTTCCGTAAAGCGGATAATCCAACCATTGTTTTGCAACCGTAGTGCGTTATTTAAATACTGTTTATCGGCAGATGATATGGTACTCATAGTATTTCCTTTGTCTCATTAGTACTTTTTGTGAATATTTATATTAATATTATAAAATAATTATTGTTTAGTAGAGTTTTACTTGAGCCCACGGATGTGAGCCAGTAGAGTCTCTTTTGTAATCAAATGTTAGAACCTAATTCAACTCTATTATTAGAATAGTTATGGAAAAGGAAGAAATAAAGAATATTTTGTCTTTTAGTGGGAAAGAGGCACGGGCTTTCTTTTTAAAATCAGAAAGTTATTGTAATTTAGAACTTCCTGAATATATTGATGTTGGAAAAATGGTTCGCAACTTGTTTCACGACATTTTGCATGGGCAAATTTCTTTAGATGCTATTAAATCCCCAGGATGCCTACCGGAAACTTTAAGTGATATCAATTATGCACTGTTTACGAATAAAGATGGACACTATGAATGGAGAAAATTTCAATTTATCCACCCTGTTTTCTATCTAGCTTTGGTTGATTTAATTACAAAAGAAGAAAATTGGCAGTTTATTAAGCATCGGTTTGCCTTATATCAAAGGAATCCTGCTATCAAAGCTATTGGATTGCCAGTGGAAAATTCGGCTGGAAAAGATAAAGGAGGACAAATTAAAAATTGGTGGGAACATATAGAGCAAGAATCCATAAAATTATCCTTACAATATGCCTATGTGTTACAAACGGATATTACAAATTGTTATCCCTCTATTTACACACATTCATTTGCTTGGGCCTTGCACGGAAAGGAATTTGTAAAAAAATTTATAGAAAAAACTTCTAGGTATCAATTAGGCAATGATATAGATAAATTGTTGCGTTGGATGCAATATGGGCAAACAAATGGCATTCCGCAAGGTAGTGCGTTAATGGATTTTATGGCCGAGTTATTACTTGGCTATATTGACAATCGATTAAGTAATATTCTCAATTGTACTGAGGTTGGAAAATATCATATTTTACGATATAGAGATGATTATAAAATTTTTACGAACGATCCTTTGTCTGGTGAAAAAATCTTAGTTCTGCTTAATGAATTATTAACTGAGTTTGGATTTAAATTAAATGCCAAGAAAACAATTTGTTCAGACTGCATTATTTCCTCGTCAATAAAAGAGGATAAGTTGGCTTGGTTATCTTACAATAAAGATTTTCAATCGTATCAGGGAGAACTGTTAAATTTATATGTTTTCTCTAAACGATATCCTAACTCAGGCCGCTTAATTTCTGCGCTTGAACATATATATAATGATTTAGATATGCAACAAGAAACAAAAAAATATATGCAAGATCCAATAGTGGTTTTAGCGATATTGGTAGATATGATGATATCTAATCCCCGGATTTATCCTATTTGTAGTGCGGTGATTAGCAAAATTATTTTTCAATACATTCCTGATAATGCCAAAGAATGTATTGTGTCTAAAATATACAATAAATTTCAATATGTGATTAATAATGCGTATTTGGAATTATGGTTCCAACGTATTGCCATTCCTTTAGGGTTAGATCATATTTACAAATACAAGCATAAGATATGCCAATTAATTCAGGGAAAAGGAGGAATACTGTGGAATAATAGTTGGGTCAAAGAAAAATATGTAGATTCCCTTTCTAAAAATTCTTGGCTTCTTTTGGATAAGAAAAACGAAGTATCACCAGTAATCAATCCCCTTGAATTTAAAGTGTTTTTTAACTACGATTTTAGATAATTACCATGGAAGAATTTATAAATGATTAAAATAATATGGAAAATATATTCTTGATATTTTGTTCCGTTAGTTTTTGATGTAAGTTTACAGTAGCAAGGCTGATGTGTCAATTTCCCGTTTCCAAAATAGTGGTTCTAGGGCAATATTCTCCTGCCATAGGATGACACAAAATGATGTTTCTTCTGTGGGAGAAACGGTTATAGGCCGGCATTTGGTAAATGCCGGCTTCGGAAAGTGTGTCTTGGGGCAAAGAAGACGTTTATACTTGGTATCAATGATTGTATCTTCTCGGAACAAAATATCGAGACATATGGTATAACTAGTACCGGGAAGGCCCCAATATCTTTGATAATTTGGCGCGTATTTTGGATTTTTACTTGGCCGGGAAATGTTTTAGATAAAACTAGGGGCACAAACTCCTCAAACAGTTTATTCATATCAAATAAAATTGCCCAGCTGGTAAATGTGTGGTTATGCAGGCTGTCTGTGTGTGCTATGTTACAAAAACATCTTAATATTGATTTTGGTGTTGAATCCTTTGCAGAAATACTGCAAGAAATTTTATATATGTACATAAAAGCCCCGCGTGTTTGCGGGGTCTTTTATGGGGATAGAAAAATAGTTAGAAGGGATTTTTATCCGAGAAAGATCCATCCGGCCTTCGCCATACTTGTTTGCCGTTGATTACATACATATTTGGGATCCCATTCTTGCGGTTTTCTTCTTGTGCCTTGCGTACGGCACGGCTCGCGATACGGGTTAATTTAGCTGTTAAATATGTCATAAATTTCTCTCAAATGCAGTATAAAGGTTTTCTACTAAGATTTCAACTTGCTGCCCTTTATCTTGCTTGCCAACCAGCACAATATCATATCTCCCGTTATAATACAGTACCCAGTTGATCGGTTAAATCTTTATAGAGGTTCCAAAAGTTGTGTTTACTCCATCCAGAGCCGTTTCGGATTAAGGGATACAGCCATACTAAAAAACTATTTCTTTTTCTTTTGGGTCAGTTTTTTTTGGATTTTACCCAAGTTTTCCAAGAAATCTTTTTCTACAGCAGATAATTGTGTTTTCGTGCGTTCTTTATACTTGGCATACTCCGCTAATGCTTTATTATCTGCTTCCAACTTACTTATTTTGCCAGGATGCTGCAATAATTCACTACCAGACATTTTGATAAAATCATCCAGTTTCGCTATCCAGTCCTTCATATACATGTGGTGATGTCGTAAGGCTTGCAACTCAGCAAACTCTAAATAAGCAGTTGTTATACGATTTAAAATATTTAACTCGTCAGCTGTTAAATAATTTTTAGCCACCAATACTTCATCTTTGCGCGGTTTCCCACCCTGAAAGGATGTCAGCCCCATAAAATCTTTTTCAGAATCTGCCCGCAAATATTCAATCTCGGCAGCAGTATGCCCGTGAGCTGCAAAATGCATTTTATTTTGAACTACGCGGAAAAATTCTTGAGTCAACGTAGAGTGTGGGTCATAATCTACGCTAGTAGCATAAATATCTAAGATTTGGCGGTAAAAAACCTTTTCTGATGTGCGGATATCACGGATACGGGCCAAAAGCTCTTGCCAATATTTTCCACCGCCCATATTTTTTAGGAAATCATCGTTTAATGCGAACCCTTTAACAAGATATTCCCGCAATACTTGGGTAGCCCATATACGAAATTGTGTGCCTCGCCCGGTCCGCACCCTATAACCTACGGCTAAGATTACATCCAAATTGTAATAAGTAACTTCGCGCTCGATTTGTCTAGCGCCCTCTTTTTGAACTGTTCGGAATTTCCGAACAGTTGCCGTTTCATCCAACTCTCCTTCTTCAAAAATATGCTTAATATGCTCACTAATATTAGCTTTGCTTGACTGAAATAACTCTACCAGTTGAGCTTGGGTCAGCCATACAGTTTCATCGGCCAAGGTAACTTCTATCTTGGTTTTTCCATCTTCGGTTTGATAAATGATAATGTCAGTATCTTTGGGCATAGTTAAATCTCGAAAAATCCTTTTATTTATGTTACCATAATTGGGCACGTCATTGACATGGATTTGAATATAGCAACCCAGGGCGCAGGTAAAATTACTATTTTCCAAGCGTTAGTATTTCCGGGTTCTTGCTGCTGTTCCTTTTTTGTCATAAGACCAGAAATTTTGTTAAAAAATGTGTTTTTTGAAGCCTAATTTTTAAGTGCTTGCATAAAAGGCCTTAGAGCGCGATTTTTTTAATAGTTTTTAGTCGTAAAAGTGTAAAAATCCTTATTTTTTCAATACTATTTATTATAATAAATAAATAGCACTCATTTGACTTATCTGCTAATTTTGTGCTAACATAACTACCTAATTGAGCACGTAGAACTGCTCCCCAGGGTCTGTTAATGGCGAAACAGGAGGAGCCAATTTCTTGGACCCTACTAGCACCCCCAGCATAGGGGTAGAATACTCTGCTAGGCTAACCCCAGCCTGAACGGGGACTCCGATCTGCCGTACAAACCAAGGACAACTGGTATAAAAACCTGAAGCAAACCGCTTCAAATTCAAATTAATGAGGTAGTATGAAGCAAAACAAACCAAGCGACCTCTCGGTCGTCTATATACCCTTGGATACTTTGGCAGAGTATCCCAATAATCCCCGCCAACACGATTCCAAGCAAATTATCAAAATCCAACGCTCTATTGAATCGTTTGGGTTCATTAATCCTATTTTAGTGGACGAAAAGGGGCAAATAATCGCTGGGCACGCCCGATTAAAGGCGGCACAACTGGCCCATATGGAAGAAGTACCCGTTATACGCTTGGGCCATTTGTCCGAGGCGCAAAAGCGTGCCTATCGTATTGCAGATAACAAACTGGCCGAATTGGGCACTTGGAGCATAGAACTATTGCAAATGGAGTTTAAGGCTTTAGACGAATTAAAGTTAGATATGCCCCTTACCATTACGGGATATGATATGGGAGATATTGACCTTATTTTAGAGGGGAGAGAAACAAAAATAGACCCGAAGGCAAATAATATCCCTTTCATACCGGATAATGAAATTGTCAGCCAAGAGGGCGATATTTGGCAACTAGGCAAACACCGGCTAATTTGCGGAAATTCCCTTAAAAAGGAAACATTATCTGTCTTAATGGAAGATAAAAAAGCCGATATGGTATTTACAGACCCACCATATAACGTGAAAATAAACGGACACGTTTGCGGGGCAGGAAATGTACAACATCAAGAATTTAAATTTGCCTCAGGGGAAATGACTTCTGATGAGTTTACTCAGTTTTTGCAAACTGCTTTTGAGCGACTCTGTGAGTGTAGTAAAGACGGTTCTTTGCACTATATTTGTATGGACTGGCGCCATATTAAAGAAATTATAATGGCTGCTGAAGTATATGACCAATTCAAAAATCTATGCGTATGGCGGAAAGATAACGCCGGTATGGGTAGTTTTTATCGTTCCCAGCACGAACTTATCTTTATGTTCAAACACGGCAAGGAGCCACATATTAACAATGTGGAACTAGGGGTACACGGCAGATATCGCACCAATGTGTGGTGCTATCCCAGTGTAAATACACCTAGTGAAGAAAATGCCGAAAAGCGGGCTATGCACCCTACTGTAAAACCGGTTGAAATGATAAAAGATGCCATATTGGACGCCTCTAACCGGGGAGGAATAATACTAGATACCTTTTTGGGTTCTGGCAGTACCTTAATTGCCGCAGAAAAATCCGGGCGTATTTGTTATGGGGCAGAGTTAGAGCCACGGTATATAGATACGGCCATTAGGCGCTATGAAAGCCTAGGAAAGGGACATAATGCCGTACACCTATCCACAGGGAAGACTTATCAAGAATTACTTTTAGAGAAGAAAAGAGGAGGAATTGAATATGGAAAATAATAATACAGTAAATAGCAATTATGAAGTAGGGTACGGAAAACCGCCCAAACATACACAATTTAAGCCGGGATATAGCGGTAATAAAAAGGGCCGCCCTAAGGGAAGCACAAACCTATTTACAGCAGTTGAAAAACTGCAAAATGAGCGTGTGCGCATCGTACACAATGGGAAACAGAAAAGTATTCCGGTGCCGGAAGCCATCCTTCGTAAAACAGGAATGGATGCGCTCAATGGCAATGCAAAAGCACAAAAAACAATGCTGGACTATTTTGAAAAAAATGAGAGGCTGAAGGAAGAAATCGCGCAGCGAGTAGAGGTATTGCGACAAGATGATAGAACCTTATTAGAAGAAACCATTAAGGAGTACACGGAAGGGCAGGCCAATGATACAACAAAATAAAGAAACCCAACGCTTTGATGCTTTCTTGCGGCACGACTTTAAGATGTTTGTTAGGAAAGTATTTGCCGAAGTTAGTCCGCAGACGAAATACCTAGATAATTGGCATATAGATGTGATTTGTGCGGAATTAGGAAAAATGCTGTATGGGGAAAACACCCGCCTAATTATTAATATTCCGCCCCGGTATATGAAGTCCATTATTTGCTCTGTAGCGCTTCCTGCCTATATATTGGGGAAATTCCCCAAAGAAACGGTTGTATGCGTAAGTTATGCCGATGAACTAGCCAAAAAACTGGCGGCCGACTGCCGGCGTGTTTTGGAAACGCCTTGGTATAAGCGGGCGTTTCCGGGAACTCGTTTAGCCTCCAATCGCCGCGAACTGATGGATTTTGAAACCACTCAAGGTGGTGGGCGCTATTCTACAACGGTGGGTGGAACGCTAACGGGGCGGGGTGGTAATTGGCTGATTATTGATGACCCGATTAAACCAGCAGATGCCAATTCGGATTTACTACGTAATAAAGTAAACGAGTGGTACGGCAATACGCTGTATAGTCGCCTAAATGATAAAAATAAGGGCAAAATCCTGCTTATTATGCAGCGCACGCACGAACAGGACTTAACCGGCTATTTATTGGAGAGCAAAGCCGGGTTTAAGCAGATAGTAATGCCTCTGGTTGCGGTACGCGAAGAACATTGGCAATGGAACAAATATCTTGGGGAGAAGGTCATTACGCATCATTATACCCGTAAAGTGGGCGAACCGCTACATCCGGTGCGAGAAGGGATGGATAGGATTGAAGAAACCAAACAATCTTTGGGCACAATGGCCTTTGCGTGCCAATGCCAACAGGACCCTTTGGCCCAAGGAGGAAATATCATTCATTGGGAGTGGTTTGCCCGTTATAACTTAAAGGAAATAACCCATAAGCATTGTTTGGGGCAAATAGAACTTTGGCAGTTGGTGTTTAGTTGGGATATTGCCACCAAAACAGGAGTGGCAAATGATTATAGTGTATGTGTTTGTGCGATGCGTTCCCATAATAAGTATTACATACTAGATATCAAGCGTTGGAAACTGGAACTGCCGGATTTGGTAAAAGCAGCCAAAGAGTATATGTCCCAGCAGAAGGAACGCTTGGGCAAGTTAATAATGTACCCTGGTAAAATGCTGGAAACTAGGGTGCTAGTAGAAGATGTCGGGTGTGGAGTAGGCTTTCAGCAGGCCCTTAAACCATTAGGATATAAGGTGGATTTTATACACCCCACGGAGGACAAAAAGACGCGTTGCCTAAATATTACACCTTTATTAGAGCAGGGAGATTGCCTATTGCCGGATACCGAGGAACAGTGGTTTGATGATTTTAGGCACGAAGTTTTAGGCTTCCCCAATACAAAGCACGATGACCAAGTAGATGCTTTGACACAACTTCTTAATTTTAAGGCTAAAAAACGCTTTGATTTTATTTAGTTGACACCGTACAGTATTCCCCGGGCAAAAGCCCGGGGCACTTGACTTGGCCCCCTTAGTAAGGCGTACTCTAAGTGCGGAGCCAGACAGGCGCTCCGCCTAGAAAAGGAGCAAAAAATTATGGATAAATTAACAATACTAACAAATCATTTACAATTATTAGCGGAATTGGCCGCGGATTTGCAGGAGCAAATAGCCTCCGCCCAAGACGGCGCAAAAGAAAAATCTTTGAACCAAATAATGGGTAGTCTTTACGGTATATCCACCACCGCCGAACACATAAAAAACATATACGAAACAATGGTTCTAGTGCATAGGAAGTAAAATAAAAAAGGGTGCGGAAAATTTTATTGTAAAAAGCGCTTTTGTATAGTAAAATACAAAAATACCATAACCTATTTTAATGAGGAAGTTTTAGACGTGAAATCTTTTGCTCAAATTAAGTATTTAGCCAATCTGCTAACATTAAAAAATCCTGCTAATTCCGCTAGCAAATTGGGGCGGTCTGTCCTCAATTCAACGATAGATTTAACTCCGCACCAAATTGATGCCGCTCTGTTTGCTTTTCAAAACCCACTTTCCCAAGGGGCAATCCTGGCAGATGAAGTAGGTTTAGGAAAAACAATTGAAGCGGGGTTGGTAATAAGCCAATTATGGGCTGAAAATAAACGGAAAATCCTTTGCATTACGCCCGCTTCTATTCGCAAACAATGGCAAGGGGAACTGGCTGAAAAATTTTTTATAGATTCCGTTTTATTAGATAGTAAAACCTATAAAACAGCAAAAAAGGAAGGAAATATTTTTCCTTTTGATCAGAAAGAACGCGTGATAATTTGTTCTTATCAATATGCTCGTCGTATGGAAGACGAAATTGCGGCTGTAAATTGGGACCTAGTTGTTATCGATGAAGCCCACCGTTTGCGTAATGTGTATCGTAGTGATAATAAAATTGCCCGTTCTATTCAGAGGTCCACGGCACAATCTAAGAAATTGCTTCTAACGGCAACTCCGTTGCAAAATTCGTTATTGGAACTTTACGGACTTGTGAGTTTTGTGGATAACCGAATTTTTGGCAATTTGGAATCCTTCAAGGCTCAGTTTATCCAACACTCAGATTCTTTTGATTCGGAAAGTATATTTGCAAATACAGATTCTAATAAAACAGCAGCGGAGATTCGGGCGGAGCATTTGTTTACTGAAATTCGCAAAAGGATTGCTCCCGTTGCGCATCGCACTCTTCGTAGGCAGGTGCAGCAGTATGTAAAATATACCAATCGCACTTCTCATACTATTAATTTTACTCCGTCTAAAGACGAATTAGATTTATACGAAAAAGTATCCGAGTATTTACGCACCCCTTCTTTCGGGGTTTCCTCGTCAAATAACGCGCTTTTAGTATTGGTTATTCGCAAAATTTTAGCATCATCTTCGTTTGCTATTGCTGATACCTTAGAAAAATTAATAGAACGTCTGAAAAAAGTCAGGCAAACGCAATACCCCGAACCGGATGTTAATTTGAGCGATGATTTTGAAGAATTAGAGGAATTAGAGGACGATTGGAACGAGCCGGATAATAACCAAACGACTTGTATTTACCCTTTCCCTCCCAAAGATAAAGTCCTCACTTTTAAGGAGAAGGAATATTTTAATAAGAAAATTTCAGCTGAAATTAATCAGTTGGAAGATTATCGCAATTTGGCACAGAGTATTACCGAAAACGCCAAAGGAAATGCCCTTTTACAAGGAATAGAAACTGCTTTTAAAGAAGCCTCGCACTTACATTCTCCACGCAAAGTATTGGTTTTTACAGAAAGCCGTCGCACACAACAATATTTAAAAAATTTACTAGATAAAACCCCCTATGGGGCTAAAACAATTACGTTAAATGGGACCAATACTGACGCGGATAGTAAGTCTATTTTAGCCGCCTGGAAGGAACGGCATAAATCAGATGGTAAAGTTTCGGGCATAGTCGCGGCAGATGTGCGCGCGGCAATTTTGGAAGAATTTAGAGACCGCGCAGAAATTTTGCTCGCTACGGAATCCGGGGCGGAAGGCCTGAATATGCAATTTTGCAATGTGGTGGTAAATTATGATTTGCCTTGGAACCCACAACGGGTAGAACAGCGCATTGGGCGCTGCCACCGCTACGGACAAAAATATGATGTGGTGGTAATCAATTTCTTAAATACCGCAAACGCGGCCGATCAACGGGTATTGGAGTTACTGGGAGAGAAACTCAACTTATTTGATGGCGTATTTGGCTCGTCCGATCCTGTTTTGGGGGCATTGGAAAGTGGAGTGGATATAGAAAAGTCCATTAGCCAAATTTTTCAAAATTGCCGTACAGAAACTGCAATTCAAGCGGCTTTTGACGAATTACAAAATAAACTAAGCGATACTATTGCTAAGGTCAATAATCAAGCAAAAAGCAAAATTTTTGATAATTTTGATGAAGATGTCCAACGACGCATTAAAGGGTTGGGTAAAGCAATGGATGAGTTGGACCAGTATGAGCAATATTTGATTACCTTTATGCAATTAGTGTTGGGGCAAAACTGTAAGTATGATACTAATACCCAAACTTTATCTATTAGGCAGCCCAATCTACCGTTTTGGCAAGAGAATTGGAACGGAACATATAGTTTGAAGAAATCTCTCGTTGCTACTCGTCCATTACACTTCAATTTACCAATGGTGCAGGCATTACTTAAATATGCAGAAGAATTGCCCAGCCAAGAGCATTTATTAACCTTTGATTACTCTCATAGTGGAAAAAATATTGCTATGGTGAGGGGCCTGCAAGGGCAGATAGGTTATTTGCAAGTAAGCAAAATTAAGGTTTCTGCATTAGAAGAAAGTGAATTTTTACTTTTTTCTATGGAAAAGGCTGATGGAACCCCATTAACGGCTGAATATGCCCAAAAATTACTTTCGGTGCCAGCAACAGTAGCGGAGCCCATACAGATAGATAATGCCACGCATAAGGCCTTGCTTTCGTTGTATGCGGAACAAAAGGCAAAATTATTAAATCAAATTTCCGAAGAAAACGCCCAATACTTTGATGCAGAAATGGACAAATTAGACCAATGGGCAGAGGATTTAAAAAACGATTTGGAACGCGAAATAAAAGACTTGGATAGGGAAATAAAAACCATCAAAAAGCAATCGCGTGAGGAATCTATTTTGGCTAAAAAACTGGAACTTGGTAAATTGCAAAAGGAAAAAGAGGATTTGCGGCGTAAAAAACGCGCCCGCCTTTTTGATGAACAAGATGCTATTTCTGCTAAAAAGGATGATTTATTGAATAATTTAGAGCAACGGTTGCATTGTAAGGTAACAGAAGAAGTTCTTTTTACTATTGGATGGAAAGTGTTATAGGAGGGTAATATATGGATATTGAAACAGACTTACATTATTATGGTCAAGGATACGCGATATTAGCGGCTACACGGGATGAGTGCTCTAGCAGTTATGCGCAACTTTTATCCGATATTGCCACGGCCTTATATCCCGGTTTAGAATTTGCAATTGAATATTTACCTTCACAAAAAGGGAGTTTTCTAGATAGGATTTCTTTTAGAAATGTAAAAAAAGAATTTAACAAAACTCCTATTGCTGTAACCAGTTCTATGCTTACCGCCATTGTATCTATTGCAGCACTATTTATGCAAATGAGTTATGCCGATGCGCGGAAGGCAACAACGGCGGATCGAATCGCTACCTGCATTGATATTTACACTGGAATGCAAAAGCAAATCCAAGAGCACAATGCTAAGAATCCAGAAGATCCAATAATTGTAGATGGAAGCCAACTGAAAAAAGCCTGCGGAGATATCATAAAAAAGCGCAAAAACAAATTTTACAAAGGACTTTTGACGGATTCAAACATTCAGAAACATGAAATTGAAATCAAAAAAACACAAGGGAAACCTTTGTTGTATTCTGTGGAAAGAAAAGATTTTGTGAATTATATAGAAGATTTGAATGATACCAATATCCCTTCTATCCATGAAATACGTAAAGTTAGGGTAGAAGCCCCCGTGATAGTAAATGAAGATAAGGTTTGGCGTGCTAGCGATTGGGAAACAGATGAAAATCTTAATTTTTACCTCAAAGATCATAATTTTAGAAGCCAATTTTTAGCTGGATTCTATCCTGCGAAGACTAGCAAAAAGGATGATTTATTAATTGGTTTGTTTGAATTTAAAAGAAAGCAGGATAAAGATGGTAAAATAAAAGTAACAAGGAAGAGCGTAATTAATGTGTTCCAATATCAGAACCATCAAATTAAACCAATTCCTGATAATTTAAAACAATATCTGCCAAAGGAAGATTCCTTTGTCGCAGGGGATGATGAACTATTCCCCAAATATAATTTTAAAGAAGCTATAAAGGACAAGAGCGATGACAAGTAAACAGAAGTTGGAACTGACGTGGATTGGGAAGGATACTCCTATTAAGGTGGAGCCAAGGATTTTGATACATGATGAAACAAAAGATTATGGCGATAAAAACACGGGTAATATGCTTATTTATGGGGATAATTTGCTTGCCTTAAAAGCATTGGAGCAAGAATATGCTGGCAAAGTGAAGTGTATTTATATTGACCCACCATACAACACTGGCTCCGCTTTTGAACACTATGACGACAATTTGGAACATTCCACTTGGCTTTCTCTCATGAAACCGCGTTTGGAAATCCTTAAAAATTTACTGACGGATGATGGCAGTATTTGGATTTCTATTGATGCAGATGAAAGTCACTATCTTAAAGTGTTGTGTGATGAGATTTTTGGACGTAAGAATTTCATTGATGAAGTGGTATGGCAAAGATCTTATGCTCCCATTAACCTCAAAAAGACCTTATCTCGTAGTCATGATATTATTTTGGTGTACGCAAAAAATAAAACAGATAAATATGAATTAAATAAATTGCCAAGAACTTCTTCACAAGATTCTCTTTATAAAAACCCTGATAATGACATTAGAGGCCCTTGGCAATCAGACAACTTAACTGTTGGGCCCGTTATTCAGGAAAAGATATATGACATAATGACACCCACAGGCCGAATTGTTCGACCACCTGCAGGGCGTTGTTGGGTATTTACAAAAGAACGATTTGAAGAGATGAGAAAGGATAATCGCATATGGTTTGGCGCTGATGGTAATAATACCCCTCGTTTAAAACGCTTCTTGTCGGAAGTCAGACAAGGTGTTGTGGCAATGACGCTTTGGTTTAGAGATGAAATTGGAGATAACCAAGAAGCCAAAAGAGAGGTTAAAGCATTATTTCCTCAAAGTAAAAATCCCTTTGATACTCCTAAGCCGGAACGCTTAATTGAACGGGTGTTAACGCTCGGTTCTAACAAAGAAGACCTCGTTTTAGATTCCTTCTTAGGTTCGGGTACAACGGCGGCTGTGGCGCATAAAATGGGTCGTAAATACATCGGCATTGAACTCGGTGAGCATTGCCATACCCATTGTATCCCACGCTTGCAAAAAGTTATTGACGGTACGGACCAAGGTGGTATTTCTAAGGCCGTCGGTTGGAAAGGCGGTGGCGGTTTCAAATACTACTATTTAGCTCCTAGCTTGCTCAACAAAGACAAATACGGCCAATATGTAATATCCAAAGAATACAATGCTGATATGCTTGCCGCCGCCATGGCCAAGCACGAAGGGTTTTTATACGCCCCAGACCAAGACCAATTTTGGAAACAAGGCAAAAGTAGCGAAAATGATTATATCTACACTACCACCAGCCATGTGGGAGAGCAGGCTTTGTCAGCCATTTCAGCCGATATGAAAGACGGCGAAAGTTTGCTTATTTGTTGCAAGAGTTTTGACAAAGGATTGGAAGGAGTTTTCCCCAATATATCCATTAAAAAAATCCCTGCTGCTATTTTAGGCCGCTGTGAGTTTGGCAAAGATAATTACAACCTAAACATTATCAATCCGCCCGCGGTGGAAGACGAGGAAGAGTAAAAGGAGATTGTATGGAAGGCGATTTGAATTATTTGAAGTGTGATTATTCCAAATTGCAATTACCGCAAAAAACTATTTATTTAGATATCGTAAATTGGTTGTTGGACAATTTAAATACGATAGAAACTGATGCCAATAAGAATGAATTAATGAAAAGAACTTATTTGTTAAGAGAAATGGTATCTAATAACGGACAAAAGCCGTTTATTGATTTTTTGAAAGAAAACAAGGATAGATTTAATGATATTTTTGCATTGTGTCAATTAAATGAACAACAAAAACAAAAAGTTAAAATATTTCAAATGAGATTAAAAAATTCTTTAGAAGTTTTTGATGAGTAATTTTATGAACCAAACGGCTTTGTATATTAAAAATAGACTTTCCTTGCGTAAACCGCAGGAAGAAGCATTAAATATCTTGGCGGATATTTGCACGCTATTGCCTTTAACCAAACAAAATGATTTGCAAGAGGAAATTGCCAAAATTAAGGGCAAATACCCCACTTTTAAGGATTTTGAGCGCAATTTTCCAAATATCTGCTTTGCATTGGCCACAGGGGTGGGCAAAACGCGCCTTATGGGGGCCTTTATTGTTTATTTATACAAAACCTACCGGCTAAATGATTTTTTTATTTTAGCTCCCAATCTGACCATTTATAATAAATTAATTGATGACTTTTCCAATCTTTCAAACCCTAAATATGTATTTAAGGGTATTTCTGACTTTGCTACCAATTATCCCCTCGTTATTACCGGGGATACTTACCGTGAAATGACGGAGTATCAGTTAGCACAAGCCAGCGTACGGATTAACATTTTTAATATTTCCAAAATTAATGCAGATGAACGGAACGGCGATAAGCCTCTTATTAAACGGTTATCGGAATATCTGGGGCAGAGTTATTTTGATTATTTGGCTTCTCGTGAGCGGCTGGTGCTACTCATGGATGAGAGCCACCATTACCGTGCCAAACGTGCGATGCAGGTGATTACCGAACTTAACCCAGTGTTGGGGTTAGAAGTTACGGCCACCCCGCAGGTGCAAAAGGGTAGCAAAGCGGTGCCTTTCAAAAATGTAGTGTATGAGTATTCCTTGGCTCGCGCTATACAAGACGGCTTTGTAAAAAAGCCTTATGTGGCTACGCGTAAGAATTTTAACCCCAAAGATTATACGCCGGAAGAAATAGACCGAATGAAGGTAATGGATGGAATTCGGGTCCACCAAAATACACACTTGGAACTGGAAAAATTTGCCCGAAACCATAATTTGCCTATTGTAAAGCCTTTTGTGCTTATCATTACCAAAGATACCGAACACGCCGGAAAAATAAAAGCAATGATTCAGCAAGAGGATTTTTATGGTGGGCATTATAAGGATAAAGTGTTAGAAATCCACTCTGCCCAAAAAGGAACAGAAAGAGAAGAAAATATTGCCCAGTTACTTTCTTTGGAGAATCCGTTAAACAAGATAGAAATTGTTATTCACGTAAATATGCTTAAAGAGGGGTGGGACGTAACGAATCTTTATACTATTGTTCCCTTGCGTGCCTCGGCTTCCGAAACTTTGACAGAACAAACTATTGGACGCGGTTTACGTTTGCCATATGGCCGAATAATGCACGATGAAGCGGTGGATAGGCTGGCTATTGTGGCGCACGACAAATTTAATGCGTTAATTGAAGAGGCGAATCGTCCCGGAAGTATTATTAAGAAAGAGCATATTATTGAATTGTCGGATGAAGATTTAAATGCTCCTCAAAAAGAGATTATAGAAGGGAAAACGGTATTGGTTTTGGCCCCTACGAAACTAGCGGAGCAAAATTCTTCCCCGATGTGGGAACCGCCAACTGAAACAGCCAAAAGTACCGTTCGCCTCCTACAAAATACGGTGTTACCTGAAATGGGAAAAGAAGTGAAAACTTTGGGCGAATTAAATTTCCGTGAAGTGCAAGAAATGGCCAAAGAGAAATTAAAAAAGCATTTGGAAGCAACAAGTTTGTATGCTGCGGACCAAATTGCTGAAATTGATTCCCATTTTTCCGAAATTGTAGATCAATATGCCAAAGGAATTATTCCTATACCCCGTTTAGTTGTGCAACCGGGAAGAGACGGACACTTGCAATTTGAAGATTTTGAGTTGGATACCACTAATTTAACTTATACCGAACCTGACCAAGATATCTTATTAAAATCATTAGCGGATGGCGGGATAAGTTTAGTTCAAGGGCAAGTATCAGGGCAGATTACGGAGGAAAAGCCGGAAAATGTTTTACTGGGAGCCTTGTGCGATGTGCCGGAAATTGCTTACGATGATTACGCTGACTTGCTTTATAAATGGGCACATACGGCAGTAGAAAAAATGCGCACCTATATGGATGAACAAAAAGTCCGTAATACGGTAATTGCTTACAGAAAACAAATAGCAGAGTTTATTTTTGCCCAAATGAAGCAACACTCTCATTACGTACAGCCAGATTTTGCCGCAGCCGAAGTTCATCCTTTTGAAAGAATTTATCCTCATAACTTTGAAAAAGTGAAACAGGATAAAATATACAACTATATGGATACGATTGAGCCTAAAAATTCTATACCCAGTAAGGTTTTTACTGGTTTTAAAAAGGCTTTGCATGATATCTATAAATTTGATTCCGATACGGAGAAAACTTTTGCGGCAATTTTGGAGCAGGACATAACTGTGAACAAATGGTTGCGCCCGGCAGATAGACAATTTGATATTTACTGGAATAATGGAGCAGATAAGTATGTCCCAGATTTTGTAGTGGAAACTGCCCAGGGACTTTTTTTAGTTGAATTAAAACGGGCAGACCAACTAGCAACAACCGAAGTGCAGGAAAAAGCCAAAGCTGCCCGAAAATGGGTGCAGGCCGTTAATGCAGTTTTGGCTAAAAACAATGAAAAATTATGGACTTATTTGTTAATCCCTCATACGGAGGTCGCCTTAAACAAGGATTTTGCCTATTTTGAGAGATTTAAAAATTAAAGAAACATATCAGCCTCGGGCTTACGCGCGGGGCTTTTGATGAGAAAGAGTATTACGAATTAGGCTTTATAACGCCACTTATATCCACCCGCATTAGGGCGTAGACCCTTGCAAACCATACTTATATTGGACGAATTGATGTGCATCTTCCTTCCCGCATCGGAAATTGAAATAAATCCTCTAATTACCTCATTTGTGTTAATATCTAGCATTTCAACGGCTTTGCGCTTGGCCTGTGTAGATTTTTCTATTCCACATTTAGGGCAGCCAGTACCATTTACCCGGTGGCTAACACTTGTCTCGTATTCATTACCGCAGGTGGGACAGACCCACCAGGCTTTTCTGTTTGAATGTAAAGAAACCATACTTGGTTTAAAATGGCCGTTTTTAGTAGGGTGCCACTCCTTGGACAAATCTGGGCGCAAATAAGTTAGGGAATTTTTTAAGTGTTCTGTCAAATATGACCTAATGTCATATTTGTCTCGTTCGGTATTTATGTCCATTGGTGCATAGACGTAAGAGGGAAATAGGGCCGTTTCTGCTGTGATATTAGCCAATAAAAGGCGGATGGCTTTATCCAAGGCTTTTTTTGTATCTCCTAAACCAGGAACATGAAAAACGCGATCAGCTGTTTGGCATTGTTCCTTATCTTGTGTAATATCCGCTTCTTTAAGGCGCAGGAGCTTAATGTGATGTTTTTTACAAATTTCATATTTTTTCATTTCACGTTGTAATTTTTCCCGTTTATGATAAAATATGCCATCGTATTCTATAGCGATTTTAATAGATGGAATATAAATATCTAATTCCATTCCGTTTGAAAAAATATCTTTGTAGCGGTTAATTGCATCGGGAAATATTTTCCGAACATAATAGAAAACAGCCTGTTCCGCAAAAGAGGTTTGCCTTCCGCTATTACAAACTGGACAATTTGTCCCGTGTGCACGGTGTGAGATAGTAGCCTGGTATTCATGTCCTTTAGGGCAAATCCACCAAACCTTTTTAGCTGTTCCATAAACTACCATATCGGGCCGTAAGGTGTTTTTAGTAGGATGCCACTCTTTGGCAAGTTGAGGATGGGTGGTTGCCAAATCATTTTTCCCCTTAACTGCTATGTGATTAGCACAACAAGGACAACCTCTTTTCAAAAAACGTCTATTAGCAATTTTTGCCTTCCACTCATATCCGCATTTGGAGCAAGTCCACCAAGCAAATTTGTTACTAGATGGTGGAAAATCCTGGGGTTGAAGTGGATAATTTTTTTCAAAATTCCATTCTTTTAACAACAATGGTTCGGTAATGCAGCCATTTTTTTGGATAAAGGAAACTCTGTGGCTTTCTGCGCGCTTTTTTGCACCGCATACAGGGCAGCCTGTTCCTTTCTTTGTCCTAAATAAAATTTTAGTTTGCCATTCACTATGACAAACAGAACAGATCCACCATACTTTTTTTGTACTTGTTGCAATAACTTGAGATGGCGTTAAATTCTCATTTTTCTCAAAATTCCATTCCTTGGCTATGTTTGGGAAACGGGTCTGTAAATCATTAAACCCAATTAAAAGTTGATGATTGGAGCAAATAGGGCAACCTTGGCCAGAAGATTTTTTATCTATAGTGGCCTGATAATTATGGCCTGCCGGACATATCCACCAAACCTTTTTATTGCTGTGGGTAGAACACTCTTTGGGCCTAAGATTTTTATTTTTCTCATAATCCCATTCTTGTAGCAGGGTTGGATCCTTTATTCCCATTCCTTGTTGTTGTATTTTTTGCCTACGATTTTTTTCTTTTCTTTCGGGCAAACATTGGGGGCATCCTGAGCCATATACTCTTTCTATAACACTGGTTTGCCAAATGTGCTTACATTTGGAGCACTTCCACCAGACTTTCTTTTTTGTTTTTGGAATAATGTCCGTAGGTTTTAGAATTCCGTTTTTTTCGTAATTCCATTCCAGAGCAAGTTCAGGATATAGAGTCTTTAAGTCATTATAGCCTACTAAAAGTTTATGGTTGGAACAATAGGGGCAATTTCCACCAGATGCCCTAGCCGTAATGGCCATTTCATATTTGTGCCCTTTGGGGCATAGCCACCATACTTTCTGATTACTATGTACCGTGTACATATCTGGCGATTTCCCGTTATTCCCTTCTATATCCCATTCTTTTGCTAGATTTGGAAACGCGGTTTTAAAATCATTAAACCCTATTAAGACTCTGTGCGAAGAGCAATAAGGACAACCTGCTCCAGCAGATTTTCGTTGGATCGTCATTTCATAGTTATGACCTTTAGTGCACTTCCACCAGGCTTTGGTATGACTTCCTTTACTCAGCAGCGAAGGATTTAAATGCTTATTTTTCTCAAAATCCCATTCACGTTTTAGGTGGGGGCAAATGGTAAATAAATCATTTATTCCTGTTTTAGGTACGCGTCCAGCACAAGCAGGGCATCCTGACTGATGCCCAATGCGGCTACTCCCACTTGCCTGCCAATCGTGTCCGCATTTGGTACATTTCCACCAGTATTTTTTATTGCTTTTCGGTCTGACTTCTCTAGGCGTTAATGGGGCATTCTTAGTTGGATGCCATTCTTTTGCTACTTCTGGATATAAAGTTGCGAGGTCATTAACCCCAGGAAAGGCAACTTGGCCACTACAATTCAGACACCCATGTTTTCTGTAAGTTCTTTTATTAATAGCTGTTTGCCATTCATAACCACATTTAGAACATTTCCACCAAACTTTAATAGCGCAAGCCATAGATAGCCGGTTGGGGTCCAAATCTTTATTCCGTTCCCAATTCCATTCTTTCATTAATTCTGCGTTTTCGCTAATATATTTCTTTGGCATAGTGGTTAATAATAATTTCATTATAGCATTGTCGGGATATCCCAAATACTGTGAGGTATAAAATTAAAAATCGCGGCTGACTTGAATCCAAATCCACAATATATCAGCTGACTTTGTTCCCGCAAGTAATCGGTCCTATGTATAGTGAAAATGATACAATAAACTATGGGCATTATAACTAAAAAACTGCAAAATATCGGTATTTCGGCATTAGAGAACTATTCCTTCCTTCTTACTGAACTAATTGCCGGACAGCCTGGTATTTATGCCTTATACAAGGGGGATGAGTTATATTACCTCGGTAAGGCCGTGAATTTAAAGCGTCGCCTTAGTCAGCATTTGAAAGACCGCCACTACAAAAAGTGGGATAAATTTTCGTTATTTATTGTAAATAACGAAAAGCATATTGACGACCTAGAATCTTTATTAGTTACAGTTTGTGAGCCGAAGGGAAATCGTCAGCATCCGCGTGGAAAAGCCGTAAATTTAGAAAATGATTTTAAGAAACGTATTGATACATATCGTCAAGAACAAGATGCCTTGTTGTTTGGTCGCAAACAAGTGGCTCATTCTCGCAAAACAATTCCTTTACAGGTAATTTATAAAAACAAAAAATACACGGCTAAGTTATTGTCTAATGGAAATGTGGTTCTTAATAAGCATGTTTTTTCATCTCCGTCAGCGGCGGGCCGATTTATTACAGGGAAAACATCAAATAATGGCCTGCAGTTTTGGAAAGCCAAAGACAAAAAAGGCAATATCGTTCCTTTGAAAAAAATACTTTATTAAACCCCACTTCGGTGGGGTTTTTGCTTGACTTCACTCCCGATAGTAAGCGGTAATAGAGATGGGCAAAAGATAGCCCATTAAACTTAACTATCGGGAGTTTTTATGAAGAAAAAAACTGCGACATTAAATGCTGTAAATAAATCAGACGCAAAGACTCAACAGGTGGGAAAAGGAGACAAAAAGGCTCAAGTCGAGATTACTGCTAAACCGACTGAGAATAACCTACAATCCTCCAAACCCATATCTGCCCTCGCAGAATTAGCCAAACTGCGAGAAGTGGCCACCCAGATTAATCCGCTGGCCCAATTAATTTCTAAAAATAAGCAACGGGCCGAAAAACACAACAATAAGAATCAAAAACTGCGGGATATCCGTATCCCGCTGCCCGGCTCTATATTGGAGAAAAAGTACAAAGGGCATCTTGTTGTGGTCAAAGTGTTGGAACACGGTTTTGAATACAATAATAAATATTTCAAAACCCTGTCCGCCGTGGCGTGTGCCATCACGGGGCAGCATTTAAGCGGGTATTATTTCTTTGGCTTATGAGTGACATTATAAAACCAATGAATTGTGCGGTTTATACCCGCAAATCCACCAGCGAAGGTTTGGAACAGGACTTCAACTCGCTAGATGCACAGCGTGAGGCCTGTATGGCTTTTATCAAAAGCCAGCGTGGGGAAGGCTAGCAGGCGCTAGAAAACTCTTATGATGACGGTGGTTATACCGGGGCGAATACCGATCGCCCCGGTTTGCAGCGCTTGATAGAGGACATCAAACTGGGCAAGGTAAATTGCGTGGTCGTGTACAAGGTGGATAGATTATCACGCTCTTTACTGGATTTCTCCCAGTTACTAGAATTTTTTGATAAGCGCGAAGTGTCGTTTGTATCTGTCACGCAGAATTTTAATACCAAAACCTCTATGGGTCGGCTAACGCTTAATATCTTGTTATCGTTTGCTCAATTTGAGCGCGAAATTATTAGCGAACGCACGCGGGATAAAATGGCGGCCTCTCGTATGAAAGGAAAGTTTTTAGGCGGAGGAATTCCATTTGGGTACCAGTTAGATGAAAAAGCCCATAAGTTGGTACCACACCCAGAAACCGCCGAAGAAGTACGATTCATTTTTAATAGCGTACTGGAAGAAAAAAGTGTTGTCCCGGTACTTGCGCAACTAGAAAAGCGGGGAATTGTTCTTCGGGAGCGGAAATGCAAAAATGGGCGGGTTTTACCGGCACGCCCTATTTCGCGTGCGCAACTTTATCATATTATTCATAATCCGCTGTATATTGGGAAGGTGCTTTACAAAAAGAAAATTTACGAGGGCGAGCACGACGGCATTGTGTCCATAGAAACTTTTGAGGCGGTGCAAAAACTGTTAAATAATGGACGAAAAATGTATGAAACGGTAAGGAAAGCAACGCCTGGCATTTTGCGTGGTTTATTGTTTTGCGAAGCCTGTGGCAGCCCAATGGTTCCTATTTATGGGAAAAAGAAAAATACGAAACATTTTTATTACATTTGCCGGAAGTGCCGAGAAGAGGGCTATAAGTCTTGTCCCACACGGACGGTACGACAACGCGAATTTCACTTAGCGTTAGTAGCAGAAATGGATAAAAATGGAGTTATCAACAGGACCCTATTTGAGAAATTATCAGAATACGAGCAAGAAGAAACCCTTAAATCTGTTATCTGCCGTATAGGTTATGAATATCAAGAAAGCAAAATTACGGTTGTTTTGCGCAGTGGAACCGAATTTTCGTTCTGTGCCAATGTGAAGCCACACTCTGGCCCTTGGAAACGGTCCGAATTGGCGGCCCGAAAAGCGACCAAACAGCCCAAGGTAGATAAAACCTTGTACAAGCAGCCCTTGGCCCTGTAAATTCGCGAATATATGCGCCTAAACGGCCTTAGCCAAGCCGCGTGTGCGCGGGCTTTGGGGCTTACGGCGGCTCGGGTTAGCCAACTCTTAAAGGAAAATTAAGTTTTTAGTGTTAAATTTTGGGAAATAGATAGAAAGATAACATAAAAGTAGTTGAAAGGGCGAAAAGACGGGATAAGGAAAATCTATCTATTTGATATCTCAGGGGAATTAGGCTTTTTTTACCGACGACGAAAGAGGAAAAAACCCTAAATCAGGCATTAAAAAATCCCGCCAAATGTTCAGCGGGATATAAGATGGGGTGGATGACGAGATTTGAACCCGCGACCTCCGGTTCCACAGACCGGCGCTCTAACCAGCTGAGCTACATCCACCATAAATCGGTACTATATTATACCAATTTTCCGGCGCGTGTGCCAAAATTATTCTTTTGCACTTTGTTTTGCCTAGGGCTTTTACCGGGCAAACCGCTATAATCTACCCTCAAAAGCCGCGTCCCCAACTCACACGCCTTGGCCGCTTACAGCAATTCCCCGGGCTTGACCTTGGGCCCTACGAGCGGCCCTTGCGCGTACGAAAAGCCCAGCGATTTAATACGGTCTGCATCCGCTTGGGTGGCCACATCGTCTGCTGCCAGAAAAATGCCTAATTCTTGGCATACTTGGCCCAAGGATTGCGCCAGCATATTGCTTTTGCGGTCGGGGGCTTGCGTCCACATTTGCCGCCCGATTTTCACGCCGTCTATCGGCATTTCTTTAAAGGCGGGCGACACCAGCCCCGTATAGCGCACGGTGAGATTAAATCCCTTTTGTTTTAGTTCTTCCCCAGCGGCTTTTAAGCGTGCATTTAAAATGTGCCGCTTGGTTTCCGTTAGTTCCAAGTACAGCCATTTGGGTTCTACATCCATTTCCTTGGCTTTGGCGGCCAAACGCTCCGCAAAGCCCGGCGCGGTCAGATGTTCGTCCGCTACTTTTACTACTATTGGCAGTAACTTTTTGCCTTGGGCTTTCCAGCCTGCAAGCGTTTCCAAGGCGGCGTCCAACAGATAACGGTCATACTGATAGATAAAGCCGTTCCTTTCAAACACCGGGCGGAAAACTGCCTGTTCCAGCGGGTCTTGGCGCTCGGGTACTGGCCAGTCCGCCACCGCTTCGGCCGCAAAAAGGGAATCGTCCTTTAAGGAGCGGATAGGCTCCACAAAAAAGCGAAATTCCTTTTTTTCAATGCCTTGGCGCATACGGCTTTCAATCAGCGCCTCTTCGGTGAGTTCTTGGTGCCACCGTTTTTGATAAAAGGCCACAATCTCGTCGTAGCGGCCCTTTACGCGCTTTTTGGCTACGCACGCGCGGTTGTACATCTCTTGGGCGGATTCGCGGCGGTCCTCAATAGGATAAACGCCGAAAGCCAACATTAGGGCAAAGGTCTTTTTGTCCTCGGTTTGAAAGTTGGAAATCTGCTCAGCCAGCAGTTCCAAGCGGTTTTTCAGTTCGCCCTCGGAGACGTATTCCAGCAACATTGCAAAGCGGTCCGCATACACGCGGGTAAACAGTTCATCTTGCTTTAAACTTTCTTGTATTACACGGGATAAATGCTTCAAGAGTATATCGCCCGTTTTAAAGCCGTAGCGTTCGTTAAACGATTGGAACTTGCCCACGTCCATTGCCACGATAGCATAGGATTGGTTCGTATGCGTGCGAAAGATTTGTTCCATTTCCGGGCGGATAGCGGCCAAATTTTTGCGTTGGGTAACGGGGTCCATAAAGGCGGTCGTAAATAACTTTTGCCGTGCCTTTTTTTGCTGAATATAAAAGTATCCCCACGCGCAGAGACCCGCGGCCACCACGGCCAAACACAGGCCCAAAAGCCGCCACACCAGCGCATTGATTTGGCGCGTCATTTGTACGGTGGGTACGACGGACAGCAGGTACCAGTCGTTAATGTTTAAAGGTTGGTAACTAATGTGCAGTTCGCCTTTTTCGGCAGATGTGTATTTTACGGTGCCGCTTTGGCGGTTTTGCATCGGCTCTTTAAGCGCGCGCGGCAGTTGGCCTTGCGGGTCATCGGGCAGATTAAAAATATTTTCCACTTGGCTGATAGCATTTTTGTGCAGGGCGCGGGCCACGCTGTCCCCATTGGCGCGGACAATGGCGGAGTAACCTTCCCCGCGGAAACTTTGCGTATCTAGTTCTTTGGCAAATTCCTCCACCGAGCGCGTGGCAAACAAAACGCCGATAATTTTTCCGTTTTTACGGGCGGGTACGGCTTCTACCAAAATATCTTTCCCGTCGGCCGCATCCGTAATACGTTCGGACACATTTGCTTCGCCAGCCAATGCTTTTTGAAAGTGTTCCTCGCTGGATAAGTCCAACAACAAATTATCACTTAACATTGCCATACCGTCGGGGCGTACAAAGCCCATACGCTTGAAATTATTGATAGCGGTTTCGTTTTGCATCAGGCGGTTAATGTGGCTGGCCGTCGGCTTGGATAGCGACTCAATCGCCGTAGCGATAGAGCGCAGCAGGGCTAAATCGTTAAAAACTTGGGTTTCCACTTCGTCTGTGGTTTGGCGTGCGACTTCCTCCAAGTACATCGTACGGTTGCGCTCCAAGGTGCGCTCAATTTGGTTTACATACAAAAAAATACCTGTGGATAACACCGCGGTACAAAGCAAAATAATTGCGGAAATTTTTTTAAAAGAAAGTGACTCTGTCATTTCTGTCCCCTATACACAAAAAAGAGCCGCAAAAGATGCGGCTCTTTTACTTTACCATTTTTCAAGGTGGATTTTATCCGGGTCAAAGCGGTCAATATCCGGCTTTTGTTCGTTTGGATAGCCAAGCGCAATTACGTTAAGCGGTTTTACATACTCCGGCAAGCCGAACATCTTGGCTAATGCGTTCATACGGTCCTCGTTGGGATAAACGCCCAACCATACGCTTCCTAAACCCAGTTCGGTGGCGGCTAATAAAATATTTTGCGTGGCCGCACCGCAGTCGGCAATCCAGTAGCCCGGCGCGTGTTCTTTGTGCGTATTGCCGCATACCAAAATGGCGCAGGCGGCTTCCTTTAACATTTGTGCGTACGGGTGAACCGTGGTAATTTTGTGCAAGGTGTTTTTGTCTTGCACGACGATAAACTCCCACTCTTGGCAGTTGCGCGCCGTAGGCGCCATCATAGCCGCGCGCAAAAGCGCGGTAATGTCGCCCTTTTCAATCGGTTTATCTGTAAAGCGGCGGATACTGCGCCGCTTGAAAATACCTTCCATTACGTTCATTTGTTACCCCCTTTTTTAAGCCGCAATACTTTTTCTTTAAAGAAACGGGCCAAGCCCCCGCGTGCGGTTTCGCGGTAATCCTTGTTCATATCCAGGCCCGTTTGCATCATCGTGGCTAAAACGTCGTCGTACGAAACGCGGTTGTCCCCGTCGGACATTAAGGCATAGGTGGCGCAGTCTAACGCGCGGGACGCGGCCAGCGCGTTGCGCTCTATGCACGGGATTTGCACGAGGCCGTCCACCGGGTCGCACGTTAGCCCCAAGTGGTGTTCAAGCCCCATTTCGGCCGCATAGGCGATACGGCGGTTATCGCCGCCTTCTAATTGGCAGGTGGCCGCGGCCGCCATTGCGCACGCCACGCCGACCTCGCCCTGACAGCCGACTTCGGCGCCGGAAATAGAGGCATTGGCCTTGGCCATATTGCCAAACAAACTGGCCGTCGCCAAGGCGTGCAAAATGGTGGTGTCTTCAAATTCGCAAATTTCTTGGATTAAGCGGCACACCGCAGGCACGACCCCGCAGGAGCCGCAAGTGGGCGCGGTAACCACCACACCGCCGGCGGCGTTCTCTTCCGAGCACGCCAATGCATAAGAAAACAGGTTATTCATACGGCGCAGGTATTGGGGGGAATTTTCCGCCTTGTAAAGGTAGCGGCGCGCCTTGCGCTCCAAATTTAAGGAGCCGGGCAATACGCCGCGCTTTTCCAAGCCGCGGTTCATTGTGGTTTGCATCGTCTTCCAAATGGTGCCTAAATATTGCCAAATGTCAGCGCCTTCAAATTCTTCCACATATTCCCATAACAGCATACGCTTGTCCGAAGTGTACTGCAAAATTTCCGCCATTGATTTATGGGGGTAAATGTTGTTGATTTCCTGCCCAAAGTTTTCGTCGGTGCGGACGTCGCCCCCGCCAATGCTGTACGCCACTTGCGCCCCCATTATATGCCCGGCTTTATCCAGGGCTTCAAAGCGCATAGCGTTGGGGTGTTTGGGTAAAAAGGTATTGTACTCCCACTCAATAGCGACGGGCTTGGGATAAAAGGCTTCTTTAATGGCGAAATCGGTCAAGTGCCCCTTGCCGGTAGCGGCCAAGGAGCCGTAAAGTACCGCCCGAAAAGACTCGGCGGACGGATAAGCGCGGTTGAACGCGTCGGCCGCCTTGCGCGGCCCCATTGTATGGCTGCTGGAAGGCCCCATACCAATTTTGTATAACTCTTTAAGCGATTGCATAATGCTTCCTTAAACGGGGAATATATAAAAAATGTTATCATAATTTATATGAATATTCTATCCGCTTTGTTAGTTGCTTTGGGGTTATCTATGGATAACCTGGCCGTTACGATTGCTTCCGGCTGTTCCCACCAAAATAAAATTCCCCTTTCTTATATAGGTAAAGTGAGCGCACTGTTTGCGGTGGCGCATTTTATTATGTTTTCCGTGGGCTGGCTGGGCGGCGCCGGAGTAGGGCGTTATATCGGCGCGGTGGACCATTGGATTGCCTTTGCGATTTTGGCCTTTATCGGCGTGCGTATGGTGAAGGAAGCACGCAACCCGCAGGACGAAGAAGATGTGTGCGTATTACACTCCTTTAAAACCTTGCTGGCCTTGTCGGTGGCGACGAGTTTGGACGCCCTTTTGGTGGGGATTGGGCTCGCGTTTACCGAGGCGCCCTTTTGGGTAACGGTGCTCACGCTGACGGCTTGCGTGTTTGTTACCAGTTGGGCGGGGTTTTATCTGGGAGCGTTTTTAGGGCGCAAGTTTGGCAAGGTGATGGAAGCCTTGGGCGGGCTGGCGCTTATTTTAATTGGCCTTAAATTATTGCTAGAAGGGCTGGGCATTTGGTAAAATGCTGGTATCTCAACCGGGAGGTTCCCTATGGGCATAATTGCCGTGAGTATCATTTTTTTGTGTATTTGTGTGGATAATATGGTGTCTGCCAATATGTCCGCTATGAAGATGTCGCCCGATAAAAAGAGCGTGTTTTCTATTAAAATGACGTTGTTCTTTTCGTGCTTTAACGCGCTGTTTTTTGCGTTGGGGTATGGGATAAGCGCCATTTTCTTTCATAATTGGGCGTATTTTGCGCATAATTGGGTGGCGTTTGCCTTTGTGCTCTTGCTGGGTATTAAGTTTATGTTGGAATCCATTGAAAAATCGCCCAGTTTCAGCAATTTGGATGCGGACGATAACCGCAAAATGATGAAGGTTTCCACCGTGCTGGCGCTCAATTCCTTTTTGGTGGGCTACGCCGTGGAAACGATGGAAAAAGCGTTCTTCCCGCAAGTGCTTATCTTGTTTGTGCTGACTTTCTTAATGACGCTTATCGGCTTCCACTTGGGCAACCAGTCCTCTAAAACGATTGCCAGCAAAAAAGTGGAACTGGCCGCCGGGATTGTATTAATTGTAATGGCGGTACGGCTGATTATTCTGTAAAGCAATTTTTAGTTAGTTGTGTTCGGGCCCCGGCTTATTTTTAGCCGGGGTCCGGTTGTTTATGGGCATTGTGTTTGCCGAGCGCTTGGCTTGGCGGCCCGTCAGGGAGTGGCCCGCAGGGTGCCGTCATCCCGTAGTGTTTTTATACGGGATCTGTTGTCTCGTAAGGGGGACAACAACGGCAAAAACAGATTCCCGACTACTACACTCGGGAATGACGGCTTTTTCTCTTTTGTTGTCTTTATATGATAGTTTCTGTTGTGTGTTGTTGTCATCCCCGAGTGTTTCTGTCGGGGATCTGTCGTTGTCTTTTTGTCTGTTTATTGTAAAGGGGTTGTTTCGTTTTTTTTTTTGTTAAAATTTTGATAAATCGCGGTGGACGTACCCGGATGTATCCGCTGTATAAAAACGCGTATAAAAGGCCGTTTTGCTCAAATATAAAGGCCTTAACAAGGAGAAAAAATGAAAGGATTTATGAATACTTGCCGTGCGGCCACTTGTGCTAGTGGCGTCATTCTGGAAAGTTGTAGTCCAGAATCTGTTGTTGCGAAACGGCGAGATTCCGTACAGAAACCTTATGGAATGACGTCTGTCTGGGGTGGCCACACGGTAAATACTTCTATTTTGTCATTCCCGAGTGTCGTAGTCGGGAATCTGTCGTTGTTTAAAAAAGGCAACGGCAACAACGGATCCCCGACTAAATTCCTCGGGGATGACGACAACAACATTGCTTGGGGTGGCCGCACGGCGAATATTTTTTGCGTTACAACCGCAGGTTTTACCTTGATAGAACTTCTCGTCGTCGTTCTCATCATTGGTATTTTGGCGGCGGTGGCATTGCCGCAATACAATGTGGCGGTGGAAAAGAGCCGCCTCGTCCAGCAGATTACAATGGTGGACGCCATTGTCCGCGCGCAAGAGGTGTATTATATGGCAAACGGAACCTTTGCGGGCGACTTGGACGATTTGGATATTTCCTACCCCAAGGGGTGTACCTTTGACGGTGGCGCAGGCGACCATACTTGGGTAAATTGCGGTAAATTTTCGGTCAATTACAAACACGGCGGTTCTGTTAGCAATGTGCACGGTTCCAATTCCTCCCATTGGAGCCAAGGTACCTTGCGCTACGAACGCATAATGTCCGTCGGACCGCAGGCCAACGACGCACACAAAACTTTTTGCCACGCGCAAACCTCGGACCAAACCGCCAACACCGTATGTAAAAGTATGGGCGGAACGAATCCCACAAACAGCCCCTTATTTAGTGGTTTTACCCGCTATACTTTGTAAAGATGTCCATTTACCTATAAAAAAACCGCGCCCGTAAAGAGCGCGGTTTTTTGTGAACTCAAAAGGCTTATTTGGCCAGTTGTTTCCAAGAGTTGGCTTCGTCTTTGAGCGCTTTTTTAGCGTCTTTGACGGCCTTTTTGGCTTCGGCTTTCTTGGCTTCGTTGGCTTCTTTTTGCGCTTTGGATTTGGCCTTGGCGTCGGCTTTGGCTTGTTTCAAAGCATCTTTTTGAGCCTTGGCTTTCGCTTTGGCGTCGGTTTCGGCTTTTTTAGCGTTGGCTTTGGCGGTTTCGGCCTTAGTCTTGGCGTCGGATTTAGCCTTGGCCGCTTTGGTCTTAGCGTCAGACTTGGCGGTGTTGGCTTTGGCCTTTAAATCTTTTTCGGCTTTTTTAGCATTGGCTTTGGCATCGGCCTTGGCCTGTTTGGCTTTCGCTTTGGCTTGGGCCTTGGCTTCGGCGGCTTTGGCTTTGCTGTCAGCGGAGTTGTTGGAGGCCTTGGCCGCTTCCAATTTGGATTTGGCGTTGGCTTTTTGCGTTTCCAGGTTCTTTCTCAACGTGGTTACCTTGGACATCGTGCATTCGTTAATGCAGGTTACATCCGCAGCGGCGCAACCGCAGTTGTCGGTGGCGGCGGAGGCGGCAGTCGGCCACGCGGCGGACAAGGTCAGCGCGAGGGCGAACAAGATGGTTTTCTTCATTGTGCTTCTCCTTTTGGAATTTAAATATCTTACTTGTTTATTTTACAAAAATTCGTTTTTCCCGCTCAACGCCCGATTTTTAATTAATTTTTCCCCTTGGTAACGGACGCAATTTTGATAAAATAATATATATGGAAACGATAGTTGCTTCTACCCCGTGGTGGATAAATGCGCTTTTAGGTATTGTGGTGGCCAATTTGCTGGTGTGGCCGCTTACGTCGCGCTGGGTGGAAAGCCACTTGGAAATCTTCCTTTTAATGGTGGGCGCGGCGGCGGTAACCATTAGCGGCGGGTGGAGTGTGGATTTTATTTACGAAACCCTGCAATATCCCGTTAATGTGGCGTTTATTGTGCTGGTTGTCAGCGTGATTTTTAACAATTATTCCCGCTATATCTTCCGCGTGCTTTTTGCGTTCTTCCGCAAATTGGAGCCGCAATACAGTTTTGCCCTGCTGGTATTTTTATTGGGGATTACGTCCTCGCTGGTTAGCGTAACGGTAGCGGCCCTAGTATTGGCCGAAGTATTAAAGGTTGTTAATTTGGAGCGTTCCTCCACCGTGCGGATTACTGTTTTTGCCTGTTACGCCATTGGTTTGGGCGCGGTGCTTACGCCGCTGGCCGAACCGTTGGGGCTGATTATTAATAACGCCCTTACCGGTGCACCGCACTTTGCGGATTTCTTCTTTTTAATGCGTCATTTCTTTGTGTGGATTGCCCCTGCCATTTTGCTTTTGGCGGCGGCGGCGGGGTATTCGGCCCGCCACGCGGGTACTACGATGCAAATGCACATCCGCGAGGACAAAGAAACATACGGCTCTATGTTGCGCCGGACGTGGCATATCTATATGTTCGTGGCCGCGCTTAATTTGATTAGTGCGGGTTTGCGTCCCTTGGCCCAAAGTACCATTACGCACTTGGGCGGAAAGGTCCTCTTTTTAGCCAATGCCGTGTCCGTGATTATTGATAACGCTACTTTGGCCGCCATTGAAATTGTGCCCACAATTTCAATGAACGACCTTATCTATATGGTGATTGGGTTGGCGGCGTTTGGCAGTATGCTGGTGCAGGGGAACCTGCCTAACATTGTGGCGGCTGAAAAGTTGGGCATTAAAAGCCGCGAGTGGGCCTCTATCGCCGTGCCGACCGGGCTCGTGTTAATGGGCGGTTACTTTATCATTTTGTGGATTGTTTTATAGGCCCGGGCCTAAATCAAACAGGGCCTTTTGGCCCTTGTGGACTGCTTACCTAATTAGTACCCTATATAAAAGGGAAAAATATGAAAAAATATCTGATTTTTGTTTTAGCCTGCTTAACGGCTCTGCCGTCTTTTGCGCAAAAATTGCCGAAAGCCCCCAAAGGAAAAGGACTTGCCAAGATAATAAAGCAACAGGCCCGTATTGTGCGCCAAGCCAATGTGCTTACGCAAATTCCGATTTCCACGCTTGCTTTAACTAATGTGCGTAAGGTGCAGGGCAAAGTTTTGCCGTCCGCCCCCACGCCGCATATGCCGCAAAACGCACTGCTGGCTGAGCGCTTAATGGCGCAAACCTTGCCGCCGACGGACCCGTTCCGCCTGCAACTTTTACTGGTGGACCCTTCCTACGAACAGCGTTTGGCGGTAATTAAACAATATCAAGCCACCTTGGAAAATTTCAAGCAGTTTAAAAGCGATATCAATCCCATCTTATACTACCAGTCCAAACCGTCCGAGCGGCGCACCTTGCCCACTTTGGAAAAAGCGCAACTGGTAGCGAAAATTATGAAAATGCACCGTCAGTTGCGTGCACTTAATATTTTGGTTGTTCCGCAGGACCAGCCGCTCGCGCAGGCCAATGCGTATGTGCGTTACGCAATGGAACAGGTGGAGCCTAACTTGGTAGGTATGTTGGATTCAGGCTTGCGGGAAAAAAGAACGGACCGCAAATTTAACCAAGATGAATTTATTATGGAAATGCCGAAAGCGGGGCGTCTAACTTCATTGAAGAATTATTTGCCCTATGCCTTGCGCGTGCGCCAAGCCGCGGGCAAACTGCCTGCCGGTATTAAAATGGCGGTGCTGAACGACCGCACCAGCGCGCTATCGGCGATTATGGAAAAGCATAAATCCGTCTTTTGCCCCAACTGGGAAATTACCACTTATAATGATACAGAGGTGTTATTGCACGATATACAATACGGGCGGGCCCAGTATGATATCATCATTACCGATTTAATTGTGCCCGGCGGCGGGGGATATTATTTAACGGCCAAATTACGCCACCAAGTTTTTAAGGGGACGATTATCGCGGCCACGGCTTTCCAGCCTGATGAACGCCTGAGTATCGGCCTGTTTAACAAGGGGTTTGACGGGATGATTTCCTTGCCGGAAAACTTTGAACTCCAAAAGGAGTGGCCGCTGGACGTAATGACCCGCTTAAACAATTATTTTTACTACCGGGATTTACACAACTGGAACCGGTAAAAAGAATTTTTTGTAAAAGCGCCCGGAGCATTAGCCTGCCCCGGGTGCTTTTTTATCTGCCCTTGTAAAAGATACAATATATATATGTTCAACTGGAAAGGATTTATTTGCGGCGTGGTTACTTCGGCCACCTTCGGGCTTATCCCGTTGTTTACCCTGCCGCTTCTGTCCGGCGGGATGAACGTCCCGTCTATTTTGTTTTACCGCTTTTTAATCGCCACCTTGCTGATGGGGGCGTTTATGGCGGTTACGGGCCGCTCCTTTAAGGTCAGCCGGAAGGAGTTTTTGGTTTTGGCCGGGCTCAGCCTTTTGTATATCGGCTCTGCGGTATTTTTGTTTTGGTCCTACCACTATTTGGCGAGCGGCATTGCCACCACGATGATGTTTTTGTACCCCGTGTTTGTGGCCCTTATTATGATTACGGTTTTTAAGGAGCGCAATTCCGTTTGGACAATGTTGGCTATTTTACTGGCCGTTTGCGGGGTGGCCCTGCTTTCTTGGAACGGCAAGGGCGGCGGCGTGAGTTGGACGGGGATTTTGCTGGCGGTGTTGTCCGGTTTTTCTTACGGGATATACATTATTTCCGTTAATAAATCTTGCGTAAAGGATATGAGTTCCACCAAATTAACCTTTTACGTTTTTATTTTTACGGCACTTTTTCTGTTGGCGGGCACGGGCCTGCTCGGCAAATTGCAGGGCGTAGCCACGCCAAAGGATTGGATGAATTTATTACTGCTTGCCGTTATCCCGACGGTGGTTTCCAACATTACCTTGGTGGCCGCTATTAAAGCGATTGGCTCCACCTTTGCTTCTGTATTGGGGGCGATGGAGCCGGTAACCGCTATGACGGTAGGCGTATTGGTGTTTGGCGAGCCGTTTACGCATACGACGGCCTTGGGCGTGGTGATGATTATCTTTGCGGTAATGCTGGTTATCTTGTCGCCCGCGCTTGAAAAGGGATACCGCACGGGGAAATTTTTGTATATTACCAAAGTAAAGGGGATTCACCCCAATATTGTGCCGTATCATTAGTAGGTTTTTGCTACAATATAAAAAAATAAAAGGAGAAACTATGGGACGCAACGGCTCTATTCATACAATCGTTTTAGTGCTGGTAATGCTGATTGGCTTCGGCGCGGCGCTTGGCTGGCCGCAGTACGAAAAGCACCGCACCCTTGTGGCGGCGCAAAAGGCCTTAGACATTGGCAAATCCTTGGCGTTTGCCGAGTCTTCCTATAAGGCGCGCTATAAAGCCTACACGCCCGATTTTGAATTGTTGGGCGAAGCGTTGCCTTGCCCGGTGGAACGCACGGAAGGCAAAATAGAAATGGTGTGCAGTGATTATGCCTTTTCGCTGGCGGAGGGGAATTTGGTGCGTGTGGCGCATAAAAGTTACCCCAAATGGTTTGATATTAATATAGACGAAGGCTCTATTGACTGTTCGCACGAAGAGGGCTCTTTGGTGGGGCAACACATTTGCGCCCGGGTGGATTTGGCTGGTTCTAATAATTAAGGAGAATATATGAAGAAACTCTTACTCGTATTTTTGGCTTTGCCGCTGGTATTTGCCTGCTCTCCCAGCGTCAAACGCGTGGAGACCAACTTGGTAAAGGATGTCAGCGGTGGCTGGAACGATACCGATGCGCAAATGGTCGCGCAGGAAATGATTACCGATTGCTTGCAGGGCGGCTGGTATAACCGCTATTTAACCCGCAAGGGCAAGGAACCCGTGGTAATTGTGGGTACGGTAACCAATAACACGATGGAACACATCAACACGGGCGTGTTTGTGGAAGAAATCCAGCGCGCGCTTATCAATTCGGCCAAGGTGGACTTTGTGGCCTCTTCCGCGGAACGGGGCGAAATCCGCACCGAACGCTTGGAGCAGGACGAGTTCGCTTCCGAAGAGACGCGCAAGGCGTTTGGCAAGGAAGTCGGCGCCGACTTTATGTTAAGCGGCGTTTTGAACTCCGTGGTGGACAAATCCGGCAGTAAGGCGTTGGTGTTTTATCAGGTCAATATGAAACTGATTAACATTGAAACGAACCAAATTGTCTGGAACGGCCAAAAACAGATTAAAAAGTACGTCAAACGCAGTAAAGTAACTTGGTAGTTTTTATGAAGAAGGCGCGCGCATTATGTTTGGGGCTGGTGTTGTTTTGCTCCGCTTGTGCGGCGCCTTCCTTGCGTTTTAAAACCGACGTAAACAAATTGGTTTCCGCGGGCCAGTTTAAACAAGCCGAGGAGCAAATTCTTTCCAAACAAAATAAATATTACAAAAAGAAGGACGCCACACTCTTTTATTTGGACCGCGCCTCCCTGTTGCACGACGGTGGAAACCCCGCCGAAAGCGACCAACTTTTTTCCTCCGCCCAGGATTTTATAGATGCCTTATACGCCAAAAGCGTAACGGGCTCCGTCGGGCGTTTTGTAATTAACGATTTAACCGCCCCTTATTACGCCGCCAATTACGAGCGCGCCCTAACTTATTATTACCGCGCGATGAATTTTTTGGAGCGGGGGAATATTTCCTCTGCCGCGGTGGAAATGCGCCGGGCCGTCTTCTTTTTGGACGAACTGCGCGGAGCCAAACGCACGGGGTATAACGACGACCCCTTTGTGCAATATTTTGCGAGTTTGGTTTTTGAGTCCGTGGGCCAGCGGTCCGATGCGCGCATTTGCCGCCAAAATGCCCAAAACGCCTATGAGCGGTTGGGCGGCAAATTAAAAATTTCTATGCCTGAATTTTCCGTCCCTGCCAATGCAAATAATTACGGCGAAGTGATTTTCCTGCATTATAACGGCCTTTTGCCCCTTAAAAAAACGCAAACCTTACAGGTGGCTTGGGACAAGGCCTTGGTGCTGGCTTCCTCGCCCACGGAGTCCACGGACCAAGTATCGCCCGAAGTACAAAACGCCCTAATGGCCGGGCTGTATGGCTCGGCGGTTACGCTTTCGTTCCCGGTGCTGGAAAACCAGCCCTACCGCGTGGCTTCCTCGTGGGTGCTGGCGGGCGGACAGGTATATACTACGCAAAAGGCGGCTGATTTTGCCGCGCTTGCCAAACTGGATTTAGAGGAAAAAATGCCCGGTATCTTGTTCCGCACGGCTACGCGCGCGGTGGTAAAGGAAGTGGCCGCCGTACAGGCGCGCCAACTGGCCGCTTCGGCTTCGGACAGCGACACAACGGGCGACTTGGCCGGGATGTTTGTCAGCGCCTTGGGGGCCGCCTTGGAAAAGGCCGACACACGCCAATGGTTTACGCTCCCTGCCGAGGTGCGTATGACGCGGATTTTTGTGGCGCCGGGTAATCAAAATATCCGGGTGTTGTTTCGGGACGGAAATGGTAATATAATAGGAGAACATACCTTTGAAAATGTAAACGTGCCGCGCGGGGGGCGAGTGTTTTTGCACTACCGCACGGCTTATTAGAGGGATTATGAAGAAACTGCTTATGATGTGTGCCGCGGCGTTCTTATTAAGTGCGTGCGCGGGTATGAATAAAAATACGGTCAATTATCAAATGTCCAAGTACGATTCGGCCAAATACTATGTAGTGGCCGGGGAAGGGATGAGCAAAAACGAGGCCGCCCAAAACGCGCTTACCAATATGCAGCGCGAAATGGTGCAAAATGCTCCGGCGGCCGCGGACCAAGGTGTGGTCCCGGATTTACTGGCCAATGCCGAGGTGGAAAAGGTCTGGCGCGATGCGGACGTATCTGCCAAGCATTACTACGCGCTTGCAGTCTTGCCGCGTGAACGGGCGCGCAAGGTGCTGGCTCCGCTGTTGGACCAAACCGATGCCAAACTGGCGGGGTTATCCGCGCAGTTTGCTTCGCCAGCCCAGCCGCTTGCCGATTTAAAGGTGGCCTTTAAAATGCAACCGCTTGTTTCCCGCCGCAGTGCGCTGGACGATATGTACCAGTTTTTAGACGCCGGACAACAAGCCTACGAGGCTGAAAGATTTTCCGCTTATAAAGACGTACTCAAAGAAAAAATGGCCGCCGTGTCGGTGGCGGTAGAAGTGGAAGGAGTGGAAAGCGAAGTAATGGTAACCTATGTGATAGACGCGCTGAACCAAATGGGGTTGGGCGTGGCGGATACCGCCAACGGGAGCGAAGCGGTGCTCGTTAAAATTATCACGGATGTGGACGGTTACGACTCCCAAAAAGTCCAAGGGCTTGTGTGGTGTTCCAGCGGGGCTTCGGTCAGTTTGGTGGATGTGGCGCGGGGGGCGACGTTTTCCCGCTTTAACGTACACGAACGGGCGGGTACTTCCCGTGCGGCGGATTCCCAACGCAAAAGTATGCAAAGCGTAGGGGAACAGGCGGCCAAACAGATTACGGCCAGGCTGGAATCCTACTTAAAAACCAAATAGGAGATAACAATGAAAAAACTGTTAGTATTCGTTTTATTATGTGCGCCGTTGTTGGCTTTGGCGCAACAGGCGGAGACCGATAAACCGGCCGATACCGCCAAGGTAGAGGACCCGGCCGAACGCAACAAAATGCTTTACTCGCTCGGGTTTTTGTTGGGGGATAATTTAAAACGCCAGTTAATCTTGGATAACGAGGACGATTATAAAGCCCTTTCCCAAGGTATGCGCGACAGCCTTTTAAACAAACAAGCGCAAACGGACTTGGAAAAGTACAAACCGCAAATCATCCAAAAATACCAAGACGACGCCAAAACCATTTCCGCCAAGCGCCAAGCCGCCCAGCAGGAATATATGGAAAATTTCCAAAAGGAAAAGGGCGTTAAGACCTTGGATAACGGCGCGATGATTAAACTCACCCGTGCGGGCAAGGGCAAAACGCCCAAGGCCGACAGCACCGTAAAGGTCCACTATACGGGAACCTTGATTGACGGTACGAAATTTGACAGTTCCCGCGACCGCGGCGAAGCCTTCCAAACGCGCCTTACCGATGTGATTCCGTGCTGGACGAAATCCGTCCAACAAATGAAGCCCGGTGCGCGCGCCAAGGTTGTCTGCCCCGCAGATACGGCTTACGGCAACCGCCCGGTGGGTCAAATCCCGGCCAACTCGGCGTTGGTATTTGATATTGAACTACTGGATATGGAATAATGTCCAAAACCAGTTACGCTTTAATAGCGATAATGGCGGCCGCGCTCCTGTATATGGGCGCGGCCCGCGTTTACCAAGTGTATGAACGCAAGGTAGCCGAGCGGGAAGCGGCGGCGGTGTCGTCGTTTTCCTTCCAAAATGTGCCCGTGTCGCTGGCAGCTCCGCAGGCCGAGCCTGTCAGTTACCCGGTGGCCTTTGAGCCCGCGCCGGAAGATGTGTATTTGGAGGACGCGCCTTTAACCGAGGAGCAAAAAGTCCAACAGGCGCAGGATACCATTGTGTCTATTTTGGACGATTACAAGGACGACCCGAATTTACAACAATTTAACCGTGCTTTATCCCAAGCCACGCAGGGAAAAGTGGACAATTTGGGCGTGCTTAGCGGGGACGGGCTTGCCCAAATTTTGCAGGAAAATCCGCAAGTGGGGCAGGTGGTGGCGGAGAGTATGAAGAACCCCGAATTTGCCAAAACGGTACAGCAAATCTTTACTAACCCGCAATTTATTGAAAGCGTAAAGCAGTTGCAAGGGGCCGATTTACAAAAAAACGTGAAAAAACAGGGGAAAATTTAGTATTCTATAAAGGAATAGGAGGTCTTTGTGATTAAAATTTTTCTCAAAGCAGCCATTTTGGTTTTTATTATTTTAAGTATTTACTTTATTGTAAACCCCAGCGCGTGTTCCAACCTGATGATGGGCCGCGTAACCAATTCGCCCGATACCGAGCCGCGCATTGACTTGCCGGCCGCTACCGCCGACCATAGCGAAATGTTCACTCCGTCCGGCGACCAGCCGCTTGATAAGTCCGCTAACAAAGAGCAAAAGGTGGAAGGCATTACCGATACCAATTCTTTGGTAAAGGATAACGCGGGCGAGGAATATTCCCAAGAGGATATTGACTACGCAGTTGCCAGCCGTTATGTGGAACTGGAAAACGAATACGCCCAGTCCAAAAAAGCGACCAAGGACACGGCAAAGGAAATCTCCTATCAGGTAATGGACGATTTTGAACTGACGCCCGAAGAGTGGGAAGCCTTCTTGCAGCGCGCAACCAAGAGCAACTTGTTTGATAAGGTCCGCCGCGATTTGGCCACCCCCGCTAAATAAGTAACCTCTTATCTTGTAAAAAGCCGCCTCTATAACTTGGGGGCGGTTTTTTGGTGTACTCTTAAAAGGTCTTGCCCATAAAATATCCCCGGGCCTATGCTGGGCATAAAACCGGGGCTATTTAAAGCGTTTTTTCAATTTAGATTAGTGGGGCAGCCTGCCTGCTAAAAACTCGGCTACGGGGCGCGTATGCTTGATTTTGCTTAATACAATTTTAATGGAGGCCGTAATCGGTACGGACAAAAACGCCCCGGGCACGCCCCATACCAAGGACCAAAAGATAAGGGAAGCCACAATAGCCGCCGGATGCAGGTCCATCCCCTCGCCCAAAAAGCGCGGCTCTAACAAGTTGCCAATAACAAACTCGGTGGCCGATAATAATCCCACCACCAGAAAGAACTGCGGCCCCAGCCCGTATTGCAAAAACAGCACCGGGGTAGGCAGTAAAACAGCCACAATGGAACCCACGCTGGGGATAAAGTTAAGCAAAAAGACAAACAGCGCAAACAGCGCGGCCAGTTTTACCTGAAAGCCAAACAAAATGGCCGCCGCAATAAATCCCGTAGCCAAAGAAGCCACCAACTTAACCGACAAATACACGGACACATTGGACAGCATTTCTTTAATGGCCGGGTTGGTAATGGGCGGAGCCTTTTTGCTCCCAAGCAGAAAAAACGTCATAAACAAAATAATCAGCGTGGTGTTGGACACCAAACTAAAAACCTTACTGCCGAAATTTCTCAGCCAGTTAAACACGGGCAAATCGCGCAGGTAGGTTTCAATAAATTTTTGGTCCAGCGTAATGCCGTGCTGATGCAGGCGGGACGTAATGTCCGTAATGGTGTCAATCAGGTTTTGGCGATAGACTTCCGCCCCCTTTAAAAATCCGCCCACGGAATTGACGGTAAACAAAATAACGCCTGCAAAAAAGGCCGCGCACAGTACAATGGAAACCGTCAGCGCAAGCCACGAGGGAAAGGAAAATTTGTGCTTTAAAAAAAGCGTGATTTGGGTCAAAATAGTGTAGAGAAAAACCGAAATAACCAGCGGAATTAACAGCGCCTTGGTATAGACTAAAAACGCCGTTACCACGCCTGCGGCGATAATCGTCAGGCAGATGGCGCTGGCTTTTAAATAGTAATAAATCGGTTTATCAGAACGCATTTTGCCCCCGGTTTTTTTCCGTTTTTTTGGCTATTTCCCGCGCCAAAAATAAAATTTTTCCCGTCAAAACTTCTACATCGCTTTGGCAGGCGGTCAGCAGCCAAACATTTAATTTGGCGGCTGTGAAATTTTTGTAGTTTTTGGCGAATAAATCGTAGGCGGTTGTCAGTTCGTCGCACGCGCGGGAAAGCGTTTTGGCGCGGCTGTTTAAGCCCTTGGCAGCCAAGGCCAAGTCGGCGGTCCAATCGCTGTCCTTGCATTGGCGGGCGGCGGCGCGGGCCTGCGTCCAAAAGGGTTCCCGGTCGTCTAATTGCTTGCGGAAATCCAAGCAATAAGCGTTAAACTGGGCGGCAAAGTCCCCGTCGCGTACGTCTATATTTTTGCGCAGTTGCTGTAAGATTTGTTCCAAGCGGCGGTTAAACTCGCGCAAGGCCTGCGCCGCGGCGGCGATTTCGTCGCGTAAGAGGTCGCATTGGTGCGAAATGTTGGTTAATAATTCTTCACAAGTCATAATACCGGGAAATTAATGGTAAAAATAGAGCCTAGTCCCCTGTCGGACACTACGCTAATAGACCCGTTGTGCAGGTCCAAAATGCGTTTGACCATAGCCAGCCCCAGCCCCCAACCGCTGATTTGCCCCGTGAAAAAATCATCTACTTGGTAAAACGGTTCAAAAATGCGGTTTACGTCCTGCGGGCGGATACCGGCGCCGTAATCGCGCACGGAAAGGGAAATGCTGTCGCCGTGGTTGGCGCATTGCACCTTAATAATTTTTTCCATTTTGTTGTTAAATTTAATGGCGTTTGCCAAAAGTTCCTGCACGCACAGGCGCAGCATTTCTTCGTTGGCGGTAACGCTCAACCGCTCCGGGCAGTCAATTTCTACAAATGTGCCGCGCTTGACGGAGCCGTCCTCTTGCGGGCTGACGGGTAACGCCAGTTCCTCTTCCAGCGTAATGGCCTTGGCGGCGCACTCCTTAATAAGCGGCTTTAATAAAACGGATTGCTTTTCCATCCCCTCGTGCTGGGCGGTAATTACTTTGTTAAACGATAGCAATTTATCCACCAGTTGGGACATTTTCCCGCCCTGCTTATTGATTTCCTCCAACGCCTTGGAGGTAAAGGGGGAAAATTTTTCCTTTCCGGCTTGGGACAATATAGCCTCCGAATAGCCGTTGATAATGGAAAGCGGCGTTTTTAATTTATGGGAAATTAACGTCAGCGCACGCGCGTTAATGGATACATTTTCTTCTTCGTTCATATCTTTCCCCTAGAACGAGGCCACCAAGCGGACGTATAAAATATCGCGTTTGTTGTCGTTATGTACGGTGCGGACGTGGTTATAGGCCAAATCGGCGTGTACATCCCGCGTAATGGCAAAGGTGTTTCCCGCGATAAAAGAGTGCTCCGGGTCCGCCGTGTAAAATTCCCCATAGCGGTAACCTAAATAAAGCGAGGACTGCTGGTCCGGCCACATCCACGTCAGGCGCGTACCCAAGGCATATTTGCCCAAGTCGTGCACCACATCATAGGTTTGCGTGGAGGCTAATTCCTGCTGGTCCATAATGCCGCGGAAGGCTTTTACGCCGTCAATGCCGTTTGGATATTGGAAAACCGTTCCGGCGGCTTCAAAGCCAAAACGGCGGAAGAAATTTTTAGTAAGGCCCAAGGTATAGGCAAATTGCGTGTAATCCTCGTTAGACAAAGAGCCGTCCGAATAGGCCAAGGTGCCTTTTTGGCGGGCAAACGAAGCGCCCAAATAAGCGTGTGTGTATAAGTCGTTTACGGTGTCGTCCTCTAACGTCATAATCAGGCGGGCCGAAACGCCGTAGGCGGAAGCATCCTGATAGTTTTCGTCTTTGCTTTTGTTCTTAAAATAGTAGAAGGGTTTTAAGTCTAATTTCAAATAGTCAAAATCCAACCCTACGGGCAGGCTGACGGAATAAATCGGGTCTTTAAAGCCGTCCTCTTTTACATATTTGGCTTCCACCCCGGCCAGTACATTTAAACTCCACGCGGCCACCGCGCTTACGCGGGCTTGGTCAAAATGTGATGCGCCGATATACGCGGCCGACACATCCACAGTGCGGGCCTGTAAAGCGGCGGAAGAAAGCAACAGCAAGGTAATAAATAAAGTGAGTTTTTTCATATACTCCCATTTAACCAAATTTAAAGCAGTTGCGGTATGTTTTTTCACTATACGGGGCCGCTTTATTTGGTAGAATAAAAAATATGAAGAAAATTTTTCCCTTATTTTTGATTCTTTTTGCCGCCGTTTTTGTGCAGGCGGCCCAAGTGGTCCGCGGCCCGTACATTGAGGACCCCACCCAAACCACAATGATTTTAAAATGGCAGACGGATACGGCCACCCCGTCGTGGTTGGAGTACGGCCCCGCGCCGCGCTGTAACCAAATTATGACGGTTACCCCCGAGGGTACCGCACATAAAGCCGTGCTGTACGGCCTCGTGCCCAACCAAGATTTTTGCTACCGCCTGTATGTAAACAACACGGCGGGCGACGGCGTACAGGAACCCATAGAGGGTTCTTTCCGCACGTTGTTTTCAGCCGAAAGAAAGGTGGTAAACTTTTTAGTGCTGGGCCAAACGGGCGCGGCGGAACCCCAGCCGACCGAGGAAAACCCGGACCCGGTGGACGAAGCCGCCCGTGCGCGCGAAGCGTTGGCTAATTTAATGGTAAAGGAAAAGAGCGACTTTTTAATTCACACGGGCAATATTACCGCGTCCGGCTTAAATGCGGATGCGGACCGCGAGTTTTTCACTCCGTTTAAAGAGGTGCTCGCCAAAAATCCGCTTTTTGTGGCGCTTGGGCCCAATGAATACGGCCCCAACCGCGATAGCCGCGACAGCAAGGCCTTTCTGCGCACCAACTATACGCGCTTCCACGATATGACTTGGAGCAAGGCTACGCCGAAATATTATTCGTTTGATACGGCCAATGTGCGCTTTGTATTTTTGGATACCAATGTGGCCGAGGGGGCCGTGTGGGCGCCGGAAATCGGCGAAAAATCGGCGCAGACCGATTGGCTGAAAACCACCTTGGCTTCGGCGGGGGAAAAGTGGAAGATTGTGGTAATGAACGCGCCTGCGTATTCCACGGGCGCGCGCGGCAGCCGCAACGAGGTCTTTGCCGCTTGGGGCAAAATTTTTGAAAATTACCGCGTGGATTTGGTTATCCAAGGCGGCGATGCGGATTACGAACGCACTTTCCCGATGTTCCGCGGAGAACCGTCTGCGCGCGGGGTAACGTATGTAATCTTGGGTACGGCCGCACCGGCTCCCACCAAACGCGAACACGGGGATTCTTCCACGGCGCGCTTTGTGGCGGCGCGGCATTACGCTTCCGTAAAAGTGGTGGACCGCAAACTGACCTTAAAGGCCTATAACGAAAACGGCAAACTGCTGGACACGTTAGAAATTTACTTATAAGACATTTTTGAAAGAATAATAACGGGGCAAGGATTTGTATTTCCTTGCCCCGTTTAATTTTTTTAAAGAGGGGGATTCTGAATTGGCGGCCTGCCCGGGTGCGGCCCGCAGTGTGCCGTCAGCCCGTAGTGTCTTTATACGGGATCTGATGTTATTGATGTCATTCCCGAGCGTTGTAGTCGGGAATCTGTCGTGTTCCTTTTTTTGATAACAACGGATCCCCGACTAAATTCCTCGGGGATGACAAGGGAAAACGACCACTTATTAAACAAGAGGTCATCTTGAACTGGCGGCCCGCAGGGCTTTCAGAATCTACCGATGGGGTTGTTTTGTTGTTTTTAACAATAAAGGTCATACTGGAAGGTTTGCCGGCGCGGAGCGTTCCAGTATTTGTTGTTTTCCTCTTTTTTATTCACGACAGATCCTGGACTACGACTTTCCAGGATGACGACAATGACTAATTACCCCAGCGGTAGGTCCTGAAACGAGTTCAGGACGACGCCCTTATTTTGTTGTGTTTTTCGCCGTCATCCCGGAAGGTTTTTATCCGGGATCTGTCGT
>NZ_JBNMIY010000003.1:0-212847 GCF_050873505.1 Candidatus Avelusimicrobium sp. | reverse complement strand
TGAATTTATTTCAGGGTCCAGCCGAGCCTTGACTCTCTTGCGCTGGATACTGAAACAAGTTCAGTATGACGACAACGGCAACAACGGATCCCCGACAGAAACACTCGGGGATGACAACAAAAGGCAAAGGCTGTTATAAAAATTGGGGGGCATTCTGAACTGGCGGCCCGCAGGGTTTTCAGAATCTACCTTTTGGGTTGTTAAAAACAACAAAAACAACTAACTACCCAAGCAGTAGATCCTGAAATAAATTCAGGATGACCTACTTTTGTTAATAACAACAACAACAAATGGAAAAGTAAAAAACCCTCTGAAAACTTATCAGAGGGTTTTTCATTTTGAATTTGTAAACCGCTTTATTACAGCGGGATATTGCCCTTGTGCGGGTTTTTGCGCGGATCACGCTTGCCTTTCAGCACCGCAAACGCACGGATAATTTTACTGCGCGCGTCAGAAGGCTCAATAATCTCGTCAATAGACCCGTTAGTTGCCGCCTGATAGGGCGAAGCGAACTTGTCGGAATACTGCTGGGTCATCTTCTGTTTGAGTTCCTCTTTCTTGGCGGGGTCTTGCTCGGCCTTCAAATCGCGCGAGTACAAAATTTCCACCGCACCGCGCGGGCCCATTACGGCAATTTCCGCACTGGGGAACGCAAAGTTGAAATCCCCACGCAAGTATTTAGAACCCATTGCAATATACGCACCGCCGTAGGCTTTGCGCAAAACAAGCGTAACTTTGGGGATAGACGCCTCGGAATACGCATACAAAAGTTTCGCGCCGTGGCGGATAATACCGCCGTGTTCCTGTTGCACGCCAGGGAGATATCCCCCCGTGTCCACCAGCGTTAAAAGCGGGATATTAAACGCATTTAAAAAGCGGATAAAGCGCGCGGCCTTGTCGCTCGCGTCGCTATCCAGCGCACCGCCCAAGCAGGCCGGGTTGTTGGCTACCACGCCGACCACTTGGCCGCCTAAGCGGATAAAGCCCGTAACAACGTTCTTGGCAAAATTCTGGTGGATTTCAAAGAAGCCAAAATCATCGGCCAAACGCCAAATAACGTGGTGGATACGGAACGCCTTTTTGGGGTCCATTTCGCACACGCGTTCCAACACCGGGACTTGGCGGGAAGCCAAATCGCTGGTGGTGTCTAACGGCGGGTTTTCTTCGCAGTTTTGCGGCAGGAAAGAAAGCAGTTCGCGCACTTGGCGGAAGCAATCCTGCTCCGACTTGGCGACAAACTGGCACACGCCGCTCTTTTCGCTGTGCGGACGGGAACCGCCCAAGGTATCAAAATCCACCTCTTCGCCGGTGGCCGCTTTCACAGCGCCCGGGCCCGTGATGAACATATGGCTGATGCCTTCCACCATAAAAATAAAATCGGTAAGTGCCGGGGAATAAGCCGCACCGCCCGCGCAGGGGCCTAAAATAACGGAAATCTGCGGAATCACGCCGGAGGCTTTTACGTTGCGGTAAAAAATTTCGCCGTAACCGTTCAAACTGTCAACGCCCTCTTGAATACGGGCACCGCCGGAATCGTACAAGCCGATTACCGGGATTTTGGCTTCCAACGCGCGGTCCATTAACGCCGCAATTTTTTTAGCGTGAGCCAACCCGAGCGAGCCGCCCAGTTGCGTAAAGTCCTGCGCGAACAGAGCCACTTCGCGCCCGTTAATGCGGCCAAAGCCGGTAATTACACCGTCGCCCTTGATATGTTTATCTTTAATACCAAAGTCGCTGCAAGAACTTTCCATTAAACTTTTGATTTCTAAAAAACTGTCTTTATCCAGCAGGTAGGAAATACGTTCGCGGGCGGTCATCTTGCCTTTGTCCTTCTGGGCTTTAATGCGCGCCTCACCGGCGCCTTTTAGGGCGTCTTGGAAAATTTGTCTAAACTTAACTAAACTGGCCGGAGCGGGCTGGTCCGACGGCTTGTCTAATCTGGGATCTTCAAAAAGTTCAATCATTGCTCCCTCCAAATCTGTCTTACTTATATTTTACTAAATAACCGGGCTGATTTTCCCGCAGGCCTGCGTAAACATAAAACCGGGCACCAACTCCCACGTTTTTATTTCCAACGCCGGGCAGCCCAGTTTTTCGTAAGCGGCCAACGCCGGGCCGTAAAATTCCGCGCGGCCGTTTACGCACCGCACATCATAACTATTTAAAGAAAGCCCCGTGCCCAGCACCTTTACAAGCGCTTCCTTTTGGGTCCATAAGGCCGTTAAAAAAGTATCACTTTTTTCTGTCAGTTCCGTAGGGTGGAAGAAATCCTTGGCCCACGCTTCTATGCGGTGGGCGGTTTTTTCCAAATCTATACCTAAAACGGCATTTTCTCCGGCTAACCCCGCTACGGCAAACCCGTGGCTGTGCGTAATGCTAAACGCCAGCGGGCTGTCTTTTCCCCCCACCCGCAAAAGCGGTTTTCCGCTTGGCTGGGGCAAAATTTCTATTTCTTTTTTATCCGCGCCCGTGGCCTGATGCACGAGTTCCTTTAACGCAAATCTGCCCCCGAGCCACTCCGTGCGGCGTTTGGGAAAGCGGAGCGTTTGAAAAAACGCGCTTTCCTTCGCGCCCAGGATTTCTTCGGCTGGGGGCAGATTACTTAAATCAACAACTTTCAGTTGGCAGGACATCGCGCCTTATTGGCCGATAGCCTGGTAGCCGTGGATTTCCACCCACACTTTGCCTTGTGCGTCAAACACATAAGCATCGTGGAGAGTCTTTCCGTCGGCGGTGTTACCGCGGTTTACGCCGTACAAATACAACTGCGCGGGCGGTACTTGTTTATTGAGTACGGCCACTTCGGCGATACCGTCGGGCAACGTCATTTTGTGCTCAATGCTCATATCCTGGAAGCCGCAGCATTGGAACGCCGCTTCAATCAGCATCGGGTTAGCGAGCAAGGTGCGCGGGCCGTCGTTCCATTGCGGGCGCGGGGTCGTGTGGTAAACCGCCAAGGAAGCGTGTTTATCTACGCGGAGAATCCCGGCCAAAACCTGGAAGGAAGGACCGTGGAAATACTTTTTATAAATTTCTTCTTTGCTTACGCTCATCGGGGCGTTGAGGCCCGTCATCGCTTCGGCTTTTACGGAGTCCCAAGTGGAAACAAAGGAACCCAGCGTATGCGCGGTAAAGTGGCGGCGGGTGTTGCCCATTTTCACGCCCTTGCTGTTAATGAAGTCGCTTTCAATTTCCATAGAGGCTTCATTACCGGCGGCTTTACCGATTACGCGCACAGCCTGCGGGCGGTTTCTTAACAGTTTAATCGGCAAGTAGAAGTGAACATCCTTCAAGCCTTGCGGGACCTCGCCCGTGAGCGCGGTAGCCGTTTCCATAAACGTTTCAATGCCCATTACGCCCGGCACATACGGCGTGCCTTCAATGGCGTGGTCGGCCAAGTACGGATCGGAATTTAAGTTAAATTCTTTTTCCAAGTGGATTTCGGAGCCCTTTTGGAGCGATTTAACTTCGCCCAAAAAGTGCGTGGCCTTGGCGGAATCTACCGCCGGAGCCGCCGCTTTGGGGGCAGCCGCCGGAGTGGCAGGCGTATTGCCGCCGTTGGCGGAGTCATCGGAGCCGTTGTCTTCGGCTCCGATTTCGTCCCACTCAAATTTTAACTGATGGTCCCAGTCCAAGCGGCCCAACGAACCCGTCAGTACGATTTCCGGCACGCGTCCATAGACGATTTCGTCCAAGAAGATTTGCATACCGTCTTCGGGGTCCACAAAGTCCACACCGTTGGAGCGCAAGAAGGTTTCCACACCGGCACGCACACCCATACCTACATTTTTGTAAGCACTCATAGCAATGCTGATGGCGCGGTAGCCTTGGTTGGACAAGGACAAGGCAGATTTGGCCAAGTAGTCGTTGGCGCTGGCGTAGTCGCTCTGGCCCAAGTTGCCGTATTTACCGGCAATAGAGGAGGCAAAGGCGAAGAAACCGTCGTCGCGGACAATGTTGTTAGCCAGGAACGTGGCAAAACTCGTGGCTTTTACGTCAAAGATACGGTAATATTCCGCCGGGTCTTTATCGTAAATCAGTTTGGAGCGTTCCAAGCCCGCAAAGTGGATAAGCCCGTCCACGCGGCCGTTTTTGGCTTTAATCTTGGTGCAAACTTCCTTCATCATAGAGGAGTTCATCACGTCGCAATGGTAGTATTCCACTTCACTGCCCAAGTTGCGCAGTTTCTGCAAGTTGTTATAGAGCGTAATGGAATCCTTCACGCGGCCAAAGGCGCGTTCCAACATCACCGGGGTAGCCTTTTTGGTCGGATCGGCTTTGAGGTCTTCCCAGATTTGTTTTTTGAGCGCGGCCAGTTCGGCTTCGTTCATAGAAGCCCACAGCGGCGTTTTTTCTTGGATTTCAATAATATCCAACACGATGATTTTGCTGTGGTACTGGGCGGCAATCTTTTGGGAGAGCATCGCACCGATACCGCGGCCGGAACCCGTGAAGATAATGGTTTTGCCGGCGAGGTCAAAGTGTTTGACGCTCTTATCCAAGCGGGTCGGCAAGGAGAGAATCGTGGAGCGCACGTTATCTCTCGTACCAATCATCAGGCGCATATCGCCGTGGAGCACTTCGTCCATCGTCTTTTGGGCCATTTCGTCCGGCGTGGCGGTGGGTTCAAAGTCCATTAATTTGCTAATGGCGCCCGTGCGTTCGTACACGTCTTTGCGGTAGCAGGTGGTACCACCCGTGAGCGCACCCACAATCGGGTTAAACTCATCCTTGGTCGTGTAACCGAAGTTACCGTCAATCTTCGTGTTCACCGCGAAGAACGTATCGGCGTCCTGGCGGTTCGTAAGGCCTTTTTCAAATACGCGCAACGCAATAAACAGCGGCATTACGTATTTGGTCAGTTCGGCGTGCGGGCTGGCTTTTTTGTCAAATTTCTTAATCGTAGCGCCCAACAGATACACGATACCTTGGATGTTCGGGTCCTCGGCTTCGTAGGCTTTCAAGGCCGCTTCGGTTTCTTCGTACGATTCCCAATTTACAATGGTCGTATTTTTGCTGCGGGTTTTGAGCGTGGTAAATACGTGGTATTTTACGCCCAATTCTTTAAATTCTTCCGCATACGCTTTAATCAGTTGGGAATTATCGGCAAATAACAACACCGTGCGGTCCTTGGATAAGCGTCTGTTTTCGCGTTCCGTAAGCGGTGCATCGGCCACCGTGGTAACATAGCGCAATTTCTTTTCGTGGCAATGTTCGCCCTGATAACCTTCTCTTTCGGGGCGTTCCGCCAGCGAGAAATGCTTTTCAATCGGAGCCGTCGGGTTGGTAATCAGCGCATCTTCCTGCGGTTTACCAATGTGTTCGGCAATAATGTGGGCCGGCTTTTTAATAAGTTTCGGCGCGGGAGCCACAGGCGCTTGCGCAGCCGGGGCTTCGGCGGGTTTTACTTCCGCTTTGGCCGGTTCGGTTACGACGGGTTTTTCTTCCGTAGTAAGCGGGAGCACAGCAGGTTTATCTGCCGCCGGAGCGGTTACCGCCGCAGACTTGCCACCCGCATTAGCCAAGGCAAAGTTAATGCAATGGCGGATCGTCGGGTAGTCTTTTAACTGGATACCTTCCTGCTGGGCAATGCCATAATGTTCGCGCATTGCGGCAAAGAGTTCGGCCTGTTTAACGGTGTCAATACCGAGGTCAGCTTCCATATCCAAGTCCAAATCTAACATATCTTCCGGATAACCCGTCTTTTCGGCGACCATTTTAACGATTTCTTTCGTTACGCTGGCTTCGTCCAACGCCACAGCCGGTTTAGCGGCAGGCGCGGGCTGTACAGCCGGAGCCGGAGCAACCGCAGGTTGCGCCACAGGAGCCGGGGCTACTGCGGGCTGAGCCGCAACAGCCGCCGGAGCGGGAGCGGCCACAGGGACCATAGGTTTGCCCGCATTAGCGAGCACAAATTTAATGCAATGGCGGATTGTCGGATAATCCTTCAACTGGATACCGTCTTGCTGGGCAATGCCATAGTGTTCGCGCATTGCGGCAAAGAGTTCAGCCTGTTTAACGGTGTCAATACCGAGGTCGGCTTCCATATCCAAGTCCAAGTCCAACATATCTTCCGGATAACCCGTCTTTTCGGCGACCATTTTAACCACTTCTTTGGTTACCGTCGCTTCATCAAGCGCGGCCGCCGGTTTAGCAGCAGCCACAGGGGCTACCACAGCCGCCGGAGCCTGTACAGGGGCAGGCGTTACCGCCGCTTGGGCCACCGCAGGAGCGGCCACAGGGGCCGCGGCTTTACCCGCGTTAGCGAGTACAAAGTTAATGCAATGGCGGATAGTCGGATAGTCTTTCAACTGGATACCGTCTTGCTGGGCAATACCATAATGCTCACGCAAAGAGGCAAAAAGTTCAGCCTGTTTGACCGTATCAATACCGAGGTCGGCTTCCATATCCAGGTCAATATCCAACATATCTTCCGGATAACCCGTCTTTTCAGCCACCATACCTACTACTTCTTTCGTTACGCTGGCTTCGTCCAACGCGGCTGCCGGTTTAGCGGCTTGCGCCACAGGAGCGGCGACCGGGGCTTGTACAGCCGGAGCCGGGGTGGCCACAGGGGCCACAGCCGCAGGTTTGCCCGCATTAGCGAGCACAAATTTAATGCAATGGCGAATCGTCGGATAGTCCTTCAACTGGATACCGTCTTGCTGGGCAATACCATAATGCTCACGCAAAGAGGCAAAAAGTTCAGCCTGTTTGACCGTATCAATGCCGAGGTCGGCTTCCATATCCAGGTCAATATCAAGCATATCTTCCGGATAACCCGTCTTTTCAGCCACCATACCTACTACTTCTTTCGTTACGCTGGCTTCGTCAAGCGCGACCGCAGGTTTAGCGGCAGGAGCCACAGCGGCTTGCGCCACAGGAGCGGCGACCGGGGCTTGTACAGCCGGAGCCGGGGTGGCCACAGAGGCCACAGCCGCAGGTTTGCCCGCATTAGCGAGCACAAAGTTAATGCAATGGCGGATCGTCGGATAGTCCTTTAACTGGATACCGTCTTGCTGGGCGATACCGTAATGCTCACGCAACGCGGCAAAGAGTTCGGCCTGTTTCACGGTATCAATGCCGAGGTCGGCTTCCATATCCAAGTCAATATCCAACATATCTTCCGGGTAACCCGTTTTTTCGCCAACCATTTTGACGACTTCTTTGGTTACGCTGGCTTCGTCCAACGCGACAGCCGGAGCGGCCACAGGCGCGGGCGTTACCGCCGCTTGGGCTACCGCAGGTTGCGCCGCAGGAGCGGCCACAGGGGTCGCGGCTTTGGCTTCGTGGGCGTGAATCGTGTTCACTTTATCCACAAACGCTTGGGAGCCTTCCATTACCAAGGCGGGTTTTACGCCGTGGCGGTAGTTGTCTTTAATGCGCAAGGTGTTCTGCACAACTTCCAACACCGGGGCTTCCTGGCCGGAAATGGTTTTTAACCAAGCCGCGTGTTTGGCTTCATCGGCGATACGGGGTTCGCCCTCTTGCCACACTTTTTCAAGTAAAGTCATACCAATTTGGGAACCGAACCCGGCGGCTAAGCGCAAGGCGTATTTAAAGTTATAGTGGCCGCCTTTGCTAAGCGTAATGCCTTCCAATTCGGGGTCGGCTTCTTTAAAGTTTGCAATCGGCGGTACGAGGCCCGTGTTCAGGCAGCGCACGGCGATGGCGTCTTCCAACCCAGCACCCATAGAGTGCCCGGTGAAACCCTTGGTGTTGCTGACGATAACACTGCTGACATCTTTACCAAAGGTAGATTTAAGCGCATACGCTTCGGCGCTGGCGGAACCGCCGCGGGCCGGCGTATAGGTTTCGTGAGAGATGAACACCAACTGTTTGGCAATGTCGGAGCGGTTCAAGCCGTATTCCTGTTCCGCGTGGGTTACCAAGCGGTTCATTACCTGAGCAACGTGGCCCACGTCCAAACGGGTTACGTGGAAACCGCTGTTGGCGATTTCGGTGGACAAAATTTTAGCCAACGGTTTCATACCGCGTTTGGCTACTTCGGCTTCGTCTTCCACTACTAAGGAGACCGCACCCATACCCACAATCATACCGTTGCGGCGGCGGTCAAAAGGCAAGGCGGCCTTGGTAACGTCGGCTTCCGTGGTAGCGGCGCCGGAGGCCAAGAAGGCCGTCAAAATCCACTCAGACACATTATCATTGGTAATGTCGTCGGCGCTGATGACGATAACGCGTTTGCAGCGGCCGAGTTTAATCCAGTCCTGCGCCACGGCAATCGCCTGGGCGGTGGAAGCGCAAGCGGCGCTCATAGCCGTCGCCGGGCCGCGGGCGCGGATCCATTGGCAGAAGTGGCAATGGGCAATAATAATGGTCTTTAAAATAAATTCCGAGGTAAAGGCTTCGGGTTCAATTTCTTTATCTTTAAAGTTATCTCTGTACCAAGCCTCAATTTCGGCTTTGAGGGCCGGATCGGAAATTTGGGCAACAAATTTATCGCAGAACGCGCGGACTTCTTTGGCGGTTTTGTTGTTAAGCAAACCGGCCACGCGTTTGGAAAGGTCGCCCATCATACTGTTGGCCACCGGGAAAGCGGAGGTGAAAATCACGCCCGTTTCGTCAATCATTTCAGCCGGCAGACCCCAGCGGTCCGGCAAGTAACCGCCCGTAGAGGTGGGTTTGTAATAAAGCACCAACGGGATACCCGCGTCCTTCAAGGCCAAGATACCCGCGGCAATAGCCAGTTGGAAACTGCGGTCCATAGAACGGACCCATTTGGCGGGCAGGCCAAATTCTTTTTCCAAGTCAAACGCGCCGCCCTTGGCCGCCAATTTAATGGCCTGCATCGGGGAGGTCAAGCGTTCAAAGCGGTGGTTGCCGTCTTTGGATTTGATAACAAATTCAACGTGTTTATCAATTTGTTTTTGCTGGATTTCCGCAGAGACGGGCTCAATCATATTGCGGCCGGAAAGAATTTCGTCCAGTACGCCTTCGCGGAAGATTTTATCCCAACTGCCGGGACCGCCGGCGGCAATACCGCTAATTACAACGGATTTTTTACCGTTGTTCGCGGCGGGCGCGGAAACTTTGCACGCACAAGTTTTGGGGGTTTCGGTGGTGCCTTCGGTTTTTTCAACCGGGGTGGCATTGCCGGTTACCCAGTTTACAAAAGCAGGGTTAAAGGTATGGTTATCACCGTACATATCAGTACCAGTCCAATCCAAATGAATACCAGAGGAAATTAAGTTCGCAAACAAATCGTTAAATTCCACAATACCGCCCTTTTTGGGGTGGTTGGAGGCCAACACTTTGATATCTTTTTTATCAGACAAGGTGTTAGAGGCCAAGGCGGAAAGCACGCGTTTCGGGCCGCACTCTACAAACAAGCGCACGCCGGAATCATAAGTGGTTTGGAGTTGTTTAATCCACTCCACAGAGTGCGAAATCTGCGTAACCATAAGGTCTTTGATTTTTTCGGGGTCGCTCGGATAAAATTCCGCCGTAACGTTGGTCGTAATCGGCATCTTAGGGGCGTGGAAAGTAAGCGTATCCAAGAACGCGCGGTACTGCGGCATAGCCGGGCGCACGATAGCGGAGTGGAAGGCGTGCGAAACCGGGATTTGCACCGCCTGAATACCCATATCAGTAAACATCTTAATCGCATCGTCCACGGCTTTGCTGCCGCCAGCAATAACGGTCTGGGTCGGGCAGTTCTTGTTCGCCACGGCCACATAACCATTGATGCGCACGAGTTCGGGTTCTACGCGTTCCACGGGGGCCGCGATAGAAGCCATTTTACCATTGTCTTCTACTTTAATTTCAGACATTACCTTACCGCGGGTGCAAACAGCCTTCAAACCGTTTTCAAAATCAAAAATCCCGGCGGCTACGGCGGCGGCGTATTCGCCCAAACTGTGGCCCATTACCACATCCGGCTTAATGCCGAACGAGGACAACAAGCGCATCATAGCGATATCGGCCGTGAGTACGGCGGGCTGGGTCATTTCGGTCTTTTTAATAGCGGCTTCGCGCACGGCGATTTGTTCTTTGGTTTCGCCGGGTTTGCTCCACAAGGTGTCCGTCAAGTTTTGGCCGATAATGTTCAAAAGCAAGCGGTCGGCTTCGTCAAAGGTGTCCTGCACTACTTTATATTTGGAAGCCAAGTCCTTCATCATATCCACATACTGGGAACCCTGGCCGGGGAACATAAAGCAAACTTTCGGTTTGATTTCCGTCGGAGTGAAAGGATAAATGCCTTTCATACGCAGGTACAAGGATTCTTTTTCCCACACATCCTGGGTGGAAGCGGTTTTCTTGAAAAATTCAATTTTTTCTTTTAATTTTTCCGGGTTTTCCACGTTAATGGTTACCGCAAATTTGCCGGGTTTGGCCATATGGTTCTTGTAGGAAATGCTCGGCAAATAGGTGGGGTCGTATTGGATAGCGACAACGGCTTTATCCAACACGTTAAAAAGTTCCTGTTTGGTGGCGGCGGAGAAAGTTAAAACGTCGCTCTGGATTTTTTCACCGGGAACGTGAAGGGTGTAACTGCTGCTCATAGTAGATTTCTCCTGTACGGGGGTTGAAACGGTGTGATGAGTGGCTTCTTCGGCCTGTTTCAAAAGGCCGTCGTTCATTTCTTCCATAGCCACGTGGAAGTTCGTGCCGCCAAAGCCGAACGCGGAAACGTTGGCGCGGCGCACTTTGTTGGTGCTCCACTCTTCCGTCTGCGTAATTACGCGGAAGGGGCAGGTGGTCCAATCCACAATCGGGTTGGGCGTTTTGAAATTGACGGACGGCGGCAACACCTTATTATATAAGGCGAGCGTCGTTTTGATTAAAGAAGCGATACCGGCCGCCGCTTTGGCGTGGCCGATTTGGCTCTTTACGCTGCCGAGGCCAATCGTACCCGGTTTGGCATACGGAGCGAAAAGTTCGGTCAAAGCGCCCAGTTCGGTAGCATCGCCTACGCGGGTGCCCGTACCGTGCGCTTCAATCAGGCCTACATCACCGGGGGTGTAGTCCAACTGTTCAAACGCTTTTTCCACAGCCAATTTTTGGCCCTTGGGGTTCGGCGCGGTAATGCCTTTGCCTTTACCGTCGGAGGAGGCCCCCACGGCGCGGATAACGGCATACACGCGGTCGCCGTCTTTTACGGCGTCGGACAAGCGTTTCAAAATAACCATACCGGCGCCTTCGGCCATTACAAAGCCGTTTGCGCGGGCATCAAAGGGATAGGAGCCGTCTTCGGACAAGGCACCGATTTTGCAGAACTTAATATAAGCGGAGGGCGACATCATTTGGTCCACGCCGCCGGCTACGGCCATATCAAAGTTCCCCATACGCAGGCCGTTCACGGCCTGGTCAATAGCCGCCAAAGAGGTGGCGCAAGCGGCGTCCACCGCAAAGTTCGTGCCGTGCAAATCAAACACGTTGGCTACGCGGCCCGGAATAACGTTCGCCAGTTCGCCCGGCATAGAGTCTTCGTTAATCGGGGAAAATTTTTCGCGCACGCCCGCATCCATTTCGTCCAGCATTTTCTGGGCGTCGGCCGGGGCCAGCGACTTGAAAGAGGAGGTATTTTTGAGAATTTCGTACAAGAACGGACGGTTCAAGCGGGTGTTGGACATTTCGTTCTTCATACCGCCCATAGAGTTACCAATAATTACCGCGGTGCGGTTATGGTCATAGGCTTTTTTATCGTATCCGGCATCTTCCAAGGCCATACGGGTGGTTTCAATGGCCAGGTGTTGCACCGTGTCCATTTGCTTGGCAATTTGCGGGGGAATACGGTATTTTAAGGAATTAAATTTGAAACTTTGCGGAATAAAACCGCCGATTTTGGAGTACAGTTTGTCTTCTGCTTTGTGATCGGGACTGTAAAAGAGATGGTAGTCCCAGTACGACGCGGGAATTTCGGTAATGCAGTATTTGCCTTCTTTAATGTTTGTCCAGAATTCGTCTTTGTTCAACGCTCCGGGCATAATCGCCCCAATACCAACAATGGCGATAGGTTCAAGGTTTTTATTTTTCATTTGTTCTCCTAACGTAAAATCCTCTTTCCTTGGCATACGTATATAGATATATTTTAGGAAATTTAGCAAGGCAAAACAAATTTTAAACCGTCTTTTTGCGCAAGAGTATTGACAAAATCTAATCCGTTTTGTCAGAATTTGCCCTCTTTGTGCCCGGTTTTGGAAGGTTCTCCGTCCTAGACCGCATTTTTATCAAAAGAGCATTTTTTGCAAAATTAAGGCTGATTTTGCGTTTTTAAATAGTCCCAGGCCAAAATATTTTTGCTTAAAATGTTAAAACCGCCGCAAGTTTTGCGACGGTTTTAAGTAAGGATAAAGCAAATTTGGAACTATTTTTGCGTTTTTTCTTCCGCCACTTTCATATTTTCCAAGTCTTCAATCAGACTTAACAAAGTGGGTTGGAGTTTGGTTACATATTCCTGTTCAAAGGTGCTCATACGCTGTTCCATACGGGCCATTTGTTTTGCCAAATCACCCGCAGATTTATCTTGCGCCATTTTGAGTTCTTCCAAACGGTAATGCAAACTTTTCACTTTTTCCTTTAAATCGGCCAGGTCCAAAGAGGACGACCCCTGCAACGATTGCAGCAGCGAAGCACGCGGTTTAAAGGCGGGCGGCTGGGCCACGGTTACAACGGTTAAATCCTCCACAGCCGGTTCAAAGTCCGTTTCGTGCGCCAAGGCCGCGCGGTACTTGGCCGTAAAAACGAACAGTAAAATAAAGCAAACGGTAAAACCGATAAGTTGTAAAATGACGGTAGTTTCCATAGTTTTTATAATACCATATTTTTAAGGGTCAGATACGCCCGTTATTTGGGGCGGACAATCACAAAACTGGCAAAAAACGCCCCCAGCGCAAACACCCCATATATAAGGTAGCGCCAAAAAGCATTATCCGGCACCGGACACAGCCAATAAAATAGCCCGCACAGCACCAAAAACGAAATAATCCCAAAAGTGTTAAATTTAAAAGTTAAGTGCATTTTTTACTCCTATTTAATAACCGTGCCCGTTTGGCCCGTTTGATAGTGGACAATGCGTATTTCTACGCCCTTTTCTTTGGCCAGGCGCACGGCATCCGGGTGAAGCACGCTCGCTCCGTTTAAGGCCAGTTTGTACATTTCGTCAAAATCCAGCACCTCGTATTTTTGCGCCTTTACGTCCTTATTAGGATCGGCGGAATACACACCGTCCACATCCTTAATCATTTCCACGTGGTCCGCGCCTAATTGGGCCGCCAAAAACACGGCGGACACATCACTCCCCCCGCGCTTTAAGGTGGTAATTTCCTTATTCTCGCCAATGCCCTGAAAGCCCGCCACAATGGGCACATTTTCGGCCTCAATTTCGCGCAATAAACGGTCGCCCTTTAACTTTAAAATATCCGCGCCCGTGTGGGTGCAAGTAGTAATAAGGCCGATTTGCGAGCCCGTCAGCGAGACGGACGGCACCCCCTTGGCCCGCAAGGCAATAGACAAAAGCGCCACACTCACGCGCTCCCCGGTGGTAATCAGCATATCCAACTCGCGCTTATCCGGGTTAGGCGTAATGCTAAACGCGTGGTCCAAAAGCACATCGGTCAAATTGCCATTGGCGGAAGCCACTACCACCGGGATAAACCCGGCCGAGTAGCGGGCTTTAATCAAGTCCGCCGCCATTAAAAGTTTTTGTTTGTTGGCTAAGGTGTTTCCGCCAAACTTCATAATACAAATCGGTTGCATAAATACTTAAATTCCCCTGCAAACATTATACCAAAGTAACCTACAAAGCCGCTTTACGCTTGCCGCAAAAAGAACTAATATATAGGCAAACAGGAGGTTTGTATGAAAAGACTTGTACTTTTGCGCCACGGGCAGAGCCAGTGGAATTTGGAAAACCGCTTTACGGGTTGGACGGATGTGGATTTAACGCCCCAAGGGGTGGAAGAGGCCTTAAACGCCGGGAAATTATTAAAGGAAGCCGGGTTCTATTTTGATGCGGCTTATACCTCTTATTTAAAACGCGCCGTAAAAACCTTAAACTGCGTGCTGGACGTGCTCAACCAAGATTGGTTGCCCGTGGAAAAAACGTGGCGGCTTAACGAAAAGCACTACGGTGCTTTACAGGGCTTAAACAAAGCCGAAACTGCCAAAAAATATGGCGACGAACAGGTAAAACTGTGGCGGCGCAGTTATGATGTCCGCCCGCCCGCTTTAACCTTGGACGACCCGCGCGCCCCGCAAAACGATAAACGCTACGCGAGTGTAAACTCCAAGGATTTGCCACTGACCGAAGCCCTGTGCGACACGGTAAACCGCATTTTGCCGTATTGGAACGAGGTTATTTTCCCGCACTTAAAAGCGGCCAACGAAATTATTGTGGCGGCCCACGGCAACAGTCTGCGCGGAATTGTAAAGCATCTTAAAAACATTTCGGATGCGGACATTATCGGCCTTAACCTGCCGACGGGCGTGCCGTATGTGTTTGAATTTTCGGACGACTTAAAACTGCAAAAGGATTATTTTTTAGGCGACGCGGAAGAAATCAAAAAGAAAATGGCGGCCGTTGCCAACCAAGGCAAGGCAAAGTAAAAAGAGGAACAACCTTTTTGCAGTCATTTTTGGTCGTGGTTGTTACCTGACAGCACGCCGCGGGCCCCCAATTCAGGGTTAAGACAACAACACTAACGACAGATCCCGTATAAAAACCCTACGGGATGACGACAAACAGCAATACAACAAAGCGGTTATAAAAATTGGGGGTCATACTGAACTGCCGCCCTTACCGCTAGGCGGCACCCCGTAGTGTTTCTGTACGGGGTCCATTAATAGGTTTCAGAATCTACCTTTTGGGTTGTTAAAACAACAAACTACACAATCGGTAGATCCTGAACTAAATTCAGGATGACCTCTTTTTTTTAATAAAGCCGTCATTCCCGAGTGTCGTAGTCGGGAATCTGTTTTTGCTGTTGCTGTTCTCTTGCGAAACGACAGATCCCCGACAGAAACCTTCGGGGATGACGAGAGAAAAAACTCTACGGGGATGACGACCATAGGGAAACTCCCTTTAATAACCCCCCGGGGAGGACTTTTTACAGTACCCGGGGGTTTTATAGCACAAATTTTATTAAAACTTAGAAGCCGTACACTTTGCACGATAAGTACGCGCCTGGCAAGCCGTAATTGTATCTGTGTATGAGTTCATTTTTTCTGGGTTGCAATCAATCGGATAGGTATGCTGTTCCCGTACTAAACATTCAGCACCAGGAGTAGGTTCAGGACATTTATCCAAGGACATAACTGCCCCCGAACACGAAGAAGCAGACAAAATACTTGGCCAATCCCCCGCGACGCTGCAATATATTTTATGGTTCATTGTGCAACTACTCAACTGATTTCGGTACTCCCAAGTACACTTTTCACTTCCGCCAATGTCCCCGCTGGAACTGCCGCTTCCGCAGTTAGCCAAAGCCAAGAGTTTTACTTTTTGGTTGTCGCTCGTGGTGCGCTCTTCCCATTTTAAGGTGCAGTTGCTAAGTGCCGAACCTGTATTCACGTGCGAAGACGTCGGTTGGGGGATATCGTTCCCCGCTAATGTAAAGCCGTCCGTCGTTGCTCCGTCGTAAAGGCCTGCATCCTCCGAACCGCTGAGCGAAAGTTTATTCGCGCGCAGGGTAGTCGCCTTTTGTTTTAAGCGGTTTACTGCGTCTAACGTGGACAAATACGAATCATTTTTAACGGTCGTTTTTCCACCGTTTACATACACATTATTCAAAAGTGCGCTTGGTGCACCGCTGTTTACGGCCTGATAACCGTTATAAGTATTAACCGCGTTTCCGTGGATAGCCGTGTTCGGCATATCCAAGGCAGAGCCCGAAGCACCCACCACAGCGGGGACCTCGTAATTTAAATTGGACGAACTCGCGCTCACCGTGCCGCCGGAACGAACGTTCATCGTATTGGCTTCAATACCGCCTTTTAAATTGGCTTTATCGGCCACCTTTAAATAGACGTAATCGCCCATACGCGACGGGTTATACGACACCGCCGAGATTACTTCCGCACCCGCAGGAAGCGTACAAAACAAAAGACCTAACAAGAGTAATTTGTTCATAATCAGTTCCAGTTTTTGCGTAATTTTTTTATTGCTTTTTTAAGTTCCGGCTTTAATACCGGATCCACCAAATCAATAAACAACTTGCCGTCCAAGTGGTCCACCTCGTGCTGAAACGCCTTGGCCAGCAGACCGCGCGCACGCTTAACTTGTTCTACCCCGTTTTCGTCAGTGTATTTCAAGGTTACGTCCGTTGCGCGCTTTACCTCCGCCCACAAACCGGGCAGAGAAAGGCAGCCCTCTTCTTCCAACTTTTCCCCCCGCATAGAAAGAATTTCGGGGTTGATAATAACATACCTTTTTAAAGGAGCGTTTTCTTTATCACTTTCGGGAATTAAAATTACCGCCAAACGGTAATCCAGCCCAATTTGGTTGGCCGCCAATCCAACACCCTTAACCGCCAGACAAGTTTCCTCCATATCTTTTAGCAGTTGGGGCAGTTGCGGCTGCAACGCTTTAAAATCAACAGGTTTCAATTTTTGGCGCAGGATGTCCTCGCCGTATTTTGTTACACGCAATATTGCCATAAATTTATTCTAGCATAATTGGGCGCGGTCGGAAGCCCCGTCAGCGGGATAGGCGTTCGGCCACGGACTGCGGGTCTTTTAGGGTAAGGAGTTCTTGAATAAAATCCGGGCGGAAGGTCTCGGCCAAGGCGGCCAATACCTGTAAGTGCTTTTGAAAGAAAGATGGCTTTGCGGGAGATAAGAACAAAAACATCACGCGGATAGGCAAATTATTATGGCGTTCGTCCGCCACCGGGGCGGGCAATACGGCAAGCGCGGCGGCGAAATCGTCCAGTTCCTCCACGCGGGCGTGCGGAATAGCCAAGCCCGTATCTAGGGTGGTGCTGATACCTTTTTCGCGCTCCAACACTTGGGCAGTTACCTCGGCCGGGTTCAGGCGCGGATTCTTCCGGCAGGCCATACGCACCAAGGTTTCAATTAAGCCCTCTTTGTTTAAGCCTTCGGGCGCCACCAGCACATTTTGCGCCGTAATCAGGCTGCCCAGGTTCATTTTTGTTTGTTCTTTTAAAGCCATAATTCTAGGTTTTTATGGTAGCAAATAAGCCCCCCCGCTGGCAAGTTGCCAAAAAGCGGTTTTATTCCCCCGCTAAAAAAGATAGAATACATATATAATGACAGAGAACGAGTTGCAAACCCTTTTTAACACCCTTTCCGCAGGCCGCGTGCCCGGTAAACAGGATTTTAATGCTTCCAAGATGTTTTCCTTGCTGGAAGACCCTTTTAGCATTTGGTGCTTTTTTCACGCACCCAAAGAAGAAGCCGTGCCGGAAACCAACCGCTACGAAAATTTAAAAATCCGCACGGACCGCACCGTCCGCGACCATTGGATTAAGCAGGAATTCCCGGGCGTGGTGTTTATCACGGGCGAAACGGAAAGCGAACGCTTTAAAAACACCTTGGCCGCTATGGCCAAAGGCGAAAGCGCGATTGCCAACGCCTTGTTGTGGAACCTGCCCGAAAGCACCTACGGCAGCGTGAATTTACTCGTCCGCTCCAACGACGCACCCAGCGCGTGGGGCAACTATCATTATCATATTTTTCAATTTAAGCGCGCGCACGATTTAAAGGAGCATTACGCCTTACAGGTGTGCTTGCTCAACCGTATGTTGGGCTGTGCGCAAAAATACACGCCCGCCAACACGCGCGTGTTTCTGCGCGACCGCACAATTGACGTCTGCTACGCCGACCATTGCGACCGCTTGGCCCGCGAACTGGCCTATTGGCGCAGTATCCGCGACGGCAAAGCCCGCCCCGAAGCGCACAAACCGCCCAAGGCCGCCAGCGCGCCGTGGCGCGTTTACGCCAATAAAGTGGTGGCCCAAAGCAAGGATTTATTAATGCTCCCCGGCCTAAATACCGAAATGCGCCAATGCCTTAAAATAAACGGAATGTTCACTACCGATGATGTGGCGCACGCCGGGCTGGAAAAATTACGGGGCATTTTGGAAGAGCCGCACGCCACGGATTCCTATTACAATTCTTTGGCGTATCTGTACAACAAGCCCGTACTGCGCGAAGCGGGGCACTTTCCGCCACCCGTAAAAAAATACAATTTGTATTTTGATTTTGAAGCCACGGAAACTTTTACCAAAGATAACGTGTCCTTCGTCTATTTAATCGGCATTTGGGACAAAGAGGAAGACAAATACGTCAGTTTTGTGGCCAAAACGCCGGAAGAAGAAATTAAAATTTTTGAACAGTTTTACGATTATATTAAAGATTTTTCCGACACCGCCCTCTACCATTGGACGGAATACGAAGTAAAAAAGATGAAGAATCTGGCCGGAAAAAACCCGAAGGACGAAGCCAAATTAAAGGCGCTGTGCTCCATTTGCTACGACTTAAAGGTATCCGTCAACAAGCAGTTTTACTTGCCCGCGCCCAGTTTTTCGCTCAAAGCGGCCGCGCCCGCCTTTGGCTTTAACTGGCGGCAGGACGACTGCGGCGCAATGGACAGTATGGTCTATTTTACCAACTGGCTCAAAACCGGCAACCAAGATTTACTCAATAAAGTATTGATGTACAACGAGGACGACTGCAAGGCGATGCTCGTACTTGAAAATAAATTAAAGGAAGCCGACGTACTGGACCTGAAAAAATGAAGAAAGAATTTGCCGTACTCCAAGAGTGCTTACAGGCCGCGGCCAAAATCGTACGCAAGAATTTTGGCAAGGTGGGCTACGAATTAAAAGGCAAGGCCAACTTGGTTACCAAGGCCGATGTCGCCAGCCAAAAGGCTGTTTTGTCGCTCCTTAAAAAGAACTTCCCCGAGCACGACTATTTAGCCGAGGAAAACGGCGTAAAAAACACCGGGGCCGATTACACTTGGGTTATTGACCCGATTGACGGAACCACCAATTTTGCGCACACCTTCCCGCAATGCAGCGTTTCTATTGCGCTTTTCTACAAGAACGAACCCGTTTTGGGCGGCGTAGTAAACCCGGCCACGGGCGAAACCTTTTTGGCCCAAAAGGGCAAGGGCGCCACGCTAAACGGCAAAAAGATTCACGTTTCCAAAACACCTAAATTGGAGCAATCCCTATTGGTTACGGGATTCCCGTATGACCGCTTTACGCGCCTGCCGATGTTGCTAAACCGCTTCGGGCGGTTTTTAAACTCCTGCCACGATGTGCGCCGTTTAGGCTCCGCCGCGCTGGATTTGTGCTGGCTGGCCGCCGGGCGGTTGGACGGCTACTGGGAAGACAACTTGAATCCGTGGGACGTAAGTGCGGGGGTGCTTATCCTGCAAGAAGCCGGCGGAAAGGTTACGGATTATTCCGGCAAAAAATACAAAAAAATAAAAGATTTCGGGCACACGATTTTGGCCTCTAACGGCAAAATTCACACGCAAATGCTCAAAATCATTAAAGAAACCGAAAAATAAGTATTAAACACTTTTGAAAAGGGCCGCCCCAAAGCGGTCCTTTTTTGTTGTATCAGGGGCGGGGGTGTGATATAATTTTAAATAGGGTTTTATTTATAAGGGGTTTTTATGTCTATCAACGTAGTGAAACAGTACAGCGTCTTCCTGATAAATGAACCGGGTGCGCTCAAAAATTTTGCCGAATTATTCGTGCGCGAAAATGTGGACGTAATCGCTATTTCGCAGGATGTCCGCTATGATGCGGCCGTCGTCCGCCTGGTGGTGAAATACGACCAGGAAATCAGCCACGCGCTGACAAAGGCGGGTTTTACCAGCGTAAAGACGGACGCCATCTGCATAGACACCGTCAACCGCGTGGGGTTATTGCACGATATCGGAGCGGTACTTTCCGGCCACGGCATTAATATCACTACTATTTATGGTACCGCCGGAGCGGGCCCCAACAGCCGCTGGATTGTAGTGGTAAACGACATTACCAAAGCCCTCAATGCGCTGGAAAGTTCCGGCATATTTGAATAAAAAATTTAAATAGGAAGTTTGTTAGTTAAAAAGCCCCGCACGCCGCGGGGCTTTGTTAATTCATCACATAACAATCGTATTCAGGCTCCAAACAAGTTACTTCTTTACTGGAAAAAGATTTACAAACACTTCTTGCCAAAGAACCACTAGGTTCCTCTTTTTCCACCTGACAATTTAAAGTCTTATTTTTATAATAATATATCCACCAAGAGCGCATACCTGTTCTTTCATTATAAATTTGTATTCGGGAGTCGTCCTCATCGCCATCGGCCAAGGACTCTAAATAAAAATTATCTGTGCTTGGAATAGAGATATCCAAGGCTTCCATATCGTCAGTATATTCACCATTTGCCAAGTAATAGGCTTCTTCGGCCTGAATAGCCGCCCGAATCATAGTTAAGGCCTCGGTGGCGCGGCTTTTTTCTACGGCTTTGGTGTATTGTGGCAGAGCCACCGCCGATAAAATACCAATGATAAGCACGACTACAAGGAGTTCAATCAGAGTAAAACCCGCCCTTATGCTTTTATGCCTGGGTGCTGTTAAGCCGTCATCCCGTAGAGTCCTTATACGGGATCTGTCGTTATAGTTGTCATCCCGGGCGTGGACCCGGGATCCAGTCTGTTTATTAGAAAACCTCTTTATTTTATTTCTGGATTCCGGGTTCCCGCTCGTATGCGGGCCCCAGAATGACAACAAAGTCAATAAAACATTACTAAATCCTTTCATTTTTTCTCCTTGTTTAGGCCTTTATATTTGAGCAAAACGGCCTTTTATACGCGTTTTTATACGGCGGATACATCCGGGTACGACCACCGCGATTTATCAAAATTTTAACAAAAAAAAAAAACGAAACAACCCCTTTACAGTAAACAACTGAAAAGCAACGACAAAAACAACATTGTTTGCCGTCACACTGAACTGGCGGCCCGCAGGGTTTTCAGAATCTACCAATTGTGTCGCTAGTCGTTGCCGTCATCCTGGAAAGTCGTAGTCCAGGATCTGTTGTTATTAAAATAAGGATTAGATACAGGAACGCTCCGCGACGGCAAACCTTCCAGTATGACCTTTATTTTTACAAACGACCAACTACCCAAGCGGTAGATCCTGAAACAAGTTCAGGATGACCGTTTGTTTAATAAGTGGTCATTTTCCCTTGTCATTCCCGAGTGTCGGCCGGCGTGGAACGCTCAGGAATCTGTTTTTGCTGTTGTTGTTCTCTTACGAAACGACAGATCCCATATAAGAACACTACGGGATGACGACAAAAAGCAATACAACAGAACCGTTATAAAAATTGGAGGGCATTCTGAACTGCCGCCCTTCCGCTAGGCGACACCCCGTCGTGTCTCTGTACGGGGTGTTATTAAAAAACAAAAACCCCCGGGGTTGGGCCGGGGGTATCGGAAAATACTTTTGGATTATTGTAATTTTTCTTTGGCTTCTTTTAGTTGTTTCTTCCAAGCCTTTTTGGCTTCCTTGTGCTTCTTTTCGGCCACGCCGGACAATAAGTCCTCCACGCGCTGGGCCTTTACCTGCTCCAAGTTGGCCTCGTCGGCTTTTATCTTGTTTTCCCAGTTATCCAAGTTCGTGCGTTCGGCGGCAATGCGGTCCTTTACATACGCAAGGCCCGCATCCACTCCGGCGGAAACCTCTTCCGCCAGTTTGGCCTTGATAGCGGGCTTGTCGGCCTCTTTGGCTTTTTTGTACTGCTTAACCAACTTTTTAATGCGTTTTTGGCGCGTCTTAAAGGCTTTTTTCTGTTCGGCGGGCGTTTGTTTTTGCTCCGCCGGGGCGGACTTTTCGTCCGTCTTTTTAACAGCCGGAGCCGACTCCGCAGGCAAACTGCACTCCGCCGGGGTTCCGGCATCGGTATCTTTTAGTTCCGCCGCCGTTATTCCTCCTGCCAAGCACACAGATAATAAAACAAAAAGAAGTCTCTTCATATAGGCCCCGTTAATCCAGCGATGTATCGTGTACGCCCGCTTCGGCAAAGCCTTTGGCGCGCAGTTTGCACGAATCACAATGACCGCACGGCTTTTTGCCGCCCGCGTAGCAACTCCAAGTGAGTTCAAACGGCACCTTCAACTTAGCGGCCAAGCGCACGATATCGGTTTTGGACATCCGCATCAGCGGCGCCAACACTTCAATCCCTTCCGTTACGCCCATTTTGGTCCCGCGGTTTAACGCATCCGCCGCCGCTTTAAAGAACGCGGGAGTGCAATCGGGGTAGCCCGAAAAGTCAATCGCGTTAGGGCCTGCGATAATCGCATCGGCGTGAATTGCATCCAACAAGGAGCCCGCAATAGAGAGGAACATCAGGTTCCGCCCCGGCACATAGGTAGAAGGAATCCCCTCTTTCGGTATGTCCTCTAACGCCACATCCGGCAGGACCTGGTTCTTATCCACCAAGGAACAGCAGGACAGCCACGGCAAATTAAGCGTAATCATATGGTGCTTAATACCCAAGTTGCGCGCAATCATTTGTGCGGCCAACACCTCGCGGTCGTGGCGCTGCCCGTAAGAAACGGTAAGCGCTTCGCACTCGTAGCCGTGCGCCAACGCCCAATACAAACAAGTGGTGGAATCCAACCCGCCCGAAAAAAGCACAATGGCTTTCTTTTTGGTTTTACCGCCAAACGCCGCCGTTTTGCCCGAAAAGGTAACTTCGGCAGACGGCACAGCCTGTTGCGGCGCAGTCGCCTGAACACCCGCGGCAGCCTTAGCGGTCGGTTGAGCCGGGGCCTGCTTCAAAGCGGCGTCTAATAAGTCCTCCGCCGGAGCAGGCGCATTTTCAGCCTGGGTCTCGCCAAAACTGTTAGCAATTTCTTGTTCCAATTCCTCTTTTTCCTCTTTCACGGTGTTTAAAATCCCACTAAAAAAACTTTTCAGGCCGCTCTTGGTGTTAGCCACTGTTTTGGCGGCGGGTTCTTCCTGCGCCGGAGCGACAGGCGTTTGAACCGGGGCCGCGGCGGGTTGCTGTTCGGGTTGTTTGGTAACCAGCCAAGCCGCGGGCACCTGCGTCCCATACGGGTAGCAAACCGCATAGCCTTGGTCGGAAAACGACACCTGCGGCACCACCTTTAAATCATCCACTTTAAACGCAATTTTAGCGTCCTTTTCGGCGGTTTTAGGACCCTGCTTCAAAAACTCTACACAGCGCATTGAATTGTTATATTCCACAATGGCGTCCTCGGGGTTGCCGATACCTTGCACGCAATCTTTCAACGCGGATACGCAAAAACCGTCCTCTACCGCATCCGCCGTGCCATACAGCGAAGCGGGGACTAATAAAACATCCTTATCCATATTGGCAAGCACATCCGCCAAGGTGTAAAAATTGCAGAAGCCGCCTACCAGCACGGTGCTGGCGTTTTTGGCGGCGAACAACGCCTTCATCCCCTCGTTGCTGAGCACCAAGGCAGGAGTACGGCCCGACGCGCGGGAAGCCGCATACGGGGAATCATCCTCGTGGCTCATCGCAATATCCTGCTCGCTGTACACCTCAAAATCAGCGTGGCGCGTTTTAAAAGCGGCTACATCTTCCGCCTTATCAAACCCTAAAACAGTCTTTTTGCCGCGCGCCAACAATTCGCACAGCGTGGTGGACGTGCGCAACACATCCACAATGACGGCTACATCCGTCCATTGTTCACATTCCCCTGCGGTTTTAGCTATCAGAACGCTCATTTAATATCCCCAATACTTTAAAATCTTCAATCGCTTTTTCGTCTTCTTCGCTCAAATTATCCACATATTTAATGGCATAGATAATCAGCGTTACGCGCGGATTGGACGCACCGTCCTCAGCGCTGTTATATTGGCCGATAAGCATTGCATCGGCCCCCTTGGACGCTACAAACTTGCGGCCTTTTTCCACCCCCATTTTTAAATTGTCGCGGGTAGGCTGTAAGTTCTTAATGCGCAAGAGCCCCAAGTTGCCGTACGGGCGGGTAATTTCGCTCTTACTGCCGATAATTTCCACATTTTTAGCCTTGGTAGGCGGGAAATCCGGCCCTATCGGAATCCAATCCAAGTTGTTCATTTCCAAGGTGGCACACCCGGCCAACAAAAGCCCGGCTACCAGTAACCCTAATTTTTTCATTTGCCCTCCTTTTTCTGGGAAGCCAACTGTCCGCACGCGGCTAAAATATCATTACCCATACTTTTGCGGATAGTTACGCCTATACCCATTGCTTTTAAGCCGGCAGCAAAGTCCTTTACTACGCGGTCTTCGGTCTTTTCGCCGCGGCCCAGGTTGCACGCAATCAAATTGACGTGCAGTAAATAGTTGTCCTTAATGCTGTAAATCCAATCCGCCAGTTTGCGGATGTGCTCCGGGCGGCTGTTTACGTTTTCAATGACGGAATATTCCAAAAACACTTGGCGGCCCGTCATAGCGATATATTCTTCCAACGCTTTTTTGATATCGTCCAAATCAAACTTGCGGTTTACGGGCATAATTTTGCTGCGCTCGGCGTTGTCCGCATTGTGCAGGGAAATAGCCAAATTGGCCTGCGGCAAGTCCACCGCCAGTTTATGCAATTTGTCGGCAATGCCCGAAGTGGAAATAGAAATATGGCGCGCGCCGATATTTAAATAGTCCGGGTTGGAAAGTTCCTGCGCCGCCTTTACCACGTTTAAATAGTTCAGCAACGGTTCCCCCATCCCCATAAAAACCACGCTGGAAATACGCTCGCCCAGTTTTTCTTTATGCACATACTGGTACCACATCAGCACCTGATCGGTGATTTCCTCTTGCGTTAAATCGCGTTTGAAGCCCATTTTGCCCGTAGAGCAGAAGGAACAGCGCAGCGGACACCCCACTTGGCTGGATACGCACACGCTCCAAGTATCCTGCGGTTTTAACAATACGGTTTCAATCTGGTAGCCGTCTTTGAGCGTTAAGAGCGCCTTGGCCACTTTGTCCCTGTCCGAGCAGACAATTTTGGCCACCTTAAAACTGAGCAACGGCCGGTCTTGTTTCAATTTTTCGCGCAAATCGGCGGGCAGGCTGGTGGCTTCGTCCCAAGACGAAATTCCGCGTTTAAAAATGGCATCCTTTACCTGCGAGATGCGGAAGTTCGGCAAACCCGCATCTTTTATGTATTGTTTGACGTATTCAAAATTCATTTTTCTTTCCTTATTATGGGGTATATATATTTTAACATTTTCCGCTATCCAATATACAAAGCCGCAGAAAGATGAAAAAATGCCTATTTTTTAGTATAATACCAGCACGATGAGTGAAGATATTAAATTTAGCACAGCCGGCTTCCGGGCCGTTACCGCGGACGGGCTGACCGCCCAGTCCGTACAGCGTTTGACTTACGGGATTTCCGAACATATTTTGGAACATCCTTTCTATGGATTTGAAGGTACTGGTTACCGCAAGCACTGTGAAGAACAAGGCAAAAAACCCAAAAAGCCCCTCGTACTGGTGGGGTATGATACCCGTTTTCTTTCTAAACAATTTGCCTATGTGGCGGCCAACGCCCTTGTGCAGAGCGGCATTACCGTAAAGGTGGCCGAACTGCCCCTGCCTACCCCGGTGGCCGAGTGGGCGGTGCTCAATGAGTGCGCCGTCGGCGCCATCGTAATTACGGGCAGCGAAGCCGAATACTATGTAAACGGCGTAAAATGGATTTCGTACTATGGCGGTATTGCCAACAACGAAATCGTACAAGATATTGAAAAGCGTATTCCTTCACCCAACGCACAGATTTTAAAAGCGTCATCCACCGAGTTTGGCGTCTTGAACGCCGCGGCGACCGTCAGCAAGGATTTCCGCAAAGGCTATATGGCCCGCTTGGAAAAAATGATTGACGTAAAGGCGCTTAAAAAGGCGAAATTAAAAGTAGCCATTGACCCGCTTTTCGGTACGTCTAAATATTACTTCCGCGACTTTTTAGAAAAGCACGGCGTAACGGTGGAAGGCATCCACGAAGGGGAAGACGTCCTCTTTGGCGGGCACACGCCTAACGCCGGCCCTGTAAGTTTGACGGATCTTAAAAAATTAGTCGTAAGCAAAAAAATGCACTTGGGCATCGCTTGCAACCCGGATTGCGACAAATTCGGCATTATTGACGCCGAAGGCAACTGGGTGTCCCCCAACGAAATAGCCCCGCTGTTACTGGAACACTTGGTTCACAACAAAAACCTCAAAGGCCGCGTGTGCAGAAGCGTAATTACCTCCAACCTGATTGACCAGGTAGCCAAGGTAAACGGTTTAATGCTGCGCGAAACCCCAGTAGGCTTTAAATATATTACCGAGTTAATGATTACCGGCCAGTACATTATGGGTATGGAGGAGTCGGGCGGTATTGCGATTGCCCACCACATCCCGGACAAAGACGGCCTGTTGGCCTGCCTGCTGGTGGTGGATATGTTGGCCACCGAAGGCAAGACCTTAAAACAACTGAAAAAAGAATTTTATAAAAAATACAAACAGTTGTTTGACCAAAAAGTTAGTATTCCCAAGGCGGAAACCGAAATTAACCGCATTATGGAACGCTTGGATATCAAACCGCCGCTTTCCATTAACAAAACCTCCGTGTGGCGCATTGACAACACCGACGGGTTTAAGTTTATCTTAAAGGGCGGCAGTTGGCTGGCGATTCGCCCGTCCAGCACCGAGCGGTTAATCCGTATGTACGCCGAAGCGCAAGATGCGAAATTGCCGGAAATACTGATTAAAGAAGGCAAAAAAATCATAGACAGCATTGTCTAATCCGGCACATTGCCGGAAGGGGGTTGTATGGTTCGCATTAAAAAAATTACGGCAAGAGAAATTTTGGACTCGCGCGGATACCCAACGGTAGCCACCGATGTCCTGTTGGATGACGGCAACACGGGCACCGCGTCCGTGCCCAGCGGGGCTTCTACGGGCTCGCACGAAGCGCTTGAACTGCGCGACGGCGGGGACCGCTACAACGGCAAGGGCGTCTTAAAGGCCGTAGCCAATGTAGAGCGTATCTCCCAGCAATTAGCCGGGATGAATCCGTTTGATATCCGTCTGGTGGACGAAAGTATGCTCGCGCTGGACGGCACGGAAAACAAAACCAATTTAGGAGCCAACGCAATGCTGGCCGTATCTATGGCCGTCTTGCGGGCGGGATGCCACAGCGCCAAAGTACCACTCTATCAGCATATCCGCAATGTCTATAATTTGGATAACAGCCGCTATGTTTTGCCTGCGCCAATGCTTAACATTATTAACGGCGGGAAACACGCGGACTCGGGCTTGGACGTACAGGAATTTATGATTGTGCCCACCGCGCCCAAAACTTTCGCCGAAGCCTTGCGCGAAGCGAGCGAAACGTATCACGCCTTAAAGGATTTGCTTAAAAAAGAGGGTATGGTGATTGCCGTAGGGGATGAGGGCGGTTTTGCGCCGAAAATCACCAAACACGAGGATGTGCTCAAAACTATTTTAGCCGCCGCCAAACAAGCGGGGCACGCGGAAATTTCGCTGGCTATGGACTGTGCCGCCAGCGAGTTCTATCACGAGGGTTCCTACCGCTTTGAGGGCAAAATGCACTCCGCGCAGGAAATGACCGATATTTACACCGATTGGTGCCAAAAATATCCCATTGTGTCTATTGAAGACCCCTTGCAAGAGGACGACTGGACCGGGTGGAAACACATTACCGAAAAACTGGGTAAAAAAATTAACCTGGTGGGCGATGATTTGTTTGTTACCAATTTAAAACGCTTGGAAAAAGGCATTGCCGAAAAGGCCGCCAACTCCATTTTAATCAAGGTCAACCAAATCGGCACCGTGTCCGAAACCATAGACGTAATGGAACTGGCCAAGAAGCACGGCTATTCGCGCATTGTGTCGCACCGCTCCGGCGAAACCGAGGATACATTTATCGCCGATTTGGCCGTAGCCACCAACGCTGGCGCCATTAAAACGGGCGCGCCGGCGCGTTCCGAACGGACGGCAAAATATAACCGTCTGCTCCAAATTGAAGCCGAACTGGGCGACAAAGCCGAGTACGCGCAGGACTCCGTATTTAGCCGCAAATGAACACGCAAGCCATAACGGATTTTATTATCCAAAACAAAAAACCGCTACTACTGGGGACCGCCCTGGTAGTAGTGGTTATATTCTTTTTAGGCAGCAGCATTGTCAGTTTGGTGCATAACAAACTGGAACTGCGCAAATTAACGCGCCAAAGCGTGCAACTGGATAAAGAACACGAACAGTTGACCGCCACAATGGCCCTGTTGGAAAAAGACGACTCCGCTTATTTGGAAAAAATCGCCCGCACCCAATACAATATGATAGGCGCGGACGAAGTGGAATTTAGATTTCAACCCGATAAATAACTTATGAACATTGACGTTATCAATTTAGGCCCTATGGGCAACTGCACATATTTACTAAGCGAAGGGCAAGACGCCATTTTGATTGACCCGGCTTGGGATATGAACTATTTGGAACATACCCTAAAAGAAAAAAAGTTAAACTTGCTGGCCGTGTTTTTTACGCACGGGCATTTTGACCACGTTAAATTTTCCCAAGACCTCTTGCAAAAGCACCATTTGCAGGCCTTTTTGGAGGAAAATGACCTTGCTCTTTCGGGCTTGGACCCGCAACTTGTACACACTTATCAAGGCGAACAACACTTGCAAATAGGGCCCTTTGCCGTGCATATTATCCCCACCCCCGGCCATACGGCGGGCGGCGTGTGTTTGCACATTGTCAACGCACTCTTTACGGGCGACACCCTCTTCCCGGGGGCGTGCGGACGGGTGGATTTGCCGTCCTCTAATCCGCGCCAAATGCGCCAAAGTTTGGTAAAACTTTCCAAACTGCCCGAAGATACGCAAATTTTTGCAGGCCACGCCTACGGTGGGAAATGCAGTTCCACCATTGGCTATGAACGGGTAAAAAATCCGTTTATGCGCAACGCCATCCGCGACGAGGAGCGCCTGTAATGCACCCAGTACTTTTTAAAATAGGTTCCTTTGAACTGGCCAGTTACGGGCTGATGACTGCACTCGGTTATGCGGCCGCCGCGCTTTATTTAGTGCCGCGCCTTAAAAAAATCGGCCTAGATAAAGACACCTTTTGGAACCTGCTTTTTATCGCTTTTATCGGCGCGTTGGCCGGGAGCAAACTGCTCTACATTATTGTTTCTTGGCCGCAATTAGGGGCCACATTAGCCGAAAAACTGACCAACATCGTGCGCGATTTCCGCTATGGGTTTGTCTTCTTCGGCGGGATGATTGTTTCCGTTGGCGCACTTATTTATTATATGAAGAAAAAGGGCCTGCCCCTTTTAAAAACGAGCGACTTTTTAATTGTCGGCTTGCCTTTGGGGCACGCATTGGGGCGCATTGGGTGCTTTTTGGCGGGGTGCTGTTTCGGCCGCCCGACCACAATGCCGTGGGGAGTACGGTTTACCGACCCGCACTCCTTGGTAGCCCCGGAACTTTTAAATGTGCCGCTCCACCCTACGCAACTGTACGAAGCCGCCGGGAACCTGATTTTATTCGTATTATTACATTATGCGTCCAAACACCCGCATAAAGACGGAAAAATATTAGTGCAATATGTACTGTGTTACAGCGTAATGCGCTTTGTGATTGAGTTTTTCCGCGGGGATTACCGCGGCGCCTATTGGTTGGGGTTATCCCCCTCCCAATGGATTGCCTTAGTGGCCGCGGCGGTCTCGTGCTGGCTTTGGACTCGCTTAAAAAAGGATGCTATTTATGCCGGAAAATAAAAAAATCGTTTTTGAAGGATATTCCCGCCGTTTAGACATTTTTGCCGCCGACGAACTGGCCGACTTTTCGCGCGCGATTGTGCAAAAAATGATTAAAGACGGCAAAATTACCGTCAACGGCAAGAAGGTAAAACCCTCTTGGCCTCTTACGCCCGGCGAGGTGGTGGAGTTTGAAATGCCCGCCCCCGAAGCCAAAACTAAACTGTCTGATTTAATCATCCACGACGGTAAAGATTTTTTTGTGGTAATTAAGCCCGCGGGTATGCTCGTGCACCCGCAAAGCCCCGTGTGGGAGGAGCACCCCGAAGCGGTGTTTTCTACCGAGGAAACCCTGGTCTCCGTCATTTTGGCAAACCCGCCCAAAGGTTTTGATACGTCTATGCCGCGCGCTGGGCTTGTACACCGTTTGGACCGCGAAACCAGCGGCGTAATGGTGGTAGCCAAAACGCAGGAATTTCAGGCCGAAATGGTGGCCCTATTTTCCAACCGCGAGGTGCACAAAACGTATCACTCCATTGCCTGCGGCGAAGTGCCGGATGACGAGGGCACGATTGATGTGCCGATAGGGCGCGTGGCCGGGGGCAAAATCAAGGCTTCCGACGTAGGGCGCGAAGCCGTAACCGATTACAAGGTATTGGAACGCAAAAACGGATTTACCTATATTGAACTTTACCCGCGCACGGGCCGTACCAACCAGTTGCGCGTACATTTAAGTTGGTTGGGATACCCGGTGCTGGGGGACTGGCTCTACCGCGGCGCCACGGCAGACCGCTTAATGTTGCACGCGCGGAGAATTGAGTTTAAACACCCGCTGACGGGCAAGAAATTAAAGTTTGAAGCGCCCGTTCCGCCGGACTTTTTAGCCGCGTGGAAGCGCGTTACCGAAGGTAAATAATCTTTTCCCCCGCCCTTAGCCGGCGGGGGTTTTTTTGCCCTAAAAAACTAATCCTTTTTTGGGCTTTTATTTTGGCGTTTTATGCGCTATCCTTTAAATATAGAGAACGGCCCGGGGGATAAAGGATAAGCAAGGGGCCGGGAACTGGGGGAAAGCGTAAAGTGGGGTAAACACGGTGCGCTTTAAAGGAAGACGCCCCAGCCGGAGTACCCGGCGGGGCGTCCACTTAAAACAAATTTCATCCGTCCGGAAGCGGGAGGGGACCCGCTACCCCGGGCAACACACTAAAAGGGTTTCGTTTTCCGTGGGAGGGAGCGAAACCCTTTTTATTGGTTTTAGGGCGCAAAAATAAGTCTTTACAGGCTTTTTTGGTACAGTCTGTACCGTTTGCTGGTGTGGCAACCGCACTCCGTAATGCCACGGATAATGCCCTCGTTATCTTCCAGCACCCACGAAAGTTCCGCCTCGTTCCAAATGGCAACGCCGTGGTCAATAATGTGCTTAATCAAAATAAGGTCAATGCCGCGCTTTCTAAATTCAGGCGCCACGCCCAGCATAATCAGGCGCGCATCCTTAATTTTGCGCCAAGCCAACAGCGCTTTTACAATGCGCAACGGGTTGGCAAGCGACCCCTTTAATTCTTTAAGCGCGTGGTTCATATTCGGGATGGCAATATAAAACCCGGCAGGCACGCCTTCCACTTCCAGCACGCAGGTTCCTTCGGGGCGGACGATTAATTTTAACTCGTTTACCACGTCGGCCATTTCCTGCTTGCTCATCGGCACAAAGCCCCAGTTTTCCGCCCAGGCCTTATTGTAAATTTCACGGATGATTTCAGCCTCCGCGTCCAAATTTTTAAGGTTCAGCCGCCTAAGCGTAATGCCGTGCCCGCGCGAACAGCGCGCGCAGACCTTTAAAAAGCGTTCGGAAAATTTATCGTCTTTACTGCGCTCAAAGGCGAGCAAGTCCTTGATTTTCCCATATCCGGCTTTTTCAATCAAATCCATATAATACGGATAGTTATACGGCATCATAATAGCGGGCATACTGTCAAACCCGTCCGCCAAAAGGCCGTAAACGTGGTTGCTGTCCGGATTTGCCGGGCCGCGCACGGCCGTTACGCCCTTGGCGCGGAGCCAGTTTTCAGCCGCCTGAAAAAGCGCCGCCGAAACAGTTTCATCCTTTACCGTATCAAAAAACCCAAAGAAACCGATATTTTCGTGGTGGTATTCGTTGTGCTCTTTATTTAAAATGGCGGCAATGCGCCCGACGGTTTTACCGTCCTGGTATGCCAAAAACAAGGCTCGTTCGTTCTTTGCCCAAAAGACGTTATCCAAGCGCAGCAACTTTTTGGTATCGGCTTTTAATTCGCCCACCCAATACTGGTCATTTTTATATAATTCAAACGGAAAATTAACAAAAGAGTCCAACTCCTTGTCCGCTATTTGACGTATTTCCACACTCATATTTTCCCCTCTAAAAAAGAAACCCCGGCCGAAAAGACCGGGGTTATCCTGCTACTAAACTATTTAATCACACCTACCGCACGGCCCGCTTTGGCAAAAGCGTCAATGATTTTGGCAACGTGTTCGTCGGTGTGGGTCGCCATAAGCGTTAAGCGCATAAGCGCGTGGCCTGGCGGCACGGCGGGGCTGACCACCGGGTTGGAGAAGATGCCCAACTCGTGCAGGGCGCGCCACATTTTAAAGCAGTTTTCATTGCTGCCGACGTGTACCGGCAAAATCGGCGTGGTGCTGGTGCCCAAATCGTAGCCCAAGTCTTCCAAGCCTTTTTTCAGTTTGGCCGTCAAGCGGAACAAATTGTCGCGGCGGGAAGTGTCGTTTTCAATAAGTTCCAACGCCTTGGTGATAGAGGCCACACAGGCAGGCGGCAAGGCCGCGGAAAAAATCTGGCTGCGGGCGTTGTGGCGGATGTAATGGATAATATCCGCATCGCCCACCACGAAGCCACCGACGGTGGCAAAGGTTTTAGAGCAAGTACCGACGACCAAATCCACTTCGCCGTTTTCCAAGCCGAAATATTCGCAGGTACCGCGGCCCGTTTTGCCGATGATACCCGTCGCGTGCGCATCGTCCACCATAATACGGGCGCCGTATTTCTTGGCGATTTTGACGATTTCCGGCAAGGGGCAAATGTCCCCTTCCATACTAAATACGCCGTCCACAATAATCAATTTGCCGGCTTCGGCGGGGAGTTTGGAAATGACGCGTTCCAAATCGCCCGGTTCGTTGTGTTTAAAGCGCACCATTTCGCCGTCGGAAAGTTTAATACCGTCCAAAATGCTGGCGTGGTCCAATTTATCTACAATCGCGTAGTCGCCTTTTTTAACGAGACAGGACACTACGCCCAAATTCATCTGATACCCGGTAGAAAAGATAAGCCCTGCTTCTTTGCGTTTAAATTTGGCAATGCGTTCTTCCAACGCATCGGCGGCCTTGGTGTTGCCGTTTAAAAAGCGGGAGCCGGCACACCCGGTACCGTATTTCAAAGCGGCTTCGGCGGCGGCTTTCTTCATTTCGGGGTCATCCGCCAAGCCTAAATAGTTGTTGGAACCGGCCATAATGTATTTTTTGCCGCCCAACATTACCTCCGGCCCTTGCGCGGATTCAATCGGCTGGAAATAGCCGTAAATGCCTAGGCGCATAGCCAGTTTGGCGTCTTTGTAGTTTTTGCATTTCTCAAAAATATCAGACATATTTTATCCTCTTGACGCAACAACCGCGCCGCAGCCCAAAAGCCGCAAAGCGGTTTATTTACTTACCTTTTTAATAATATTGGTGGTGGAACGACCTTTAAGCAAGGGGAAACGCACCACTTTTTTTGCAAATTCGCGTCCGACAATTTCGTCGGTCTTGTAGTCGCCGCCCTTTACCAAAACGTCCGGGCGGACGAGTTTAATTAAATTATACGGCGTGTCTTCTTCAAAAATGCTGACGGCGGACACGCTTTCCAGCCCCCCCAACACCAACGCTCTGTCGGCTTGGGTGTTTACCGGGCGGGTAGGCCCCTTTAAGCGGCGCACGGAAGCATCGCTGTTGAGCCCGACCACCAGCACATCGCCCTTGGAGCGGGAAAATTCCAACACGCTGACGTGCCCCGCGTGCAAAATGTCAAAGCAACCGTTCGTAAAAACGATTTTTTTGCCTTCCGCACGGGCAGTTTCCACAAATTTTTTAAGCGCGCGCGGGCCTAAAATTTTATTTTTTGCCTTCACCTTTTTCCTTCTCCTGCGCCATCATCCGCTCAATAAGCCCTGTATCCATATTACCTTTAATAAAGTCCGGGTTATTGACGATTTTTTGGTGGAACGGAATCGTGGTTTTTACGCCTTCAATCAAAAATTCGCCCAAGCAACGGCGGCAACGCGCAAGCAGGTGCTCGCGGTCCGGCGCGGTAACAATCAGTTTGGCAATCAAACTGTCGTAATAACTGGGAATCGTGTAGCCCGTGTACATATGGCTGTCCACGCGCACGCCCAAGCCGCCCGAAGGAATCCACTCGGTAATAGTGCCGGGGCACGGCGTAAAATTGTGTTCGCTGTCTTCGGCGTTAATGCGGTGCTCAATCGCGTGGCATTTAATAACCGCCGCATCCTTTTGCGTGATATGGAGCGGTTCGCCCTGCGCAATTTGCAACTGCATTTTAACGAGGTCCTGCCCGCAGACGGATTCCGTTACCGGGTGTTCCACCTGCAAGCGGGTGTTTACTTCCATAAAGTAAAATTCTTTATTCTGCGCCATCAAAAACTCTACCGTACCGACACCGCGGTATTCGGCGGCTTTTACCAATTTGCAAGCGGCTTCTTGGAGTTTTTGGCGGGTTACCGGGTCCACAAACGGGGACGGGGATTCTTCCACCAGTTTCTGGTGGCGGCGCTGCATACTGCAATCGCGCTCCGCAAACGCCACTACATTACCGTAGTTATCGGCGGCTACCTGCACCTCAATATGGCGCGGGTTCAAAACGAGTTTTTCAAAATATACGCGGTCGTCGCCAAAGTTGGCGCGGGCTTCGCCCTGCGCGGTTTCCATCATCAGTTCCAAATCTTCTTCTTTCAGGCAAGCGCGCATACCTTTTCCGCCGCCGCCCAAGGTGGCTTTAATCATAATCGGGAAACCGATTTTGCGGGCCACTTCGCGGAAGTTTTTGCCTACAATACCGTCGGAACCGGGCGTAATCGGCACGCCGGCGCGTACGGCAATTTCGCGCGCGGTGGATTTAACGCCCAACATTTCAATAGAGTGCGCGGTCGGCCCGATAAACGTCATCCCGGCTTTGGTAACGGCTTTGGCAAAGTCCGCATTTTCGGACAAGAAGCCATAGCCCGGGTGGACGGCATCGGCCCCGGTAATTTTCCCGGCGGTAACGATAGCATCCATATTTAAATAACTTAAAGGCGAGGGCGCCGCACCGATACAAACGGCTTCATCGGCCATACGGACGTGCAGACTGTTGCGGTCGGCTTCCGAATAAATGGCCACGGACTTAATGCCCATTTCTTTTAAGGTGCGGATAACGCGCAGCGCAATTTCGCCGCGGTTAGCAATCAAGACTTTTTTAAAGGGAGTAATTTTAATGTTAGCAGACATTGGTTACGCTCCTATTTGGCGGCCTGCTCAATAAAAAATAGCGGCAAACCAAATTCCACGGGAGCGCCGTCTTTGGCGGTTACCACACGCAACTTGCCGGACACGGGGGCCGTTACTTTATGCTTTTGGGAAACGGTTTCCACCACGCCCAAGGCGTCGCCTTCTTTTACGGCTTGGCCTTCTTTCAGCGCCAAGTTTTTGCCTTTTTCAGCCGCGTGGTAAATGCCGATGGCCGGAGAAGATACCGCCGTAAGCGAGCACTCAAAATGTGCGGGCTCCGGCAGGGCTTCTTGGGTTTTTACTTCAATACAATCGCCGTCTTTTTCGTAGCAAAATTCGGCTAAATCGGTGGTTTTGAGCCAATCGGTAATTTCCGTAATGAGTTTGGTGTCCATAATGTCCTCAATAGATAAATAAAATACGTTTAGTTTATTTTACCATTTTTATAAACCGAACAACACGCTTTTATAACCCTTTTTCGGCCTTGGGCCGCGAAGCCCAAAATGCTACGGTGGAATTATGAAAAACATTTACAGGACCTTTTTATCGCTTTTGTTTTGGCTGGCCGTCTGCCAGTTGCCCGCCTTACCCGGTGGGTATATCGTGCGGCAAAATTTGGTTTGGTACCACGGGCTTACCAAGCCGCCGCTCGTGCCGCCGGATGGTGTTTTCGGCGCGGTATGGAGCCTGCTTTATTTGTTGTTGGGGATAAGCGCGTTTTTTCTTTTTAATAGAGGTTTGCAGGGCCGCAAGAAAACGGCTATTTTATTTATCCTGCAACTGGTGCTTAATATTTGGTGGACGCCGCTCTTCTTCGGGCGGCACAATATGCAGTTTGCCCTGTTGCTACTACTGGTAATGCTGATAGAAACCTCTTGGCTGTGGGCGGAAGCGCGCAAAAAGGATGGACTGGCCGCCCTACTGCTGGTACCCTATGCCGTGTGGCTGTTCTTTGCGTGTTATTTAAACCTCGGCTTTTGGCTGCTTAATTAGACACAATAAAAAACCCCGGCACACAGACCGGGGCTTTTTGCAAAAGAAAACCCTATTAGCGGTTGCGGTAATGGCGCACCAAATCCATACCCACCTTCATTACCTTGTAAAAAGTAGAATCCAGCAGCGTGGAAACATTATCAATTAAGTCAAACGCGCTTTTGGTTTTATCTACATTTTCCGCGGCGGAAACCGCCAAATACTCCACGGCTTCGGCCGTGCGGGTAATTTGCAGGAACGCCCGCACCGCAAAAATCACGAGCACCACAAAAGCAACTACCGCTACAAGTACGCACCATTGGTAAAAGTCCATATATTTCCCCCTTTACGGCTTTTTCTTTATTAAAACTTTTTGCCCGGCGTTCGTCAAGCCCCGGAAAAGAGGTTAAAAAAGCAACATAAAAACGCGCACCGTTTTCCCTTATTTTTTAGGAATTATCGGATTTATTTTTGACAAACAACCCGCTTATTAGTAATAATTACTATTAACAAGCCTGCCCGGCCCCGCACAAAAGACACAGCAAAAGGGCGTTTTTCCCGTCGGAGGGGCACATTTTTAGGCTTGTGGCAAAATCGGTTTTAAGACGGGATTTGCATTTTTGGTCCGTTTTTGCCAAAATTTTAAAAGTCGTTAGTTTACTTAGCGGCGAATTATTCTACCAGGATTACAACTATTATGGAAAACTCCGAAGTTATTACCCGTATCGTTAAAAGAGACGGTACGACACAACATTTTGACTCTAAAAAGATTACCCGTGCCATTACCAAGGCCGCCGAAGCGACCGGCGAATTTGACGCCGAAACCGCCAAGAAATTAACGATTCGCGCCATTAACATTATCCAGCAACTTTATTCCGACACCGTACCTAACGTGGAAAACGTGCAGGACATCGTGGAAGATGTGCTTTTGACCTCTAACTATCACAAAACGGCCAAGGCCTACATTTTGTACCGCGACCAGCACGCCCGTATGCGTGAAATTTCCTCCAAATTTAACGTGGATTTGGTGGACCAGTATTTGCAAAAAATTGACTGGCAGGTAAACGAAAACAGCAATATGGGCTACTCCTTGCAGGGGTTAAATAACTATATTTCCTCCGAAATCAGCAAGGTCTATTGGCTCAACAAAATTTATCCCGAAAATGTCCGCCGTATGCACAGCGAAGGCGATTTCCACCTGCACGATTTGGGCCTGTTGGGCGCGTACTGCGTCGGTTGGGACTTGCAGGACCTGCTTTTAAGCGGTTTTACGGGCGTGGTCGGCAAAGCCGAAAGCAAACCCGCCAAGCACTTGCGCACCGCCTTGGGCCAAGTGGTCAACTTCTTTTACACCTTGCAGGGCGAAAGCGCCGGCGCGCAGGCGTTCAGCAACTTTGATACCTTGCTCGCGCCGTTCATCTATTACGATAAACTTTCCTACAACGATGTAAAACAAGCCTTGCAGGAGTTTTTGTTCAACGTAAACGTGCCTACCCGCGTGGGCTTCCAAACGCCGTTTACCAACTTAACGTTGGATTTGACGGTTCCGTCCTACTATAAGGACCAGCCGGTCATCATCGGCGGGAAATTGCAGGACAAAACCTACGGCGAATTCCAGGCGGAAATGGATATGTTAAACCGCGCGTTCTGCGAAGTAATGCTCGCGGGCGACGCCAAGGGCCGCGTGTTTACGTTCCCGATTCCGACGTATAACATCACCAAAGATTTTGATTGGGACAACCCCAAACTTACCCCCTTGTGGGAAATGACGGCCAAATACGGTATCCCGTACTTTGCCAACTTTATTAATTCCGATATGAACCCCGAAGATGCGCGTTCTATGTGCTGCCGCTTACGCATTGACAACCGCGAACTGCGCAAACGCGGCGGCGGGCTGTTCGGTTCCGCTCCGTTGACGGGCTCTATCGGCGTAGTAACCATCAACCTGCCCAGACTGGGCTACTTGGCCAAGGACGAAAAGGACTTCTTTGCCCTCTTAAAGGACCGTATGGAAGTAGCCAAAAACAGTTTGGAAATCAAACGCAAGGTCATTGAACGCTTTACTAAGGGGAACCTCTATCCGTATATGAGTTTCTACCTGCGCTCGGTGCGCCAGCGCTTTGGCGAATTTTGGAAGAACCACTTTTCCACCATCGGGCTCGTGGGCTTGAACGAAGCCTCCGTCAACCTGTTGGGCGAAGATATCGGCACCGAAAAAGGCAAAAAATTTGCCGAAGACGTGCTGACCTATATGCGCGAGACGCTCGTAAAATTCCAGGAAGAAACCGGCAACAACTACAACTTGGAAGCCACCCCGGCGGAAGGTACGTCCTACCGCTTGGCTAAACTGGATAAAGAGCACTATCCCGAAATTATCTGTGCCAACGAAGAATTGTACAAGCAAGGGCACCAGCCTTTCTACACCAACTCTTCGCAGTTGCCCGTCAACTATACCGACGACGTGTTTGAAATGTTGGACTTGCAAAGCACGATCCAATCCAAATACACCGGCGGTACGGTACAGCATATCTTTACGGGTGAAAAGATTAAAGACTTGGAAGCGATGAAGAAATTCATCAAAACCGTCTGCGAAAAGTACACTCTCCCGTACTTTTCTATCACCCCCACGTTCAGCGTCTGCCCCAAGTGCGGCTACATTGAAGGCGAACACTTTGAATGCCCCAAATGCAAGGCCGAGAGGATGCAGGAACTGGAACACAAAATTAAACTGTTGGAAGAACAGTTATACAGCAAATAGTTCTGTAAAATATTACCTTTTTTGGGTTACTTTGCCCGTCAAAGATAACCCAAAAAAGCGGTTGCGGCCGGCACCATAAAGTGCCATAATAAAGTAACGGGTTTTCACGGGCCCGTTCCCGTCAACATAGGTTATTATTCGTTAGGAGACATACAAATGACTGCACAGGAAAGACAAGTAGTTGAAAACAAAATCTCGGAACTTAAAAAAGAATTGAACGACGTTCACGGTTCTAAATGCGAAGTTTATTCCAGAGTCGTAGGCTATCTGCGCCCCGTACAAAACTGGAATAAAGGCAAAAAAGAAGAATTTGCGATGAGAAAAACGATGCACGTCGGCTGCTCTTGCGGTTGCGACAAATAAGTTTTTCGCTTTTAGCGCAACGGACTGGGTATGAAGATAGGCGGATTATTAAAATTTACGTTAATTGACTTTCCCGGACGGCCGGCCGCGGTGATTTTTACGCAAGGGTGTAACTTTCGCTGCCGCTACTGCCACAACCCGGAACTGGTCTATCCGCATATGTTCGCCGAGCCCGTTGCCGAAGAAGAAATAGACGCCTTTTTAAAGCGCCGCCAAGGCACCTTGGAAGGAATTGTAGTATCCGGCGGGGAACCTACCCTGCACGAAGATTTACCGCAGTTCCTGGCCAAATTAAAAGGGATGGGCTATGCCACCAAGTTGGATACAAACGGCACCCGCCCGGATGTGCTTAAACAATTAATTCACGATAAATTGCTGGATTTTATCGCAATGGATTTAAAAGCCCCGCTGGAAAAATATTCACTCATCACGGGAGTGGATTTTAACCCGGCGGTGCTGCGCGAATCTATGAAATTAATTGTAGAAAGCGGACTTGGATACGAGTTCCGCACCACTTATGACAAGGAAGTGCTGACCGATGCGGACATTGCGGCTATCACGCAACTGACCGACGGCAAACACTACCGCGTGCAAGAGTGCCTGCCCGTAGCCAAAGAAAAGGCCGCCTTAAAGGTAATGCATACCGAGTTGTAAAATTGGTTTTATTTTGCAAAAAACGCGCTTGCTGGCGCGTTTTTTTATGGGCCACCGGGGAATATCCCCCCAAAAAGCAGGCCTTTTGCACCCATTAAAACAACAAAAAACCGCCCCCAAACACATTGGGGCGGTTTTTTATAAAAGGCTTGTTTAACGGGAAAGCCGTCTTAAATCCCGGGCAAAAGAAAACAATTTATCCTGCATCGGCTGGCTAAGCAATTCTACGGCGTGCCCATTAATAAAATCCAGTGGTTTAACAATACCCCAAGAGGTTTTAATGGGCTTTACAAATTCCTTTGCCATTGTGGGCCCCAACTGGGGGTATTTCTTTAACTGGCTATAAAACTCGTCCATTGGGTTCATCATCCCTTGTAAAATAAAGGACGCATTTTCCCGGGGAGCGTGGGCCACGGACTTGCGAAACGCAATTACCGCCTCGCTATAATCCTCCGGGAGCGTATTATCCACGGTAACCAAGACGGCTTCTTCCAAGGACTTTAAAAAAGTTTCCCGAAAATCTTTCAGTCTCATTTGTTGCTCGGCGGGCAATTTAGCCATTTCTGCCCGCAGATAATTGGCTAGGAGCAAGTTTTTGCCGTCAGCCAACACAATCGGATGATTTAAAACGGTAGCCAAATGCGCGGCTTCATCGGGGTTTTCAGCGGCCAACGCCATAAAGTTTGCCTCCACCGGTTCCAACGCCTGAAAAATGGCCGCAACATCTTGGGAGGTTTTTGTTTTAATTTCATTGGTAAAAGCCACAAAACTCTCCATCGTGCCCAAGGCGTTTTCGTCAATTTCTATGGTTTCTTCCAACTCTTCTTCCAGTTCTTCGTTCAACTTTTCTTGCATTTGAACTTTATCATCTTGAATCAAACGCTGTTCAAGCGCTTGCTCCTGCAACCAGTCCAACCGGGCACGCAAATGGGAAGCAGTAACCCGCTTTCCCTTTTTTTGCGCAAAAACACTTGTGCTAACCAACAGAGCCATTAACAAAACTAGAATTTTTTTCATAGAAGATTGTTCTCCTTTATCTACTAGTAGTTTAAAAAATTTAACAGGAGCACCACAAGGGCCTTTTGACCCTGAAAAATTTTAGACCAGGCCCATAAAAAAACCGCCCGGAACAATTGCTCCGGGCGGTTTCTATGAAAAGGCTTTTATTAGCGGGCCAAGCGGTTCAGATTGTCGCGGAAGTCAAACAATTCGTCCTGTACCGGGCCTTGCAAGGTAATGGCGTACTCGTTGATAAAGTCCACGGGTTCCACCGTACCCCAAGCGGCTTTAATCGGCTTTACAAATTCCTTCGCCATCGCCGGGCCCAACTGCGGGTTCTTTTGCAACTGGGCGTTAAATTCGTCCATCGGGTTCATCATACTCTGCAAAATCCAGTTCGGTTTGAGTTCCTTGGTGCCGCTTACGAATTTGCGGAACGCCACCACCGATTCGGCATACTCTTTCGGCAACGCTTGGTTTACCGTAATAACATCCGCATAGTTCAGCGCATTTTCCAAAGCCGTATGGAACGCGTCAAATTTCACTTGTTCGCCTTGGGTCAGGTTCACCGTTTCCATACGCAAGTAATTTTCAAGCGTTAAGAAATAGGAACCGTTGGCAATCGCCACCGGGCGGTTGATGTATTTGGCAACTTGGGACGCGGCTTCGGGCGATTTTTCCTGCACCGCCATAAAGGTTACACGGACTTCGTCCATTGCCTGAAAGATATAGCCAAAATCGTGGTACTGTTTGGCTTGGACGGATTTAGCAAAATTCTCATAAGCCTTAATCACGTTTACGGCGCTTTCAAAGCCTGCTTTATTTTGCGTGGCCGCCGTAATAGCCTTGGCCAATTTGGCGTCCAAGACGTTATTTTTTTCAATTCTCTTTTGGGCAAAGGCCCCCGTCGTCAGCAACAACGCTAATGCTACTGTTAAAAATTTTTTCATATAGTTCTCTCCTTTTTTTAAGTAACTTCCTTACTATTAGTTTAAAATAATACAACCTTTTATACCAGGGTCTTTGGACCTAGGCCCAGGGGTCAAAAGGTCCTAGTATTTAAATTGGCCCTTTTCGTACACCGTAACCAAGGAGCCGTCCTTTAAGCGGGCTGTAACCTTTTTGTCCTCGGTGTTGATTAAATCCCAATGCAGGGAGGAATCGTTAAAGCCCAGTTTTTCCTTTACGGCTTTGGTCAGTTTGTCCTGCGCACCCGTGTAGGTGTCGGCGTAACTGGCCCCGACGGCAACGTGGCAGTTGCCATACTTGCCGCCAAAGTTTTCATCATATAAGATATCGGCCATAAATTTGGTAATTTTGGAGAAGCGTCTGTCGGTCAGCGAGAACTCGCCAATCTGCGCCGCGCCCTTATCCATTGCCAACATTTTGCGTACAAAAGCCGCGCCCTGCTCGGCATCCGCCTTGACGGCGCGCCCGTCTTTAAATTCCAAACGCACACCCTTGACATAATTGCCGCTACGGTACGACGACAAATCGGCAAAATAGACGCCGCGAGTGCCGCGCCAGTCGGGCGACGTAAAAATTTCAAACGACGGGATATTGCACCCTCCGCCCGCCACAAAGCGGCGTTTTTCGCCCAAAAGGACCTCAAAATCCATTGATTTGGATTCAATGTGCAGCGTGTGAATAGGCAAGTCGGAAAGCCACTCGCCGATTTCGGTAACGGCTTGGGTTACCTCCTGCCATTTTTTGACGGGGTCCTTTTCGTTTAAAAAGCAGGCGCGGGCGATTTGCGCGGCGTATTCCTTGCCGGAAAGCCCCGCCCGCTTGGCGAGTTCCTCCGTCGGATAATTGCACAACGTCCACGCAAAGAGGCCCTTTTGCTCGCGAACGTCCAAAATTTCGCGCAAGGGTTTATGCGCCACCGCACTTTTGGCAATGCGCGCCGGGTCCACATTTTTTAAATGCGTTAAATCTTCTGGCGCGCGCAGGGAAATCAGGCCGTTAATGCCGCCCTGGAATTCTTTTTCGCCGGGGGCCAAAAAGGCCAGTTGTTTATCGTCGGCTACTGTGTAAAAAGTTTTGGAAAAATTTTCCGGTGCGTTCCAGCGCAATACCACTTGATAGCGTTTTTCCAACAATTTGGAATAAATTTGTTCCGCCAGCGGACGCGCGGAAAAGTCGCTACGCAACAGAACGGTATCATACGGTTTAAATTTTCCGTTTTTGCGGGCGGATTCCATTGCCCAAATCATTACATCGGCGTATTTTTCGTTTTGCTTCTTAGTAAAAAACATTTTGTGTTCCCCCCTATCTTATATTAATGTTATAATACAAAATATAATATTCCGTGTGAAAAAAATGAAAAAATTATTACTTATTATTTTTGCCTTTTTTTGTATCTGCCCCGCCTGGGCGGATGTATCCCCCAAGCCGGAAATGGAATTTTCGTTCGTGTACGAAACGGAAAACAAACCGGCCATTGACCCCTTGCACAGCGAGCAACTCCAATGCGAGGACAACCAATGTATTTCTGCCAAACCGTTGGGCTCCTACGGCTTACAAAAATTGCGCTGTACGGAAAGCAGTTGCTTTTCCATTGCGTACGACTATGAGCCCTTTCAAAAATTGATTATTGCGTTTGCGGACGGCACCAAGCGAGAAAGCCAAGTGTTTGCCTCACCTGATACCTTGCGGGCGCATTTTAACGTAAAAGTGGACGCGGATTCGCTGGACGTTACCCCTGCGGGCACGGCGGAAAATGTCGGCCCTTGGGCCCGCCGGGATGCGTGGACCTCGCTCGCCGTTATTTTGATATTGGAACTGTTTGCGGCGGCGGCCTTTTTAAACTACACCAAAAAAAGTTTTACCATTTTGTACAGCGTGGCCTTAGCCAACCTGTTTACGACGGCGGCCTCGTGGATTGTGCTTGTGCGGTACGTAAAGGAAACGGCCCTTTTGTGGATTTTCTGCCTGCTGGCGGAAGCGCTTATCATCCGGCTGATGAACCGCAAAAAAATATCCCTGCACGATGCGTTTATGTTAAGTTTAACCACAAACGTAACCAGTTATTCGCTGGGGCTGATGATATCCTTTTTGATAGCCCCGTTACTCTTTTAAAAATTAACCCCGCTAAACGCGGGGTTTTTTAAGGCTTAAAAGTGAAGTCCTACGCGCACCAAGCAATTGGTGCGCTTACCCGTATAAAATTAAAAAACCACCTAAATGGTGGCTTTTAAATTTTTTACCGGGGAAGGAAACTTCCCTGCGGTCTTTTCCCTGACGGGAAAAGCCTCCGGGCCGGGCCGCGCGGTTTTCGCCTTGCGCACCGCAGTGCTTTATGTGCGCAAACTCAAACATCGCTCCGGCCTTCAAGTCCCTACGCGCACCAAGCAGTTGGTGCGCTTCCCCGTATAAAATGAAAATGCCACCTAAACGGTGGCTTTTAAATTTTTTACCGGGGAAGGGACTTGAACCCTTAAGCCCGTGCGGGCAATAGTTTTTGAGACTATCCTGTATACCAATTCCAGCACCCCGGCATAAATCTTGTATATTTATTCTAGCAAATTTATTTCAAAAAGAAAATATTTCTTTTTGGTTTTCCAAAATTCCTTTAAAATTAAGGCAAAATTACCCTCTCTATTTCTATCATTTTTGCCGCACCACACGCAACAAAAATAAACTTTTTTGCTTTTGGGGCACATTTATAAGTAATAAGTCTTATCCTGTTCTCCGTACTAGCCGCTTTGGAGTATTTTCATCGAGCATATGAAGTTGTTAAAATATATTTATTATGAAACATTTTTTGCTTCTCGCTTTGCTTTTATCATATGTTTCGTCGTACGCACAAATATACCGCGTCGGACAAGGCGCTTCCCAGGAACCCGTCAATTTCCCCCGTTTTGAAATTTCCGTTGGCTCGGGCTTAACCTCCGCTTCCTTGCAAGACCCGTCCGGCGATACGGTTCTCCACGATAAAAGTGTTGCGGATTTACGTTTGTTATATTCGCTTAACTCTTGGTTTTCACTCGGCCCGACGGTTTATTTTAGCAAGGAGCAAGACAACCAACCGCTTATTTCCTCGTACAAAACCCGCCGTTTGGGCGTTGTAGGAAAATTTAATTTATCGCCCGACACCACCCCGCGTTCGTATGCATTGCTGGAAGCAGGCGCAATGGAGCGGAAAATCTCTTATTTGCGGTCGGTGGAGGACAAAGCCACCTCTCCCTATTTAACGGCCGGGCTGGGAACCGAGGTAGATATTTGCTGCGGTTTTTTCTTGGGGTTGGAAGGGCGCTTATCTTACTTTTTCAAGAACGAAGTCGGCCATTTCTTTCAGTTAAAATCCCCGTGGGACGCCTCTTTCGCCGTGCGAGCCGGTCTTCACTTTTAAGCCTTAAAAAACCCCGCATTTGGCGGGGTTTTAAATTTCTGCTCAGTTGGTATTGACTCTTTCTTTGTAAAAAAAGCACCCTTTCGGGTGCTTTTTAAATTCAAACGGAGAGGGAGAGATTCGAACTCTCGATACGGTTTCCCGTATGCAGTCTTTCCAGGACTGTGCCTTAAACCGCTCGGCCACCTCTCCAAAATCGGTGTGCGGTCTAATGACTACCTGTTTATTATAGCAAAAAAATGTGCAGGTGGAAAAGTTTTCGTTAAAATCAGCGTTTAAATGTGCGCACTTGGAAGCCCAACACCCGCCCGATAAGCATTAGCGGCACCAATATAAAAATGCTGAACGCCACCACGAGGAGCGTCATAATAAACCCAAAGGCCAGCACCAAAATTCCGCCGAAGATTCCCCCGTTGTCGCCTTTTGGGCGTGCGGAATCCTTGGGCGTATGCTCCCCCCCAATGGGGTTGCCGTTTTCGTCCAAAATTTCGGGCTCTATTATTTCTTCCGTGCGGACCAAGTTTTTGTTTTCCATACTTATATTATGGCATAATCGGGGCCATTTGCACAGCCTGCCTAGGCCTAGGCAAGCAATTTGCCAAATTGGTAAAATATACATATACTAAAAACAGGAATATTAAAATGAAAAAACTACTATCCCTGCTTGCTCGCAGACCCGAAGTCCCCGCCACCCGCTTGGTGGCTATATTGTCCGCCTATTTCTTGGTGTTAATGAACATCAGTTTTTGGCGTTTCGTTTTCACACACGTCAGTATTTCCGGCTTTGCGGACGGCGTATTTTTTCTGTCCTTACCGGTGCTGATTTTTACCGTTATTTATGCGGCCTTTTGCGTATTGTTATTGCCGTATGTAGGCAAGCCACTTATGGTACTGCTTCTTATTGTATCGGCGGCCGTCAATTATTTAACCTACCAGTTCGGCGTGTTTATTGATGCCGATATGATTCGCAACACATTTGAAACCAACCCCGGCGAAGTAAAGGATTTAATCACCCTGCGTTCCGTTTCGTGGCTGGTTTTATTGGGTATTTTGCCTGCGCTTATTTTGTGCCGCGTAAAAATTATCTTTAAACCTTTCTTCAAAGAATTAACCGGGCGCTTGGCCCGCGTGGGCATTTTGCTTTTGTGCCTCTTGGTATTAACGCCGTTTGTGTATAAGGAGTATGCCTCCTTCGGGCGCAACAACCGCCAAGTGCGCCGCTTGGTTATTCCGCACAACTATATTTACGCCATCGTGCGCTATTTTCAGATAGAAGCCCAGCACCGCCGCCCGTTTACCAAACTGGACGAAAACGCCAAACACGTGCCGTACCACGGCGAAAAGAAAACGGTTTTCGTGCTCGTTCTGGGCGAAACGGCCCGCGCGCAAAACTTCTCGTTAAACGGTTACGAACGGGAAACCAACCCGCAACTGGCCAAAGAGGATATCGTCAATTTCCCGCACGTTACGTCCGCAGGCACGGCCACGGCGGTTTCCGTACCGGCGATTTTCTCGTTCGCCACGCGTGACGGCTTTAACCCCACCGATGCCCGCTATACCGAAAACCTGTTGGATTTATTACAGCAAACGGGCTACAAGGTGCTTTGGCTGGAAAATGACAACGGCTGTAAAGGCGTTTGCGCACGCGTTCCTAACAAAGAAATGGATGTGAAAAATAAAAAATATTGCGACGGACTCTACTGCCACGATGAAATTATGTTGGAGGAACTGCGCGATTATTTAAAAAACTCCAAGGACGACCATTTGTTTATCGTTCTGCACACCATTGGTAGCCACGGCCCGACCTATTTCCGCCGTTATCCCCAGGAGTTCAAAAAATTCACGCCCACCTGCGATACGGAGGAAATCCAAACTTGTACGCGCGAGCAAATCGTCAACACCTATGACAATACCATTTTGTACGCGGACTATATTTCCGCCAGCGTGATTGATATGTTAAAGAAACACCCCAAATGGGAATCGGGGATGATGTATGTATCCGACCATGGGGAATCCCTGGGCGAAAACGGTGTGTATCTGCACGGTCTGCCGTATGCGATTGCGCCCGAAACGCAAACCCGCGTGCCGATGGTAATATGGATGAGCGATGTAATGAAAAAATCCGACCATATTGATTATGCTTGCCTTAAAAAGAAGGCCGCGGAAGGGAAATTCTCGCACGATAATATTTCCCACTCGCTTTTATCCTTAATGGAATCCCAAAGCAAGGTGTACGACCCGAAACTAGACCTTTTTGATTCGTGCCGCACCTTACCGCTTCCGCAAGAGCAAAAATAATTTACACCCCGGGGATACAATTCCCGGGGTTTTTTATGCCGTGCCGTAGGGCGGTATAATTGGTAAAATATATATAGGTTACGCGTGAAGGCACATCACGCAAATTCAAAAAACCGAGGAAGAAACTATGTTACCCAAAGCGTATGAACCGCAAGAAGTAGAACAGAAATTGGCCGACAAATGGCAAAACGCCAAATTGTTCGCCGCCAAAAACGATAAAACCAAAAAACCTTTTGTTATTGTTATCCCGCCGCCCAACATTACGGGTGCGCTCCATATGGGGCACGCGTCCACCAACACTTTGCAGGACGTTTTAATCCGCGCCCACCGTATGTTTGGCGAAGACGCCTATTGGGTACCGGGTACGGACCACGGCGGTATTGCCACGCAGAACGTTATTGAAAAGAAACTCGCCAAAGAACAACACAAATCCCGCCACGACTTAGGCCGCGAAGCCTTTGTACAAACCGTTTGGGATTGGTACAAGGAGTGCGGCAATGCCATTTTCAACCAGTTCCGCAAAATGGGCTGGGCGTTGGACTTGTCCGACATCCGCTTTACTATGGACGAAAAACGCGCGCAAGCCGTTTACGAGTGCTTCCGCCAATGGTGGGAAAAGAAATACATTTACCGCGGCAAACGCTTAATCAACTGGTGCGTACGCTGTTCCACCGCCTTATCCGATATTGAAGTAGAACACGAACAGCACGCGGGCAAATTGTGGTATTTGCGCTATAAAGGCGAGGACGGCTCTGACGGTATCGTTATTGCCACTACCCGCCCGGAAACCATTTACGCCGATGCCGCCATTGCCGTAAACCCCAAGGACGAACGCTATAAAGATATGGTGGGCAAGAAAGTAATTATCCCGCTCGCCAACCGCGCTATTCCGATTATCGCCGACGAAGCCGTAGAACTCGGCTTTGGTACGGGTGCCTTAAAAATCACCCCGGCGCACGACGCTACCGACTACGAGGTCGGCCAACGCCACAACCTGCCCATTATGACGGTCATCAACGACAAGGGCAAGATGATTAACTGCCCCGAAAAATATTTGGGGATGGACCGCGAACTTTGCCGCAAAGAAACTGTAAAAGATTTGGACGAAGCAGGTCTCTTGGTAAAAGAAGAAAAATACAACAACGCCGTTTCCACCTGCTACCGCTGCCACAGCCCCATTGAACCCTTTATGAGCGAACAATGGTTCGTCAAAATGGATAAACTGGCTGCTCCGGCTATCAAAGCCGCGGAATCGGGCGAATTGCAATTCCACCCGGCCAGTTGGAAAAATCCGTTCTTGGGCTGGCTTAAAAATATCCAGGATTGGTGCATTTCCCGCCAAATTTGGTGGGGCCACCGTATCCCGGTGTGGTACTGCCGCCATTGCAGCGAAAAAGGCCTTACCTTTGCCACCGACCAACAAGGCCACGAACAATTAACCAAGGTATCGTTTGAAGACGGTGCAAAGCCGATTGTATCCTTTAAAAAGCCCGAAAAATGCCCCATTTGTGGCGGGCACGATTTGGTGCAGGACCCCGACGTGTTAGACACTTGGTTCTCCTCCGCGCTGTGGCCGATGTCCGTCTTTGGCTGGCCGGAAAAAACGCCCGAAATGGAACACTTTTATCCCACTAGCGTAATGGTAACCGGGTATGAAATTTTGTACCTATGGGTAGCCCGTATGGTAATGACGGGGCTGGATTTCACGGGCAAACTCCCCTTTAAAGACGTGTATTTGAACGGGATTATCCGCGATAAACGCGGCAAGAAGATGTCCAAATCTTTGGGCAACGTAATTGACCCCCTGGATATGACCGCCAAATACGGTACCGATGCGGTGCGCTTCTCGCTCTTAATGCAGGCCGTGCCCAGCAAGGATATTCCGTATTCCGAGGAAAGCATTACGGGTGCTCGCAACTTCTGCAACAAGCTTTACAACGCTTCCCGCTTTATCTTGATGAATATGGAAGGCTTAACGGGCCCGCTCAAAATGCCGGCGCACGTTACGGAACTGGCCGACCAATGGATTTTAGACCGCTATACCAACGCTATCAAAACCGCGCGCGAAGGTATTGAAAAATACAACCTCGCGCTGACGGCCAATACGCTCTACCACTTTTTGTGGGGCGATTTCTGCGACTGGTATGTAGAACTGGCCAAGCAACGCTTCCAAACGGCGGAAAAAGAACAGGTTATGGCGCTTTGCGTACACATTTTGTACGGCACCTTAAAGGCCCTGCACCCGTTAATCCCGTACATCACGGAAGAAATTGCCGCCTCTCTGCGCCCGTACGTCGGCGAGACGGAAGAGTTCTTGCTCAACCAATCTTATCCGGAATTTAACCCCTCTTGGGTAAATACCGAAGCCGTAGCCAAAATGCAGGCTGTGCAAAACGTTACGCGCGAAATCCGCACCATCCGCGCGCAGTTCAATGTGCCGCCGGGCCTCAAAATTGCGGCCGTTTTGTCTGCCAAGGACGAGGCCGATTTAGCGGTTGTAAAGGCCTACGAAGGCTACATTAAATTAATGGCGAAAATTGAAAAATTGGATATCGGCGTCAATTTGCCTAAACCCAAGCAAACGGCTACTGCGGTGGCGGACAACATCGCCATTTATGTACCGCTTACGGGCTTAATTGACTTTGAGAAAGAAAAGAAACGCCTGGAAAAGGACCTTGCTATTGCCAAAGCGAATATCGCTTCGCGCGAAGCCAGACTTTCTCAGGAAAGTTTCATTAAAAACGCTCCCAAAGAGCAGGTAGAAAAGACCAAAAACGAACTGGCCGCCGCCCGCCTTACCTTGGCGCAGGTTACGGCTTCGTTGGAGGATTTGGCCTAATGAACAAACTTTACACCGCGGCCGCTTGCGTGGCCACCCTGTGCTTGCCCCTTGCGGCGCAAGCGCAGGATTTGGAGTGGAAAACCGTAACCAAATATAGTAAAGCCGAAGCCAAAAAACAACTGACGGAACGCTTTACCAAATACGTTACGTTTGACACCCAATCCAACGACCAAACGGATAAGGTCCCCAGCACGCCCGGCCAGTTAAAAATGGCTAAGGCGCTGGCCAAGGAACTTAAAAAATACGGCACTAAAAACGTCAAGATAGACGCGCACGCCATTGTTACCGGGGAAATTCCGGCTACGGCGGCGAACGCTTCTCCCGTAGTGGCCTTCCTCGCGCATATGGATACGGCGTTGGAAGCCTCCGGCAAAGACGTTAAACCCCAAGTGCATAAAAACTACCAAGGGGGCGACATCGTCATCAACGCTGAGAAAAAATTGGTCATTAATCCCGCCAACTCGGCCCAACTCGCCCGCGCGCGCGGACACGATATTATTACCGCTTCCGGCGGCACGTTATTGGGTGCGGACGACAAAACGGGTGTAGCCGTAATAATGACAATGGTACAATACCTCTATGACCACCCGGAACTGGAACACGGGCTTATTAAAGTAGCCTTTACGCCGGATGAAGAAGTGGGCACAGGCGCCGAAAAAATGGACGTAGCCGCGTTTGGCGCGGATTACGCCTATACCTTAGACGGCAGTGATTTAGGGCAACTGACGGACGAAACCTTTAACGCCAAGGCCTTTACCGCCGTATTTAAGGGCTTGCGCGCCGTCCACCCCGGCGAAGCAATGAACTCCGCCTTTGCAGATAACCTGTTAATGGCGTCTGATTTCCATACGCTCCTGCCGCGCCAAAGCCGCCCGGAAAACACGGCCGGCCGCCGCGGGTTTATTTTGGTGGACTCCATTGTTACTAATGGCGACGAAAGTACCGTAAAGGGCATTATCCGGGCGTTTACGGACGAGGAAATGCAAGGTTTTGTAAACGAGGTTACCCGCGCCTTTAACACCGTTAAAGCAATGAACTATAAAGGTACGGGCTTTGAACTGACATTCGAAGACCAGTATAAGAATATGAAGACGGTCCTGCCCGCCCAAGTGGTAAATTTGGCCGAAATGGCAATGCGCCAAGAGGACATTACGCCCAACCGTATGGCGGCGCGCGGCGGTACGGACGGCTCTACACTTTCGTTTATGGGCCTGCCCACGCCGGATATCTTCGCCGGGCAGTACAACCTGCACAGCGAGCGCGAATATGCGGATGTGGACGTAATGGAAGCCTCCCTGCGCACGGTGATAAGGCTAATTACCCTGTGGAACCTGCAACCCGTTCCGCAAACAGAAAAATAAAATCTTTCACTCCCCCGCCCTGCGCGGGGGTTTTTATTTCCCCCTACATTTAGGACCCAAGTTTTATTTAGGTCTTTTGGCCCTTGCGGCAAAGGGGGCAGATTCATAAAATAATAGTAATATTAATCAAAGGAGATTTTATGCAAATCAAACAGTTGTTCGCCGTTTTGTCCGTATTTGTTTTCGGCGCTTCTTTTGCCAGCCAAGCCTATGCCGCTGCCGCCTGGCCCGCTAATAACACTCCGCGTGAACGCACCTATGTAAAAGATTCCGTCCGTAAGAATTTGGGGCAGAAAAATGCCTCTTTGGCCGCTAAATACCGCAGCACGATGCTGGACCGCTTTATGAAGTACACCACCTACGACAGCCAAAGCAGCGACGCCGCCGATATGACGCCGGAACAAATTGAAACCGCTAAAAAACTATATGCCGAAATCCAAAAATTCGGCTTTAAGACCACCTTATCCGAACATTATTATATTTATGTGGAAATTCCGTCCAATGTAAATTGGAAGACCCCTACCTTGGGTTTTAGTTGCCACTACGATTCCACGCCCGATATTATCGGCAAGAACATTAAAGCGCAAAAAATCGCTAAATACGACGGCAAACCGATCCAACTGAAAAACGGCCACACGATGACCTTGGAATCCGACCCGTATTTGAAACAAATGATTGGCAAAACCATTGTTACCTCCGACGGGACCACAATGTTATCCGCCGACGACAAGGCCGGCGTGTCCGTCATTGTAACTTTAATTCAAACCTTGGCCGAAAACCCGGCTAAAAAACACGGTAAAATCCAAATCGTCATTACGCCCAACGAAGACGTGGGCCGCTCGGCTGATTACATTGAAGAAACCCCCTACAACCCGGACCTCGCCTTTGACTTTGACGGCGGTGTAAACGGCGAAGTAGTGGTAAGCAACTTTAACGCCGAAAAAGTGATTTACCGCGTGTTCGGTGTAAACGGGCACCAATCTATGGCCGCTGAAAACGGTTACAGAAACGCCTGGAAGCCCGCCTGCGAACTGGGTGCGGCCTGCGCCAAGGACGAGTGGCTGCCCAACAACAGCCGCGGCCAGCAGGGCTATGTGGAACTGCACCATATGGATATGGGCGACGGCAAAGTAAATGTGGCCGAATTGGATTTCCGCCTGCGCGATTTCCGCCAGCAGAACATTGACGACTGGAAGAACTACGCCGACAGCGTAGCCAAAAACATCAGCGCCAAATACGGCGTGAAAATTGAACGCGCGATTGCCAAGCAATACGGCAACGTAGCCGAAAACATCCACCCGCAAGCGCACCAAGTGGTTGCCAGCGCGCTCAAAAACGCGGGCGTAACGCCGAACTTTAAAGAAGAACGCGCCGGCACGACGGCCTCTATGTTAATGCTTAAACTGGGCAAAGGGGCCTACACCGTATTTACGGGGCAGAACAACCCCCACGCCTTCACCGAGTGGCTCAGCGAAGAAGATATGTACAAGGCGTACTTGGTCGCGCTGAATATGACCGACGAAGTCGTAATGATGAAATAAGAAGGCGCAACAAGTTAATGAAGATTTTAATTGCTACGGGCAACCCGCACAAGTTTAAAGAGTTAATAGACATCTTGCCCGTAAAAACCAAAAACGGCACGCCGATAGAATACGTCAGTTTGGCGGATTTTAAAGGCTTAACGCTCCCGCCCGAAACGGGGCTTACGCTGGAAGACAACGCGGAAATAAAAGCCGTCTATGCTTCCCGCCAAACGGGGTTACCCGCCATTTCGGACGATACGGGGCTGGAAGTAAAATTTTTAAACGGAGCCCCCGGCGTATATACCGCCCGTTATGCGGGCGAACACGCCGACGCAGACGATAACAACCGCAAGTTGTTATCCGCCTTGGAAGGGCAGTTACTGCCCCAGCGCGGAGCCAGTTTCCGTACCGTGGCCTGCCTGGCCACCCCGCAAGGGTGCGTGCAAACCTTTGAGGGCTCGTTAGACGGCTACATCGGTTTTGGCTACCGTGGCGAAAACGGCTTTGGCTATGACCCGCTGTTTTTAGTGGGCGAAACCAAAAAGACGCTTGCGGAACTGACCGAAGGCGAAAAGAATAAAATCAGCCACCGGGCCCGGGCGTTTGAAAAATTAGCCGAACGGTTGGTACTGTTAAAACCGCAAAAATAAGTTGAATTTTATAAGGAACCCCGCGAAATTCGCGGGGTTTTTTATGGTTAAGGGAGTTGGTATTGGGAACTACCTGCAATCTGCGTGCCGCCCATACTTTTGCAAACGGCTTCGTTGCCTTGGCAAACCCGCATATTGGGGCGGGAAGAGTGTTCCAAATATTGGATATAACGGAGCCCGTCTTGAAAATAAGCCACGACCATAAGATTTCCTGGATTGGATATTCCTTGATGCCCTGTACCGGATAATAAATCTACCACCGTTCCGTCCGGAAAGCGCAAATAGCCGTCGTCCGTGTTTTGTCCAGCAAAGGTACCGCCTGCGGGCATATCTACGTCCAGTTCGCTCACGTTGCCCGTGTAATATCCGTTAGACATATAAAACACCTCTTCCGCATTGGCCAATGTTTTGACAAGCGGAATTACCTTGGTTAGGCGTGCCTTTTTGACGGCTTTTTCGTACTGCGGCATTGCCACCGCCGCCAAAATACCGATAATGAGGACGACTACTAACAGTTCAATAAGGGTAAAACCTGCGGTTGTGGCCATATGGCTGTGTGCTGTTAAGCCGTCATCCCGTAGTGTCCTTATACGGGATCTGTCGTTATTCTTTTTTGATAAAAACAGATCCCCGACAAAAACCTTCGGGGATGACAAAATAGAGGTATTTACCGTGCGGACACCCCAAACAGACGTCCTTCCGTAAGGTTTGGCGGCCCGCAGGGTTACGGAATCTCGTCGTTTCGCAACAACAGATTCTGGAACGCTCCGCGCCGGCACACACTCGGGAATGACGCCACTAGCACAAGTGGCCGCACGGCTAATAGAAGTAAATCCTTTCATTTTTTCTCCTTTTAAGGCCTTTATATTTGAGCAAAACGGCCTTTTATACGCGTTTTTATACGGCGGATACATCCGGGTACACATACCACAATTTATCAAAATTTTAACAAAAAAAAAAAACGAAACAACCCCTTTATAATAAACAGGCAAAAGGCAACAACACGAACAACGAGATCCCGGATAAAAACCTTCCGGGATGACGACACCCTGCGGGCGGCAGATTTTCCGCGCTCGTTTGACTAATGAAGCCACACTCTTTTTGCAATGTCGCAAGCAACGAAACGGCAACAATAAATAAAACAAAGGCGGTTATAAAATAAAAGTCATCCTGAATTTATTTCAGGATCTACCGATTGTGCTGTTGGATGTTTATAGAAATAAAGGTCATACTGGAAGGTTTCTGTCCAGTATCTGTTGTTTTCCTCTTTTTGAGTAACGACAGATCCTGGACTACGACTTTCCAGGATGACGACAACGACTAACGACCCAAGATGTAGATCCTGAAATAAATTCAGGATGACCTCTTATTTGAATAACGACAGATCCCGGATAAAAACCTTCCGGGATGACGGCACCTTGCAGGCCGCACCTTGCGAGTTTCCGGCCCATAAAATAGAAAAAGCCGGAACGCAAAAAAATGCGCTCCGGCTTTACCTTACCAAATCCTAAAATTATAACTCTATTACCAGCATTGAGGGCAACACCAAATAAAACAGGTTAATCAGCGCGCCCATACTTAAAAACGGCCCAAAGGGAATTGCATCCGCACCCTTTTTGCCCTTAAAAATCATTAGGAAGATAGCGTAAATCAGACCCAGGAAAGAGGCAAAAATAAGCGTTGTAATGACCCCTTCCCAACCAATCAGCGCGCCAATGCCGCCCATTAATTTTACGTCTCCGCCGCCCATTGCTTCTTTTTTGAACCACCACGTGCCGATAAGCGCAATCGCAAGGACCCCAAAAAGGCCCACGCCTGCCCCCAGGAGCGACAAAAGTTCCTTCTGCCACCAGACACCCTCAAAATTGGGATTAAGCCACGCAAACGCCAATCCAAGGCCAATAAGACCCAAGGAAAAGCGGTCCGGGATAATCATCAGTTCCAAATCAATGACGGACAAAATAATCAGGGCATACACCGCTGCCACGCACACAAACGTCCACGGGGTTAGACCGTATCGCCACACAAATAAAAACGTCAGCACGCCCGTTAAAAGTTCCACCAGCGGATATTGCACCGAAATCGGCTGTTTGCAATTACGGCACTTGCCGCGCAACCACAAAAAACTAAACACGGGGATATTGTCGTACCATTTAATATGCGCGTTGCATTTGGGGCACGCAGAGGGCGGCCACGCAATAGATTTATCCCGCGGGATGCGGTAAATACACACATTTAAAAAACTGCCGAAAATCAAGCCGAAAATGGCGGCAAAAACTAAAATCAAGGTTTCCATAATACTCCTTATACAAAAAAATCCCCCGCCCTGTTACAGGCGGAGGACAAAACTTAATGCATATTCCAAGGTTTACCGTAACTGTCTTCTTTGTCGGTATTTACAAAGAAATCGCCGTAGCGCGGGTCGGCCGGGTCGCTGACGTAGGCCCAACCGCCTGTTTTGGTAAAGCACTCTTCAAAGTTCCCGGTGGAAACGTGCGAAGAGGGCGGATAGCCCGGCACGGTGGCCTGCGGAATACGCTCAATATACGCCGGCACCAGGCTGGCCAAATTGTCCGTCGGATACGTGCCTTGGTGCTCGCCGTAATAGGCGGCAATGGCGCTGCGCACTTTGACCAATTTGTGCTTGGTGCTACCCTCTTGGGCTTTATGCACGAGTGTGAAAAACTTCGGCACCGTGAACCCCAACAACAGGGCAAACACCACCACCGTAATCAAGATTTCCGTTACCGTAAAACCTTTCTTCATACGCGCCCCTATTTAAAATTCAACGCTACCAAGGTAAACACTTTGGCATCGCCCAGCGTGTTTTTAATGCTGGAATATTCATTGGGCTGGTGGGCCATATCGTCCAGTTTGGAAAATACCACCACCGGGTAGCCCGCGTTGCGCAAGTACGAGCCCACCGTTCCGCCGCCTACGCCCATAGCGCGCGGGGAATTTTTATAAACCGCCTTGGCCGCCGCTTGGGTCAATTTGACGATAGAGGCGTTTTTGTCCGTCGGCAAGGAAGATTCGTTAATTTCCGTTTCTACCTTTACCGTTACTTTAAATTGCTTTTCAATGGCTTTCACCATTTTGGCAATTTCGGCCAATACGTCGGCGTTTTTGTAGCAGGGCAATACGCGGCAATCCAAGTAGAACACGTCCGTACCCGGAATCGTGTTTACGTTGGGCACGTTAGCCAAGCGTTTGGTCGGCTCAAAGGTGCTGGTGCTTTCGGGCGCAAACACCTTGTCCTTTTTGTTGAAAATCTTATACAAATCGCCCAGTTTTACCACCAAGTGCGCGGAAGCGCGCACGGCGTTATTGCCCGAGTGCGGCGTAGAAGCGTGGGTCTGTTTGCCCTGTACGGTAAATTTTACCCACAGCATATTCTTTTCGGCAATTTCCACCATCGTACCTTCCGGGTTGCCACCGTCCGGCACCAAGAACGCATCGTCCTTGCCAAAGGTTTTGCCGTATTTCTTTAAAATAGCGCGGATACCAAATTCGCTGCCGATTTCCTCGTCCGCATTGAGGAGCAAGGCATAGGTGCACGGCGGGCGGACATTGCTTTCCATCATCGCTTTTACCGTGAGCAGCGCAGACACAAGCCCCTGCTGGTTATCTTCGGAGCCGCGTCCGTAAATTTTATCACCCTTTACCACGGCTTTGTACGGGTCGGTCTTCCACAGGTTCAAATCGCCGGGCGGAACAATGTCCATATGCGCCATTACCCACAAGGTTTTCTTTTTGTTTTCGCCGTAATATTTGGCTACAATGTTGGGGCGCACGCCGTCTTTGGCTTTGGGGTCTTTGACGTTAATATAATAGAGTTCGTCAAAGTTCATTTCTTTCAAAACGGAAAACAGATACTCGGCTTTGGCATTTTCGCCGGGGCCGCCCGCGTGCGGAGATACCGCCGGGCAGGCAATCATATGCGTTTGCAAATCAATGACAGTTTGTTTGTAAGAATCAATTTTTTTGAATAATTCTTTTTCCATTTTTTCCTCCGGTCCGTTCTTATAGCGGATTGGGTACATCAATAAATTCTGTTTGTACGTCAAAGCGTTTGGCGATTAATTCCATTAAGGCCAATACGCCGGGTTTTTCGGAATTGTAATGGCCCAAGGCCAAACAATTAATATTCCCCTCGCGGCACCACTCTTGCGCGGGCTCGTCCAGCGTGCCCGTAATGTACAAGTCCAAGTGCTTTTCAATCGCCTGCGGGAGCATACTGTACGCCCCGCCGCTGACAATGCCCACCGATTCAATGCGGTTGGTGCCAAACGGCAGACGCACCGCCTTGGTTTGGCAATAAGCCTCTAAGGTTTGGGCCACTTGGTCCAAGGTTTGGGGCTGCGGCAACACGCCGCAAAAGCCAATCGTTTGCCCGTGGTACACGCCAAAGGGCTGTTCCCGTTGGGCGCCCAGCGCGCGGATTAAACAGGCGTTGTGCCCCACTACGGGGTGTTTATCAAGCGGCAAATGATACGCCGCCAAATTGATATCGTTTTTGAGCAAAAAGGCTACGCGCTCTTTAAAGAGCCCCGTTAAGGCCTGTTCCTGCCCCCACAAAAGCCCGTGGTGGACAATAATCATATCCGCCCCGGCCGCTTTGGCTTGGCGGAAGAGGGCGAGTGAAGCCGATACGCCGAAGACAATTTTGCCTACGCGCGGCGTCCCTTCCACCTGCAAACCGTTATGGCTGGCGTCGGGGATTTGGGCGCTGTTTAAGTAAGTATCCAAGAAATGTAAAACGTCTTCACAATTCACCATAGAATTATGTTATCATTTTAGAAGATGAAAAAAATAGTTTTTTTCGCTTTTTTTCTAATCTTTTTTTCCTCCATTATCTACGGCAGCCCTATTGCCACCGCCCCCTACCTGCCCGCACAGGCCGGGCCGCTAACGCAAAATGCCCCGATAACGGTGCAATATCCACACGAGAAAATGACGGTCTCGCGGGGAGCCAAAAAGATTTTTATCTTCGGGCAAGTTACTTTGCCCGGAGCCTTAACGCTTGATATCAACGGCGAGGATATCCCTCTGCACGATAATGGGGCGTTTCTGGCGTATTTGCCTGTGCAAAACGGGGAATTTGAATTTGTACTGACAGCCGGAAACGGCAAGGAAACCGTCCAAGCCGTGCGCCGCATTATCGTACCCGGCGCCAACATAAAGGATTTTTCCGCCAAGGCCGAGTTTGACCCGGAAGAGGTATTTCCGCAGACGCCCGTGGAATTACTGCCGGGCGATGTGGTAGGTTTATCCGTGCGCGGCACGCCGGGCGCGGAAGTAACTTATACCTTATCCGGCTTAAAGGATGCGAAAAATATCCCAATGAAGGAGGATGTTTCATCCCCCGGGATGTACCGCGCCAAATATTTAATTGACGAGGCCCAAAAGGCTAAAACCGCCAAAGTAACCTACAAAATGCAAAACGGCCCGGACGGCACCGAGGCCAAAATTACGGCGCCCGCCAAAATTAAAGTGTTGAACCAAAAGGACCCGTTCACCCGCGCAAAAATTTTATCCCCAGGCGTAAAACTGCGCAAAATCCCCACCCCGCGGGAAAACTTATACCCCTTTTACCGCGCCTATGGCGAGGTGCTGATAAACGGCCGTTTAAACAAGCAATACCGCATTGCCCTGAACGAAAGCGAATCCGCGTGGTTGGAAGAAGGCAAATTAAAACTGCTCTCGTCCGCCGACTACACGCCCGGGCGGATTACCTCTTTGCGCACGGTATCCACAGACGAAAAAACACGCCTGATTTTTGCGGGTTCCCGCCAAGGACCCATTAGCGTACACGAGTTTAACGACCGCTTGGAACTGACCTTTTACTATGTAAACGGGTTTGACGAAAATTTCAGTTTTGATACATTAAGCCCCATTGTGGACAGCATCACCTGGTCCCAGCCCGCGCAGGACACGGTGCTCTTTAAAATTTATTTCAAAAAGGACACTGCGCTGTGGGGCCACTCGTACAATTTTGAGGACGGCAACCTGCTGTTGGACCTTATCCACAAGCCCGTTTTAGCCCCCACCACAGAACAGCCGTTAAAGGGCGCGCGTATTTTGATAGATGCGGGGCACAGCCCGCGCCGCACCGTACCATATGACGGAGCCGTCGGCCCGACGGGCTATTTGGAATACGAGGCCAATTTGGCCCTGGCAAACGAATTAAAACCGCTATTAGAAAAGGCTGGCGCCACCGTGATTATGACCCGACACGACAACAACCGTATGGGCTTGCAGGCACGCTACGAACTGGCACTATCCGAGCAGGCACATATCTTTGTCAGCCTGCACTATAACGCCCTGCCGGAAACCATTAACCCCCTGGCGCGGGCGCGCGGGTATTCGGTTTATTACAACTATCCGCACAGTTTCCAACTGGCCCAAGCCGTGTACGATTCCTATACACGCAATGTGCCCCTGCCGGACAACGGGATGATTGCCAACGATGTACTGTTTATTCCGCGGATTCCGCAACTGCCAAGTATTTTGGTGGAAAGCGCTTATATAATCCTACCCGAGCAGGAACAAATGGCTAAAACCGCCGCCGGGCGTGCGCCCTTGGTACAAGCCTTGTATGAGGGCATTTTGAACTTTTACGGTGTAAAAACCCCTGCAAAAAAGAAGCCCACGCGCCGGAACTCGTTTAAAAAGCCGACCCGCAAAGTGATTTTAAAATCCGCCAAATCTGGCAAATAATTTTGATATAAGCCCCAAGCATAGAAAATAGACAAAAATTATAAAGTACCATTGTTAAGCAGTTTTGTTTAAATTCTATGCTGAAAAAGCAGAAATTTGCATTTTACAATTTAAAATATAGCCTAATAGTAAAAAATTGTTATAATAAATTTGTTGGACAGTAAGTTATCCAACTTAAATACAATTTATTCTGTTTTTGGAACCGTATGTAGAATGCGGTGCGCTATTGAAGAAATTCAATGGCTCATTTTCCCTCCAAAAGCAGTCGTTCTAAGCACGGAATAAACGGCCTAATTACCCGGTTGTTCCGTGCTGAGTGCTTTCTGCCATATTTTTATATGGCAGAAGGCCACGGCTGTCATCATTTGGGTTAGGGAAAATGGCTCAAAGTGTACAGCCGTTTTTTTATGTACTGTTTTCTCTAAAAATAGAATTTAACAGGAGAAAATTATGAAAAAATTAGCTGCAATTCTTGTCTTTGGGTTAATAAGTAACTTAGCCTGTGCAGAAGTAACCCCTTATTTGCATTTACAAGGTGGATATCACGCCACACATATTAAAGCAGAAGAAGAAACCCTCCTACGCGATAGCGGAGCCATTTATGGAATAGGCGTTGGAGGAAAACTAGATGGCAAATATCGTCTAGAAATCAACTGGTTAGGGCGCGACCCTATGCACGATGAATTACCGACCACTCTTGGAGTGGTTAAACTGACCTATAAAGCCGATATGTTTATGCTAAATGCATATCGCGACTTTTTAAAGGAGGGAGGAACTATTCTTTATCTAGGAGCCGGGGTAGGTCTTACTAAATGGAAGAGTTCAACAACTCTGCTAAGTTATGAAGTAAACGAAAATGGGCGTGAATTTACAGGGGCCTTGCACGCAGGACTTATCGGAGAAATGAGCAAAAACATATCAGTAGATTTTGGCGTTTCGTGGTATCACGTATTTGTTGATGAAGCAAAACTTTCAGACATAGACAACTTTATTCCACATATGGGTTTCCACATCTATCTTAAATAAAAGACATATTCTTAAAAACTCCCGGCCCGGGGCGGAAAGCCTCGGGCCGGGAATTTTGATTTCGTTTTCTAATTTAAAACACTAAAACTGCAACATTTTTACATAGTCTTTTAAGCGTTTGTTAATGTCGCGCTTGGTTAAATTGGCCAAGCGGTCCACGCTGAAAGATTCTATTGTAAACGAGGCCATTACGTTGCCAATCATCATTGCGCGCTTAATGGCCTGCAAGGAATTCCAGTTTTTCAGGCTCGCCAAATAACCCGTAAAACCACCGCCAAAGGTGTCGCCCGCCCCGGTGGTATCGTGGACGTGCTCCAAGATAAACGGCGGCAACTGCGCAATGCCCTTTTTGCTTACCAGCATTGCCCCGTTGGACCCCAGTTTAATCACCACATATTTTACCCCTTGCGAGAGTAAAATTTTGCCGGCTTTAATCAGGTTGTATTCGCCCGTTAATTGGCGCGCTTCGGTTTCGTTTAAAAAGAAGATATCAATCTTTTTTACCACTTCCAGCAGTTGCGCCTTTTTGGACGAAATCCAATAGTTCATCGTATCGCACGCCACCAAACGCGGGTGCTTTACCTGGTTTAATACGGAAAGTTGGAGTTCCGGGTCAATATTGGCCAAAAACACGGCCTTGGCGTTCTTCTGCTCGTCGGTTAATACCGGGTTAAAGTTTTGGAATACATTTAAATCGGTAAACTTGGTTACCGCGGTGTTAAAATCCTTATCGTAACTACCGCCCCAATGAAAGGTTTTCCCTTCCTTCACTTCCAGCCCGGAAAGGTCCACCCCGCGTTTTACAAACGGTTCGCGGTCTTTATCGGTAAAGTCCGTGCCTACCACAGCCACTACGGACGGGCTGGAAAAATAACTCGCGCAGACGGAGGCGTAACTCGCCGCGCCGCCCAACACGCGCTTAACGCTTCCGTTGGCGTTTTCAATCGTATCAAAAGCAACTGAACCTACTACTAATACTTCGTTTTTCACGGGCTAATCCTGTAAGAAAGTCTTAATTTCCACTTCGTTATTGAACTGGTCAAAAAACGCCCGTTGGGCCGTTTCCATTTTGGTTTCCATTAATTGTGCGGCAAAGTCGGCGCGGTTCTTGTCAAAATTCTTCATAGAGCCGTGCTGCGTTTTGTACGCATATTTAATTTCTTCGGGCGTTAATTTATAAAAGGAATAGAGTACGCCGCGGAAGCGGTCCGCCATTTTGCCCTTGCGCAGTTGCGTTTCAAACTCGGCCGGGGTTAAGCCCAAGGTGCGTTTGAGGGCGTATTCGTAAGCGGTTTTGCTGAAATAGCCGTTCTGCGTAAAGAAAGGAGACGTTTTAATGTCGTAGGCGACTTCGTAGTCGGACACGGCAAGGCCCGCTTTGTTGGCGGCTTGGTTTAATACCTCTTCGCTGATAAGCGCGGCCAACATCTGCTGACGCAAGTATTTCATCATATCCTCGTCCACGTCAATCCCTTGGTTGCGCAAGGCGCGGGCGCGGTCCTCGGACACGCGGTAAAGTTGGCGGTAAGTAATGTCCTCAGAGCCCACCTTGGCGGCGGTGCTGCTGAAATTACCGCGGCGGTACGCATCCGCCCCTAAATACACGATGCTTCCCAAAAAGAAAGCCAACGTAATAATAAGAATAATTTTTTTGTGTTTAATCAGAAACGAAATCATACGCTAAACTCCTGTTGTTATTTAGATTCTTCCTCGTTTTCTTCGTCCGTTTCGGCCTCGTCGTCCTCGGCGCCGCCGATGGTGCATTGTCCGTCAATGCGTCCGCCCTCTTCCACAATCATCTTTTTGGCGCGGATGTCGCCCTTGATAGAAGCCGCAGAAGAGATTTCCAACATATCGGCGCAGACGTTCCCTTCAATCACGCCGCCGCAGACGATAATTTCCGCCGTTACGTCGCCCACGATTTTGCCGTCCGTTCCTACAATGACGTGACGGGCGTTATCCACGGAGCCCTCCAAGGTGCCGTCCACGCGCAGGGAACCCTGCACGCTTAACGTACCCTGAAAATAGCACTCCGCGCTTACGACGGAAAAATGTTCACCGGACGAAAAATCCGAATCCTTCTTCAAAAACCCCATAAACTCCTCCTAGAATTATTTAAAATAGTTGCGCGGATTGACGGCCTGCCCGTCCTTCCACACCTCGTAATGCAAATGCGTACCCGTGGAACGCCCGCTGGAACCCATTGTAGCGATTTTATCGCCGCGCTTGACCACATCGCCCGCCTTCACGCGGATACCCGTGGTATGGGCGTAGAGCGTGGAGTAACCCAAGCCGTGGTCCACTAAAATAGCCTGGCCGAAACTGGGAACCCAACCTGCGTGGCGCACCACACCGTCGGCAGTAACCACAATCGGGCTGTCTGGCTTGCCCGCAAAATCTATACCATTGTGGCGCTTGGTACTGCGGCGCCCGAACGGGTCCAACCGGTAGCCAAAGCCGGAACTGATACGCGCCGAAGACGGACGGATAGAGGGCGTAGAGTTTAACCCCTCGCGGCGGTTGGCAAAGTACCAAGCGATTTCTTGGAACGAAGCCAAACGCGTTTTTGCCGCGTCTTCAATTACATCAATATATTCTTCAAATTCATCCGCGTCCAACTCAGTCAAATCTTTGTCCAGCATTTCTTTAAAGCGGGCGTCTTCCTTTTCTTTGGCGGCTTCCCAACCTTTGGGCAAATTGATAAATTTACCGCCGGGCATCCCCAGCATTTGCCGCATTTGCGTATCGGTGGTGCGGGTCAGGTCCAAATATTTGCGGCCACGCTCCAACTCGTCAGCGATGAGTTTCATTTTTACGCGCATTAAATTGTTCTCGGCCTTGGTAATGTTATAGTCATAGGTGCGGATAAAAAAGACAAAGCCACACAGCGTAACCACCAGCCACAGCACAAATACCAGCACAAGCGTAAGCACGCGCACCTTAAATTTTTTAGAGGCCCCCAGGCGCGGCATTATCAAAATGTCCACCCGTTCCCCCAGCGCACGCACCAAATGATTGATTAATTTACCCATCTTTTGTATTCTATCATATACGAAGCCCCCACGGGCAGATTTCAATGCTTTAAGGAGAAAAAGATGAAAAAGATATTTCTGGTAATGGCCTTGGCCGTTTTGGCCGCGGCTTGTATGCGCCTGCCGCAGGTTCCTACGCTGGGCGAGTTCAGTTTGCCCGTAGCCGGGGAAAAGGCCGAGTGGACCTCCACCGATTACGAAGGGAAACCCGTCCTAATCGTATTTATGGGTTCTTGGTGCCCGTATTGCAAAATGTCTATGCCGTTTATTGATGCCGCCAACGAAAACTTTGGCAGGCAAGTGGAAATTGTGGCCGCGTTCTTGGATGACGACCCGGCAGATGTAGCCAAAGTGGTAAAGGAGCATAACTTTAAAACCAAGGCGCTCTACAACGCGGGCAACATTGCCGAAAGTATGGAAGTAAGCGGCCTGCCCCACGTGGTAGTGTTTGACAAAAAACACAACGCCGTAAAAATGTGGGAAGGTTTCTCCCCTGAGTTGGGCCAAGAAATCCACGACTATTTAAAGAAAGTAAGCAAATAACCTTCACCCGCCGCACTCCGGCGGGTATTTTATAGGAGCCAATATGGAAATTTTATGCCTTATTTTAGTGTTGGCCTGCTTGGGGATGTTTATTTGGCTGGCGATTGTACAGGGCAACGTAAGCGACCTTGCCTGGAAAATCGGTAAATTGGAAAAGAAATTAGCCGATTTGCAAGGCGGTACCGCTCCGCAAGAAGCCCCCCAGCCCGAGCCTGTAAAATCCCCCGCTCTTATTCCTACCCCCGTGCAGGAAAAGGTCGCAAATCCCCAGCTGACCGAGCCGAAGGCCGCTTCCGAATTTACAGTTATCAAACTCTTCTCGTGGATTGGCGGCTTTGCCTTATTGTTGGCGGCGGCCTTTTGGGTAAAATACGCGCTGGAAAACAATTTGATTTCGCCCCAAATGCGTATCGGGGCGGGGCTCCTTATCGGGCTTGCCTTGGGGGTAAGCGGATTGTACCTTAAAAACCCGGGCTACAAAACCACCTCTAACACACTTTGTGCGTGTGGGCTGGCTATTTGCTACCTCGTCAGTTTTGCGGGGCACGCGCTGTATGGTTTATTTGGTCTGCCGCTCACGTTTGGCCTGCTGGCGTTTATTTCGCTGGCGGCTTTTGCTACGGCCATATATAAGCAAACGGCATACCTGGGCGTACTGGCCCAAATCGGCGCGTTTTTAACGCCGTTTTTGTTTTCCGCGCAAGAGCCTAATTTGCTTTTACTGCTGGTGTATTTTGTCTGCGTGAACCTTGTAGCCTTGGGGACGGCCTACTTAAAAAAATGGAATAAGCAATTTATTATTTCCGCAGTTTTTACGGCTTGCTGCCTGCTGACGGTTCTCGCCCAACTAAATGGACCCGGCGCGCAAACAACATTAATCGCGGGCTTTATTGCGCTTTTTGCACTCTTCTACACAGCCGGGGCCGTCGTGTTAAAGGACGGGCGGATTTTAACCGCGGGGTTTATCTCGCTGGGTATTTGCCTGCTAATGTGCCAAGACAAACCCGGCACAGATATTTCTCCCCTTTTATTGTGGGCTTCTTGCACAAATATCCTGTTTGCCGCCGTGCCCTTTGTGTTTAAAAAGCACTTTGCCGAAGACAAGCAGGTATGGGGTACCTCTTTGGTGGCAGGCGTCTTTTTATGCTTGCTTTGGGACCGCCGTTTGGACCTTTCCAACGGACTTATTCCGTTTATTTTTGCGCTGTTATACAGCGGTGTAACGGCCTATGTGTGGCATTGGGGCACGCTGGGCGACGAAGCCCAAAACAAGCGTTTATCGTGGTTGCTTGGAACGGTGGTTTTGTTTTTGACGTTTGGCATCGCCGAGCAATTTGAAAAGGGCTGGCTTACACTGGTACTGGCCTTGGAAGGGTGCGGGCTCATTTGGCTCTACCGCCCGTTGGCCGTAAAGGCCCTGTTGGGTTTTGGTAAATGGCTGTTAATTGCCGCCACGGTGCGGCTGGTGATTAATCCGGCGGTGCTGGATTATTACACCCCCACCAGCAGTATTTGGAACTGGTTTCTAGGCGTCTATACCGTATGTGCGGCGGCCTTATTTGTAGCCGCCAAGGGCTGGCCAATAAGCGACACCGGGCGCACCCGCGCGCCTTTACAGGGGCTTGGCGGACTTGTTTTATTTGTCCTGCTTAATATAGAAATTGCGGTTGCGTACTCCAATGGCGGAAAACTGCATTTTAATTTCTTTGGCGAGGTTTCCGCCGCCGCGGCCTATACCATTGCTTGGGCGTTAAGCGGCGCTCTGTGCCTGTGCCTTGCACTGAAACAAAAGGGCACTTGGCTGACCAAATCCGGCCTCGTGCTTATCGGCCTAGCCTTAGCCAAACTCTTCTTGTGCGACGTATGGAAACTGTCGTTAGGCGCGCGGATTATCACGCTTATCGGCGTGGCACTCGTGCTGTTAGCGATGTCTTTCCTCTACCAGCAAGTACGGCTAAAAATAATGCAAAAAAATTCCGATTAACAAACCGGCCCGGAGCAAACGCCCCGGGCCTTTTTATTACTTCACCAAATAACAATTATACCCGCCCTCGGTGGAACAGGTTTCGGCTTCGCTGTTTGTCAAATTCTTACAAAAGGTGTTGCCCGCGTTGTCGCCTTTGGGCGTGTGGCAATAAAGGCCTTGCTCGGGAATAGCAATTAAATAACGGCTTGTGTATTGGCTTCTCCGTGCGTGCGGCACGCCACCCACGCCAAAATAATATGTAAAATTCTTGGTCGCATATTGCGTGGCGGAACTGTGCGTACCCGGCACGGTAATATCCAAATCGTCAAAGGTGGTGGCATAACTGCCGTTTGCCATTTTATAAACCTCTTGCGCTTGGTACACACCTTTCATTACCGTCAGGGCTTCGGTCCAGCGGCTTTTTTCTACGGCTTTTTCGTACTGCGGCAGGGCCACCGCCGCCAAAATGCCGATAATAAGAACCACTACCAAGAGTTCAATAAGCGTAAAACCTTGCTTCATATTTTCTCCTTTTTGTTTTTGGAGAAAATACAACAAAAACGGCTGTTATATTTGAGCCATTCCGAGTAACCCAAATACAAACAGCCGCGGTTTATTGCCACCCGAAGGCGGCAATAAACGCTCGGCACAAAACCGCCGGGTAATTAGTCCGGCAGTCTTGCGCCTAAATCGGCTGTTTTTGGACTCGGAATGTGCATTTTGCAATGCTCACCGTATTCTGCATACGGTTCCAAAAACAGATTAAATTTTTCAGTCTTTTAGACTTTGTACAACAGTTTAATTATAACAAAAAGCCGCGGGTAATTTGCGGGTCTTCCATACACAAATAGACGTGCGCCTTGGGAAACGCCTTGCGCAAAAGCGGCACCAAAAAGCGGTACGCTTCCACACGCTGACTATCGCCATAGCGCATTTTGCCGTCAAAATCCAGCAAAAATTCCCCGTCCAAAATAGTGTTATCGGGAAAGCGGTTTTCCACCATTTTTTTAAGTTCCCGGCTAAACCGCAACGTCCCCACGCTAATCCAGGCCACCTTGTCATTAGGCAAAGTGTCGGCCATTTCCTGCACGGTACGGGCATAGTCCGCCTGATAACCGTCGTAAATGACCACGGGGTCAAAGTGAAAGCCCAAGCGGTACCCGGCCTTGGCCACTTCTTTGGCCGCCGCCAAACGGGCGGAGAGTTTGGGGGTAAAATGCTCGGCAAAGTCCGTAATTTTAGCGGAGTTGACCGACCACGAAACGACCACATTTTCACACCCGCCCACCTGCAAAAGCCCGCCGATGTTTACGCTTTTGGTTTTAAATTCAAATTGCAAATGCGGGCGCGCGCGGAAGAACGGCACAATCTTTTGGGAATATTGGGTCAAATCGTCAAACACCAAGGAATCGGTAAATTCCCCACTGCCGATACGCGGGCGGTCAAACGGTCCCTTATTAAAAGTGGCGCCGTCAATTTTGGCCAAAAATTCCTCCACATTGGCCGGGAGCAGGACCGCGTGCAGGTTTTGGTATTGCTGTAAAAAGCAATATTCGCACTCAAAGCGGCACCCAAAGCCCAAATTGACTAAATTATACCCGCACCCCGCCGCCGCGCACGAGCACGGGCAGGGCTTTAAAAAGTCGTATTTTTCGCGGTGGATGAGCAAGGTTTCCAAGCGTTTTGAAAAGTTAGGGCTGCCCACCTGTGTTTTGCCGTCGGTTTCCTTAAATTCGGCCTTGGGGAAAACCCGCCTCACCCGTGCGGTCAGTTCACTATCCGCCACCGAGGTTTCAATATACACGGTTTTGGGGTAAAAGGGTCGCTCTGTCAGGTCTGCCTGCAAGGCGGGATTTAATTCCAACTTGGGCAAATAAAAACGGTTCTTGGGCGCGGTTTTAAAATTGACGGGATAGCGGCGCGCCAAGAGTTGCTTTTTGGCACCTTCAAAGGTAAGGTTTTTTTGAACGGGCAAAACCGCTTGCATAGCCACCTTTTCCCGTTTGCAAATTTCATATACAAGGCGCGTCAGTTCGCGCAGTTTGTTTACGCCCAAGGCGGGCAAAAGAGCCAGTAAATATTTTTCTATTTCATCAGGCAGGTACACGGTTTTCCCTCCAAATATAATAATTGTTGCGCGGATAAAGCCAGGGCCGCCCCCAACGCGTTTTGACGCACTTGTTCGGGCGTACGCGCCCCCGCCAGCACGCTTGTAGCCCCGGTGGCAAGTGCCCACGCGGCCGCCACCGCTCCGGGCGGAACGCCCAATTCCTGTGCTACATTTTTAATGCGCAAAACAGTTTTGCAAGCCTCATCAAAGGCCGGGCCGCGGTAGCATTTATAAAAATAATTGCGGGCATCGGCGCGGCGGAAATTGGGCTCTTTTTTATATTTGCCGCTTAATATTCCCCCGCACAAGGTGCCGTAGCCAATAAACCCAACGCCCAATTCGCGGCAAGCGGAAAATACCGCTTCGCCTTTTTGCGGATGCAAGAGCGAATACTCGTTTTGCACGCTAACTACGGGGGCCAAGGCGCAGGCTTGACGCAGGTCCTCCGCCGTAAAATTGCACACGCCTATATAGCGGATTTTGCCTTGCGCCCGCAACTTAATTAGCGTTTCCGAGGCAGTTTCCAGGGGCGTTTTTGGGTCTAAATAATGGATTTGATACAGGTCCAAATAATCGGTTTGCAAGCGGGAAAGCGAGGTTTCCAATTGGCGGATAATGGTTTGCGGGGACAGATCGTGGTCCGTCCACGAGCCGTTTTTGACAAGCCCGCATTTGCTTGCAAGCAATACTTGCTGGCGACGGCCTTTTACGGCGCGGCCGATAAGGGCTTCGCTCTCCCCGTAAATCGGCGCAGTATCCACCCAATTTATGCCAACGTCCAATGCGGCGGACACGGTGTTTAACACGGCGGTTTCGTTCGTCGCCCCCCAATCTAACCCGCCACCAAAAGACCAACCGCCCAGGCCCATAGCGGAAAGAGATAACTCCGTTCGTCCCAAGCGGTTGTATTTCATAGGATAACTGGTTCCAATCGGTTATGCCTTCGGCATACCGAAACTGCCCATTGCCTGCGCGGCCATACCTTGGCTATCGCGCACGGCCTTGTTGATAACGGCCTTCAAATCCTCGGCAATTTCCGCCTCGCCAAAGTTTTTAATCAGCGCATCCACGCGCACTTCCTTCACTTCCTGCGAGCCGGAAATGGTTACTTCAAACAAATGGCGCGGGCTGTCCAGCTTGATTACCATATTGTCCAAGCGTTTTTTAATTTCTTCCATTTGGCTTTTAAGTTTCCACAAATCTTTTAATTGTCCTAATTTATCAAACATACTACCCCTCCTTCTGATTTTTTATATTGTAACTTTTATAAGTCCACCGCCGCAAACGTGCGCACAAAAACGGCACTGCACCGCACCGGACGCCCGGGGAAAATCTTTTCGGCCGCCCGGCGGTAAGCGTCCAACTGCAAGCGGTATTTTTTATCTAATAATTGCTTTTCCTGCCCCGGTTTTACTTTATCCGTTTTGTAATCCACAATCCACACGCGGTTATCCGCCGCTGTTAATACCGCGTCCATTACGCCGGATTCCACTTCGCCGTTTTCCTCCAAATACGAAAAGGGCATTTCGCACGCCAACACCCGGCAAGCGGCCAGTTCCGCAAATAACGGACTCGCCGCAAACGGCAATAATACCTTGCGCGCATCTTCGGCCCGGTGGGGTACGGCACATTGGGTGGCGGCGGAAATAGTGGCCTGTTCGGGGGACTGTTTTTGCGAAAGCATTAATTCCAACGCCCGGTGGCATACCGTGCCCAACTCCGCCCCGGCGCGCTGTTCCTCCGTCAGCAAATTCGGGTCAGCCATTTCGCTGGGAGAGCGCAACTGGTCCTCGCTTATCCACTTTTGGTAGCGGGCCAAACGCGTATCATACGCCGCGCGCCAATGCTCAATATCTTGGGCCGTTTCCGGGTTAGCGGCGTACTCGTTATGGCGGTAGCGGAAATTTTCCGGCGGCTCATATGTGGCGTATTGCACGGGTACGATTAAATCCCCGTCCGATATCGCTTTGGGCAAGGTTTCCCCGTCCGGGAACAGCCCGGCGGACGCAAACGGCGCGGCGGCCTTTACAGCCCCCTTGCGTGCATCAGCCACCAAAAGCAGTTTTTCCTTCGCGCGCGTTAAGGCCACATACAGCACGCGGACTTCTTCGCACTTGCCGTGCTTTTTTTGCTCATCTTCCAAAAAGGCCAAATTTACATCGCAAATTTTCCCTACCCGTAATCCGTGCATATTGTACTGCCAAGAAAAAATATGCAATACCGGGTCGGAGGACGAAGAAGAATCCTGCTTCGTCATATCCGCTAAAATGACCACCGGGAATTGTAACCCCTTGGACTTGTGTACCGTTAGCACAGACACGGCATCCAGCGCATCATCGGCGTTGGAAGCACCCAAACGGTCCGGGTGCTCTTCCAGCAAGGTTTGCACGTCCGCCAAAAATTGCGACAGCGAGGCCGGGCCGTCCGCCGCATAGCCGTCAGCCAACCCCACCAAGCGCTTTAAGTTGCCCAGCGTCCGCTCCCCCTCGTACGAGGCCGCACACGCTTCGGGCAAAAAGGTATCCTCTAAAATGTCGGTTAATAAATCTTTCAGCCCTCTGCGCCCGGCCAAACGGGCATATTTATTTAATACGGCAAACGCGCGGGCTAGTTTTTCGTCCGTGGGCCGGACATAAAGGGAAAGTTCCCCCCGCTTGGCAACCTGATACAATTCCTCATCCGTAAATCCAAATAGCGGGCTACGCAATACGCCGGCGAGTGAAATTTTGTCGTCCGGGTCCGATACGGCGCGCAAAAAGTTTAAAAAGTCGCTTACTTCCTGTTTGCGGTAAAACTTTTTATCCGTTTCCACGTTAAAGGCTATGCCGCGGCGGCGCAGGGCCTCGGTATAGGGGGTGGCGGTGGTGGCGGCACGCGTGAGCAGGGCAATATCCTTGTATTGCAATTTATGTCCGTCCGCCAAGGTTAAAGCACCTACATTTTGGCTAATCCAGTCCGCAATGCGCTCGGCCTGATTATCGCGAAAATCGTCCGCAGACGGCAGTTTGCCTTCGGGCGCGGGCACAAAAAGCCATTGTACGGCCCCGTTGCGCACCGTTTTACTGGTGTAAATGGGCACATAGGCGGGCTGAAAAGCCGTTTGCTGAATCATTGCGCGGGAACAAACGGAGTTGGCCGTTTCCACAATTTCAGGCGTACTGCGGAAGTTTTCCTGCAAGAAGCACTTTTCGCCGCCTTGGCGCAAAATTAAATCGGTAAACAATTCATACGCCGTAATATCCGCCCCGCGGAAGCGGTAAATGGACTGTTTGGGATCGCCCACTACATACAATTTTCCCGGCTCCAAACGCACCTCCTGCCAACGGGAAGCGCGCGTGTTTTTGGCCTCGGCTAAAAACAGCAGCAGTTCCCCCTGTACAGGGTCCGTATCTTGGAACTCATCAATGAACAACACGTCAAATTTGGCTTTTAACTGTTCCCGCACGGACGGATTTTGCAACAATAAGTTACGGGTTTTAACAATCAAATCGTCAAAACTCAATAGTCCTTCCCGCGCGTAGTCCTGCCTAATAAGAGCAGTTACATCCTTTACCAAATCATATGCGGCCAAAAACAGGCGTTGTTTTTCGGGCGTGGTTTTGCCCGCAAAATCCACGAGCGAGCAAGCCTCGTCAAACGCTTCGTCATCCCAGCCCTTGGCTTGGTCATTGGAAGAAAGTTTAACGTATTCCCCTTCGGGTTCGGCCGGGGTTTCCCCCTTTAAAAAAGCAGCCGTCCGCTTTAAAGATTCCGCCGCCCACAATAGCATTTTTTCCACCTTGCGGGGCTTCTTCACTTCCGCCGAAAAAGACGCCGCCATTTCCTGGGCACGCGCGGCTTTTTCCAAGCACGAGGAAGCCAGCAAATTTTGGTGGGCGTAATAATCGTAAGATTCTATTTTGCCGCTGCACAGTTCCGCCGCGAAGTCTTTTAAGTCCGGCAGGGAAATTTCCGCCAACACCTGTTTCCATTGGGCGGCGCGGGGCGCATTTACGCCCAGTTCGCTATCTAAAAAAGCGTTCCAACGCGCGTTAAACAGTTGCGCGGCCTTTTGCCCCGCATCAATTTGCGCATTGGGTGAAAGCCCGGCTTCCAGCGGGAAGGATTTTAAAATATCGGCGCAAAAGCCGTGAATCGTACCGATAGAAGCGCGGTCCAAACGCGAGAGCGCCGTCTCGGCCCGTTTTACCAACTCATCGGACTTTACCGACGGGAAATACTCCCGCAAGAGCGACAAAGTGCTATCCTGGGTTCCCTTTTTAACGGCGGCCACTAAATTTTGCAATTTGGCAACAAAGCGCGTTTTGATTTCGGCGGCGGCTTTTTCGGTAAACGTCAGCGCGACCAACTTTTCAACCGGCGTATTTTGCGCCAGCACCGCCAAACACAGGCGGTCAATTAATAGGGTGGTTTTGCCCGTACCGGCCCCAGCCTCTACCACAATATTCACGCCTGTATGTGTTCGCGCTTGCAAGCGGTCTTCGGTAAAACTCATTTAACTGCCTCCTGTAACGATTTGTAGGCCGCACTCTTGCGCGCGCGCAAAAGCGACTTAAAACTATCCCGGCGGCAAGCCGCCGCATACGGGCAATATTGGCACTTTTTGTCTTCGGGGTTAACAAAGAAAACTCCGTTTTTTATATAATCCGTCAGCAATACCAAAAATTGGCACGCACGCGGCAAAACATCTTCAAACGCGGTGGGCGGCAAGTCGCTACGGTGGTATTTGGGCGAAATAGCCAACAGGCAAGAACCCGCCGACTCGTAACCTTTTAGTTCCGGCAGTTGCCGCGCAATCAGCACATACACAAAGGGCTGAAAAATAAGATGTTTAAAGATGTCCGACGCCAAGTCTTTGGTGCCCTTACGGGAAGATTTATAATCATCAATGCGGAAGAGTTTGTGCTTTTCATCAATATCCACCCGGTCAATAATCCCGCGCAAACGCAGGGGCAGTTTTTCGGACGGCTCCAACGAGACGGGAATTTCAAACCGAGCGGGCACAAAATCGCCTTGGTCGTGCAAATCATCCAGTACAAATTTTCCCAGCAAGTCCTTAATATCTTGCAGTAAAAGTTCCCACACCACGGGATAAATGCCAAACTGGCGGTAACTGTCCGTGCGGTAATGCTTTTCAACCGCTTGGTTTAAATATTCCAAGGCGGCCTCGTCAAACAAATCATGCGTAAGCCCGCGTTTAAATAAATCTTCGTAGAAATCCTTTAAAATTTCGTGATAAACGGTTCCGCGCAAATTGGGCGGCAGTTCCTGGCGGCTTAACGGGTCGTCATCTTGGCGCAGTTTAAGCCCCTTTTCAAAAAAAATACGCATCGGGCATTGGCCCAACTTTTGCAAGGTAGAGGGCGAAAAACCCAATTTATCTTCCTGCGCAAAAATTTCCGCACCACTGCTAATCACGCCGTCATACGCGTTTAACGGGCCGTTTTTGGCCAGTTCGCCCGCGGCGGCAAGAGCGTCTTCAATCCCCGGGGTCAGCAGTTGCGCCACCGCATATTTTTTAGCGGGGCTTTCCGGATTTAAAATAAAAGTGTAGGAAAGTTCCTTCGGCGTTAAAAAATCTTCGGTAACGCCCGATAACTTTTCACTAAGCCGCCCGCTAACCCGCAGAGCACCGTCAGCCTGCCAGTTGATAAGCGTAGCCCGCGCGAGTTCCGCCAAATAAACTGACGGAGAAACCTCTTTTCCGTCCGAACCGCGGCGAGCATACAGAGCGTACAATTTTTCCCGCGCCGAAGTGGCTGCGGCAAAAAAGAAGAGTTTTTCTTCGTCGCCCCTATCCAAACTTTGGTTAATCCAATAGCCCAGCACATCGCGCAACACATAGCGGTAATAGTCGCGCAAAACGGGGTCCTCGGGCATTAAAAGCGGGAAAACTTTATCGTTTAGCCCCAGTAAAAACACCGCCTTAAACGAGAGTCCGCGCGCACGCACGGCGTCGGTAAACACCACCCCGCCGCGAACGGTTTCGGCCTCGTTAAACGTAAGGCCGCGCACGGCATCGGCCAGTTCTTCCAAAAACTCGCCCTCCTGCGCCTGCGAACGCAAAACGCTGTACGAAGCCAAACTTTGTATGCGCTCGCACACCGCCCGGTAAATTTCCGCTTCTTTGCCCTCAAAGGTTTCCTCGTCCGTCAATTCGCGCAGTAAAGCCAAGGCTTCCTGCGACAATACGCCCCACTCCGCCGCGCGGCCTAATTGCTCCAAACGGTTTTTGATATGTGTCAGCCACGACAAAAATTCCGGGTCATAATTTTTGGTTTGTGGCAATAAATCCTGCCATTGGCTAAAATCGCGGTTTACGAGCGAGCGCGAAATAAGAGCACGCCATTTATTTTTGGAAGCGTGTTTAAAATACGGCGACGACACCACCGACAGCACGAGGTTTCGATCAAAACCGTTTTGCGCCAACGCAAATAAATTCAAACAAAACACACCCAGCGGATAATGCGTAACCGGGTACGAAAAAGACGCGTTAAGCGGAATACAGTTTTGCTTAAATACGCGGCGCAGTTCATCTTGGTATGGGGTAACCGTGCGGGCAATCACCGCAATATCGGCAAAGGAGTAGCCCTCTTTTTCCACCAAACGCAAAATTTCCTTGGCGGTAAAAAACAACTCGCCGGAAGCATCCCCCGCGCTTATAATTTGCACGCCCGGTGCATTTACTCCCTCTCCCGCAGAAAAAACACTTTTTGCGGCCGAGCCCAACGCGCCAAAATCGTCCGTTTCCGCATTTTCTCCCCCCGCAGAAAACCAGTTAGCCTCAAAGAATTTCTGTGCGAAATGGTATGCCGGGTGAATCATATACGGTGCAAAAACCGCCACCGGATAATGCCCGCGTAAACGGTTCACCAGTTCCAACTGGCGGCCGGGCATATCGTAAAACCCATAAAACACAATTTGTTTAAATCCCTTTAAAAAGGCTGATTTTTCCACCTGTGCAAGCGCCCGCTCAAAGGCCGCCTGATAAGGGCGGTAACCCGGCACATTTTGCTGGGCCTGTAAATACCGGCGGTAAAGGCGGTTTAACCAAATAAGCCGCTCTTTGTCCGCTTCCAAGGCGGTGTCCGAAGCGGTGCGCACATATTTATCTATTACGTCCGGCCCGACCAAGGAGTCCTCCAAGTCGCGCAAAGAACTTTTAACCGCCTGCACAAACCCGCGCGAAGCGGGATAGCGGTTTAGGTCGGGCTCTTGCAATAGATTTTTAATTAAAAAATCACGCAAATTGTCTTGTGGCAAAAGTGGCAAGGTTGCACCAGGGGCTTCACTATCCAGCACCGATACCAGCGCGCCACCCGTTATAAAATGGATATTGGCCGCCGCGCCAAATTCCCGCGCCAAGCGGTTTTTTAATTGGTTGACTACCAAGCCAGATGAACAAATCACCAGCCACGGAGCCAACGCGTCCGTGCGTTCACTGCGGACGTAACGGACGAAGGCATTTTCTAACGAAGGGTAATGGGCGTAAAAGAGTTTCATAAAATTGTAAAATAGAGATATTATTTTATCTTACATTTTTGGAAGCAAATATGAAAACACTTATTCTTGTACGCCACGCCAACGCCTTATCCGGCTTGGAAGCCCGTGTAAATACGGACGCAGAACGCCCTCTTTCTAACGAGGGCAAACAAAAGGCCGCTAAAACCGCACAGGCCCTAAAAGAGCGCGGAATTGTACCGCAAATTATTTTGACAAGCCCACTTTTGCGCGCGAAGCAAACGGCTGAAATTTTAAAGCAGACCTTGGGAGGGCAACTTTCCAAGGAAACGCTTTTAAACGGCTTGCACGCCGACCGCGAAGTATGCGAATTTTTAGCCGAACAAATGCAGGAGTACGATACGGTGATTGCCGTCGGCCACAACCCCAATGTGGCGTATGTACTGCACCTATTTTGCAAAGAGGTTCACCACTTTGCGCCGGGTTCCTTTGCCGTGCTGGATTTTGCTAATCCGCACCGCCCCCAATTAACCTACTTTGGAGAGTAACCGATGACGATTTTTGATGCGGTTTTACTCGGCGTGTTACAAGCGTTAGGGGAATTTTTGCCCATTTCCAGTTCGGCCCATTTGGCCCTGTTGCCGTATTTTCGCGGGATGGAATATCAGGGGCTCGCGTTTGACGTAATGCTCCACGCGGCCACGCTGCTCGCCGTACTTTTGTACTTTGCCAAGGATTGGTTTGTACTGATTAAAGACGGACTAACTCATCCCACCACGCCAGAGGGGCGCAAACTGTGGTATTTGGCGGCCGCCACGGTGCCTGCCGCCGTTGCCGGATATTTCCTTAACGATTTGGCGGAAAATACATTTAGAAACCCGCTAATGATAGCCGTTTGCTTAATGGTATTTGCGTGCCTACTCGGCTGGGCGGACAAAAAGGGACGCAAAAACCCCGACACGCCCATTTTATTTAGTACGCTAATGATTATCGGTTGTGCACAAGCCCTGGCACTTATGCCCGGCGTATCACGCAGTGGCATTACCATTACGGCGGCACTCCTGCTGGGCTTATCCCGAAGCACCAGCGCCCGGATTTCCTTTTTGTTATCCACCCCGATTATTGGAGGGGCAACTTTACTAGAATTGCGCCATTTGACCCCGGCAGATTTTAATATGCCGCTTTTATGGGGCTTTGTCAGCGCATTTTTAGGGGCCTTACTCGTTATCGGCTGGTTGATGAAATATATCAAAACGCACAGTTTTAATGTGTTTGTTTATTACAGGCTGATTTTAGGCTTGGTAATTATAGCGTTTTACTTTTGGAAATAGCGCAGTTTAAGGCTCAATTATATAAAAGAAATTTTCTCCGCCAATAGATGTTTTATGTGTTCCGCCCTCACTTACACACGCTTTTTGGGCGGCTTTATCGTCGTCATAAGCATAGCATAAGGTTTGGGGTGCATTTTCGGTTTGATCTAACCACATTTCCCAAGCACTGTGCCCACCTATGCAATGCAAACTGCGAGGTACTGACCCCAAACTACAAGTTACTTTATTGGTAATAGACCAAAGTTCCTTACTATTAGAAACCTGATTACCTGGCAGGGAAATATCCAAATCTTCAAAATTCTGCGTATAAGATCCATTAGCCATATAATAAAGTTCTTCCGCATCTTTAAGCGATTTTACCAATATTTTTAATTGCACCAAACGACTTTTTGCCACCGACGTTTCGTACTGCGGAAGTGCCACCGCCGCCAAAATGCCAATAATGAGCACGACAACTAGGAGTTCAATCAAGGTAAAACCACTTGTTGCCGTGCGACCACTTGCACTAATGATGTCATTCCCGAGTGTTGTAGTCGGAAATCTGTCGTGTTTCTTTTTTGATAACAACGGATCCCCGACTAAATTCCTCGGGGATGACGGAAACAACAATAACAAAACAGAAGTAAATTCTTTCATTTTTTCTCCCTTCAAGGCCTTTATATTTGAGCGAAACAGCCTTTTATACGCGTTTTTATACAGCGGATACATCCGGGTACGACCACCGCGATTTATCAAAATTTTAACAAAAAAAAAAAACGAAACAACCCCTTTAAAAAAACATCAAAAAAGCGGAGCAAAACTTTAATAGTTTTGCTCCGCTTTTCTCTGCGAAAATAAACTTATTTGGCAAAGGCTTTGGCTTTATCCACCGTTGCGCCAATGGTATCAGCCAAAATTTTCTTTAAGTCCGAAGCGGCCATAACGTCCATACCCGCCGCTGTGCAACCGCCGGGGGTAGCCACCTTTTGGGCGAGTTCCGCCGCAGAAAGCCCCGTGCTCTCCAACATTTTGGCCGCGCCGATAACTGTCTGCAACGATAGCGCCGCCGCCTGATCCTTAGGCAACCCGTAGGCCGCGCCCGCCTGTGCCAAGGCGTCAATAAAATAATACACAAACGCCGGGCCCGAGCCGGACACCGCCGTCGCCGCGTCAAACACAGGCAAAGACACCTCAAAGGTTTTTCCAAGCCCGTCAAAAAGTCCCATTACCTCGCGGCGGGTGCGTTTAGGGGTTTCCGCCGCAAAGTGAAAGAGCGTTACCCCCTCGCCTAACGACAAGGGCGTATTAGGCATAATGCGGATAACGGGCCAGTTGGGCAATACCTGCTGGATTTTTTCCACGCTCCACCCCAAGGCCATACAAATAAGCGGCTTGGCGTTTACGCCACTTGCCACAATTTGCTCCAATACAGACGGTACTTGCGCGGGTTTAACGGCAATAAACAGCCAGTTTGCATCGTGGATTACGCGCAAATTGTCCGTGCCCGCTTCAATCCCCAGTTCGCCGCGCAGTTTAGCGGCCGAGGTTTCCGTATGCACAGAAGCGATAATATCCTCTTTGGGCCACCCGTGCTTTAAAAGTCCTTTAATAATGGCTCCGCCCATTTCTCCGGCACCGATAAAACCTAATTTCATTATTTGCTCCCTAATTTTCTATGCGTAAACGGTTTTGCGTTGGGACCGACATAATCAGCCACAATCTGCCCGTTTCCGTATAACTTATATTTGTAAATCGTCAGGCCTACAAGCCCCACCGGGCCGCGCGCGTGCGTTTTGCCCGTGCTAATGCCTACCTCGGCACCAAAGCCGTAGCGGTAGCCGTCCGCAAAGCGGGTAGAAGCATTGTGATACACACCCGCCGAATCTACTAAATCCATAAACACTTGGACTTCGTCGTGATTGGCGGTTAAAATACAATCGGTATGGTGCGAGCCATAGCGGTTGATGTGTTCCACAGCCTCTAAAATATTTTTAACCTGTTTCACAGACAGTTTTTTCTCCCCGTATTCGGTATGCCAGTCCGCTACCGGGCCGGACACCGGGGCCAGTTTGGCGATATCTTCCCCGCCGAACAGTTCCACTCCGTGTTTTACCAAATGTTCCAGCAAATCCTTTTTAAAGGGTTCGGGCCACGCTTCGTCAAGCAACAGGGTTTCCACCGAATTGCAGGCCGAAGGATACTGCGTTTTGGCGTCGGTGCAAATTTGCTTGGTCATTTGCAGGTCCGCCGAGCGCGCCACATAAATATGGCATACGCCGTCCGCGTGCCCCAATACCGGAATTTTGGTGTTGGCCTTTACATAGGCAAGTAACGAATTGCCCCCGCGGGGAATAATTAAGTCAAAATATTTATCCAGCGCCAGCATTTGCGCCGATTCTTCGCGGGAGTGAATTAAATTAAGCGCATAAGGCGGATAACCGGGCACGGTGGATAAGGCGTTTTGAAGCACTTTGGCAAGCGCGTCGTTGGTGTGCTGGGCTTCTTTTCCGCCTTTTAATACAACGGCATTACCCGACTTGGCGGTAAGCGCCGCAATTTGCGGCACCACGTCGGGGCGCGCTTCAAAAATCACCCCGATTAAGCCAATCGGGCAAGAAATTTTATACAGGTTTAACCCCTCGTCCAGTTCCGTGGCAGACAATACTTGCCCGACCGGGTCCGGCAGTTCCACCATTTCTTCCACCCCGCGGATAACCGTTTCCAGTTTGTCGCGCGTCAGTTTTAAGCGTTCGTAGAGAGCCGGCTTCATTTTCCCGGCTTCTACGGCTTCTTTGGTGGCCTGCAAATCTAATTGGTTGGCCTGCAAAATTTCGTCCGCGTGTACGCGCAAGGCGCACGCCATAGCGTTTAAGGCGCGGTCCTTGGCTTCGGGCGGCAAAGCGGCCAATACATACGAGGCTTCTTTGGCCTTAGCGGCAATTTCAGATACGTTCATACAAATCCTCACAGTAAAACAATGTTGTCGCGGTGGACGGCTTCGTCATAGTTTTTATAGCCGATTTTCTTGGCGATTTCTTCCGAACGGCAACCCGCTATTTTTTGGCACTCTTTGGACGAATAATTCACAAGCCCGCGTGCAAATTCCTGCCCGGCTTCGTCCAAAATGGAAATAGCGTCCCCGGCTTCAAACTCGCCCGCCACAGCCGTAATCCCGGCAGGGAGCAAGGAAGAACCCTTTTCGCACATTGCCTTTTTGGCCCCGGCATTTACGGTAAGCCCGCCCGCCACATTGGTAGCGTAGGCCAACCACAATTTTTTACCAGGTAAATTTTCTACGGGCAAAAAGAGCGTGCCCTTAAAATTAGGTCCAAACAACGAGGATACCGCCCCCGGCTTTTTACCGTAGGCAATAACCATTGCCGCGCCCGAGCGCGTAACCACCTTGGCGGCTTCCAGTTTGGTTTTCATCCCGCCGCGGCCACGCGAAGAGGCGCAAAAGCCCAAGGCTTCTATCTCTGGCGTAACACCTTTTACAACATCAATTAATTTGGCGTTTTTATCCTTGCGCGGGTCGCCGTTGTATAAACCTTCCACATCGCTCATTACGCACAGCAAATCTGCATCCATCCCGCTGGCGACAAGGGCGGAAAGTTTATCGTTATCACTAAAACACACATTAACGCCCTTTTCCTTATAGCCGCGCAATTCATTGGTGGAAACGGTATCGTTCTGGTTAATGACCGGGATACAGCCCAGTTCCAGCAAACGATTTAAGGTATCGCGCAAACTTAAATAGCGGCTTCTGTGGGAAAAATCGTCCTCGGTAAGCAATACTTGTGCGGCCACCACGCCCAACTGTTTAAAACCGTCCTCGTAAAATTTCATTAGGCTAATCTGCCCCACCGCCGCGCAGGCCTGCTTTAAGGACACCACATCCGGCGCACTCGTCAGCCCCAAACGGCGTTTGCCCATCCCCACGGCCCCGGAGGTAACAATCATAACCTCTTTGCCTTGGGCGCGCAAGGCGGCAATATCTTCCATAAAAGAATACAGGCGGGACAACGCCAAATCGCCGTTGTCGGTGCTTAATGCGTTGGTACCGAATTTAAATACAATACGTTTTGCTTTTTTAATCAGGTCTTTCATAAATTATTGTTGTCCGGCGGGTTTAACCGTGGAAAATTCACAACGGTTGTTAAACGGACACGCGGCGCAATGCTCCAAATTAGGCTCAAAATCCGCCACTTCAATTTTTTTGCCGATGTTAATAAAGGTCTCCAAAATTTTCTTTTCGTCAAACGCTTCAAACGGCGCGCTCATCTGTTTGTTAAACGCCACAAAATAAAAAGTGCATTTACCCTTCTTCATATTCCAGGCACGCTGGGCGCCTACGGCGTAAATGCCCATTTGCAGGGAATCGGTTACCGGCAGAGAAAGGTCCACATCCGTGCCGGTTTTGTAGTCAATTACTTCCCAAGAGCCGTCTGGCAGTTTGTCTATGCGGTCAATCTTGCCGCGCAGGGTCCATTGCCCTTCCTGAAAGATAAATTCCCGCTCGGTGCTGTCCACGGTGGTTTTGCGCTCGTATTCCGCCTGGGCGTAGGTTTCCAACATCTTTTTGCCCTTTAAATACCACTCCATTTGCTCGCCCGCGCTGGAATATCCGGCGCCCAGCCAGCAATCGTCGTAATAAGACAACAGTTCCGAGGGGTCGTTGCTTTCCTTGTGGTACGCTTCCAGCGCGCGGTGGATAGACACGCCCAACGAAGAAGCGGGCACTAGCCCTTCGCGCTTGCCCTCAATGTATTTGTACTTATACAAAACGGGACATTCCAAATACGTTTTGATTTTGGAATAGTTTAATTCATATACGTCGCTATACATTGGCGGGTTCGTCCTTTTGCGTCTTGGCACGCAAGAAATGCACCAAGGTATCGCCGTATTTTTCCACGCGGTAAATTTCCAGCGTATCCGGCACGGCAAACTCTTCAGTCTTGTGCGTTTGCAAAACGATAATACCGTTTTTGGCAAGCAACTTGGCGTCGGCCACGTTTTTTAACGCAGGCTCAGACAGTGCCAACATTTTATTATTGATATCGCGGTACGGCGGGCCCATAAAAATAATATCATAGCCCTCATTGTCGCTATACGCCAACAAAAAATCAAGCGGTTTTAACACATCCCCGCGGATCACCTTGGCGCGGTCCGAAAAGCCCAAATGCTCCAAGTTGCGGTGGATGTTTTTAATACAGGCGGGCTCTCTGTCCAGCATTACCGTACGCATCGCCCCGCGGGAAAGCGCTTCCAAAGACACGTTCCCCGTTCCGGCGAACAAATCCAGCATCATAGCCCCCGTAATGCGGGGGCGCAAAATATCAAAAAGGGACTGTTTGATACGGTCCGAAATAGGTTTTACGGGCAAATTTTTAGATACGGAAAAAATTCTGCGCCCGCGGGCAGTTCCGGCAATAATACGCATAATAATCCTTTATAATTGGGCAATGCCTTCCTTCAAGGCAAAGCGCACCAGTTCGGCCTGTTTGTGGATGCCGAGTTTCTTCATAATATTGTTACGGTGCACGTGAATTGTATTTAACGAAAGATTAAAGGTTTTGGCAATCTGTTTGCTGCTGTAACCTTCGGCAATCAGTTGCAGGACCTCTTTTTCTTTTGGGGTCAGCCCCGTGGCATCGCGCTTGCGGGCCGAGGTTTTGCCCAAGAACCCTTGCACAATGTATTTGGACACTTTACTGCACAGATAAAAGCGTCCGGCGGCGACTTCTTCAATCGCATCTACAATTTCGTCGGCGGTGGAAACCTTAACGATAAAACCCTTTGCCCCGGCTTTGAGCGATTTTTCCACCGACACCCGGTCGTCATACATACTCAGCATAACCACCTTGGCTTCGGGGTCGCGCTTTACGATGCGTTCCGTGGCCTCTATCCCGTTTAAAAGCGGCATAGAAATATCCACCACATACACATCTGCCGGAGTCTTTTCGGCATATTCCACCAAATCCTTCCCGTTGGCAATTTCGGCCACCACTTCCATATTTTTGCCTAATTTTTCCAGCACGGCGCGAACGCCTTGGCGTACAATGGCGTGGTCATCCGCCAATACAATTTTTATACTCATTTGTTCCCCCCGTAAACCACGCACGGGCACGATACTTCAATACGCGTTCCCTTGCCCGGTGCGCTTTTTATAGAAATAGACCCGCCCAACAGCCGCACGCTGTCCTTCATTGCGCGCAAACCCACTTGGCGGATGGAGCCTCCCTTCATCGGCTTAAAGCCGACGCCGTCGTCCTGCACAATCAAATGGGCCGTAAATTCGTCCCGTTCCAAGAGCACATAAATACTTTTGGCCTGTGCATATTTGGCGATATTGGTTAAGGCTTCTTGCACGATACGATAGAGCAAAATCTTTACGTTGTCGGCCACTCCGGTAGAGTCGCCTTCGGACTTATAATCAAATTTGTACGGGATATGCAGCATTTGGCTGATGTTATCCAATAGTTCCCGCACCGAGCCCCCCAAGGCGCCGTCGTTTTCCAAACTGGGCGGACGGAGCGACACCACAATATTTTTTACACGCTCAATACTGTCTTTAATCTGCTTATCCAATTTGGCTATTTCCACCAAGGCCTGCTTGGTATCGCCCTCTTTTACGCTGGCTTTGACCAAACTTAAAAGAGCCGTTAAAATAACCGCCGAAGAGCCGATTTCATCGTGCAGGGATTTGGAAATTTCCCTTTTTTCGGCTTCCCGCTCGGCCAGTAAAATTTGTGCAAAGGTCCGCGGGGCGGCCCCTTCTTTAAGCATATCGGGTTCGTGGTAACTTCTGGCCCAGTGGGTAATGTCCCGCGTGAGCGCCAGCACGGTGGCCACAGAGCCGTCTTCCCCGCGCAAGGGGATTAACGTGGTTTGGTAGAAGAAATGGGTTCCGTCCTTTTCAAATCCCCACTCATAGTGATACACAGTCCCCTTTAAGGCCTGCTCCAAAGCCTGCAAATGGAGCGGCACGCCACGCACATCCTCGGTAGAACAGTCCAACACATTACTAATAGCCGTAATTTGGCGCGTTTTTACATCAATCAGCACTACGGCGTCGTACCCTTCCACCCCGTGTTTTTTTATCGTTTCCAAATCTTTGGCGCAATAAGCGGTTTCCCGCGTGGTAACCGCGCCCGCCAGTTGCTTGCATTGGAAACAAAAGCGCGACGGCTTTTGTGTTTCTTTGGAAATCGTTTTCTTTGTCATAGACGGCCTCTAATACACCCTATATGATATTCTACTATATTTTGCGTATTTTTCTATAAATAGGGTTCCTGCGCGCGTAATAAGGAGAAAAGCACTTAGATTTGATATAATTTTGTATATGTCTAAACGCTTAAAAAAATTGATTTTTTCTAAATTATTCCTTTTCTCCGCATTAGCGGGGCTATTTGTGTTTATTATTGTTTGTGCGGTATTGATGCGCTACATTTTTTCCGGTCTGCCGCCTGTGTATGAAATGGAGGAATACACCCCGGCCGTTACCACCAAGGTTTTTGACCGCAACAACAATCTAATTCACGAATTTTCCATTGAAAAGCGCAGTATGGTGCCGCTGGAAGATATCCCGGTGGACCTGCAAAACGCCGTCGTGGCTATGGAGGACCGGGAATTCTTTTCTCACCCCGGCATTTCAATCCGCGGTATCTTCCGCGCGGGGTTATATGACCTCGTTTCCGGCCGCGCCAAGCAGGGGGCCTCTACGCTTACCCAGCAACTTTCGCGCGGAGTCTTTTTAACGCAGGAAAAGAAACTCATCCGCAAAATCCGCGAGGTTATTTTGGCTATTCAAATTGAGCACCAGTTCAGCAAGCGGGAAATTTTGCAATTATATTTAAACGAAATTTATTTGGGTAGCGGTTCCTACGGGGTAAAGGCCGCCGCCAAAAAATATTTTAATAAAGAACTTTCCGAACTGACCACCGGCGAGGCCGCCCTGATTGTGGGTTTAATCCCTGCCCCGGGGCGCTATAATCCCTTTGCCAACCCGGACCTGGCCCGCCAGCGCCGCAACTTGGTGCTGGACGTAATGCAACAGCAAAATTACATTTCCAAGGAAGAGTTGGAAAAGGCCAAGACAGAACCCCTGCCCGAAAAGCAAACGCAGGAAGAAGCCCAACCCGGCCAATATTTTATTGAGCACATCCGCCGCATTTTGGAACCCAAATACGGGATGGATGTACTGTGGAAGGCGGGTTTAAACATTTACACCACCATTGACATTAAAGAGCAGGCCTTGGCCGAGCAAATAATGAACAAAAAACTCCAAGAGTACGACGAGCAGGTAGCCAAAGGGTTAGGCATTGAAATTGACCCCAATGATGCCGAAGCCGATACGGCAAACACCGAGGAAGAAACCGATACCCAAACGCCCAAGGAAAACTACCCCCGTCTGCAAGGGGCCTTTATGGTGCGCGACGTTAAAACCGGTGCGGTGCGCGTAATGATTGGCGGACGCGGTTTTGACGAAAGCAAATTTAACCGCGCCACACAGGCCAAACGCCAGCCGGGTTCCTCTTTTAAGCCGTATGTATGGATGGCCGCCCTGCAAAAGGGTTACACGCCCGCCACCTTGGTAAAGGACTTGCCCACAATGTTCTATTACGACGGGCGCAATTGGCGCACCTTTAACGAAAACTCCGATTTGTATTCCTTGGATTTAGCCAAGCAATCCTTTATCGCCAGCAAGGATTTTAACGTCTGGGTTCCCAAAAACTATGGCGAGCGCAACGAGGGGTGGATTACCTTGCGCAAGGCGTTGGAAAAATCCAAAAACCTCGTAGCCGTCAATTTGATTGACGCTATCGGCGTGGGCGAAGTGGTCCGCGTGGCGAGAAAGGCGGGCATTACCGCCCCCTTACCGCGCGTTCCGGCCTTGGCCTTGGGCGTAAGCGTGCTGGCGATGGATGAACATTTGGCCGCCTTAACCACCTTTGCTAACGGTGGTATCCACACCGACAACTACTATATTGAACGCGTGGAGGACGCCAACGGGCGCGTTTTGGAACAGCACATTCCGATAGAGGAAGCCGCCTTCTCCCCGCAAAACTCTTACCTGCTTATCAATATGATGAAGGGCGTCGTCCAGCGCGGAAGCGGGGCGTACGCGTCGCGCTTGGGCCGCAACATTGCGGGCAAAACGGGTACCACACAGAGCCACCGCGATATGTGGTTCGTAGGGATGACCCCGCACACCGCCGCCGCCGCTTGGATGGGGTACGATGACGATACTTCGCACGAAAACGGGGCACGCTTTACAGGCAGCACCACGGCCCGCTGGTGGACCGAAATTATGCAGGAAATTTTAAAGGATGAACCCAACGACGATTTCGCCGTGCCGGAAGGAATTTCCTTTGCATATGTAAACCCCATTACCGGCAAACTGGCTATGCCCAGCGAACGGAACAAATTTTTGGAAGCCTTTATATCCGGCACCGAACCGCAAAGTTTCTAGCGGTTTGAGGCAGTATTTATGAGCCACGCAACTAAAACGTCTTTCACCCGCTACTACGGCCTGCCCAATGGGGCCGCCAAGGCGTATTTTGCGTGCCAAACGTATCTAAACCACAACAAAAGTGCGGTATTTATTACCGCACACGATACGGACGATTTTGACAACGCCGCCAAGGAATTTGCCCCGCGCGGTGCCGAAACTTTATCCCTGCCGGAAACCGATACCGGGCGGATGAACGCGCTTTTTGCGCTGATTACTCCCACAAACGGCCCGCGGCTGTTAAGCACCAATTACGAGGCTCTTTCCGCCCCGCTTCCAACCCCGCAGGACTTTAAAAGCCGCTTATTTACCGTCCGCCGGGGCGACACCTTGCGCCGCCAAGAATTATTGGACCGCTTGGAAAATTCCGGCTACGGGCGGGAAGAATACGCCGAAGCCCCCGGCCAATACGCCGCGCGCGGAAGCGTAGTAGATATTTTTTGTTTAAACCGCCCCGAGCCCTTGCGCCTGTATTTTGCGGGCAACCGCGTGGAAATGATCAGCGCCTATGACCTGGACACGCAAAACACCAAGGAACACACCGACCAGGCCGATATTATCCCTTTAAAATTTGAAAGCACGCCCGCCACCTTGGCGGACTACTTGCCCGGGTTTTCGTTTATTTTTGACGAGCCGGATAAAGAGTTTGACTTGGCGGATTATCCCAACTGCGCCGTTACTACTTTGCTTCCGTCGGCGGACGGCGTGAATTTTGGCCTAAAAGCCAATGTATCCTTTAACGCCAATATGGACCTATTGGATAAGGAAGTTGCCGACTTACAGGCCCATAACCTTGTGGTAACCATTTGCTGTTTAAACCGCGGTGAATTAGACCGTATGGGCGAACTGGCCGCCGATTACGAACACTTAAAAAAGGCCGCCTTTAAAATTTCCCCTTTAACCCAAGGCTTTTGCAGTCCGCAGGAGCGTTTTGCGCTGATTACCTCCAACGAAATTTTAAACCGCCGCTATAACGCCGCGCGCGTAATTAAACATTTTGATATTGAGGGCGCCAAACGCGTGCGCTTTAAAGAGTTACAGGCGGGCGATTACGTCGTCCACCAAGAGCACGGCATCGGGCGGTACTTGGGGTTGGAAGTAATGGATAAAGAGGAAAACCCCACCGACTGCCTGATTATTGAATACCGCCGCGGAAGCCGCCTGTATGTGCCGATGTACGACTTTAAAAAGGTGCAAAAATATATTGGCGCCGGGGGCAAACGGCCGACGCTGTCCGTATTGGGCGGGGCAACGTGGAAGGACGTAAAAAGCCGCGTAAAAGAAGAAGCGCAAAAGGCCGCCAAGGAAATTTTGAAACTGGAAGCCCTGCGCCAAGCCACCCCTGCGCCCGAAATTTCGGGCGACGCACGCATTGAGCAGGAATTTGCCGACTCGTTTCCCTATGTTTTAACGCCGGGGCAAGAGCAGGCTATTCGCGAAACCTTGCACGATTTGGACCTTTCCAAACCAATGGACCGCGTATTAGTAGGCGATGTGGGCTTTGGAAAAACCGAAGTTGCTATGCGCGCCGCCTTAAAGGTGGCTTTATCGGGCAAGCAAGTAATGGTGTTGGTTCCTACGACCATTTTGGCGGACCAGCACTATAAAACTTTTTCCAAACGCTTGGCAGGCTTCCCGGTAGTGGTGCGGATGCTCTGCCGCTTCCAAACCGCCAAGGAGCAAAAGGCCGTCATAGAAGAATTAAAAAACGGCGTGTGCGATATTATCATCGGCACGCACCGCCTGATGAGCAAGGACATCCGCTTTAAGCAATTAGGCCTTGTGATTATTGACGAGGAACACCGTTTTGGCGTAAAACAAAAGGAAAAAATCCGCGCAATGAGCGCAGGCGTTCACTCCTTGATGTTAAGCGCCACCCCGATTCCGCGCACCCTAAACCAATCGCTCGCTTCCCTGCGCGACATTTCCCTTATTGATACGCCGCCCCGGGGCCGCACTCCGATTAAAACCGTAGTAACCGCCTGGAATAACGATTTGGCCGCGGCGGCCATTACGCAGGAACTCGCCCGCGGCGGGCAGATTTACTACGTTTATAACAGCGTGCAAAGTATGGAATCGCGCTATCTGTTCCTCAAAAAACTCGTTCCGCAGGCGCGTATTTGTATGGCGCACGGCCAAATGAACGAAAAAGAACTGGAACAAACCTTGTGGGACTTTAACAAGGGTAAATACGATATTCTGCTGGCCTCTACCATTATTGAATCGGGTATAGACATTACCAACGCCAATACGCTGATTGTGGAAAACGCCCAAAACTTTGGCCTGGCGCAGTTGTACCAGTTGCGCGGGCGTATCGGGCGCGGCAGTACAAAAGCCTACTGCTATTTGTTCCACCCGGATTGGCTGCTTAAAAAACCCGCCGAAAAAGAGGACAACTTTACCGATTTAGCCGCCGTGTATTGGAAGCCCAAAGAGGAAAAGGACCCGACCGAAGAAGCCCGCCAACGCTTGGCCGCATTAATGGAATTTAGCGACCTGGGCAGCGGGTTCCGCTTGGCCTTACGCGATATGGAAATCCGCGGCGCGGGCGAATTATTGGGCGTAAAACAGCACGGATATGTAAACGAAGTAGGCCTTAGTTTGTATTGCGATTTAGTGGCCGCCGAGGTCAAAAAATTAAAGGGCGAGCGCGTGGAGCGCAACCTGCAAGCCAAGGTTAATTTGCCCCTGCCCGCCTATATTCCGCCCGATTACCTGCCGGATGACGCCGAACGCCTAAAATATTATAAGGAACTGATGGGCGCGGACGAAGCCAAAACTAAAACGCTTTTGGCCCGCTTGCAGGACTTGTGCGGCCCGGTTCCGCCCGAAGTGGAAAACTTAACCAAACTCTTTTTGCTCTCCAACCGTGCGGGCAAGTTGGAAATCTATCATATAGACTGGGTGGACGGCGCCTTGGAAATGCTGTTCACACACCGTTTTAAAATGCCGCCTGCTTTCCCGGGGGAACTCTTTAACCGCTTTGGCCCGGGGAACATAGAATTTGTAAAATCCAAAAACGGCGACGGTGTGCGCATTATCGCCCCTGCGGGCAAGGACTCGTTACTCTTTACCCAGCAAACGCTTGCGTTTTTTGAAACCATTTTACGACAGGAAAAATGATATAGTATATGAATATGAAATATCCGTTTTTACTCTTACTGCCGCTCGTGCTAGCGGGGTGCCATAAGGATTCCGCACCCGTGCAAAACCTGCCCGCCGCCCGTATTGGCAAGCAAACCATTACCGAGCAGGACATTAACGACCGCCTGCCGCTCCTGTCCGCCGAGGACAGGGAGTTTGCCAAAACTCCGCTGGGCCGCCAAAATTTGGTGCAAATCATCACGCGCGAAAAACTAATCGCCGCTGATGCCCGCGCCACGGGGATAGCAGATTCGGACGAATACCGCTCCCTGCTGGCTGACAAACGCGCGCAACTGGACCAAATTTATAATGAATTTGCCGCCGACACATTAGAACGCCTTTGGTACCACAAATTAGAGGAAGAGGGCGCCCTTTCCGTCAGCGACGGCGAGGTGGATGATTACTTTAAAAAGTATCCCTACGAAATGACGATTAAGCAAATTATCGTGGATAACGCCCAAACCGCCGACCAAGTTTTGCGCACCTTAAAGTCTTCCCCCTCGCGCTGGAAGGAAATGGAGCGGCAATACAGCATTGCGCCCGACGCCTTAAAGCAGTTTTCCTTTATGCCGGGGGAATACCTGGATAATATCGCCGTCATTGCGGCCAACTCGCCCGCCGGAAAACCGCAGGGCTTCTTCAAAACGGCGCAGGGATTTCATATAATAATGAAAACAGGGGAACGCCGCCTGTCCAAAAAAGACGCCGAACCGCGCATACGGGAAGTGCTGAAAAACAAAAAAACGGACGACGTGCTAGACTCTTTAAAAAATAAATACGAGGTTGTAATCTATGAAAAAAGCGAATAAGTTATTTCTCGCCGCATTACTGGCGGTGTTGGGGATGAATTTACAAGCCAAGGTGATGGAATCTTCCGTCGCCACGGTAAACGGCCGGCCCGTGCTGGCTTCGGAGTATGACAATTACTTGGAAGGCGTTGTGGAGCAATACAAGGCCGCCGCGCCGGACTTTTTAAAACAGCCCTACGCCCAAGATATTTTGGGCCGCGAGGTGTTAAAGGAACTGATTTCCAAGGAACTGTTGTACCAGGCCGCCGAGGAAGCCAAAATTCAGGTAAAGGATTCCGAACTGGATGCCGGATTAAATGAAATTAAAGCCCGCTTTATGGTGGACGAAACCACCGGCAAGCAGGATGCCAAAGGCGCAGACAAACGCTTTACCGAAGCGCTTAAAAAGCAAGGGATGAGTTTAAAGGCGTACAAAAATAAACTTTCCAAAGATATTGCCGTGCGCAAATTAATGGAGCAGAAACTCCAAGCCACCGTTACCCCCGTGGAAGAGGCCGACGCAAAAGCCCTCTATGCTAACGTGGAAGCGGTAATGAAGAACAACACCAAAAAAATCAAAGCGCTTGAAAAAGAAGACCCCGTAAAACTCAAAGAAGCGCAAGCCATTGCCGCCAAATTAAAACAACTCACCGGCGAACAAGTGCGTATCGGGCACATTTATTTGGCCACCACCAAGGATATGAAACCCGAGGAAATCGCCAAAAAAGAAGCCTTGGCCAAACAAATTAAAAAAGAATTGGACGGCGGTATGGACTTTTCCGTGGCCGTTAAAAAATACACCGAGGACAAAAACGCCCTCGCCAGCGGCGGCGATATGATTTTGATTAAAGGCATCGCCCCCAAGGCCATTGACGACAAAGCCTTTACCTTGGCCGTCGGTAAAGTAAGCGACCCGATTAAAAGCGAAGTCGGCATCCACATTATTAAAATTAAAGAAAAACGGGCCGAACGCTCCATTTCGTACGAAGATATCTCGCGCGATTTGGCCCAGTATTTGGCCCAACAGCGCGTACAAGCCGCTATGGGCAAATACATTGAAGAATTGTACGACAAAGCCGACGTAAAGGTTACGAAAACCTTTGAATCGGACGCGCTTTTAAAAGAAGAAGCCGCCAAGCAAGCCGAAGCCAAAAAGGCCGAAGTTAAAAAATAATTCTTGGCAAAGCCATACAGATAGTTATAAAATAAAAGGGCAACTTGCTGCTTTTTCCCGAAACTTTATTTTGGAATACGGTATGAAGCCCATAGTTTTGATTACCGCCGGGGACCCGTTGGGGATTGGCCCGGAGGTAACAGTAAAATCTTTAAAGAACCCGCTCGTACAGCGCGCGTGTCTCCCGGTAGTCATCGGGGAACCCACCTCGCTGGTGCGTGCGGGTTTTTCGGATAAATTGGCCCGCTTGATTGCTATTGACGCTTCCGCCCCCCTGCCGGATAAACCCGTTCCGTCCTTTGCGGGTGGGGAAACTTCCTACAAGGCGGTGGAACTAGGCATTAAACTGGCCCTTAAAACCAAAAGTCCGCTGGTTACGGCCCCCATCAACAAACAAAGTTGGGCTCTGTACGGCGTGCCCTACACGGGGCATACCGAACTGCTGCGCGAGCGCGCAGGCAAAGAAGGACTAATGATGTTTGTCAGCGGGAACCTGCGCTGCGGGCTCGTAACGGAGCATTTTGCTATTGCGGACTTGCCCCGCTTGCTGACAAAAGAGCGCATTGTAGAGTCTGCCATACACTTTAACCGCGCCTTAAAGCAACTGGGTATAAAAAGCCCCCATATCGCCGTGTGCGCCTTAAACCCGCACGCAAGCGACAACGGCAAATTCGGAACTGAGGAAAACGAGATAATTTTGCCCGCAGTAAAAGCCCTGCGCCGCCACAGAATAAAGGCCGACGGGCCCCTGCCCGCAGACGCCTTATGGTTGGCCCACGCGGCTGGGAAATACGACGGGCTTTTGTGTATGTATCACGACCAAGCCCTGCTGGGCCTAAAACTGGCCGCAAAAAAGCCGATTGTACATATTACGGCGGGGCTTAAATTCCTGCGGGTTTCCCCCACCCACGGCACGGCCTTTGACATTTCGGGGCAAAACATTGCCAATCCGTCCAGTATGACGGACGCGCTTTTGTTTGCCGCCGCCCGCGCCAAACCACCCAAAATATTTTAATTAAAAAGAAAAATTTACCCCGCGGCATAAGTTTTTCCGCGGGGTTGCCTATTTATAAACCTATGGAAGTTTATAGTAATCTATACGGTCATTACTGACACTATGACTATAAATGCCTCCTAAACTTTTGCATACCTTGGTTGATATAGCGTCCCCGGCCCCACATAAACGTAAATCATTAGAAACAGGATAATATAAGAGTGTATTTCGCAAAGAATGACAATATACAGTCAAAGACTTCCCGTGTCCTGTTCCGTCATTTAACACACACTCTTGTTCATTTCCTCGTACTGCTTTTTTACTCTCGGATAGACTCCACCCTACTGGGTAATCAATATCCAAGTCCGTAAAATCAAGAGTATATGTTCCGTTGGCTAAAAAATACAGTTCTTCTGCTCGGAAAAAAGCATCAGCCAAAATCTGGCTTTGTGCATAACGGCTTTTCAGCACAGCCACTTGATATTGCGGTACGGCCACCGCAGACAAAATGCCAATGATGAGGACAACTACCAAGAGTTCAATAAGCGTGAACCCTGCGGTAGCCGTGTGAAAAGTATTTGCCGCACGGCCTTCCCTAGCAATGTTGTTGTTGTCATCCCCGAGGAATTTAGTCGGGGATCCGTTGTTGTCGTTGCCTTTTTTAAATAACGACAGATTCCCGACTACAACTCTCGGGAATGACGCCACTAGTGCAAGTAGCCGCACGGCAAAAGTAATAAACTCTTTCATTTTTTTCTCCTTGTTAAGGCCTTTATATTTGAGCAAAACGGCCTTTTATACGCATTTTTATACGGCGGATACATCCGGGTATGTCCACCGCAATTTATCAAAATTTTAACAAAAAAAAAAAACGAAACAACCCCTTTACAGAGAACGACGGAAAAGCAACAACGAACGACCCAAGAAATATTTTTCGCCGTCATTCTGAACTTGTTTCAGAATCCAGCGAAAGAGAGTCAAGGCTCGGCTGGACCCTGAAATAAATTCAGGGTGACGGCAACAGCAACACCCAACAACAGATTCCCGAACGCTCCGCGCCGGCCAACACTCGGGAATGACGGCAAAGGCAAACAACGAGATCCCGGAACCCTGCGGGCCGCCCCCTAGCGGGCCGCCAGACCTTCCGGGATGACGCCCCCTGCGACCCGGCCAAGCACGCGGAGAAAACGCTCCGTAAATTGCAAACTTTCACCCCTCGTAAATTTGTTACAATTAGGTATGGCGCAAATTATCCATTTTGACGAAATTGATTCCACCAATACCTATTTAAAAAATAATTGCCCGCACCTGGCGGACGGAACCGTCGTTTGCGCCGACAGACAAACCGCCGGACGCGGCCGCTTTGACCGCAAATGGATTTCCCAAAACGGCGGGCTGTATTTTTCCGTATTGGTAAAACCGCAACAAACCGATTTTTTACCTAATTTCACGCAACTGATGGCGGTATGCGTTTGCACCGCCGCCGAACAACTGGGCGCCAAGGCTTGGCTCAAATGGCCTAACGACGTGCTTGCCGAAGGGAAAAAACTCTGCGGCATTTTAAGCGAAGCCGTGGTAACCTCTTCCGGCATTGCGGGGGTGGTTATCGGCGTAGGCGTCAACGTCGCGCAGGAAAATCTAGCACACGTCGGCCAGCCCGCCATATCCTTAAAGGAACTCGGCATAAACATCACCAAACAAGATTTTTTGCAAAAAGTATTAACGCTTTTTTGGCGGGACTACCCCGCCGTAGCGCAAAGCGGATTCGCTGTAATCCGCCAAGCCTACGAAGAACGATTTCCGTACATTGGTAAACAAATATCCGTTAAAAACGGCGCAGCGCCCGTCAGCGGAACGGTAAAAGGCGTGTCCCCCCGCGGAACGCTCCTTTTAAACACCGCCCAAGGCCCGGAAGAAATATATATAGGAGACCTTATTGTATGAGTGCAGACAATCTGTTAATGCAATCCGTCAATATTACCGTTATCGGTATGTTGATTGTTTTGGCGTTTCTCACCCTGCTGGTCGGCATTGTGAAAATGCTGGGCTGGTTGGTGCAACAAATGGAAAAGTATTTTCCGCAAACCGCAGCCGCTGCGGCCGATAATGCTTTAATCGCTGTGGCCATTGCCGCCGCAAAGAGATTTCAAACTAAATAATTTAGGGGACTTATTATGAAAAAAGTAAACTTTATGCTCACCGCGTTCCGCGACGGCTTTCAGTCCGTCTATGGGGCGCGCGTACTGACCAAGGACTTCTTGCCCGCGGTGGAAGCCGCCAAACACGCCGGCATTAACCATATGGAATTCGGCGGCGGGGCGCGCTTTCAGGCGTTGTTCTTTTACTGCAACGAAAACGCCTTTGATATGATGGACTCCTTCCGCAAAGTGGCCGGACCGGATGCTAACCTGCAAACCTTGGCCCGCGGCGTAAACGTGGTAGGCTTGGAAAGCCAATCCTCCGACGTTATTAACGCCCACGCCAAATTGTTCAAAAAACACGGCACCACCACCATCCGCAACTTTGATGCGTTAAACGATGTAAACAACCTCATTTACTCCGGTAAATGTATCCACAATGCGGGCCTCAAACACGAAGTTACCGTAACGATGATGTCCTTGGCTCCGGGTTGGGACCATACGGGCAAAATCCACACCGAAGAATTTTACGAAAAAATCCTCCGCCAAATTTTGGATTCCGGCGTTCCGTTTGACTCCGTCTGCTTTAAAGACGCTTCCGGCACGTCCACCCCGGCAACCGTCGGCAAAACGATTGCTATGGCCCGCAAACTCCTGCCCCAAGGCACCAAGATTGCGTTCCACACGCACGAAACCGCGGGCAACGCCATTGCCTGCTGCTTGGAAGCCATCCACGCGGGCGCGGACCAGTTGGACCTCTCTATGCAGCCCGTTTCCGGCGGTACCTGCCAGCCCGATATTTTAACGATGTGGCACGCCCTGCGCGGCACCGATTACACCTTGGACATTGACCCGCAGAAAATCCGCGAGGCCGAAAATGTGTTCCAAGATTGTATGAGCAAATACTTCTTGCCGCCCGAAGCCACCAAGGTCAACCCGATTATTCCGTTCTCCCCGCTGCCCGGCGGCGCATTGACGGCCAATACCCAAATGATGCGCGACAACGGCACCTTTGACAAATTCCCCGAAGTGGTAAAAGCGATGGGCGAATGCGTAAAATTGGGCGGTTTCGGCACGTCCGTTACCCCCGTTTCCCAGTTCTATTTCCAACAGGCTTACAGCAATGTAATGTTCGGCCCCTGGAAGAAGATTACCCCAGGCTACGGCAAAATGGTTTTGGGCTACTTCGGCAAAACCCCGGTAGAACCCGATCCGGCCGTAGTAAAGGAAGCCAGCGAACAGTTGGGCTTGCAACCCACCACCAAAACGCCGCTTGAAATCAACGACGCGGACCCCAAGAAAGGGTTAAAGGTGGCGGAAGCCAAACTGAAAGAAGCGGGCTTGCCCGTTACGGAAGAAAATGTCTTTATCGTGGCCACCTGCGCCGACAAAGGTATTATGTATTTGAAGGGTGAAGCAAAAGTGAACGGTATCCGCTGGGCCAAAGACGTAAAGCCTGCCGCCGCCAAAGAAGACGGTGCGGTAAAGGTAACCGTAAACGGTCAGGCCTATGAAGTCGTCTTTGACGGTAACGACGCCGTAGTAAACGGCAAACGCTATGCGGTTTCCACCGCCGCCAGCGATGCCAAGGCGCCTGCCAAAGCCGCTTCTACCGGTGCGGGCGCGGAAGTGAAATCTCCGCTTCCGGGCGCGGTGTTGCGCTTGTCCGTAAAAGACGGCGACCGTGTGAGCGAAGGCCAAGAAATCTTGGTGCTGGAAGCAATGAAGATGGAAACCCCGGTTTCCGCTCCGGCCGCCGGCGTCATCCACTTGGCTGTAAAACAAGGCGACCAGGTGCAGACCGGCCACAAATTGGCCGATATTAAATAAGAGGCTACCCTATGGATATCTTGCAAGCATTAAACCAAGTTTGGCAAACCACGGGGATTTACGCTATCTCCTGGCAGCAACTGACGATGATTGCCGTCTGCTGCTTCCTGCTGTGGCTGGGGATTAAAAAGCAGTTTGAACCGCTTTTGCTCGTCCCGATTGCCTTCGGCGGTCTGTTGGCCAATATTCCTATGCCCCCCGGCGAAGCCATCGCCGGGCCTGCCGGGTTCTTGGGTATTGTGTTCAACTTCGGTATTAATTCCGGGCTCTTCCCGCTGTTTATCTTTATGGCGGTAGGCGCAATGACGGACTTCGGCCCGTTAATTGCTAACCCGAAAATGGCTCTCTTGGGTGGCGCGGCGCAGTTTGGTATCTTCGCCACGCTTATCGGCGCGGTGGCGTTAAGTTACATCCACATCGGCGACAGCCAACTGTTTGCCTTCGGCCTTAAAGAAGCGGCCTCTATCGGTATTATCGGTGGGGCGGACGGCCCGACGTCCATTTACCTTACCACGCGCTTGGCGCCCGATTTGCTGGGTGCTATTGCCGTGGCGGCGTATTCGTATATGGCGTTAGTGCCGATTATCCAACCGCCCATTATGAAACTGCTGACCACCAAGGAAGAACGCACGATCCGTATGGAACAGTTGCGCCCGGTGTCTAAACGGGAAAAAATCCTGTTCCCTATCGTAATTCTTTTGATGTGTGCGCTGTTGTTGCCCTCGGCCGCTCCGCTTATCGGTGCGCTGACCTTCGGCAACTTGGTAAAGGAATCCGGCGTAGCGGAACGCTTATCCAAAACCTTGCAAAACGAATTCTGCAACATCGTTACCATTTTGCTGGGCTTGTCCGTAGGTTCCAAACTGCAATCGGATAAATTCCTTACCACGGAAACCTTGGGTATTTTGGTGTTGGGTATTATCGCCTTCTCCGTAGCCACGGCTTCGGGCGTATTGTTGGCGAAACTGATGAACTGTTTCAGCAAAACCAAAATCAACCCGCTTATTGGTTCCGCAGGCGTTTCTGCCGTGCCGATGGCGGCCCGCGTTTCCAACAAAGTCGGTTTGGAATACGATAAAACCAACTATCTGCTGATGCACGCAATGGGCCCGAACGTGGCCGGCGTAATCGGCAGTGCAGTGGCGGCAGGTGTGCTCCTGGCGTTGCTGGGCAAATAAGTTTTTAAGCACACAGAAAAAGCCCCGGGCAAAAACCCGGGGCCTTTTTATATATGGGCGGCAAATTATTTTATTTTCTCTTGCAAGGCCTGCGCAAGCAACGGCACGGGCATTTCGTGCTGTTCTCCCTCACACAGGACCATTTTTACGGCAGAATCCAAGGGCCGCCAAATGGCAATATTTTCCTTACAATTTTGATAGACGGCCACCGTTGGAATATGCAGGGCGCACGCCAAATGCACCCAAAAGGTATCGGGCGTAAGAAGCACGCTGGCCTGTTGGGCTAGTGCAGCAGCCTCAAAAACACCCGCTGTAAAGGTAACCATATGGGGTAAAAGGGCTCGCCCATTTAACCATTTTCTCAGTTTAGGCTCTTGCCCCAACAACACAAAAGTATCCTTCGGGAAAAGCGCGGCCAAGCCAAAAATCTGTTCCGCCGAAAAGGAGCGGTGCCGGCTGGCCGCCAGCGGATTTACCACGATTAACCGCCCACCGTGTGGCAAGGCAGATACAAAATGCTGTGCCACCGCTTTCGCCGTTTCCGGCACCTGTATTTCATACGATGTATCAAACGCGCCCTGATAACCCAAATAGCGCAAACAAGCTTCGTAGCGTGCCGTAATATGGCAAGCGGCTAAATCCAAGGGTTGCGTCAGGTTATAAAGCGGATATTTTTCCCGGTTAAAGCCAAAGGCCCAGCGCGGTTGTAAAACCTTTAAAAAGGTAAGCGACGCGAGCGTCGGTTTTTCGTCCAAATCCAAATACAAATCGTATTGTTTGCCACGCAATTTAAACCCGCACGACATTAGCGAGGCTAATCCTTCCGTCGCAAAATAAAGGTTAGAGACTGCCGGATTGTTCCGCAAGATAAGCGCGTTGCTTTTACCCGCCACTATATCTATATCAGCCGTCGGGAACAACGCTTTTAGGCAACGCAACAAAACGGACGACACTAACGCATCGCCCAATTTATTATCGTTGCGCAAGAGTAAAATTTTTTGCACCTTTTGCGGGTTATATGCGTCCGAAAAGGGCGCATGGCCCAACAATTTGGCCGCCCATTTACCCTTTTGCTCCCGCAGGTAATTGTTCCGGCGGTTGTTCCACTCTCTAAACGTCATACGGAAAGTTTTACTCCTTTTTGGGGGCACAAGTGCGCCAACGCACATTGGGAACAAAGCGGTTTGCGGGCGTTACACACTTGGCGGCCGTGCAAAATAAGCGCAATCGCCAGCCACCCCCAATATTCATACGGGATAATTTTGGTTAAATCTTTTTCTACCTTTACGGGGTCTGTCTGCTTGGTAAGCCCCAAGCGGAAAGCCAGCCGCTTGACGTGCGTATCCACCACTATTCCCGCAGGCTTTTTAAAGTAATCGCCCAGCATTACGTTGGCCGTTTTGCGCGCCACCCCGCGCAGGGAAAGCAAGTCGGCCATATTTTGCGGTACTTCGCCGCCAAAAACTTCGCAAATGCGCTTGGAACTTTCAATTAAAGACAATGCCTTGCTGTGGTAAAACCCGGCGGAGCGGATGATTTCTTCTACCTCTTTTAAATCCGCCGCGGCCAAGTCCTGTACGGTAGGGTATTTTTTAAACAAATGTGGTGTAATTTGGTTCACCCGCGCGTCCGTGCATTGGGCCGACAAAATAACGGCGCACAGCAACTGCCACGCGTTGCCGTGGTGGAGCGGGATAACGTGCTTGGGGTACAATTTTTTAAGGGCCGCCAGCAACGCTAACACGTCCGTTTTTTTAGCGGGCATCGCTTACCCCCGTTTTGGCATAAATATAGCAACCCGCCAAAATCAGCAAGTTTACCAAAATAATCGTCGCCCCCGAGGGGATATTAAACAAAAAGGATAAATACACCCCCGTCCACACGCTCGCCACGCCAAAGCAGGCCGCGCACCACAAAACCTGTTTAAAGGTATGGGAAATTAACAAGGCGGACACGGGCGGAATAATCAGCATCGCCGAAATGAGGAAAATTCCCACCACCTTAAAGGCCAGCACCACCGCCACCGAGGTAATTACCACCAAAGCCGTATTAATCAGCCGTACGGGCACACCGCGCGTACGGGCGAAAGGTTCGTCAAAGCAGGCGGAAGTCAAATCGCGGTAAAAGAACCGTAGTCCGCACAGTACCACGGCGAGTAAAAGGCCGCATAAAACGGCTTCATCCCAAGATACCGTTAAAATACTGCCGAACAAATAGCCAAGCAAATCGGTGTTAAACCCACCCGCAAGAGCCGTAATCAGCAAACCGACCGACAACCCCGCCGCGCTGACAATGCCGATAGCCGCATCGCCGTAAATTTTAAACTTTTGGGTAATCTTCATAATCCCCAAGGAAGACAACACCACCACCGGCACCGACATATACACCGGGTTCGTGGCGGTCAACAGGGCTACGGCTACGCCCGTCAGGCAAACGTGGCTCATCCCGTCGCCGATTAAGGACAAGCGTTTTAGCACCAAAAATACGCCGATAAGCGCGCAAGCCGCGGCCACCAAACTGCCCGCCAACAGCCCGCGCTGAACAAACCCGTAGGTTAAAAATCCGCTCATCATTTTTTTGCCTCCCCACACGCGCACCCCAGCGGGCAATGCCCGTGGTTATGCAAATGGTCAATGGTATGCTGGGCAAAGGGGCCGATTTTTTCGGCCACCGCTCGGGAGTGGCAAAACTCTTCTTTGGTACCGTAAAACACCAAGGTTTTATCCACATACATAAATTTGGAAATATATTTGCCCACCTCGCCCGTATCGTGCGTAATGAGCAAAATGGTTACACCGTGCTTGCCGTTTAACTCGCCCAGCAAATCAAAAAATTTCTCGCGCGACGATGCATCCAAGGCCGTGGACGGTTCGTCCAAAATCAGCAGTTCCGGGTTGCTTACCAGCGCCCGCGCCAGCAAAACGCGCTGTTGCTGGCCGATAGACAAATCGCCGAAAATCCGTCCGGCGTATTCGCGCGTGTGCGTTTTTTGCATAGCGGTATAGACTTCCTTTAATTCGCCGACAGACACCCCGCTCCCGCGGTGGTTGGAAAGACCCATCAGCACCACTTCTTCGGCCGAAATCGGGAAACGGCTCTGCGCCACGGGGCTCTTTTGCGCCAAATAGCCTATTTTATGCCAATCCTTAAACGCATTAATCGGCGTACCGAAGAGTTTTATATTGCCCTCGCCTTTTTCAAGTCCGAGTAAAAGTTTTAGGAGTGTAGTTTTTCCCCCGCCATTGGGGCCAATCAGCCCCACATAATCCCCCGCGTTAATAGTGAAGGACACCTTATCCAGCACCGGCACGCGCACATACGCAAAGCGTAAATCTTTGGCTTCTATCACGCTTGGCATTTAAGCCCCCTTTGCAAATTTTCCAAATTGCGCTTCATAAAATCAATATACGTAATATGGTTATCAAAATCCTGCTTGGATACGCCCTCCACCGTGTAGAGCGGCAAAATCTGCGCGCCCGTTTCCCCGGCCACGGTTTGCGCCAATCGCGGGGACAGCGTTTCCTCGGTAAAAATAGTTTCAATACGATGTTTTTTAATCAAATCCACCACGCCCGCCAGCCGACGAACCGAGTGCTCCCCGTCGTGCGACGTACCCGCTAAGGCAGTTAAGGTAAGCCCGTATTTTTTTGCAAGCCGTTCAAAGGCCAAGTGCCCGATATGTACCACCTCGCGGCTTTGACAAGCGGACAGGCCTTTTTTATAAGATTCGTCCAAGGCGGTTAATTGTTCGTTAAATTTGGCTAAATTTTGCGCCAAGGTTTCCGCCTGTTCGGGCCACTGCCCCGCCAAGGCTTCTTCTATCGTTTGCGCCATTATACGCACATTATCAAAATCCATCCAAATATGCGGGTCCGCGCTTGCGGGCACGGCGATAGCGGCCTTTACCACCTGGGTATTTTTTCCGGCCCCGGCGGCAATGTCTTTGGCCCACGGCTCAAAAGCATCCGAAACATACACAAACACCTCCGCTTGGCGCACCGCCACCAACGCACCGGGCGTAGGTTCAAAGGAGTGCGGCTCGGCATTGGGGGGTAGTAACATAGCGATATCCGCCAAGTCCCCCGCCAGTTGCCTTGTAAGCGTATAGGCCACATAGCCGGACGTTACCACCGCCAATTTCCCGTCGGATTTTTTATCCGCGGGCTTCGGCAGCCAAAAGCACAGCCCGGCCGCCACAATAACAAACAAAACGATTATTCCCAGTTTTTTCATCTTACTTTCCTATATACATATATTATACGAATTCCCGCACAAAGGCGGACGGCGCGCCGGAATTTACTATAATGTAAAAAAGGAGGAGTATTTTATGAGTTATGTGTTGGCGTTGTGTTTGGCCCTGTGTTGGGGCACCGCTTTTTTAGCGACTAAAAACTTTGTAGAAGTATTACCGCCCTACTGGGGAACCTTCTTCCGGGTGTTGGCGGGTTTGGTGTTTTTCATCGTGCTGTACGTCATCCAGCGCAAGAATTTGAAATGCCCCATTAAGCAACTTTGGCGCCCGTGGACGATTGGGCTATTGCTGATTTTACTGCCGTTTGCGGCTATTTCGTGGGGCCAGCGCTTCGTCGCGCCGACGATTGGCGGTATTTTTAACGGGACCGTGCCGATATGGTCCTTTATCGCGGGGGCCATTTTGTTAAAGGGCGAGGACCGCTTTACCTGGCGCAGAGCCATCGGCGTTACGATTGGTATGCTTGGCCTGCTCGTCATTATGCGCCCGATGATTGCTGCCGCGCAGTTGGACGCCAGCCCCTTGGCGCTTTACGGCTGTGTGGCCTTTTTGATTATGGCTTGGTCGTACAGTTTGGGCAACGTGCTCACTAAAAAAATTATGGTGGACAGCAACGCAATGACAATGGAAGCCAACACCTTCCACCAGTATCTCTTTGCGGCGGTAGTGCTGTTAATCATTAGTTTCTTTGCAGAGCCTGTTCCCCCGGCCTCGGCCTTTACGACAAAAGTAGTTTTATCCATTATCAGCGCGGGTGTGTTTTCTTCCGCGGTGGCTTTCCTGTTAATGGTAGCCTTGATTAAACGCTGGGGCGCTACGCGTATGGCCTCGGTAACGTATTTCACCCCGGTAGTAGCAATGGCCAGCGATATGATTGCCTTTGGCCGTATGCCGACGGGAGCGGAAATCGGCGGGTTGTGCTTGATTTTTGTCAGTTTGATTTTAATCCAAAAGAAAGTTGAGCCCGAAGCCAAATAAGTTTTATTTTGAAAACGCCGCCGGCTACTAACCGGCGGCTTTTTTATTTGTTTATTTCATTAAAAGCGTCCAAACTGGAACTGCGCACCTCGGTTGGCACACAAATATTGCCCACAAGCCGCCCGTTGCATTTAGGCGCATTAGCACTTTGGCCTTTTTGGCTTTTAGCGGGCTCCACACGTTGCAAAGCGGGCGCGTTTAATACCTTTTGCGTTTGGCGGGCATACTGTTTCAGCACCGCCGCCGTCAGTACGGCTACGATAACTACCGCCAAGAGTAAACCGATTAGTCCCATCCCTTTTTTATTCATAAAAACTCCTTTTTTGCTATTGTAGCAAAAACTTGCAGAAAAGCCCCTTTTCCTATTGATAAATGCTACAATAAAATGGGGGAGAAAATCTCTACAAATAATCAGGGTGAGGTATTTATTATGACGCAGAACTTATCTTCGTCTGCCTTGGTCAAACCTTTGGCCAAAGACATACACGCCGAAGCGGATATTCCGTCCGGCTACGGCAAAACGGAAAGTTTTTTACTTCCCAAGGACCCGGCTTGGATGTTCCTGTTTTGGGAAATCACCCCAAACACATTAGACTATCTTAAAAGCCAATACGGGGAAGACACCTTAAAATCCGCCCGCACCGTTATCCGCTTGCACGACGTTACCGGGGTGGAATTTTTTGACGGCAAAAACTCCGTTCAATATTACGATATGCCCGTCATTTTTGAGGCGCGCAGTTGGTACATCAACGCCCCGCAATCCGGCCGCACCTACTTGGCCGATTTGGGCTACGTTACCGCCGACGGTAAATTTATTTTGGTTTCCCGCAGCAATTCCACGCCTGTGCCGCCCGGCAAAGTGTCCGATATTATTGACGACAAATGGATGGTAGTGGAAGGCGACTTCCAAAAACTCTTAAAACTCTCCGGCGCGGATTACATCGGCTTGGGAGCCAGCGAACTGATGCACGTCATCGGCCAACGCTGGAAACTGACGGAACTGACGCCCTCCGGCGCGGCCAAGTCTTCCTGGTCCTCGTTTGCCCTGCACTTGGATAAAGTACAGCCCGAGGATGAAGACATTTGGCTCAATGCTGATTGCGAAATTATCATTTACGGTTCCGCCTCCAAAAACGCCATTGTGTCTATTAATGGAAAGGATATTGAACTGAAAGAAGGCAAATTCTCCATCCGCCAGCACTTGCCGGCGGGCAGCGTAGTGGATTTGCCCATTAAAGCGCGCAACGCCAAAGGCGACAAGACGCGCCAAATCAACATCAAAGCCCTGCGCGAACAAGGAAAATAATATGGGAGAAGAAAAAGGCTATTTGGCGCTGGTGCTCCACGCGCACCTGCCGTTCATCAAACACCCGGAATACCCGGACTTTTTGGAGGAAGACTGGTTCTACGAAGCAATGGTGGAAACGTATATCCCCTTGCTTAACGTATTTGAAAACCTGACCGAAGAAGGCACCGATTTCCGCCTGACAATGTCGCTCACGCCGCCCTTGTGCAATATGATGGAGGACCCGCTTCTTATCAACCGCTTCCGCCATTATTTAAACCAACGTGTGGAACTTTCCCAAAAGGAAATCAACCGCACCCAAGGCACCGAATTTGAGGGCGTAGCGCGGATGTATTACAACAAGTTCCGCCGCTATCAGGATTTGTTTGAAAACCGCTACCACGGGCACGTTTTACAGGGCTTTAAAAAGTTCCAGGATATGGGCAAGTTGGAAATTATCACCTGCTGCGCCACGCACGGCTATTTGCCCTTAATGGTACACAAAGAAAGCGTAAACGCCCAAATTAAAATTGCCGCCAACGATTACAGAAGCCGCTTCGGCCGCTCCCCGCGCGGAATTTGGCTGGCCGAGTGCGCCTACAACCCGGGCGACGATAAATTTTTGCGCGATGAGGGCATCCGCTTCTTCTTTACCGAATCTCACGGTGTCCTGCACGGTACGCCGCGCCCGAAATACGGCATTTACGCCCCCGTGTATTGCCCGCAGACGGGCGTAGCCGCCTTTGCCCGCGATATGGAATCGGCCCAACAGGTATGGAGCGCCGAATCCGGCTACCCGGGCGACCCGCGCTACCGCGAGTTTTACCGCGACCTCGGTTACGACTTGGACTACGACTATATTAAGCCGTATCTCCACTCCGACGGCGTCCGCCGCAATATCGGTATGAAATACCATAAAATTACCGGCAAAGTAGCCCTGAACCAAAAACAGGCCTACAACCCGCAGGAAGCGCGCGAAGTAGCCGCCCAGCACGCCGGGAACTTTATGTTCAACCGCCAAAAACAGATTGAATATTTAAGCACCATTATTGACCGCAAGCCCTTAGTCGTTTCTATGTACGATGCGGAACTCTACGGCCACTGGTGGTACGAAGGTATTGATTTCTTGGAATACCTGTTCAAAAAGATTTACTACGACCAAAAGGATATCAAACTGGTTACGCCGAGCGAATACTTGGCAATGTACCCCGAAAACCAAGTAGTGCAGCCGTCTATGTCCTCTTGGGGCGATAAGGGCTACCACGATGTATGGCTCAACAGCGGCAACGATTGGATTTACCGCCACTTGATTAAAGCCGCCGAACGGATGATGGAACTGGCTAACAAGTTCCCTAACGCGGGAGGGCTCTTGCGCCGGGCGCTCAACCAACTGGCGCGCGAACTGGTGCTGATGCAATCGTCCGACTGGGCGTTCTTAATGACCACAGGTACGGCCAAGGAGTATTCCACCAAGCGCACCAAGGACCACGTCAAGCGCTTTAACGAACTCTACGAGCAAATCCAAGGCAACCGCATAGACGAAGGATACGTCTATGACCTGGAACAAAAGGACTCTATCTTCCAGCAAATGGATTATAACGTCTATTCCTCGGCCGCCAAGGAAGCGGTGCTCAAAAAATACCAATAAAAGCAGTTTTTGTCCCGGAACCCGGCCCCCACAGGCCGGGTTCTTTTTTCTACGGCGGGTCTAGGTCCAAAGGCCCAGCCTGCATTAGGTCCAAAGACTCTTTCGTCCCAGGTTCATATTTCTTAAACTATAAATATGAAAAACCTAATGTATGCTTTAATGATAGTCTCCCTAGGGACGACTATGTCCTTTGCCCAGAACGCGGGTAAAGAAATCGCCACCGGCGTCAAAACCGCCGAAAAAGTGGTTGCTGGGGTAACCAGAAATGCCTCCAAAGGGGTTGTTAAAGTTCCGGTCAAATTTAAAGCGCCGAAAGTGCCCAAATTTTATGTACCCGCCTTTAACGCTACGCCGGTCTTGACGATTCCTGCCGTCGGCCACGCGCACGCTATGACGGACGAAAAAGTAATTTTGAACCAAGTACACCAGGCCACCCAAGAAACCAGACAAGCCTATACCTTGCTTACTACCTTAATGAAGGACCCTATCTATTATATTACCAAGGAAGAAGGACAACAAGCGGGGTTGGCCCTTATTGACCAAACCGTTACCAATAAAAGTTTGCGCACTTTTCTGCGCACCGATTTGTTGGCGCGCGATGTACATATGCTGGTAGAAGATTTAATCAACTATTATACCTTGTCCCACACCCCGGTTTTAAAATGCACCCCCGGTATGGAAGATTTACTTCATATGGGCGGCAAGGAAGCCTTTGTAGATACCGCCTTTGACTACTTGCTTACGCACCCGCATAAAGTAAACTTGAAACTGCGCCATATGATGCAAAGCAAGTTGGTAGCCAACGAAACCAAGGGCGTTATCCAGCACTTTATCAATATGCCGGACCCGGCCGCCGCCTCCGGGGCTGAAAAAGCCACCCTTCGCGGTGCATTGGCTGATGCTTACACGCAATATGCCCGCGGCGTACAAGGCGCCAAAGAGGCTCCCAACACCAAAGAAACTGTGATTGTCTATGCCCGCACGCTGGCCGATTTGCAAGAGTTCGTAAAAGCCAATGGCCGCCTGCCCAAATGGAACACCTCGGACAGCAACGAACTGATGCTCTTTACCCGCACCGAAACCTTAATGAGCGACGACCGTGCGAACCATTTTGAACCGGTTGTCAAGTTCTCGTCCCAAATCAAGGCGTTGTTTGCCGAATACGCCCCTGCGTATCCGACCGAACAAGAAACTTTAACCCAGTTGAGAGCGTTTATTAACAAGAACCACCGCTTCCCGCAGAGCCTCCCGGGCAACTCCGGCGTATCCGATGAAGAAGCCTCCTTGTATGATGCTTTACTGCACTGGCTGATTAAAGGGAACAGCCCCTTCCAATCGGCAATGAACGAAATGGTAAAAGGTTTGTAATTCTCCTCCCCCGGCCCAAAACCGGGGGTTCTTTTTGCCCGCAAAAAACCGCCCAAGGGAAATTCCCTCAGGCGGTTTTGTTATCCACTTGGCAACTAAAATATTATTTGTATTCCAATTTTACCAATTTGTATTTTTTCGGTCCGCGCGGCAAAATGGCTTCAAAGGTTTCCCCTTCTTTTTTGCCTAACACCCCGTTGGCCAAGGGCGACTTGACGGACAAGAGCCCCTTTTCGGGGTTGGACTCCATAGAGCCTACCAACGTATAGGTAAACTCAATGCCCGCCGCTTCGTCGCGGATGGTTACCGTAGCGCCAATGCGGGCTTCGCTTTTATCCACAGTCAAATCATCCGTAATTTGGGCGTTGCGCAAACGCATTTCCAACTCTTGGATGCGGATCAGCGTTTCCGCCTGTTTTTCCTTGGCGGCGTGGTATTCGGCGTTTTCCTTCAAGTCCCCCTGCGCGGCGGCTTCCCCGATTTCGTTGGAAAGTTCCGCCTTTAAATTTTTCAAATCTTTCAGTTCATTAACCAAAGCCTCATATTTCTTGCGGCTTACATAAAATGCTTCTTCCATAGTATAAACTCCTTAACAGACGTCCCTATTAGTGTACTATTTATCCAGTTGGTTTTCAACCTTGCCCGCATTTTCTTGCTATAATAAAATTATGAGGAACGCCCTGCTTGCTCTACTTTTTCTGGTTATCTTCGGGCTGCCGGCCCGGGCGCAAAACGACCACGTCCGCATTGCCGAGCAAAACGCCCCGGCGATTGTCGCCGTCAACGTCATCAAGGCGGATGGCTCCACTTTTACGGGCACGGGCTTTGTCCTCACGCCGGACGGCCTCGTGGCCACCACCCGCCACGTTACCAAGGACGCCCTTTATATCAATTTAACCTTTAATACCGGGGCCGTATCGGGCGAAGCCGTCCCTGTTGCACAAGCGGGCAATGTGGATTTGGCCCTTTTACAAATTCACGCCAAAAATTTACCGCACGTTACCGTCGTATCGTCGGACGATGTACTGCCCGGGCAAACCATTACGGTAATCGGCAACCCGCGCCGTCTGCAAAACACCATTTCTTCGGGCCTTATCAGCCAAATCCGCAAAAAGGCCGACGGCGTACTTTGGCACCAAATCAGCGCGCCGATTTCCCCCAGTTCCAGCGGAAGCCCCGTTTTTGACCACAACGGCAACGTAATTTCCGTCGTCTTCGGCAGTTACAAGGGCGAAGGCAACCAAAACTTAAATTTTTCCGTGCCGTCCAATTACCTTATCCAACTGGTAAAGGCCGCTGGGCTAACCCTGCCTCCGTCCGCCGAAGAAGAAGCCGCCCAAGCCGCCAAACCGGCGCAAGCGGACAATCCTATTTGGGCGCACCTCAAAAAGTCGTGGGCCATTTTAATGCGCCTTATCCACGCAAAATAGCCCTTGAAAAAATCCCGACAAACGGGTAAACTATTGGTAAGAACCGGCAAAGGCGCGTTCTGCGCGGCCCAAACCGGGATATTATTATTTATGGAGCCAGTTATGAAAAAAACCAGTAGCAAAATCATATTGCTTCTCGTGTGTGTTGCGGTTATCGTGTTTTTACTGTTACCCTTTTTAGAAACCACCGCCCCCGCTCCGGCCAACGCCCAAGCCTCCGCCGCCGCGCAAAAAGCCACCCCGCAAATTTTTACGTCTAACCCCTTAACCGCGCTGCTACAGCGTATGGCGCGTTTGCTCCGTCGCACTAACGCCCGGCAAAAGGCCCAAACCGCCCAAAAGAGCGGCGATAACAAGGCCGCCCAACCCGAACAAATAGCCGACGCCCGCGCCGCCCTTAAAAAAGCCCCCGCCAACCAAGAAACGGCTGACGGCGTGGCCACCTCCGGCCGCTATAATTACGGCGACGCCTCTATGCAAACCGAAGACGGCGACTGGGTGCTCATCCGCCAAACCGCCCCCGAGGGGATGGAACCGGGTATGCACGAAATTAACACGCAGGAAAACGCCTATGACCGCTACATCCGCCAAGAACGCGCCGCGCGCTTTACCCCGGCGGCCGACTCCACCAGCAAGGAAACCCAAGTGCCAGATTCCAAATTGGCACGTCTGTTTAGCCCTATTACTAAATTCTTCGGCTTTAACGATGCCAAACAAACCTCCGCCAACCCCGATATTTGGCAGGACGAAAGCGAAGCCGCTCTGCTGGCTTCGTCTGATAAAATTGCCCGCGGAAACGGCGGGAAATACGCCCCCGGTTTTGCCCGCGCGCAAATGGCGGATTTTGAAGGACCCGCTTCCGGCGCCGGAGCCAGCGGTGCCGCTCCTCAACCTACGCAAAACGATATGATTCGCGCGATTTCGTTCTTAATGCCGGACGAAGCCTTAGCCAAACTGGCCGACGATACGGCGGATGCGCTGTACCCAAACCCCAAAACACCGGATGAAAAAGAGCAAAAGGCCCAATTTATCAAGGATTTCTACGCCAAACACAAGGACGAAATTATCGCACAAGTAAATGACCTTATTGCCGCCGATGCCGCGGGCAAACAACCCGTGGACCAAGTGGCTAATATTATCGGAAACGGCTCCTGCAATGATAATTCGCCTGCTCCGGCCTCTATACAAACCACTTGCGACCCGGATGCAAGCCCGCAAAAAACGGCCCAACAGGTAGCCAATGCACGCGCGCAAAACGCCCAAAATTTCTATCAAGAAACGGGCTTTGCCCTGCCGCCCCTGCCGGTTACCTTTGTGGCGGGACAAGTAAATGCCGAAGCGGATTCCTACCCGGCCACGCCATCGGATAACCAACAAGACCAGTCCTTGCAGGAGCAGACCAAGGAAATTTACGCCTTTATGGTTAAAAACAACCAATGCGGAGAGGGCAACTGCTTCTGGGTAGCCAACAGCGTACAAAACACCCAAGATTTAACAAACATCGTTCAAGCCGCCAATTTGACGTTTAAAGGCGACCCGCTGGGCAAATATAACCAAATTAAACAGCAATTTATTGAAGCCAAAATACAAGAAATGGGCGCAAACGCCGACCCGCGAGAAATCAAAGCACTGCAACAGCAGGTCCAGCGCGCCGCGCCGCCCTACATTGTGTACTCGGATAAGGACCTTGTACAAGTGCAGGAAAAGAACCGCCAAGCATCCAGCGAAGCCGTCAACAAAGGCTTACCGCCCAAAGACCTTAGCGTAATGTACATTACCTCCGCCGCCGACGGGCAAGCCGTCAGCCAAGTGCTGGGCTCGTCCGACCTGCCGCCCTATTTCGGGTACAATGCAAGCGGCGATATTTTGGAAAAGGGAACCGTGGCGCAGTCCTCCTCCGAACTGACGGGCGACTTAATCCGCGCGGTTAAATTCGGCAAAGGGGTCCTCCAACAAATGAGCAAGGAAACCTCGCAGGAGATTTTGGAGCCTGCCGTCAGCGCCGCCGCACAGGAAATGCGTGAAGCCGCAGAAAAACAAAAAAAGGACTTCAACCAAAAAAGCGCCGCCCGGGCCAGCCAAACGCGCTCCGGCCGCAAATAACCGTTCTTAAAAAGTCCCCTTTTTTACCGGGGGCTTTTTTATTTGCCTTTGTTTAGCGGATTTTGGTTTATTTTCCCATAAAAAACGGGTATAATTTGTTATATTGGTTTCACGCGCGCCCGTACGCGGGCGAACTTATTTATTAGGAGCCCGATTTATGAAAAAATTAGTAAGTCTTTTGCTCATCTGCTGTGTAGCCTTTGCCGTGGCCGGATGCCGCCACAAAAAAGAATCCCCCTATAACCGCACCGACGACAAACAAGATTATGAACGCTTGCTCAATACGCACGTTTTTGCGGCTTGCCAAAATATTATGAAGCCCTACGCCCTTTACTCGCTGGCTACGCTTAACAAACGCCCCACGGAAAAGGACCCGTATTACAAAGTTACCTTTGTAAACGGCCCGTGCAAGGGTAAAGTATTATTTACAAAGGACGTTATTTTAAAAACCGAACCGCTGGAAGGCGGCGCCGTTACCAAGGGGACGGTAGTCTTGCGCAACTATTGGAACCCGTCCGCCCCATACGACCAAGAAAAGACCGACCGCTGGCACAAGGCCGTCGTCAGCAGTACGGCCCGTATGGATAAGGGCATTATTGATTTGGAATTTCCGCGCGACAAGAACGACTTTATGCCCGCGCGCGAAGGGGCATACTTGCACAATGTGCGCTTTATCACGCAGCCCGAAATTAAAGACGTCCGCACTTTCTTATTTTAGAGGATAACTATGAAACTAAAAAAACTTGCCGTACTCGCCATTTGCTTATTTGCCCCGCTTTTTGCCCGGGCCGCCCAAGGGGACCCTATTTCCTTGGAAACCTTGATTTTGGATGTTCCCACCGCCGAGGTGTTTGACCGCTATCAGGCCTCTTTTTTAACGCGCGCCTATGACCACGGAACCGTAATGGAAACGATTGATTTCGGCGTTTATCCCCGCATTAACATTGGTCTTAGCATTGCGGCGCACGAACTGTTGGGCTCGTCCTCTTCCGTGCGTGTGCTAGACCCGGATTTCCAAGTAAAATGGAAGATTTATGACGGCAATTTGTACCTGCCCGCCATTGCCATCGGCTACGACGGCCGCCGCTACGGTTACGGCTACGACAGCCACCGCAACTATGCCAAAACCAAAAAATTCTTAGACGACCGCAAGGGCGGCTATTTGACCTTTACGCGCGAAATCATCGTGCCCGGTTTAAACGCCACCGCGGGGCTTAACTTTTCCGACTTTGAGTGGGACGAACTCTACTGGTTTATGGGCACGTTTTATAAACTGGCTGACCAAGTGGGCTTAATGGCCGAGTGGGACAACCTGCGCAATATCCGCGACTCCCGCTTGAACTTGGGCGCGCGCTTTTACTTGCACCCCTCCTTGGCGTTGGACGCGGCTGTACGCCGCATTGGCCGCGGGGATGAAAGCGAGCGCATTTTGCAGTTGCGCTACGTAACCACCTTTTAGGGGATTTTATGAACACCGCTCCGCAACAGCCTCAGTTTAAACGTCGCACGATTTTTATCAAAAAGAATCTGCAAATCCGCTATATGATGCTTATTATTTTAAGCGTATTGTGCGGGCTTGCGATTATGACGTTTGAACTGACGGCCACGCTGGACAAACTGTTTGACAAGTACCCCGTTCTAATGCAGCCGCTGTACGACCAATTTATCCCTCTGGCGGCCAGTTTTGCCTATAAAATTGCCATTTATTTACTGCTGGTGATTATCATTTCCGCTATTTTATCGCACAAAATGGCCGGGCCCGTTTACCGCATTGAGCAAACCTGCAAGGAAATTGCCAAAGGGGATTTTTCCCAGCGGGTGCGCTTGCGCCAAGGCGACCAATTTACCGAATTACAAGACGAATTTAACAAAATGATGGACCGCGTAGAAGCGGAAATCAATAAAAATAAGCAGCACTAACCCGGGGGTAGTATGAAGAAAATCTTAATGCTGGCGGCCCTTTGCCTTTTGGCTCAGGCCGCTTTTGCACAAAAGGAATACGGTCTGACGTTTTCCAGTTTGGTAAACGATAACCTGACGTTGGAAAACGCTATCCGCTTGGGCTTGGAAAATAACTCCAAGTTCTTGGCGGCCAAGCAGGAAATTATCATCGCCGAGCAAAAGGTAACCGAAGCCAAATTCCGCTATTTGCCGCAGTTTTCCTTGCAAGGCACGGCCACTTGGTACGATTTGGACTATCCTATGGTCCTGCCCGATGCCGTAGCCAACCGCTTTCTGCCCGGCAATGGTTATTACGGCGACAAGGACCAGTTCTACGGCGTAGGCATTACCGCCACACAATACCTCTATTCCGGCGGGCGTATCCGCAGTACCCTGCGTTTTGCGCAAGCCAATTTAAAACAAGTACAAAGCCGCTACGAATCCGTCAAAAATGCGGTGGTGTTGGATATTAAAAAATCCTTTGCGGGCCTTTTATATGCCCAACAAAACGCCCAACTTACCCAACACGTTTGGGAATTGGCACAAAAATGGAACGCTTCGTCCGCGTCCAACAGCATTTGGGCCAAAATGCGTATGCAAAACGCCTTATCCCAACTGCAAAGCGCGCAAAAACAGGCCGAAAACGATTTAAAAAAGGCGAATTTGGCAATGCTCGTGAGCCTAAATAAGGAACTCAATGCCCGCATTACCATCCGCGGAGACTTCTCCCCCGTTAAAACCGATTGGGATTTGCCGCACTTAACCTTGTGGGCAATGGAGTTCCGCCCCGAGTTAAAGGCCGCCATTTACGCCTTGGAAACCGATGACATTGCTATTGATTTGGCTTTATCCCGCCGCTATCCGGATGTTATTTTAAACGCTTCTTACGAAAAACTGGGGGCCAACACCTTGGAGGACCAAAACAGGCAAATTTCCTTGGCGGTCCGTCTGCCGCTTTCGTACAATTTTTCTACGCAAGTTACCGAAAAGAAGGCCCAACAGCAAAAAAGTTCTTTAAGCCGCGCCGCCATAGAAGACACTATCCGCGTGCAAGTAGCCGAAAACTTTGAACAAATGTCCTTCTGGCAGCAAGAAGTATTAGACCGCCAAACCGCCTACCGCGAAATGGACGCGCTCTTAAAGCAAGCCCAGCGCCAACCCAAAAACGGAGCGGAATCCTTGGAAGCCTTACAGGCGTACCTGCAAACGGCCCAGCGCTACTTGCAGGCGGTTAAAGAAAATCTGTCCGCCAAGGCCGATTTGGAGTGGGCTATCGGCCAGGACTTACAATGAGTTGCCTCTTAAAGCGCTCCGCCGCTTTGCTCTTATGCCTGCTGGCCGCGTGGCCGGCCCTTGCCATAGAGCGCGAAACGGACGACGATATTTTGCGCCATTTTTTGTGGGATAAATTTACGGCTCTACCCAAGAGCGAACGCCCAAAAATCGGCGTAGCCTTATCGGCAGGGGGCGTGCGTGGTTTTGCCCACGTTGGGGTGCTAGAAGCCCTCAACAACGCCCAAGTGCCCGTGGATATGATTTCGGGTACGTCTATGGGTTCGGTGGTGGGCTCGCTCTATGCGGCGGGGCTCCCCACGGAAAAACTGTGGACGGTCGGCGAACATATGACAATGGACAAAATCACGTCCGACTTTAACGTAATGGGCCTCTTCCGCCTGTTATTTGCTAAACGCTTGCCCACCTCTTCCAACCTGGTTAAGTTTTTCCACGAACAAATTGGCGATATGCAATTTGAGGATACGCAAATCCCGTTTTCCTGCGCGGCAATGGACGTTAAAACCGGGGAACGCGTGGTATTTGATTCGGGCCCGCTGGCTATTGCTGTGCGCGCTAGTATGAACCTGCCGGGCGTATTTGCCCCGGTGCAATACCGCCACCGCGAACTGGTGGACGGAGCCGTGGTGGATTACCTGCCCGTAGAGTCCGTTAAATCTATGGGGGCGGATTACATTATTGCCTCTATCACGCCACCTGATTTTTATTCCGACACGCCCAAGTCTATCGCCGCCTACTTACTGCGCGTAGGGGATGTGCGCGGAGCCGCAATGATTGAGGAATCCGCCCACAAAGCCAATTTTGTCCTTACCAACCGGGTATTAGATGTAGGGACCTTAGAACTTAATAAATTACACAAAGCGGGCGAAGTAGGCTTACAGGAAGCCAACCGCCATATGGGAGAAATGCAGGAGGACATCCTGCTTTTTGCGTTGCCTTATGTACTTAAACCGTAAAATTTTATTATCTTTTGTACTTGCCGCCCTGTGCTTGGGCGGCTGTTCCACCGCGCAGACAGGTTTTTTAGGGATGGCTCCGCGCGGAGACCGGCAGGATTATATCCGCGCCCGCGACTTATATAACGAAGGACACTATACCAAGGCCATTGAGGAACTTTCCGAATATATTTACAAAACCAAAAACGTCAAACGCCGCGAAGCCCGCGCCTACCGCTTATTGGGCAAAAGTTACGAACAACTGGGCAATTTAAGTAAAGCGCTGGATATTTATTTGGAAGCGTTGGAGTTCCACCCGAAAAATGTTCCCTTGCTGTTAGCCGCCGCCAGCCTCTACCAGCGCACGGAACTGATAAACCGCTCTATGGACCTGTACAACCAAGTTTTGCAAGAGGAGCCGGATAATTTAGAAGCGCTTGCCGGGCAGGCCGCCAACTACACCACCTTAGGTTTTTACTCCAAAGCCCGGTACTATTACGACCAGTTCTTTGCCTTAAACCCACAGGCCGAACCCCAGTACCGCGCCCGCTACGCCAACACCTTTTTGAGCCAAAGCAACTACCAAGATGCCTTTATCCATATTACAATGGCCCTTATGCAAGACAATACTTCGCCTGATTTTTGGCTGGTAAGCGCCAAAGCCGCCCGTGGCTTAAAACGCTACCAAAAAGCGTTAGAGGACATCAACGCCGCCCTGCTGCTCGCCCCCCAGCGCAAAGATTTACTTGCCAACAAGGCTTTGTGGCAAAATGAGGCAGGACAATACCAAGAATCTATCCAAACGGCCAAAGAAATACTAAAAATATCGCCAAAAAATCAACTGGCTTTGTTTATTTTGGCAATGGACGAGTTTCACTTGGGCGACCCGAAAACCGCCCGCCGCCATATGCAAGCCGTGCAAGAACAAAACCCGGAAACCTTTATCGGGCGTGTAGCCGGAAAACTGCTGGCGGATAATCCCTTATAAAAATTCCACGGGCTAACACCACTTGATGAAATAACAACAGATTCCCGACTACAACTTTCGGGAATGACTACTATTTTGAAAAAGAAATCCCCCGGCGGTATAATGCCGGGGGATGCTTTAACGCCTAATGTAATTCACGCGTTACGGACGGGCAATAAACGGCTTTCTGTCTGGGCGGCGGTCGCTGGGCAAGAGTTCTATTTCATCCACAAGAAGTGAGGGAACAATTACATTTGAATACAAATCGCTGTCGTCCCCGGCGGCTAAAATATCCCGCAGGGCACGGGTCGTCAGGTTGGAAACTTCCAGCCCGGTTACCGGCTCCTTGTGTCCGTCCGCCGTATAGATACGCTCTACCATTGCGTCCTTTCCTCTCATATTCGGAACAATATAGCAGTAGTCCAGTTCCAACTCTTTGCAGCGGGAAAGCAATTTTTCTTCCAGTTCTTTTTGGCTCAAAGGGTTCTTTGGCTCCACCACCGCCGTTGTCAGCATTTCGCGGGGATAGGCATAGCGGAAGAAAGCGTGGCCGTTGCTCTTTTCCCCTTTTTTAACGGAGCGGCGGGAAGAAGGCAGTTGCACCAGTTTTCCACCAGAGACAAGAGTCAAATCCTGTGAAGCCACCCCCTCGTCGTCCACTGGGGCAAAGTTAGGAAGTCTGCGACCCTTAAACTCGCGCAAGTGCGGTCTGTCGTACACATCCACCACCGGGGATATTACGCGCATACCTACTTTATTGCGCAGTTCTCCCGCTTCGGGGTCGTCCTCATACGCAGAGGAAAGCAACGGCTTATTCTTTTCAACGCCCCGAATTAAAAGGCCCATAAAATCACTGGCGGCCTCTTTTGTAAACAGCACCGGGCCCAGATAGGCCGTGCCTTTTTGCGCTTGGTAATGCTGTTTAATTTTCGCTAAAAACTTATCCGTTTTTTCCTGCAACCGCTTTTCATTATCCGCAACGTTCCAAGATGATAAGGGCAAAAACGCACTTTCCGTATCCTTGTATCCGTCCTTGGTGCGCAAAACAGCGGTCCAAAAGATACTGCCCGTCGGATAAAAGGTTTGGTAAAACCCACCGTCGCTGTTTAGATAATAGGTCCCCGTTTGGTAAAATTGGGCCTCTACCTCTAACTTTTCCACATACGGCAAATCCTTCCCTTGTGCAGACAAGTTATTCACCACGTCCTGCCAAACCTGCATATCCGGGGCTGGCCACGGTTTAATCTCCTCCACATACGAAGCCTGCGCGGCCGGAGCAAAGTCGGGCGTTTTTTCGTTTAACAAGTTCTTTTTGCGTTTATAGGCTTGTTTCTCTTTATACACTTCGTTTACTTTGACAAACTCCGCATTGGTGGCTTCCCATAAACTCTGGCGGATACCGTCATATCCGTTAGGCATAATGTTTGTATTCGTCGGGGCATAAGACTCCCACCAGTTATTGGGGCGCTCAAAACCTAAACTATCGTGCTGGCGGGACCCTACATCCACTAGCACATTAGCCGACACAAAATTGCCGAAAAAGAAAGCACGTAACGGGCTTCCCATAGAGGCCGAAACGCTATACCTGCCCAAATCCGTAGTCAATTTATAGACCACATAAAAGGGCTTCTGTCCATCCTTTTCTTTCGTGCGCAATTCCTTTACGGTGCGTTTCATTTCGTCCTGCATTGCGCGGAAATATATATTATCCGGCAACTTTTCAGCCCCTACGGGCAGGGAAAGCACTAAAAGGGCAAAAAGTAAAAATTTCTTCATTTGGCGGCTCCTGTTTCCAAAGAATAAGGCGGAGGAAGCAGCGGCGGCTTTTCCGTGCTCTTACTCTTCTTTTCCATTTCCATAGATTCTAACAGCACACTGGGGGCAATGCTGGACACCGGCACCCAACCGGATTCGGCCCCGCAATTACCGTTAAAGACTTCATAATCATCAGCAGCAGCCAACACTTTATTAAAACTTACCTGCGGCGTACCCACCATATCCAGCCCGCGGACAACCTCTTTGCGTCCGTCGGGATAAACGCGGTACATCAAGGTCGGCTCCAATTTAAAGGCTTGGGGACTATATGTAGACGTCATTGTAAAACCGCCGGATAAATCTTCAATCATAAAGCCGTAGGGCTTGTTTTGGCGTTTGATTTCCTGCAAGAACTTTTGTTCCAGTTCCTCGTAGGGAACGGTCTCTTCGGCAATGGCGCGCGTAACAGCCATACGGGACACCGGACGCGTGAAATGGTCGCCACGTCCGTGTCCGTTGGAAGTTTGGAAATTTTTAATCGGACTGGTGCTCATTAAAAAGTTTTTAAGCACCCCTTTTTCCACCAACGTAACCGGACGGGCCTTTACGCCCTCTTCGTCGTACTCGTAAAAACCGCGCATCGGTTCGCCGTTAAAATAAGCCAAGGTTGCATCATCCATAATCGTTAAAATGGGGGAAACCACCTGCTGGCCGATTTTATCCGTAAAAGTGCGTCCGAAATCCTCCATTTTTTGGCGGTGTCCTTCCATACGGTGTCCCAATACCTCGTGTACGAAAACCGCCATTGCGCGGCCCTTTAAAAGGGTAGGCGCTTCCAAGGGTTCGCCCTCGGTGGCATTAACCAGTTGCTCCAATTCGTCAATGGATTTGCGAACATCGGCTAACAATTTTTCCTCGCTCGGCAGTTCTTCGGGGCGTAACACGTCGTAGGATTCATAACGGGATACCTCTTGCCCGTTCTCCGTTTTGCCCGCCACATTGTATGACAATCGGACCTCTTGGTACGGGGTTTTTAACTGTGTACCGCGGGAATCTACAAAATAGCGGTAACCCACTTCGCGTTCAAAGGAAAAGTCTGAGTCCAAAATGAATTTTTTCCCCTTGGTCAACGTAGAGGCTTTGAGCAACATCGCTTTGATTTTATCGTAGTCAAAGGTGGCAAATTCCGTCGTGTGGCAAAAATGTTCCACAGGCGGATAGGCAAAATCGGGAGAATCGTCAAAGCGTTTAGGGGCGGTTAATTTTTCGGCCTTTACGCTGTCCAAGTCTTCCTGGGCTTTTTTTATAGCCGTGTCCGTCGCCCGCCACAATGCGGTAGAAAAAGCCTTTCCGTCTCCCTCGGCCGCGGGCATATCTTCCGTCGTGAGACTGTCATCTATTGAACTACCCCTAGTTAAACGCCGAGTATTATCTAGCGCAGGCGAACCGACGCGGGGAAATACGGTTACACGGGCGTCCTGCTGGTCATAGGTTTCCCGCGCTACGCCCCCCTCGGATACCAATATATTTGACCAGTCGTTGGTATAATACTGGTAAGACAAGTAATACAAGGGCGGATTTTGCTTTTTAAAGGTTTTAAACCCGCGTTTTATTTCGGCTGACATCAATTTAATGGGGAGTTCGTCAGCAATTTTGCAGTTATTCTGGGCAAAGACAGAGAGCCCAAATAACAGAAAAAGGGACATCACGATTATTTTTTTCATAAATTCTCCTATGCGTTTATTTTATCATATACGGGTTGGAGCCCAGCAAAAAAAATGATAAGATATATTATCCGTAAAACGCCGAGATAGCTCAACTGGCAGAGCAACGGTTTTGTAAACCGTAGGTTGTGGGTTCGACTCCCATTCTCGGCTTCTTTTTTTCCGAGAAAGCAAGCAAACTGCTTTGCTTGCGTTGGGAGGCGAAGCCCGGAGCGATGTTTTTGTTTGAGGTGCTGGCCGCATAGGCTAGCCCGAAAGGCAAAAACCGCGAGGGCCGGCCCGGAGGCATTTTGCGTCAGCAAAATGACCGCAGGGGACCCCCATTCTCGGCTTCTTTTTTTGTCTTTTTTCCAATTAGGCCGAGAAAGCAAGCCTTTATTTTTTAGATACCCGCAAGACAACAGCCAAAACAACCACTACCCAAAAGGTAGATTCTGAAACCTATTAATGGACCCCGTACAAAAACATTACGGTGTGCCGCCTAGTGGTAAGGGCGGCAGTTCAGAATGAGCCCTATTAGGAAACGCCACAAAACGGCCTTTTTCCCACCTATCCTGGCATAATCACGCCCCCATAAATTGCTATAATTTTTATTATTCTTACTATAATACCGGAGAAATAATGGAACCTGTAACTACTACCGTATCCGTTGCTATGTGGATTGCCTTTTGGGTAATCGTCCTGGCGGCGTTGTTCATTGATTTGGCCGTGCTGAACAAGCACCACGGCAAGGTGAATATGAAGGAAGCCGCCCTAATGGTGTGTGCGTGGGTGTCGCTTGCGCTTCTTTTTGGTGGGGCGATTTGGCTGGTGGAAGGGCCGCGCCACGCGCTGGAATTTTACACGGGCTATGTGCTGGAATATTCCTTGTCCGTAGATAATATGTTCGTGTTTATTATGATTTTCGGCTACTTTGCTATTCCGCACGAATTACAGCCCAAGGCCCTATTGTGGGGTATTTTGGGGGCGGTGGTGCTACGCTTTATGTTTATCTTCTTGGGCGTACAGTTAATCTCGCTCTTTTCGTGGACGATTTACGTCTTCGGCGCGCTGCTTATCTTTACGGCGGCTAAAATGCTTTTGCAAAAGGAAGACGACGATTTTGACCCCAGCCAGTCCTTTATTTTAAAACTCCTTAAAAAGGTAATGCCCATTAAAACCGACTACCACGGGGAAAACTTCTTCGTGCTGGAAAACGCCAAGCGTATGGCCACCCCTTTGCTGGCGGCGGTAATGGTGATTGAAATGTCCGACCTGATTTTTGCGGTGGACTCTATCCCGGCAGTTTTGTCTATCACGCAGGATACCTTTTTGGTGTATTCGTCCAACATTTTTGCCATTATCGGCTTGCGCTCGCTGTACTTTTTGCTTTCCGGTATGGCGGGCAAATTCCCGTACCTCAAATACGGCATTTCCGTTATCTTATTCTTTGTAGGCGTAAAAATGTTGCTGTCGCATTTCTTCCCGATTCCGATTGTGGCCTCGTTAGGCGTTATCGTGGGGATTTTGGCGGTGTCTATTTTAGCCAGCAAAATATTCCCGCCCAAAGAGGCGTAGGACTAGACACAGCGGCCTTTATTTACTAGAATATAAGAGCGAAATTTAATTCAGTTATCAAGGAAGGAACCTATGGCGTATAAATGTGCAGTGTGTGGCAAAACCCCGGTTTCCGGCGGTTCTTACAGCCACTCCAATATGAGAACCAAAAGAAGTTTTAAACCGAACCTCCAAAAGCAGAAAGTAGTGCTAGAAGGCAAAACGCAAACTGCCTATGTTTGCACTGGCTGCATCAAAAGCGGTTTGGCGAAAAGACCTACCAAATAATCCAATTTTTTGGAAAAACCAGCCCGTGCTTTCCTATGAGTGCGGGCTTTTTTATTAAAAAACAGACCCGAGGACCAAATGACATTTTCCAAACGCTGGGCAGTTTTGTTACTCACCGCATTGACGGCTTTTTCGTACGCGCGCGCGGAAGATGCCCAAACCCAAGAAATAGACCCCAACGGCCCGTGGATGATTTGCAGCATAGACGCAGACGGTTTAAAAAATATCCGCAAAAAAACCATTACCAAAACCGGGCACGCCAAAAAGGGCGAACTGTACGAACGCTTTACCGTGTCCGACGATATCCGCGACATTTCCGCCTTGGGCGCGTTTGACAGCGTGGAAATAGACATTTCCCCCGTTTCCGGCACCCGCAAGGCAAAAGATGGCTCCGAAGTTTATCCCTGCCACCGCTTGACCTACATCGTCAAGGAAAAACCAATTTTTGACCGCTTGACCTACGACGGGCGCAAACACCTGGGCAAAGGCGCCATTACGCAGGCGATGACACTCAAACTCAAAGACCCCTTTAACGAGGCCAAATTGCAGGCGGATTTGGACCGCATTAAAGCCAAATACGCCGAAAAAGGCTATGTCAACACACAGATTACCTACGAACTAACCACCGACGAAAAATTGGGCGTTGTGTATGTAAAACTCATCATTAACGAGGGCGAGCGCGTGCGCGTAAAGGACGTTACCATTAACGGCGCAGGAGAACTGCCGACGGAAAAAATCTTAAAAAAGGCCTCCAACCGCCCCGGCAAGGTGTTTAAACCGCAAAATTTACAGCGCGACTGGATAAAAATGATGCTCTTCGGCCGCAACAAAGGGTACAGCGAATTTAATCTTTCCGAACCCAACGTGCAACTGAACGACGACAAGACCGAAGCCACCATTTCCTACGATTTAACCGAGGGCGAAAAGGTGGATTTCGGCACGGTTTCGTTTGAAGGCAATAACGTCTTCACCCCCGAAGAACTTAAAAAACAAGTCTTCTTCCGCGAGGGACACCTCTACAACCAAAAGGATTTTGACGATACGATTACCGCCATCCAAGAGCAATACGCCGACAAAGGCTATTTGCAGGCGCGCGTAAACCCCGTCAAACACATTGAAAACGGCAAACTCAATTTGACCTTTGACATTGCCGAGGGCCGTATTTTTTACATTGACAACGTAGATGTTACCGGCTACGAAAACACGAAAAAATACGTCTTTACGCGTGAACTTTCTATCCACCCCGGCGACTTGTACGATAACGCCAAAATCAAACGCAGCCAGACCAAAATTATGAACTTGGGCTTTATTAACGACGTACAGGTAGATTTGCAACCCACCGCCGACCCGCAAAAGGTGGACCTGGGGTTTAACGTCGTAGAGGGCCGCCCGGGTATGTTTACGGCCGGGCTCGCGATGAGTTCTATGGACGGCTTATACGGGGAACTGTCTATCAACCATATGAACCTGTTTGGCCGCGCTCAGCGGTTATCTTTGCGCACAATGTTCGGTAAAGACATTTTGGACTACACCCTCAGTTGGTCCACCCCGTGGATTTACGACAAACCGACTTCGTTAGGAGTTGATTTGTTTAACACGCGCCGTTACCGCTCGTTCTCTGACGAGAACCAAGCCTATACGGAAAAACGCATCGGCGGACGCGTGAAAGTCGGCCCGCGCTTTAACGACGACATTTACCAACTGTCCTTTGGCTACTCGTTTGAAAACATTGATATTTACGATATTGACCAACGCTTCCAACCGCCGCAATCCAACCCCGGCGACGACAGTTATTTGGAAAAAGGCAAAACCAATCTTTCCACTATCAGCGCGGATTTTGCCGTAGATACCCGCGACAATATGTGGGACCCCACGCAGGGCTGGCGCAATTCCTTGGGCCTTGCCTTGGCAGGCGGCCCGATTGGCGGCGACTTGGATTTGTGGTACTTAAACGCCCGCTCCATTTTTAACTATACCGTGCTTAATGTGGGCGGCAACTACCCGATTGTATTTGTGCTGTCCAACAAATTCGGCTCCGTGCAGGCCTACGGGCGCACCTCGGAAGTACCGCCGTATGAAAAATTCTTCTTGGGCGGCGCGGATACGATTCGCGGATACGAACGCGCGGGCGAAATCGGCCCCGAATACGGCGGCGATATGTATTATGTAATGAACGCCGAATTGCGCTTCCCGATTGCGCGCGAAGGCCGGAGAAATATGGCTCAGTTTGCCTTCTTCTTTGACCTGGGTAACTCGTGGAACAAATTTAGCGATTTGGACTTTTCCTTGGGGCCGGACCCCAATCAGTTTAAGGCGGGCGTGGGTGTAGGCTTGCGCTTTACCACACCGTCGTTGCCTATCCGCATAGACTGGGGCTACGGTTTGAACCACGGCCCGAACCAGGACAGGTCGCATTTCTATTTCAATATTTCCAATATGATGTAAGGGGTGTATGAAGAAAGTTTGGCTGTTTTTGACGGTTTCTTGTCTGGCGGGAGTTCTCCAAGCGCAAAACGCGCCGGAGAGCGAACCCGCATTGACGGATAAAGAAGCCGCCGCGGTAGCCTCTATTTTGGCCAAATCCGCCCAAGAAACAGCCCCCCAAACACCGGCCACGGACAAAATCGTCCTGCCGGAAGAAACCAAGAGCGAAGCCTTTGCCCAAGCCGACACGCACACGGGCACCAATGACCCCGAACTGACAATGGATGCCGAGCAAATGGCGGCCGCCGCCGACAAAGAAGCCCCGCTTCCCCCGCCCGAAAAAGACGCGCCGGACGAGGAGCAGCCCCAAGCCGCACAAAAATGCTTAACGGTAGCGTTTATTGATATTGACGAAGCCTTTAACGAACACCCGCGCACCATTGCCGTTAAAGAGCAAATCCGCTTAAAAATTTTATCCAAAGAAGACGAAGTCCAAGGCGCACGGCAATTAATTGATGTTCTAACCGCCGAAAACGACCGCTTATCGGCGCAGTTGCGTGAGTTGAAACCGTTTTACGAGCGGATTGTGGTGGAGCCCACGGAATTAAAGCCGCAAATCCAGGAAAGCGCGGACTCCTTGGTATTGGGCAATTTGTTAAACCGCCTGACCTTTTCGGGTGCGGAAATTTTGTCCACAAGCCCCTTAAACACGCCTGCTGAACTGGACGATTTGACGGCGCGCATTGCCGCCAACAAAAAAATCATTGCAGAGCGCGGCTTTTTTATTGATAATTATAAATATACCACGCGCGAAGAAATTTTGAAGTTGGAAAAAAAAGAAGTAAACGCCATTTTGCAAGACATTTACACGGAAATAAAATCCTTCGCCAAAAAGCGCAACATCGGCGCGGTCGTCCGCAAAGACGAAATCCTGTATGGGGACCGCCCGGTAAACGTAACTAAGGATTTTATCTCCCGCCTGAAAAAGGCAAAAAAATACCGCAAACGCGGAAAGTAGAGGTTTTTAAATATGTTGCAATTAACCGTAGCCGAGGTGGCTAAAATTACCGGGGCGCAGGATGCCTCCAAGCCGGATACCGCCGTTACCGCCCTTTGCTCGCTGGAAGAAGCGCACGAAGGCGGCATTTGTTATTTAACGTCTTTGGAAAAAGCGGACCTGCTGAAAGATTTAAAAGCCTCCGCCCTTATCGTGCCCGAAAGCGCCAAGGGGCAGGAAATTCCCTTTCAAGGCGCGCTCTTGTACGCCAAAAACCCCGAGTGGGCCTTTATCCTTTTAATGAAATACGCCGATGCGCAAAAACAAAAACATACGCCCGGCATCCACCCCACCGCCGTTATCAGCCCGTCGGCTAAATTGGGTGCCAATGTGTCCGTAGGCGCTTATACCGTAATTGAAGACGGCGCGCAAATCGGCGACAATACCGTCATTTTCCCACAATGCTATATCGGCAAAAACGTAACTATCGGCAAGAACTGCTACATTTATCCGCAGGTTGTCATCCGCGAGGAGTGTGTGCTGAAAGATTATGTTATTTTGCAGGCCGGGGCGAAAATCGGTTCGGACGGCTTCGGCTTCACGTTCCACGACGGCCGCCACCAAAAAATCCCACAAATCGGCAATGTGGTTTTGGGCAACGATGTAGAAGTACAGTCCAACACCTGTATTGACCGCGCAAAGATTTCCAGCACCGTCATTGGCGACAATACCAAAATTGATAACCTCGTCCAAATCGGGCACAATGTGCACGTGGGGATGAGCAGTATTATGTGCGCCCAAGTCGGCGTAGCCGGCACGACGGAGATCGGCAACGGGGTCATTTTGGCGGGCCAAGTGGGCCTCGCCGGACATATGTCCATCGGCGACCGCGCCCAAGTCGGCGCGCAGTCCGGCGTAATGACGTCTATCCCCGCCGGGCAGACGTATTTCGGCTATCCGGCTATGCCCCAGCGCGAAGCCTTTAAACAGCAGGCAATGCTGCGCAAACTGCCCGAAATGCACAAAGAATTTAGAGCCTTCAAAAAGCAGTTGGAGGAGGCCAAAAACTTATCGTTTTTCGGTAAACTAAAAAAATTGTTAGGATTATAATATGAGAAAAACCATTTCTACCCCCGCCGTAGTAAAGGGCAACGGCTTGCACACGGGAGTACCCGCTACGCTTACGTTTAAGCCCGCCGACAACGGCATTACCTTTTTACGCACCGATATTCCCGGCGCAAAACCCATTGCCGCTTTGGCGCAAAATGTCAGTTCCACCCTGCGCGGCACCAATTTAAAAAATGATACCGCCGAGGTTTGGACGGTAGAGCACGTAATGTCCGCCTTGCACGCCTTGGGGCTTACGGACGTTACCGTAGAAATGGACGGCCCGGAACCGCCGGTAACCGACGGTGCGAGCGACGTGTATGTAGAGGCTCTTTTAAAGGCGGGCTTAAAGGACCTGCCGGGCGAACAGCCTTTGCTTAACATCAAGCAAAAAATCACTTACACGAGCGGCCGGATTGCCTACTCGGCCGAACCCGCGGACAAATTAACCTTTACCTTTGTGTTTTTGCACAAACACCCGCTCGTCAGCCACCAGGAATTTACCTTGGAATTTACGCCGGACAATTATTTAAAGGAAATTGCCCGCGCGCGCACGTTCGGCTTTGAAGAAGAACTGGCCTTTTTAAAGGCGCACGGCCTGGCCAAAGGCGGCAATTTGGAAAATGCCGTCATCGTTGGTAAAGATAAATTTATCAACGAACTGCGCTACCCGGACGAACTCGTCCGCCACAAAATTTTGGATATGGTGGGCGACCTGTGCTTAACCGGGCGCAAACTGCCGCCGCTTAAAATCACCTGCACTTGCGGCGGGCACAAACACAATGTAATTTTTGCCAAGATTCTCTTGGCCAATTCGGAGGACAAATGAGCGTTAAATCCGCTAGTTTAAAGGACTTTTTAACACTTCCCGCCGTAGCCACCTACGACTTGGAACATATTAAAAAGAATATTCCCCACCGCGAGCCCTTCCTGCTTGTGGACGAAGTAAAAGTATTGGAAGAAAAAAAGAAATACCTGGGCAAGCGCTTTGTGCGCCCGGACGAATACTATTTTAAAGGGCACTTTCCCGCCAAGCCGGTTATGCCGGGCGTGTTAGTAGTGGAAAGTATGTCCCAAGCGTTTGGCGGTGCCATTATGGGCTACATTACGCAAGGGAAAGGCGGCCTGCCGCTCTTTTTAAGCATTGAAAATGCCAAATTCCGCGGGATGGTGCAACCCGGCGACACGCTGGAAATGCCGATTGAAATTCTGCGTTTGGGCAAAATTTCCAAAATCTATGCAGAAGCCTACGTCAACGGTAAACTGTGCACGCAGGCCACCCTTAATTTTATTTTAGGAGAAGTTCCCAATGTCTAACATACACCCTACGGCAATTATTGACCCGTCCGCTAAAATTGACCCCTCTACCCTTATCGGCCCCTATACCGTCATCGGCAAGGGTGTTATTATCGGTAAAAACAACAAAATCGGCCCGTTCTGCGTAATTGAAAATACCACTATGGGCGACGGAAACGATATTATCGCCAGCGCCTTTATCGGCGTAAAGCCGCAGGATTTGTCTTATAAAGACGAACCCACCCGCGTACAAATGGGTAATGGCAACCAAATCCGCGAGTGCGTAACAATTCACCGCTCCACCAATTTGGAAAAACCCACTACCATTGGCAACTATTGTCTGTTAATGGCCAACTCCCACGTGGCGCACGATTGCCGCTTGGGCGACCATATTATTGTAGCCAACAGCACGGGCATTGCGGGGCACGTCCAAGTAGAGGACCGCGTGGTAATGTCCGGTATGGTGGGGATTCACCAATTTGTCCGCGTGGGCACAATGGCTATGCTCTCCGGCGGTGCAATGCTTCCGCTGGATATTCCGCCCTATTGTATTGCCCAAGGCCAACGTGCGCGCTTAGTCGGGCTGAACCTGGTTGGTATGCGCCGCGGCGGACTGACGCGTGAAACCATTATGGAAATCAAACGCGCCTATAAAACCCTTTTTAGAAGCGGCAAACGCCTGCAAGACGCTATGGCGGAACTGGAAGCCACTCACCCCTGCAAGGAAGTTCAGCATATGATTGATTTCTGCAAAACTTCCCCCCGCGGCGTGGCTACGGCCAAAACCAAACTGCACGACGATGACTAATAAAATAGGCCTTATCGCCGGCGAAGGCAAAATGCCCGTTTACATTGCCCAAAAGGCAACGGCAAAGGGGTACGAAGTCTATGTAGCCGGTGCCAAGGGCAACGCCAAAGAAGACGATTATAAAAACTGCGCCAAAGTGTTCCAGGCCTTCCGCCTGGGACAGTTGGGCGCGGGAATCCGTTTCTTTAAAGAGCACGGCGTAACCCGCGTGATTATGGCCGGGCGTGTGCAGCACACCTCTATTTTTACCAATTTAATGCCGGATTTGCGCGGAGCCAAGTTTTTGGCGTCCTTAAAGAATATGCAAACTAAAAATATTCTTTCCCGCGTAATGGACGAATTTAAAAAGGACGGTATTGAATTTGAACACTCCGCCCTATTTTTAGAGGATTTTATGCCCCAAAAGGGTGTTTTATCGTCCCGAAAGCCGACCGCCGAGGAACAGCAAGCGGTGGGCTTTGGTTATAAAGTGGCCAAGGCCATTGCGGCGTTAGACATTGGGCTTACCTGCGTGGTCAGCCAAAACGCCGTTATTGCCGTAGAAGGTATGGAGGGCACGGACCGCTGTATTTTACGTGCGGGCGACCTGTACCGCGAATCCGCCGAAAAAAAATCGGCCGTAGCCGTAGTGAAAGTAGCCCGCCCCAACCAAGACAACCGCTTTGACCTGCCCGTCATCGGCAAAGGCACCTTGGAAAGCCTGCACAAGGCGGGTATTTCCGTATTGGCCTTTGAAGCCGAAAAGACCTTGGTTTTGGATTTAGAGGACGTCATTGCATTAGCCGACAAATACAAAATCTGCCTAATGGCGGTATAGGCCTTACAGCCAATACCGCCCGTTTTCTGTTTTGGCGCCCAACGAAGCACAAAAAGTAGCAAAACGCGTGCCAGTAGAGGAACACTCGCTTTTCCCGGCGTATGCCGGCGCATAGTCCAGCCATTGGATAAAGCGTACCGAAGTAGTCCAATTACCCCAAGTAGTATTACCGGGGGTATAAATACCTACTATATTTCGTTCTGCACCATTAAACATATCTATAAAAAATTCCCCGCAAACGGCTACTGTATTATCCCCAATCAAGGAACACCCTTGGGGCAAGGTTAAATCGGTTTCATCTATTCTAGAAGGATAATTCCCATTGGCCAAATAATAGACTTCCATAGCATTGGCAAAAGGTTTTACTACGGCTTGTAACTGAGTATAATGCGCTTTATCCACCGCCTTGGTGTATTGGGGCAATGCCACCGCGGCTAAAATGCCAATAATAAGTACAACAACCAGTAGTTCAATTAAGGTAAAACCACTGGTTGCCGTGTAGCCACTAATGCTAGGGGCGTCATTCTGGAAAGTCGTAGTCCAGAATCTGTTGTTACGAAACGACGAGATTCCGTATAGAAACCTTACGGAATGACGTCTGTTTGGGGTTGTCATGCGGCCACTTGTTGTTAATCCGTCATCCCGTAGTGTCTTTATACGGGATCTGTCGTTTGCCGTTGCTGTCATCCCCGAGGAATTTAGTCGGGGATCCGTTGTTGCCGTTGCCTTTTTGAATAAAAACAGATTCCCGACTACTACACTCGGGAATGACAAAACAGAGGTAAATCCTTTCATTTTTTCTCCTTGTTTAGGCCTTTATATTTGAGCAAAACGGCCTTTTATACGCGTTTTTATACGACGGATACATCCGGATACGATCACCGCGATTTATCAAAATTTTAACAAAAAAAAAAAACGAAACAACCCCTTTACAGAGAACGACAGAAAAGCAATGACAAAAACTACATTTTTTGCCGTCATTCTGAACTTGTTTCAGAATCCAGCGAAAGAGAGTCAAGGCTCGGCTGGACCCTGAAATAAATTCAGGGTGACGGCAACGGCAACACCCAACGACAGATCCCGGAACCCTAGCGGGCCGCCAAACCTTCCGGGATGACGGCAAAAAGGTTGTTATAAAAATCAGGGGACATTCTGAACTTGTTTCAAATACCCCCAAAATTTCCGTTCCTTTCATTAGTTTTCTTTAAAATTCCGCCGCCCCTTTTCATTTCGCTTTCTTTATGATAGTATTTAATAGGAAGTTTCTCTCCCCGCGCGGGAGAGCGTTCTATTTTGTATTTAAAGAGGAATTAAAATGACCGAAAGAACACCTATCATTGCCGGAAACTGGAAGATGCACAATACGCTCGCGGAATCTACCGCCCTTATTACTGCTCTTACCAAAGCCGGGAATAAAAACCACGTTGAAATTATCGTTGCGCCGTCTTACACGTCGCTCGCCAAAGTGGCGGAACTCGCCAAAGGTTCCGAAATCCAAGTAGCCGCCCAAGACGTACATTGGGAAGATAAAGGCGCCTTTACGAGCGCCGTTTCCCCCGTACAAGCCAAAGACGCGGGCGCTACCCACACCTTAATCGGCCACAGCGAACGCAGAAGCGTTTTCGGCGATACCGATGAAATTTTGAACAAAAAAGTAGCCGCCGCCTTGCGCCACGGCTTGACCGTTATCTTCTGCGTGGGTGAAACCTTGGAACAACGCGAAGCCGGCAAAACTCTTTCCGTCATTGAAGAACAACTCAAAAACGGCTTGAAGGGCTTTACCGAAGAACAATTAAAGGGCCTTATCATCGCCTATGAACCCGTTTGGGCTATCGGCACGGGCAAAACCGCCACGCCGGACCAAGCGCAAGAAGTGCACGCCGCTATCCGCGCGTATTTGGGCAAAGCCTATTCCGCCGCGTTTGCCGGTGCTACCCGCATTTTGTACGGCGGCAGCGTAAAAGATACCAATGTGGACGAAATTATGGCCAAACAAGATGTGGACGGCGCCTTGGTGGGCGGCCAGTCTTTGGTCGCGGAAAAATTCGCCCGCATTATCAACTACAATAAATAATATTTAAAAGGGGTTTCGTATGAACTTGGCTAAACTGATTGATCACACTATTTTAAAACCGATTGCCGGAAAAGAGGATATTCTCCGTATTTGCGACGAAGCGCGCAAATATGGCTTTTGCAGCGTTTGCATTAACCCGTTCTGGGTGTCTTACGCCAAAGAACTCTTGGCCGGGTCGGATGTGAAAGTGTGCACCGTTATCGGCTTTCCGTTGGGGGCCAATACCACAGCCGTCAAGACATACGAAACCCAAGACGCTATCAAAAACGGCGCCGACGAAATTGATATGGTTATCAACATTGGCGCCTTGAAGGACAAAGATTACGATACCGTTTTGCAAGACATCCAGTCCGTCCGCGAAGCCTGCAAGGGCCACATTTTAAAGGTAATTATTGAAACCTCGCAACTGACGGACACCGAAAAAGTAAAAGCGTGCGAAATTTCCGCCCAAGCCGGGGCCGACTTCGTCAAAACCTCCACGGGTTTTACGGGCGGCGGCGCTACGGCGGCGGATGTCGCTTTGATGAAGAAATCTATTCCCGCCCATATGCAGGTAAAAGCGTCCGGCGGGGTACGCACGCGCGAAGATTTTGACGCTATGGTCGCCGCCGGGGCTACCCGCATTGGCGCCAGCAGCGGTGTAAAAATTGTAGAGGGCAAATGATTACCAACTGGGATATTCTTTCCCGTACCGACCCAGCCACGCAAGGCCTCCGCTACACCTTGGTAACGGACGGCACAGACCGTGATGCGCAGTTGCTCGCCAAAAAATTGGCGGGTTACGCTTCTGCGCCCACCGCGGCCCTGCCACCGTTTAATTTTTCCTTTGAACTGCCTATGGATTTGGATGAGGACACCTTGTCCAAAATCCGTACGGCCACCGAGGAAGGCGTGGCCCAAATTAACAAGGTAAACCAATTCGCGCCGGACGGCGCGTTGGGCGACCCTCTTTTTAATGGGAAAGCGGACCTGGCCGGGTCCGTAGGGCAGGTGGCTTCGGAAGATAGTTTCTTTAAGCCTAATCCGCCCGCCGCGCCGATACCGCCACAGACCGAACCGATTGCGGAGCCCTCTGTAAAGGACGAAAAAAACGCCGAGGAACAGGCCCCGCTGACCATTAACGACAAAGATATGCTCATTAAGGATATGGAAGGCACTATGCTGGACAATATGCCCTTAGAGGATATCTTTTCGGCGGAAACCAAGTACGATATGTTCTTGGACCTGGAAAACCAAAAACTGGTTAAAAACAACCAACAACAGCGCGAACAAAAAATTAATGTGCTGGCTGACGGCAAAGACAGTTTGGAAGAATCCTTTAACGTCTTTGAACAAAAGATAAAGGACCAAACCTGCATTATTGATTTAGACGATTTAAACAAAGTTACCGGGCAAATTTCCCAAAAGGATACAGGGTTTGTAAAACACGCCAACACCGTGCCGCCTATCCCGGCCGTGGAAGCCAAAACGGTCGCCGCGCCCGAAGTGCAGGCGGACATAGATATACCGCTCCAAGCGGCGGTACGCCCGGTGGCAGAACAGCAAGAAACCTTGGAAGCCGCTACGGACAAACAACCCTTGCCGGAAATTGTTGCCGAACCGGTTCAATCTGCGGCGGAAATTACCGCAGAGCCTGTTTTGGAAAAGCCCGCGCAAGAAGCAGTAAAAGAGGATACCGTGCAAGACCCCTTTGATTTATTAGACAAACCCGCAGACCACGCGTCTGTGGCGGACCCCTTTGAAAACATAGAAAAATCCACCGTCCGCCCGGAGGACGACGAGCCCCTCAATTTAGGGCCGGCGCCCGAGGAAGCCTCGGTGGAACTGGCAGAACCGGTACACGGGCAAATCCCCGAAGAGGAGCATTTGCTTAATACCGTACCGCACGCGCCCGTGATTGAACAGGCAGAGCCGCAAGAAAGCGGCGATTTGCCGGAAATTACTATCCGCGGACAAAAAATTGACTCGTTGGACAAAACCTTTCATTTGGAAACGACTATTAACACCGAATTAATGCACAACCAGTACGAAAAGTCGTTCCACCAAACATTGCCGCCCGCCGCGCCCAAAGTGCACCCGGCGGCTCCCGTCCAACCGCAGGCCCCGCGCCCGGCTCAGCCCGTCGCGCCGGCCGTTCAAAAACCTTTTGTTCCGGTCAAACCGGGGGAATCTATTATGGAAGAAAACAACGCAGAAAAAACCACTTTTCGCATTAGACGCAAATTAACACCCGAGCCAACGGCTCCCGCTCCGGCGCATACGCCCGTGCCGCCGCAGGCTCCCGCCCCGGTACACGCCGCTCCGGCGGTGCCGCCCGTCCAGCAACCGCAACGGCCCCAGCCTGTCCAACAGCCCAAACCGGCTATGCCGGCCCCGGCGGAAGGCAAAACGATTTTAGAAAAGACGAAAACCATTGACCACTCCATTGAAATTCCGCTCTCGGAAATCAAAAAGCACAACTGGCCCTTGGAAGTACCGTTAGTGCCCACTTACACGCTTGAAAATATGGTAATGTCCGTCAACCGCTTTGCTCACGCGACGGCTATTTCCGTCATTGAAAACCCGGGCAAACTGTACAATCCCTTGGTGTTGCACGGAGCCACCGGGACGGGCAAAACGCACTTCTTAAACGCAATGGCATATGCATTTTCCAAAAAGTTCGGCCAGGAAAATATCTTTTTGACGAACGGCGTGCGCCTTTCGCGCGGGATTCAGCGCTATGTAATGGAAGGCAACATTGAAAAATTTGATAAGTTTATGGACAGCGTAAAGGTGCTCCTTATTGACGACATCCACTTGCTGGCCATTAACGAGCAAAACCGCGTGCATATTTCCAATTTGCTTAATAAATTCCTGCGCGAGCAGAAGCAAATTGTCATCACGTCCAAATATCCGCCGGAAAGTTTGGAAAAACTGGAAGAATTAATCCGCTTCCGTTTGGACTCCGGCTGGATTTCGGAATTAAAGCCCGCGGGCGGTTCTGCGCATTTAAAAATCGTCAAAAAAATGCTTACCGAAAACGGCGTGGATTTAAACGATACCCAAGTAACCGAATTTTTCGGCGGTGCGCATATGACGCTGGGCACCGTTACCCGCAGTATCCGCCGCTTAAAAGTGTTGGAAAACCTGATTTTCCCCAACCTGCCGGAAACGGAACGCTCCCAGGCGGCCATTTTTGAAAAATTGTTGGCTACCAACGGCGAAGACGCCACCAGCGAAATTTTAACCCGCGACCCGGAAAGCATTACCACCCTTTCTACGGTGGGCAACGGCGAGTGGGGCCGCATTGGCTTCTTCTACCCGCAGAACAGTTCCCATTTGATGAATTGGATGGTATTCTGCCTGGAACAACGCGCCAAGGAACTGGGCATTTCGGGCGGATTTGATATTGCCGTGCGCTCTTCGTACGCCACGGAAAACATCATTTCCTCCGCCTTTAAAATTGCCAACCTGTGCGACAACAAAAAGTTAAAAGGCGCCGTTATTTTGGGCCCGTCGCTCCAAGTGTGCGACCCGTCCGTGCGCGAGAATTTCTACGATATTCTTACGCATATGTTGGAAATTATGCTCATCCGCTGTGGGATTATCAATTACGAAGATACCAAAGCCCCCAGCACTTATGTAAAGGTAATTTCCGAATTGTTGAGGTAATTATGAAGAAACTTTTAGCGCTTTGCACCGCCGCGCTTTTTGCGTGTGCCTGTGCGGGCACAATGAAATCCGCCGTCAAAAACGGCGCGATTGCCCCGTCCTTTAACGATACCCTGTTAGATAATAATTATCTGTGGGTGCGCGGATTTGGGGCCGCCAATCCCAACCACACGAGCGATTCCCAGCGGCGAATTATGAGCCGCGAGGCCGCCATTGCCCACGCTTACCAGCGGGCTACGGAAGTATTGTACGGTGCCAATTTGGAATCCAATGTGCAGGTGGTGGACGCCGTATCCGTCGGCAGTACGATTGACTCGTCCGCCGAGGGCGTTATCCGCCAAATGGAACTCATTTCCAGCGAATATATGGAAGACGGCGGTTGTGCCGTCATTATGCGCTTGGACAGAGCACGCCTGAAAGCGGCGGGTTTGGACCCGGAGGGTAAAAAATAATGAAGAAACTTTTATTTCTGCTGTTGGCCTGCACTTTTGTCGTATCGGCGTGCGGGTCGCTTCGTATCGGGCCGAAAGGGGAAGGCGAATATGTGGAAGCCGAATCCTTGGTTCCTTATAACGAAAACAATTTAAGACAAATGAAGAAGGACGGCATTTTAGCCGCCCAAAAATCTGCCGTGGAAAAGGTGGCGGGCGTATTTATTTCGTCGGCTACCACAGTGGACCAAGCGCAGTTGGTAGAGGATAAAATCGTCTCCAAAACCGCCGGCTTCATCCGCCGCAGCCACGTTACCAAATCCTACCGCAAGGGCGATGAATATTACACCAAAATCAAAGCGATGGTGCTGGTAAAGGACATCGGCGATATTATAAAACAGTCCGAAGCCGACGCTTTTGCCAAAAAGACCAACATTTTGGTTACGTCCCGCGAAATGGTGGGAGAAGATATTTCCCTCAAACAGGATTGCAAACAGGCCATTTACCGCGCCTTAAAGAACCAGCCCTTTGCCTTAATCAACGGCGATAATTTGAGCCAAAACAATATTGAAAACCCCAACTCTGTTATTGACAAGGCCCGCACCGAAGGCGCGCGCTTTGTGATTGTGGCGGATGTGGAAACCAACCCCATTGCCGCTCTGCCCGGAGCCGCTTCGCCCTTTAAATCCTACCGTGCCCGCGCGGCCATTAAAACCTTTGCCACCAACAACTATGCCGTAGTGGCCGAAGGTGCCGACCAATTAAGCGGCTTGGACCCGCTGGCCGACATTGCGGCGCAAAAATCTATTTCCGCCGCGTGCGAAGCCGCCGCCAAACGCTTGGTTGAACCCATTAATTCGGCTATCAATTCCGCTAAGGTGTTTAATTTAACCGTCAAAGACGTGGGCAACATTGAACGCTTGAAACAGGTACAGGACATTTTAAAGGACCTGCGCGAAATTGAGGACTACAACTTGGTACGCTACGCCAATTCCGCGGCGCAGTTTGAAGTTTCGGCTAATATTGGCACGCCGGAAGAATTAACCGCCAAAATTATCCGTAAATATAATATTAATTTTACGGTGGTTACCATTACTCCCAACGCCATCGTGTTGAGTTTTAACTGATTATGCTGGCCAATGTATGCACCGGAGCCATTAAGGGAATAGAAGGCTTTGCGGTATCCGTGGAAGTGGATATCGCGCCCGGTATGCCTACCTTGGCCGTAGTCGGTCTGCCCGATGCCGAGGTGCGCGAAAGCAAGGAACGCGTGGTGGCCGCCGTGCGCAACAGCGGGTTTGATTTCCCCACCAAGCGTATTACCGTTAATTTAAGCCCCGCGGAACTGCGCAAAAGCGGCACTCAGTTTGATTTACCCATAGCCTTGGGTATCTTGGCCGCCAGCGAGCAACTTTCGCCCGAAGCCGCCGCCAAAATAAAGGATTTACTCGTTTTAGGCGAACTGGCCTTGGACGGTTCTCTGCGCCCCTGCGCCGGCGTTCTGCCGATGCTCATTTCCTGCAAGAAACTGGGCAAAACCGCCGTTATTCCCCCGCAAAACGTACTGGAAGGGCAAGTGTCCGGCGCGCCGTTTATCACGCCGCACACGCTAAAAGATTTAGCCGAATACCTGGAAGGTAAATTGACCTTACAGGACGTTAAATTGGCCTATGTGCCCCAAGAGGAAGAAGCCCCCGTACAGGAATTGGATTTTAGCGAAGTAAAGGGCCAAGCCCTCGCCAAGCGCGCCTTGGAAATTGCCGCCGCGGGCGGGCACAATGTACTGATGATTGGGCTGCCGGGCACGGGCAAAAGTATGCTGGCCAAACGCTTCCCGGGCATTTTGCCGCCGCTTACGCAGGAAGAATCGTTGGAAATTACCAAAATTTACTCCATTTGCAACTTAATGGGCAAGAGCCGCCTGTTGACCCGCCGCCCGTTCCGGGACCCGCACCATACCATTTCGGATGTGGCCCTTATCGGCGGGGGCTCCACGCCGCGCCCGGGCGAAGTGTCCTTGGCGCACAACGGTGTGCTTTTTTTGGACGAATTTGCGGAATTTTCCCGCTCGTCCTTAGAAGTCCTGCGCGAACCCTTGGAAAATGGCCGCGTAACCATTTCCCGCGCCAAAGAAACGGTTTCCTATCCGGCCCGATTTACGTTAATTGCCGCGATGAACCCCTGCCCCTGCGGACACTTGGGCGACCCGATAAAGCCCTGCACCTGTTCGCCAATGCAAGTAAACCGCTATAAGTCGCGCATTTCGGGCCCGTTACTGGACCGTATTGATTTAACCGTTAATTTGAACCCCGTTAAATATTCCGATTGGAACAAAAAGAGTGAGGGCGAAACCTCGGCCCAAATCCGCGAACGCGTGTTAAAGGCGCGCGAAATCCAACGCAAACGCTTTGCTAACTCCGCCACCACGGCCAACGCCTTTATGACGCCTAAGGAAATTAAGGACTTTTGCCCGCTTCCTGCCGGGGCGGATGCCATTTTGGAAACCGCTATGCGTAAGTTTGGGTTAAGCGCCCGCAGTTTGGACAAAATTTTAAAAACCGCTCGCACCATTGCCGATTTGGACGGAAAAGACAATATTGAAGTCAAACATTTGGTGGAAGTAATGCAATACCGCCCGCTGGACCGCAAAGGAGTAGCCGACATTTAATATGAATCCGTCCGTTTCCGCCGCCGAACGGCTGGCAAGAATCCGCTTAAACGCTTTTTTGTTCTTCCGGGCCGACTGGCTGGAACGACTGATTGAAATCTTCGGCTCGGCGGAGGAAATCCTGCGCCAAGACGCGCAAACCTTATCCAAAGAAGCCAATTTAAACCTCTCTACCGCCAACCACCTGTTGCAGGCCGCCTTTGCGCTGGACCCGCAAGAGGAGTGGGATAAAACCGCCGCTTTGGGCGGACACATTTATCTGCCGGAAGACGAGGAATACCCGCAATCTTTAAAAAATATTAAGGAAGCCCCGGTCGTTATCTATGTACTGGGCAAACTCCCCCCGCCCACGCAAGCCTGCGTGGGTATGGTGGGCACACGCAAAATTACCCCTTACGGCCGCCGCGCCGCCGCCAAACTGGCGGGCGATTTGACCGCCTGCGGGGTAACCGTTGTCAGCGGGCTGGCCCGTGGGGTGGACAGCGAGTGCCACGCCGCGGCTGTTCGCCTAAAAAAGCCGACGGTAGCCGTTATCGGCACCGGGGTAGGGCGTTGTTATCCGCCCGAAAACTGCGCCTTGGAAAAGGCCATTTTGGAGCACGGCGGGGCCGTCATCAGCGAACTGCCGTTTAACCGCCCGCCAAACGCTTTTCATTTTCCGCGCCGAAACCGCATTATTGCCGCCCTATCACAGCCCGTTGTGGTGGTAGAGGGCGAAATAAAGTCCGGCGCGCTGATTACCGCCAAACTCGCCTTAGAAATGGGCAAGGATGTTTTAGCCGTGCCCGGCCCCATAGACAGCCCGCAGTCTGGCGGCCCAAATAACCTAATAAAAGACGGGGCAGGGGTTGTAACCTCTGTTGTAGATATACTAGACTATATACCACAGCAACTGCGCTTTGGGTTGGACAGCCGCTTCTTTGAAAAGAAGGACGACACGCCCCAAAAGCCGGAGGAAGAATTGACGCCCCGGCAGCGCGAAGTAATGGCCGCCGTAGGCGGCGGACAGGCCAGTTTGGACCAGATAGCCGAGGCAATTAACGCCGACGTGCCCGAAGCGGCCTCACTTTTATTTGATTTGGAAGTAAAAGGATTTTTGGCCTGCGAAAACGGCCTGTACAGCAAGAGCAAATTTTAACACTTTATAAGGAAGTGAATTATGGCAAGCACCAATGTAAAAGGTAAAAAATTGGTTATTGTGGAGTCTCCCACAAAACAGAAAACCATCAGCAAAATTTTAGGAAACGATTTTATTGTGCGCAGTTCCTTTGGGCACGTGCGCGATTTGCCCTCCAAAGATATCGGCGTAGATATTGAACACGGCTTTAACCCCACTTACGTACCAGTGGAGCGCGCCAAACGGCTGATTGCCGAACTGACCGCCGCGGCCAAAAACGCCAGCGAAATTTACCTTGCTACCGACCCTGACCGCGAGGGCGAAGCCATCGCGTGGCACTTGGTAGAACTGTTAAAACTCCCCAAAGACCGCTATCAGCGTATCTTCTTTCACGAAATTACGCCCTCGGCCATTAAGGAATCCTTTGCGCACGCCCGCAAAATTGACGACAACCTCGTCAACGCCCAGCAGGCGCGCCGCATTTTGGACCGCATTGTAGGCTATAAATTATCCCCCCTCTTGTGGAAGAAGATTACCTCCGGTTTGTCCGCGGGGCGCGTGCAGTCCGTAGCCGTGCGGTTGCTGGCCGAACGTGCCAAGGAAATCGCCGAATTTAAAGAACAGGAATACTGGACCATCGGCGCCCAGTTTGAAAAGCCCAACGCCGCACCGTCCTTTTGGGCGCGTGTAACCAAATGGCAGGGCAAAAATGTGGAGCAAACCACCACTTATAAACTGTTTGCCGAAGATTATAAAGTTAAAACCACCGTTTTTGACAAGCCGGAAAAACTGGCTCCGCTTTCGGACCTGTTAAGAAAGGGCCCCAATGTGGTAGCCAAGGTGGAAAAGAAGGAAGTAAAGCAAAAGCCGAAACCGCCCTTTATTACCAGTTCTATGCAGCAGGATGCGTACAACAAATTGGGTTTTCCTTCCCAAAAAACGATGATGACGGCCCAGCACCTTTACGAAGGTATTGAAATTTCCGGCCAGACCATCGGTCTTATTACCTATATGAGAACGGACTCCTTCAACGTATCCAAACTGTTGCAGGAGCAAACCAAAAAGTTCATCGGCGAGAAATACGGCCCGGCCTTTGTGCCCGCCAAACAGCCTGTTTACAAAAGCAAAGTAATGGGCGCGCAGGAAGCCCACGAGGCTATCCACCCCACCGACGTGCGCCGCACGCCACAGGCAATGAAGCCCTATTTAACCTCCGACCAGTACAAACTGTATGAACTGATTTGGCTTCGCTTTGTGGCCAGCCAAATGGCTGACGCCGTTTTCAATACGGTTTCTATTGATATTGCTTCGGGCGAGGAAAAACAATGTATGCTCCGCGCCAGCGGACGCACGGTCAAATTTCCGGGCTACTTATCCATTTATAAAGACCAGGATGACGACGCATCCAACGACGACGCAAACGCCAGTGCTTTACTGCCGGTACTTGCCGAGGGCGACGAACTGAAACTGTTAGATATCAAAACCAAGGACCACAAAACCACCCCGCCCCCGTGCTATAACGAAGCCAGTTTGATTAAAACGCTTGAAAAGCACGGCATCGGCCGCCCGTCCACTTACGCGCCGACCATTAAAACGATTTTGGACCGCAAATACATTGCGCGCCAACCCAAAACCAGTAAATTGGTCGCCACGGACCTGGGCATTACGGTTACGGACAGTTTAAAGGATTTCTTTAAGGAAATTATGGACCTTTCCTATACCGCAGGTGTAGAGGAACAATTAGATAAAGTGGCCGAAGGCAGCCAAAAGTGGGTCAATTTGCTCTCTGACTTCTACGGCAATTTTAAGCAAGAACTGGCCGAAGCCGACAAGGGGATGCAACGCCCCGCCGCCAAGGAAACGGACGAAAAATGCCCGATTTGCGGCAAAATGATGCTTAAAAAGAGAAGCCGCTTCGGCGAGTATCTCGTTTGCAGCGACCCGGAGTGCAAGGGCAAAATCAATTTGACGAGTTCCGGCGAAAAGGTCCAACCCGAAAAAACCGATGAAGTCTGCGACAAATGCGGCGCGCCGATGGTTATCCGCACCGGCAGAAGAGGCAAATTTTTGGCCTGCTCGGCTTACCCCAAGTGCAAAAATACATATTCCTTGGACGCCGAAGGGCACAAGGTGGCTTCCACGGGCCCGATTGTTACGGACCGCCTGTGCGAAAAATGCGGCAAGCCGATGGTATTGCGCACCTCTAAACGCGGGGAATTTTTGGGCTGCTCCGGCTATCCCAAATGCAAAACGATTGTAACGGTAACGCCCGAGGAAATCGCGCAGATTAAGGCCGCCCACGCGGCCAAGACGGCCCAAACCAAATAACGGGCAACAAAATATGGAAGAGTGGATTAACGCGTTTTTAAAGCGCTTGGAAAACAAAAATTTTTCGTTCCACACTATCCGTGCATACCACGCGGACTTGCAGGAGTTTTTGGCCTTTTTTAAGGCGCGGAAGCAAAACGATTTAAAATATTTTACTTCCGCCAATATCCGTTCTTTTTTAGCCGCCCTGCAAACGCACGAGGATCCCGCGCGCAATACTATTTTGCGCAAGATTGCTTCCTTGCGCAGTTTTGCGGCGTTTTTGCTGGCGGAGGACAAGTTGGAGCGCAACCCGTTCAAACTGCTGCCCGCCCCCAAACGGCAAAAGATTTTGCCCAAATTTTTATCCGTGGCGGAGACGGACCGTCTGTTAGACACCGCCGCCCACAGCAAACATTTTGCCGCGCGGGACAAGGCCCTTTTTGAACTGATGTATTCCAGCGGTCTGCGCCGCAGCGAGGTAACGGGCCTGCGCATAAAGGATGTGGACTATTTTAACGGCTTGGTAAAAGTGTTTGGTAAAGGGTCCAAGGAGCGTTTGGTGCCTGTAACGGATGAAGCGTTAAACGCCTTAAAAATCTATTTGGCCCAGCGCAAGAACCCCCAGCCGGATGATGCGCTCTTTTTAAACAAAAATGGCAAACCGCTGACGGGGGACGGTTTGGCGTACATTTTTAAAAATACGGCCATCCGTTCGCACTTGGCGCGCAAGGTTACCCCGCACAGTTTAAGGCACTCGTTTGCCACCCATTTGCTGAATAACGGCTGTGATTTAAGAAGTTTACAAGAGATGTTAGGACACAAAAGTTTGGCGGCTACGCAGGTTTACACCCACGTATCGCTTGAAAAATTAAAAAGCGTGTATAACCACGCTCACCCGGAAAGTAAGGAGAATTTATGATTGGCGTAGGCGTAGATATCGGCGGAACCTTTGTTAAATTATTTGTAATGAACGAACACGGGGAAATCTTCCGCAAAGAAAAAATTGAAACGGATTATTCCAAGGGTTCCAAGGGCTTTATTGCGCAAATCGGCGATTTTATCAACGCTATCCAAAAGGAATTTGCAGACCAGCGCGTAGCCGTGGCCGTGGGCGCTCCGGGAGATGTGGACAACCAAAACGGCGTTCTGCGCTATAACCCCAACTTAAAATTTAAAGACGTTACCGACTGGCCAATGGCGGAACAACTGTTTAAGCATACGGGTATCCGCCCCGTTATCGCCAACGACGCCACCTTGGCCGCTTGGGGCGTATATGAAGCCGATTTAAAACGCCAAGGCACCAATGTCCTCGTAGTTACGCTGGGCACGGGTGTAGGCGGCGGGATGATTATCAATAAAGAACTTTACCAAGGCTCCAACGGTACCGCGGGCGAAATCGGACACACAAAAATTGCCGATTTAACCACCGGCCCCTTATGCGGGTGCGGAGCGCGCGGGTGTTTGGAAGCGTTTGTCGGCACGATTGGCATTAAACGCCGGGTCTATGACGCAATAGTGGACTATCCCGATTCCATTTTGGCCCAAATGGTTAAAGAAGAGGCGGATTTTAAAATAGAAATCGTCTCCCGCGCCGCCGAAAAAGGCTGTAAGGCCGCTTTAAAGGTGTGGGAAGATACCGGGTATTACTTGGGTGTGGGCCTTTCCAACTTTATGCTCGTGCTAGACGTAGATACCATTGTGCTGACGGGCGGCGTGTCCGGCGCGGCTAAATATTTTATGCCCGCCGTCAAACGCGTATTGGACGCACAGCCGTTCAAAACGCCGTTTAAACGCTTGAAACTGCTTGTTTCGCAAAACCCCAACATCGGCGGAGTAGGGGCGGCAATGTACGCCATTTACCGCGCCCAAAAAGAAAATTTACAATGAAACGCTTTTCTCCTTTGTTCTTGCTGGCTTGTTTGTGTTTCGTCGTGCCCGGATGGGGCTCGGACAATGTTTTGCCCGCGCCCGACAGCGACGCCTTCGTCTATTTCACGGCTGACAAAGCCACCGTGGAACCCAATGACAAAAAAGTAAATCTTTCGGGCAACGTAACCGTCATCCAAAAGACCCAAGACGGCAAAAAACGCACCGTAACGGGCGAAAATATTTCGCTGGACCAAGCCAACACGCAAATTACGTCCGTCGGCCCGATGAAGGTGGAAGACGGATTGGGCGGCGTATTGGAAGGGAATAATATTTCCGTTAATTACACCACGAAAGATTTTACGGCGGAAAATATTTCCACCGAATATCCCCCCCTGCGCATTTTATCCGCCAAGGAAATGTCCTCGCAAAACGGCAAGCAAACCCTGCGCGGGGCCACCGTAACCTGCTGTGATAAAGCCGCCCCGCACTATACGCTTTCCGTCGGCAAATTGACCGTTTCGCCGCAAAAGCGCGTGTTCGGCACCAACGCTGTACTTCGCTTGGACGGCTTCCCGGTATTTTATCTGCCCGTATTTTGGCGTTCGCTGGATTCCCAAAAACCGTGGACCACTTATGTAGAATTTACCCAAAGCAACAAAACGGGCTTTGGTATTATGACGTCCACCGTCTTCCAGCCCTTTTTGCAACTGCGCCCTAAACTGAATTTGGACTACTATACCAAATCCTCGTTTGGCTTTGGCGGCGAACTGACCGCCGTGCAATCCGACACCCTGCGCGGAAGCGGCGAAGTGTATTACATTAACGACAAAGCCGATAACGACGAAATAGACCTCGCCAGCACGAAACGCTGGGGCGTGCAGGGCGGCTACTGGTGGGAAATGTACGACTCGTCCGACCATTTCAATAACCCCACCGGCGCGCTGTACCAATTTCAAACGCAGTTCCGTATGGTGTCCGACCCGTATTTTTATGACACCTTCTTCCGCGGCAACCCGTATATTTTTATGCCGGACCAAGAGACCAACTTCTCCTTGGCGCGCCAAACCCGCCGCTCCACCTTGCGCGTGAGTTACCAGCAAAAGGATATTTTTGACTGGAACAAAAAGGAATTTATGGCGGAAAAGCGTGTGTTGCCGGAAATCAAATACGCGCTGCTGCCGTTTAACGACCCGCTGTTAAAGGCCGCGCACCGCCTGGAAATGGATTTTAACAATACCTCTACCTTGCAATACAAAAACGGTATTCCCAACGAGGAAGGCCCGTATCAACGCCAAGCCCACGCCAAGTGGACGACCGAAAAGTCCCTGCGCCTTTCCCGCGGGCTGACGTTTACGCCGCAGGTGTTTTACGACCAAACCGTTACCTTTGCCGACAGCCAATATAAGGACGGCAAGGACGCCTGGGTAGGCCGTATCGGCACGGAACTCAATATGCAGACGCATACCTTTTTGGGCTCTACGGACTTTGGCTACCAATTTACCAAACGCCTTTCCACGGGTACCATTACCTCGGACCAGGTTTCGCCCGACAAAGGCATTGAAAAGAACCGCCTGTATTTAACCAACTATTACCGCCCGACCTTTAACACCTATGTCCGCTTTAAAACGGGCTTTGACCTTTCGGACTATACATACAGTTTAAAGGACGGCTTCGGCTACGAGCAAAACTGGAAGCACTTAAAATCCCGCGTGGAGCCTTTCCTGTTGGAGTGGGGATATAACTCGCCCGACGGCGCGGTCAGTTTCTTTGTGCAGGACCAGTACGACTTGGAGGAAAAGAACGTCAGTTTTATCGCCCAGTCCAACTTTGTCTATAAAAACCAGTTAATCGGCTTAGGGCTCAACAACTTTGCCGACTATATTGACCCCGGTTCCAAGTACGAAACCAATTCCGACCGCTACACCGTTACCACCACTTGGGGTATCCGCCCCGCCAGCGGCAAATGGTTTGCGGACCTGGGGATAGACGCGGTACTGTTCCGCGGGAGTTTAATAGGCTTTAATAAACTGGTGCGCGTTTCGCGCGATTTCCACGACGCGCGCCTGGAATTTACCGTGCGCGACCGCAACCAAAACTTATCGTTTGCGTTCCGCATTAACATTTTGTGCGGGGGCGATAAACGCGCCCAAGCCCAACTGCCCGAAGATACCTATTGGTATCCGTGGCGCGGACAAGGAGATTTAAGAGATTAAAAAATGGCTAATCCGTTAATATATCACAAACAAGGTTGGATAGAAGTAATCTGCGGGTGTATGTTCTCCGGCAAGACGGAAGAACTCATCCGCCGCGTGCGCATTGCGCTTATCGCCCGGCAAAAGGTGCAGTTGTTTAATTCCAAGATTGACACGCGCTACGGCATTGACAGCATTACGAGCCACAACCAAAACAAGGTGGCGGCCACGTGTGTAAAATCGTCCGCCGAAATTTTGCCGCTGGTGGACAAAGACACGCAAGTTATCGCCATAGACGAGATTAATTTCTTTGATTTTGGTATTGTAGAAGTATGCAACAAACTGGCCAAGGCCGGCAAACGCGTGATTGTAGCCGGGTTAGATACCGACTACCGCGCCGAACCGTTTGAAGTAACCGCCGCCCTCTTGGCCCAGGCTGAATACGTTACCAAAAACTTGGCGGTTTGCACCAAATGCGGCAACCCGGCCAGTTTTACGCAACGTATCAGCAAAGACAAAAAGCGCATTGTAGTAGGCACGACAGACGCCTATCAGGCCCGTTGCCGCCGCTGCTACAAAAAGCCGCGCAAATAAGTGATTTGGGGCCGTTAAACGCATTTTAAAACGCACGGCCCGCATAAAAAGGAGAAAAAACTATGAACGCACCGTATATCGGGTTTTGGAAACGCGCCGTCGCTTTTGTGATTGACGCTATTTTAGTGGCTATTCCGCCAGCCATCATTTGCGTACCGCTGATGATTTGGCAGGGCGTAAAACTCAGCCAAGCCACCGAAGACACCACCGCCGGAACGCTGGCGGTAATGGTTGCCATTTACATTTTGTGGCAAGTATTGGGCGCTATTTCGTACTGGCTTTACTTTGCCTTGCTGGAAAGCGGCGCCAAACAGGCCACCTTCGGCAAACGCATTATGGGCATTAAGGTAATCGGTAAAGACGGCGGGCGCATCGGCTTTGGCCGCGCGACGGGCCGCACCTTTGCCAAAATTCTGTCCTATGTTACCGTTTACATCGGGTATGTAATGGCCGGGCTTACCAACCGCAAACGCGCCTTACACGATTACATTGCGGAAACGTATGTCGTCCGCGCGGACTTTCAACCCGGGGACGAACTGCCCGATACCCCGTCCCACCCGTGGTGGTTGGCTATTATCAGCCTGTTCTTAATTTTGGGCTTGGGCGCGTTGTTGCTCGTCGGTGCGCTTGCACAGGAAAATCCTGCCACCAAGGCTGGTCAGGCCGTTATTATGATGCAGGCTATTGACGACAATGCTGAAATGGAAGATATGGATATCAACGACATCTGGTACTCCAAAGACGAGGACGGTTTGAGAGCCTCCTTTGAAGTCAACGATGACGCCTATACTATCTTTTTGCCCAAGGGCTCCAAAGAGGCTTGCTGCGAGGAATACCCCAACGCCGATTGCGAGGAAACGGGGCTTTCCGTCTGCAAATAACAAGTATTTAATATAGCACACCGCCCCTGGCATTTTTGCTGGGGGCGGTTTTTTATGGGCACTTTTCAATCCCAATGAAATCCAGGATAAATACACTATTGGGCGGACGCACCAGAGGGCTGGAGCGCTGCCCCCCATAACACCCCTCATTTTGTACCCAAATTGCGCATAAAAATCCCCCGGAGCCACAAAGCCCCGGGGGGTTTTATATATTCCAACTAAATTAAAAACTCCAATGCGGTGTAAAGGAGTCGCCCTTTAAGTCCGCGAGCAGGTGCGGCGCGCTGCCGTCCATATCCATCATATACAACTGGCGTTTGCCGTTGCGCGTGGTGGTGAACGCGATAAAGCGGCCGTCCGGCGACCAAGTCGGGTCCTCATTGGAGCCCGCATCGGTGGTCAAGCGGCGGATTTGCGTACCCGTTAAATCCACCAAAAAGATATCCATCGGGTGATAGGGCGATTCACGCCCCGTGAACACAATCCACTCCCCGGTGGGAGACCATTGGGGGCTGTCGGACCAGTTAAAGGTTTTCGTCAGCGGACGGGTTTCGCCGGTGGCGAGTTCCATTACATAAATTTGCGGGTTGCCCGCGCGGTTGGACACAAAAGTAATATACTTGCCGTCGGGAGAATAGGACGGGGAACCGTCCACCGAGGCCTTATTGGTAATGCGGGTTTTGGCGTGCGTTTCCAAGTTATAAATGTAAATGCTCGGGTTTGTGCCGCCGGAACTGGTAAAGGCCAAGGCCTTGCCGTCAGGCGAAACGCCGCCGATAAGCGACAAGCCGCCGCGGATAATCACCGGGGCGATTTTCCCTGCGCGCAAGTCAATCGCAAAGATATCCGGGTTTTTATATTTATAAGTGGTGTAGAAGATTTTGCCGTCCTTGGACCAGCGAGGCAAAATGGCAATACTCTTATCGTTGGTTAATTTCTGCAAGTTTTCGCCGTCGTAATCCACTACATAAATTTCTTTGTGGCGGGTGGAGTTATTGGCAAAAGCAATTTTGGTATCGGCAATGCCGCGTTTGCCCATTAAAGCAGAGACAATCTGGTCCGAAGCGATATGCGCCAGTCTGCGCAGGCTGCTTTCGGTTCCTTTGAACGCCTTGGCAAAAACGGACGTGCGGGTAGAAATATCGTAAACGTAAATTTTAATTGTAAAGTACGGGGCCGCATAAGTGATATCGCCCGCCAGCAAATAACTGGCGTGAGCCGCGCCCCATTGGTTTAACTGCTGGCTTAAATGCTGGGAGTTAAAGGCCGGGCCGTCCTCGGTAACGTCAAAATAGCGGGCAAACAGCAAATCCGCGCGCATTACGTCGTGCACCAGCACGGCGGCGGGCTGGGCCTTTTCGTCCGTATAGCGGAAGGGCGGCATACCGATAGCGGGCAGGCGTTTATCCCCCACCGAGGTAATGCCGATATACACATCCGTCTTGGGCTGGGCCGCCATTACGCGCCCCGCAAAAGAGATAAGAACCCCTGCAATAAGTAAAAGGGAAAACAGTTTTTTCATAATAAAAAGGAACCGCGCGTTACACGCGTTTATTTGATTTTGGCCAACTCGGCTTTGGCTTTTTTAGCCTCGGGCGAAGCCGGGAAATCCTGCACAACGGAGGACAAATAGCGTTTGGCTTCGTCTTTTTTGCCAAGGGGCACAATGGACAGCGCGTATTTCAACCGCGCCGACGGAATTAATTTGCTTTTCGGAAATTTTTGCAGCAAGGTGGCGTAAGCAACCGCCCCGGGCTTGGTTTGCCCCGCGGCAATGTACGCATCGCCCATATACATATAGGCTTGTTCCACGTTTTCGCTGTCCGGGTATTTGGAAATGTAGAGTTTAAAGCCCATTGCGGCGGGCTCGTAAGCGCCTTTATCCAAGTGGCTTTTGGCTTCGGCAAACAAATCCGAGGGCAACAAGGCGGCTGGCTGGGCGGCTTGTGCATTTTCCGCTTGGGCCGCGGCGGCGGGAGCCGTACGGACAGAAACGGACAAATCGTCCAACTTGGCGGACAATTTGTTAATTTGCTCATCTACCTGGGCCAAATTTTCGTTGGAAGCGGACAAATTGCTGTTGAGTTCGTCCATTTTTCCGGCAAGTTCGGCTTGGTTGGATTGCATTTGCACAATCGTAGCGTTAAGTTCTTGCAACTGCAATTTGAGCGTACTCATATCCCGCTCGCTGGCGATGCAGCCGGACAACAAAAAGCCCGAACCTGCCATAAAAAGTAGTTTAGTAACATTTTTCATTTTGGGTCCGGGCTCCTTATTCAAAACAAGCGATTAGTTGACTTTAAGCAACGTATCGGCTCTGCGGTTTTGCGCCCAGCAGGACTGGGTGGCTTCGTAGCAGACCGGTTTTTCTTCGCCGTAAGATACGGTGGTAATGTTAGCGGCCGGAATACCGAGGCGCACGTAATACGCTTTCACTTCGTCGGCGCGTTTTTGGCCGAGGGCGATGTTGTAAGCGATGGTGCCTCTGTCGTCGCAGTTACCTTCTACGGTTACTTGGTAGGAAGCGGCAGACGCGGCGGCTTTAATGGCCTTCACGTTGGCTTCTACAATTTTGCGGGCATCGGAGGACAGGCTGTATTTGTCCAAAGCGAAATGCACCACACCCAAAGAAACTTCCTGGGCGGGAACTTCCGTTACCGTTTCGGTTTCTTCAATTACCATTTCGGTACCGGCACCGGCAGTCAGGTCGGCGTTGGCGTCATCTTTTACGTTCTTTTTGCAGGCAGTCAAGCCAGCGGCCAAGGCCAGAACCAAAACAACTTTGAGTAAGTTTTTCATTTCTTTCTCCTAATAGGTATTTACTTCTACACATAAATGATAGCAACTTTTAACCCCCCGGGTCAAATAGAATTCCCCTCTTACGCGCTGCCTTTATGTGTGTTTTTATGGTAGCGTTTTATGCGCTGTTTGGCACGCCCTGTTTTGGGTTAGTTGAACTGGAAGCCCAGTGCCCCAGGATTTATTGTTACAAGAAATTACTTTATAAATACAAATGCCCCAAATTCCAAAGGCATGTGGCAATAACACCACACAAAAAGCCGGCCCCAAAAGAGGCCGGCTTTTTAAACTTTGCTGGGCGGCTCCTTACGCGAGCAACTTGCCTAACAACTGGCTGATAATGCGCGGGTTGGCTTTTCCTTTGCTGAGTTTCATTACGCCACCCACCAGCGCGCCGATGGCGGCCTTGTTGCCTTTTTTATAATCGGCCACGGCCTTGGGGTTGGCCTCAATGGCGGCCTTGGCCCAGGCTTCCAACTGGCCCTCGTCGCTCACCTGCACCATACCGCGTTTTTGCACCACGGCGGCAGGGGCTTCGCCCGTCTTCCAAATTTCGTCAAACACCTCGCGGCCCTGTTTGCGGTTGATTTTACCGCTTTCCACCAATTCCAGCAATTCCGCCAAGCGGGCGGCCGGAATAGGTGAATCTTGGATTTCCTTCTTTTCGGCGTTTAACACGCCCAACAGGTCGGTTTGAATCCAGTTAGAGGCCGTCTTTAAAGACACTTTCCCGCCCTTTACCACTTCTTCAAAATAGGCGGCAATTTCGCGCGAACTCGTCAGCACGCCCGCATCGTAAGCGGACAAGCCGGCTTTCATAAAGCGTGCTTCCTTGGCACCCGGCAATTCGGGCATATGGGCCTTTACATTTTCCAGCCAGTCGTGTTTTAACACCACGGGCGGCAAATCCGGCTCCGGGAAATAGCGGTAATCCAATGCGTCCTCTTTGGAGCGCATCGGCTTGGTAACCAGTTCTTCTTTATCCCACAGGCGGGTTTCCTGCTTTACCTGTTCGCCCGCGTTTAAAATTTCCGTCTGGCGGTTGATTTCGTAGTTAAGCGCGTCTCTGACGGCTTTAAACGAGTTTAAATTTTTGATTTCCGCGCGCGTGCCGAATTTCTCCTGCCCTTTGGGGCGCAAGGAAATGTTCACGTCCACGCGCAATTCGCCCTTTTCCATATCGCAGTTGGAAGCGCCTACCCAGCGCATTAAGCGTTTGATTTCGGTCAAATAGGCATAGGCTTCATCGGGCGAGCGCAAATCGGGCATAGACACAATTTCCAACAACGGGCAGCCCGCGCGGTTGTAGTCCACCAAAGAGTGGTCTGCAAAGTGGGAGGATTTAGCGGCGTCCTCTTCCAAGTGCGCGTGGTGAATACCAATGCGCTTTTTTTGCAAATTTTCTTTGGGGCCGAACGTAATTTCAATATAGCCCGCGCCGTTAATCGGCTCTTCGTTTTGGGTAATCTGGTAGCCCTTGGGCAAATCCGGGTAGAAATAATGTTTGCGCGAGAACGAGGAATATTCGTTCGTTTGGCAATTCATAGAAAGCCCCGCGCGTACCGCAAGTTCCAGGGCCCCTTCGGTCAGTACGGGCAGTACGCCCGGATGTCCGGCGCAAACGGGGCAAATGGCGGTGTTGGGCTTGGTATCATCGCCCACGCCGTTGGGGCAAGAACAAAACAACTTGGTTTTGCTTCCGAGTTGGACGTGTATTTCCAACCCGATAACAGGTTCAAATTCAGTATTCACGATAATATCTCCTAAATTATTATAATATCAAATATGGTTCATCTTTTTAAGCCCACTTCCTATTCTTTCGGCGCCGCGCTGGCCGTGGGGGCCACGCTGGCGTGGAAACTGGTGTCGTTTGCCAATGCGCTTTTAATTGCCCTTTATTTCGGCGCGGGTAAGACAACCGACGTATATTTTTACCTCATTATGATAATGGGATTTGGACTAACATTTTTACAGCGGATGAACGCCGCCGTCATCATCCCGGAGGCAATGGCGCAGGACGCCAAAACCCCAAACGGCGGGCGGGCCCTTTTAAACAGATTCTTATATTTCTATATTTTACTGGCGGCTGTGCTGACGGCGGCGGGGTTTTTCTGCCCGGTGGCGCTAGGAAAACTTTTATCCCGTTTTGACCTTGCCCAACTGACGGCAGAGCGCGGACTGATTTCGCTTGGCTTTTTGTTATTTGGTTTGCAACTGCTAGTCGCCTATTTAACCGCCGTGTTGGAAATGTACCGCCGCTTTACCACCGCCGTGTTTACCCCGCTAAACGCCCTGCTGCCCTTTATTTGCCTGCTGTGTTTTGGGCGCACCTGTGGCGTAGTCAGTATGATATACGGCTTTTTGGCGGCCAATGCGGTACAGGCAATCGTCTTTTTATGCGCACTAAAAAAAGAACTCAACTGGTCCTTTGGCGTGCACGGCGCAGGCTGGCACAAAAAATTGACGGCAAACCTCGTTAGCAACCAAGCCATTGAACTGGCGAATATCGTCAGCAGCGTGCTTCCGCTTTATTTACTCAGCGGACTTTCCGCCGGGATGGTCAGCGCGCTTAACTATGCGCGGCAACTGTCCGACTCGCCGACTGAAATTTTTACGCTCCGCGTTACCAATGTTTCCAAAATCCAATTAACTGAAAGCGCCGCCCAAAATGCTTGGAACCAATTAAACCGGGATTTTTTAACCACCCAGCATTTTGTGCTTTTTTTACTTACGCCGCTATCGGTATTTACTTGTTTTTACGCGCCGGAAATCATTTCGCTCTTTTTTGAGCGCGGAAACTTTACCCCGCAAGATGTACACGGCGCGGCTAACTTTTTGCGCCCGCTAATGGCAATGATGTGGTTTATGGGACCTATTTTAATGCAAAACAATGTGGTGGCGGCGGGCCGGAAGGTAAAGGAAAGCCTGCCCTATGCGCTGGCGGGAATTATCTTATTTATCGTATTGGTACCGTTTACAATGAGCGCGTTCGGCGCGTATGCGTACCCGTACACGCAGGCGGGGTGCTGTGCGGTGAGTTTGTATATTAATTATTTACTCTTTAAAAAGCATTTTCCGCAAGTGGAATATGTGTATTCCCTGCGGACGGCGGCACGGTTAGTGGCCGTAAACATTTTGGCGCTTTTCCCCTCGGCCTTATATGCGTTTTTCGGGCCACGCACCAATGGGTTTTTTACACTTCTTTTCGGCGGGATTATCTTTCTTGGGGCGCTTTGGTTTTTGGCCCGCAAAAGCGGCGACTGGGCACTGTTTACGCGCCAGTTTAAAAACCGCTTTTAACGCACTAATATTTTTTTGAGTGCTTTTAAGGCGTCTTGCGCGCGGACGGCTTCGGTACACGGGGCCGTTTTATGCCCCAGCGGGCAAACAAACATCCAATCCGCTGTGCTCCACATACAACCGCCGCACGGCCCCGCCGCTAAATTGATATTTTTAGCATATCCAAAAAACTCTTGGTCCGTCGGGCCGAAGATAACCACGCTTTTTACGTCTAAATACTGCGCCAGGTGCACGAGCCCGCTCTCCGTATCAATATGCGCCTTGGCCCCTTGTAAAAGGGACGGCACATCCGAAAGCGGCGTTTTGCCCACTAAATTAAAATCGGCTTCCTCATAAACCGGGCTGTTTTTGCCCCCCAGTTGCACGAGTTTAATTTGCGGGAATTGCCGCTTAAACAAACGGAAGAACTCGCACCAGCGCACCGCCGGCCAAGCGCGCGTGGGGCGTTTATCCCCCACCGTTTGCGCGGAACTCGTTCCGTCGTGAAAGGTAATATAAGGCACGCCGGATAAGCCGTATTTTTCCAAAATTTTAGGCTCCGTTTTCAAACGACGCGTTTCGTCGTGCGGCAAGGTAAGCCCGCCCGTATAGGACAGTAAATCAAACCGCCGCCCGCCCCAAGCATACAGCCAACGGCCCAAGGCGGCCTCGGTTAAAAACGGGTCATCTAATAGTTCGCCCAAGTTGTTTTGGGCTTCCTGCGCGCGCTCAAATGCTGGGAGAAAGGTGGGCTCTAATCGCGCGATACGCGCAGCGTCCGCGTGCAAAAATTTAGCCGTCAAACAAACCTGAACAACCAAATCGTAATCCGCCCAATGAATTTTGCCGTCCGCCAAAATAGTGGTGTTATCATCTCCGCCAAACAGCGTTTTGGCTACATCCGGCAGTTGCGCATAAATAAAAAACTGTGCTTTGGGCATTTGCTCCCGGTACGCCAGCACCAGCCGCCGCGCACACGCTCCGTCTCCTAATCCGCCGGCCAGCCAAAACAGTACGCGCAATTTTTCACCCGGCTGAACCGTGCGGCCCCCGTGGCGCAATTTAGAAAGGAAATTCTTTTTTTCTTGGCTCCACTTCATCGCCCAGCGCACCAAACGGCTATCCCGCCCGCGCAGGCCAAGCGTTTGCTTTAAATCCAACAGGCTGATTTTAATATGCGGCTCGTCAAAATTCATTTTACAGCATCCTTACATAAATTTTCATAGGCGTTTAAATAGTTATCAAGCGAAAACCGCTCCACCACAGCCCGCGCCTGTGCGCCAAAGCGTTTGCGCTTTTCGGTATCCGCCATTAATTCGGCCAGTTTGGCGGCCAGTTGGTCGGTATGGTTTTGCTTGACCAAAAAGCCGTCTGTGCCGTTATGGATAATCACATCCGGCCCCGTGCAGGCAAAACTAACCGCCGGCAATCCCGCCGCCATTGCTTCCAGCAGTACCATTGGAAAGCCCTCCGCGCGCGAGGACATTGCATACAAATCCGCGTGCCGGTAAACAGCCGCCAAGCCTTTTACGGGCGGTACAAATTGCACGCTGGCTTGAATATCTAGCGTATCGGCCAAGCCCTTTAATTCCGCTTCGTCCGGCCCGGCCCCAATCAAGCACAAACGCCAATTTGGGAAATCGTCGCACACGCGCCGCCAAGCCTGCAACAAGCGGTCAAAGCCCTTTTGTTTGACGAGCCGCCCCACAGCCAGCACATATTTTTTGTCGGGCGCAAAAAAGGCGGGGCGCGGATAGGTTTGCGGGTCCGCGGGCATTGCTGGATTATAAACCACGCTTACGCGCCACTTTGGGAAATACATCGCCAAGAACTTGCGGTCCCGCTCGGACAGCACCGTTACGCGGCTGGCGCGCGCCAACAAAAAGTTGCGCAAAACCTGCCATTTGCGCGAATATTCCAAGTGCCGCACGTCCAAGTGGTCAGCGTAAATATACGGCACGCGCAAAAGCCAGCAGGCGGCCAGTACGCTAATGGTCATAAAACTGATAACCACGTCCGGGCGTGTATCCGCTACTGCGCGCATTAAACGGTACAAGCGCGGAAAACCGCCCCAAAAGCCAGACTCTTTAAACGCGCCCAAATGCTCCCGCACGCGCCCCACAGAAGCGGGCGTTTGGTAAAAATCCGGCACGGAATCATCCAATGTAAGTAGGGTTACCCGGTGCCCGCGCGCGGCAAGCCCCGCGCATAAATACGTCATTACGCGCTCCGCTCCGCCACCGCCTAAGGTTCCTATCACACAAGTAATCCGCAAGGTAAACTCCGTATAAAAAGCCCGGCCTAAAAATTTGCCGGGCCATAATTAATAAAGCAACTGCGCAAACGCACGGACAAAATCTTCAAACGGATATTTGTCTTTTAATTTGCTGGCTTCCACCGCCAAGCCCACACGCTTGCCCCAGTTTACCATTAACTCATCCAAGGCAATGGTGAACGGTTCTTCTTCACCCGCGTTTACAATAAGGCCGTTAATGCCGTTGGCCACCAACGCCGTAACGGGAGTGGATTCGCACGCCACGCACGGCAATTTGCTGGCCATAGCATCCAGCAGAATATCGGCTTCCGCCGGGTTCAAGGCCGGGTACGCAAAGATATCGGCGTTGCGCAACAGGCTATACACATCGGTTTGCGCGGGCACAATTTCGGTACTGGCTTGCAAGTGATTTTTAGCAATAAATTTTTGCAAGGCGGCCTTGCTGGTGCCGTCGCCCACAATAGTTAAGTGCCAAGTTGTATGCGCCGGGGCCAAACGCGCCCAAGTTTTAAGCAGGTTATCAAAGCCGCTTTCCTTGGCTAATTTGCCCACGGCCACGATGTTATTTTCCTTTTTAAAGCAGGCGGGCTTGTTGTAATTATAGTGCTCCACCCACACGGCAGGGTTGGTAACTTCCTGCACTTTCAGGCCGGTGTAAGCCTTTTTATTAAGCGGCTTATCCGAAGTTTTAATCACAAATACCTGTTTGGCCTTTTTGAGTAAGGTCTTTTTGTCTTTGGACGGTTTATCCTCTTTAAAGCCTTCGTTTTCGGCATAGGCAAACGGCAAACCCATTTCCTGCGCAGCCGCACAGCCAGGCAAATTCATAAACGAAATCACAAAATCGGCGTGTTCTTTTTTAAGCGCACCCGCCAAGGTTTTGGGTTTGGCTGTTGCCGTATATTCGTAAACAGGCAAAGACGTGGCGGCTTTTAATTTACCCTTTACACAAGCCAGCGTAACCTGAAAGCCTTTTTGCTGTAATTCCTCGCCCAGTTTTACCCCCAGGCGAGTGGCGGTAAAGTGTTTATTTCCACCAATAAAAATACATACGTTCATTTCATCCTCCTAACATAAACCCTTATGCAATTCTTTTCTATTGTACATAAAAAACGGGCATAAAAAAACCGCCCTGTAAGGGCGGTAATCATAGAAAACATTGCGGGGACTGGATTTGAACCAGTGATCTCAAGGTTATGGGCCTTGCGAGATACCAGGCTTCTCTACCCCGCAATGTTATTATAACACTTTGGGACAGGAAATGCAAATTGTTGTCGGCTACGGCAGACGATATTCCGTACTGCTGCCTCCAATTAACGTACCGCCCATACTCTTGCATACACGGTGCGCCAAAGAGGAAGAAGTATCTCTAACCATACAATGGCGCTCGCCCGCGTAAGTAGGACTATGATCTAAATACTGCGAATATTGAATAGTATCTTGCCCATTTAAATAGACTCTCCCGTCAATACGGTCTTCTTTATTGGTATTATGCCAATATTCCCCAGCATTGTAATCATACCAAATATTTCCGCAATTTAATTGTCCGTTACCTGCTTGCCTGCACCCGTTTACATCCGAAATATCAAGTAGCGTAATATCATCAGAAGCATACTCGCCATTGGCTAAATAATACACCTCGGCCGCATTGGCAATGGTTTTGACGGTGGGCATCGCGCTGGACAGACGGCTTTTTAACACGGCTACCTGATACTCGGGCAACGCCACCGCGGCCAATATGCCAATAATGAGAACGACTACTAAGAGTTCAATTAAGGTAAAACCTGCTGTTGCCGCGCGGCCTTCCCTAGCAATGTTGTTGTCATCCCCGAGGAATTGGCGGCCCGCAGGGTTACGGGATCTGTCGTGGTAGTTGTCATCCCGGGCGTGGACCCGGGATCCAGTCTGTTTATTAGAAAAACTCCTTATTTTATTCCTGGATTCCAGGTTCCCGATTGTATGCGGGCCCTGGAATGACAACAAAGGCAACAACCTATTGATAAATCCTTTCATTTTTTCTCCTTGTTTAGGCCTTTATATTTGAGCAAAACGGTCTTTTATACGCGTTTTTATACAGCGGATACATCCGGGTACACCCACCGCAATTTATCAAAATTTTAACAAAAAAAAAAAACGGAACAACCCCTTTATGAACAACAGCCAAAAAGACTACAACGAAAGACCCAATCGGTAGATCCTGAACTAAATTCAGGATGACCGCTTTTTAATAAGAGGCCTTTTCCCTTGTCATCCCCGAGGAATTTAGTCGGGGATCTGTCGTTATTAAAAGGGAAAACGACAAACAGCAGATTCCCGACTACAACTCTCGGGAATGACGGCAACGGCAACACCCAACGACAGATCCCGGATAAAAACACTCCGGGATGACGACACGCTGCGCGCCGCACCTTGCAGGCGGCAGATTGTCCGCGCTCATTTGATTAGGGGAGCCACTCTATGTTTGCAATGTCGCAAACAAACGAAATGGCAACAAAGACCGTTATAAAAATTGGGGTCATTCTGAACTGGCGGGCAGGCTGTTCCTTTTAAAAAAGCGCGCGGGGCAAGGAAATGCAAATCCTTGCCCCGCGCGCAATCACAAATTCCGTCGCAATTATTCTTTAAACATCGGGTAGAAATAAATACCCATATACACCGGGTTATCCGTAAAGCCCTTCACATTTTTACGCATTGCCCACAGGCCCGTGGGGTGGACAGTGTAAATCTGCATTGCGTCCTCGTGCATTAAGTTATGCACTTGCTTATATAACGCACTGCGTTTAGCAAAGTTGGTTTCCGACACGGCCCGCTCAATCAGCGCGTCCACCTGCGGATTTTTGTATCCCTGCGAAAGCGCATAACGCCCTTGGCTGTGCAAGAACGGGAAATAGAAATTGTGCGCATCGGCGTAATCGGCCACCCAGCCGCGCGCCCACATCGGCATTTGGCGTTTGGCAGTTTTTTCCAAGAACGACGGCCACGTTACACCGCGCAAGTCAATTTGGAATTTGGGGTTTAAACTTTCCACATTGCGTTTTAAAATTTCACTCGCAATTTGGCGCATATCGCCGCTGGTATTGTAGGTAATGGTAAATTTAAAGCCCTTTTCCCACACTTGGCCGCCCCAAGCCTTTTTAAAAAGTTCCTCGGCCTTTTTTAAATCAAAGGGATATTGTTTAAAATCTTTGTCGTATTTTACCAAACCCGCCGGGGCCGGGCCGATAGCGCGCTCGCCGCGGCCTTCCATAGATTCCTTTAAAAAGGAATCATAATCAAAGGCGTATTCAAAGGCTTGGCGCAAGTTTTTATCGGCAAAGAAATCGGCCGGAATCCCCTGCCCGTCCAACTTGCCGGAACCTACATCCGGGTTGGCCTGCATATTGATATCAAGCGTAAAAAAGATGACCGGGTCCGTGCGCAGGCGGGGCAAATTATCATACAAGGTTACCTCGGGGTTTCCCTTAATTTGCGCCGCAAACTTGGTGGAAATTTCCGCCACGTCCGCATCGCCCGTTTCCAACATTAGGCGCAGGGTAGAGGGTTCATCCACCGTCAGCATATGGATAAATTTTAATTTAGGCGCACCCTCAAAATAATTTTCGTTCGCGGCCAAGGTCAAGCGTTTGGCGGCAATATCCCAGCGCGCCACACTAAACGGGCCCGAACCGTTGGCAACCGCAAAGAACGGAGAGGAATCTTTGGCAAAGTTGTTAAACTGCTTCCACGTTTCTTCCGTGCCGTCCCACGCGCCGTGCGAAACCGCCCAATCCTTGCTGACGATGTAACTCCACCGCGCAATAATAGAGAGGAACGGTGCAAACGGCCGTTTGAGCGTTACCACCACGTTATCCCCGTCCACGCGGACGGCGTTGGCGGCGTCCTTAAAATTGACGACAATTTCGCCCTTATCGTTGCGCGTAGAGGATACACCCAAAATCGGTTCCAACAGCAAACTGGACGGTCCGCCGGACACATCGGACAACAGAAAGCGCAACAACGAATAACGCACATCCTCGGGTGTCAATTCTTCCCCGCCTTGGAATTTAATTCCTTTGCGGATAGGAAAAGTATAAGTGAGGCCGTCGGCGGAAATGAGGCCGTTTTCCTTGCTGGGCACCGCCGTAGAAACGGACGGGAGCAAATCGGTCAGCGAGGAGCCGTCAAACTTTAAAAGGGTATCATACACGTTAATTAACAGCCCGTGGGTTACCCCGTCATAGGAATAAACCGGGTCCAGGGATTCCATTTCCCCTTTGTGCGCCACCACCAAGGTATCCTTCATATCTTGTTTGGCGCAGGCCGAAAACAACAACACGGCACACAAAAACAATAAACATTTCTTCATTTTTTCCTCACCACATACGCGGCGCCTTTTTTATTACACAGCCACGCTTTTGCAAATTCCCGCGCGTCGTAGGCGCGCAAAACTAAATCTTTTTTTAAAGCAGCCGGGTCCGCCACTAAAATTTTTCCGTCCTTCCACCCCCGGATTAACACCAAGTGCCCAGGCGTATGCTCTATGGCCGCCCCCGTAAGTTCCCCGCGGTTGTAACTGGTACTGGCCACCACCAAGGAGTCTTCCGTTACAAAATTTTTGAGTTCGCTTAATGCGCTAAAACGCCGCACATACGACTCCGCCCCGCGGGCCGATGCCGCGGCCACATTAAAAACCCAGTTGCCAAAAATGCCCGCTGTTTGGTCAAAAACCTCTTCCAAAAAATCCTTTAAGGCGGTTTTAATACCTAACGCATTTAACGCCATACAAAGCGAAGTGGGGCTGCAAATGCGGCGGCGGTCCGGGTGGGTTTGCTCCATTTGGGAAATCGGGGTTACTTCGTGTTCAAACGAACCTGCGGGCAAACGGGCGGCGCTTTTTTCGTCATACGCAAAAGAAGCGCTTACTGCCGTTACCGCCAGCGAGGTTACTTCCGCCCCGCCAAACAACTTTAAACGGTAGCGGTATGCTTCCGCCGGGGCCGACAAAACCAGTTCATCCGTCGCCACGCGGCCGAAGGCGTCCTCTTGCGCAGGGAAACTGCTCTTCATTTTGCCGGACAAAAGCCCCAACTTATAAAATCCGCTCCATTTTTCCTTTACGCACACCTGCGCTTCCAATAACAGCCAACCGTCCGCCGGAGAGCGAAACCCGGCAGACAAAACAAAAGATGAAAAGGGAAACGGCGTTTTGAACACGTGAGAAACCACGGTTTGGATACCGTCTGTTACCGTTTTGTCCGCTATATCGGCAGGAGTGTGCAAAAGATTGAAGATACAGGAATGCTGTTGGGCCATATAAAAACCTTTATCGGGGCACCCGGACTTGAACCGGGAACCTCCCGCTCCCAAAGCGGGCGCTCTACCACTTGAGCCATGCCCCGAACGTGTATATTGTACCAATTTTAGGCTAAAAACCCTATAAAAAAATAAGCCAGCGTGTTTTATTTGGAACTGCGCGGAATACGGTCTTGCGGGAGGACTTCGTGCAAGGGCGAATCGCGCTCCACAAATGACGGATCCTTTGTAAGAGAAATATCATACGGGCGGAATAAAAAATTCCCACTAGGGAGCAAATCCAACTGGCCCCAGCAAGGTTTTTTCCCCACCTTTAAAAACGCACTTATTTGCATAATTTGCTTAGTGGGAATACTTTTAGGCGTAGTAAATTCCTGTATATGCAATTTTTGCGTGCGGTAGTTCGGCGGGAGCAGTCCGCCGACGTGAAGCATAATGGAAATGGGCTTTTCCTCGCTCATTGCAAAGCGAACGGCAAAATCCGGGTTTTGGGAAAAGTGAAGCACCGGCCAAGCGGTTTGATAGTCATAGGCTTTGTTTACATCCAGCCCGTTTTTAAAAATATTGCGCAAATCTTTCCCGTCCGCGGACAAACGCATCCCGCGCAGTAAATCAAACGCATAGCGCGGAGCCGGGTACGGCGTATTGCGCAGGGCGGCGGTTTCTTCCCACGGGTTTTCCTGCCATTGGACGGTTTTTAAATCGCGGATGACATACGCTTTTCCCGTAAAGCGCGGAAGCCCGTAAATAAGTGCGGCCTCTTGGGGGTGCTCGGCAAGCCAAACAAGCGCCTGCGGTTTGGACAATTTTTTATGTTTTTGCACCATAGCCACGGCACGGGCGCCGGCGTGGGTATCGGTTAATAAAAGCGATTTTTTAGGGAGCGATACTTCCGTTATGCCACCTGGTAAGTCCTTAATATGGAACGCAGACAAGCGCGCCTTTATCCCCGGAGTTAATACACAAGAAGCTAAAGCCTTTTGTACGTCCGGGCGCATTGGAATTACTTGTACGGCAGATACGGAAGCAAAAGAGGGAACCTTAACGGCCCGCGGCACCTGTACTTTAAAGGATGTTTTGATATTTCGGGGCACAAACGCGCGCACGCTTTGCGCCGCCAGCGGACCGGACGCAAAAAGAGAAAGGGATAAAACACACATCGCGCGCAAAAACAGGTTCATACCCGTATGGTAGCAGAAAAAGCGCAAAATGTCATCCCCCCTGTGGGGTGCGCGTGTTTTCCCGTCCTAACGCGGGCAGAGCAGTGGGATAATTTGCCTTTCAAGTCTGGACGCACACCAAGCAGTTGGTGTGCTTGGGCACAAAAAAGCCCACGCTTACGCGTAGGCTTTTGAATACTGCGCCCACCAGGACTTGCCTTCCAGTAAAATTCCTAACGGAATTTTCTTGCAGGCCGGGCTCGCGGTTTTTGCCTTTCAGCGTTCCTCGCTTCAAACAAAAACATCGCTCCGCCTTTCAAGTCTGGACGCACACCAAGCAGTTGGTGTGCTTGGGCGCAAAAAAGCCCACGCTTGCGCGTAGGCTTTTGAATACTGCGCCCACCAGGACTTGAACCTGGAACCCACCGATTATGAGTCGGTTGCTCTAACCGATTGAGCTATAGGCGCTAAATCTATTTTTTATTATAACAAATTAAAGCGCCGGGCGGGATAATAAGAAAAAATTGCACCGTTTTATTAAAATGTGCTAAAATATTTATGTTAATCCGGGATGGTGTAATGGTAACACGGATGCCTCTGGAGCATTAATTCTAGGTTCGAGTCCTAGTCCCGGAACCAGATTTTTAAACCGCCTTTTTTAAGGCGGTTATTTTTTTGTTCCGGGAGAGCGGGCAAACTGCTTTGCCCGCGTTAGGACGAGAAAGCCGCAGCGATGTATGAGTTTTGCCGTTAGGCAAAGGCGAATACCGCGAGGCGGGGCCGCGAGCCGCGCGCGTCAGCAAGCGGACTTGTGGCCGAGTTTCCACCGGAACCAGATTTTTAAACCGCCTTTTTTAAGGCGGTTATTTTTTTCTCTTTTTTACTCTAAATGTTGCGGTTGTAAAATGGAAAGCACCAACATTGCTTGGCGGTAATCAGCCTTTTCCTCATCCGTCAATTTCTTGTTTTCGGCCAGTTCCTGCGCGGGCGTTTTGCCGTCCGGCCCGGCAAGGTCCGGGTTGGCCTTGGCGCGAAGCAACACCTTTATCACGTCCGCCGTATTGTTTTGGGCCGCCAGCAACAGCGCCGTTTCGCCCGCTTTATCCTGCAAATTAACATGCGAAGCGTTTTTGACCAGTTCCTCTACCACCGCCACAGACTCGTTATATTGCGCCGCGTTCATTAGTGCGGTACGACCTTCGTTATCCGTAATGTACGCATCCGCACCCGCCGCCATTAAATTGCGCACGGCTTGCGGGTCCTTGGCGTGGCGCGCCGCATAAAACAGCGCGGTTTGCCCGGCCAAATCCCGTTCGTTTACATCATCACTGCGTTTGATTAAGCGCGCGGTTTCCTTAGTTAATTGCTCCTCGTGTTCCAGCGCCTGCATTAATTTGGTGGCGCCGCGTTCGTCGGTTTCCTCGCCGTGGTAACGGTAATACAACCCGCCGCTAATCAGCGCACCAATCACTAAAATTAATAAAATTGTGTTCCGTTTCATAAAATCCTCCGTTGATTATTGTATCATTATTACCCCCTCCAATTTGCTAAAATATAGGTAATATAAAATACAGAGGTTTTACAGATGTCAACCGAACATACGCAACAGCATAACAATTCGCTGGACGAAATCATCGCCCGGCGCTATGCGGAAGTAGAAGAAATCCGCCAACTGGGTGTAACCCCTTACCCCAACCGCTGTGAAAAACAGATTTCCTGCCAGCAAGCCAAGGACTCCCCCGAAGGGGCCGAAGCCGTTACCGCCGGCAGATTAATGCAACTGCGCTTAATGGGCAAGGCCGCCTTTGCGCACCTGCGCGACTTTTCGGGCCGCGTGCAACTCTACATCGCCAAAGACAACTTGGGCGACGAAGCCTACGCGTTCTTTAAAAAGCATATTGCGGTGGGTGATTTTGTGTCCGTAACCGGGCACGTGTTTGTTACCAAAACGGGCGAAAAAACCATTAAAGTAACCAAACTTACGCTCCTTTCCAAGGCTATCCGCCCGATGCCGGAAAAATACCACGGCTTGCAGGATACCGAAGTCCGCTTCCGCAAACGCCACTTGGATTTAATCGCCAATGAGGACGTAAAAGAAATTTTTATTAAACGCGCTAAAATCATTTCGTCTATCCGCAAAACCTTGGACGAAAAGGGCTTTTTGGAAGTAGATACCCCGATTTTGAACCCCGATTCCGGCGGCGCGATTGCCCGCCCGTTTGAAACGTACCACAACGCCTTAAAGATGCCGCTTTTTATGCGCATTGCGTTGGAACTGTACCACAAACGCTTAATCATCGGCGGTATGGATAAGATTTACGAAATCGGCCATATGTTCCGCAACGAGGGTATTGATACGACCCACAACCCCGAATTTACGATGATGGAACTCTATCAGGCGTATGGGGACGTAAACACGATGGCGGATTTGTTTGACGAAATTTTGGGCAACGCCGCCAAGGCTATCGGTGCGGAGACGATTCATTTCCGCGGCTATGACGTGGATTTAAGACCGCCCTTTAAACGCCTCTATATCCCGGTGGCGTGGAAGGAAAAATTCGGCCACGATATTCACGAAGTATTAAACGGCCGCCACTTTAACCGTGCCAAACTGGAAGAAGTCGCCCGCGAACAAGGCGTAAAATTCGGTCCCAACGACAGCGATTCCTCCATTTTTGACGAACTGTTTGAAGGCAAATTGTTGGCCGACTACCACAACCCGGTTATTGCTATGGAATACCCCACGGCGGTAAGCCCGTTCTCCAAGACCAAACCGGGCGACCCGGAACTGGTGGAACGCTTTGAGGTGTTTGTAAACGGGCAAGAACTCGGTAACGCTTACACCGAGTTGAACGACCCGGCGGACCAGTTGCAGCGCTTGAAAGACCAAGCCGCCGCCAAGGCCGTAGCCAAAGGCGAAGACGCCAACAACGCCGATATTTTGGATGCCGACTACATTGAAGCAATGGAAAGCGGTATGCCGCCCACCGGCGGTATGGGTATTGGTATTGACCGTATCATTATGATGCTTACCGGCCAAGACTCTATCCGCGAGATTATCTTGTTCCCCACGCTTAAAAAGTTGGACGAAAACGAGAACGAGAAAAAAGAAGAAGAAAAGAAATAAAGTTGTTTTGTATGTTAAACTCCCCGCGCCAAGAACACAAGCGCGGGGAGTTTTTTTATTAAGGCAAGGTGTACTGTTGCCAACCTCGTCCGTCCCTTACGTATTTGGCACTTTCAATATTTTCACAAAAGGTGCCTGCGGTAATATTGGATGTACCGTTGCGGGCTTCCACGCAAAGCATTTCTGTTGTTGCTAACCGATAAATAAACCCATTGCACTTATACTGTCCCGCCGTCCACACCGCAGCTATGGAACCCGTTGAATCGGTGCTTCTATCATTATTTAGCACAACATAAAAATCCTTCCCCTGGCGGATAGAATCCGCTCCGGCAGTAATTAAATTACAGGTATTGCCGATCCCGGCCGAAACGGCTGGGGCCGCCAAAGGCAAATCCACGTCCAACTCGCCAAACGAAGCCGCAATATGCCCATTAGCCATAACATATACCTCTTGCGCTTTGGCAATCGTGGCAATGACCGTTTTTAGTTGCGAATTTCTGCTTTTCTGCACCGCTTTATTGTATTGCGGCAAGGCCACCGCCGCCAAAATGCCAATGATGAGCACGACTACCAAGAGTTCAATAAGGGTAAAACCTGCAGGTGCCGTGCGGACAGGTATTATGGTGTCGTCATTCCCGAGTGTTGTAGTCGGGAATCTGTTGTTGCGAAACGACGAGATTCCGTACAGAAACCTTACGGAATGACGTCTGTTTGGGGTGGCCGCACGGCTAACATCAATAAATCCTTTCATTTTTTCTCCTCGTTAAGGCCTTTATATTTGAGCAAAACGGCCTTTTATACGCGTTTTTATACAGCGGATACATCCGGGTACACCAAGTGCGATTTATCAAAATTTTAACAAAAAAAAAAACGAAACAACCCCTTTACAGAGAACGGGCAAAACGGCAACGACAGATCCCCGACAGAAACACTCGGGGATGACAACAAGACTGCACAGCAAAATAAGTATGTCGTCCTGAACTCGTTTCAGGACCTACCGCTTGGGTAGTTGGTGGTTGTCGTCATTCCCGAAAGTTGTAGTCGGGAATCTGTTTTTGTCATTGTTGTTCTCTTACAAAACAACAGATCCCGGATAAAAACACTCCGGGATGACGGCACGCTGCGCGCCGCCACTTGTCCGCGACCCTTTAATTAATAAAGCCACACTGTTTTTGCAATGTTGCAAACAGACGAAAAGGCAACCGCAAATGTTCCGCCCCACAGGGTCATAGCCCCATTTTCCCAAAGGGCCCTTTAAATAAGGTAAAATACAACTATGAAATTTGAACGTTTTATCGCCGTGCGCTACTTAACACGCCGCCAAGGGCTCTTCGCCTTTATCACCACGCTTATCGGCGTGGCAGGCGTAAGCGTGGGGGTGGCCGCACTCATCACCACTTTATCCGTTATGAACGGCTTTCAAACCGATATCAAAGACAAAGTCATCGGCGCGCAAAGCCATATCCTTATCTTTGGCCGTATGAGCAAAGAAACCTATCAAAAGAAAATTGCCGCCTTGGAAAAATTGCCCTTGGTAGAGGCCGCCGCTCCGCACATTTACGGGCAGGGCATTATTACCTATGCCGGGCAAAGTGTGGGCTTAATCGTCCGCGGGTTGGACCCGGAACAGGAAAAAAAGATTAATAACTTGGCGGACTCGCTGGTGGACGGCTCCTTTACGCCCGATTGGGGCGAAGGTGCCCCGCCCCCCTTGGTGCTGGGCACGGAACTGGCCGCCAATTTGGGGGCCGACATCGGCGACGACGTCGTACTCATTTCCCCCCAATCTATTTCCACTTCGGCGGGGATGTTCCCCAAAATGAAGAAATTCCGCATTAGCGGCCTGTTGCGCACCGGGTATTACGAGTTTGACAATACCATCGCTTACACCACGCTAGGCCACGCCAGCGATTTCTTTGGGCTCAAACAGGGCACCACCGGCCTAGCCGTGCGCCTGCACAATATTAACGATGCCGAAAAAGCCGCCGAGCAAATCCGCCCCGTGGTGGGGTATGGCTACTCCGTCAAAACCTTCGCCCAGTTAAACAGCACGCTTTACGCCGCCTTAAAACTGGAAAAAGCAATGATGTTTATCATTTTATTTTTGATTATCGGCGTGGCCTCGCTTAATATTGCGGGCAACCTCATTTTGCTGGGCACCGAAAAACTGCGCGATATTGGCATTATGCGTGCAATGGGCGCAAGCCCCCAACTCATCCGCAAAGTATTTATGTGGGAAGCAATGGTTATTGCCACGCTGGGCATTGTACTGGGGCTGCTTTTGGCGTGCCTGCTTTGCTGGATTATTGCCACCTTTAATATTGTGGAACTCCCCGGAGACATTTACTATTTAACCAAGGTCCCCGTGCGGATGCAATTATGGGACATTGTAGCCGTGGTGGGCGGCAGTTATTTAATTTGCTTCGTGGCGGGTTTGTACCCGGCGGTAAAGGCTTCGCGCGTACACCCCACGGACGCGATACGGTACGGATGACATGATTACGCTTGAACATTTAACTAAAATTTACGGACAAGGCGACGAAGAGGACCTCTGCGTATTGGAGGATGTGTCGCTTACCATTAAACGCGGCAAATTTACCGTTCTATTAGGGCCCAGCGGTTCGGGCAAAAGCACGCTTTTAAACTTAATTGCTATGCTAGACAAGCCAACCTCGGGCAAGATTTTTGTGGACGGCGAAGAAATCACCGCGCTTAAAAGCGAAGCCGCCCGCTCGACCTTGCGCCTTAAAAAAATGGGGTTTGTCTTTCAGTTTGACGGGTTACTGCCCGAATTTTCCCTCTTGGAAAATGTGGATATGCCCGCCTTAATGCGCGGCAAGCCGGACCCGAAAAAGGCCCAAGCACTTTTGGAAAATTTGGGTTTAGGCGCTATCAGCCACAAACTGCCCGCGGACTTGTCGGGCGGCGAAAAACAGCGCGCCAGTATTGCGCGCGCGCTTCGCAACGAGCCCGCCCTTTTGCTGGCGGACGAACCCACCGGCAACCTGGATGCGGCCCGCAAGGAACAGGTCTTCCAAGATTTTGCCAAAATGAGTAAGGATAAAGGCCTTACTATTTTAATGGTTACGCACGACGTCCGCGCCGCCGACTATGCGGACGAAGTCTATACTTTAACCAACCGCAAATTGGTAAAAACCAAATAGGAGCGTTATGGAACTGATTGAAACGCGCACAGGGCTAACGATTATTTTTATTTTGGCGCTGGCTTTATTTTTTCTGCGCCAATACGCCCATAATCCCTTTAAGCAAACCCTGCAAAAGGCTTCCCAGGGCGACCCGGAAGCCCAATACCAAATGGGCCTAATGTATTACCAAGGCAAAAAGGTAATTCAAGACTACCGCCAAGCCTTTAATTGGTTTGATACGGCGGCAAAAAACGGCCATACGCGCGCGATGACGGCGCTGGCGGGGTTGTATAACGCCGGGCACGGCTGCCCGCAAAATTTGGGCAAAACCTTTCAATGGTATAAAGCCGCCGCGGAAGCGGGCGATTTTGAGGGGCGCGTAAACTGGGCTATTTGCTATCTGCACGGTATCGGCACGCAAAAGGACGAAAAAAAAGGTTTTGAATTAATGAAGGCCGCAGCCGAGGACAAAAGTCCCTTGGCCCAAACCTTAGTAGGCGATTTGTACGAGCGCGGCGTAGGAGTGGAAAAGGACCCGAGCCAAGCCCTGCACTATTATTTAATGGCCGTACAACAAGGGGAACCGCTGGCTAAAAAGAAATTAGCCGCTATGGAAAAACTCCCCTTAAAACGCGACCCGATGTAATTTTGGCTTAATGCAAAACGGCCCCGCGCAAACAATGCGCGGGGCCTTTTTTACTGTCCCAAAAACTTACAGGGCAATTTTTAACTTACGCGCCAAGGCACGCAAAATATCCTTGGTTTTGGCTTCCGCCCCTAGGGCCTTTAAGCCAAAGAACACGAACTCCTGCGCTTTGACCGTGTCCGGCTCAAAGCCGAAGATTTCCGCGTAGTTTAAAAATTCCACCAGTTTGAGCGCACAGGCTTTATCGGCCGGGTTGCGCGCAAACGAAAACGCCAAGAAGGTCAACTTTTCGGTTACCGCATCCCGCACCGGGCCGCGCGAAACGTCCAACCCCAGGGTTTTTACGTCTTCCATTAATTCCTCTACCGCGTTTACATTTACATTGGCGGCGCGGAACTCGGCCTTTAAATCGGCCGACAGCACAAACTCCGCCACGCGCAAAAACGGCTTGGGAATCGGCGCGCCAATGAGTTGCAGGCCGCGCACTACCGGATATTGGCGTTCAAACACTTCGGTAAATTTGGCGTCCATTTGCTCATCCATTTTACGCAAAACGAGGTCCACCACCTTGCGCCGGACATCCTGGAACATAGAAATAAGCGGATAGGTTTTTTCAAACGATTGGCGGATAAATTCAGCGCACTCGTCGTACTTTCCGTCTTTAAACAACCGCTCCATTTGGGCAAAAACCGCGTTGCGGTCCATTTTGCCCGCTTCGCCCGCCGCGCAGACAAACTCCGCCGAACCGCGCTGAAAAACGGCAAAGTGCATTTTGCGCTCCAACAGCGTCGTGCGGGATTTAAGCGTAATATCCCCGTAGGACAAGTGAACTCCGGGCACCGACAAACGGATAGGCGTATAATTTAACACATCGCACTCGTAGGCGCGCTTGGGGTTCGCCGTTTCGTCCGCCAAGGCAGACACCACAAATTCCAATGCAATTTTTTCAATCGGCATTGCCTGCGGTTTTACATACCGCTCATACACCACGCGTCCGTTTTTAAGTTCCTTTAAATTACTAGGCGCCAATGCCAATTTATCCATAAAGGCCGGCTCCAAATCCACGCCCGTAATCACACGGTTAAGTTCAATGGCGCGCGCGGCATACTGCATAATCTGCACGGTTTCAATGCCGCTAATTTCGTCAAAGAACCATCCGCAACTGGTGTACATCAGCATTGCATTGCGCTGCATTTCAAGCAGCATTAATGCCGTCGGGCGGTCCCGCCACGCCTTTTCCATGGCGTACTTTAAGAAAAAGCGGTGCTGGGCATCCAAGGAGCGGTCCAAAATCAAATCAATATAATCATTACGCGCAGCCCACGGGTCTTTAAAATACTGAGCACCCACAGTTTCAAAGGTTTTTACCATTTCGTCGCGCACATAGTCCAAAGCGTCGCGAAGCGGCCCGCGCCATTTCTGGTTCCAGCCGGGCTTCATCCCCGAATTGCACCCGCAGTCTGCGCGCCAGCGTTCCACGCCGTGGAAGCAACTCCACGAGGTATTTTCCACAATTTGCGCCTCGTACTGCGGCGGATATTTTTCCAAAAACTCTCCGTAAACCGTCAGTTCCACGCCCGGCGTTTCCTCCACCTTTTTAAGGCAGTAGGCAAGGGCCATTTCGGCAAATTTCTGGTGATGCCCATACGTTTCGCCGTCGGTGGCGATGTGCATTAACTGCGCTTCGTCCCCGGCGTTATAAGTGCCCAATAAGCGGGCGGCAAATTTTTCGCCCGAAGATAAGGTATCCGAAAACGCAATTCCCTGCGACACGGGCCCGTCATAAAAGAACAGCGCAATGCTTTTTCCGCTGGGCAAATTACAGCGGTATGCCCGCTTGGGATCCACGCGGGAGCCGACTTCCTGCCATTTGCTTTCGCCGATTTTGCGCACGCGGGCACATTGTCCGGGGGCCAAAATAACAAACTTCATCCCCTCGGCGGCCAAAACTTCCAAGGTTTCGGTATTGCAGGCCGTTTCCGCCAGCCAAATAGCCTCGGGCTTGCGGCCAAAGCGTTTTTCAAAATCCACAATGCCCCAGCGCACCTGGGTTACTTTGTCGTGTGCGTTGGCAAGCGGCAAAATCATATGGTTATACACTTGGGCAATCGCACTGCCGTGCCCGCCAAAGCGTTTGCGGCTGATACGGTCGGCCTCCTGCACCGCCTGATACACCTGCGGTTCTTCCTTTTCCATCCAAGAGAGCAAGGTCGGCCCGAAGTTAAAACTAATGCGGGAATAATTGTTGGTTAAATCTATTAAATCTTTATTGCCGTCCAGCACGCGCGCCAAGGCGTTCGGCGCGTAGCACTCCGCGCAAATGCGGCTGTTCCAATCGTGGTACGGGGCGGCGCTGTCCTGAATTTCTATTTCTTCCAGCCACGCGTTTTCGCGCGGCGGCTGGTAAAAGTGTCCGTGTATGCAAAGATATTTCATATATATATTTTAGCCAAAATATACATTTTTTGCTCCGACCGACGAGAAAAGCCCTTGACTACGGCGAAAGAAAGGCTATACTATAATTAACCCGTCCTACAACGGGCCACTACAAGAGGGGCTTATGAAAAAAACATTCATACTAGATACCAATGTGCTTCTGCACGATGTAAACTGCCTGCACGCCTTTGAGGATAACGACATTATTATCCCTATGGCCGTCATTGAAGAGTTGGACGCCTTTAAAAGCGAGGGCGACACCCGCGGCAAAAACGCGCGTATGGTGTCCCGCACGCTGGATGAAATGCGCGCCCACGGGCGGCTGAACGAAGGCGTAAAACTGGACAAGGGCGGAATCCTCAAAATTGAGTTGGATAAACCCAACATTTTGCCGCAGTCCTTGGCGTTTAACAAGGCGGATAACTCCATTTTAAACATTGCCTATACGTTAAGCAAAAAGGAAGGCGCTTACCGCAAGAACGCCGCACCCGTAATTGTGGTAACCAAGGATATCAATATGCGCCTGAAAGCCGAAGCCTTGGGCCTGGCGTCGCAGGACTACACGTCCGACAAAGTAAATGTGGACGAACTTTATACGGGCGTAGCGGAACTGGAAGTTCCGGCGGAACAGATTGACGCGTTCTACCGCGATAAAAAACTCCCGGTGGACCCGACGGTTTATTATCCTAACGAGTTTATTATTTTAAAAGCGTCCGACGGGAGCAAGAAATCCGCTATCGGGCGCGTGGCCAACAGCGGGGAATTTGTACTGCGCCCGCTTTCCGCCCAGGAACCGACGGCTTGGGGCATTAAGCCGCTAAACAAAGAACAGCGCTTTGCAATGGAACTGTTGTTAGACGACAGTTTGGACATTGTAACCCTCGTCGGTACGGCGGGCACGGGTAAAACGCTTATCACGCTGGCCACGGGCTTACAGCGCACAATGGACGAAAACGCCTACCGCCGCTTGGTGGTGTGCCGCTCTATCGTCCCGGTCGGCAAGGACATCGGCTTCTTACCCGGCACCAAGGAGGAAAAACTGGAAGCGTGGATGGGCGCCATTTACGATAACCTCGCTTTCTTGGCGGACCGCCGCAACCCGGACGAGGGCGAAGAAAAAGCCCATTACCTGTTGGACAGCGGAAAGATTGAAATTGCCTCCGTTACGCATATGCGCGGCCGCTCGCTCCCGGGCCAGTATATGATTGTGGACGACGCCCAGAACCTGACGCCGCACGAGATGAAGACCATTTTAACCCGCGCGGGCGAAGGTACCAAGGTTGTGGTTACGGGCGACCCGTACCAAATTGATACGCCGTACTTGGATGTGGAATCCAACGGGCTTACCTATTTGGTGGACCGCTTGAAAGGCCAAAAGAGCCACGGGCACATTACGTTTACCAAGACGGAACGCAGCCACCTGGCGGATTTGGCTTCCAAATTGCTTTAAGGCTGTCAGAAGTGAAAAACCCCCGGCCAAAAACCGGGGGTTTTTATGGCACCATTATATGGAACGCCCCGGGCTTTTATATTACCCGGGGCGTTTTTAAATCAACTTGCTATTAGTGCAGACCGCACTTGCAAATGTGGTCCTTTTTATAAAGTTCCAAACTTTGCGCTTCCTGCGGGCGGTACTCGGCGGTGCGGCGGATGAGTTCGTCAAAATCAATGGTTTTAGACGGGAACATCGGCCCTTCCACACACGCAAAGCGCACCTTGCCCTCTACGGTTACGCGGCAACAGCCGCACATCCCCGTGCCGTCCAACATAATCGGGTTCAGGCTGGCGTGCGGGTTCATATCCAGTTTATCCATTAAGCGAGAGGTAAACTTCATCATCGGAATCGGCCCGATAATAAAGCCTGCGTTAATTTTTTCGCCCTCGTCGTGCAATTTTTGGATAGCGTCGGTAACCATACCTTTCATACCGAAGGAGCCGTCGTCCGTGGTGCTGACGGTTTTATCACACAAGGCGCTCATTTCTTTTTCCAAGATAAGCAAATCCTTGGTACGCGCGCCCAACACGGCAATTACGCGGTTGCCAGCCTCTTTAAACGCGCGCGCAATGGGATACACCTCGGCAATACCCACCCCGCCGCCTACAACGGCTACGGTACCGTAATTTTTGATTTCCACGGGCGTACCCAGCGGGCCGGCCACGTTCAAAAACTTATCGCCTTGGTTTAAGGAGTTAAACAAACTCGTCGTCTTGCCGATGGCTTGGATAATCACGGTAATAGTTCCCTTTTCTTTATCCCAATCTACGAGCGTAACCGGCACGCGTTCGCCACCCTCGCGCCCGCGCAAAATGACGAACTGCCCTGCCTTGGCGGCCTTGGCAATCAGCGGTTTATAGATGACGAACTTCGCCACCACGTCGCTTAAATTTTCTTTAATTAAAATGGTATTTTCTTCCATACTATTTCCCCTCCAAGTAGGCGTTAATGCGTTTGGCGGCCTCAATGCCGTCCTTCATCGCCAAGAGTACCGTGGCGCCGCCGCGGATAATATCGCCCCCGGCATATACGCCCGGCATAGTGGTTTTGCCCTCTTCGTCCAACACCAAAACGCCGCGCTCCGTGGTTTTAAGTTCCGGCGTGGTTTTGGCGATAATCGGGTTCGGCTTTTGTCCGATAGCCACAATAATCGTATCCACAGGCATTACAAACTCCGAGCCCGGGATTTCCACCGGCCGGCGGCGGCCTCTGGCGTCGGGTTCGCCCAACTGGTTGCGGGTGCATTTAAGGCCCGTTACGCGGCCTTTTTCATCCGCTAACACCTCTTTGGGGGTTACCAAATATTCAAACTGAACGCCCTCTTCCTTGGCGTGTTCCACCTCGGCCGCGCGCGCAGGCATTTCGGCCGCGCTTCTGCGGTAAGCAATGGTAACCGTATCCGGGCCCAGGCGCATTGCACAGCGGGCCGCGTCCATTGCGCTGTTCCCGCCGCCCAACACCACGACGTGTTTGCCCACTTGGATAGGCGTATCCGTTTGCGGGAATTTAAACGCCTGCATTAAGTTAATGCGGGTTAAAAATTCATTTGCGCTATATACGCCCACGGCGTTTTCGCCGGGGATACCCGTCAGTGTCGGCAGACCCGCGCCGCTACCCACATATACGGCATCAAAATCTTTAAGCAAGTCAGCAATTTTTTCAGTCGCGCCCACGAGCACGTCCGTTACAAATTTAACACCCATAGATTTAACGGTTTCAATTTCGTGGTCAATCACTTCGCGCGGCAAGCGGAAGGACGGAATTCCGTAGCGGAGCACCCCGCCAAAGGCGTGCAACGCTTCAAAAACGGTTACGTCGTGCCCGGCGCGCGCCAATTCCGCCGCGGCCGCGATAGAGGACGGGCCCGAACCGATACAAGCCACCTTTTTGCCCGTCGGCTTGGCCGTTTGCGGGGCCTTTAATAACCCCTCGTTGCGGGCGGTATCGGCGGTGTAGCGTTCCAACATACCGATATTCACCGAGCCAAAGCGTTCCTTTAAAATGCAGTTGCCCTCGCAATGTTTTTCCTGCGGGCAGACGCGTCCACAAATGGCGGGCAAGAGGCTTGTTTCCATAATTTTGCTGGCGGCTTCACCCACTTTTCCGTCCTTTAACAGGGCGATAAAGTCCGGGATTTGCACCCCCACCGGGCAGTTGGCCTGACAGCGGGCATTTTTGCAATGCAGGCAGCGGTTGGCCTCGGCCTGGGCTTCTTCTTTGGTAAAAATTTGGGCCACTTCTTCAAAGTTGCGTTTGCGCACTTCGGGGGCCAGTTGTTTCCCGTTTTGACGGGGAGCGGACGGATTTGGCATAGTTACCTCCAACTAATTAAAAATAGGTCTGACAAAAACTAAATTTACGGCTATACTATGTATAGGAATTGCAGTTCCTACTAATTGTTGTACAATATATATAACATTATAGCAAAGCAAAAGGAGGGGGAAGTTATGTGCCATAAATGCGAATGTGCCGGAGCGGGGATTGCCGCTTTCTTGCTGGGTGCGCTGGTAGGCGCCGCCGCCGGAGTGTTGCTAGCGCCGGCCAAGGGTGAAGTTACCCGCCGCAAACTTAAACGCTGGGCGGACGATACCTACGAAGAACAAAAGGAATATGTGTTGGAACACGCGGGCGAACTGAAAGAAAAAATTAAAGACCGCGCAGAAGATTTCCGCCACAAATTTTCCGACCGTGCCGAAGAAGCACGCGAAAAACTGGAAGAAGGCAAAAACAAAGTGGTAAAAGAATTTAACCGCCGCAAAGACGAAATTGCCGCCAAGTTCAAAAAAGACGAAGAGTAATTTTGAACCGATAAAAATCCCCAGAGCAAAACTCCGGGGATTTTTTGTCTTGAATAGTTATTATTCGGTAAAACACATACCATTTACCATATTACCTGATAAACAGGTACCACTTGTTTGATAAAAGCCAATCCCCTTGCACTCGCCATTGCCCTTATCACCACATCTTAATCCCGTTTCCCGGCAGTAAGAAATTTCATAATAAAAGGAAGGCGAATTTAAGCGAGTGGCTCTCACCGCGTGCGAAGTTCCGTTGGGACACCAACCTCCGTATAACATATAATTGAAATTTTTCGTACTTAACGAACTAGTATTACCCCCACCAGATTCCCCAGTAAAAGTAATATCTAATTGATCAAAAGTCATACCATCAATACTAGCCCCGGCTAAACGGGCAATATCCACGGCATCGTACATAGCCTTCACATTAGCGCGGGCTTCGCTTGCGCGGCTTTTTTCCACCGCTCTGGTATATTGCGGCAGTGCAACGGCAGACAAAATACCGATAATAAGAACGACGACTAATAATTCTATTAGTGTAAAACCTGAGGGTGCCGGGCGGACAACATTACTAAATCCTTTCATTTTTTCTCCTTGTTAAGGCCTTTATATTTGAGCAAAACGGCCTTTTATACACGTTTTTATACGGCGGGCACATCCGGGTACATCTACTGCAATTTATTAAAATTTTAACAAAAAAACGACGGAAAAGCAACGACAGATCCCGGATAAAAACCTTCCGGGATGACGGCAAGAAACCCAACAAAATAAGGTCGTCGTCCTGAACTGGTGACCCGCAGGGTTTTCAGAATCTACCGATTGTGTCGCTAGTCGTTGCCGTCATCCTGGAAAGTCGTAGTCCAGGATCTGTCGTTACTCTAAAAGTGGAAAACAACAGATACAGGAACACTCCGCGCCGCCAAACCTTCCAGTATGACCTTTTAGATAACAGCCACTACCCAAGCAGTAGATCCTGAAACAAGTTCAGGATGACCTCCTTTTTCAGAAAGTCGTCATTTCCTAATTTAGCCGGCGTGGAACCGCGCGGGAATCTGTTATTCGTAGTTGTTTTGTCCTTACAAAACACAGCCCTCATATAAAAATTGTACGGGGACTGAGAAAATAACAAACTTTTTTATTTTCCAAAGGTACTGCGGGCCATATCAAAGGCTTCCTTGTAGTCCATCGGTTCCGGGCCCATAAAAACTTTGCTGATAAACATTTCGTGGTTGGAAACGGCGTGAATAATCTCGTCCATTAAAAAACCCTTATCCACTTCGCGCTCAATCGCGTCAATCACGGACGAAGCATCCTTGGGAGCCAAAATATCCTCAATACCGCAATGCAACATTTTGATTACGCTCGCATCCTCGTAGCGAAGCCGCCCCTTAAACAGCGGGAAACTTACCACACAACCCTTGTAATTAAGCCGCTTTTTAAGAAGCCCCTTAATCATTTTATCCGACAGCATCGCCTGGTTGTCGTTATCAATATTGGGGAACGTCATATCCGAGGGCATAATGGCATCTGCGCGGCGGAAGATATGTTTATAAGGTACAAATTCGGCATCTTCCATTTGCGCCAAGGTCTTTAAAACCCCGGAAACCCCGGGGAAATATTTTACGCAGTTTAAGGCTCCGCCGTTGGAAAGCCCCGCGATAAAATCGCCCGCCAAATGGGTAACCGTCAGCGGCACATCGGCAAACGCCGGGGAAGCATACCCCAAATCCACCACCGGGGCCAGTACCCAATCAATCCCCAAACTGCGCGCCATACGCGCCAAGAGGTTCCCCTTGCGGTATGCGCCGTCCTGCGGCGAGGGAAAACGGTTCAACGAACCATTAGGCGGCAGGGCGGGGGCATCGGTAATAATTTCATTTAATTCCTCGTCAATGTCCGCACAAAAGAGCAAATGGTCGTAGGGTGAAACGTCGCGCATACGCCGCGTAAAGTCGTAGGCTTCCCGCGCGGTCGCCCCGTAGAGGCAAAAGCCCCCCACGCCGCGGCGCGCCAATTCTTCGGCTTGTTTTAAGTCGCTTTCTCCAAACCAAAAACCGGGAAAAACAATACGGGCGGGTTTCACAAAAGACTCCTAATCAAAGTACGGACGGAACCAGCGCATCTTCGGTCTGCGAAGGAGCCACCAACGCGCCGTCCGACGGAATCGGGTCCGGCGTGAGTTTGGGGTCCGGCAGCACCTCGGGCTTATGCGGCGTTTTGAGCCATTGAATAAGCGACGGGCGCAAATATTTGTCCAACATTTCGTGCGACGTTAAATCATACGCGGTTAAAAAGGTTACTTTTCCTTCGCCCGCGCTTAAAAACGATACATTGCGGATCACACTGGCTTCCAAAAACATTTTTTTGTCGGCCGCACCCGCGGCAATCAGCACATCACCCTTATATAACCGCATCGCAGGTATGGAAAGAACGTCGCGGTTATTCGTAGTCGGGCTGATGAGGGCCAAGGCGGACACGTCCGGCCAGAAACTTGCGCTTTTAGCCGCCACATTGGCGCCAAGGCCTGTGCCCAACAGCACCGTTTCCGTAGGGGTAACGCCTTTCTTCTGCAAAAATTTCATCGCGGCGTCCACGTCGCGGGTCATTTTATTAAATTGGTTATCCACCCCTTCCTTGGCAAAGGTTTTGGCTTCGCCGCCGCCCGTGCTTTGGCCGTAGCCGCGCAAATCCAACGCCAAATAGCCGAACCCCGCGCGGGCCAGGTCGGCCTTAAAAGAGGAAAAATCTTCTTTCTTTTTATTTAAATCGTGCAGCAAGACAACGGTTTTATCCTGCGAAGAAGCAGGACGGTACACGGCGGAAAGCGCCCAACCGTCCTGCGTGGACAAAGAAACCGTCTTTTCTTCCGTTTCCGCTCCGAAAAGCGGCGTTAAAGAACACGCCAGCACCAAGGCCGGCGCGGCAATTTTAAGTAAACGGACAAACATTTAGCGGTCCAGCACCTCTTCGGGTTTAAACCAAAGCGCAATTTCCTTTTCCGCATCTTCCGGCGAGCCGGAGGCGTGTACGCAGTTCTGCATTACATCGCCGATAAAGCGGCCGAAACTGCCGCGGATCGTCCACGGGGCGGCCTTTTCGGGGTTCGTGCTGCCGATTTCCTGGCGGACTTTGGCAATAGCGTTTTCGCCCTGGAAAACGAAGGCGTAAATTTTATGGTTCGGCACATTGTTAAATTCACCCATCATATATTGGATAACTTCTTCCAAGAAGGGTTTGCCTTCCAAATTTTTGTAGTGCGCGCGGGCCAATTCTTCCGTAAGCGAAACTACTTTGGCCCCGGTCATTTGCAGGCCGAGGTGATCAAGGCGGTCCAAGATAAGACCGCTAATGCGTTTTTCAATAGCATCAGGTTTAATTAGAACAAGCGTTCTTTCCATATATCTCATATTCACATTATACCAAGATTAAAACGCCTGTCAACTTTTTTGCGCGCGCAAAGGATTTTGCCCAATACAAGGGCACATTAGGTATAATAGATAATAACGGAGAAAAGATCTATGGTCCAAGATAAACCTATTAAATTCGGCGTTATCGGCGCCGGCAAAATCGGAACTTTCCACACCCGCACCCTTGCTAAAATGAAAGGGGTTACGCTGGTGGGCGTGTGCGACCCGGACGTAATGCGCGCGCAAAAACTCGCGTGGGCGCACAACTGCACCCCTTACACGAAGCCCGAGGAACTCGTCGGGCAAGTGGACGCCGTCATTGTGGCGGCTCCTACGCAGTTACACCACCAAATCGGTATGTACTTTTTGGAACACGGCGTGCATACGCTTGTAGAAAAACCGATTGCGGTAACAATGGAAGAAGCGCGCGACTTAATCCAAGCCGCCAAACGCCACCACCTGGTTTTACAGGTTGGACACGTGGAACGCTTTAACCCCGCCGTAGTGGAAGCCGTAAAATACATCAAAGACCCGCGCTTTATCACCATTACCCGCCAAGGACCGTACGACGGGCGTATGGCCAACATTAGCGTAGTGCTGGACCTGATGATTCACGATATTGATTTACTCTATACCATTGTCCCCAGCGAGGTTGTTCACGTGGACGCAGTGGGGCTTAGCGTATTTTCTCCGCACGAGGACATCGCCAACGTCCGCCTGCACTTTGCCAACGGTGCCGTGGCCGATGTAACCGCCAGCCGCGCCAGTTTTGAACGCGCCCGCTTTATGCACCTCTTCCAGCCAAGCGGATATGTGTCTGTGGACTTTATGAACGCCCGCGTAAAAACTTACAGCAAGGACAAACCCGTCATTAATAATATGAACGATTTGACGGTCAATTACCCCAAGGTGGAAAAGCAGTTGCCCATTACCGCCGAAATTTTACACTTTATTGACTGCATCAAAACGGCCCGAACGCCTGCCCCCAGCGGCGAAAAGGGCACCAAAGCCCTAGAACTGGCGTTGCAAATTTGCGAAAAAATGAACCGTTTTGATATTCCGAAAACGGGCCACCTGCATACGCCCAAACCGTTGCAGGCCATCAGCACCGTTGCCCGCGCCGCCCAAGCCGTATTGGACGAAACCTTGGGCCAATTTAAAGGAGACGAAAAATAATGTCCACCATTACCCCCATTTCTAAAAATATTCTCATCGTGGCGGGGGATGTATCCGGCGATATCCACGCCGCCGCCTTGGTGCGCGCTTTAAAAGAAGCCGACCCCGATGTGCGCGTTACGGCGATTGGGGGCAAACAATTAGCGTCCGCCAGCGATACCTTTATGTTTGATTTGGCCAGCCAAGGCGCAAGCGGATTTATTGAACCGCTTAAAAAAATGCCGCTTTGGATTAAACTTTTAAACCAAATCCGCGACTATATGGAAACGCAAAACCCGGTGGCGCTTATCGTAGTGGACTTTTACGGCTTTAACCACCAAGTATTGGGTATGGCCAAGCACCGCAACATCCCGGCCTACTATTATGTAACGCCGCAGGTATGGGCCAGCCGCCAATACCGCGCCAAACAACTGGCGAACCTGACGAAAAAAATGTTCGTCATTTACCCCTTTGAGCCGGAATTTCACAAACAATTTGGCGGAAACGCCGTATTTTTGGGCAATCCCTTGTTAGACTATTTGCCCGCCCCCAAGGACAAAAATTTCAACGTAACCGACCATAAAAACCACGCCTGGAAACTGGGTATGCTGCCCGGCAGCCGTATGGGCGAAATCAAGCGCTTAACGCCTGTTTTCTACCAAACCTTTAAACAAGTGTTAAAGGAATTCCCCCATACGCAGGCGTATATGTTTTTATTGCCGGACGCCGACGAAAAGGTGTTCTTGGATTTAATCGGTGAAAAACCGCACGACAATTTCCATTTTGTAAAAGACAACCATTACGCCAAACGCTCGGAAATGGACTTTTTGCTGGCCTGCTCCGGCACCGCCACCTTGGAAAACGCTTTGCTCGGTATTCCTATGGTAGTGGCGTACAAACTCTTCTGGCCGACGTACGAAATTGCCAAACGCGTGATTAAAGTGCCGTATATTTCGCTCGTCAACCTGCTTGCGCGCCGCGCACTGGTCAAGGAACTCATCCAGCAGGACGCCACGCCCAACTCTTTGGCGGCGGAAACAATGGCAATGTTCCAAAACCCGGCCAAACTGACCGCAATGCGCGAGGACTTGCTCAAACTGCGCGCGTCTTTGGGCGAACCCGGCGTAGCCAAACGTGCCGCGGCGGAAATTTTAAACGATTTAAAACACGAGTAACCTTATGCAAAACGCTCCCGATTTACCGGCCTTGCTCCGTAAGTTTAAAGAATACAACCCCAATCAAGACACTTCCTTGATTGAAAAGGCGTATCACTTTGCCGAAAAGGCACACGAAAAGCAAAAGCGCGAAAGCGGCGAGCCGTATTTTACGCATTGTTGCCACGTCGCCAATATTCTAATGGATTTTAACTTGGACGCCGACACCATTTGTGCAGGGCTCCTGCACGACACGGTAGAGGATACCTCCGTAACCTTGGACGACCTGCGCCGGGAGTTCAACCCGGAAATCGCCCATATGGTGCAAGGCGTAACCAAAATAAGCGACTTAAAATTTTCCTCCACCGACGAGGAAACCGTAGAAAACTGGCGCAAAATGCTCATCGCCGTGGCCGAGGATGTGCGCGTTATTTTAATCAAACTCGCGGACCGCACCCACAATATGCGCACGCTTGATTTTATGCCGCCGGACCGCCAGCAGTTTAAGGCTTATGAAACCATTTCACTCTATGCCCCGCTGGCCCAGCGGTTGGGGATGTTCACCATTAAAACGGATTTAGAGGACTTGTCCTTTAAATATCTCCACCCGCAGGAATATGCCGACATTAAAGCACAAGTGGAAGCCCGCACCGCCGACCGTCAGGCCGCGCTGGAAGCCTTTAAAAAGCAATTGGAACCTGCCCTCAAAGCCGACAATTTGGACTTCCGTATTTTGGCCCGTGCCAAGAACTACTATTCCATTTACCGCAAAATGCAAAAGCACCATTGTACCTTTGCCGAAATTCAGGACTCCTTGGGCGTGCGCATTATTACCAAAACCTTGCAGGACTGCTACCGCGCCCTAGGCTTGGTGCACAGCGTTTTTAAACCGATTGCGGGCACGTTTACCGATTACATCGCCACGCCAAAGGCCAATATGTACCAAAGTATCCACACGACGGTTTTGTCCCCCACGGGTGATATTATTGAAATTCAAATCCGCACCGAGGAAATGCACCGCACCTGCGAATACGGTATCGCGGCGCATTGGCGCTACAAAATGGGCAACGTAAAGCCCGACAAAAACTTTGACGAAAAGATTAACTGGATCCGCCGCTGGATTGAGTGGCAACAGGATTTAACCGCCCCGCGCGAATTTTTGGAAGGGTTCAAAACGGACGTAAACTTACAGCAAATCTTTGTGTTTACGCCGCGCGCGGACGTAAAATCCCTGCCGGAGGGCTCCACGCCCATTGATTTCGCCTACGCGATTCATACCGACATTGGCGACCACTATGTAGGCGCCAAGGTAAATAACCGTATGGTGCGTATGGACTACGCCTTTAAAACGGGCGATGTGTGCGAAATTATCACGCGCAAGAACGGCGCGCCCAAGCGCGATTGGCTGGAATTTGCCAAAACCGCCGGGGCCCGCAGCCACATCAAACGTTACCTGCGCAGCAAAGGGGTGGAACTGTGAACGAGGTAAAAACCTGCCCGCATTGCCACAACGCGGTGGACGAAAAGGACAATTACTGCCGCTTTTGCGGGCGCAGTTTAAAGCCCGGGCGCGGATTTTTTTATTCCCACTCCGGGATAATTCTGGCAGCCCTTGTATTGGGACCGTTTGCCCTGCCGCTGGTGTGGCTTTCCAAAATCATCTCCACACCCGCCAAATGGATATACACCTTGCTGCTCCTACTTGTGGGCGTATATTTGGCGGTGGCCTTTTACCACGCGTTCCTGTTAATGCAAGACGCCACGCAACTATTACTTAACGGCGGACTGCCAACCTTATAATATTCCCTCTCTGGTGTGCCTATATTTTTGTACAATATAGAGTACCCTTTTAATTAAACAAGGAGAAATAAATGACAGACAATGAAGTAAAGCATAACGTTACCAAACACGGTCAACCGAAAGCGCTGTATATGTTGTTTATGGTTGAAATGTGGGAACGTTTTAACTACTATGGAATGAGAGCTCTTCTGTCGCTCTTTATGATTAGTACCGTAATTGGATTTACCAAAGCGACTTCCAGCAAAATTTACGGTATGTTTACGGCCCTGGTGTATTTAACCCCCATTTTGGGCGGATACCTGGCGGATCGTTATATCGGCAAACGCCACTCTATTACCATTGGTGCTATTTTAATGGCTATGGGTCAATTTACGCTGGCGTCTTATGAACTCATTAACCCGGTTCTTGCACTGGGCACGGGTTTAACGCTGATTATTATCGGAAACGGTTTCTTTAAACCGAACATCTCCTCTATTGTGGGTGAACTGTACGAACCCAACGACGTCAGAAGAGACGGTGGTTTTACCATTTTCTATATGGGCATTAACGTAGGTGCGTTCTTTGCGCCGTTCATCTGCGGTTTCTTGGGCGAACCTACCGACCCGTTTAACGCGTTGGAAGCCTATAAATGGAAATACGGTTTTATGGCTGCCGGTATCGGTATGGTCATCGGCCTTATTTGGTATTTGGTTTCCCAAAACAAATACTTGGGCCACATCGGCTTGCACCCCGTAACTAAAAACATCCAAGACGAAGACCCCGAAGAAAAAGCCAAGGCCGAAGCCGCCCAAAAGCCTCTTACGCAGGACGAGTGGGACAGAATCAAAGCGATTTTCACCTTTGTATTCTTCGCTATTTTCTTCTTTGCGTTCTTTGAACAGGCCGGGACTTCCTTGAACTTCTTTGCCAAAGAAGCCACCAACCTGCACCCGGTGTTGCCGTTCATTGGGGAAATTACGCTTAAAGCGTCTTATTTCCAGGCTGTGAACCCCATTTTCGTGGTGCTCTTGGCCCCGATTTACGCCAAACTGTGGCTTAAAATGGGAACGAAAGACCCCTCTATTCCGTGCAAATTCGGCTGGGGTTTGTTCCTGCAAGGTATCGGCTTTGCCGCTATTGCGGTAGGCGCGTCCTTGTACCAAGCCAACGGTCCGGTCAGCGCGATTTGGCTGATTTTGGTCTATATGTTCTGCACGATGGGCGAACTGTGCTTGTCCCCGGTGGGGCTTTCTATGGTAAGCAAACTCGCGCCGCTTAAATTTATGTCCCTGTTTATGGGCGTATGGTTGACGGCCAGTTTCTTTGGTAACCTGCTTGCCGGCTGGCTGGCCAGTTACTACGAATCGTGGAGCCTTTCCACCTTGTTCTCCGTTCCGGCGGTCTTGTCTGCCTTGTTCGGTGTAATTATGTGGATTATGACGGGCAAAATCAAAAAATGGATGCACGGCGTGCATTAATCTTTGATTACGATATCAACCCCCCGCTCTTTTGGGCGGGGGTTTTTTATGCCATACTGGCGACAGTTCGCAAACGGCTACGGCAAAATATAATCTTTGGACCACTCGCTAACCCGCACGCCCCCCATTGCCTTACACAAGCGGTGCGCCCGTTCTGTTCCGTCATAGGCCACGCACTCCCGTTGCCCCGCCGGTTTCCCATTGTTATTGTTGTCCAACCAAATCCGATAGGCGTTTTGTTCGGTAATAGTTGAGTAACGCGCCCCCATAAATCCCATTACGTTTTGTGCTTGATTTAAAATATCATACCAAGAGTCCTCGCACAATACAATATTATCTCCTGCCGGGAACTGGCACCCCGCCGGACCGCTGATATCAATATCCCCAATTTGAAAATTATAGGTACCGTTTGCCATATAATACACTTCCGTAGCGTCCTTTAAAGCGCGGGTCATAGGGATAATTTTGCTATACCGCGCCTTATCCACTGCCGTTTGGTATTGGGGAACGGCCACCGCCGCCAAAATACCGATAATAAGCACGACGACTAATAGTTCAATAAGTGTAAAACCACGGCTAACTGCGCAAAAATAATTAGCCGTGCGGCCACCCCAAACAGACGTCATTCCGTAAGGTTTCTGTACGGAATCTCGCCGTTTCGCAACAACAGATTCTGGACTACAACTTTCCAGAATGACGCCACTAGCATCAGTGGCCGCACGGCTAATAGTAATAAATCCTTTCATTTTTTCTCCTTGTTAAGGCCTTTATATTTGAGCAAAACGGCCTTTTATACGCATTTTTATACGGCGGATACATCCGGGTACGACCACCGCAATTTATCAAAATTTTAACAAAAAAAAAAACGAAACAACCCCTTTACAGTAAGTCCTGCGGACGGCTTATCTTTTTCCCCCTTTTGACTAATGGAGCCACACTCTTTTTGTAATGTTGCAAACCAACGAAATGGCAACAATAAAAACAATATTTGTTGCCGTCATCCCCGAGGAATTTAGTCGGGGATCCGTCGTGATAAAAAAGGGAACGACAAACAACAGATTCCCGACTACGACACTCGGGAATGACAACAATAACAACAAGATCTCGGATAAAAACCTTCCGGGATGACCCCTTTATTAAAAGCCCGGCACCTTGCGCACCGTACACAAACGCGCCCATAAAAAAGCGGAACGCAAAACCTAAACAAACGTTTTGCGCTCCGCCCGTTATTTAACTAAAACAGCCCCTATTCTTCGGTTTCCGGTTCCTCGGAGGGCTCAATGTGCAAACTGGCCAGAAGCATATCCACCAAGCGGATATCGCTCGGATACTGCACCAATTCGCGCGCCTTTAAAAGAGATACCCAACGGATTGAAATAATCTCGGAAGCATCGTGCTTGCCAATGCGCCCCAGTTTTTTCATCAAATACCATTGGACCATCTTTTTGACGTAATTTCCCTGAAAAGTAAACGCGTACTTCACCCGAATCATTGGCCGGACGATAACGGCCTTATAGCCCGTTTCTTCCAGCACTTCGCGCAGCGCGGCCTGACGTGGCGTTTCCCCTTGTTCAATGTGTCCTTTGGGGAACGTCCAAATCTTTTTGCCTTTCATATTTTTGACTTGGACAAGCAACACCTTCCGCCCGTCCAAAATCACGCCGCCGCACGAAAATTCGGAAACAATCATAATCCCTTCTCTAAGTTATACGCCGCGTTTAAAATCTTTTCTTCCTGCAAAATCGGCCCGTAGAACTGCACGCCGATAGGCAGGCCGTTTTTATCCTTGCCAAACGGCACGCTGATGCCCGCCAAACCGCCGATATTGCCCTGGCAGGTGTACAGATCCGCCAGATACAGAGCCAACGGGTCCTCGTCGTGCGCCCCCAGTTTAAAGGCTGTGGTGGGTGAGGTAGGCGTCAGCAAAATATCCACCTTTTCAAATGCTTTTCTAAAATCTTCGCGGATAAGTTCGCGCACCTTCATCGCCTTTACAAAGCACTCTTCGTAGCGGCCGGAGGTCAGCGCGTAAGTGCCGATAATAATGCGTTTTTTTACTTCCAAGCCGAAGGGTTTGCGGGAACCTTCGTAATAGGCGTTTAAATCTTGGGCTTGTTTATCGGCGTACCCGTAGCGGATACCGTCAAAGCGGCCAAGGTTGGAACTGGCTTCCGCGCTGGTGATAATGTAGTAGCAAGGCGCCGCGTATTTGGCGTGCGGAACTTCCACTTCCACCAATTCCGCGCCCAATTCTTGCAAACGTTTGGCGGCCGCGTCCATTTTTTCTTTAATGTCCGCATTTAACCCGTCCAAAAAGCCTTTGGGCAGGCCCACTTTTACGCCCTTTAAACCGTCCGTAAACAGTTTTTCATACGCGGGGACCTCGGCGTCCAAAGAGGTAGAATCGTGCACGTCTTTGCCGGATAACACTTCCAGCACGCGGGCAGAATCGGCTACCGTTTGGGCCAATACGCCCACTTGGTCGGCGCTGGACGCAAACGCAATAATACCATAGCGAGAAATGCGGCCATAACCAGGCTTAATACCCACGACACCGCAGAAACCCGCCGGTTGGCGCACGGAACCGCCCGTATCGGTACCCAAGGCAACAGGCACCATACCCGCCGCCACCGCCGCGGCAGAACCGCCGGAGGAACCACCGGGCACGCACTCCAAATTCACGGGGTTTTTTACAGGCCCGTACACGGAGGTTTGGTTACTGCTGCCCATAGCAAATTCGTCCATATTGGCGCGGCCGATAATCACGGCGTCGGCGGCCAATAATTTTTCCACCACCGCAGAGGTGTAGGAAGCCACATAATTTTCCAACATTTTGGAACAGCAGGTAGCCTTGTGGCCTTTGTAAAGGATATTATCTTTAATCGCCACGGGCACCCCGGCCAGCGGGCCCAGTTTTTCGCCGCGGGCCTTTTTGGCGTCCACGGCCTTGGCTTGTGCGAGGGCATCCTGCTCAAAAACTTCTACCAAAGCATTAATTTTGGGGTTCAACTCGGCAATTTTCGCCAAGGATTCCCGGGTAATTTGTTCAGCGGTCTTTGCACCCGTTTCAACAGCGTTTACAATTTCCAAAGCGGTCATCATATTAAAGCACCTTCTTTACTTTTGCGCAGTCGTCTTCCAGCGCGCCAAATTCCCGGCGCAGGGCGGCGGCACGGTCTAAGTCGCTGACGGGTTCGTCGCGGCGGATATGCGCCGAGTGGTTGGCGTTGGTCAATTTGACCGAATCCGTATTCACGGCGGAAAGTTCCTTCACCCATTTAAACAGGGCTTCTAATTGTTCTTGATAAATGGCGGCTTCTTGTTCGCTTACTTGCATTTTGGCAAGTTTGGCGGCCAAGGCTACATCTTTTTTAGTTATTTCCATAAAATATAGGGCTCCCTTTAAAAATATATTTTATATAATAATTTAGCCGTTTGGCTAGGCATTATGCCCGGTTGGCGGCAAGGGGGAAATTTATGGAAAACCAAACGCAGGAAAATAAACCTGTTTGCACGCCGGATAAACGCAACGCGGATGACTGCAAATGCAATTTAAATGGCGCAAACTGCATTAACAGCCATTTTACGCTTTCGGTCATTGCGGTTATTATTTCGTGCTTTACGGGCTTTTTTACGATTCCGCTGGCGATTGCCGGGATGATTTTATCCTTACGCGCGCAGGATTTGGCCCGCACGAATCTGCCGGACGAAGCCCGGCGCGTGGCTTGGTGGGCAGGACTGTTTGGGTGGCTGACGGTAGGGATTGCCGTCGTGCCGCTACTCTTAGTGCTGTTTTTCGGCGGGACATTGCTTGCCTTGCTGACAGCCATTTTGGCTTCTGCCTAATTTATGCTATACGCCCCGGGCCTGCCCGGGGCTTTTTGTATCCAACGCAAACAAATTTTTAACAAAAAAACGAAACAACCCCTTTAAAAAGAACGATAAAAAAGCAACGACACAATCGGTAGATCCTGAAACAAGTTCAGGATGACCTCCTAATTTTATAACAACCTTGTTTTATTGTGTTGTTGTGCCGTCCCCGGGGAATTTGCGACCCTCAGGGTTCGGGGATCTGTCTTTGCGTAAGGGAACAACCACGGCAAAAACAGATTCCCGACTACGACACTCGGGAATGACAATAATAACAACGAGATCCCGTATAAAAACACTACGGGATGACGACACACTACGCGCCGCGCCTTGCAGACGGCAGATTGTCCGAGCCCCTTTGATTAATAGAGCCACACTCTTTTTGTAATGCCACCAACCAATAAAACTCCAACAATAAAAACTACATCGTTTAGTCGTCATCCCCGAGGGTTTTAGTCGGGGATCTGTCGTTATTGTTGCCGTTATACTGAACTGGCGGCCCGCAGGGTTTTCAGAATCTACTGCTTGGGTAGTTGGTGGTTGTCGTCATCCTGGAAAGTCGTAATCCAGGATCTGTCGTTATAAAAAAGAGGAAAACAACAGATACTGGAACGCTCCGCGCCGGCAAACCTTCCAGAATGACCATGTTAGATAATAACACAATAATACCAGCCCACACGCACGGGACCAAAACACCTACTATAAAACGCAAAGGCCGCTAGGGGAATACACCCTGGCGGCCTTGTTCTATCCAAATTACGAAATTACAACAGTTCCAGCGGGGCAAATTTCAGCATAAACGTACGCCGTACACCATTGCCAAACAGTACCGTAATTTTGGCACTGTCGCCCGACCCGGCCACTTGGACAATTTTTCCTTGCCCGAAGACGCCGTGCTTCACAAGTCCGCCAATCGCCACACCGTCCGCATTTTTGGGGGCCGGCTCAGCCGGTTTAGCAGGGGCCGCCTGTTGGCTGGCCACCGGGAACGGATACGCGCGCCCCTTGGGAAACTGCCGCGGCTCCGCCGACGGGGTAGGCATCGGGCGGGAGTAGAGCGAACCCAAACTAGGCGTAGAATTGTAGGAAGACGATTCGTAATCCAAATCGTTATCCTCAATTTCGTAGCCGTCCTCGTCGTAGCGTTTTTGGAAGCGGCTCTTGCTGGCGTAGCCTTCAAAATTTTGGTAGCGGTTATTGCCGCCGAAATTATTGCGGCCGCGGGAATATCCCCCGCCGTAATTGCCGCCCGAATACGAACCGCCCGCACCCGCACCGTACAAGCCGTACTTGGAGTGATAATCCGTATAGCGGGGTTGGGTGCTTTCGCGCACTTCGCTTTCGTCCAAAAGTCCGCTTTCAAACAAAAAGCGCGAGGGCAAGTTGTCCTGCCGCTGACCGAATTTGCGGCGCGATTGTGCATACGTCAAAAAGAGTTTTTCGCGCGCGCGCGTCATTGCCACATAGCACAGGCGGCGTTCTTCTTCCAGTTCGTCCTCATTATCCTTGCAAATGGGGAACAGGTTTTCTTCCAGCCCGGTTACAAACACATTGTTAAATTCCAACCCCTTGGCCAAGTGCACCGTCATCAGCGTTACGGCTCCGCCCTCGCCCGCGTTGGAATCGTCCTCGCCGGACAAGAGGGAAATTTCCTGCAAAAAGTCCGACACCGACGGCTCCTTTTCGCCCTTGCGGCAACGGTCCTCGTATTCCTTTACAGCGTTGATAAGCGCGTCCAAGTTCTGCAAGCGGGATTCGGCTTCGGGGTCCTTCTCCATTTCGGCCTTGACGGCGTCCATATAGCCCGATTCCACCAAAATTTTGTGAAAGATATCCGCCGGGTCCGTCAGTAACATATCGCCGCGCCAATTTTCAAACAGTTGCACCAAGCGCAAGGCGGCCTTTAAGGCCATTGCGCTGATGCCCGGCACATAGGCCGCATTTTTGAGGGCGTCATACAGCGAAAGGTGGTTCTCCTCCGCGTACGCCATAAAGCGGTCCTGCGCCACTTTGCCCAGCCCGCGGGCAGGCGTATTGATAATGCGCAAGAGGCTTACGTTGTCGGCGGGGTTAATCAAAATGCGCGCGTAGCACATAATGTCTTTAATTTCTTTACGGTCATAGAAGCGGACCGTACCCACCAAGCGGTACGGAATTTGGTAGCGGCGGAAGGAGTCTTCAAAACTGCGGCTCTGGGCGTTTGTACGGTAGAAGACGGCTATTTCCTTTAAACTCGCCCCTTCGTCCACCAACGCCTTGATGTTTTGGCTGACCCAGCGGGCTTCGTCGCCCTCGGTTAAAAGTTCGCGCACTTCAATCGGGTCGCCCTGGGATTTATCGGTAAAGAGGTTCTTTTCCTTACGCTTTTTATTCTTGGTAATCAAACGGTTGGAGGCTTCCAAAATAACCTTGGTAGAGCGGTAATTCTGCTCCAAAGTAATGGTTTTTACGTCTTTAAAGTCTTTTTCAAATTCCAAAATGTTGCGGATGTTGGCACCACGCCAAGAGTAAATGCTCTGGTCCGGGTCCCCCACCACGCACAGTTTGCGGCGTTTGGCGGCCAGCATTTTGGTAATTAAATACTGGGTATGGTTGGTGTCCTGGTATTCGTCCACCAAAATATATTCAAAAAATTCCTGATAGTAATTGCGGATATCCTCGTGGTCGCGCAGTAAAACCACCGTTTTGACCAAGAGGTCGCCAAAGTCCAGCGCGCCCGCTTCTTTGAGTTTCTGCTCGTAGCGGCGATAGACCTCGGCCGCGCGGATTTTAAAATCCAGCCCGCTGGCTGTTGCGCTTTGCATCATCGTTTCGGGCGAGACCATATCGTCCTTGGCGCGGGAAATCAAACTGACAATTTGGCTGATTTCTTTTTTGGGGTCTTTAATGCCCATTTGCTCCAAAATCAGGCTGACTACTTTCTTTTGATCGGAATCGTCGTAAATGGCAAAATCGCGCGACAAGCCAAGCGCCTGCGCGTTTTGGCGCAAAATACGCACGCCAAAGGAGTGGAAGGTATGAATCCAAACCTTTTTCCCCGCCCCGGGCACCAACGCTTCCACACGCTCGCGCATTTCCTGCGCGGCCTTGTTGGTAAACGTTACCGCCAAAATGCGGGCCGGGTGATAACCGTCCGCAATCAACTTGGCAATTTTGGTGGTTAAGGTTTTGGTTTTACCCGTTCCGGCCCCGGCCACAATCAGGCACGGGCCGGCGTCGTAATTGACGGCATCCAACTGCTGGGGGTTTAGGGATTTTAACGATTCTTCCAAAGTCATAAAGGTCCTTCTAAATTATTTCAACTTCATTTGCACGAAGGTTTCAATGTGCTCGCTGTGCGGGAAAAAGTCAAAGGCTTCCACGTGCAGAATTTCGTAATGCTGGGTAAGAATTTTTAAATCGTTTGCCAGCGTAACCGGGTTGCAGGAAATGTAGAGTACATTTTCCACGCCCGACTCGGCCACCGCCTTGGCGGCCTTGGGGTGCATCCCGCCGCGGGGCGGGTCCAAAATGATAAGCGCGTCCTTGCGTTCAATGGGTTGCTCTTTTACAAAATCTTCCACCTTGGAGCAGAAGAACTGCACATTGGAAACGCCGTTAATTTTGGCATTTTCAATCCCGTTATATACGGCAGGGGCCACACTTTCCACGCAAATACTTTTTTCGCACAAGTCCGCACACGACAGCGAAAAACTGCCCGCGCCGCCATACAAGTCGTAAATGCGTTTGGGGGCAATTTTTTTGACGACCGCACGCACACGGGAGTACATTTTTTGCGCGGTTTTGGTATTGGTTTGAAAGAACGACTGGGGCGAAAGTTTAAACACCACTTCGCGCTCCTTTTGGCCCTTTTCATTGGTTAAAAAAATGCGCTCTAAAATAAAATCTTTCCCTTTCAGCACGCGCAGGGATTCGGGCGCGGCCGTATCGGCCAGGCCGTTATTGACAGCGGCCATAATGTTGGCGTTGGGAAGCACGGACTCCACGGCCTGCACAAAGGTTTTTTCGTTAAAATCGTCCGTTACAAACAATACAACAATTTCTTCCCCGGTGTTTTTGCCCTCGCGCACCATTAAATGGCGCAGAACGCCCGTATGTTTGCGCTGGTCATAATATTCCAAATTTTCGGCCTTGGCCCACGCACGGATAGCGTCCAAAAGGGCTATCAGTTTATCGTTAAACAAACAGCACTCTTCAATATCCACCGCACGGTCCCAGCGGCCCCTTAATTTAAAACCGAGCGCGCTTTCAAATTCCAGCGGGCGGGTTTTGTTGGCGGGAGCCTTTTTATCGTAATCGTCGCGCCATTTAACCTGGTGGCAAAAACCGAGTTCCACCTTGTTGCGGAAATTAATGGGTTCGTCCGTTACCGTTACCGGGATTTCCCCTTGCCAAAAATCCTTTAAGGTTTCTTGCAGTTTGGACTGTTTTTTGGCCACTTGCTCCGCATAGGGCAAGTTCAAAAGGGCGCATCCGCCGCATTTACCGAAATGTTTGCACGAAATATTAGGCATTGATTTTAAACAGGCAGACGTCGCCGTCCTTTACAATATAGTCTTTGCCTTCGGAACGGATTAAACCGTGTTCGCGCAGGGCTTTTTCGCTGCCGAACTTGGCTAAATCGTCAAAGGTGTAAACGTCGGCGCGGATGAAGCCTTTTTCAAAATCGCTGTGAATTTTGCCCGCCGCTTGCGGCGCCGTGCAACCCACGGGGATAAGCCAACTGCGCACTTCCACTTCGCTGCCCGCCGTAAAATAGGTGCACAGGTTCAAGAGTTTCATCCCCTCGCGCACGATTTTTTCAAGGCCGGTGTAATCGTTGCCCGTTTCAGCCAAAAAGGCGTGTTTTTCTTCTTCGCTAAATTCGGCAATATCGGCTTCAAACTTTACGGACAGTTCCACAAAGCCCGCGCCGTTTTCCTTGGCGTATTTGGCTACTTTTTCGGCGTTTTCCACGTTGCGTTTTTCCGAATTGTTGCCCACATACAGCACAGGTTTGGCGGTTAAAAATTGGTAATCTTTCAGTTCTTCCGGCTCCAAGTGCAAGGAACTGACGGGTTTGCCGTTTTCCAGTGCGGCCTTGATTTCCTTCATCCGCTCCCAAGCAGCTACGGCGTCTTTCTTGCCGCTCTTGGCGTTGGAGCCCAAGCGGTCGCAAACCTTGGTGGCCGTTTCCAAATCGGCAAGCATCAGTTCGGTATTGATCACCTCAATATCGCGCAAGGGGTCCACGGAGTTCATCACGTGCGTTACGTTTTCGTCTTCAAACAAGCGCACCACGTGGATAATGGCGTCCACTTCGCGGATGTTGGCTAAAAATTTGTTTCCCAGCCCTTCGCCTTGGCTCGCGCCCTTTACGATACCGGCAATATCTACAAATTTAATAAAAGCGGCGGTTTTCTTGGGCGGTTTGAACATTTCAAACAACTTGTCTAACCGTTTATCCGGGATAGGCACAATGCCCACGTTGGGTTCAATGGTGCAGAACGGATAGTTGCTCGCTTCCGCACCCGCGCAGGTAAGCGCGTTAAAAAGGGTAGATTTGCCTACGTTAGGCAGACCGACGATACCGATTTCCATAGTAAAGACTCCTTAAATGTAATAAAACGGATGATTATTTATATTTTAGCATTTTAGGCTAGGCCTAGGGACGGCATAAAAAACCCCGCCGGATGCGGGGTTAAAAGGAGAAAACGTCCCGTACGAGATTCGAACTCGTGATCTCCGCCTTGAGAGGGCGGCGTCCTGGACCGCTAGACGAACGGGACCTGTAAGATAATTTTATCATATTTTGCCCCGGTGCGTAAGCACCCCCGCAAGTTCCGCTTTTTTTATATAATAATTTCATCTTACCTTTATAGGGGGCTGTTATGGAATTAGCCGTATGGCAGACAACTTTACTGTCGCTGCTTATTGCCGTTGTTCTCTTCTTGCCGCTTACCGTACACAAGGTGGAAGAAAACCTGGAAGCGTTTTTGTTCCTGTGCGGGATTGTAGCGGTTTCCGTTTCCAAAATGTGGAGCGGGCACTTGGTTTTGACTGCGCTGGAAGACCCAATCAAAATTACACTGGCCGTTTTAATTGCGGGACTGCTCTTCCGCAAATTTAACGTACATTTGCAAAAACTCACGCACAAGGCCGTTAAAACGATCGGCCTGCGCTGGACGCTGTTTTTAATCGTCTTTTTACTTGGCCTCACGTCCAGCATTATTACCGCTATCATCGCGGCGCTTATCTTGGCGGAAGTTACCGTAATGCTTCCCTTGGAACGCAAGGGCCGCACACGCCTGGTGGTATTTTCGTGCTTTGCCATCGGTATGGGCGCGGTGCTTACCTCTATTGGGGAACCGTTGGGTACCGTGGTGCTTTCCAAATTAAAAGGCGCGCCGCACTTTGCGGACTTTTGGTTCCTATTGGAACACTTGGGCTGGTACGTCTTTGGCGGTGTTGTATTAATGGCCGGTATGGCCAGTTCTATCCGTGCCGAAGTCATCCAAAAGGCTCCGGGCCCCAAAGCCGCCGAAAATAGCGAGGGCGACGGCCACACCATTAAAAGTATTGTCGTCCGCGCGGCCAAAGTATATTTGTTCGTAATGGCCTTGGTGTTTTTGGGCGACGGTTTAAAACCGCTTGCGATGCAGACCATTTCGCACTTATCCGCCAACTGGCTCTACTGGATTAACGCGCTTTCCGCCGTATTGGATAACGCCACCTTGGCCGCCATTGAGGTAACGCCGGACATCAGCACCCGCACGCTTACGTTCCTGCTGATGAGTTTGATTATCTCGGGCGGGATGTTAATCCCGGGCAATATTCCCAACATTATCTGCGCGTCCAAGTTGGGCATTAAGAGCAAAGAGTGGGCCAAACACGCCGTAGCCTTGGGCGCGGCCTTGATGATTGCCTGCTTTATCATCTTAAATGTAGTGCTGTAAAAACAACTAGTTTTACCAAGGCCGCCAATCCGCTGGGAAAGGCGGCCTTTTTGTACCTTAATTTTATATAATTTCTGTATATTGAAATAACAAGGGGAGAACGTAATGAAAATCCATTCTTTTAACGTACAGCCCAACCTGCCCGAAAACATTAAGTTTTTGGAAGAGTTGGCCAATGATATGTGGTTTACCTGGAATTGGCGCGCTATCTTGCTTTTTGTGCAAGTAGATCCCAAACTGTGGATTACCGCCAAACGCAACCCGAAATGGTTTTTGGGCTGCGTACCGCAGAAACGCTTTGAAGAATTAAGCAAAGACCAAGCGTTTTTAGACAATTTAAATGCCGTCAAAACCTCTTACTACAACTATAAAAACAATCCGCACACCTGGTACAAAGAACACCGCCACGAAAACGGAAACCTTTTAACCGCCTATTTCTCTATGGAATACGGTATTGGCGAGGGCTTGCCGATTTACTCCGGCGGCCTGGGTATGCTCGCGGGCGACCATATGAAATCCGCCAGCGACCTCGGTATGCCGATTATCGGCGTAGGCTTGTTCTACAAACAAGGTTATGTACAGCAGGTCTTAAACCGTGAAGGCTGGCAGAACGAAGAATACCCGGATAACGACTGGGCCCATATGCCGGTGGAACGCGTAACCAAGGATGGAAAAGACGTTACCGTAGATATCCAACTGGGCAACGAAAACATTAAAGCCTGCATTTGGCGCGTACCTGTGGGCCGCACCTCGCTTTATTTGTTGGATACCAACTTGCAGGAAAACACCCCCGCCCAGCGCGCCATTACCGAAAAACTCTACGGCGGCGACCGCGAAAACCGCATCCGCCAAGAAGTTGTCCTCGGTATCGGCGGCGTAAAAGCCTTGGATGCTATGGGCATTAAACCGACCGTTTACCACATTAACGAAGGACACAGCGCGTTCTTGCTCTTCCAACGCATTATTGATATTATGCGCGAAAAGCATTTGACCTTTGCCCAAGCGCGCGAAATTGTGTGGGCGTCCTCCGTCTTCACCACGCACACCCCGGTTATCGCGGGTAACGAACACTTTGACCCCGCCCTCGTGCGCAAATATATGGACTTTTACGCCAGAGAAATGGGCATCTCTTGGGATGAATTTTTGGCCTTGGGTAAAGAAACGCCCGACTCCTCTACCTATTGTATGACGGTAGTCGCCCTGCGTTTGGCCGCCTTCTGCAACGGCGTAGCCAAACTGCACGGCAAGGTAAGCCGCGAAATGTGGCGCAACCTCTGGCCCGAACTGCCCATCAGCGAAGTGCCGATAACCAGCATTACCAACGGTATCCACAGCGCTTCTTGGATTTCGCACGAACTCAACGAACTGTACCGCAAGTACCTGTTCGGCAACAACCAAACCGGCGAAGTGGATCCGTCCGATACGCAAGCCTGGGAAAATGTAACAAACATCCCCGACGGCGAATTGTGGGACGTGCACACCGCGCGCAAAAATAAACTGATTGATATGGTCCGCGGCCGCCTTAAACGCCAACTCACCCGCCAGGGCTTTGACGTAATGGCTGTTAAAAAGGCTTCCAGCGTACTGCGCCCCGATGTGCTGACGATTGGTTTCGCCCGACGCTTTGCCACTTACAAACGCGCGACCTTGCTGTTTAAAGATTTGAACCGCTTGGATAAAATTATCAACAATCCGCAGCGCCCCGTGCAATTCGTATTCGCGGGTAAAGCGCACCCGGCGGATACGGCTGGTAAAGAATTTATCAAATTGATTGTCGGCCTTACGCAAAACGACCCGCGCTTTAAAGGCAAAATCGTATTCGTGGAAGACTACAATATGAACGTCGCCCGCTATATGGTACAGGGGGTGGACGTGTGGCTCAACAACCCGATCCGCCCGATGGAAGCCAGCGGCACCAGCGGTATGAAGGCCGCCTTAAACGGCGCACTTGCCCTGTCTATTTTAGACGGCTGGTGGGACGAGGTTGGACCGTGTGATTTCGGCTGGTCCATTGGTGGCCCGGAAACGTACAAATCCGACGAAGAACGCGACACCGTGGAATCTGAATCGCTCTACAACTTAATTGAGCAGGATATTGCCCCCGCTTACTACGCCAAAGAAGTCGGCTCCGCCTATTCTCTGCCGTGGGTTTCGTTAATGAAGGAATCGGTCAAGCATATTGCCCCGTTCTTTAATACGAACCGTATGGTAAAGGAATATTACGAACGCTTCTATGTGCCCGCCAACAACTACGGACTGATTTTAAACGAACCCGGCAAAGCCGAAGCCGTAGCCGCGTGGCGCAAAAAAATTGCGGATAACTGGTACCGCGTAGGCGTAACCGATGTTACCCCGCAACCCGAAAACGCTATTTTAATGGGTGATAAAGTGAACTTTAAAGCCCGTGTAGTGTTGGGCGGCTTGGCGCCGGAAGACATCCAGGTAGAACTCTACTTGGGCCAGCGCGGAACGCTTGGCGATATCGTCAAAGAAGACGCTATTGATATGACCTGCACCGGAAAAGACGGCGACGCTTACACGTACGAAGTGTCTATGTCTCCGCTTAACAGCGGCCGCCAGGACTATGCCTTGCGCGTACTGCCTGCCAATGCAAATATCCCCAGCGTACTAACGCCGCTCTTTATCCGCTGGGAAGATTAAGGAAACCCTTACAAAAACGGCCGGATTCTTCCGGCCGTTTTTTATAGTGTTCGTTTAATTAATCTGTCATTGCCGGCGTGGACCGGCAATGACACAATAAAAATTATGTTAAACATTGTACTTGTAAACCCCGAAATTCCTTTTAATACCGGCAACATTGGCCGCTCGTGCGTAGCCACCAATACGCGTCTGCACCTGGTAGGGAAACTCGGCTTTAAAATCGCTTCCAAGGAAATCCGCCGCTCGGGCCTGGACTATTGGCCGAACTTGGATTACCGCCGCTACGAAACGTGGGAAAATTTTTTGGAAGCCGAAAAACCCGCGGAAGAAAAAATGTTTTTTCTTTCCACCAAGGGCAAAAAATCCTATTGGGATGCCTCTTTTCCGCCCGATGCCTTTCTTATTTTCGGCGCGGAATCGTGCGGGCTGCCCAAGGAGTTCTACGAACGCTACAAGGACCGTTTGTTTACTATCCCGATGACGGGCCCCGTGCGTTCGCTTAACTTGTCGTCCTCTGCGGCTATCGTGCTTTTTGAAGCCTTGCGCCAAAACCGTTTGAACTAGACATAAAAAAACCCGCCAGCAGGCGGGCTTTTTTATGCTTTTTACCAATTACAAAGATAAGAAATATCTGCCGGAAGCGTTTTTATCCATACCGATATTTTGGCAGGTTTCCGCATCGCCCGTACACTCAATGCTTACCAGTTCGCCGTTTTGGTTGGTGGCCGTAAGCGTATAACTGCCCGTGCGTGTGGTGGTAATAGTTACCGTATCGCCGGAAAGCGTCATTTTGGGCGTAGTAAAATTAACACTCTTAGTCATATCTACCCCGGTTACATAGTTGCTGCCATTAACCAACCCGTCCAACGAATACGAATTGCCGTTCATTACATATTTGGCATTTACGGCATCGCTAATAGCGCGCACATTGTTTATGCCTTCCATAGAGCGCCCACGCTCCATAGACGCGCGGTACTTGGGCAGGCTGACCGTTACCAAAATACCCACAATCACCATTACAATCAATAGTTCAATAAGCGTAAAACCTTTCTTCATAAAATTCCCCTTTAACAAAGATAGTTTATTATATAAATTTGCTCCGGCTTTTAATAGTATATATTTTATAAAATACTTAAAGCACTATGAACGCGAAAAAATTATTTTGGATTCTCTTTTTGCTCAACCTGTTTAATTATATAGACAGGCAGGTGCTTTATTCCGTTTTTCCCCTCTTGCAGGCGGAACTGCATTTAGACGATGTGCATTTGGGGGCCTTGGCTTCTGCCTTTATGCTGGTGTATATGTGCTATGCCCCGTTTGTGGGCTATTTTGCGGACCGGACCCCGCGCCAAAAATGGATTGGCGCCAGCGCCCTTATTTGGAGTGCGGCTACCTTGGCCTGTTCCGCCGCCAAGGGCTATATTTCCCTGCTTTTTACGCGCGGGATGATAGGCGTAGGGGAAGCAGGCTTTACGACGCTAGCCCAGCCGTTTTTGGCTGAGCATTTCCCCAAAGCAAAACGCGCCACCGCCTTGGCCTGCTTTGGCCTTGCACTTCCGGCCGGGAGTGCACTTGGCTACCTGTTAGGCGGGCTTATCGGCCAGCATTGGGGGTGGAGAGCCGCCTTTATGCTGGCGGGCGTGCCGGGCGTATTTTTGGGGCTTTTGGCACTTACCCAATTACAGGACAACCGCCGCTTATCCCAAAAGCCTGCCGAAATTCCGCATTTTAAAGACTATTTGGCCTTACTTAAAAACAAGCCCTTTTTGTTTATTTGTTTGGCGCACGCAATGATTACATTTATTATCGGCGGCTTGTCTGCCTGGATGCCCACTTATTTGCACCGTTATTTGCAAATGGACGTGGCGAAAGCGGGCGTGATTTTTGGCGCGCTGGTAGTAGTTTGCGGGGCGGCGGGGACCTATTTAGGCGGGAAAAGTGCCGACAAATTATTGAACTTTTCGCCCAAGGCCTACTTTTGGGTAATCGGCCTGGCGTTAGCGGGGGTACTGACTCCGGCATGGATTGGCATACAAACCCAATCCGCCGCTTGGGCGCTGGTTTGCTTTGGGCTGAGTATTATTTGCTTATTTCTGCCCACAGGCCCGGTGGCGGCGGCCTTGGTATCGGCCACGCGAGCCCCGGTGCGCTCTATGGCGTTTGCCGTGAATATTTTTATTATTCACGCGCTGGGCGACGCGTTATCCCCGGTGCTTATCGGGCAAGCGTCCGACGAGTGGGGGCTAAAAGCCGCGGTGCTGCTATGCTGTTTGGCCGCCGTGCCCGGGATTTTATTTACTTGGTTTGCGGCCTCGTACGAACGACGGGAAACTAACCCTTTTTAACCATAGGAAAATTTGAAAATTCCCCTTATACTATCAGTAGATGTAAGGGGAACCAAAGCAGCAGGGGGATAAGGTTGCTGTGGTTGGCGCCGCAGCCGCCCGGTTGATGCACCAAACCAAAGAATACTTATGTATTAGGCCATTAAGGGAAGACATTGCGTCTTCCCTTTTTAGTTAAAAACAATAGCGTTTATATGTGTCATTTCCAAAGCAATTTGCCCCGTAAGACGCACAAAGATTATTGGCTTTTGCAGACGTTGCCAACGCCGCGCAGTAGGTGCTATCGCCCCGGTCGCCGCGGTTTGAAAAACTTTGCACAATCACATAAGGATATTCGCTTGATTGGCGGGCAAATTCCACTTTGTTATCACCCGCCAGCATAAGCGTCATATTAAACCCGTCCGGCGGGGTAGCAGAAATATCTAAATCTTCCATATTGTTTGTATAGGAACCATTAGCCATATAATACACTTCTTCGGCTTCTTTAATGCTCTTTGCCAAAGGAATCACATTGGCCGCGCGGCTCTTTTCCACCGCTTTAGTGTATTGCGGCAGGGCTACCGCCGCCAAAATGCCGATAATGAGGACGACGACAAGGAGTTCTATAAGGGTAAAACCTGCCATTGTGATTCTATGGCTGGGTGCTGTTAAGCCGTCATCCCGGAAGGCTGTTATCCGGGATCTGGCGTTTATAAAATTAAGCGTCATACTGGAAGGTTTTTGTCCAGTATCTGTCGTTTTCCACTTTATTAATAACAACGGATCCTGGACTACGACTTTCCAGGATGACGACAAAGGCAACAACCTATTCATAAATCCTTTCATTTCTTCTCCTTGTTAAGGCCTTTATATTTGAGCAAAACGGCCTTTTATACGCATTTTTATACGGCGGATACATCCGGGTACACCCACCGCAATTTATCAAAATTTTAACAAAAAAAAAAAACGAAACAACCCCTTTACAGAGAACGACGGAAAAGCAACGACAGATCCCCGACAGAAACTCTCGGGGATGACAAAGAGGAAAGGTCGTCATTCCCGAAAGTTGTAGTCGGGAATCTGTTTTTGCCGTTGTTGTCCCCCCTTACGAAACGACGAGATCCCGGATAAAAACCTTCCGGGATGACGACAAAAAGGCCGTTATAAAAACTGGGGGTCATTCTGAACTGGCGGCCCGCAGGGTTTTCAGTATCTACATCTTGGGTAGTTGTCGTTAAGGTCCAACGACAACAAACAACAACCCAATCGGTAGATCCTGAACTAAATTCAGGATGACCTTTAAATAACAACAAATCTCCACGCCCGGCGGGAAAAATTATAAATAGAAAAGGGGCCAAACGTAATGTTTGGCCCCTCTCCTTAAAAACGCTAACTCTTCTAGTTAGTTTACCGCATCAAAACCGGCCTGCAAGGCCTTTTTGTTCAGTTCCAGCATTTCCGGCTTGGCGCGCTTATAAACCTTCTTCATTGCGTGCGCCACGCTTTCCAGCGTAACCGCGCCCGTCAGTTTGATAAAAGCGCCCAACGCCACGAGGTTAGCAATGCGGTCCATCCCCAACTCTTCGGCAATTTTATTGCACGGCACGCACACCACTTTGATATCCGTGCGGGTGGGGCGGGAATTAATCAGCGAACTGTTGATAATCATCAGCCCGCCTTTTTTGAGCAAGGGCTCAAATTTAGGCAAGGACGGCTCGTTCATTACGATAACCGTATCCGGCGCGGACACAATCGGCGTGTAAACCTCTCCGTCCGACACTACCACGGAGCAGTTAGCCGTACCGCCGCGCATTTCCGGCCCGTAGGACGGAAGCCAACTGGCGTTCTTTTTGTTCTCCACGCCCGCCTGCGCGAGCAAAATTCCGGCGGAAATAACACCCTGTCCGCCAAATCCGGCGATTCTGATACCTTGATACATTATTTCGCCCCCTCGTCTTTAAATACGCCCAACGGGTATTGCGGCATCATTTTGGTACGCACAAATTCCAACGCCTGCGGCACGCTGGCGTGCCAGTTGGTCGGGCATTGGGAAAGCACTTCCACCATAGAGAATCCCACCCCGTTTACTTGGTTTTCAAACGCTTTCTTAATCGCTTGTTTAGCCTTCATTACGTTCTGCGGGCAGTCCACCGCCACGCGGGCCAAGTATTTGGAGCCCGTAATCTGCGCGAGCATTTCGCACATATTAATCGGCCAGCCCTGCAATTTGGGGTCGCGGCCTTTGGGGGCGGTAGTAGCCACTTGGCCGACCAAGGTGGTCGGGGCCATTTGGCCGCCCGTCATACCGTAAATGGCGTTATTGATAAAAATGACGGTAATGTTTTCGCTGCGTACGGCGGCGTGTACAATTTCGGCCATACCGATAGAAGCCAGGTCGCCGTCGCCCTGATAGGAAAACACAATCGCCTGCGGTTTGGAGCGTTTTACGCCCGTGGCAATCGCCGGGCCGCGTCCGTGCGCGCCCTGCACCATATCGCAAGCAAAGTAGGAATCCGCAAACACGGCACAGCCCACCGGGGCTACGCCGATTACACGGTCTGCAATGTTGAGTTCGTCAAACACTTCACCCATTAAGCGGTGCACGATGCCGTGGCCGCAACCGGGACAATAGTGCATCGGCAAGTCAGTTAAACTGGCGGGTTTTTTGGCTAAAATGGTCATAAATCTATTTGCCTCCTTTCAGGTCGCCCTGCATACCCAGGGTGGTATCACGCTGGCAGTTGTAGGTAAACCCGGCGGCGTGTTCCTGCAAATCAAACAAGCCGTCTTTCTTGCCCGTAAGCGCGGAGCGCACGGCGGTCAAAATAGTGGAACCGTCCGGCTGGCCGCCCGCGGGATAAGCGTTTAAATAAACGGGCGTTTTGCCGTTTACGGCCAGTTTTACGTCCTGCACCAACTGGCCTAAACTCTGTTCCACGCACACCACGGCCTTGGCCTTAGAGGCCAGTTCCGCCAAGCGTTTGGACGGGAACGGCCACAACGTAATCGGGCGGAAGAGACCCACTTTCAAGCCTTCTTCTTTGGCCTTGTTGACGGCTTCCAAGCACGCGCGGGAGGACAAACCGTACGCCACCAACAGCACATCGCAGTCTTCGGCGTCGCGTTCTTCCCAGCGGGCTTCGGTCTGTTCAATTAAGCCGTAGCGTTTAGCGCGTTCCACTACATCGGCAATCAAATTATCGCCCTTGTAGGAAAAGACGTTGTTTTTCTTTTTGCCGTTTTTGTTGATATCCACGGCCCAGTCAAACTTGCCCAGTTTATTGGGGTCAATGGGGTCAAAATTAAAGGCCATACTTTCCATCATCTGGCCCAAAATACCGTCGGCCAAAATCATACAGGGCATACGGTATTTTTCGGCAAGTTCAAAACCCAGTTTCGGGAAGTTGCCCAACTCTTCTACGGAGTTCGGGGCCAAAACAATAATATGGTAATCCCCGTTACCGCCGCCGCGGGTGGCCTGGAAATAATCCCCCTGCGCACCTGCAATACTGCCCAAGCCCGGGCCGCCGCGCATTACGTTTACGATAAGGCAAGGCAAATCCGCGCTGGCCAAATAGGTAATACCTTCCTGCTTCAAACTTACGCCCGGAGAGGAAGAAGACGTCATACTGCGGGTGCCGGTGGAAGCGGCACCGTACACCATATTGATAGCGGCCACTTCGCTTTCGGCCTGAACAAACGAACCGCCGGCGTCGGCCATATTGGCGGACATAAATTCCGGCACTTCGTTTTGAGGGGTAATCGGGTAACCGGCAAAGAAGCGGCAGCCCGCGCGGATAGCGCCTTCGGCCAAGGCTTCGTTGCCTTTTCTTAATGTTTTTTCGGTCATAGGTAAAAAATCCTCAAATCGTTATTCTTTAATTACCGTAATGGCAATATCGGGGCACATCATATAGCACATTTTGCAGCCGATGCAGTCCTGCGGACGCTCCATAACGGCAGGGAAATACCCTTTTTTGCTAATGGTTTTGGCTTTGCCCAAGCATTTCTTCGGGCAAGCGCTGACGCACAAATAACAGGCTTTGCATCTGTTGGCGTCCACTTCAATTCTTGGCATAATTCTCCTGTGGGTCCGGGGGTAGAACCGGAAAAACCCATATATAAAGTATATGACTTTTACCAGCGTAAACGCAATAATAAACGTCCCTAATTTTGCTACAATAATTTAACGGCAAAAAAACGAATTTGTTTGCAAAAGTTGCCTAAATGCCGCCAAAAAGCGGTTGGATTTGTAGCACAAAAAGATATTTTCTCGTCGGAGCGTGCAAAAAGATTGCCGAAGCGGCTTAAATTTTGTATTATATTTAGGTAATGCCGAGGTAGCTCAGTGGTAGAGCACCGGTCTGAAAAACCGGGTGTCGACAGTTCGATCCTGTCCCTCGGCATTTTCCTTTTGTTAAAAACCCCGCCAAAAGCGGGGTTTTTTATTATAAGAGTTCCGAATTCTAATTGTCATTCCCGAGTGCCGTAGTCGGGAATCTGTTGTTTGATATTGGCGTTCCCTTACGGCACGACAGATCCCCGACTAAAACCCTCGGGGATGACAACTGAATAAGACAACTATCATTAATAACACGCACACTCATCATTTTCTGGAATATTTAACAATTTGGCATAGTCAAAACTAGCAGGCTTATCAGCAAAATGTTCAGAATGATTTTGCGACAGGACCAATGTGCCATTGCAACCGCCTTGATTGGGGGTGGCTTCATAGTAACACAAACAAACCTTCTCTTTCTTATAGGCGGCAGTGGGCCCGCAATATCCATTCCAAGGGTCAAAGGCATAGAACTCAAAATTTTCAGTTTCTGTTGGTACGGAAATATCCAATTCATCCCAATCTGGATTATAGACATCTCCTCCGGACAACATATACACATCCTTGGCTTGTTTTATGGCTTTTAAATTGATAATTGCTTCGGTAAAGCGAACCTTGGTTACAGCCTTTTCATACTGTGGCAGGGCCACCGCCGCCAAAATACCGATAATTAGCACTACTACCAACAATTCTATTAACGTGAAGCCTGTTTGCTTGTTCATCTGAACGCTCCTTTTTACCAGGCTCCGCACATAAAAAACGGCTGATTGCACGGAGCCGCAAAGAGGTAGCCCCACACAACAGCCGTGGTTTGCCGCCCAAAGGACGGCAAACACTCGGCCCAAAAGCAAAAGGGTAATTAGTCCTTTTATTTTTGGGCCTAAAACGACTGTTTTTGGCCTCTTTGCGTACCGCCTGAGCGGTTACACACCATATCTGCTATGGTTCCAAAAACAGATTAAATTTTTACTGCTTAAAACTTTCCTCCTAGCGCAACTGAATCAGCGCAAAGTGCAGGTATTCCGTTTCCGGCATACCGATAAGCACCGGGTGGTCCTTGGCTTGTCCGCGCAGTTCCACCAGCACCGCCTTGCGGCCCGATTTGCTCACGCCTTGGCGGATAATATCCACAAACAGTTCGCGCGAAATGTGGTGCGAACAGGTGGAAAACGCCAAGTAGCCGCCCGTTTTAATGCCCTCTAAGGCCATTTTAACGAGTTTTACATAAAGCCCCACGGCCTGCGGAAGCGCCTTGCGGCTTTTGACAAAGGCGGGCGGGTCCAACAGCACCATATCGGGCTGGTCGGGCAATTCGCCTTTCTTCATCGCCGAGAGCAAGCGTTCGGCATCGTCGCGGTGGAAGACCACGCGGTCGGACACGCCGTTTAACTCCGCGTTATTTTTGGCAAATTCTACCGCCGCGGCGGAAGAATCGCACCCCCACACTTGGTTGGCCCCGGCCAAGGCGGCCGTAATGCCAAAGGACCCAATGTAGGAATATAAATCCAAGACCAGTTTATCTTTAAAATACGGTTTTAAAAATTCGCGGTTTTCGCGCTGGTCAAAATAAAAACCCGTCTTTTGTCCGCCGCGGATAGGCACAATATACTTCACGCCGTTTTCTTCAATTTCCACGGTTTCCGGCACTTCGCCGATGATTTCGGGCGTATTAGTCAGCCCTTCCAACGCGCGGAAGGCGCTGTCGTTCTTGTAATAAATGCCTTTGGGCTTAAAAATCTTTTGTACGGCTTTGGTAATTTCGGGCTTCAATTTTTCCATACCCGCCGTCAATACGTCCATTACCAACACGTCGCCGTAGCGGTCAATCACCAGGCCCGGCATATTGTCGGCCTCGCCATAGCACATACGGCCATATTTGCGCACGCCGATTTCCTTGCGGTACGCATAGGCGTTGTCTAAATTTTCAAATACAAAATCTTCCGGCAGTTCCCCCTCGCCCTTCATCAGCAGGCGCACGGCAATTAAACTATGCGGGTTAAAACAGCCAATCCCCACCTGTTTGCCCTCGTGGCTGATGACGCGCACCAAGGAGCCCGGTTCAATAGATGTATCCAAGCCGTCAATTTCGTTGGAAAACACCCACCAATGGCCCGCGAGGAGCCGTCTTTCTTCTTTTGCTTTTAATTTAATTTCAGTCATATTAGTTTTTGGAAACCTCTTCCACCGGCGTAACCGGCAATTTGGCCGCGCACAGCGGGCATTCCTTAGCCGTAAAGGTTTGCATCGGGTAAGACAAAAGAGAGCGAAGCGGCACGGACAAGGGCAAATACCCCATAGAGCGGTCCACAATCACGCCCACGCCGATTACGTTTCCACCCAGTTTGCCCACCAAGTCAATGGCCTTATTGATTTTGCGGCCGGAAACGGCCACATCGTCCACGATGAGCACGTTTTCGCCCTCTTTTACGGTAAAGTTATGCTTTAAAATCATTTCGCCGTTATCGTCGCGCGAGGCGAAAATAGCACGCACGCCGCGGGCGCGGGCCACTTCCTGCGCCAAGACGGAATCTGACGGCGTAAGCGCCATAATGACGTCGGCGTGTTTGGTAAATTTATCCGACAGCGCCCCCGCAATCTTTTGCGCCAAATTGGGGTGCTGCATTAACAGCGAGGTTTGAATATACGTCTGGCTGTGGAACCCCGACGGCATTACGAAATGTCCTTCTAAAATGGCGCCGTGTTCTTGCAACAGGCACAGTACGTCCATATTATTTCTTGGCATTAAAATCTCCTTGGATAAATTTAGTTGCGGCACTAAAATCTGTCGGCACGCCCTTTTCCTGGGCGGCGCGTATGGTGTTGCCCGTTTTTTTGGCGCGCAGCATTTCCAGTTTGGGCTTTAACATTGACGACGACACCCGAAACGCCAGTGCCGGGTTGCCCGATTCGTCCGTCAAGTTTTCAGCCAATGCCCCGGAACGCGAGGTATTGGTAAACATCGTCCATATTATGATATCAAAATTTTCGTCCACCCAGTTAGTCCACCCGCTGACCGCGGCCGAAAGCGTGGGCCCCACCGTATAGGCATTGTTAATCGTCATCGGCCCTTTGTTAAACTCCACCGAAGCGGCCATATCGGTAAACGGCACGTCTTTAAGCACTTGGCCCACCTTAAAACTTCCTGCGCGCTCCATACGGTGCATAATTAAAAACGGCTGGAACGTAATATTAAGCGCTTGCTGTTCCTCGGCCCATTTTTCCATTTGGTGGATGACGCCGCCCTCCAACCGCGCGTGTAAGGGGCCGGTCAGTTGCTTCATCCCGGCCTTAAAGCCCGTAAAATCAAACTCCGCGCTAAAACGGTTGCCGGACAAAACTTGCGTGGAAAAAGTATCCGCCGTCAGCGTGCCCGCAAAGTTAGGCATAAAGCCGGGCAGGCGGTCGCGGAAGTTGCGCAGCCACGCCAGTTGCCCGTCCACCGGGGCCTTAAATTTGCCGCCGTTTTTGGTAAGCGGGCTAATCACGGTTACAAAGTCGCGCACCGTTTCTATAAACGCCATCGGGTCTAAGTGTTTCCAATAAATAGAGGTACGGATTTTGCGGCGGGCGCTTTTCAAATTTTTAACAGACAAATTCATTTTAAACGGCACGCCGTTTAACTCGCACGAAGCGATATTGGCGTACAGATTGCCCTTGCGCCAACTGGCGCTTAAATTCACTTTATCAAATACCGAGCGGGCCACCGTTACCTTACCCGCCGTTGTGGCGGCGTACAAATCGGCAAAGTCTTTTTTAGCCTGGAACTCGCCGGTAACATCATCGGCCTTAAAGCCGTAGAGCAAGGCCGAAGCGTCCTTTACCTGTGCGGTAACGAGCGGGAGCGCGTACTTGCCGTCCGTATGCGTCAGGCGGCCCGATAAGGAACCTTGGCCCGTTAGTTTATATTTGGCGATAAACGGATAATATTTTTCTTTTCCGGCTAAATTAAAGAAATTGGTGGACGCCTGCAAATCGGCCGCAAAGGGGGCTTTTTCAAAATCCACCGTGCCGGAAGCGGTCAGTTTTACGTCCGCCGCGTTAGCCGTCAGTTGGGTTAATTTTAACAGGCGGTAATCGTTTGTCAGCACGCCCTTAGCCGTAAGGGTGGATTTTGGAAGGGAAAAACGGCCCTTTTCAGCGTGGAAGAGGGATAAATCCTTATCTTCAAACGCGGGAATAGAGGCTTTTATATTAAAATAGGGCGTTCTTAAATTATCCAAATCCAGCAGAATATCCACAGGCTTTTGGAACAAATACACTTGTGTACGCAAACTGCGCAGGGCAAAATTCTTCCACTCAAAATCCGCAAAATTGACGTGCCCCGTGCCCTTAATTTCCATATCGGAAATGTTATCCCCCCACTTATTGCGCAGCACCATTTCCGCCGAAAAGCGCGAAAGTTCGTTAAAGCGAAGCCGCTCAAAATGCAAGTTGAGCCCATACACCGCGTGGGAAAGCCCGGCCGCCAAATCCTTGTAACTTACCACACCGTTTTTGACCGTCCAGTCCTCTACGCTTACCGTAAACTTTTTGCCCGTCAGTTCGCTGGTATAGACGGAGCGTTCCTCCGGCACGCGGATTTGCGGCATATTATATGTGCCGTCCGCTTTGCGCACCACGTTAAAGCGCGGCGCGTTCAAGGACACTTCGTCAATAATTAACTGTTGGTTTAAAAGCGGGAGCAAATTAAAGCGCAGGGTTACCGAGTCCGCCGACACAAGCGCACGCCCCGGTTGTCCGTCCGTATCCAGCACGGCAAAGCCCTTTAATTCAAGCGTATTAATAAACTTTAAATCAAGTGAGGAAATGACGACCGGACGGTCCAGGCGGCGTTGCAATTCGTCCGTGATAATTTCGCTGATGTGCTGGGCGTTAAAGGTTTTTAAAAAAAGCAGCCACAGCCCGGCGCAGATAAGCATCAAAAACATAGCGGTAAACAGCACCGTGCGCAAACTTAAAATGCAGCACGATTTAAAAAACCGCCACAGCCAATGGAAAAATCCTTTCTTTTTTGTAGTTTTTTTATGCTTACCCATATTATTTGCCGGAGTTTACAGCCTTCTCTATTATATAGTTTACTATAATTCGCCAGACATTGACGGTTCCGGCCAAGATATTTTTCCCGGCCTCCGTAAGCAGTACCGCTTCCGGGAACATTGCCTTTAACACCACCGCCAACACCACCAAGTTTGCCAGCGTAATCATCACGCCGGAAAACACTTTTCCGCCCGCTATTTTTAAATCGGGCTGGTCGGCCTCAAACAAGGTTTTAAAGGTTTGCACAAAGTGAAACGCGGTTAAAAAGCCGATAACAAACAAAAACACTTGGCGGTAGGGCGTTAAATCTACAAACAAATCCGTTATGGCATAAATAAGGGCCGCCGCAATCACATACAGCGGCACAAAATACGGAGCCAGCACCACAAAGGCGTTGCAGTTGTCCATTTTTACATATCCACTGTCCTGCCCGACGGATACGTCCTTAATGCGGTACCCGCACACAAGCGCGGCGAGGGCGTGGGTCATTTCGTGCCCAAAGACATACGGGCGGGAAAAATTGTAATACCCGTAATGAATCCCGCAATAAATCAAAATCCCCAAAATAAAACTGACCGCCGCGCCGATATGGCCCAGCACGGAGCAGAAAATTTTGCCTGTTTCCACGAGCGTAAAAAACGCGGTGGGGAGCAAAACAAGCGCAAATAAAAATTTTACCGGGCGCCAAAGCATTAAAATTTCTCCGTCCAGGCAGGTGTTTTATACTGGGCGTTAGCCAAGCGGCGCGCCGCGGAAATTAAGGCGGCGGAGGCCCCGCACGGGCGCAAATCCGTCCCTAAAAAGGCACGCACCGCGCCGATGACGGCATTTTTGTATAAGGGATTGGTGCGTCCGTCCGTCACTTGCAGGGAACCTTGGTACAGCACCGTTTGCCCAAAGCGGCGGATGGCTCCGCCCAAAATTTTATGACCGTCCGCGGCCAGCAAATCGTTTTCCACCGGGTTTATAAAGCAGGCGTTTGCCGTATGGTTCACGCTGGGAGCATAGGCGGAAGCGGGCAAGGCCTTATCAAACGGCAAACTGCTTACCCCGCGCGCCGCGAGTTCCGCTAAAATAAAATGGTGAAACTTTTTATAAATTTCGCTAGGGCGGTCGGCGGACGTAAACACCAAGGAAAAGGTTAAATCGTCCCCGTGAAACACCACACCGCCCCCCGTAGGCCGCCGGGCATACGGGCCCAAAAAGGAACGCTCCGTGAGCGTTTTTTGCACCTCACGCACGAATTGGGAATAACCAAACGTAACGGCGGGACCGTCCGTCCAGCGGTAAAAGCGCAGGGTGATTTCCTCCGGGCGGGTGCGCACAAGGCTCTCGTCTAACGCCATTTGTTCATACACGTTTAACGCCGGGGCGGACAAAAGTAAATTCATATGATATATTTTACCAGTTCCAAGGCTCCCTTTGGTGCACGGAAACATATTAAAAAAAACCTCCGCATAATGCGGAGGCTTTCTATTCAAAAACTACTTATTCGGCTACGCAGGTTAAAATCTGCCCCGTGCCGCCCAAAAGAGGCTCGTAAACATATTGGTACATATAGGTTGTTTTCCACTCATCCTTTCCAGACAGATCACAATATTGGGTCAAATCCAAAACCGCCATACAGGCCGCCTCACCTTTGTTTAAACCACAAGGGCACATACACATTCTTTGGTCCATTTTTTTACCACATCCGTCTATTTTTGCAGCTTCTTTTACACATTGAAACGAGCAAGTATTTTTAGAAGAATCACACTTATTTTCACAAATTTGGTCATTTGTGTAGCCTGCCGGGCACGCGGTGCTTCCATATTGGTGGGTATAGGTCGTCTTATATATACTAATTTGTCCCTGCCACACATCCCGGGGCTTACCCCATTGGCACATATCGCAATTATGATATTTTAAATCGTATTCCTGCTGTATATCATCGGCATATATATACACATCCGTTCCCACATTATTTGCACGATGTCCGCCACAAGTATCTGACCCATATTTCATACCACAAATCTTGGCCGCTTGTACATCTTTAATTACGGCCTTAAATTTATAAGAATCCGGCGTAACCGCTGTTTTGCTTTTGAGTAAAAACGAGGTGTAAGTTTTGCCGTTTGTCTTTTTGTTCCCGGACGAATCGTAATCGCTTGCGTATTGGTTATCCCACCACAGTTCTTCCCCAAGGTTCGCAGCGTTCTGCGCGCTTTTGTTTATTTTAGCGGTGCCGGAAATTTCCATATTGTCCGTCTTTCCGCCCATTACCGCGATGTCGTTTCCATAAATAGCGTTAGTTACTTGGCTTTTGTGGTAATTCGTATCCTTAAAGGTTACGTTGTTCGCCATTATACGCCCTGCCGTTACTGTACCGCCGTTTTCAACCGTTAATTTTTCACTCAAACGGTATTCGGGCGTATTCGTACTGCCTAACGCGGTTCCGTTTTGGATGTTGACTTGTTTTAAGTAAGCATTGGCACCTTTGATTACAATATTCCCCACATTGGAGCGGGTATTACAAAAGTTAAGTATCGGCGCACTGGTTACGTGCGTGGAGTCTGCC
>NZ_JBNMIY010000002.1:0-217423 GCF_050873505.1 Candidatus Avelusimicrobium sp. | reverse complement strand
GTATAAAGGGGTTGTTTCGTTTTTTTTTTTTTTTAAAATTTTGATAAATCGCGATTGGTGTACCCGGATGTATCTACTGTATAAAAACGCGTATAAAAGGCTATTTTGCTCAAATATAAAGGCCTTAACAAGGAGAAAAAATGAAAGGATTTACCTCTATTTTGTCATTGTTGTTGCCGTCATCCCCGAGGAATTTAGTCGGGGATCTGTCGTTTTGTAAGAGGGCGACAACAACTAACAGCAGATTCCCGACTACGACCTTCGGGAATGACAACACACACAACAGCAAATGTAACTACAACAACAGCACCCATAACCCAGCGGGCCGCACCCTAGCGGGCCGCCAAACACTACGGGATGACGACTTAACAACAAGTGTCCGCACATCCAATATTTCTTGCACGGCTACCGCGGGTTTTACCCTTATAGAATTATTGGTAGTCGTCCTCATTATCGGCATTTTGGCGGCGTATGCCGTGCTGGAGTACCGGGTGGCGGTGGGTGTAAGCCGTATGGCCGCAATGTATGGCATTGTGCGCGGGGTGGACGAGGCGCAAAAGGTCAAACAAATGCAAACTGGGCATTTTGGCAATTTCAAAAATTTATCCGTTTCTTTGCCGCCGGATTTTAGGGTTTCGGCCAACGGGGCTGAAAACGGCAAAATTTCGTGCGGGATTATTAATTATAAAGGCTCTATTGCTATTCGGTGTAATGACCTTATCCGCAATTTAAGTTTGGAGAAATACCACAATTCCGCCTGTTACCGCTGTTGGACTAATACAGATGATAAACTGGGGCACCGCATTTGCGAAAGTTTTTCGGGGTTGGAAACATATAATACTTATAATGCTGGGCATACTCAGGAAGGGTACGATTTTAACTGCGCCCAGTAATTAAATTACCCCATAAAAAAACCCGGCTTTCGGCCGGGTTTTTTGCGTAAAACAAGTTTATTTGCCCGTAGCGGCTAATAACTTTTCCACCGCTTCGGACAAGTTCCAGCGGACGGCTTCTTTATCGGTGCGTTTTTTATATTCGCATTGACCGTCCTTCACTGTGCGGCTGCTGACCACCAAGCGGTGCGGCAGGCCGATGAGGTCCATATCTTTAAACTTAATGCCCGCGCGTTCATCGCGGTCGTCCAACAGGACGTCTAACCCTTTGGCTTCCAAGGCGGCGCAAATTTCGTCTGCGTGCTTTTTAACTTCGGGGTTGGAGTGGTAATCAATGGCTACCAAGGCAACGTCAAACGGAGCCAAGGGCGCGGGCCAAATAATGCCGTTGTCGTCGTGAGACTGCTCAATGGCGGCGGCCACCACGCGGCCTACGCCAATGCCGTAGCAACCCATAATCATCGGCTGGGCCTTTTGGGTTTCGTCCAAGAAAGTGGCGTTCATCGCCTTGGAGTATTTGGTCCCCAGTTTGAAAACGTGGCCTACTTCAATGCCGCGCGTAAACGTAAAGGGTTTGCCGCAATGGGGGCAAATATCGCCCGCAGAGGCAATCTTTAAATCGCAATACGCATCCACCTTGATATCGCGCAAGGGGGTTACGTTCTTCATATGCACATCCTTTTCGTTCCCGCCGGACACGCCGTTAATCACACCCTTTACATAGTTATCGGCGTAAATGGGCAGTTCGGGGTGTTTTTCCTTTAAGCCCTGCGCGCCCGCAAAGCCCACAAAGGAACCCGTAACCTTGGTATAGGTTTCCTCGTCGGCCTTTACGAGTTCCGTGCATTTTAAGAACGCGCGGAATTTGGGCTCGTTGAGCTCGTGGTCGCCGCGCATTAAGGCTACCACGGGTTTGCCGTCGGCCATAAACAAAAGGAGTTTAATCAGTTTGGAGGTCGGCACATTGAGCATAGTGGCCACGTCCTCAATCGTGTAAGCCTTGGGGGTGGCGACCTTTTCCATAGGCAGGAGTTCGGCCTCGTTTACGGGCGGAAATTCCGGGCATTTGACGGCGGCTTTTTCCGTATTGGCGGCGTAACCGCAGTCGGAATCCGCGATAGCGTCCTCGCCGTTTTCGGCCAGCACCATAAACTCGTGGGAGAAGTTCCCGCCGATAGCCCCGGTGTCGGCTTCTACGGCTTTAAATTTAAAGCCACAGCGCGTAAAAATGCGCTGGTAGGCGTTGTACATCCGCTGATACCAATCGTCGGCCTGCGCGTCGGTGGCGGCGAAGGAATAGGCGTCCTTCATATAAAACTCGCGGGAGCGCATTACGCCAAAGCGGGGGCGGATTTCGTCGCGGAATTTCGTCCCAAATTGGTACAGACAGACCGGGAGTTGCTTGTAAGAAGACAAATCCTTGCGCACGAGGTCGGTTACTTCTTCCTCGGCGGTGGGGGAAACGCAGAAGCCCGCGCCCTTGCGGTCTTCCAGTTTTAAGAGTTGGTCGCCAAAGTGCGCCCAGCGGCCGCTTTCTTCCCAGAGTTCCTTGGGCTGGATAATGGGCATCCAAATTTCGTTGGCGCCCGCGCGGTTCATTTCCTCGCGGATGATTTGCTCTACTTTTTTAAGCACTTTAAAGCCGAGCGGCAACCACTCGTAGAGGCCACTGCCCAACTTGCGCACGAGCCCGGCGCGAATCATTAATTTGGCGGAAAGGTTATCCGCATCCTTGGGGGCTTCCTTTAACGTAGGAATATAATAGTTTGATAATTTCATTTTGTGTCCTTTGTGTTTAATTAAATTGTAGGTACAGGCAATCCTATTTTTTCTAATGGTAGATACTCAAAATAGTAAAAGCAATGTACTGAGTGTATATAATCTAAAACATCTCTGTATTCAGGTTTACGAAACCAATCACTCAAAATATAAATATATTCCACATCAATATTAAGTTGAGCTAATAATTTCTGGTACTGTTTACGTTTAAAATCACAAGTTTGCAACTTTTCATCCACAGAACCTGCGACTTGCTGAAATTTTACCTCAATGATATAGAGAGTATTTTTGATAATTACAAAAATAGAATCATCAGGTAAAAGACGTTTAGATATAATTTTCTTCCAATCAATATTGTTTTCTTCCAAGAATTTATAAAAAGCAAATTTTTTATAAGTTCTTGCAACTTCTTGTCCCTTAAATTTAATGAGATTTCCATCCACGGAATAATCTTTTTGTTTGGACAAAAAGGTTAAAATATCTGTCTTTCCTTCAAAAGCTAATCCTGTTTTAGTATTAGCGCCACCAATTCCACCTGTTTTCATATTTTATTTCCTGTTTTTTAATTCTTGGAATCGTTTTATGGATAGGTCAAGGTATTTTTCCTCTATGTCAATTCCAATAAATTTTCGTTTATAAAAGAAAGCCGCCAACCCAGTAGTAGAACTCCCTGTGAAGGGATCTAAAATAGTGTCGCCTAGATTTGTGCTTGCCAGAACAATACGTCTAAGTAAATCAAAGGGCTTTTGTGTCGGGTGCTTTCCAAAAGTTTTTTCGGTTGCTTTTGGCGTGTTAATTGCCCATACAGAACGCATCTGCAAATTAGGCTTTTTTAGAAAATCTTCGGACCATTGCCCATTTTTCATAGACTCATAATTAAATGTGTGTTTTGCTTTTTTATCTTTTCTAGCCCATATTAAAGTTTCGTGGCTTGCTGTAAAAAAACGACAACTTAAATTAGGGGCAGCATTAGGTTTGAACCACGCAATATCATTTAAAATATGGTATCCGTTGAGTTGCAAAGCAAAACCACATTGATATATAGAGTGATAAGTCCCACTTATCCAAATAGTACCGCTTGGTTTTAAAATGCGCTTACAAGCCGCAATCCAATCATTTTGAAATTTGAAATCCTCATTGAATCCGTTACTCTTATCCCACTCCCCTTTGTTTACACACACTCTTTTGCCAGATTGTATTGAAAATCCTCCATTAGAAAGCATATAGGGTGGATCGGCAAAAATCATATCAATGGAGTTGTCTGGAATTTGCATTAATATATCCAAACAGTTTCCGTGATATAAAATAAAATTTGGATCATTAAAAAACGGATTCATTTATTTCTTCCAGGTGTTGATTTTGTCAATGAGGAAATCAACCCATTTTTCTTGCGGGAGTTTGAACATCGTCTGCCCGTGTTCAAAATATAACCCTTCGCCTTTTCCGCCCGCAATGCCGAAATCCGCATCGCGCGCTTCGCCCGGGCCGTTTACAATACAGCCCATTACGGCAATTTTAAGCCCGGTAGCCTTTTTGAGCAAGTCCTTATTGGAATAGATTTTCTCTTCCAAGGCGTGTACCGTGCCCGTTACGTCCACTTGCGTGCGTCCGCAGGTAGGGCAGGAAATCAGGTTCGGACCGTATTCGCGCAGACCGAGCGCCTTTAAAATTTCGTACGCGGTGCGTACCTGCATACGCGGGTCCTCGGTTAAGGAAACGCGAATCGTCGCGCCGATTCCCTTTTGTAAAAGCGTTCCCAAAGCCACCGCGCTTTTGACGGTGCCACTTAAAAAACTGCCCGCTTCGGTAAGCCCGATGTGCAGGGGGATATCGCTTTGCTTGGCAAAAAGTTCGTTGGCAAGTACCGTGCGTTTGAAACTGTCGGACTTTAACGAAACGACTACATTTTTAAAGTTTAACTGTTCCAAAATGTTGGCCTGTTCCAGGGCTTCGTTTACCATTACTTCGGCCCACTTTTCGTCGGTCAGGTCCATTTTGCCCTGAACGGTTTTTAAATATTTTACGCTTCCCGCGTTTACCCCGATGCGCATTGCCACGCCGTGGTCCAGGGCGGCTTTTACCACCTCTTTGGTGTTTTCCACCGCGCCGATGTTGCCGGGGTTAATGCGCACTTTATCTACGCCTTGTTTAATGGCTTCCAAGGCCAGTTTATAATCAAAGTGAATATCCGCCACGAGGGGGGAGTGAATACGCTTTTTGATTTCGCCAATCGCCTGCGCCGCCTGCATATCGGGCACGGCCACGCGGTTGATTTCGCATCCGGCATCCTCCAACGCGCAGATTTGCGCCGCTGTTTTGACGGCGTCGCGCGTGTCTGTATTGCACATACTTTGTACGCGCACGGGGTGGCCGGTTCCCAAAATATACGGGCCGACTTTTACTTCTCTACTCTTGTACATTTTCCGCCTCCGCGGGTGCTTTTTCGGGCGCGGCCTGCGCCGCCACGGCGGCTTTGGGCTTAAAGAAGATACGTTTCGCGTCCGAATAGGTGGCATAAACCACGAGCAAAATTAACAAATACATACCGATATTTACCGCAATATTAAGCGTTTTTTCGGTCGGTAGTTTTTTGGTGAGCCCTTCCCACAAATAGACAAGGGCATATCCGCCGTCCAATATCGGGATAGGGAATAAGTTAAACATCCCAACCGCTACGGACAGCATAGCAATTAAAAATACAAAATCCAGTAAACTGCGGTGTACCGCTTGGTGGATAATATTTACAATGCCCACCGGGCCCGCCAGTTCCGGCGCTTTCTTTTTAAGGAAACTCTGCGTTAAAGAGGAAAGCGAAAATTTGGTCCAGTAGTAGCATTGGTAAAAGCCAAGCCCCGCGGCCTTCCACCACGGCACAGGGTTGTACAGCGCTTCCACGGTTACGCCCAGCACGGTGGGAGCATCCTTTTTAAAGGTGTCTGCCTTGGCGGTGGCGGTTAAGGTGTTTTCGCCGCGCGCATAAGTAAGCGTTAAGTCGCCGGTGCGCTTGCCGATTTCCTCCACCACTTGGAGCCAGTTGTCCGTTTGTACGCCGTTTACAGTCAAAATTTTGTCTCCGGCTTTCAGGTCTAGTTGCGCCGCCGGATAACCCTCGGCCACGGCCCCGATAACGGCGGGCATTTTGGTTGCGTCGGTTTCCGGCATCCCTTTAATGTAGATAAGCACCCCAAAGATAAGCGCGGCCAGCAAATAGTTAAACAGCGCGCCATTTACCACCATAAAGAACTTGGCATACCATTTTTTAGCCGCAAACTCGTACGGTTGGGGCGGTTCGGGGGCGTCCTCGGGGTGGAACATCGGCCCGGCGGGCTCTACAAAGCCGCCAAAGGGGATAGCGCGGACCTGATAGTCCGTATCGCCCACTTTTTTGTGCCACAAGATTTTGCCAAACCCAAAGGCAAATTCCTTTACGCGGATGCCGGTTAAACGGCAGGCCAAATAGTGCCCGAACTCGTGCACGATGACAATCGGGCTTAACGCAACAATAACGGCAATAATGGATAGCAGCATTTATTCTCCTAAATAGCGGCCTTTTTATAGGTTTTGTCCGTCAAGCAAGCCTGCGCGGTTTCGCGCGCCCAAGCGTCAGCGTCCAAGGCCTGGTTGAGGGTTGCGTCGCCGGAGGTTTGCGGGGCGCCTTTAAGCACGGTGTAAATCAGTTTGGCAATATCGGTAAACTTGATTTGCTCCTTTAAAAACGCCTCTACGGCCACTTCGTCCGCCGCGCTTAATACGGCGGGCATAATGCCGCCTTGGCGGTAGGCGGATAAGGCCAACGCCAAGCACGGGAAACGCTCAAAATCCGGCTCAAAAAATTCCAGTTTGGCGGCTTCAAATAAATTTAATTTTTTGACCGGGCCCGGGGCGCGGTGCGGGTAGGTAATGGCATACTGAATCGGTACGCGCATATCCGGCTCACCCATTTGCGCCAAAATGGCCCCGTCGTTAAATTCCACCGCCGAGTGGACGATAGATTGCGGGTGAATAACAATTTGCACCTTTTCCTCGGGCAAATTAAAAAGGTTCATAATCTCAATAGATTCAAAGCCCTTGTTCATAAGAGTAGCCGAATCTATGGTGATTTTTTTGCCCATATGCCAGCGCGGGTGGTTTAAGGCCTCGGCGGGCGTAACGGTGGAAAGGGCGGCCTTGCGCTTAGCGAAGGGGCCGCCGGACGCCGTTAAAAAGATACGGGAAATATCCTTTTCGTGCCGGTGGTAGGAGTGCTCATCGGCCAGTCCTGCCAAACATTGGAAAATGGCCGAGGGCTCGCTGTCCACGGGCAAAATAGCCGCTTCCCAGCGTTCGCACTCCTTCATTAAGGTCTTGCCCGCCATTACCATAGGTTCCTTGTTGGCCAGGGCTACCGTTTTTCCGGCTTTGATAGCGCTTACCAAGGGTTGAAAGCCTACGGCTCCGACTACGCCATTAATCACTAAATCGGCGGAAGGCAACGAAGCCATAAACATTAAACTTTCAATTTCGGGCGGCAAGAGGCGCGTTTCGGCGGGGACCTGGTCTTTGATTTTTTCGTAACTGGCCGGGTTCAGCACCGCCGCAAAGCGCGGCTTAAAGGTGTGCAACTGTTTTAGAAATAAATCGGTATTGTTATTGGCCGACAACGCTATTACACGGTATTCTCCACCCAGGCGTGCAATTACGTCCAAGGAAGAGGTGCCGATAGAGCCGGTGGAGCCTAAAATTACGATATTCTTCATAATTTAATGGTGTAAAGAACCACGTAATAAAAAAGCGGCGCCAAGAGCAAATAAGAGTCAAAGCGGTCCAAAAAGCCGCCGTGGCCGGGGAGTAAATTGGAGGAATCCTTCACGCCCGTGGAGCGTTTTATCACGGATTCGGCCAAATCGGATACTTGGCCCACTACGGCAATTAACAGGCCCAAAATAATGGCGGTTTTAACCGTGAGTACATTGGATAAGAATAAGTGCGCCATAAGCACCGCCGCGCCGACGGCAAGCAGGGTGCCGCCGATAGAGCCTTCCCAGGTTTTCTTGGGGCTGACTTCCACATTTAATTTGTGGCGGCCCAACAGGCGGCCGCAGAAATACGCGCCGGTATCGCTCACCCACACGGTAATAATCATAAAAAGGGTTAAATATTCGCCGTATTGCGGGATATCGCGCAGGTTAATCAAGTGCGCCAACGCCCACGGCATAAAGAAGACGCCCGTAAAGGTGTTGCAAACGCGGTCCCACGAGCGTTTGGGGGTTAATACTTCAAACAACAGTACGCCGAAGGTTACTACGCTGATAGCAAAGGGGTACAAATTGTCCGGCAGTTCGGATACGCACGGCATCCGCCCGACGATTGCCACTGCGGCCATTAACAGGCCGAAGAGGACCAAAGCCGTCATATGGACGGGCTTTTTCCCGGCGGTAAGCACGAGGCCGTATTCATACAAACAGAACAGAATTACACAGCCGACAAAGGCCATATAAATCGCGCCGCCAAAGTGGATAGCGGCCAAAACAACAGGAATCCCAATCAGGGCAGTAATGATTCTCGGTAATAGCATACCTTTATTTTACCATATTGGGGCGTACTAGCAGAGAGAAAAACAGATTTTATTTTCGTTTGGCTACCATTGCCTTGGTTTTGGGTAAGTTTAACTCCCACAGCGCGTTAGTGGCTACCCAGCGGGCAGAACGGTTATCGGGGTACAAATCCAAAATTTCGTTGGCGCACGCCACCGCGCGCGGCGTTAGGCGCGGGTTTTTCTTGCCGATATTGCGCAGGGCCCAGTTGACGGCTTTATGCACCATAGGGCGCGGGTCGCACGAGTGGTTTTTGATAAGAGGCAAGAGTTTAATGAGGGCTTCGTCCGTGGTTTTGGCGCGCGGCGCGGAGAGGGAGCAGATAATTGCAAAGCCCGCGCGGCGGACAAATTCGTCCTCTTTTTTTATCCAGCGCTCGGCCAGTTTTAAGGGGTCCTTGACCTTGGAAAACAGGTTTCCGCAACAAGCGTCGCAAATATCCCAGGAATTAAGTTCACTTGCCCAGCCGTCCAGTTTGTCGCGCGACATTTGCGCCGGGTCCGCCAGCATAGAGGCCATAATGCGCGCTTCGTGGATGCCGCTATCCCATAACGCTTCGGCAAGGTCCTGGTCCGGACGCGGCAGGCCTTTTACCAAGGCGCGCAGGGTGGTAACGGTCGTACCGACGGCCTTATCCGTGCAAATGCCAAATTTTTCGTGCATTTGCTTTTTGGTAGCGGCGGAAGAAAAGCGTTTAATGCGTGCGAGCATCTCCTCGGCGCGGGAACGGGTAATAGGGGAAATCATACTCCTCCAAAACGGCGCGTGCGGTGGGAATATTCGGCGAGGGCTTTGTTAAATTCTGCCTCGTCAAAATCCGGCCACAGGGTCGGCGTAAAATAAAACTCGCTATATGCGGCTTGCCATAATAAAAAGTTGGACAGCCGTTCTTCGCCCGACGTGCGGATAATTAACTCCGGGTCCGGCAGGGCGGGCTGGTAGAGTGCGGCGGAAATATCAGCCATTGTAATGGTGGTTTTGCCTTGCTTTAAAAGGGTGTTTACGGCGTGCGTGATTTCCTGCCGGGCGCCGTAATTAAGCGCCAGGTTAAGGGTTAAAGCGGTGTTATTGGCGGTGGAGAAAATGGCGCTGTCAATTTTCTCTAAAATAGCGGGGGGGAGTTTTTCCCGGCTGCCGCTAATTAGCAGTTTTACGCCGTGCTTGGCCGCATCCTTGGCGTAGCGGTCCAAGGTTTGTTCCAAGAGTTTAAAAAGGCCGTCTATTTCGTCCTGCGGGCGCGACCAGTTTTCCGTGGAAAAGGCGTATAAGGTCAAAAATTCCACTCCGGCCTTTTTGGCGGCCTGTATGGTGCGCTCCACGGCGTTAGCCCCGGCGCGGTGCCCGGCCAAGCGCGGAAAGTGGCGCTCTTTGGCCCAGCGGCCGTTGCCGTCCATAATAATAGCGACGTGGCGCGGCGTAGCGTTTTTGGTTTCTTGGGACATATTTATATTTTACTTTATTTGGGTGCTCAGCGGGGCAAAGGGCCGCCAATTCCTCGGGAATGACGACAACGGCCACAACAGATCCTGGACTACGACTTTCCAGGATGACGACAACCAACTACCCAATCGGTAGATTCTGAAACGAGTTCAGAATGACCCCTATTTTTATAACGGCCTTGTTTTATTATTGTCATTTCGTTTGTTTGCGACATTGCAAACATAGAGTGGCCCCCTAATCAAATGAGCGCGGACAATCTGCCGCCTGCAAGGTGTCGTCATCCCATAGAGTCTTTATACGGGATCTGTCGTTTTGTAAGAGAACAGCAACAGCAAAGACAGATTCCCGACTACAACCTTCGGGAATGACAAGGGAAAAAGACCACTTATTACACAAGAGGTCACCCTGAATTTATTTCAGGGGCCAGCCGAAGATTGACTCTCTTACGCTGGATATTGAAACAAGTTCAGTATGACGACTAAAAAATGTTGTTTTTGTCGTTGCTTTTCCGTCGTTCTCTGTAAAGGGGTTGTTTCGTTTTTTTTTTTTGTTAAAATTTTGATAAATCGTGCTTTCCATACCCGGATGTATCCGCTGTATAAAAACGCGTATAAAAGGCTGTTTTGCTCAAATATAAAGGCCTTAACAAGGAGAAAAAATGAAAGGATTTATTTCTATTTTGTCATTCCCGAGTGCCGTAGTCGGGAATCTGTCGTTATTTAAAAAAGACAACGGCAACAACGGATCCCCGACTAAATTCCTCGGGGATGACGGCAATAACATCGCTATGGGTATCCGCACGATAAATACCGCTTTGTTGTTGTCGTCATCCTGGAAAGTCGTAGTCCAGGATCTGTTGTTATTAAAAAAGTGGAAAACGACAGATACTGGAACGCTCCGCGCCGGCAAACCTTCCAGTATGACGCTTAATTTTATAAACAACAGATCCCGTATAAGGACACTACGGGATGACGGCTTTATGAAAAAAGAAGGTCATCCTGAATTTATTTCAGGATCTACCGCTTGGGTTGTTAGCCGTGGCTTTACCTTGATAGAACTTCTCGTTGTCGTCCTCATCATTGGCATTTTGGCCGCCTATGCGGTGCCATCTTACCGGGTGGCTGTGGGCACGAGCCGCGCGGCTACAATGTATGCGTTAATGCATACGATAGACGAAGCACAACAACTTTATTTAATGAGAACTAACCACTATTCCGCCAATTTAAATTCTTTGGTTGTTGCTATGCCTGCCGGATTTAGAAAGGTAAATGCCAGTGAAATTTCTACCGATAATATGCGGTGTACCATTGTCAGTTATAATGAAAATACACACTCCTCTATCAGGTGTTGGGACTTGCAAACAGGCGTATCGTTGGAAAAATACCACGACTCCACTGGGTGGCTATGTTGGGCGCTCCAAACCAACGCATTGGGAAACCGTATTTGCCAAAATGTTTCAGGTAGGGATGAACCTAATTCCTCGGGCGGAAATAATGAATACCGTTACAATTATCAATAACAATCTGCGACCACAAAAAACCCCGGGCTAACAAGTCCGGGGTTTTTACGTATATCAAATCAGCCAAAAAACTAAATCTTCATAATTTCGGCTTCTTTATTTTTGATGATTTGCTCAATTTTGGCAATGTGCGCATCCGTCGCTTTTTGCACGTCGGTTTCGTAGCGTTTCAAATCATCTTCCGTAATTTCAGCCGCTTTTTGGGCTTTCTTCAATTTTTCCAGTACGTCGCGGCGTTCGTTGCGCACGGCTACTTTAAAATCTTCGCTCATTTTGGAAATATTTTTAGCCAACTGTTTGCGGCGGTCTTCCGTCATAGAAGGCAAGGTGATGCGGATGACTTTGCCGTCGTTTACCGGGCTGGCGCCGAGGTCGGCCTTTTGCAAGGCGCGGTCAATATCGTTTAAGGAAGAAATATCCCACGGTTGGATTTCCAAGGTTTTGGCATCCAAAATATTGATAACGGCCATTTGTTTAATCGGGGTCGGCGTACCATAGTAGTCCACGCGGATGTTTTCCAACAGCCCCGCGCTGGCGCGGCCCGTGCGGATAGTGGCCAAGTCGCGCTCCAAGCGCACGACGTGTTCGCCCATATTGTTTTTGGTTTTGTTTAACAGATTGGTAATCCCTTCCATATAAAAATCCTCTTAATAGTGAAATGTTACTTTATTATAGCAATTCCGTACCGATATGTCAGTCGGCATTAGTAAATAATGGTGCCTACATCCTCGCCGCACAAGGCTCTTTTGATGTTGCCCTTTTTGTGCAAGTTAAATACCTGTACGGGCACTTTGTTTTCCAGGCACAGCGCAAGGGCCGCCGTATCCATAAACTGCAACTGGCGGGCGATGGCGTCCTTGTACGTGATTTTGTGGATGAGTTTGGCGTCGGGATTTTTGCGCGGGTCGCTGTCGTACACGCCGTCCACCTGCGTGGCCTTTAACAAGACGTCTGCATTAATTTCACTCGCGCGCAGGGCGGCCGCACTATCGGTAGTGAAGAACGGGTTGCCCGTGCCACCCGCAAAAATAACGATGCGGCCCTTTTCCAAGTGGCGCAAGGCCTTACGGCGAACAAAAGGTTCAGCCAACTGATAAATGTTAATAGACGTAAGCACGCGGGTGGGAACCCCGGCTTCTTCCAACGCGGACTGCAACGCCAAGGCGTTAATTACGGTGGCGAGCATACCCATATTATCGGAGTTTACGCGGTCAATTACGCCGCCTCCGTCGCGCACGCCGCGCCAAATATTGCCGCCGCCCAGCACAATGGTCAGTTCGCAATTACCGCAGCGGTACGCATCGGCAATCTCTTCGGCAATTTCCTTTAAGGCTTGCGGGTTAATCCCGCGGTGGCCTTCGTTAATCAAGGCTTCGCCGGATAATTTTAATAACACTCTTTTTTTGTGTTGGGGTTTGCAGCAGCACGTTTCCATACAAATTCTCCTCGCTTATTAGCGGACATTTTTATTATTCTACCACAAAACGGCGCCTAAATACTGCGGGCGGGTGGGCTTTTCTTTGTGCCGCGGGGGAAAACGCACGCCACGACATAAAAAAAAGCCCCTCGCAAGAGGGGCTTAAAAACTAGAAGCGTACAAAGCGTACAACTTTCAGTTCGCAACCAAGAGCCTTGGATTCTTCGTCCAAATAGGTGGCAACAGTTTTCTTGTTGTCTTTAATGGTCGGCTGTTCCAAGAGGCAGTTTTCTTTGGCAAACTTTTTAACTTTGCCGGGCAACATTTTTTCAATGGTGGCGGCAGGTTTGCCTTCGTTAATGGCTTGTGTTTTGTAGATGTCTAATTCGCGGTCAATTACTTCCTGCGGAATATCTTTGGCATCTACCCAACCCGTCTGCATACCTACGGTGTGCATCGCCAAGCCGCGGGCAATTTCTTGCACTTTGGCCAAGTCGCTGCAAGCGCCGGTAACGGACATTTCCAGCAAGGAGGCTTTTTTGTTGTCGGAGTGGACGTAGTAAGCCATCACATTGCCTTCGGCCGGGGCCCAGTTGTAACCGCCCTTAAAGGTGGTGTTTTCGCCAAATTTGGGGGCTTGTTCCAAAATCATATTTTTGATGTTTTCGTCTTTGGAATAGTCCAAACCGGGGTGTTCCAATACATATTGGGCGAGGTCATCGGCCAATTTGATGAAGGCATCGGTCTTGGCTACGAAGTCGGTCTCGCAACCCAAGTAAATCATCGCAAAGTTTTTGCCGTTGGTTTTAACGGACACTCTGCCTTCTTTGGTCTCGCGGTCAGAGCGTTTGGCCATATCCGCCAAACCTTTTTTGCGCAAGAAGACAATGGCTTGTTCCATATCGTCTTTGCATTCAATTAACGCTTTTTTGCAGTCCATCAAACCGGCGCCGGTTTTTTCTCTTAAAATCTTAATATCTGCGGCTAAAGACATTTTGTTCTCCTGTATATAAGATAAATCGGATAGAAAGTTCCCGGACGGGCCGGGAACTTTCAAGATTATTTGGCTTCTTCCGCGGGAGCCGCTTCCGTTTCGGCTTTGGCCTTTACGGTTTTTTTGGCTTTCGGGGCGGATTTTTTAGCAGCCGTTTTCTTTTTGGCAGCGGGTTTCTTTTCCGCTTTTTCTTCGGCGGCTTCTTCGGCCACTACTTCTTCGGCTTTTTTGTCAAGCGCTTCGTCGGCTTTGACAACTTCCTTCACCGCTTCTTTTTCCACGGCGGCGGGTTCGGCGTTTTCGGCGGCTAACATAGCAGATTCAAACGCTTGGGCCATTACCGGGTTTTCGGCGGGTTTGTTTTCAGCGGCTTTGACGGCTTCCAGTTCGGCTTTGCCTTCCAAGATAGCGTCGGCAATCGCGCCGCAGAACAATTTGATAGAGCGGGCCGCGTCGTCGTTACCGGGCACGGGTACGCTGATCATATCGGGGTCGGCGTTGGTGTCGCAAACGGCTACCACCGGGATACCCAAAGCGTGGGATTCGCGCACGGCACCGGCGGTGTCCACCGGGTCAATGACGAAGACCACATCCGGCAATACTTTCATATCGCGGATGCCGCCCAAAAGTTTTTGCAAGCGCAGCATTTCTTTGGTCAAGCGGCTGGCTTCTTTTTTGGAAATGGCTTTAAACACGCCGGAAGCTTCCCATTTTTCCAATTCGTTCAAGCGTTCAACAGATTTCTTGACGGTTTGGAAGTTGGTGAGCGTACCGCCGAGCCATTTTTCGTGGATGCAGTAAGCACCGCAGCGAGCGGCTTCGGCTTGGATGGCTTCTTGGGCTTGTTTTTTGGTACCGACGAACAAAAATTTAGCACCTTTTTTGCTTTCTTCTTTGATGAAAGCGCAGGCTTTTTTAAGTTCTTTGGCGGTTTTTTGCAAGTCTAAAATGTGTACGCCGTTTCTTTCACCGAAGATAAAGCGTCCCATTTTGGGGTTCCAGCGGGAAGTTTGGTGGCCAAAGTGGACGCCGGCTTCCAGCATAGCCTTCATAGATACATTGCTCATTATTATTCTCCTGTGGCCGCTGCCTAAATTAGGGAAGGGCTCCCCGGTGGCATTGGCCTGGGTGTCGTCGGGACAGGCTTTGATTTACGAACTTTTTTCGCTCTCCCGCTCAAATTACACCTATGGCTATTATAGCATATAATAGGAACCCGCGCCTAGCGGGCCTTGGCTTTGGCGGCCACAAAACTGACCGACAGCCCCGCACACCCCATAATAAAAAACGCCACGCGCATATTGGTAGCCTGCGAGATAAAGCCAATTAAAGGCGGGGTAAACAAAAAGCCAAAGAAACCGATGGTGGAAACTGTCGCCACGGCCATACTGGGCGGCATACGGGTTGTCTTTCCGGCCAAACTGTAACACAGCGGCACAATGGACGAAAACCCAAGCCCCACCAAAAAGAACCCGATACACGCCGTATAAAAGGAGGGGAAAAGCACCGCCAGCACAAAGCCTGTAAACAGGATAACGCCGCTACCCTTAATAACTTGCGTAGAGCCAAAGCGGGTGGCAAAGAAATCGGCCGAAAAGCGGCCTATCGTCATAGCCGTCATACAGGCAATATATCCGGCGCGAATTAAATTATCCGCCGGGTGGACTACCTGCATAAAATATACGCTACTCCAATCGTACATAGTGCCTTCGCAGGACATAGAGCAGAAGGCCATCGCGCCCAACAGCGCAATATATAAGGAGGGCATTACAAAGGCCTTTTGGCGTACTTCACCCACCTTTATTTTGCGGTCGCGCGGAAGCATAGAAGAATACATTGAAAGTAAAATGGCCATACACACAAAGAACGTCATCACAAAGTGTTCCTGCGTAGAAATATTATGCGCGGCCATCCACGCCCCCAAAATGCCGCCCACGACCCCGGCCAGGCTCCACATCCCGTGGAACGAGGCCATAATACTGCGGTTGTAGAGTTTTTCCACGCCTACGCCTTGCGTATTAACGGAAATGTTGGACAGGTTGGACGTTATCCCAAAGATAAACAGCGCGGCCATTAACTGCAATTTGGTGGTTACAAACCCCAGTAATACCAAGGCCAAGGGGTAAATGACGGAAGCAATCGTCAGCATTTTGCGGCTGCCAAAACGGTTGACGAGCCAGCCGGAGAGCATCATTGCGGATAGTTGCCCGGCAGGGATTAAAAACAGTACGCCGCCCAACTGCGCATCGGACAAGGATAAGGCGGATTTAACATCGGGGATGCGGCTTGCCCAACTGGAAAAGACAATCCCGTGGATAAAGAAAAAAGACGAGGCCGCCAAGCGGTAAAAACGCTGGGTGCGGCGCGGAAGAGATACGGATGACATATATAAAATTATATTTTTTTTAAAGCGTTTTAAAAAGAAAAACCGCGGACAATATTTGCCCGCGGTTTACTAAAAACAACAATTAGAAGCGGCCGTTTACAATAACCATTACCGGTAAATAACCGTTGCCCGCAATGTTTACCAAACCAACCTGCAACCCTTTAATGGTGTTGACCTTGTTGACGAAGCCCAACTGTACGCCGTGCAATTCTTCGGCACTGTTGAAGAAACCGAACTGCGCACCGGTTACATAACCGTCGGAAAGGTTGATGGCGTTGAATTGTACGCCGGTTACGTGGTTGGCTTTACCCAACAACGCACTTTGCACACCTTTGAGTTCATTGGCTTTGGAGAAGACCAAATCCAACTGAACGCCCTTGACGGAGCGGGCGGCGGAACCGATACCGAAATCAATACCCGTAATTACCTGCGTATTGTGCGGTACGGCGATAGCCTTGGTGCCCCAAAGGGACAGTTTTAAGACGCCGGATTCACCCGCAAATACCGGGGCGGCGCACAACAAGGCGGCCAACAATACTGCTAACTTTTTCATTTATTTTTCTCCTTTAACAGGCTTTTCCTGCCGGAAAAAGCCAAATTAAAATCTACCGTTTACTAACACCATAGCCGGAAACCAGCCGTTTTCGGCTATGTTAATAATCCCGAGTTGTAAACCTTTTAAAATGGTTGCTTTATTAACAACCCCTATCTGTAACCCAGTTATTTCATTGGCTCTATTGATAAAGCCAACTTGCATACCTGCTGCATACCGATGTGATACATTAACAAAGTTTGCTTGGATACCTGCTAATTGGTTCGCTTTTCCCAAAAAGGCTGCTTGAACACCTCTCACTTGTTCTGCTTTGGAAAAGAGAATATCAGCCTGCAAACCATTTAGGGTGGTTGTATTAGACCCCATACCCAAAGATAAACCAGATACTTTATTTGTATTGTAAGGGAAAGAAACTGATATTTTGCCCCACCAAGATAATTTAAGAACATTTTGTTCTGCATAACTGGGTAAGGAAAACATCAAAATTCCCCATAACAGAAAAAGATATTTCATATGTTTAAAATCTACCGTTTACTAACACCATAGCCGGGAACCAGCCGTTTTCGGCTATATTCAAAATACCTACCTGTAAACCTTCAATCGTGCGCGCGTAGTTTACAAAACCCACCTGCGCGCCGTGGACGTATTCGGCCTGGTTAAAGAGGCCAAACTGCACGCCGGAAATCGCCCGGTTGGAAATATTTACAAAGCCCAACTGCGCACCCGTGGAATTTTCGGCCTTGGACAGAAGCCCAAACTGCGCGCCATATACTTCGTTTGCCAGGTTGATAATCCAAGCGAAACTGGCGCCTTTGAGTTCATATTCCGTCTGCGCAAAAATCAGGTCCATTTGCACCCCGGTTACGGTTTCGGTTTTGGAACCGATACCAAAATCAATCCCTGTAATGTCGTGCGTGTTGCGCGGGGTGGCGATAGCCGTTTTGTCCCAAAGGGACAATTTAAAAATGCCCGGCTCGGCGGCCGCGGGCAGGGTGGACAGTAAAGCCACCGCTAAAATTAAAAGTTTCTTCATTTATTACTCCTTATTAAAAGTGTCCGTCAATTTAATTATTGTAGCAATTTCTAGCCTTGTTTTTAAGTTTAAATTTTAGGCAAAAATTGTACAATATTTTAAGAGGTGCTTTTATTATGCAGATAAATTTGGCTTCCTTTAACCCGTTAGCGGCGGACCTTGCCGCCAATGCCCAAGCAATTATAGATTTGCTCCGCGCTCCCGCCCCCAAGGCGGATTTGCTCGTCCTGCCGGAAGCCGCCCTGTGCGGCTGTCCGCTCTTTGATTTGTTTGACGATAAGCGTTTGCTGGCGCAAACGGCCCCGGCGCTTAAAAATATCGCCAAAGAAACCAAAGATACCGCTGTTGTGCTGGGCATAGCGGACCGCGTGAATAAAGAAGCCGCCACCGCGCTGGCTTTTATATATAAAGGTAAAATTACCAAAATTTACGATTGCGAAACGGTAGCATTTAAAGGCCTTAACCTGCAATTTGTGTTAGGCGCACCTACGGACGATACCTTTTCGCCGGACCCGGATGCGGATATCGTACTGTTTTTAATGGCCCGACCTTATTTAAAGGGGAACCTTGTCCCGCGTTTGGACGCGCTTAAAAAATATTCCAAAAAGCACGCCCAGCCGTGCCTGATGTGCAATTTGTTAGGCGGTGGGGACGGGATGATTTTTGACGGCGTAACCGCCGCTACCGATAAAAAAGGCAACCTCGTTTTGCTGGGTGAACCCTTTAAAGAGCAGGTGCTTACCTACGATACCGAGGCCGCTTATAAGCCCGTATCTTATGAAACCGCTTGGCAGGCCGAACTCATTAACGCGCTTGTATTTGGCTTGCGTGATTATGTGCATAAAAGCGGTATGGATAAGGTGGTTTTTGGCCTTAGCGGCGGGATTGATTCCGCCTTTACGGCCGCGCTGGCGGCCAAGGCTTTGGGCGGGGAAAGTGTATATTGCGTTTCTCTGCCGTCCTACTGCACGAGTGATTTAAGCAAAAGTTTGGCGGGCCAGTTGGCGCGTTCACTCGGCGTAAATTTGGAAGAAATCGGCGTAATGCCCGGCTTAAATGCGCTGAAAGAATCGTTTGCGCATATCGTTTCTCACCCCAAGGATGCGACGGAACAGGAACTCCAATCCCGTTTGCGCACGACCATTTTGTGCGCGCTGGCCACCGAATATAATGCAATGCTCCTATCCACGGACGATAAAAGCGAATCCGCGGTAGGCTCGTTTGTGCTGTACGGCGATGCGGGCGGTGCACTCCGGCCGATTGGGGATTTGTACAAGAGCGAAATTTACGAACTGGCCGCCTATTTGAACCAAACCCAACCGCTGATTCCGCAGGGAATTATAGAGCGTGCGCCGACATCCGAATTGCGCCCCAACCAAAAGGATGAGGACCAACTCCCGCCCTATGCGGCGTTGGATAAAATTCTGCGCCTGTATTTTGAGGACCAACTGACGGCGGCGGAAATTGCCAAAAAGTGCCATATTAAATTGGAAACCGCCGAGGATGTTTTAACGCGTATTAATGCGGCGGATTTAAAACGCAGTCAAACGGCGCCCGCCTTGGAAGTGAGCGCACACCCCATTAGCGGCGTGCGTTGGCCCGTGATTAAGAAAATTAACCTATAATATGAAACGCTTTTTTTTACTTTTGGCTTTATTAGTTTTATCCGTATCCGCAACGGCGGACCCGATGCTGTTGGGCCCGACCAACTTGCGCATTAGCGACGACGGGGAATTTTCCGCCGCGCCCAAAGAGCAAAAGCCCGAAGACCCCTTTGATAATTTTTGGGCGTACCGCTTGTATCCGCCCCATAAAATTTTGACGGGTAAGGGCGTAAAAGTAGCGGTGGCGGACAGCGGGATAGTTTCGCACCCGGAATTTAACGGCAAGCATATTATGGGCCAGGATTTTACAATGTCCGGCTCGTTTACCGATATCAAGAACCACGGCACGGGCGTAGCCGGCATTATCGGCGCGCGCGGCGTGGAGTTTACGGGCATTGCCCCGCAGGCTTCGCTGGTGGTGTATAAGATTGACGACGGCAGCCGCTTAATCGGTCCGCAGGCGGTAACCTCTGCCGTAAATACCTTGCTTTCTTATAATAAGGAAAATCCTGAGGATAAAATTACCGTTTTAAATTTAAGTTACGGCGTTTCCGCGGGCGGTTCTATCCCGCTGACTAACGCCATTAACCAAGCGCACGATTCCGGCGTAACCATTGTGTGCCCGGCGGGGAATTATCCGTTCCCCGGCGTGTTTTATCCGGGGAAATTATCTACGGTCATTGCGGTAAGTGCGCTGTCTTCGGACGGCAAAACCATTTATCACCAATCGTCCTACGGCCCCGAGGTGGATTTTATCGCGCCCGGCGACAAGGTGTTTACGGCGGCGGCTGACGGCGATTATACGCTGATGAGCGGCACCTCCGCCGCGGCCGGATTTGTCAGCGGGGCGGCCGCCTTGGCAGTAGAAGGCCTTAAAAAGAAACTGGGCCGCTATCCAACCGCCGACGAGGTAAAGGACTCCTTAAAAAAGGCCGCCGTCAAAATCCCCGGCCTGCCCGATGTCGCCCAAGGCAACGGGATGATTGATATCAGTAAGTTGGAAAAACAATTTAGTGTAACCAAATGACGCAAACCAAAACCAAAAGACCCCGCAAAATAGTCCGCAAGCAACTGTTTAATTTGGCCAGTCCTATTTTTATTGAAACGCTCCTGATTATGTTCACGGGCGCAACGGACGTTTTTATGCTCAGCCGCTACTCGGACGAAACCGTGGCCGCCGGGGGCGTGGTCAACCAACTCTTAAACCTCGTGTTTATTTTGTACGGCATTACCACCTTGGGAACCTCCGTGCTGTGCTCGCAATATTTGGGGGCCAAACAAAAGAAAAACGTCGCACAAGTGATTGGCGTTTCCCTGCTGGTGAACCTGATTATGGGGGGACTCGTCAGCGCGGGGCTGTGGGTGTTCGCCGCGCCGTCCTTAAAGTTAATGGGGCTGGATGATAATTTGGTGGGGTATGGCGTATCTTATATGACGCTTGTCGGCGGGTTTTCGTTTTTGCAGTCGCTGGCGATGACGCTCTCCGCCATTTTGCGCAGCCACAACAAAGCCTATTACCCGATGTTTGTTACGTTCCTTATCAATATTATTAACGTGGTGGGTAACTACTTTTTGATTTTCGGTAATTGCGGCGCGCCGCGCTTGGGGATTACCGGGGCGGGGATTTCCACCGTTATCAGCCGCTCGGTAGCCGTTATTTTGCTGACGTATTTGCTCTTCCGCAAGGTGGCTCCTGTACCGCCCTTGAAATATTTTAAACCGTTCCCGTGGGATAAAATTAAAAACCTGCTTTTGGTGGGGTTGCCTGCGGCGGGGGAACAGGTGTCCTACAATTTATCCCAAGTGGTGATTACGTATTTATCCGTAATGATGGGTAACGCCGCCCTGACGGCCAGAACGTATGCAATGAGTATAGTGATGTTTTCGTATGTGTTTTCCATTGCTATCGGCAACGGTGCGGCGATTGCTATCGGGCACTTGGTGGGGGCGGATAAAGGCAATGCGGCCTTCTCTCTTGAAAAATATTCTATTCGCCTAGCCCTGTGGGTTACGGTGTGCGTGTCCATTTTAACGGCCTTGGTGGGCACGGATATCTTTAAATTGCTTTCCAACAACCCGGAGGTTATTCATTTGGGCGCAATGGTTTTGTATATTGATGTGGTGCTGGAAATCGGCCGTGCGGTCAATATTACCTCGGTAGATTCCCTGATAGCCGCGGGCGACGTGATGTACCCGTTCATTACGGGCATTATTGTAATGTGGCTGGTAGCGACTTTACTATCCTATGTGCTTGGCATTTGGTGGGGCTGGGGGCTCAACGGGATATGGCTTGCGATGGCGCTTGATGAAAATATCCGCGCCGTGGTATTTGAGCGCCGCTGGAAGAGCCGCAAGTGGATGAGCAAAGGCTTTACGCGGTAGGCGCGCTTTTTGCTAAAATATATATATGAGCGAAAATTCCTTTTATCAAGAATATGATGTTCCGCAGGACTTGCAGTTTAAAACTGCCGATATTTTGCGTATGGGCGGGTTAGACTGCACCGCACAGTTAAGCACAAAATATTTTGAAGATGTATTTTCCGCTCCCAATAAAATTACCAAAGTAGCGGTGGCGCTTTCGTTCTCGGTGGCCTCCAAGGAAATCTTGGTACGGGGCACCGTGAAGGGGGAAAGACTTATCCAATGCGCACGCTGTTTGAAAATGAGCACGCAGCCGTTTGCCGAAGAATTTATAGAAACATATAGCACCAAGCAAGAAATAATTGATATAATATCAGTTGTACGGCAAACGCTGGCGTTGACGGAAGATATCCGTTTCCTGTGCAAGCCCGATTGTAAAGGCCTGTGCCCGACGTGCGGACACGATTTGAACGACGGTCCGTGCGGCTGTAAACCAGCAAATTTGTCTCCTTTCGCAGCATTGAAAGGAAAATTTAAGTAACAATTCTTTTTGAATTTTACTATTAAGTAACAGGAGTATTACCAATGCCCAATCCAAAGAAAAAACACACTCGTTCCCGCCGGGATATGAGAAGATCCCACAATTCCGGAGTAGAATTGCCGCAGTTAGTGGCCTGCCCGAATTGCAAATCTCCCCGGCTGCCGCACAATGTCTGCCCGACTTGCGGGTTCTATAAGGACAGAGTGGTAGTGGCCCAAAAAACCAAAGCCGAAGAGCCCGAAGCCAAATAACGGTCCGTTATGAAAATAGCCCTGGACGCATTAGGCGGAGATTACGGCGCAAAGCCCAACGTGTTGGGCGCTTTGAAAGCCGCCAAGAAACTGGATGTTGAGGTTATCTTGGTGGGAGACGAAGCCGTCTTGCGCCGTGAACTCAAAGCGTTAGGTTATTCGGACGTTCCGAACAACATCTCTATCGTCCACGCGCCTAACACTATTGATATGGGCGCGGAACCGGCCAAAGAGTGCCGCCAGAAGAAAGACGCCAGCATTGTCGTTTGTGCCAACTTGGTTCACAAGGGGGCTGCTGACGCTTTTGTTTCTGCCGGGCACTCCGGCGCGGCGATGGTTGCGGCCCTGTTCGGTATGGGGCGCATTAAGGGTGTGCAGCGCCCGGCGATTGCTACCCCGATGCCTACCTACAAGGGCGTAAGCCTGCTCTTGGACGGCGGCGCCAATGCCGACTGCAAGCCGATTCATTTACTGCAATTTGCGGTAATGGGTTCGGCCTATATGCAAAAAGTGTTTGATATTCCGGCTCCGTCCGTGGGCGTGTTGTCCATCGGCGAAGAGGAAACCAAAGGCAACTTTTTGGTTAAACACACGATTCCGCATATGCGCGAAATCGGCGTGAACTTTAAAGGAACCGTGGAAGGCCGCGACGTAAACACCGGCGATACGGACGTTATCGTCTGCGACGGCTTTGTGGGAAACATTGTTTTAAAAATGGCCGAAGGCTTGGCTAAAACAATGATTAATATGATTAAACGCGAAGTCAAAAAGCGTCCGCTTGCTTTGTTGGGCGCGCTTTTGTCAAAGGGTGCGTTTAAGGCAGTGAAGGACCACACCAACCCCGATTGCTACGGCGGTGCGCCGCTGGTGGGGGTAAACGGCGTGGCGATTATTTCCCACGGAAAATCCAACGATTTTGCTATTTTTAACGCCATTAAAACGGCAAAACGCTTGGTGGAAAAAGATTTTATCGGCGACATCGCAGCCAAAATGAGCGCGCTGAAACCGACTTTTGATGAAATTGAAAAAGAAATTCATCAGGAGGAAAAATAATGGCGGATTTTAAAGGTAAAAACGTAATGATTACCGGCGCCACGCGCGGCATCGGATTCGCCTTGGCGGAGGAATTTGCCAAAGCGGGGGCCAATTTAGCCGTGTGCGGCACGCGCGAAGAAGCCTTGGCCGAGGCCGCCCAAAAATTGGGGGCTTACGGCGTAAAAGTCTATACGCAAAAGGTAAATGTGGCGGATGCAAAGAATTGTGAGTCCTTTGTGGAAAACGCCGTAAAAACCTTGGTCGGTTTAGACGTGCTGGTAAACAATGCGGGCATTACCAAAGATAACCTGACCGTACGTATGAGCGAGCAGGATTGGGACGACGTAATCGCCGTCAATTTGAAAGGGACGTTTTTAATGTCCAAGGCCGCTTTGAAGGTAATGTTCAAAAAAAGAAGCGGCAACATTGTAAACATTTCTTCCGTAGTGGGGGAAATGGGCAATCCCGGCCAGGCCAACTATGTGGCCAGCAAGGCGGGCATTATCGGTTTGACGAAGACGTTGGCAAAGGAATTCGGTTCCCGCCACGTCCGTGTAAATGCGGTAGCCCCCGGGTTTGTTCAAACGGCTATGACGGACGCTTTGCCCGAAGAGGTAAAAAATAAAGCGTTGGAAGCCGTACCGCTCAAAAGATTTGCTACGACGCAAGATATCGCCAAAGCAGTAATGTTTTTGGCCAGCGAAGACGCCTCGTATATTACGGGGCACGTTCTCGCCGTCAATGGCGGGCTTTATATTTAATTAATTAGTACAAGGGGAAGCCCCTTTTTTAAAAAACCGGAGGACTAAAATGTCTGTAGAAAATGTGCAAGAAAGAGTAAAAAATATCATCGTGGAACAGTTGGGCGTAGAAGCCGACCAGGTGAAACCGGAAGCGCAGTTTGTAAACGACTTGGGCGCCGATTCCTTGGATACTGTTGAACTTATTATGGCTTTGGAAGAAGAATTTGATATTGAAATTCCCGATGAAAAAGCCGAAAAAATCAAAACGGTTGGCGAAGCGATTGACTATATTCAGCAGAACGCCAATAAATAATCGTGTACACGGACATAGAGCATATCATTGGATATTGCTTTAAAGATAAGGCCGTTTTAAAGGAAGCACTCACTCATAAGTCTTACGCCGGGGAGCACCGTAGCGTTAAACACAACGAACGCTTGGAGTTCCTGGGGGACAGTATCTTGGGCGCCATTGTTGCAGATTACATCTACAACCAATGTCCGCACGTAGAAGAGGGGGTGCTTTCTAAAATTAAGTCTAACTTAGTTTCCAGACGCAACCTTTATCTTTGGGGCAAACAACTGGACCTGGGCCGCTATATGAGCCTGGGCCGCGGTGAATTGGCTACCGGCGGCAGAGAGCGCGACAGCATCATCTCCAACGCGGTGGAAGCCGTTTTAGGCGCTGTTTATATTGATGGCGGCTATCCGGCCGCGGAGTCGGTTATCTTGCCGTGGGTAAAAACGCAGGAACTCACGCAGGACGAAAAAGATTTCAAAAGTTTGTTGCAAGAATACTTGCAAAAATCCGGGCCTCATACGCCCGAGTACGAAGTTATCCAAACTGTCGGCCCCGAGCATAACAAGGTGTTTACCGTGCGCGTGAGCCTGGACGGAAAAGCCCTGGGGGTGGGCAAAGGCCATAACAAAAAACTGGCCGAACAAGCCGCCGCGCAGGATGCTTTTTCTCATCTGAAAAAATAAACGGAGAAGAGGATGTTCCCGGGTAAAAAGAAGAACACGACCATCGTTTCCGCCCCGACGGAGCGGAAGGTGCCGCAGGCGTTGTCTCGCGCAGCCGGTAAGCCTTGGCTTGTTTTGGCAATCATAGCGGGATTGCCCCTCGTGCTTCTTTTAGCCTTTACCTTTAAAAGCGGTTATACACCCTCTTCCAAAAATGGAAAGTTTGATAAAATCGTTTCCGTTCAGACCGATACCGAAGTGGCAGACGATGCCACCGAGGCGCTGCAAAAAAACGATTATCAAACTTTTTCCGATCTGCTACAAAATAAAATCAAAAACGATGTAAATATCGTCAACAGCAAGGGCGATCCGCTTATCGTAATGGCGGCCACCTTTGGCAATTTGCAGGCGGTGCAGGATTTGGTGCTGGCTGGCGCGGATGTGAATAAGGCCAATTCCTTTTCCAAGGATACGGCACTTTTGCGCAGTTTGTATGGCAACTTCCCGGAGATTACACGCTTTTTGGTCTATTCCGGCGCGGATATCAACGCGAAAAATAACTATAACCACTCTCCTATGTATTTGGCGTTGGAAAAACGCCAAGGCGAGTTTATTGACTTGTTCCTTTCCAGCGGTGTAAGTGAGGGGCTAAATAGTGATTATTTGTTCCGCGCTTGTGCCACTAAAAACGCAATGGGCGTGCTGGCAATGCTAAAAGGTGGGGTGGACCCGAACGTAAAAAATGACAAAGGCAATACGCCGCTAATCATTTCAGCCTCGCTGGGTGATTTGCCGAGTGTTCGTTCGTTAATGGCTTATCGCGCTGACGTAAATGCCGCTAATAACGACGGCAACACCGCGCTTATTTACGCAGCCCGCTACAACCACCCGGACACTATCCGCGAACTCTTAAAACCGCAGACAATGCAAACGCCTATTGACGTAAATATGCAGAACAATTTGGGGCAAACCGCGCTTTATTGGGGGGCTTCTAAGGGCTTTGAAGATGTCGTCCGCCGCTTATTAGCCGCCGATGCGGACCCGACCTTGGCCGATAACAATGGGGTGGTTCCTTATATTGCCGCACAGAAGAACGGCCGCGGGCAGATTTTGAAATGGTTCAATAAAGATTTGCGCGAAGTAAAAAACAGCGTGATTGAAGAGGACAACAAGGCCTTAATCGCACAGGCCAAGGCCGAAGGGCGCGAACTGCCGGACCCGAACGCCACCCCGGCGGAAAAACCGCTGACGGATGATGATATTTTTACGGCGGCCGCGCAGGGCGATATGGACTTAGCCAAACGCGTGCTAGATATGAATAAGGCCGTGGTGTTTAACAAGAACAAGGCCGGCTTTACGCCCCTGCATTTGGCGGTGGAAAACGGTCAAATTGAAATGGTGGATTTTTTGATTACCAAGGGTGGCCTGTTGTTTGAAGCCTCGCCCAAAGGGAATATTTTGCACTTGGCGGTTTTGTCTCAAAATGTGGATATGTTAAAGCACCTTGTTGTGCTGGCCCGCCGCGAAGGGCGCTTAGCGATGATGCTTGAATATAAGGCTGTGCCCGCTGGCTATAAGCAGGCGATGACGCCGCTGGCCTTTGCCGCGATTGCCTGCAACCAAGAGATTTACAATTATTTGGTGTCCGTAGGGGCCAAGCCGGGCAATTTGACGACGACGCCCAATATGCTTGGTTATGTAACTCCGGCGGACCTAATGGCGCAGTGCAAGGCCAAAGTTACGCAGGCCAAGCAACTTACGCCCACTCCGCAGGCGAAACAGTCTATCCAAAGAGCGGCACAAACCCAACCCCGCCGCCGCAGATAATTTTTTAGTGGCTGATTTTTATAACTCCCAGGGAACTCTCCCCGGGAGTTTTTTTATGCGCTAGTAGGCGCGGCGTACGGCCCGCAGAGAGTGGGGAGGCGTCATTATAAATTAGGGGTCATTCTGAACTTGTTTCAGAATCTACCTTATGGGATGTTATCTAAAAGGTCATACTGGAAGGTTTCTGTCCAGTATCTGTTGTTTTCCGCTTTTTATAACAACAGATCCTGGAACGCTCCGTGCCGGCTAACTTCCCAGGATGACGACAACAACAATGAAAACGACCAACAACCCAAAAGGTAGATCCTGAACTAAATTCAGGATGACCTCAAATTTTTATAACGGCAAAAGATGTATTTTTTATTATTGCTGTTTTATTTGTCCGATACATTGCCAAAACAGTGTGGCTCCATTAATCAAAAGAGTGCGGAAAATCTGCGGCCTGCAAGGTGCGGCCCACAGGGAGTGGGGAGGCGTCATCCCGTAGTGTCTTTATACGGGATCTCATTGTTGTCATTCCCGAGTGTTGTAGTCGGGAATCTGTTTTTGCCGTGGTTGGTCTCTTTTGAAACGACAGATCCCCGACAGAAACCCTCGGGGATGACGACTAAACAATGTAGTTTTTACTATTGCTTTTTGGCAGTTGTTCATAAAGGGCTTGTATCGTTTTTTTTTTGCTAAAATTTTGATATTGCTCGTCGGATATACCCGGATGTATCCGCTGTATAAAAATGCGTATAAAAGGCCGTTTTGCCCAAATATAAAGGCCTTAAAAGGAGAAAAAATGAAAGGATTTATTTTGTCATTCCCGAGTGCCGTAGTCGGGAATCTGTCGTTATTTAAAAAAGACAACGACAACAACGGATCCCCGACTAAATTCCTCGGGGATGACGGCAATAACATTGCTATGGGTGGCCGCACATTTAATACTTCTATTTTGTCATTTCCGAACCCTGCGGGCCGCCAAACACTACGGGATGACGACAAAAAATGTATTGTTTCTTGTTGCCGTTTCGGTGAATTGCGACATTACAAAAACAGTGTGGCTCCATTAATCAAAAGAGCGCGGACAATCTGCCGCCTGCAAGGCCGTGGTTTTACTTTAATTGAACTGTTGGTTGTTGTTCTCATTATCGGTATTTTGGCTGGGGTGGCCGTTCCTCAATACACTAAGGCTGTCCTTAAAGCCCGTTATACAGAATTGCAAACTACTATTTTTGCCTTTAAAAATGCTTCTGAGGTTTATTATATGGCTAATGGCGATTATCCTCATAGTTGGGAGGATACGGACTTAGATTTACCCGCAGGGTGTAGTCTTAATACTGGAACGGATAGAGGTTGGATGTATTGTAAAAAAAATCAGTTAAGTTTTGATTTTTTTGATGCCAATAATCAAAATTTAGTGGGGTTTTATTCCGTAAATGGTATTTTAAAAGTAGGGTACATACAATGGTTGGATAATTCGCCTTATCCTGCTCAACGCGAGTGTTGGGCCCGCACGCAAGATGAAGAGGGGGCTAGTTTTTGTAAGAGTTTAGGGGGAGTTGTCGGCCCAACTGTTTCACATTTTTCTTGTACTACTAATGGTGGTTGTACTCGCTATATTTTACCTTAATTCAGTAAGATAAAAAGCACCCCGCAGAAAATAAATTCCGCGGGGTGCGCTTATATCTAGTAACGGTTAAGGATGAATTTTATCCATCATACGCGGGAACGGAATCGTTTCGCGCACGTGCTGTAATCCGCATACCCAGCGGACCATACGTTCAATACCCATACCAAAGCCGGAGTGCGGCACGCTGCCATATTTGCGCAGGTCCAAATACCACTCGTAGCCTTTGGGGTCCAAACCTTGTTCTTTAATGCGTTGCAACAAGGCATCATAATCGGCTTCTCTTTCGCTGCCGCCGATGATTTCGCCCGCGCCTTCGGGGCCGATGACGTCCACCGCCAAAACCGTTTTGGGGTTCTTGGGGTCGCGCTTCATATAGAAGGCCTTAATTTCGGTGGGATAGTGGTGAATCATAATCGGGGTGTCGTAATCCTCGCCGAGCAAGGTTTCCTCATCGCCGCCGATGTCTCCGCCCCAAGGCGTGTTGTTGCCCTTTTTGTGCAGAACTTCAATCGCGTCTGTGTAGTCAATACGCGGGAATTTCTTTTCCACGGTGGCTTGCAGTTTGGACGTATCGCGGCCGAGCGTTTTCAAATCGTCGGCGCGGTTCTTTAACACTTGGGCCACAATGTATTTGATAAAGTCTTCGGCCAAGTCCATATTGTCGTCCAAATCGTTGTAGGCCACTTCGGGTTCCACCATCCAAAATTCGGTCAAATGGCGGCGGGTTTTGCTTTTTTCGGCGCGGAAGGTCGGGCCGAAGCAGTAGGTGCGGCCCAAGGCCATCGCCGAGGCTTCGCCGTACAACTGCCCGCTCTGGGATAAGAACGCCTTTTCGCCAAAGTAGTCGGTTTCAAAAAGCGTACTGGTGCCCTCGCAGGCGGCGGGGGTCAAAATCGGGGAGTCGGACAAGATAAAACCATTTTTGTGGAAATATTCGCGGATAGAAAAAATGATTTCGTCTCGGATGCGTAAAATAGCCGTTTGGCGCGCGGAACGCAGCCACAAGTGGCGGTAGTGCATCAAAAATTCCGGGCCGTGCTCTTTGGGGGAAATGGGGTAATCCTTTGCCATTTGCACAACTTCCAAATTCTTTACGCCCAGTTCGTAGCCCAGCGGAGAGCGTTTGTCCTCGCGCACGGTGCCGGTAACGATAATGGAAGATTCCTGGGTAACTTTGTCGCCCAGTTCAAAAAGTTCGGGGGACACTTCGCCCTTGAACATTACGCATTGGATAATGCCGCTGCCGTCGCGCAGTTGCAAAAAGTGCAGTTTGCCGCTGGAACGCTTGTTATACAGCCAGCCTTTTAAAGTGATTTCTTGGCCGAGATATTGGCCGACATCTTTAACACGAATTTTACTAGACATATATTCCTCTGTAATAAAGAAATAGGGTACTTACATATTTTATCTTTTTTAGCGGGGAAAAGCGACGGGAAAAGAAATAGGTGTTTGCCTCTTTTTTAGTAACAACAGATCCTGTACCCCTGCGGGCCGCACACTAGCGGGCCACCAAACACTCGGGGCTGACGGCAAAAAGCCCACAACTCAAATGGTAGATCCTGAAACCCTGGCGGGCCGCCCGTTCAGGATGATCTCCTATGATTTCGCGGGTCTTGGCCCGATTATAAAAGGCGTATAAGGCGGAGAAGTATTTTTACTTGTTTGAGCCTGTTAAGGCGAGTTGTAAAAATACCCGCCGTTACTGCCTTTTATGGGCACCGACCCGCTGGTCTTTTTGGTTCTTTTTCTCCCACGAGAAAAAGAAAGGAAAAGTTTTTGTCGGTACAAAAAGTATGAATAATATAAATTATTGTATATTTAAAAACCTCACTTTCGTGAGGTTTTTAAATGGTGGACGTGCGGGGATAAAACTCGGCAGGACCTTCTCGGCTCACTTCGGAAGCGAACCGCGCCTCTTTGTATAGTGTGGGGGGCACATCCCCAAATAAAAAACCACGCTTGCGCGTGGTTTTAAATGGTGGACGTGGGGGGGGGATGAAACTCGGCAGGACCTTCTCGGCTCACCTCGGAAGCGAACCGCGCCTCTTTGTATAAAGAGTAGGGCTCTTTCCCCCAATAAAAAACCTCACTTTCGTGAGGTTTTTAAATGGTGGACGTGATCGGGATCGAACCGACGACCTCCTCGTTGCGAACGAGGCGCTCTCCCAGCTGAGCTACACGCCCGAAAATCGGCAACTGCTTTACTTTCAACATATTTATTATAGCATATACGGAAACAAAAATAAAAATATTTTTATTTTTTCCCGTCGGGGCCGTAGCCGTTAGCAGCGACACTTGAAAATATTATTTTTTACTACTATACTATATTTATAGCAAATTTGAGCGAAAACGGTCCCCGTGTTTGGCTCAAATCTCTTTTTATTGGAGAGCAAAATGAAGAAATTTTTATTTTTACTTAGTGCCTGTTTGTTTTCCGCCAGCACCGCCGGAGCGTGGGGGCTGATTCCGGAATTTGTTAAAATACAACCCGAGCAATATAAACAAAATAACGGCTACCGCAAATTTTTATTGCACGATATTTACGAGGGCCGCCCGGAATTGCGCGTATGCATAAATCCTTATGACAAGGCAACCGAAGACGAAATGTTTGAAAATATACAGACGGCTTTTTCGTCTATATTTGCCTTTGTCCGGCAAGAAATTGAACAAAGCGGACGTTCTGCGGAATTTGCGGACTTCTTGGCGGTCTGGCCGAAAAACTTTAAATTGCACCGTATGACTTACCCTGCGGGTAAAAACTGCAAGGCCATATCCGGGCAGTTTGACCTTGAAATAAAAGGGCAGAAAACGCGTATCCCCATTGATACGGGTTTTAGCGTTACCTACGGGAAACAAGGCCACGCGTTGCCCGTGCAAGACCCTAAAACTTTTTCGTGGTCCATAATGCTATCCACGGACCACCCACTTAAAGAAGCGCGTGTAGAAATTGCTATGCACGAGGTTTCCCATTTGTTTGGATTGGCTGACCAATATTCCAATTTTTCAGCCGACAAGACCTATTCTTTGCGGGCTTTTGAAGAATTAACAAAAATAGAGTCCATTATGCAGGGCTCTTCTATGGACAAAAGAAGAAATTTGACTTGCGACGATGCGGAAGGGTTTATCAACGCAATGGACTTTATTATGCGTCAGGACGGCAAAACCTCTAACCGCTTACAGCACGGTTGGGCGGACCTCTGCGGGCGCAATTATATTTATATGGACGGCGTTCCCCAGCGCAACGCGGACCCCGCGCAGGCCAAGCAGGAGCACGACTCTTTTGTAAAATGGGCCGCTAACGGCTATAAAGCCGCGGATAAGCCTGCGTTTGCTTCCAAAGCGCTTGAAGTCCAGCGCGATTTGGCAGCCCGCCTTGCAGGTGCTACCAAGAACTTGTCCGCCTTGAAGGATAGAAAAACGGAATTGGATGGGCTGATTACTTCTAAAAAGTATGAAATTCAAAATGCCAAATTTTATAAATGGACGCCCCGCCAAGTAAAGGCTGAACAGGCCAAATTGAAAAAGTTGGAAGCGGAGCGCGATAAAGTAGCGCAGGATATTGCACAACTGGAAAACAATATAGCGACCGGGAAATTCCCGGAACTTGCCAAAAAGGATACTCCGGCGGTGGCCGTTGCAGGCTCGGAGAATAAGGGCAGAACGCAAACGCCGTCCAAATCCACGCCCGTGATTAGCGGTAACTACGTGGGCCCGAAAGGGGCGCAAGTGGTGGCGGCTACGTCTAAACCGCAAACTTCTGCCCCGGCGGCAGTGCCCACGGCGGCGAAACCTGCCCCGGTGGCGACTCCTAAACCGAGTAGTTCCGCACCTGTTGCGGCACCTGTTAGCCAGCCTGTAAAGGTGGATAACAGCCCCAAGGCGGCCTTGGACCGCTATATTGCCGCGCACCCCGGTTTGCGGGATTCTTTATTAGCCGTCCGTACGGGTACTGCTTTGCCCACGCAAGCGCGCGAGGTGCAGGAATATCAAGCCTTGTTTGATGCATACAAAAATGGGGATGCTCCCAAAACGGTAGTGGCTTCCGCTGCCGTAAATACGCCAGCCCCAGCCAAGGCGGAAACGAAAGCCGCCCCCAAGACCGGTAAAAAAGCCGATAATGCGGCTAAACGCAAGGAATTGGAAGATAAATATAAGGCACAATGTACCTTGTCCAGTTTTGAGCAAAAGTACGAAAAGGAACTTACTCCGATCCGCAAACGCCTGAATAAAGGGCAGAAATTGAACCAGCGGCAGGCCTCGTTGTGGAACGCATACAGCCAGCGTTTAAAACAGGTGCAAAGCACTCCTTGGTGCCAAAACTTGTCTGCCCAACTAAAAGCGCTTTAATAAAAAGCCCCGGGAACCCGGGGTTTTTTGGTGGAAACTAAAACGTCCTTGAAAACTCCACCCATAAGGGCTATACTATAAATATAGTTATCCGCAATAAAAGTGCTTTTTAAAGCAGGTTTTAGAGCGGAAATTCTTATATTTGGATAATAATATATGAAAAAACTTCTTTTATTTTTTGCTTGTTTGGTATTTGCTTCCTCTGCAAGCGCGTGGGGGATATTACAGTCTTTGGTTTCCCATAACGGGAACCCCTATATCTACAAAAACAGTTTTTTGTATTATGTGCTGACTACGCAAAACCCCAAGGTTCGCGTATGCGTCAGTACCGAGGGCACCAGTACCGACCCGGTCCGCCAAAAAATCACGCGGGATTATTTTGTTCGCTCCACACAAGAAGCGCTTGATACTTGGTTAGCCTTTATCCGCACACAACTGGGTGAAGCACAACCGGTCCAAACGGCTCCTACCAAGGGTAAAAAGAAAGCCAAAAAACAGCAGCCTGTCGCACCTGCGTCAGAATTTGCGCGCAAGGCGGAGTTTGCCGATATTTTGGCCGCTCTGCCGCGCCGTATTGAATTGCAAGTAATTAATCCCAATGGCGAGGATTGCGACAAAGCGATGAAAGGCAAGTATGATTTGCGTATTAAATCGTTGGGAAATTTTCAATATGGTTCCATCAAACAGCAATATTTCAAACATCGCGGAACGGCGGGCGGAATAAAAGGCGTGTACGATAAAGACAAAACGATTTGGAAACTTTCTTTGCCGGGCAACGACGATTATTCCGCGAACGAAGTGGCGTCTCGGGAAGCCGAGAAAAATAACCGGATTTTTGCGGGTGGTTATGTTATGGACTATTCTATGAAAGGGGTTACTCTGCACGAATTAGGGCATTTCTTTGGATTAGCGGACCTGTACGCGGATAAACAAAATATGGATAAGGTTCACTCCTTGCTCCGGGTGGAACCGCACGAAATGGTTTTTAAGGGCGTGTCCTCTATTATGGGTAATGATAAAGACATCCTTACTTGCGACGACTTGGAAGGTTTTATCAACGCGGTGGACTTTATTTGGGGTATGGAGGGGAAAAACTCTCCTCGCGTGCAAAACGGCTGGAAGAGCCTTTGTGGTAAACCTTATACCTATTTGCAAGGAATTCCCGCCAAAGATTCCGCCGACTTGGCCAAAGTTCAGGCCTATTTGAAAAGTTGGAAACAAAATGCCGGGGCGGCCGGGCAACTCGTGCAAATTGCCCAAGATTGGAACGCCTATTTGGGCAAAGTAGAACAAGCGCGTGATGCTCGTTGTGAATCCTTGCAATCCAAGCGCGGAGTGGGCGTGAGTTTGGATAACCAAGGGCTGGCCCTGTCTGCCGAGTGCCAATATTTAACGCAAAAGGCGGATAAAATCAGCGAGATTATAAAACAGCAAATAGAGCCTGTTCAAGTAGCCAACAGTAAAGGAAATGCCTCTTCCCAGCAGATAGCCAAACTTGTGCAAGATTTAAACCAGTACAAAGGGCAATATGCCCCCGGTTCTGAAATATTGGATGCCAAAGGCATTTTGACGGCCAAACCTATGGATAGTGATTTTTCGTCTGTTACTTATCCGTGCTTGGTATGTGGAAAACCCGTGGGAAAGGAAAACGGGTATTTGTGCCAAGATGTAAAGGTAAATGGACGTATCCGCCCGTATCATATCCATATGGCTTGTGAAGAGCAAGCACAGGCAAACTGGTCCAAATTGGGCAAGACTTACCAACATAATGCCACCAAACGCGCAGTACCGACATGGGCCCAACTGACGCAACCGCAGGGAAATCATAATCCCTTGTTGGCGCAGTTAGGCACGGAATTTACACCCGCCAGAAAGACGGCACCCGTAGCGCTTGCAAGCCCGGTTGCCACAAAGGGCAGTACGGCTACTCCGCGCAAAACTACTCCTGCGGCTACGCCTGTTAAGCCTGCCGGGGCAACGGCTAAAAAGACTACGCCAGCGGCGGTTTCCCAAAAGCCTGTTTCGGATGGACAAAAAACGGCACCCGTCAAACAGGTTCTCACTGCGGCGAACGTGCCAGCAAAACCTGTTCAAACGGTTGCTACTACGGCACCTAAGGCAAAATGCGTGGTGTGCAAGCAGGAAATGGCGGACGGCTCTTTTTACACCGATTCCGTAGGCCGTACGGTGCATAAGCACTCGTTGTGTGCGTACCGCTTCTTTAAGCGTTTCCACAAAACGGATGAGGACAGTTTAACCCGCTACTCGGACTATTACTTTTTCAGTATGCCCAACGATGTGGTGCAGGCCAAAGCCGATATGCGCAAACTGGATTTGACGTTTGCCGATATCCGCCGCTACCGCGCGCAGGAAGAGGCTTCTGCTGACGAATTTAAAAAATCCTTGGAAGCAGAAAAAGCAGCCAAAGCGCAAGCACAAGCCAAGGCCGAAAAATGCCGCTTGGTAGTGCAGGTAACGCCTGCGGACGTGCAAACATACGAAAAGGAAAATAAAGCCGTGCTCGCCCGTATTGCGCAAAAGGAAGCAGGCGGACGTCCGCTTTCCAAGAAAGAAGCCGCCGTTAAGCGCTATTACAAGCAATTAAAAGACAATTTGGCGTTGACGGAAGCGTGCAAAGGCTAAAACAATCTGTCAAAAGCCCCGGGAAACCGGGGCTTTTTTGGCATATGGCTATTCTTATTTCCCTCTAAAATGCTAAAATTACTTATATGGCTAAACTTGTACGCGGGTTTAGAGATATCTTTGAACCCCAATCTAAAAATTTTACTGAACTGGAAAACTGCGCCCGCGGCGTATTTTCCCTTTATGGGTTTGGCGAATTGCGCCTGCCCACCGTGGAATTAAAGGAACTTTTTATTAAATCCACCGGCGAAACGACCGACATTGTCCAAAAGGAAATGTACGCGTTTGAAGATGCCGGGCACCGCCAGTTGGCTATCCGCCCCGAAGGCACCCCCGGCGTGGTGCGTGCGTATTTGGAAAATAATTTTACGCAAAACGCACCCGTGCAAAAATTTTATTACATTGGCAATATGTTCCGCGCGGAACGCCCGCAGGCGGGCCGCTACCGCGAGTTTGAACAAATCGGCGCGGAATACATCGGCAACGCCGCTCCGGCTGCCGATGCGGAAGTGATTTTGATGTTAAAGGACATCGTGGCTAAATTTGGCGCCAAAAACTATAAAGTAAAAATTAATAGTTTAGGGTGCGACAAATGCCGCCCGCTCTACCGCCAGGAACTCATTGATTTCTTGTCTAAGGAAAAAGACACGCTGTGCGAAAACTGCCAAACGCGTTTGGAAAAGAACCCCTTGCGCGTATTGGACTGCAAAATTGACGGCGCCCGTTTTGCGGGCCGCGTGCCGACTATGCACCTGTGCCCCGAGTGCCAAGCCCACTTTGACGAAGTGCAACGCTTATTAAAGGGTAAAATTGATTTTGAAGTGGACCCGATGCTCGTGCGCGGGCTGGATTACTATTCCCGCACGGTGTTTGAATTTCAGGCGGGCGACGCTTCCCAAAACGCTATTGCCGCAGGCGGACGCTACGATACGCTCATCAAAAATATGGGTGGCCCGGCGACTCCGGCTATCGGCTGGGCAATGGGCGCCGAACGCGTGATTTTATCGCGCGGCGAGGTGGAAAGAGCCAAGGAAAAGAGCGTTTGCGTGGTGTCGCTTGAAAAAGATTGCAACGAAACGGCCTTTAATTTAATGCAGGCCCTGCGCGAAGCGGGCGTGCGCACCGAAGGCGGCCTTTTTGAAAAAAATGTAAAGGGCCAAATGAAGCAGGCCGACCGCTGCGGGGCGTCCTACGCGCTTATTTTAGGCGGGGATGAACTGGCTAAAAAAGTAGCCACTTTGAAAGATTTGCAAACGGGTGAACAAACCCAAATTGCTTTTGACGTTTTAACTGACGAGGTAAAAAAACGGATATGAAAAGAACCAATTACTGCGGGGATGTAACCGCGTCCCTGTTAGGCACCAAACAAACCCTGTGCGGCTGGGTAAACAGTTACCGCAACCACGGGGGGGTGCTGTTTATTGACTTGCGCGACCGCACCGGCGTTTGCCAAGTGGTGGTGGAACCCTCTAAACCCTTTTTCAACGAGGCTTCCGCTGTGCGCAACGAATATGTTTTGCAGGTAACCGGCACCGTACAGCGCCGTATTGAAGGGGCTGTAAACAAAAATATGAAGACCGGGGAAATTGAAGTGTTGGCGGAAGATTTTAAGGTGTTAAACACCTCTATCCCGCTTCCGTTTGATGTGGATAAATCCCGCTCGGTAGCCGAAGAAATCCGCTTGAAATACCGCTATTTGGACTTGCGCAACCCCAAAATGTTTGCCAATTTGCTCCTGCGCCACCGCATTGCGCAGGCTGCCCGCCGCTATTTGGACGCCAACGGATTTTTGGAAGTGGAAACCCCTATTTTAACGCGTTCCACGCCCGAAGGCGCGCGCGATTATTTGGTTCCGTCCCGCGTACACCACGGCGAATTTTACGCTTTGCCGCAGAGCCCCCAGATGTTCAAACAAACCTTAATGGCCAGCGGTATTGACCGCTACTTCCAGTTGGCCCGCTGCTTCCGCGACGAAGATCTCCGCGCCGACCGCCAGCCCGAACATACGCAGATTGATATGGAAATGTCCTTCGTAACGATTGACGATATCCACGAAATTGTAGAAGGGCTGATGAAGGAAATCTTTAAAACGGCGGGCAAAGAATTAAAGACCCCGTTCCCCAAACTTTCCTACCACGACGCTATGGAAAAATACGGCTCCGATAAGCCGGATTTGCGCTATACGTTGGAAATGAAGAACGTAAACGAAATCTTCAAAAATACAGGCTTTAAAGTATTTAAAGATATCTTGGCCGCTAACGGTGCCATCCGCGCCATCCGTGGCGAAAAAGGCGCCGCCTATTCCCGCGGACACTTGGATAAACTGACCGAACTCGTCAAAAAGAACGGTGCCAAGGGCCTCGTGTGGATTAAAGTAAAAGACGGCAAGTTTGAGGGTCCGTCCGCCAAGTTCTTTACCGAAGACGAATTAAAAGCCGTGCAGGCCTCCGTGGCCGCGCAGGAAGGCGACATTATCTTTATCGGTAGCGACGCCAAACTCCACACCTGCCAAACCTTTATGGGCGCTTTACGCAAAGAACTCGTCAAAGAGTTGCCGCAATTAAGCGACTGGGCTTTTGTGTGGATTACCAACTTCCCGCTCTTGGAATACATCCCCGAGGAAAACCGCTGGGATGCGGCGCATAACCCCTTTACCGCCCCGGTGGAAGAGGACTTGCCCAATTTGGAAAAGGACCCCGGTTCTATCCGCTCCTACCAGTTTGACCTCGTGTTAAACGGCAACGAATTGGCTTCCGGCTCCGTGCGCAACTGCCGCCGCGAGGTGCAGGAACGTATTTTGGCCTTGATGAAACACTCCAAGGAAGAAGCCGCCCGCCGCTTCGGTATGCTGTTAAACGCGCTGGAAGCGGGTGCGCCTCCACACGGAGGTATCGGCCTGGGCTTGGACCGCATTACCGCGCTCCTCGCCGGGGAAGAGTCCATCCGCGAGGTAATCGCTTTCCCGAAAACGGCGCAGGCTGTCTGCCCGTTGACGGATTCGCCCAATACGGTGGATGATATCCAACTCAAAGAATTGGGCATCAGCATTACCAAAGAGTAATTTAAAGAGCCCCGCCGCAAAGCGGGGCTTCTTTTTTTGCCGTTTTTGCATTATAATAAGAGTATCACATATCGGCGGGTAATTATGGAAAAAAATAAAAAACTACTCCAACTGGGATTTATTATCATTGTACTCTTGGCGTTAGGCCTGGCGTTTATGAAGACGACGGGGGCGGGTTCCGCTTCCCGCCGGACAGCGGGTACGCGCCAAGCGGCGGTTCCCCGTCAGCCTACCTTGGAGGAACTGAAAAACGAAGAATTTTTGGGCGTGGCCCCGTCCGGGCAAGTCGCCGGGCGGTATCAAAACGCTCCGCAACAAAAAACGCACCGCCAAGGAAATACATATTATCCCGCCTCAAATGCCCCGCAAACGGGTTTAAACCAAGGGGACTATACTTTGCGCGCCCCTACCGTAAATAAGCCTTATTCAGGCTCTTACAGCGGTTCCGGGGCTCCTTATATGGGGCAGACAATGCCCGCCAATTACGGCTCATACCGTGCGGGCGTGCCCGGCAATACCGTTTCCGGGGGGACTAATAATTCCGCTGCGCCGGGTGTTTACCAGCCCACTCGGGAGGAAGCCCTCCGCCGCGAACGCGCCAACGCCTTTGCTCCCTATTTGGCCGGAGCCAATAAGGACAAACAAAAACAGTTAAGCAAACAGTTGGAAACGCTTTCCTCCGGATTGGATAGAGCGATTGCTAAGGCCCTTTTGCCCAAAAGCAAAAAAGACGCCAATATTGAAAAATACCTCCAACGCAATTCTTCTCGCGGCGTTTCCGCCGGGCCCTTTGCCCCGGTGTTGGACCAAGTGGCCGCGCAAAAGGACAGCGTGGTGCAGAGTATGACGCAGGCTTATGGCAAGCAGGCCGGAGCCCAAGCGGGCCGGATGATGGATTCCTTCCAAAAGGAAATGGCTTCCGCCGTCAACGCACCCGGACAAACGCAACAGCAAATTGCTAACAAAGTGCGCGAAGTGGCTAATAAATACCAACAAAAGTTGGAAAAAATGAGCCAAGACAACGGTTTTAGACAATTTGAACAAGAGCGTTTAACCAAGGATAACCAGTTAAAGGAAGCCCTTGCCAAACAGTACGGCTCCCAAATTGCGGGCGAAGCCGCACAAGCCATTGATGCGGCCCGTGCCAAAGATATGCAACTGGCGCGCCAAGGGTTGCCCGCCGAGGAATATTATAAACAGCAACTGGAAAACCAGCGCGTGCGCCGCGGTGAAATTGAAAAGGTCATCCACCAGCACCAAATGCCCTTGGACGGTTTGCGCAAGATTGAAGACGGTATGCAAATGGAAGAAGTTCAAAGACAACTGGCCGACGAAGAGGGGGGAAAAGTCCTTCCGCGCAAGCACAAAATGACGGACGCGCAATTAAACGCCGTCCGCGGAGATTTACAGCAACAGCGCAGCAGTTTGGTAGGCAACGCCCAACAGATTTACGGCGAGGCCGGGGCTAGGGAAATTGACGCCCTCTTGCAAAAATACCAGCAGGATTATATGGAACTGGCGAACAATCAGGAAATTTCCGCCGCGGAATTTGATAAAAAAGCAATGGAACTGCGCTTGAAGGTAAACCAAGACATCCAAGCGCGCCAAGATTCCCCGCAAATGAAGGAAGCCCGCGTAAATAAGCAGGTGGACGCCATTATGCGCGACCCGTCGGTAGCGCAGTTGCCCGCCGAACAAAAACAGGCGTTGCGCTCCCACGCGCACGATGTGCTGGCCGCGACGTTTGAAAAGATTGATAAGATTAACGCTTCCAATCTTTCCAACGCCGAAAAGCAAAAGCAAATCCAGCAGGCGCAGGCCGAGGCACAGCGCCAACTTTCCGGCCAATAAGTTTTTAGAAGTGATGAAAAACAGCCCCCGGGAGATTTTCCTGGGGGTTTTTCATATATATCAGATTATTTATCCGGGGTGTCCGCGTGTGCGGAAATGAAATCCGCCAGCGGAAAATAGTGGTTTAAAATCGTTTTGTAATCCTGCCCCGCATCGGCGCGCCCGGCGGCGCCCGTTTGGCAAAATCCCACGCCGTGCCCCCAACCGCCGCCGTAAAATACAAAGAATTTCAGTTCGCGGTTTTCGTAATTGGGCTCCACAATAAAGTAACTGCTCCTAAGCATCCCCAAACTTAAATTATTGCGGATGACGTTTTCTTTATTTAACGTAACAGTGCCCTTGGTTCCCCGTACAAGCAAGCGGCTTACGTAGCCCGAGCGTCCGCGCCGCAAGGGGATTAAGGCCGTAATGCGGCCGATATCCTTCTTCTGGCGTTTAATCACTTGGCGCAGGTCTTTTTCGTCCACTACGCGCGTCCAGCGGTAGGCCGCCAAACTGACGTTTTTGTCGTAGCGGCTGTACGCATCGTGCGGGTATTGCAACAGTTCCTTAAACTGGTAAGGTTGTAACGTATCAAAATTAAAATCCTTGTAGTCGGACACCGGGTTTAAATAGGGCGTTTCGCTCCACCCTGCTTCCTTGGCGCTTTGCGTAATGCCGCCGCAGTTGGCCGAAAACACACTCTCAATCGGTTTGTTTTTGTATTCCAACACTTCGCCTACGGTGGATTCCACGGCGGCGTTTCCGCGTTCGCTTTCGGCACTTACCCCGCCATAAACCTGGCAGTTTTGCGTGTCGCACAAATCATACCCGTAGGACTTATGTTTGCCCAAGTGTTTTAGGGCGTAAGTACGGGCCAAAACGGCCTGCGCACGCAAGGCGTTCATCGGAAATTTAGTCGGCATTTCGGACGAAATAACGCCCTGCAAATATTCCTCTATGGTTACAATGTTTATCGGCACCAGCGTATTGTTTTTGGTATTGTGCGTAATTTGCAACTTGCCGCGGTATTCTTTATCGTCCACGCTGGCCCAAGTCATCCCAGCGCCGCTCATTACGTTTTTTACGATAATGGTGGCCCCTTCGCCTTGCGTTTTGGAGGTGGGGGTAATCATTACAGAGCCGGAAAACGATATTTTTTTGCCCGCGGGGGAAGATAAATGCGCTTTGCCGTTTTGCAAAAGGGCCACCCAACTTTCCCGCGCGTTGCCTTTACCCAACAGTTTGCCTGTTTTAGCATCGGTAACCGTAAAGGCGTGGGACGGAATAAAATGCAAGGCGTGGCGTTCGGGCGGGCGGCCGTTTTGGCGCATCCCGATACCTATTTTTATTTCGCGCGTTTTTACGCCGTCCGGCAAGGCAAAGGGCTTTACAAAGGTGTGCTTTAAAATTTCCTTTCCGCCCGTAAGTTGTTTTTCTGTGCGGGTAATGCGCGGGCGGAGCCTTTCTAGTGCCTGGTTGACCTCGCTATTGCTTTTGTCGGACGAGTAAATCATACGGTACTGGCGGTAGGCTTCGTTGTAATTGCCCAGTTTTTCAAGCACGGCGGCGTAGTGCTTTTTGGCTTCAATAAATTGGTGGTCATAGGTAGAAGCCTTTTCAAACACTTCGGCGGCTTTTTTATATTCTTTATCTTGTTCGTACAAAGTTCCCAGCAGGTAGTTGGCAAGGGCCGGATGAGTGCCGGCGCGGGCGGCCAGTTGCAGGTTATACTTGGCCAGTTTTTTATCCCCAAGGCCGATTTGCGCGCGGGCTAAATTGATGTATAAAAAGCCGGAGCGGTCCTTGTCCTCAGGCAGTTGGGCGAGCAGTTTTTCGGCAGAGGCGTATTGTCCGTCCGCCAAAAAGGCTTCGGCGGCCATTTCTATTACTTCGCGGTCTTTGGGATAAATTTTATAGGCGGCTTGGGCAATGTCCACGGCTTTTTTGGGCTCGTTCTTTTCCATAGCGATAAAAGCCGCATTTAAAAAGGCTTGGCGGTTTTTGGTATCTTTTGAAAGTTGTATGTATTCGTCAAAGGCGTCATCGGGCTTGTAGGCAAAGTACAACTCGCCCGCCTCTTTTAAGCGTTCGGCCTCGGTTTTGGGGGCTTCGTCCGCCCACGCGGCCGTAAACAGAAAGAGAAAACTAATCAGAAAAATAAAATATTTCACAAAATACCCCAAGGTTACTATTTCTTATATTATATCGTTTTCGGCGGGAAACGCGCCTGTTTTTGTATAATAATTTTTATGACGATTCCGATACCCCAATGGCTCAAAGATTTGGCCGGGCGCAACAAAGCCGCCCTGCGTACTTCGGCCGCGCTCTCGGCGCAGGCTTCTATTGATAAACACGTTTTGCACACCGTTTGCCACGCGGCGCATTGCCCCAATAGGGGGGAGTGCTTTAACTGTGGCGATGCTACCTTTATGGTGCTGGGCGATTTATGCACGCGCGGCTGCCGCTTTTGTGCGGTAACCAAGGCGCGCCCCTTGCCGCCGGACGAAAACGAGCCCCGGCGGGTGGCCGAAGCCGTAAAGGAGTGGGGCATCCGCTATGCGGTGCTGACAATGCCCACACGCGACGATTTACCAGACGGCGGAGCCGCGCATTTTGCGCGCGTGATAAACGCTATCCACCAACTGATGCCCGGGGTGCTGGTGGAACCCTTAATTTCCGATTTAAAGGGGGATAAACAGGCGCTTAAAACCGTTTTGGACGCACGCCCGGCGGTACTGGCGCACAATGTGGAAACAGTGCAAGAATTGTATAGCGCGGTGCGTATCGGTGCTGATTATAAAAGGACGCTTACGCTCTTGGAAAATTCCAAAAAACTGGCGCCTGAAATTTTTACCAAAACGGGCTTTATGGTGGGCCTTGGCGAGACGGAAGAACAGTTAAAAACCTTAATGAAGGATTTGCGCTCCGTGGGAGTTGATTTGCTGACGATTGGGCAGTATTTGGCCCCTTCCGTCGCGCATTACCCGGTGGCGCGCTACCCCGACCCGCAGGAATATAAGGCTTGGGAAGAATACGCGCTATCCTTGGGTTTTAAGGGCGTTGCCAGCGGGCCCTTGGTGCGCAGCAGTTACCGGGCCGGGGCGTTATACCGCCGCGCCTTGGCGGGGCAAAGCGTAAAATAGTATAATAAGATTATGAAGAAGATTGTATTCTCTTTTTTTATTTCTTTCTTTATGGCCGCCTGCGCGGGTAATCCGCCTGCCTGGTGGAACCCGTCCAACGCGTATAATGGGGAGCCCCAAGTGCGTAAAACTGCGCCTAAGACGGTTAAAGTAGTACCCCAAAACGAGGAGCAAACGCTTCCGCCTGCCGAGGAAAATTTAACGCCGCTTCCGGATGAAAGTTACGAGGAAATGATTTTAACGCCCTTACAGGACGAGGAAACCGAGGACCCGGCCAACAAAACGCCCGAGGAACCCCAAAATACAATGGATATTACCCCGTCCGGGAGTGCGGGCAGCGCGCTTCCGCCACCCAGCGTGTTAGAATAATTTAACCACAAAAAAGAGCCCCCCGGTTTACCTAAAACCGAGGGGTTTAATTACTGCTGTTCATTTCAACTCCTTTACTACACTGCTTTCCGCGTTTTACACGCCAACTGCCGGGTCTTACGCCGCTCCGCTTTTCCCGCGGGCCGAAGCAAGTACATCAACCAACGGAAACACTACTCTACTGCTACCGCGCCGCTTCATCCACCGCAACAGCCCCGTCCCATAACACCCCAATCAAACCGCCCTTAACGGACTGCCCAACTGGTCGCCAGATACGTCCTGCTCTGTGCCTACCAGGCACCCGGACAGTTATGTAACCCAACCGTCCTAGCCTTTCCAAGCGCACAGGCCCAACTCCTTCCGGCCTACGGCACCATTGCTTCTGTACCTTTACTACACCGGCGCCTCATCCGCTTTTTGCGGCTCCCGGCTTGGTGGGAATTGCTTCCCGTATGGATAGTATAAGCGGATTGGGCGTTTTGTCAAGGGGTGATTTTTTTCTTATTTTTCCCGTCGGAAATCCACTCAAAAAGACAAAAAAATCCGCACCGGATTTTGCTCCGGCGCGGACTTTTTAGAAAACTAATTTACAGGCTCGTAATGTCGGCTACCGTCTGCGTGAGGTAGCGGCGCACGCGGGCCAAAAGCGCCAAGCGGTTTTGCCGCACGGCGGGGTTTTCGGCGTTTACCATTACATCCTTAAAGAAATTTTCCAACGGTTCTTTAAACGCGCCATAGGTTTTCAGCACGTTTAAATATCCGTCCTTGGTTTTGGCGGTATTTACCGCACAGCCCAAGGTGGAATCCACTTCGTGGATTTTGTCGTATAACGCTTTTTCGGCGGGGAGTTCAAACAGTTTTTCGTCCACCGCTTCGGTTACGTTTCCGGCTTTTTTAAGGATGTTGCACACACGCTTGGCCGATTCCAGCACGGCGGCAAATTCTTCGCCCGTTTTGACGGTTTCCAATGCGCTGACGAGGGCTTCCACCTGCGTGAGGGGGAGTTCGTACCAGTTGGAAACGGCGTTTAACGTAGCGGCATTATGCCCGCGCTGTTCAAGCACCAAGGCTAAACGCTGGAACAAGAAATTCGGCAATTCCTTTAAGCCCTTGTCCGGGGTTCCGGCGGGGTATAAGGAAGCGGATTTTTCCACCAATTCTTTGAGCGAAATTTGCATATCCTTTTCCAAAAGCATACGCACCGCGCCAAAGGCCTGGCGGCGCAAGGCGAAGGGGTCTTCGCTCCCGGTGGGGATTTGGCCGATTAAAAAGTTTCCGACCAAGGTGTCCATTTTCCCGGCGAGGGAAACGATGTTGCCTTCTTCGGTGGACGGCAAGGCGGAAGAGGACGTAAGCGGGAAGTAAAACTCTTCCATCGCTTTGGCGGCGTCCTTGCGGCCTTCCAAGGCGGCGTATTGCCCGCCCATATAGCCCTGCAATTCCGGAAATTCATACACCACGTGGCTGGCTAAATCCGCATACGCGTGAGAAGCCGCATAATCCACGGTGTTTTTTAACTGGGTTTGGCCTAATTTGTCGCACAGCCAATCCGCCAGTTGCTGGGTTCTTGCGGACTTTTCGTACATAGAGCCCAAGCCTTCCAGGAACAGGACATTTTTGAGTTTTTCTTTAAAGGTATTTAAGCCGGCCTTTTTGTCGTTTTCAAAGAAGAATACGGCATCGGACAAGCGCGCGGACATTACTTTTTTAAACCCGTCGCGCACTTCGTTTTGGTTGACGGAAATACCGTCGCGCACGGCGATAAAATACGGTTGCAATTCGCCCTTGTCGTTGGTTACGGGGAACATTTTAATCTGCTTTTTAAGAACGGTAGTAATCAGTTCTTTGGGCAAGGTTAAAAATTTAAGTTCAAAGTCTCCGCCCACGGCCACCGGATGTTCGGTGCACCAGACGGTTTCTTCAATGAGTTCCGGGTCCAAATCCGCGTGATAACCGCGTACGGTGGCTTCGTTGGTAACGGTTTTGATAAGGGCTTCCTTGCGCTCTTCCGGCAATACCAAAATAGGTTGCGGCTGGGCGCGCAGGAGATCAGCATAGTAGGCTTTATCCGCTTGTTCCACTTTAATCGGTTTGCGGCCGAAAGAGGACAGCGGATAGGTGTTGCGGTCCGCCGTAACGCCCGCCACGGTAAATTTGATTACCTTATGCCCATACAGGCCGATAAGGGAGCGGATCGGGCGGCCGTAGCGCAGGCCGGATTCTTCCCAAATCATATTTTTGGCAAATTCAAGTCCGGTTACAATGCGGGTGAAAATTTCGGGCAACAGTTTGACCGTTTTTTCGCCTTTGATTTTAACGATGGCATAAATAAACGGTCCCTTTTCGGTTTCTTTTACGGTTAATTTTTCAGGCAGCAGGCCGTTTTTCTGCGCAAAGCCCGCGCTTTGGGGGGTAAAGTTGCCGTTTGCGTCCTTTAACAGTTTGGCAGGCGGCCCCTTTACTTCTTTTTGTACGTCTAACGATTTTTCGGCCAAATCTTCAATGACCACCACCAAACGGCGGTAAGTGCCGAAGGAGTCAACGGATTTATAGGTCAGTCTTTTTTCGTCCAAAACCTGGGCGGTTAAGGTTTTTAATTGCTTTAAAGCCGGGGCCATAAAGCGGGCAGGCAAATGCTCTACGCCGATTTCCAAAAGCGCGTTCATTTAGCGGCCTCCTCTTCTTGTTTTTCTACACTTTCCACATAGGCTTTGGCGCAGGCCTTGGCTAAATTGCGGATTTTGGTAATGTTGTTGGTGCGGTCGGACACGGAAATCGCCCCGCGCGCTTCCAACATATTAAAGTAATGCGAAAGTTTCATCGCGTCGTCATACGCCGGCAGATAGAGCCCTTTTTTGCACAAGGCAAAGCACTCTTCTTCGCACTCTTGGATATAGCGGCGCAGGTGTTCCACATTGGATTCTTCAAAATAATAATGGGAGAATTGGCGTTCGCCCTCGTGGTGCACGTCGCGGTAGGTAATTTCATCGTTCCAGCGGATATCAAATACATTATCCACCTTTTGGCAGTACATCGCAATACGTTCAAGCCCGTAGGTAATTTCTACCGTAATGGGGTTTAACGCATAGCCGGCCATATTTTGAAAGTAGGTAAACTGCGTAATTTCCATTCCGTCCAGCCAAATTTCCCAGCCGACGCCGGAAGCGCCCAAGGTGGGGGATTGCCAATCGTCCTCAATCCAGCGCACGTCGTGCTGTTTGGGGTCCAAACCAATGGCTTTTAAGGAATTTAAATACATTTCCTGCACATTGGCCGGGGCGGGCTTCATAATTACCTGGTATTGGTAATATTTGCCCAAGCGGTTGGGGTTTTCGCCATAGCGGCCGTCGGCAGGGCGGCGGCAGGGTTCCACATAGGCGCGTTTGACGGGCTTTTTGGTAAGCGAGCCGAAAAAGGTTTCCGGGTTGTACGTTCCGGCGCCTTTTTCCACGTCGTAGGGCTGAACAAGAACGCAGCCTTGTTTAGTCCAGTAATGGTTCAAAGCGGATATCATATCCTGAAAATTCATACCGTATTTCATATGTAAATACATTATATAAAATATAGCCGTGCGGGGGAAAAGGCAAAAACTGGTATAATAAAAATATGATTACCACCGTTATTTTTGATATGGACGGGTTGTTGTTTGACACCGAACTTATCTATTTTGAGTGTTATAAAAAGGCCGCCCAAGAGGACGGAAAGACCTTTCCGTTTGAACTGTTTGAATCGTGCGTAGGCATCAGCCGCGAGGAAGCCGCCCGCTTTATGCGCCAGCATTTCGGCCCGCAGGCGGATATTGCGCGGATTAATTCCCGCACGATGGAAATTGTAGAGGAATATTTGGCGGAGGACGGGGAAATTAACTTCCGCCCCGGCGCCAAGGAAGCGGTGGAATATTTTTACAACCGGGGGCTTAAAATAGGGCTTGCCTCCTCCAACATTAGCAAATGGGCGCGCCACTTTTTGACCCAAAAGGGCATTATTAAATACTTTTCCGCCATTACTACTACCGACGACGTAACCAAGCCCAAGCCGGACCCGGAAGTGTATTTAAAAACGGCCCACAAATTGCACGCGGACGTATCGCAATGTTTGGTGTTTGAGGATTCCGTGGCCGGGGCGACGGCGGCTATTTCGGCGGGGATGCGTACCTGCGTGGTGCCGCAAATCAAACACCCCAATACCTTTGTACGCGAAAACGCCTTTAAGATTTACAAATCCCTGGCGGACATTTACCCGGATATGGACGAGTTGCTGGGATAATAAAAAATCCTTAAAAAATACCCCTTCGGTTTGTCCGAGGGGGTATTTTTTTATCAAATAGTTCTCTTATCGTAAGGGTAAGTTGCGCGAAGGTCCAGCCAATTCTGGTAAAAAGTAAAAATCAGCCGGATCATTAAAAGTGTAACTGATTAATTTTTTGTTAGGCAGAATCACAAACCACAAATTCGCCCCGGGAACATCCAGCCTCAGCAAGATTGCATTTTGGTATTGGGTAGCGGACGAGACGGTAATTTTATTTTGAAACATTTTGATAATCTGATTACGGTCTTGTGCGGAAAGAGTACAAAAATCTCTTAATGGACGGGCCGTCAGTAGATACTCACCTAATACCGGGTTCTGCGCAACGGCTCTTTTAAGCAGCGTGTACTGCATTTTGCAGGCAGAAGCCTTTTTAACGGGTAACGACGCAAAAAAACGGTCCAATTCCTTTTGTTCTTGGTGATGTATTCTAATACGGTCTATGGCTTTGCCAACCTTTACGCCCAATACGGAATAACCGTCTTGCATATTTATTCGGCGGAGCGTGTTTTGCCAAGTAACAGGTTTATTAATCAAAAATGTCTGAGCCTTAGACTCCATCGTTACAGAAAAGAGCGTAATACACAATACAGCAGCAGTAAAAAAAGTCTTAAAATTCATTTTTTCTCCTTAATCATTTAAATCATCCTTCATATTATTTTCCAAAATTACGCCCCCTCCGAACAAGGGTCTTTGGACCTATAAACGCTATGGGCCTTATATACCAAAACCCCTCCCGGGCCGTATAGCCTAGGAGGGGGTATTGTGAGGAGTATTTATTATAAATTACCAAATGATTGGTTATTTGGTTTCGGCGGGTTTGTCGGCCGGGGTTTCAAACAGCGGGCCGCAGTTGCAAGAATCACAGCATCCGCCGCAGGATTCCTTTTTCTCTTCGGTGGCAGGCTTTTCCGCTTGATCAGCCGGAGCCGCTTCGGGCTTATTTTCTTCCGCCGGGGCTTGTGCTTGGGCGGGCTCTTCGGCCTTGGCAGAAGATTCACACGCGCAAGAATCGTGTTCGCCTTCACAGCAGGAGCAGGTTTCGTGCGCTTCTTCCTCGTGGTGGCAGCAGGGGCATTCTTCCACTGCTTCTACCGCGCAGGTTTCCTTTTCGGCACCGTTTTCCACGGTTACAACTACTTCTTCCTGCACCGTTTCAGTTTTGGCTTCTTCGGGGATGTCCTCGCCGATTACGCCGGGCACAAAGTCCGCAGGCGCGGTGTTGGCGCGGGCGGCTTCCAACGCTTTCTCGGTCGGGCGCAGGGTTACTTTGCGCCATTTACCTTCGCCTTCGCTGGCGGTGGTTACAAATTCGTTTCCTTCTACCGCGCGGTGGATGTAGCGGCGCAGTTGCGCGCTCATCGGGCGGAAGCGGAACACACTGTTGCCGCGTTTAATCATATCAATACCTTTTTCAATTTCGGCATTGATTTTGTCTTCGGCCTTTCTCCAATAGTTTTGCGTATCGGTAATGACGGAAATCGGCTTGTCAAAGTGGCGGCTCAACGCCAAGGTGCACAGGTATTGGATGGCTTCCAAGGTTTTGCCCTCTTTGCCAATAACAATAGCCGGGTGATCGCAGTCAAACGTCAGCAAAATACGCTGTTGTTTGTCGTCCCACCAGACGTTCAAATTTTCCACCTTAATACCCATATGGGTAAGCACTTTCTCCAAGTATTCCTTGGCTTCGGCCATAGGGGCTTTCAAATTTTCCGGGATGACGGCGTTGCGGATAGCCTCGCAGGGGAGCATTTGGGGCTCGTTAGCCTTAGGAGCCTTTTCGCGCGGTTCGCGCACGTCTAACACGCGTTCGCTTCTGCGGTTATTGCGGCGGTTGCCGTGGGCTTCCTTGCGGTTGTTGCGCCCGTTGCGGGATTTGGAGGGGCGTTTTTTCGGAACGTCCATATAAATTTGCGCATCCAAATTGGCGGTGGACCAGCGTTTCTGGCGAAGTTCCACTACCGCCGGGCGGGAACCGATGCCCAAGAAACCTTTTTTAGGCGTTTCCAACACGGTTACTTCCACTTGGTCGCGTCTTAATCCTAATTCTTTTAAACCCTTGGCGATAGCCTCGGATACGTCTTTTGCTTGTACTTTAATTTTATTCGGCATAAAAATGACTCCTTAATTTGCTTTCGCAATTTTGCGGTTAATAAGCGTTTGAATCCCGTAAGTGAGCAGGCTGTTGGTCAACCAATAGAGCACCAATCCGGACGGGAAATTCATAAACAGCAAGGTAAAAATAAGCGGCATATACTTGAACATAGCCGCCTGGGACGGGTCCGTCCCAGCGGGGATATTGCCCTTTTGCTGGAAGAACATCACGGCACCCATCAAAATAGGCAACAGGTAGTATGGGTCTTTGGACGACAAGTCCGTAATCCAAAACACGAATTTTGCCCCGTGCAAAGACCACGAGGTGCGAAGCGCGTTAAACAGCGCCAAGAAAATCGGCAACTGGATAAGAAGCGGCAAGCAGCCTGCGAGCGGATTGACATTGTACTTTTTATACAAGTTCAAGGTTTCGCGGTTTAAGGCTTCGGGGTTGCCCTTGTATTTTTCCTGGATGCGTTTCATTTCGGGCTGGACCTTCTTCATTTGGGCGGCCGATTTTAACTGCATAATTGTAAACTTGAACAAAATGGCCTGCAACAATACGGTAAGCATAATAATAGCCACACCGTAGTTGCCCGTCCACCCGTAGAAGGTTTCCAGCACGTTGCGCGCGATTTTGCCCAAGGCGCCAAAGAAACCGAACGCAATGGAGCGGTCCAAATGGTAGGGCAAGGTCAAAAACGCCTTGTAATCCTTGGGGCCAAAGTAAAAATCGGAATTATATTCTACTTTGGATTTGGCTTCTACCGTGGTTCCCGCTACGGCAATAGAAAATTGCGGGCCCTTCAAATCGCCTTCTCCGGCTAAGCCCCACATCCGTTTTTGGGTGCCGATTTTCTCGGAAGAGGCGGTAAAATCGCCGCCTTTCCAGTTCTGCGGAATTAAGACGGAAAGGAAATAGCGGTTTTGGATACCGGCCCACGTCCAAGCCAAGGTGGGCTGTTTGTCCCCTTTGGCGAAGGTTTCCAAGGTCGGCTTTTTCTTACCTTCTTCTTGCACCAAATAAACGGCTTTGGATTCGCGTTCGTTGTCGTTCATCTCGCTTTTTACCGTAGCCAAACCGGGGCCAAAGTTCCAACTCCACGGGGCGACGGCTAAATTTTGCGAGGTTTTGTTTTCAAACGTAACATTAACGTTATTAATTCCGTTTTCGTTAAAGCGGAACGTTTTATAGACGCTAAACCCGGGGACAATGTCGCCCACAAAGGTAATGGAATCCTGCGTGCGGGCAAATTCGGCAAAGTCCACCTGCGGCATCGTGGAGAAATACCCTTCTCCTTTATATGGAGTCAGGTCCACGTCGCCGATGACGTCTTTAAACAAATAGGTTTTGATACCCGCCCCTTTGGACGAAAACGTAACGTCCGCCTGCGGCAAATTAAGCGTGATTAATTCCTCGGGCTTGGGAGCGGATTTTTTTTCTTTGGATACGGAAATAGGAGCCGCCAGCACGGTTTGGGCACCGTTTGCTTGCTGGGCCTCCTGTACGGATTTTTTCAGTTGCGCCTCGGCGGCTTCCTTAGCCGCGCGGGCTTTGGGGAGGGCGACAAACTGGTTGTAGCCGGTAATTACCAGTAAAAACAGCATTACGGTAATTAAGAACTGTCTGTTATTCATAAAACTCCTCTTGTGGCAAAACCGCCCGGCGCGCCGGACGGCCGGATAAGAGGAAGCGTGATAGGTAGAAAACCGCGTTTAAGGAATCGGGTCGTAGCCGCCCGGATGCAAGGGATGGCATTTGAGCACCCGTTTGAGTGCTAAATAGCCACCTTTAAACGCGCCATATTTCACAATCGCCTGCTTTGCGTATTGGCTGCAAGTGGGTGTGAAACGGCACACCCCGCGCGGACCCAAAAAAGGCCGCACCAGCAACATAAACAAATTGAGCAGTAAAAGTAAAAATTTTTTACACACGAGCGAAAACTGATTCATATGTCCCTCAATAGGATTACGGCAAATTATCTGAAGAGGACAAAAGTAAAGCGGCCTTGCCGCATAGTAACGTGAGCGCGTCTTGCGCTGCTTGTACAGTTGGTAATTTTTCGCTGTTGCGGGGGCTGACGACAATATCCGTCCCCGGCTTGATGTCTTTTCTACTCAGTCTGAACGCTTCTCTTAACAGTCTTTTGGTACGGTTGCGCACAACCGCAGGCCCCAATTTACGGGATACCACTACCGCAAAACGGGCCGGCCGGGTATTCTCCGGGCCGGACCGCCACCACAGTACCAATCCTGGGTACTGCAATTTTGCGCCGCCTTGGATAACAGCCTTAAAATCTCTTTTAAGGTGCAGGCGGCTACTTCGCGGCAGACCGTAAGGCGTCATAGCGCTTAGGCGGCTCTGATTAATTCGTGGCGGCCTTTGGCTCTGCGGGCGCTTAATACTTTTCTACCACCGGCGGTAGCCATTCTGGCGCGGAATCCGATGTGTTTGGCACGTCTTCTTTTATTAGGTCTGTATGTCGGTAACATTTTTATCTTATACGTTAATTCTGGCCCGGAAACCGAACTGGAAAAAACGTATCTCCTGTTATTAATTTAAAATCGTTTCTGTATGAAACTTACAGATATTATATCTTTTATTGCAAAATTTTTCCAACCGTTTATAAAATTTTCCGGCCGGACCTTTTATATTATCCCATATCCTAGGGCTGTATGCAACCCCTAAAAAAATGCTATGCTGTACATAATGATATTTACCGACTCGGGCATTATTCTCTTCCGCCAGGAATTTAGGGAAGCGGACCGCATTGTTTCGCTCTATACCCGCGAACACGGGCGTCTAAACGCGCGCCTGCCCGGGGTTTTGCGTGCAACGGGCAAATTAAAGGCCATTAGCGAACCCTTTGCCTGTGCCGACTACCGCTTTTATGTACGCCGTGGCGGGACGATTGGCACGGTTACGGGCGGTAAAATCAACTCTATTTTCCCGCATATCCGCCAAGATTTAAAGCGCACTACGCTTGCAATGCACTTTTGCGAACTGATGCAGCGTTTAACCCCCTTGCACCAGCCGAGTGAAGATAAGTATGAACTCTTACTTTCCGCCCTGACCGAGTTGGAATATGGCGAGGTCAATTCCGCCTTTGCGGCGGCGTTTACCTTGCGCTTAATGACCTTGGCGGGCTTTGGGTTGGAAAGACCTGTGCTTAAAATTTCGGCCGAATTTTGGCGGCGTATGCACGAGGACGAACTTTCCTCGCTCGTGTTTTCGGAGCCGGAAGATTTGCTTTCTCTATCCAAGTGCAACAGTGTTTGCCGCCGATTCTTAAACCAATATCTAACCTATCCGCTAAATATGCTAAAAAACTTCGGGCTAAACGAGCCCGCCCCGCTGGCGGACGAGGACCAAGCCGAACTGGAAGAACTCGTTTTGCACCCGGTCCATTAAAACACCTTGCCGTAAAGCATTTCAATTAGTACAATGGATTTTAAGGAGAAAAAAATGAATTATAAGAAAATATCTGCTGTATGCCTGCTGGTTTTATCGCTTTGTATGGCCGGAGTAGCCAATGCCAGCCACGCACCTAAGCGCGTGGCTAAACAACATCTTCATTATATTTCTTGGCAAAATGCCATTTTAAAGGCTCACCAAAATATGAATAGAGCCAACGGCCCGCTGGGGGCTTCCGTTTCTCGCGCTATCGTAAAGGCACGCGCCAACTCTTACGAGGAAAACCGTTTATCGGATTTCTTTTCCAAATTGGCCGCTACGCGCCCCTCTGTCTTTACGCAGGCTTGCCGTACCTCTTATACGGTGCTTACCCGCGCGGCCAGAGAAAATAAAATCTTTCATCACTATAAATTAACCGCGATTGACGTGCGCGATTTTTGCTATATGCCCAAAGACGCCGTGGCGTATTTTATTGAGTTTTTTAAAGGCAAGGCCTATCCATATCAGGCGGCCCAATACAAAAGAGCCATTTTGCTTACCTTAAAAAACCCCAAGGACGAACGCAACCGCACCTTGTCTATTGTGGTAGATACGGAAAGCCAGGTCTTGTTCCTCAATTACAACAAACCTGCTAATTTGCAATACAGCCCGCTGTTGCAAGGGTCTTATGTACCCTTGGCGGTACGGTAAAATTAAATTGGTATTTATGAAACTCCCCGTTAGTGTGAAAATGCTAACGGGGAGTTTTGCAAATAAGACATTTAAGCCCCGATTTTCTCCGTTTTTTCTCTTTAAACAACCAATTTGCCAAAGTTATCCCTCTACACAAAAGACCTATACAAATCCTAGGCCTTGACAATTTCTAGTTTAATTATTACATTATTTAATAATGGATAACGAAAATAAAATTTACCTTTCTAAACTGGCTGATATTTATAGCGGCTATTCTTTGCGGGATGTCTCAAAAGTGGGCACCGCCGGGAAGATTTATTGGGTTCAGCCGCAAAATGTGTGGGTGCAGGACTTTACCGCTTTGCAACGCCTTAACATAAAATTATCCAAAAGTATCACCCTTTTACGGGAACAAGATATTTTGCTGACAAACCGCGTCCATTTTAAGGCCGCCACTTGCGCTGGCCTGCCAACCACACCCTGTTTGGCATCCTCGGCTATATGGATAATCCGTGTAAAATCCAGCCAATTATATGCTCCGTTTTTGACCTTTTGGCTAAACTCATCAGCCGGGCAGCGGGCCTTGCAAGAGCGAACGAACGCCTTTTCCACGCTCAAATCCCTTAAAAAAGAGGATTTAGCCACTCTTGCTATTCCGTTGCCGCCGATTGAGCAACAAAAGCAGTTAGCAAATTTGTACACTTGTTGTATAACGCAGCATAACTTGCAGACAAAAAAATTTAATTTGCAGTTAAAATTATTAGAGGCCTTATCTACCCATTTATAGGAGTTTTTAATGAAATACACGCAACAGGAAATAAACGATAAACTTTGGGCGGCGGCAAATTCGTCGCGCGGTACGGTGGACAGTAGTGTTTTTAAGGATTATATTTTGGCCTTCTTGTTCTATAAATACATCAGCGACTTGCACAAACAAGAGCGCGAAAAACTGATTGCCCGCTATGGCAATGACAAAGAACGCATTGCCCTGAAAATGAAGAACTCCCGCTTTTGTATCCCGGACGGAGCCAGTTTTTACGATATTTACGAGCAACAAAATAAAGATAACATTGGCGAGATTATTAACCAAGCCTTGCACGCCATTGAAACCGCCAACCAAGGCCGTTTGGATAACCTCTTCTTAGCGGATTTCAATTCCCAATCACTGGGCGATTTGACCCAAAAGAATAAAATGCTCCGCCTGCTAATCCAAGATTTTTACACCTTGGATTTAACAGATGTGCAGGATGATATTTTGGGCAACTCTTATATGTTTTTGATTGAGCGCTTTGGCAGTGATGCAGGCAAAAAGGCGGGGGAATTTTTTACCGTGCGCCAAGTGGCTAAATTACTGGCCAAACTGGCCCAGCCCAAGCCCGGCGACCGCATTTGCGACCCGGCAATGGGTTCCGGCTCGCTCTTGCTGCTGGCAGGGGAAGAGGTGGAAGCCCAAGGTTCCAAAGATTACGCCCTTTACGGGCAAGAAAAAACAGGTTCTACCTACAACTTGGCCCGCATCAATATGTATTTGCACGGAAAGGACTCGGCACGCTTGGAGTGGGGCGACACGCTAAATAACCCGCTACTCCTGGAAAATGACCAATTAATGAAGTTTGATGTAGTGGTAGCCAATCCGCCTTTCAGTTTGGATAAATGGGGGGAAAAACACCTGGAAAACGATAAATACAACCGTTTTTTCCGTGGAATGCCGCCCGCCAGCAAGGGCGATTATGCCTTTATCAGCCATATGGTGGAAACCGCTAAGCCCAAATCCGGCCGCGTGGCGGTGATTGTGCCCCACGGAGTTTTGTTCCGAGGCGGGAAAGAGGGCATCATCCGCACCGCACTTATTAAAGAAAACCTGTTAGACGCCGTAATCGGCCTGCCAGCCAATTTGTTTACAACTACCAGTATTCCCGTAGCCATTTTGATTTTTGACCGTAGTCGCGAGCCGGGGGGAAAAAACGAAGCCCGCCGGGATGTGCTGTTTATTGATGCGAGCCGGGAGTTTAAGCCTGCTAAGGCGCAAAACGAACTGACGGATGAAAACATCAGCAAGATTTTTAATACCTATGTAAAACGCCAAGAGATAGAAAAATATTCCCACTTGGCTACCTTAAAAGAGATAGAAGAGAACGACTTTAACCTCAATATTCCGCGCTATGTGGATACCTTTGAAGAAGAGCCACCCGTGGATATTGCCGCAGTGCAAAAGGAAATTGCCCGCATAGACGGCGAACTAAAAACGGTGGAAGCCCAAATGCAAAAGTATTTGAAGGAAATTTTGAAATAATAGGAAAAGAAGAATGTTACAACTCATTTCATATATTGGAACATTGATTATTGGATGTATTATAACCACTATACAAAATAAGTATCGGGGAGAAATTCTCTATCTTTGCCGAACGGAAACTTTAGTCCTGCCTGTTAAAATAGGAATCCAAGATATACAAATTTTGTACAAGAAACAACCGATAAGTACTTTATCTGTTTCTAAATTATTACTAGTAAATAACAGTCAACATATAGTAAAAAAATCTGATATTGCTAAAAATGAATTTTATATATCTATTAGTAAAGGAAATAAAATTTTACGTATAGACTGCATTAATAATACTGATACCAAAAATATATATAATTTATCTATTTCTGAAAATCAAGAAAAGGTCTTTATTAAATTTCATTATTTAAATCCTGGAGACTCTTGGCTTTTTCAAATATTCCATACATCTCAGTATTCACAAGATATTCAGTGTAGTTGTTGTGGTGCCGGAATTACTAATACTAAAAGAATTTCTATTTTGTGCCATCCTTGGTGGGAAATTGCTTTTTTGCTATTTGTACATTTTATGGTTTGTGCTATTCTTATTGTAATTGGATTAGAACTCTGTGAGAAAGCGGGCTTTTTGCAATATTTATGCGTTTTCCCTTGGTTTATGGCTATACTTTTTGTTATAAGTTTTGTAAAGTTGTGTGAATTAGACTATCGCTTTACTGGTTGGTATAAATTTGCTCAAAAAAATGGCTTTTAATATGAATACCAAAACAAATAATATATCTAATGGTTGGCGTTTGTATCCATTAAAGGAGTTTTATTCTGTAGTGGGTAATTTAAGTTTACCACGGGAGTTTTTGACAAAAAAAGAGCAGAATTATGGATATATCCACTATGGGGATATTCATACCCAGATGTTGCCAGAAATAATTAATTCAGATACACCAATATCTTACTTATTAAATACAAAAAAAATTTCTAATATTGAAAATTATTTTTTACAACAGGGCGATATTATTGTAGTGGATGCATCGGAGGACTATGACGGAGTAGCAAAGGCTATTGAAATAAATAGCATTAAAAATAAAAAAATAGTAGCAGGACTGCATACCATAGCCTTACGTCCACTTAATAAAAATAGTATTGTGTCTAAATTTGGCCCTTATCTGTTTAAACACCCAGTAGTTATTAAAAGGTTACGGGCAATATCTCAGGGAACAAAAGTTTTTTCTATTAATTTCCCACTTATCGAAAAAGTAAAGTTCTTTCTTCCGCCGATGGAGGAACAACGGCGGATTGTGGAGGTGTTGGAGTGCTGGGATAAGGGCATAGAGTTGGTAAAAAAATTAATTGAACAAAAAGAACTGCAAAAGAAGTATCTTATGCAGCAACTTTTGTCCGGCAACCGCCGTCTTAAAGGTTTTACTGATAAGTGGATAATAAAAAAATTAGAAAATTTGTTAATACAAATAAATGAGCGCAACCGAGGAGAAAACTGTTACCCAATTTTAAGTGTAACAAATACTCGTGGCATTGTACGAGCCGATGAACATTTTTCAAAACGAGTAGCAGGAAAAGACCTTTCTAATTATAAAATTGTACATAAAGGGAATTTTGCCTACAATCCTTCAAGAATAAATGTAGGGTCAATTGCCTTATTAGATGCTTATATCGCAGGACTTTTGAGTCCGATGTATGTTGTTTTTAAATGTAGTCAAGAAATAGATTTACTTTATTTTAAATTTCTCATCCAAGATACAACATTTCTTACAAAAGTTGCTAACTCTGCCCAAGGCAGTGTTCGTTCTACTGTTGATTTTGAAATTTTATCGAGTATAAAAATAAAATTTCCATCAAGTAAAAGAGAACAACAAGCCATAGCAGCAGTTTTGTCTTCGGCGGATAAGGAAATAGATTTACTCAAACAAAAACAAGCCAAGTTGGAAGCGCAGAAAAAAGGCCTTATGCAGGTGCTTCTAACCGGAAAAATAAGATTAAAATAAGGGGGGAAAAAATAACTATGAACTTTTATCACTTGCCGGACTTGGACGAGGCTAATTCCAGCCAAATACCTGCCCTTATTCAACTGGTGAATATGGGTTATACTTATCTTTCCTGCAATGATGTGCGGGCCCTGCGCCAGCATAATTTGAACCAGTACATCCTTACGGATATTGCCTTTAAGGCTTTGCGTCGCTTGAATAATAACACCATTTCTGACCAGAGCATCTATAAAGCACTAGCGGATTTGGAAAAACCCCGCTTGGATGACGGTGTAATTAAAGCCTCGGAATATATTTACACTACTTTGGTGGCCGGGTGTGGCGTGCAGGAGTTCATCAACGGCAAGACCCAATCCCCGCAACTTAAATTTATTGATTTTGAACACCCGCAAAATAACGCTTTCCACGTGGCGGCCGAGTTTGAAATTACCGAAGGAAGCAACCGCCGCCCGGACATCGTGCTGTTTGTAAACGGAATTCCACTGGCGGTAATAGAAAACAAAAAGCCGTCCGTCCCCGTAAAAGAAGCCGTTGTGCAAATGCTGCGCAACCAACAAGGCAGCCAAGTGCCTAAGTTCTTCCTTTACCCGCAAATCCTCATTGCCACCAACCGGGAGGATTTTAAATATGGCACAATGCTTACCCCGGCGTCGTTTTATTCCGAGTGGAAATTGCGCGGTACGGACGAGCAGGTGCAGGAAGTCCGCAATAATGCCTTTGCCAGCCAAAACCACGCGGTAGATACCGCTACATTGGCTACTATCGGACAAGATTTGCTGCGGAGCCATTTTAAGCAAACGGAAATTCCGCTAAATGCCCAAAACACAGGCCTTTATGCGTTGCTGGAACCAGTTCACCTGTTGGATATTGTCAAAAATTTTATTGTATATGACAACAACATTAAAAAAATCGCACGCTACCAGCAATATTACGCCATAAAAAGTACATTATCGCGCATTAAAACCATACAAGACGGTAAACGCAAGGGCGGGCTGATTTGGCACACACAGGGCTCCGGCAAAAGTTTAACAATGGTAATGCTGGTTAAAAACCTGATTGAAATTATCCAGCACCCGCGCATTATCGTAGTAACGGACCGCACGCAATTAGACGAGCAAATCCGTGATACCTTTGCCGCTTGCAACATCAAAAAAGATGTCGTGCAGGCTTCTTCCGCCGACCATTTAAAGCGGCTAATTAAAGAAAAAAGCCCGCACGTAATTACCACGCTTATCCATAAATTTGCCGAAATGAAAAAGCCCTTGTATGTGGATAATGACCCGGACATTTTTGTTTTGGTGGACGAGGCCCACCGAACCCAAGGCGGTATTGGACGCGAAAAAATGATACAAATGCTACCTAATGCGTGTGTTTTGGGCTTTACGGGTACACCTTTGCTTAAAAAGGACAAACCCACCTCTATCGCCCAATTTGGCGGATTAATTGATGCTTACACTATTTCCGAAGCACAGGCGGACGGCGCCGTTCTGCCGCTTATTTACCAGGGGCTTTTTGTAGAGCAACAGGCCAGTGAAGCAATGGATGCTTTTTTCAACCAAATTGTTGAGCCGCTAACCAAAGAACAAAAGGCCCAACTGGCGCGCAAGTTTGTTAATTCCAAAATCATTGAGGAGACCTCCCAGCGTATTGAAATGATTGCTCTGGATGTGCGTAAGCATTTTATAAAAAATTTCCAAGGAACCGGCCTAAAAGCACAGGCTGTTTTGCCCTCCAAATATGCGGCTATCTGCTTTAAGGAAGCGTTGGATTTGCTCGGCGGCATAAAAAGTGCGGTAATTATTTCCGATACGCCCAACGCCGAGGACGACGACAGTTTGCCCGAACACAAACGGGCAATAGCGCAGTTTTTGGATAAACAAAAACATATGTTTGGCTCTTTGGAGCGCTACGAGCAGACGCAAATTAATTCCTTTAAAAAGGATCCGGACGGGTGTGAACTGTTGATTGTGGTAGATAAACTGCTGACTGGGTTTGATGCCCCGGTAAATACGGCGCTTTATTTGGCTAAACAGTTAAAAGACCATAATTTACTGCAAGCCATTGCGCGCGTAAACCGTATTTACGAAGGCCGCCCGGGTAAGCAAATAAAGGTAAACGGTTTTATTTTTGATTATTCAAAAAATGCAAAAAACCTAAAAAACGCGCTTGAATTGTTTTCCAATTTTGACGAGAAAGATGTGGCCAAAGCACTGCTAAATACCGAGGAAAAAATAGCATATTTGGAACAGGTTTATCAAGCCCTGTTGGATACTTTTAAAACGGTAAAAGATAAGGATAATTACGAGGAGTACATTGCCTTATTAAAAGAAAATGAAGAACGCCGCAAAAAATTTTATGAACAGGTAAATACCTTAATTAACGAATTAAATGTGTGCCGGATGCTACCGGATTTTTATGAAAAATGCCCGAAGCGTCTGGACACAATTACCCAAGACTTAAAGCGGTTTATAGAAATTAAAAAAATAGCCCAAACGGTAATGGCAGAAAAGGTAGATTTTTCTAAATACCAAGACCAAATCCGCAAAATCTTGGATAAGTATGTAGCGGCACAAGAGGTGGAACTCCTTTCAAAGCCCATTAATTTGAGCGACGCAATGGAATTCAACCGCTTTATTGAGGATGATAAGAACGGCCTTTCGGACCGCTCCAAGGCTGAGGCCATTGCCGCACAAACGCAAAAAACAATTTCTGAACGCTGGGACCAGGACCCTATTTTCTACGACAGGTTTAGCCGCCAAGTGCAGGTTTTATTGGCAGATTTACGCACTGCAAAGCAAGAAGACCTGCAAGCCTTGCTGGATAGAACCAAAAACTTACAGGGCGAAGTGGAAAATTATGAGGATAAAGACATTCCGTTATCTATCCAAGAAAGGAAAGAGGTCCATCCTTATTACCGTCTGTTAAAAAAAGAATTAAAGGCGCATTTGGGAGAAGCGGAATTGATACAAATTGCCACGCATTTGGTGGATATTATCAATAAAGAACGCAAAGTGGATTGGAAGGACAGTATTGAGGTAAAACGCACCGTGCGCGACCAAATGGAAGACTATTTCTTTGATGAAATCAAAGGCAAAATGAATGTCCCGCTAACGGTAGAATTTATTGAAAGTTTTATAGAGAATACTTGGAACCTGGCCATTAAAAATGACTAAAACAATTATATCAGGCACCACACAATTTAAGTACGAGGAGTTGGAGGAAGAGCGTAAAAGTTTCGGGCTTACGGTCTTTCCGTCCGGGCAGGTGGTTTTTAAAACCCCTAAAAAGGCTCCAACGGCAGAACGCCAAGCCTTTTTGCTTAAAAAATACCCTTGGGTGCAACGACAACAGCAGTTTTTTAAGCAGTTTAGGCCGAAAAGCCAGTGCTTCACCAGTGGCAGCGATGTGCTTTATTTAGGAAGGAGATACCAACTAATTGTAAACACTGGCAAAGAAGAAAAAATTTCCTTTGCCGGAAGTACGTTAATTATTGGCGGAGAAAAAAATGTTCAAGCCCTTTTAATTGCGTTTATGAAAGCCCGGGCCGAACGGGTTTTTGCGGAACGGTTGCAAGTGTGTTTAAAACTGTTCCCCGATTATGTGGGTGAAAAATTTTCTTTAAAAATACGCCAAATGAAGAAGCGGTGGGGGAGTTATCTAAAAGGGGGAACTATCGCACTAAACATAGACCTAATTAAAGCCCCTAAACGGTGTATTGATTATGTTATTTTGCACGAATTGTGCCACCACCGCCATAAAGCGCATAACAAGGATTTTTTTGCCCTGTTGGAACAGAAATGCCCACATTATAAGGCTCTTAAAATAGAATTGGAACGCAAGGTGTTGGGATGAAAACTTATTAGTTTGATGTTTTGTACGGTTTAGAAAAAGCAAAATAGGTGTTTATGATTTTCTTTTCTAGGGGGGAGTTTACGAAATAAATGTAATCTCTGTCGGCACTATATAAGATTACATAATTTTTATGATAGCGTATGGCTTTTACTTTTTCCCAAGGAGTAAAGGCGATATATTCGTCCTGCGGGGTAAACTCATCGCTCAATTCTTCCTCGCTTTTATCAAGCAAAGTCCACCCAATACCGTGCTCGTCAATAGTTGTTTGCACATCTGCCAGTTGGGTGTACAAACGGCTATATTGGAGCAAAACGGTAACTTTTACGCCCAAGCGAAGTACAAGAAAAAAAGTAATAAAAAGAAGTTTGGCCCGCAACGAACCCGCCGCAGGAAGCAAGCATAATAAACCTACCGTCATTACTAGCGCCCAAAGGGTGTAAGCCGTGGAAATGTTCATATCCAGCGGGTTTAAGCAGGCCGCCCATAAAAAACGTCCGCGGGAAACACCCAAAAGGCGGGTGGAACTGTGCAAAATAGCAAGCGGTGTTACCAGTAATTTTTTATTGGGGGAAAGAGTTTTTAAATCGGTGATGGCCCGGTATATCCCAAAAACTCCCAGCAGAAAAAGGTTGCTCCAAAATAAAATGCCCGCAAATACCGAACGCAAATTCCCAAACTCAATATCTGCTAGCATCGGCATAAGCAGGCAAATTAAGACCATTAGTCCAGAAAAGAAAATTTGCAGGCAGGCTTTTACAAGAATCGCGGGTTTTAGCATCGTTATATTACCAAAAGTGCCCGGCTATTACCGGGCACTAAAAGGACAAAGTTTACCTTTAATTATTTATCCAAGTTACGGGTAAAGTTGCTGTACGTTACAAATTTTTCTTCGTACGCAATAAAGGCTTCCTTCAAAATTTTGATAGCCGTTTGCTTATCAAAAATCTTTTCCACCACTACCGTTTTGTTTTCCAACTTTTTATAATCTTCAAAGAAACTCATCGTTTCCGAAATTAAGTGTTCCGGCAGTTGGGAAATATCGGTATAATGGCTAACGTTCGGATCGCCCTGTGCTACGCCGATGATTTTATCATCCGCCTCGCCGTTATCAAGCATCCGCATTACGCCGATAATGCGCGCCGGTACAATGCACAGCGGAACTACTTCGGCCTGGGATAAAATTAAAATATCCAACGGGTCCTTATCCGCCCCGTACGTGCGCGGGATAAAGCCGTAGTTGGCCGGATAATACACGGACGAATAGAGTACGCGGTCCAAGCGCAAAAGGCCGCTGGCCTTGTCCAGTTCGTATTTGGCGCGGGTGCCTTTCGGAATTTCAATAATTCCGTTTACAACATAAGGTAAAGAATCTTTATCGCCGGGCGAAACGTGGTGCCACGGATTGAAATTTGCAAACATTTTTTCCTCTTTAATCAGTAATTTACTTATCTATTGTAGCAATTTTCACGGACGGATTAAACACGGTATAACGCCTACTTGGTATAATAGAAGAAGGAATTTTTTAAGGAGTTGTACAATATGCCAGAAATCAAGTGCCCGCATTGCGGACAAGTTTTTCAAGTGGACCAGTCCGGCTATGCCGATTTGTTAAGCCAAGTACGCACGGCTGAATTTCATAAAGAGTTGGAAGCGCGCTCCGCGCAACTGGCCAAGGAACAAGCCAGCGAAATTGCCGTTTTAAAGACCCAGGCGCAGGCCGATAAGCAGGAGGCCGCCTCGGCCTACGAGCAGAAAATAACCGCCTTAAAGGCGCAAATTTCCGCCGCGCAAACCGCACAGGAGTTGGCCGTCAACCGTGCGGTGGCGGGGGAAAAGGACCGCTTGAACGATAAGGAAAAAGAACTCTTATCGCTCCGCGCGCAACTGAACGACGCCCAAAACCAAATCCAGTTGCAAACCCAATCCTTAAAGGACAATTACGAAGTGCAACTGAAAGCCAAGGACCAGGAAATTGCGTTCTACAAGGATTTAAAGGCCAAAATGTCAACCAAAATGCTGGGCGAAACGCTGGAAAAACATTGCGAGATTGAGTTCAACCGCCTGCGCGCGACGGGCTTTCAAAATGCGTATTTTGAAAAGGACAACGACGCCCGCACCGGCAGCAAGGGCGACTATATCTTCCGCGAGCAAACCGCCGATGGGGTGGAATTTATCTCCATTATGTTTGAAATGAAGAACGAAATGGACACCACCGCCACTAAGCATAAAAACGAGGATTTTTTCAAGGAATTGGACAAGGACCGCAACGAAAAGGGGTGCGAATATGCGGTGCTGGTTTCGCTGTTGGAGGCCGACAACGAACTGTACAACACGGGCATTGTGGATGTGTCTTACAAATATCCCAAAATGTACGTCATCCGCCCGCAATTTTTTATCCCGATGATTACGCTGCTGCGCAACGCGGCGCTGAACTCGGCGGATTACCGCCGCCAACTGGCCGAAGTAAAGAACCAAAATTTGGATATTTCGCACTTTGAGGACGATATCAACGAGTTCAAGGCCAAATTCGGGCGCAATTACCAGTTAGCCAGCGACAAGTTCAAAAAAGCCATTGAGGAAATTGATAAAACCATTGACCACCTGCAAAAGACCAAAGATGCGCTGTTATCTTCGGAAAATAACCTGCGCTTGGCCAATGACAAGGCGCAAGATTTAACCGTTAAAAAACTGGTAAAAAAGAACCCGACAATGGCGCAAAAGTTCGCGGATTTAGCCGCCGATAAACCCGCTGATACGGGTAACGGCCCGGCCTTAAACTAGCCGCCTTTATGACACCGCCCCGCGCCTTTCCCGCGCGGGGTATTCTATTTACATTGACAAGCAACTCCCGTTTACTTACAATGTTTTATACGGCGCTCCGTGTAAGAAGCGCCGCGTAAAACGATGACAGCCACCATTATTTTTATTTTATTTATCGTTGTTTCCCTGCTTCTTTTGCCTTGGGGGCGGAAGTTTGGGGGGAAACGCTACCGCAACTGGTACTATCCCGTTTGGACGTTTTTATATGCGGGAAGTGTAGTCTATTTAGCCTTTTTGTGCCGCACCCCCAAGCCGGGCTTGGTACTTCGTATGGAAGTGCTGAAAATTTACCGCTTGGCGGCGCATTGCTTGCTAAAAGACGGAACTGTTTCCGCCAATGTGTGCAACAATGTCTTGCAAACGCGGAACAATGTATTTAAAATCTCCCAAAACGCCCCGTTGCAAGATATGGTTTTAAACATCGTTTTCTTCTTGCCTCTTGGGTTTTTACTGCCGTTTTTGTGGAAAAAATGCACTTGGTGGAAAACGCTTATCCTCGGCACGCTGGTTTCCTGCTTAATTGAAGGTTTACAGGCTTATACGCGTTTGGGCGTGTGCGATATAGACGATGTGCTAAATAACGCGCTGGGGGCCCTTTTAGGCTACTTTTTGGCCAAATGGGCCGCGCGGCTTTATAAGGGGGAAACCACCCAATGAAAACTTTTATAGCCGCCGCTTTTAAAGAAATTGTCCGGCTGACGGCGCGAATTTTGCACCTGCCGGAGCAGTTCGTCTGCTTTTTATATGTGGGCACCTTAAATACGGCATTTGCGTACAGCCTGTATGTGCTTTTTGTGTGGATTGGGTTTAACTATATTTTCGCGCCGCTTTGCTCCACCGTTTTGGGGGTGCTGTTCAATTTTAAAACCATTGGCGGAATTGTATTCCAAAGCCACAATAACGCACTGTTAGGTAAGTTTTTTGGCGTGTATGGGGTGGTTTATTTGTGCAATGTGGCGGGGCTTAAAATACTGTCCGCCCTGGGGCTTAACTTATATGTGGCGGGGGCAATTTTGATATTGCCGCTTGCAATGCTTGGCTTTATACTTAATAAAAAGTTGGTGTTTCATAAATGAAGAAGAAAATTTCTATTATTTCCAGCGCGTTTAACGAGCAGGAAAACGTGTGGGAACTCTACAAGCAGGTAAAGGCCGAAATGGCCAAATACGCGGATAAATACGACTACGAGCAGTTGGTGCTGGATAACGCCTCTACCGACGGCACATTGGACGAACTGCGCAAAATTGCCGCGCAGGACCCGCATTTTAAGGTCATTGCCAACGCCCGCAACTTTGGGCACATCCGTTCGCCCTATTACGGCATTTTGCAATGCCACGGGGACGCGGTTATTTATATGGCGTCCGACTTGCAGGACCCGCCCGCGCTCATCGGGCAATTTTTAGCCAAATGGGAAGAGGGGTTTAAAGTAGTGCTGGCGCAGAAAACGCAGAGCAAGGAATCCGTTTTGTTTTTTACGGTGCGGCGTTTTTATTATTGGCTGCTTAATCTGCTTAACGATTCCGGCGCGCAACTGCCCGCCAACTGCACGGGCTTCGGTCTGTACGACAAATGCGTGGTAGAGGAACTGCGCCGCTTAAATGACCCGTACCCGTATTTGCGCGGGCTCGTGTGCGAACTGGGCTATAAGCGCGCATTAGTGCCGTTTGTACAGCCTACCCGCACGCGCGGATTTACCAAAAATAATTTTTACACACTCTATGACAACGCGATGATTGGATTTACCAATCACTCTAAGGTGCCCCTGCGCCTGGCCGCAATGGGCGGTTTTTTATTAGGGGGGATTAGTTTAGCCTTGGCGTTTGTCTATTTGGTGTTAAAACTTTTGTATTGGGACAAATTCCCTATGGGCACGGCTCCTATCTTACTGGGGGTGCTGTTCTTTTCTTCCGTGCAACTCTTTTTTATTGGTATCATCGGCGAGTACATCGGGGCTATTTTAACCCAAGTGTTGAAGCGTCCGCTGGTGATAGAAAAGGAGCGTATTAATTTCAAGTAACCCATTAATAAACGGCTACTAAACTATCACAAAAACGCCCCGGGGTAACTAAATATCCCAGGGTGTTTTATATTGTACAGACTTGTTATTGCGCGGTCGCCGGCTTGTCCAAGTGGAAGTTTTTCAGCGGATTATCCGTGCTATCAACCTGTATGGTTTGCTGGGAAGAGCCCGAAGCAAACGGCTCCGCCTTTTCCGTTTTTACCTGTTGGTTGTGCTTGTTCTTTGCGGGTTCAATATATTTAGTTTCCCACTCGGTATATTTGTTCGTCAATTCTTGATTCAACTTTTCAGCGGCCGCCATTTTTGCATTATTATCCTTGATATCACTCACACTCAAAAAGCGGGGAATAAAGGACTCAAAGAACGCCCGCGCTTCGCCGGATTTGTCCGACAAGCCATATTGAGCAAACTTTATAATCCAATAGGTTTTTTCAGCAGACAAGAGAATTTCATTTCTGGCTTTTTCTTGCCAGGAAAATGCCTCACCTAAGAGTTCCTGTTGACGTTGGACCCGCTCTTCCACTGGGTGAAGGCGTGAGGTAAGCAATTTTGCCGCATCTTCCTGCTGTTTCTGCTTGGTGGCAGACGAAGCATTGCTGCGCAAGGAAGCAATCACCATGTTTAAATACTCGTCATACCAAGCGCCCATTTGTTTCAGTTCGGCCGCGGAAACATACGGTTTATAACTTTCCAAGGTAACGCGTTTTTGCACCGCAACATTCTCGGTTTGCGCCTTAATAATGTTATCAAGGGCCTTTTGGTTCTTTACCTTGTTACCCTCGCCGGATGCACGGTTAAAGTTCACGCTGGCCGCTTGATATTGCAAGCGATTCTGTAAAGAGGCGGGAACATACATACTCTCAGTTACGCCCAAGTTGCCCAATGTTTCGCGCCCGAAGAGATACGCAGACCCCAAAAGCATTCCTTCAGGGGATTCCTTTTCCGCCCCGGTTACCGTTTCGTAGGTGTCCATAGGCTTGGTGTTATAGTCCTGGCCTTCGGCTTTGAGTTTGGCCAAAACTTCTTCTTGGTTTTTCTCGTCCTCTTTGACTTTGGCCGGGTCGTAGGCACCCTCGTATTTGGGTTTAGCCAATTCTGTTTTTACTTCTTGTTCGCCTTTACCCGTAACGTGGCCCATTACGAACGGATAGACTGCATAGTCCGCCAGAGCCCACCAGCCGAAGAATTTAAGATTCTGAGCGAAGGCACTGTTTTTCAGCCAAGCCTTGCCCATAGTCCAAGCAAAGCGCGGGTTGGTAACAAATTCCTGCGCAAAGGCTTTTGTCGGAATAAGGTGAGGCATAAACAAATTTCCTAATTTATTATTATAGGTGGCAACGCTAAAATATTGCTCCCCTACTTGGCGCACCCATTGGCCGTCTTTTAACATTTGCGCCGGGAATTTGACAGCCCCCGGGATAGAAAGCGGGTCAAAGGTAGTCAAGGCGGAAGCACGGCCCATTGCCGGGGCAATTACCACATCGGTACTCGCCAGTTCATTGGCAGGTTTGCCCAATTTGGTAACGTTAAACCACGAAGTTTCCATCGTTACACCCGTGGCACCCGGTTGGCTGGCCAATACCGGCATTTTGTCCGAACCGTACACCGGTATTTTAACATTTACCCAGCCGTCAAACCCGCCTGATTGGGCTACATTTTGGCTTATAGCATACATACGGGAATAGGCCTGTGCTTCGCGCAGTTCTGCAAAGGTCAAAAGCCGCCAAGGATAAATCCCAACAGATTTTTGTGCACCTTGGATACTGTGGTTTATTAAGCGCAACATCTCGTAATTCTTCACGCCGTCCTGCAAGGAGGCCAATCTACCCGTAAAATCCAAAGACCAATTATTTACAACCCCACCAGGTAACACTTGGGAAGCATCTAACCCGATAATTTGGCGGTTGCGGGGCAGCCCCAACCAGCGGTTCGGGTTCCAGAGGGGGTATTTGTTCTGTAAAACACGCATAGACGGCTGTTCCACTTTCTTGACCACCGGGGCAACGCCTTCGCCCATCTTAGCCGGAAGGGTAGTGGTGGGGGCTTTGCCTGTTTCAATATAACGCACGGTTAGCGTAACATTATTACCAGCGGCCTTTGCGGTATAAGAAGCCAAACGCCCGGCTTTGGTCAGTTCCACGCGGAACGCTAAGAGTTTGCGCCCTTTATTGGATTTGGCGGCCACATTAAGGGCTTTCGGCAAGGCCAGCATTGCGCCGCGGGCAAAACTAAATGCTTGGCACGCCGTTTGCAAAATGGCACCGGCATATACCCACAAAAACACATCGCCCACGAATTTAAAGAACGCCGTGGCGTTTTCCTTATCCACTTTGGCCCTATTTAAATTGTTATGTTGGGCAATTTCCACCCAGCGGCCCTTGGAGGTATATACATACCCGTAAATCGTACGGACGGAGCCATCCGGGTTTTGCACCATATTGCCGCTGTTGGCAGGCGCAATGGCGGGAATAGAGGTCTTGGGGTCGTTAGCAATAACGATACCTTTTTCTCCGGGCTCAATAAGCCCTTTCACGCCCGGAATAGCCGTAGTCCCATTATTGGTAATTTCCACCAGTTTTAAGGGTTCCGTAGCAAATTGGTTGTAAATGTTGGACAGTTTGTCGGACAGTGCTTGCATTTGTTTGGAATCCAAGCCATAATCTTTATAGTAGGAACCTTGCAACGGTTCATACAAATCAGCCGCTCTGCGGGCAAAGGTTTGGCGCAAAGCAAATTCGCCTTGGCCCATTTTATCGCCAGCCTGGTTACCCATTAACACGGAAGCCGCTTCCAGAGCAATTACGCGTGTGGACAGGGAGTAAGACTTTGGATCGGAGAAATTTGCGAAAAACTGCATCGCGTTATTCCATTTTTGGGACCCGCGGGCTTCCTGGCGGGCCTCATCTACTACGCCCGCAATAATCTGGTTTACTACTGGGGCATTATCCGCTTTAAAATCGGTATCTTTGGCACTGCTGTCAAATTTTTTGACTAATACAGCCACGGAAAGTGGGTCATTAAGCAAGGTATATTTGGTGGCATAGTCCGCCAATGCCAAAACATCTTGGAATTTTTCGTCGGAGGTTTTCACGCCCAACTTGGCTGCGGCGGTCATTTCGTTAATATATTTGTTTTGAAGAGCCTCAAAATAGTTAGGTGGCAGTACAGACTGGGCATTGGGAGTAGGATAAAAGATGCGCTTTCCGTCCAATTCTGTATATGGCTTGGTAGAGCCTTTGCCGGTGGTGGCCACAGGTTGGTTTTGCTTGGTAAGGAGCGGGTCCTTTATGCCCATAGCCGTAAAATAGTTATGCGTTTTAAGCATAGCAATACGCAAAGACCCCACCGCCATAGTACGCACCATACTATCGTGCGGTTTGGCGGAGAGAGATATTTCGCGGTAGGCCATACGAAGATAAACATCCTTTAAATCTTGGTTGAACTGCGCCAAGGCAGCCCCGTCCATACTGCCGTTTTTTGCCATTTCCTGCATATAATCTAGCGTGTTGCCCAAGGCTTCGGAAGCATAGACGGTATTCATTAAATAGTTATCGTTGGGGTTGCCCATCGGGTCAATAAACTCACCCATATTTTGGAGCGTCAGTTCATCGTTGGCCAACAGTTCCAGAACATCATTTTTGGGGGCTTTTATGGGCAGGGTAACGGGTCTGGGGGCCACATAAGTAGCATCCCGCGCGACCACTCTGCCGGAGCGCAGATCTTGCTGGTAAGCCTCTGCCGCTTGTCTGGCCGCCTCTTGCGCCGCTTTTTTCGCTCTGGCCTCTTCTTGCGTGGCCTGTTGGTCTTTTAAACGGTGTAATTCCACCAACGCGTTTTTGCGTTGCACCCACGTCAACTTTCTGTTTTCGTAACGTTTGGTGGCGTTGTTAATCTTGGTTTGAAGTTGCTTGTCCGCCGCTTGGGAGACCGCCGCCCCTACATTAGTGCGGGAGGATGTACCCGTTTTAGCCTTTTGGGCAGGCGCACGGCGAACCTGCGCCCACGCCGAGGGGGTGGGGAGGATACAATTTAAAGCAAATACTACGGCAAGTACACGGCAGAGAAAAGATTGCATAGGACGCTCCTTATATAATAGACCTAGTTATATTGTACCGCTTTTTGACGTTTTTGCCAGGGAGCAAAAGGCCTATTTTTAAGAGGGCAAAGGGCCTATATTATTATAGGTCCTTTGGGGAACAATCTTGCGCAACCCGCAAAAAAAACACCCCGGGATATTTGGTTACCCCGGGGTGTTTTATCTTATACAGACTTGTTATTGCGCAGTTGCCGGCTTTTCTACTTGGAAGTTTTGGAGTTGGTCGTCATCCGTTGAAAAATCCGGTTCGCCCTTCTCGGTTCTTACCATCTCTTGGCGTTTAGTGGCCTCAGGTTGGAGAAGGCTATTCCACTCCGTGCACTTGTTTTCATATTCGCTAACCAATTTATCAAGAGCCGCGTTTCTGGCGGTTGCATCCTTGATATCATACGCCTTCAAAAAGCGCGGGATAAAGGAATCAAAGAACACTGTTACTTCGGCAGATTTATCTGCCAAGCCATACTGCTCAAAGGCGGTAATCCAGCCCGATTTTTCCGAAGCCAACATCATTTCATCTTGGGCCTTTGCTTGGTCGGTGGCTTCTTCGCCCAAGAGTTCCATTTTCCGCTCTACTTTGTCTTTTACTTCAAACAAACGGGAATTCAGCAAGTTTGCCGCATCTTCCTGCTGTTTCTGCTTGACAGCAGACGGAGCATTGCTGCGCAAGGAAGCAATCACCGTGTTTAAATACTCATCGTACCAAGCGCCCATTTGTTTCAGTTCGGCGGCGGAAACATACGGTTTGTAACTTTCCAAGGTAACGCGTTTTTGCACCGCTATCATCTCAGTTTGCGCCTTAATAATGTTATCAAGGGCTTTTTGGTTCTTTACTTTGTTGCCCTCGCCGGACGCGCGGTTAAAGTTCACGCTGGCCGCCTGATACTGCAAGCGTTTCTTTAAGGGCGTGGTAACATACATATTTTCCATTACGCCCAAGTTGCCTAAGGCTTCGCGCCCGAAGATAATCGGAGACCCCATAAACATACCTTCACGGGACTCCTTTTCCGCTCCGGTTACCGTTTCATAGGTGTCCATTTGCTTGGTGTTATAGTCCTGGCCTTCGGCTTTGAGTTGTGCCAAAACTTCTTCTTGGTTTTTCTCGTCCTCTTTGAGTTTAGCCGGGTCGTAGGCGCCCCCGTATTTGGGTTTAGCCATTTCTGCTTTTACCTCTTGCTCGCCTTTACCCGTAATGTGGCCCATTACTAACGGATAGGTCCCATAGTCCGCTCCGGCTAAGGCGCCGAAGAAGATCAGGTTTCCGGCTACGCCTTGCGTAAAGGAACTGGTTTTCAGCCAAGCCTTGCCCATACTCCACGCAAAGCGCGGGTTGGTCAAAAATTCCGTGGCAAAGGCTTTCGTCGGCACCAGGCGCGGCATAAACGAATCCAAGAATTTATTATTATAGTTGGCAATTCTAAAATATTGCTGGCTGACTTGTTCCGCCCATTGCCCGTTGGCAAGCATTTGCGCCGGGAATTTGACAGCCCCCGGAATAGAAAGCGGGTCAAAGGTGGTCAAGGCAGAAGCACGGCCCATTGCCGGGGCTATTACCACATCTGTTCCGGCCAGTTCGTTGCCCGGCTTGCCCAACTTGGTTAAGTTCCACCACGAATTTTCCATCGTTACGCCCGTGGCACCCGGTTGGCTGGCCAGTACCGGCATTTTGTCCGAACCGTACACCGGCATTTTAACCTCTACCCAGCCGTCAAACGCGCCGGATTTTGCCGCATCTTCGGACATACCCATCATACGGGAATAAGCCCGCGCTTCGCGCAGTTGCGGCACCGACAATTTAAGCCAAGGATACATCCACTCGGATTTTTGCATCCCTTGCACGCCGTGGTTCATTAAGCGCAGCATATCGTAATCCTTCACACCGCCTTGGAGCGAGGCCAATCTGCCCGTAAAGTTTACCGAGCCCGCATTTTGTACGCCACCGGGCAATACCTGGTAAAAATCTACGCCGACAATTTCACGGTTGGGCGTCATACCCACCCAGCGTTTCGGATTCAGGCGGGAGTATTCGTTCTGCAAAAAGCGCATAGAGGAGCGGCCCGGCTGGGCAATTACCTTTGTTTTGACGACAGGGGCAAGCCCTTCGCCCATTTTGGACGGGAGCGTAGTAGCCGGAGCCTTGCCTTTGTCAATATAGCGCACAGCCATAATGACGTTATTATCAACGGCTTTTGCAGTATAAGAGGATAACCGCCCCGCTTTGGTCAGTTCCACGCGGAAGGTCAAAAGAGCACGGCCTTTATTGGATTTGGCGGCCGCGTTAAGGGCTTTCGGCATCGCCAGCATTGCCCCGCGCGCAAAGCGGAAGGCTTGGCAGGCCGTTTCCAAAATAGCGCCGCCATATACCCACAGGACGGCTTCGCCCACAAACCAGAAGAACGCCGTGGCGTTTTCTTTATCCACCTTAGCACGGTTTAAACCGTTGTGTTGGGCAATTTCCACCCAGCGACCTTTGGACGTATATACATACCCGTAAATCGTACGGAGAGAGCCGTCCGGGTTTTCCACCATATAGCCGCTGTTAGCAGGCGCAATAGCCGGAATAGAGGTATTGGGGTCGTTGGCGACAATTAAACCTTTTTCGCCGGGGGAAATGAGTCCTTTAATTCCGGCAACGGGTTCGGACCCGGTATTGATGTATTCCACCAGTTTTAAAGGTTCCGTAGCAAATTGGTTGTAAATACCCGCCAACTTGTCGGACAACGCCTGCATCTGTTTGGAATCCAAGCCGTAATCCTTATAATAGGAACCTTGTAACGGTTCATACAAATCAGCCGCGCGGCGGGCAAGAGTTTTGCGCAAAGCAAATTCGCCCTTGCTCATTTCGTTTCCGGCTTGATTGCCCATTAACACGGACGCCGCTTCCAGCGCGATTACACGCGTGGAAAGAGAGTAAACCTTCGGGTCGGAAAAGTTTTTGAAGAACTGCATCGCATTGTTCCACTTTTGGGACCCGCGGGCTTCCTGGCGGGCATCATCCACTATACCCGCAAGAATTTGGTTTACCACAGGGGCGTTGTCCGCTTTAAAATCGCTGTCTTTGGCGCCGCTGTCAAAAGTTTTTACCAAGACGCCCACCAAAGAGGGATCATTAAGCAAGGTATATTTGGTGGCATAATCCGCCAAGGCCAAAACATCTTGGAATTTTTCATCGTCGGATTTAAGGCCTTTTTTGGCGGCAGCCGCCATTTCGGCAATATATTTGTTTTGCGCCGAAGTAAAATGGTCAGCCGGAAGCACCGAGCCCGATTGTTTTACATATTGGGTAACTTTTTTGGGAACTCTTTTGGTCTTAAAGGACATTTTTCCGTCCGTACCCGGCAGTTTGACCATAACCGTATCATAGGTGGTAATGGTCATTTTTTTACCAGGACCGGGAATTTGCTGTTGCGTTAAAAGCGGGTCCTGTTTTTTTACGGCAACCAAGTAGTTGTGCGCTTTGAGCATAGCAATACGCAACGAACCTACCGCCATTGTGCGAATCATAGAATCGTGCGCCATAGAGGAAAGCATCCCCTCACGGTACGCCATACGCATATAAACGCTTTCCAAGTCGCTGTTAAATTCTTCCAAGGCGGTCGGGTCCGCGTTGCCGCTTTGCACCATTTGCAACATATAATCTACCGTGTTGCCCAAGGCCTCGGAAGCATAGACGGTATTCATCAAATAGTTATCGTTGGGGTTGCCCATCGGGTCAATAAAATCACCCATATTTTGGAGTGTCAGTTCATCTTTGGACAGAAGCACCAAGACATCGTTTTTAGGGGCTTTTATCGGAGTAGCCTGTATTTGCGGAGCCACATAAGTAGCATCCCGCGCTACCACTCTGCCGGAGCGCAGATCTTGCTGGTAGGTCTCTGCCGCTTGTCTGGCCGCCTCTTGCGCCGCTTTTTTCTCTCTGGCCTCTTCTTGCGTGGCCTCTTTCTTTTTTAATTGGTGCAATTTATCCAAATCTTGGTAGCGCTGATAATATGTGCGATTTCTGTCGTCAAAACGTTTTTCCGCCTGATTAATCTGCGTAGGCAGTTGCTTATCAGCCGCTTGGGAGACCGCCGCCCCTACGTTAGGGCGGGAGGACGTACCCGTTTTAGCCTTTTGGGCAGAAGTACGGCGAGCCTGCGCCCACGCCGAGGGGGTGGGGAGGATACAATTTAAAGCAAATACTACGGCAAGTACACGGCAGAGAAAAGATTGCATAGGACGCTCCTTATATAATAGGCCTAGTTATATTGTACCGCTTTTTTGTGTTTTTTCCAGGGGGCAAAGGGCCCACCCGGACGGGGACCAAAGGACCTATATCTTTTATAGGCCCGGTACTCTTTATCTTTTATATTATAATACAAATATAAGGTTTATGGAGGGGCTTTTTGCACAATGCAAAGTCCCGCTGTTATGTGTTATAATAAAAGGGTACTATAAACTCTTGGCGGAGAATAGTCCTATTGAGGGGAACAACCCTCATTTTCTCGTTTATCCAATCTCTCTACCAACTGTTTCATAACGTAGCCCTTTTGAGGGGCTTGTTATAAATTCTTAATTTCGTACAATACACTTACGGGCGTGCCCGTTTAACATTTTTATATAGGAGTTTGCTATGAAAGTTCTTTTGTTGGCAGGTGGCCTTGGTACCAGACTGGGTGAAGAAACCTCTATCCGCCCCAAACCAATGGTAGAAATCGGCGGTTATCCCATTATTTGGCATATTATGAAATTATACACGCACTACGGCCTGACGGATTTTGTCATTTTGTGCGGGTACAAGAGCGAAGTCATCAAAGAATACTTTGTAAATTACTATACTAACAACTCCGATGTTACGATAGACTTTCAAACCAATAAAATTGACGTGCATATGAACCGCTGTGAACCGTGGAAGGTTACCTTGTTATATACGGGGCGCAACGCGCTGACGGGCTCCCGTATTAAGCAGGCGCGCAAGTTTGTGGGCGACGAACCCTTTATGCTGACGTACGGGGACGGAGTGTCCGATGTGGATATTAATAAGTTGTTAGACTGCCATAAAAAATCGGGCAAATTGGTAACCTTAACGGCCGTCCAGCCCACAGGCCGCTTTGGCGCACTTAATATTGAGCCCAGCGGTACCATTTCCCGCTTTCAGGAAAAGCCGGTAGGGGATGGTGCTTGGGTAAACGGCGGCTTCTTTGTCTGTGAGCCCCAGGCGTTTGACTACATCCCGGAAGGGGACAATATTATGTGGGAGCGCGAACCGCTCACGCAACTGGCCAAAGAAAGCCAATTAAACGCCTATAAGCACTACGGCTTTTGGCACCCGATGGACACCCTGCGCGATAAAATTGAACTTAACGAACAATGGACCAACGGAAAGGCTCCGTGGAAGGTGTGGGAGGATTAACTATGTGGAGCGATACCTATAAGGGCAAACGCGTTTTACTCACCGGGCACACGGGCTTTAAGGGTTCGTGGCTTGCCTTGTGGCTTACCCAACTGGGGGCCCAAGTGTGCGGGTATGCCTTAAAACCCAACACCACGCCCTCTATGTTTACGGCGCTGGATATTGAGCATAAAATTGCCAAAAATGTCTTTGGCGATATTTTGGATAGAACCCTTTTGAATAAAACCTTTGAGGAATTTCAGCCGGAAATCGTTTTCCACTTGGCAGCCCAGCCCTTGGTGCGTCTGTCGTACGCGGAGCCGGTGCTTACCTACGAAACAAACGTAATGGGCTCCTTAAACGTATTGGAAGCGGCGCGCAAAACCGCCTCGGTAAAAGCCTTTGTAAACATTACTACCGATAAATGCTACGAGAATAAAGAAGTTGCCCGCGGCTACAAAGAAGACGAACCGATGGGGGGATATGATATGTATTCTTCCTCTAAGGGATGCGTGGAAATTTTATCCTCGTCTTACCGCCGCAGTTTCTTGCAGGACGGCTACGCCTTGGCTACCGCCCGCGCGGGAAACGTAATCGGCGGGGGCGATTGGGCGGCAGACCGTTTACTGCCCGATTGTGTGCGCTCCATAGAAGCGGGAAAGACCATAGAAATACGCAACCCGCACGCCACGCGCCCGTGGCAGCACGTTTTGGAACCGCTTTCCGGTTATTTATTACTGGGGCATTTGCTCTATACCAAGGGGCGTGAATATGCCGAAGGCTTTAACTTTGGCCCGAAGGCGGACAGCGTTTTGACCGTGGCCGAAGTAGCCAAGTTGGCGGTAAAGTATTACGGCAAAGGCGAAGTGGTGGTGCATAAAAAGGATAACTTGCACGAAGCCAACCTGCTGATGCTGGACATTACCAAGGCCAAGGAACGCCTGGGCTGGACGCCCACCTATACGGCGGAAGAAGCCGTGGAAAAGAGCGTGATTTGGTACAAACAATTTTACGAAGGTAAACCGATGTACGATTTTACCTTACACCAGATTAACGAATATATGGAGAAGATGCAATGGAAAAAGAATTAAGAGCAGCCGTCCAAGCGGCGGCGGCCAAGTATTTTGACGAAATTTACGGCGCTAAAAAGGATTTATCTTATATCCCGGCTTCGGGCAAATTGTTGGACAAACAGGACCTGGCCAATATGATTGACGCCACGCTTGATATGTGGCTGACGGCGGGACGCTTTAATGACCAGTTTGAAAAGGATTTTGCCGCCTTTTTAGGCGTAAAATTTGCCTTATCCACCAACTCTGGCTCCTCGGCCAATTTGCTGGCCTTATCCGCCCTTACCTCTTATAAACTGGGTGAAAGACGGCTTAAAAAGGGCGACGAAGTGATTTCCGTGGCCGCAGGCTTTCCGACTACGGTCAACCCGATTATCCAGCAGGGGTTAATCCCCGTGTTTGTGGACTGCGAAATCGGCACCTATAACATTGACGTCAAACAAATTGAAGCGGCCCTTTCGCCCAAAACCAAGGCTATTTTTCTGGCGCACACGTTAGGGAATATGTTTGATATGGACGCCATTATGGATATCTGCAAAAAGCACAATCTGTGGCTGATTGAAGACTCCTGCGATGCCTTGGGCGCCGAGTGGAACGGCAAAAAGGCGGGTACGATTGGGCACATTGGCACATATAGTTTTTACCCGGCCCACCATATGACGATGGGCGAAGGCGGCGCTGTGGTTACCAACGACCCACAACTCTACCGCATTATTTTATCGTTCCGCGACTGGGGCCGCGACTGCTGGTGCAAACCGGGCGTGGATAACACCTGCAAAAACCGCTTTAATATGCAACTGGGGCACTTGCCCTTTGGTTACGACCACAAATATACCTATTCCCATATCGGATTTAACTTAAAAATTACCGACTGGCAGGCCGCTTTGGGTGTAAGCCAACTGAAAAAATTGCCCGGCTACCTGCAAAAACGCACCGAAAACGCCGCCTATTTAATGAACAAACTGGCGGACATTTCCGATGTACTTATTTTGCCCAAGGTGGACGACAAGGTAAAACCCTCTTGGTTCGGTTTCCTGATTTCCGTCAAACCCGAAGCCAAATTCACCAAGCAACAGTTGGTGGAATATTTGGAAAAGAACGGCGTGGGAACCCGCCAATTATTTGCGGGCAATCTCTTGCGCCAGCCCTTAATGGTGGAAAACGATGTAGCCTTGCGTATCGGTGCGGGCGCACTGCAAAACTCGCGCGATTTGACCGAAGCCGACTATAAAAAACTGCCCAATACGGACTTTATTATGAACAATACCTTTTGGGTGGGCGTTTTCCCGCGGTTAGGGAAAAAGGAATTGGATAAGACCTCGCGCTTAATCCACGAATTTGCCGCGCAACATAAATAACGTATGAAGAAACAACTTTTGCTGACCGGCGGAAACGGTTTTATCGGTAAGAACATACGGGAGAGTTTTCTGGCCCAAAAGTATGATATTATCGCCCCGCGCAGCAGCGAACTTAACTTGGCTGATACAGCGGCCGTGGATAATTATTTTAAAACGCACCAATTTGATGCGGTTATCCACGCAGCAGTAAAGCCCGGACACCGCAACGCCAAAGACCCGACGAACCTGCTCTACACCAACTTGCGGATGTTTGAAAATTTGGCCCGCCATACGGACCGGTTTGGCCGCCTGATTAATTTGGGCAGTGGTGCAGTGTATGATGCCGCCGACAACCGCCTAGTAACCGAGGACCAAATCGGCCTGCGGATGGGGAAAGATGACCACAGTTTTTGCAAATATGTGGTGCATAAACAGATTGAAAATATAAAAAACGCAGTGGACTTAAATATTTTCGGCATTTTCGGCAAGTACGAAGACTGGGAAATCCGCTTTATTTCCAATGCTTGTTGCAAAGCCCTTTTTGATTTGCCTATTACGTTGCGCCAAAACAGGCGTTTTAGTTATTTGTACGCGCCGGATTTAATGCCCGTGCTGGATTACTTTATAGAGCACGAACCGAAGTTCAAATGTTATAACGTCGTACCTGATGAAGAAACCGAACTTTTGCAAGCCGCGCAAACGGTTTTGGATGTCAGCGGAAAAAAATTGCCCATACAAGTTGCGCACGAAGGTTACGGCCTTAATTATTCCGGCTCCAATGCCAGATTAAAGGTCCAAATCCCGGGGCTTACGTTTACCCCGATAAAAGAAGCAGTATCAGCCCTGTACGGATATTACCAAACCCAAAAGGCTGAACTCAATCTGGATTTATTACAAACAGATAAATAGGAGTACCCAATGAACAATTTAGAAAAAAAGATGTTGGAAACCTTGCAAGATTTAAAAGCCAATCACCACGTGATCGGCGTTAAGGCTGAGTTTGAGGCCGAGGGTACACGTATGGAAGAAGCCTTACGGTTAAAAGAAGTGGTAACCAAGGCCGGGCTGGATTTAACTATTAAAATAGGCGGTTGTGAAGCCCTAAAAGATATGTACGATGCCCGCACTATTGGCGTAAACGCCATCGTTGCGCCGATGATCGAATCCCCTTACGCAGTAAAAAAATACCTGCAAGCCACGCGGATGGCTTTCCCAGAAGAGGAACGTCAAAACATAAAATTTTTAATTAATATCGAAACGCAGTATGGGTTCCGATATTTAGAGGAAATTTTGAGCGGCGAATCGGCAAAAGATTTGACAGGTATCGTTATGGGCAGAACTGACATGACAGGCTCTTTGGGCATGAGCAAAGATGACATTAACCATGAAGACATTTTAAAACTAGCCCAAGAAATCGCCCGGCTGACGCTTAAATATAAGAAAGAGTTGGTCATCGGCGGTGGGGTGTCTGCCCTATCTTTGCCGTTTTTCAAACGTTTGCCCGAGGGCGCTCTAAACCGTTTTGAAACAAGAAAGGTTATCTTCGACGCGCAAGCCGCGCTACGCGATCCCCACTCCGACAAAGGCATTTTAAAAGCCGTGGGTTTTGAAATTATGTGGATCAAAAACAAACAAAATTTTTACGGAAATATCGCGCTTGAAGACAACCAAAGAATCTTAGTGTTGGAATCTCGGTATAAAAAATCCATTCAAGAGGTGGGCGGATTTGTTGAAGTATAATTGCTTTATTTTTGATTTAGACGGAACCATCTATTTTGGCGATACACTAGCACCGCGAGCTAATGAGGTCATCCGAGGTGTGCGAAAAACAGGCGCGAACCTGTTTTTCGTGACCAACAATTCTGCGAAAACGCGCCACCAACTGTATGAAAAGCTGCTTCATATGGGAGTCGATATCCAGGAAGATGAATTGATAAATTCCGGGTACGCAATCGGCAAATACTTGCAAAAACGCGGTTTTAAGCGGGTGCTTTGTGTCGGAACAGAAGATTTGAAACAGGAAATCGCTAAATTGGGAATAGTCCAATCTTCCGACCACGCGGAGGCAGTTGTGGTGGGATACAATAAGGATTTTAGACTGGACGACTTGACTCCGCTCATCCCTTTAAAAGATGAAAATTGTGAGTTGATTATCGCCAATCTTGAGCATTCTTATCCGATCTCGAACGGCAAGATGGTTCCTGGGGCCGGGCCAATTGTTGCCGCCGTGGAGATGATATTAAATAAAAAGTTTGACCAATGTATTGGAAAGCCCAACCCCTTGATGTTGGAACTTGTTCTGGATGGATTGGGCATATCGCCCGAAATGGTATGTGTGGTGGGGGATAGTTACTCAAGCGACGTGCGACTGGCTAAAAACTACGGGGCGGACGCCGTGCTGATTTCCGACTACTCCCAGCCAGAGCCAGGCGTTTGGGTAATAAAAAAATTGGAAGATTTATTGGAAGGATTTTATGATTAAATTATCGGATTTTATCGCTAAAAGACTAAAAGAAGTTTACCACATCCGGCATTTGTTTATGGTGTCGGGCGGTGGGGCTATGCATTTAAATGACAGTTTTGGGAAATATATCCCGTATATTTGTAATCATCACGAACAAGCCTGTGCAATTGGCGCCGAGGGATACGCCCGGCTACACCAGGAGTTAGCAGTCGTCAATGTAACAACGGGTCCGGGAGGACTTAACTGTTTAAACGGAGTGTTCGGCCAATGGACAGACAGCGTACCCGTATTATATATCTCGGGGCAGGTTAAGCAAACCACCACGCTGGCCAGTTGTCCCAATCTGCCACTTCGACAACTGGGGGACCAGGAAGTGGATATCATTTCGTGCGTCAAACCATTGACGAAATATGCGGTCACTTTGGCTGATGCGCACGATGTGGAATATGTACTAGACAAAGCCGTCTATTTGGCGACGCATGGACGACCCGGCCCTGTGTGGATAGACGTGCCGCTTAATTTACAGGCCGCCCTTATCGATGAAACAGCTCTTCGAAAATATAATTTCAAAGAAGACGAACTCGTACTACCGTCCGATGAGAAAGAATGGTTTGCGTTGACCAACGAGTGGCACCGCGCTCGCCGGCCAGTTATCATTGCTGGACACGGCATTACTTTGGCAAAAGCTAAACGGGAATTTTTAGAATTGGTCAAAAAATTAAATGTTCCCATTGTTACCACTATGAATGGTTTCGATACGGTAGCGCAGGATAATGAAAATTTCGTTGCCCGAATTGGAACAGTAGCGAATCGAGCCGGAAATTTTGCGTTGCAAAACGCGGATTTCGTTTTATCCATTGGGTCGCGCAATAATATCCGACAGGTCAGTTATAATTGGGAAAATTTCGCGAAGAACGCGGTCTTGGCGTCCATTGATATTGATAAGGCCGAATTGGACAAACCTACGGTAAAACCAACAATTAAAATTCACTCAGATGTCAAAACTTTCCTACAAAAGGCACTGACTATTTTGTCTCCCTCTGATTGTCCCAAATGGCGAGCGTTTTGCCGACAGTTGAAAGAAAAATATCCTCCCCTGACGGAAGCTCCTAGGGTTGGGCATCATCCGATAGAACCGTATTATTTTATTAAAAAACTTACCGAACAATTTTCCGAAAATGAAGTGGTCGTCGGTTCCAATGGTACAGCTTTTTTACTTCCGTTCCAGGTGGGAAAGGTAAAAAAGAACCAACGCTATATTTGGAATAGTGGGGATGCTTCTATGGGTTACGGCCTGCCCGCAGCGATAGGAGCTTGTTTTGCCAATGATAAACGACGCACAGTCTGTTTGGAAGGGGACGGCTCAATTATGATGAATGTGCAGGAACTGCAAACGCTTAAACACTACGATTTACCTGTTAAATTGTTCGTGCTGAACAACAACGGCTATATTTCCATCCAGCAAACTCAAAAGAATTTCTTTGACGGCAGAATGACCGCTTGTACCGTGGAAACGGGCGTTTCGTGCCCTGATTACATTAAATTGGGCAATGCGTTCGGGCTTAAAACCGTCAAAATAGACAATCTGAAAAATTTAGAAGAACAAATCCGGAAAGTGCTAGAAACGCCCGGCCCCGTGTTGTGCGAGGTAATGTTAACCCCTGGATATACCTTTGCGCCGAAACTTTCCGCGCGCAAACTGCCTGACGGCACAATGATTAGCCCGTCCCTGGAAGATATGTATCCGTTCCTGGACCGCAAAGAAATGGAAGAAAATACTATTAAATGAAAACCATTATCCTTACCGGTGGAACCGGCTATCTTGGCAGACATTTATCGTCCGCTTTGGAGACGAAGGGATACCACGTTTTATGCTTGCGCCGCGCCTTTTCAGACGAACAAGCCGAAGCGTTATTTACCCAGCAACCCGTATTTGCCGTTATCCATTTGGACACCTGTTATGGAAGAAATGGGGAGAGTATGGCTGAACTAACGGAGGGGAACTTGCTCTTTCCGTTAAAGGTTCTCCACCTTGCCATAAAACATAAAGTAAAAGCCTTCCTAAATACGGATACGATTTTAACGCGTTTTCTTAATCCGTACGCGCTGTCTAAGGCGCAATTTGCGGAGTGGCTAAAACTATCAGCCGATAACATTACGGCGGTAAATATCCGGCTGGACCATTTTTATGGGCCGTTTGATACTCCTAATAAGTTTATTGCGTTTCTATTTAAAAGTTTTCGCGAAAATGTGCCCGAATTAAACCTAACGGAAGGCGCACAAACGCGTGATTTTACCTATATTGACGATGTGGTAAACGCATATTTGTGTATTTTAAAACACACGGACGAATTTCCGCGCGGAAAGGTAACCGCCTTTGAGGTGGGCACCAACCGCAAAACAAGCATAAAAGATTTAGTCTTACTGGTTCAGCAAGCCTGCGGCAACACCACTACGCGCCTAAACTTTGGCGCTGTGCCTTACCGCAAGAACGAGCAACTGGACTACGAAGTGGATACAGCCGCGTTGAAAGCCTTGGGCTGGCAAGCGCGCGTATCCCTGCAAGACGGTTTAAACAAAATAGCACAAGAGGAGAAAAAATGAAATATTTAATTACAGGCGGTTGCGGTTTTTTGGGTTCTAATATTGCTTCGGCGTTACTGGCCGAAAAGCAGGACGTATATATTATTGATAATTTATCCCGTGTGGGTTCGGATAAAAATTTAGCGTGGCTCCAAGAGCAGGGCTCTTTCCGCTTTGCCAAGTTAAACACTTGGGATTTTCAGGCCGTAAGCAATTTTATTAAAGAGGTCCAGCCGGACATTATTTTCCACCTGGCCGGGCAAGTGGCTATGACTACGTCTATCGCTAATCCGCGCCTGGACTTTGAAACCAACACCTTGGGCACCTTTAACGTATTGGAAAGCGTCCGCCAGTTTGCGCCGCATTGCGGAGTTATTTATTCCTCCACTAATAAAGTGTACGGAGATTTGGAGCAATATACTTATATTGAAAAGGAAACCCGCTATATTTGCGAGCAATACCCGAACGGTTTTGACGAAAAAATCACCTTGGATTTTCACTCCCCGTATGGTTGCTCTAAGGGGGCGGCCGACCAGTATATGCTGGACTATTCCCGCATTTTCGGCTTAAAAACCGCGGTCTTCCGCCACTCGTCTATGTACGGCAGCCGCCAGTTTGGCACCTTTGACCAAGGGTGGATTAGTTGGTTCTGCCAACAGGCCGTTAATACGGTAAAAGACCCCGCCACGCGCTTCACTATCTCCGGCAACGGCAAGCAGGTGCGCGATGTGTTGCACGCCGACGATATGGTCGCGCTGTATCTTTCCGCGGCAAAACATATTAACGAAATTAAAGGCCAGGCCTTTAACATTGGCGGCGGGATGCAAAACAGTTTATCTCTGCTGGAACTTTTTGCCTTTTTGGAAAAAGAACTTAACATCAAATTACACTATACGCAACTGCCCCCGCGCGAAAGCGACCAAAAGATTTTTGTGGCCGATATTGCCAAAGCCTCGCGCCTGTTAAACTGGACCCCGAAAGTAGATAAAGAGTCCGGCATCCGCCGTATGTTAGAGTGGGTAAAAAACTCCTAAAAGGGTTTTAATATGGAATTAGAAAAACAGTTACAAATCGTACTGATTACCTTTAACCGCAAGGCGGAGTTGGAACGCACCTTAAAAACCCTGCTGGCGGACAACAGTCCCGTTAAAGAGTGTGATATCACGGTGCTGGATAACCGCTCCACAGACGGTTCGGATAAGGTAATTGAGGCCTTTGCCGCGCTTCACTCCAACCTGCACAACCGTTGCAACAAATACAATATTGGCCTAGGCGGGAACCTGATAAAGGCAATGGAACTGGCGGATAAAAAGTATCTGTGGATTTTGTGCGACGATGATTTTTTTGACTGGACCCACTGGTCCGAAATTGAACAGGCCATTAACAATGAATATGACCTGATTATGACCAGTTGGGCGGAAAAGGTGCAAAATCCGTCTATCCCGTATATTCTAAATAACTTAGGGTTTGTGCCCTCCGGCATTTACCACACCAAGCATATCACGGACCTGACAATGCAAAACGCCTACGCAATGGCTTATAATTTATTCCCTTTCCACGCTATGGGGATTAAAATTATCAACGAAAAAGGCCGTATTTTTATACCGCACGGGAAAATAGTCATCCAGTCCGAAGCGCCCAAAAGCCATAAGGTTAAAAAATTGCGCCCGGGATTGTTCTACCAATGGAACAAATTTAATTTGTTGTGGGGATATGTGGATTCCTATAATTTAATTGAGGATAAACAACTCCGCCACGCCTGCTGTAATGCACTGGTATTGGATAAATCTTTCCTCTATTCTATGCGTAATTTCTTGTCCACAAAGCCCTTTTGCTGGCACCACTTTTGGGATATTTTTTGCACGGTTTCTTTAAAGCAAAAATTTATTTTGTTATGGGCGTTATTGTGGCCCGTTTATTTTTACAGAACAGAGCGCGGAATTAATATTAAGTTTTTCTTTCTAAAAACGAAGGTATTTCCGTTGCCGGAGCAAAAACAATGAACCTAGCCGAACGGTTGGAAATCATTATTCCGACGTATAACCGCAAAGAATATTTGCGCAGTACGCTTGCGGCCTTGACAGCCGAGGCCAGTCCTGTCAAAAATTGTTCCATTACCGTACTAGACAACGCTTCTACGGACGGCACGAGCGAACTGCTGGCGAAGTTTGCCCGCCAATTTCCCAATATTAAACCCTTGCGCAACACCCGCAATATCGGCGGAAATGCAAACATTGCACGCTGTTTTGAACTGGCTGCAAAAGAATACTTTTGGGTTCTCGCGGATGATGACGAGTACGACTGGAACGGTTGGGCCGAAGTGGAACAGGCTATGCAAGATAAGCAGGCGCTTATTATTGTAAACCACGAGATTTTGCCGCAAAACGCACAGCCTATACCCGCTAATTTAATGCGCCTTTTAACCTTTGTGCCGTCCGCCATCCACCGTGCCGATACGATTACGCCCGAAGCCCTGATTAACATTTATTACAATATTCCTACTTGGTTCCCGCAACTGGCCGCAGTAGCCGAAGTGTTTAACAAAAATTTGCCCTACCGTATGGTATCCCAAAATATCGTTTTGTGCGGAAAAAACACGAACCACCAAGGGCTTGAATACCACCGCCGGACCGAAGAATTAGACGACCCGTTCCGCTTGGCATATTTTGAGGTAAACTACCTAAAAGCCTTGGGCGTGTTAAAGGATAAAAAAATGCGCGCGGCGGCCTGTGAGCAATTTTTAGGCCGCAAAAAATCCTTCTTTTTAGCCGTGCAGGAAGCGTTTAAGCAAAATATGATTGAGTACGACCATTATTTGGGCAATTATACGGCCCCGCTTGCCGTGCTTTCCAACTGGCAGCGCGTGCGTTTTGTATTGGCGATTTTGTGCAATTATCTACTGTTCTTTTTGCTCTATCCCAAATACGCCCGCAAGCGCAAACGCTTTTTAAAACGTCTGCAAGATTTCCAAAACGGTGAAAAAGTATGAACGAAGAAGAAGCCCGTCTGCTTGCCTTGGAAACGCAAAACGCTAAAAAGCCTGCGGAAAAGGTGCGCCTTTTCCGGGCGGTTCGTAAGGCGGTAAAATACGCTTTTGCTCAGCCTAAAAGCGCCTTAAAAACGTGCCTAAATAAACCGGGGGAAAATACCGCGGCCTTATGTGCAAACGGCGGGTTGGGCGATTTACTGCGTGCAAATGCAATGCTGGCCCAATTTTATAAGGAGTTTCCGCAGTATTCTTTTGATGTATATGTGCATAACCCGGCGTTGGGCCGCTTTCTGTTCGGGACGCTACCCAATGTCCGTACGGTGCATTACGAGCAATTCTTCTACCTCTTTTACCGCCGCTATGCGTTTGCCCTCCACACAATGCAACTAACCCGCATATGGGGGGATAAACTACCCCGGGAATTGGCTGAAAACCGCTTGAAAGTAAAACCGTTTATTGACGATTACGAAGCACACGGAGAACACGTTTGGCACCGCATTTCCCGCTTATCAGCCGCCCAAAATTTAGACTTTATGGACCTTTTGTGCGCCACGGCCGGACTAAAAAAAGCGGGCGATAAAACCGCGCTGTTAAAATTTAGCCAACAAAACCCGCTGAAAGGGAAAAATTACTTTACTTTTTCCACCTCGTCCAATATCCGAGACGGCGTACATACCGCGGCCACCAAATGTTGGCCGCAAGAGCATTGGCGGGAATTAATTGCGCTTATGGCCCAAGCCTATCCCGGTATGCAGGCCGTACAACTGGGCGAACGCAACGCCACGCCTATTCCGGGGGCGGACAGCAACTATTTGGGGCATACCGATTTACAAACAGCCTGCGTTATTTTGCAAGGAGCCAAACTGCATATAGATTGCGACTGCGGACTAATCCACTTTGCGCGGGCCGTACATACCCCGTGTGTGGCGTTATTCGGCCCCACTCCTGCGGACTTTGTGGGCTACCAAACAAACTGCAATTTATCGGCCCCCTATTGCGGCAACTGCTGGCACGTTACGGATGATTGGCACAAAAAGTGCCCACTTGGGTTTGCCTGCGCCAAATGTATGTATTCACTTACCCCAAAACAAGTATTTGAGGCAGTGGAAGCATTACTTAAAAGGGAGCCGTAAACTAGGTATGTGGGCGCAGATTAGGGAGTTTTGGCTAAAAGAAATTACGCCGGGAACACGGGTGAAACGCTTTTGCGGGGTGTTGCTCGCCGGGATGGGGCTTGCCCTCGCGGTCAGCGCGGTAAACCTGCTTTTGCACCGCGCGTATTACCCGTATGTTACTTTCCTGTTTGACCCGCGCTACCGCTTTAATGATTTTTACGACACCTTGCAAATCGCCCTCGGCGAGCAGAACGGCAATTATTTTCCGTTCTTTGTATGGGCCTTACAGGGGCTCAAATTTCTGCCGGAAAAAGTATCGCTCTATACAATGTTAGCGGGGGGAACCGTCCTGTATTTTTCCCTTGCCTGCCGGGCGTTTTCGTTCCTCAAACAAAAATGGTCCGCCGCCGCTATTTTTACCCTGTGCTCCTTTCCGCTCCTCTTTGCGCTGGACCGCGCCAATACGGAAATTATTTTGTTTGCCGTCTGCGCCGCTTTTCTGCTGTGCTACCGGGCCAAACGCTTTTGGTGGGCGGCCCTGCTGTTAGCCCTAGCCATCAATATGAAACTTTATCCCGCCGTCTTCCTCGTGCTTTTTATGGCAGATAAACGCTCCAAGGCACTGGCCGGGACGGTGCTGTTTAGCGGAGTTTTGCTGGCGGTGGGGAAATTAAGCGGATTTGGGTTTGACTCCTCCGGGTTTGCCGGGTTCAACCTCTGGCACCAATTAATGCCTTTGGGGTTGCAGTTTTCCCACTCGTTTTTTAATCTAATCTGCCTTCCCGTTTTTCTGCTGACACAAGTCCAAGGTTCGCCCGAAAGTTGGGAAGCCTTGCTGTGGTTTTCCCGCCAAACGATGCCCTATTATGCGGTGTTTGCCCTGGGCTTTTTTGCGTTTGCCAGCGCCTATACGCTGTTTATAAACCACCGTTTGGCGCGCGCCGCCCTGCTGCTAACGCTTGGCGAAGTGTTTTTGCCGTTTGTATCGTATGATTATACCCTTATCCAACTGGCTCTGCCCGCACTGCTCCTTTTAAAAGACCCGCAGGAAAAAGCCGATAATTTAACGGTTTTCTTGCTTGCTCTTTTGTTCGTGCCGATGAACCTGATTAGCCATTGTTTCTTATATTCGTACTTTGATTTTGTGATGAATTTGGGCTCCTTTTTGCGGCCTGTAATCAGCCTGGTGCTACTGGTGCATTTAATGCGGGATTTTTCCTTTGCTAGCCTAATACAAGGCATAAAAAAGTATTATGGGCCCAAGGCGAAATAGGCCCTTTGGCCCTTGTTAGCGCCGGACACAAGTGTTAGAATATAAGTATGAAAAAATATACCTTTTTAACTTTTGCTTTTTTACTGACTGTGTTAGTGCCCGCTTCGGCGGAGGCACAGGTACCGGCGGTTAGCCGCGGGGCCCGCGCCGCAACCCAAGTGTCTAAGGCCTCGGCAAAAGCCGTCAGCCGCTTGCCTTCCGCCGCCTTGCCGACTAATGTAAAAATTCCCTCGGCGGTTACTTTCCCTACGGTCCCGGTTGTACCGTCCACCCCGGCTTTGCCCCGCGTCGCGCCGACGGTCCCGGCTAATGTTTCCGGGGTTTCCAGCAAGTCCCAATTACAAGAAGCCCTTTCCAAACTCCAACAGTTACAGCAGGAAAACCTGCGCCTTAAAAATATTCTGGCTACCGAAGTTATCCCGAAAGACGCCTATATCTTTCAGGCGGTAGAATCGGAAAAGGCGGCTACCAGTTTGAACGGTACGAACATTTTTTCCGGCACCGTGGTTTCTATCCCCTATAACGGCAAGAACGAAGTTTATGGCGTCATTGCCACGCACGCGATTGCCACCTCGTCCGGCGAAAAAGATGCCTTGCATAAAACCTTTACCGCCATTGTTTATAAAAACGGCTTGCCGCACGAGGCTACCGTAGAAGTGGTGGCCTATTCGCCCAAAAGTATGCTGGATATGGCGTTAGTCAAATTCCCGGCGGATATTGAGCCCCTTTTGGCTCCTTATTCCATTAGTGCGGGAGCGCCCTATTTGCAGGATAATCTGCTATCCAAAGGCTTTACGCACTCTTCCGCGGCCGCTATCCCGGAACGCCAAGTGGTGGGGGTAACGCCGATTTCTATCCGCACGACGATTTCTATGCCGGCTGAAAAACGCCCCGGCCTGTGCGGCAGTGCGGTGTTAAACGATAAGGGGGAACTGGTAGGCATCCACACGGGAAGCGTCCATAATGCCGAAGACCCCGGCAAGGATGTTGCCTACGCCACGCACGCGCATTATCTTTATAAATTGGTGGAAGCCTATCACAACAACGGCGTAGCCAAAATTCCCTTTTATTTTGACGATAAGCCCATTTTTGATATGGATATTGACGAATATCTGACGGCTGGCTCCTTGCTGGACGAAAACAAAAAAGCCATTAAAAACCTGACGTTTGAAAGCAAATTTTCATACAGCAAAATCAAAAAAGCGATTGCGGATAAGCCCGAAGGCCGCTATTTGCAATTAACCACGCGCCGCGCGCTGTGGGACAAAGATGGGCAGGCTCTTATTGAAGGGCGCACCAGTTCCGACCACAGCATTAAAACGACGTATGTTTACGATTTGCAGGAACATAAATTAATTAAAAAACGGCAAGCGGTATATAATCCCGCTACCAGAAGAGTTGATAAAATTGATGTGCCGCTTGACTAACCCTATTTAACAGGGTACACGAACGGCTCAAAAAATAGTAAAATATTTACAGAAGTAAAAAATCTATGGAGGGTGTAAACAGTATGATTAAAGTTGGTATTAACGGTTTTGGCCGCATCGGTCGCTTCGTATTCCGCGCGGCGCAAGAACGCAAAGATATTGAAATCGTAGGCATCAACGACTTGTGCCCGGTTGACTATTTGGCTTATATGCTCAAATACGATACGATGCACGGCAAATTTAACGGTACCGTGGAAGCGGACGTTGAAAAATCCGAACTCATCGTCAACGGCAAAAGAATTCGCGTAACCGCTTGCAAAAACCCCGAAGAATTGGCTTGGGATAAAGTGGGCGCCGAATATGTAGTAGAATCCACCGGTTTGTTCCTTACCCAGGAAAAAGCGCAGGCCCACATTAAAGCCGGCGCCAAATATGTGGTAATGTCTGCTCCGTCCAAAGACGCTACCCCGATGTTCGTAGTCGGCGTAAACGAAAAAACCTACAAAAAAGGCACCCAATTCGTTTCCAACGCTTCCTGCACCACGAACTGCTTGGCCCCTATCGCCAAAGTTTTGAACGACAAGTTCGGTATTAAAGAAGGTTTGATGACCACCGTACACTCCACCACCGCCACCCAGAAAACGGTTGACGGTCCTTCTATGAAGGATTGGAGAGGCGGTCGTGCCGCTTCCGGCAACATCATCCCGTCTTCCACCGGCGCTGCCAAAGCCGTAGGTAAAGTAATTCCTGAACTGAACGGCAAATTGACCGGTATGTCTATGCGCGTGCCGACCTTGGACGTGTCCGTGGTTGACCTCACCGTAAACTTGGCTAAACCGGCCACCTACGAAGAAATCTGCAAAGCGATGAAGGAAGCCTCCGAAGGCGAACTCAAAGGTATTTTGGGTTACACCGACGAATCCGTCGTGTCTTCCGACTTCTTGGGCTGCCCGCTTACGTCTATCTTTGACGCCAAAGCCGGTATCGCTTTGACCGACACATTTGTGAAAGTCGTATCTTGGTACGATAACGAAATCGGCTACTCCAACAAAGTGCTTGATTTGATCGCCCATATGGCTTCCGTGAACAAATAATCTTATTTGTTACAAGAGAGGGTTCCCGTAAGGGGGCCCTCTTTTTTATGTAAAACACCGCTTGTACGGTTAGGTAATAATTTATGCTAAAAAAAATGTTGATGTGTGCTGTACTCGCTTTAACGGCTTTTGCCTGCACCCAAGCGCCCGCCATTGAGGGAACTTGGGTCCAGCCTATTCCCGGCTTATCCTCGGGCGAAATGCAAGGCATAACGCTTGAAAAAGGGGGGAAAGCCTCGTCCGTAAATATGGCTACCCTAACGTACGAAACGTGGAGCCAAAACGGGAATACGCTCGTTCTTACGGGCAAAAGTTTAGGCAACGGCCAAACGATTGAGGTAAATTTGCAGTATAATATTAAAGAGTTGACGGATGATACCTTGGTACTGTCTGCCGACGGAGAAGAGACGCAAATTTTCACGCGGCAAAAATAAAGTTGCGAGAAAAAATAAAAAATTGTTGCAATTTTTTTAAAAATAATATACACTATCTGTATCTATGAAAAGCAAAAACCTTTGGACTATGATTTCTATTTCCAATCCCGCTTCTGAAAAGAAGACGGCCGTTTTTGCTTCCGGTCTATTTAATCTATTTTCTATGATGTCTCTATGCTCCATTATTAAAAATAGATATTTGAGTCCGGAACCAGTAGTATTGTAATTATATTTTTATTTTTTCAAACCCCGGACTATTTAAAAAGTCCGGGGTTTTATTTTTTAGAAAATTTACTCAACATAAAAGGATAAAACAAAATGAAATACATAAACATACTTCTCGCTACGCTCCTCTGTGCGGCTACCGCGCCTTATGTACAGGCGCAGAGGCTTCCTGTAAAGCCTACGAAAATAAAGGTCTTAAAATTGCCTGTGGGTACCATCCCCAAAGGGGCTGTACCGGGCATTAAAGTAAAAGTGCCTTATACCAATCCGCAATTTAAGGCCAAGGTAATCCAACTGCCCGTTGCGCAGTTAAGAGTTGCCGTGGATAAAAAAGCGCGCGATATCCAGCACCAATTAGCCTTGCAACGCGCCGCCGGGATTACCCCGCAACAGGTTTGGATTAATGACGTTGAAACGCACCGCGCCGCCATTTTGGCTTCTTACCATTTGCCGCAGAACTATATTGAAGGCTTTTATATGCGCCGCATTGACCCGTACAGAAGCAGACCGGAGCAAATTTATCATCCGGATAAAAATTCCGACAAAGTGCTTTACCGTGGGATGATTATCACGCCGGAAGAATTGACGGCTATTTTAAAGAAAGGTTTTTCGCCCAAGGATTCCACTTGGAATACGGGAACCGATGAAAGGGGGGCGGCGGTTAGTTTGTCCTCTTCGTACAACGAAGCCAGCCACTATATCTTTCAAAGCGGATATAAAAAAGATGGAATTGGTGTGGTGTTTGTTGTCAAACGCAAACCGACAATGGAACTTGGCAAAGATCCCGAGTTGAACTCCACCAAGACCATTTATTATTCGTACGAAGATATCCCGGCATCGGACATTTTGGATGTCTATATCCACGGGGAATACGGCCCGGAATCGCTGAGCCAAATCGTGGAGAAAATAAACGCCGGAACCACCCGTCCGCATACCAGTTGGACCAACCAATTTGACAGAGGCGGCTTTCTCCGCTAATGACAAGAGATATATAAAAAGCCCCGGCTAATAACCGGGGTTTTTTATGGGTAAACTTACCATTTACTTGGCTTCTTTAAAAATGTGGCTAAATGATAACGACACACCTACATAAATATTTTCGCCACGGGTGCCAAAGTATTTGGCCTGCGCCGTGTAGTAACTGATAAACGGCGCCAAATATAAGTTTTTGTAGAGTTCCACTTCCAAGCGCGCATCAGCCGTAAATTCGTAATCTAAGTCTGTCGGGCGCTTTTCCGATTCGCTTAAATAATCGCGGAACAGGGCGGAATATTTGGCCGTTACGCCCTCGCGCACGGGCTGCTCAATTTTAAAACCCGCTTCCCAAGCCAATTTGGTGGAATTGGGGCTGTAAGTAAAATCGCGCTCGCCCACCACCGCGGCAAACAAACTCTTTAAGTATCTGCCTTCAAACATTTTTACGCCGGCCGTGCCGCGCAAAATGCGGGTGCGGGGGGCATTGTCGGGCTTGGTAAATTCGGTTTCGTAGCCCAAGTTAGCAAACGGGCCCGCTTCAAAACCGCCCAAAAAGTTTTCCACCTTCCACAAGCGTTGGGTGTAGCCCGTGGTGAACAAAATTTTGTCGGCGTTTTCGTTGGTTAAGGTTTCGCCTTCCACGGGGCGGATTTTCGTGCGGCCGTAGTCCATTAACAGTTCGTTGGTCCACAAGTAATGCTCGGCGTGGTAGTCGGAAATAGCGTCCAAATTGCCGCGCACGGCGGTTTGGGAGTCGCCGTTTAAGCGCGCGTCGGAAAAGTCTTTATATTCTTGGGCGTGTTTTACTTCGGTGGAAGTTACGTCAAGGGCGATTTTTTTTAGTTCAATCTGCCAGCCCCGTTTGCCGTCCTGCGCGTGCAAAACGCCGCAAAAGGACACCAAGGCAACCAGCAGTAATGCTTTTTGCAAAAGTTTCATAATTCTCCTGGGGATTAATCTTCTAGTTTGTAGCGGATACGCAATTTGCCGTCTTGGTACGACCAACTGACTATTTTAAAATGCCCAATCTCGCGGGTGTTGGTAACGTGCTTGCCAATGCAGGGGCACACGTCATACCCGCCCACGCGCACCAACCGCACGGTGTTCCCGGCTTCGGGCGGCAAGCGGGATAAATCCACGCTTTTTTCCGCCACCTCGCGGGGGAGTTCCTCGGCGGTTACGGGCAGTTGCCCGGCAATCACGTCGTTTACCATATCTTCCACCTCGCGCAACTGTTCCTCCGTCGGGGCCGACGGCAAGAAATAATCACACTTGGATTTATTCTTTTCAATATGGTTGGTTAAACTCCGCTCGCAGCCGAACAGGCGGACCATCGTCTGGTTCAAGATATGTTCGGCGGTGTGCATAGGGGGAAAATAATCTTTTTTAGGCTGCAAAGACGTATCCATACGGTATATTTTAGCGAATTTAAAGGGCGTTTTCAATTTTCTAGTACAATAAACCTATGACAACACGCTCCAAAAATAATAAAATAATAACAGAAGGGGATTTGCCCCTCTCATATAGTTAGATAGAGGAAATAAAATTAAGATTATGCCGAAAAATACTGACTTTTGCAAAATCGTCGCGACCATCGGTCCCGACACCAGCGATGAAAAATCCATTGAAGCCTTGGTAAAAGCCGGCGTTTCCGTGTTCCGCTGCAATTGCAGCCACGGTTCGTTGCCTGAATACCAGGAAAGAGTAACCAACATCCGCAAGATGGAAAAGAAATACAACTGCACTTTGGGTATCTTGTTTGACTTGCAAGGCCCGAAACTCCGCGTTGGCACGTTTAAAGATTACCGCATCCACTTGAAGGAAGGCGACAAATTCCGCTTGGATATGAACCCGGAACCCGGAGACCAGACCCGTGTTTGCCTGCCCCACAAAGAAATTTTTGCCGCTATGAAAGACGGCCTGGAACTTTTGCTTAACGACGGCGTAGTCCGCTTGCGTGTGGATGCCCACACCGCTGATACCGCCGACTGCACCGTTATTGCGGGTGGCGAACTTTCCAACAAAAAAGGCGTAAACGTACCCGGCGTAAAATTGCCGCTTTCCGCGTTGACCGCCAAAGATAAAGAAGATTTGAAAATCGCCGAAATGTTGGGCGCCGATTTCATCGGTTTGTCCTTCGTGCAGGAACCGGAAGACTTGATTGAACTGCGCAGTTTAATGAAATCCAAAGCGCACATCATTTCCAAAATTGAAAAGCCCTCCGCCATTGAACACTTGCGCGAAATCATTGACTTGACCGACGTTGTAATGGTTGCCCGCGGCGACCTGGGTGTTGAAACCAGCCCCGAACTCGTCCCGGTCTTGCAGAAGAAGATTGTTTCCGGCTGCCGCAAAGCGGGCAAACCGGTCATCATTGCTACGCAGATGTTAGAATCTATGATTCACAACGTAATGCCCACCCGCGCCGAAGCCTCCGACGTGGCTACCGCCGTTTACGACGGTGTGGACGCTGTAATGCTTTCTGCCGAAACCGCCCAAGGCGATCACCCAGTGGAAGCCGTTACCACGATGCGCCGCATTATTGAAACCGTAGAAAAAGACCACCGCTACCGCAAAGGCCTTTCCTTGTTGGAACGCAAAAACGATTCCACCAAAGAAGGCGCCATCACCACGGGTGCCGGCATTGTGGCCACCAACTTGGATACGGCCAACGTAATCGTTACGTTCACCGATTCAGGTTCCACCACCTTGCGTGCTTCCCAACAACGTGCCGGCGGCTTGCCGATTTTGGCCCTTACGCCGAACGTAACCACCGCCCGCCAGTTGGCTGTGGTATGGGGTGTAACGCCGATTGTCATTGACAATTTGAAGAACTTTGACGATATGACGCGCGAAGCCAAAAAAGCCGTCATCGCCCAAGGTTTAGCCAAAGAAGGCGACAACGTAGTAGTAACTGCCGGTATTCCGTTTGGTAAAGCCGGTACGACCAATATGCTCTACGTTATGAACATCTAATTAACCATTAGTTGCTTGATACGCCGTCCGCTACCGGGCGGCGTATTTTTTTGCCTAAAAATCTCGTCTGAATAGTAATATCGTTAGGGAAATTAAATGTTATAAGCCCGTCCGCCGCCAAATAGCCGTAAGTGGTATCTTTTATAGATAGCGACTTAAATACCACGCTAATGGGCATTTTTACGCAAAGGAAGGCTATCCTTTATAAAGTAGGCTCTTGTTTTAAGCGGAGCGCCTTTTTTAGTGGCCAAGAAACCCTTTTAGATAAGCAATAGAAAGCACGCTTAAACGCAAAAACCCCCGGGGTTAGTCCCGGGGGTTTTACTAGAAATAACAGTAAATGTTATTTATTGTGTTCAGCGGCCATAGAGGCGGCTTCCTTCTTCCACGTGGTAGAAATGAAGCCCATTGCGATGATACACGCAATAATGCAGGAGAAGTACACGCCTTTCCAGCCGAAACTCTTGCTGATGTATGCGGCCCCGGTGCTGGACAACATAGCACCGAAGTAGCCGAACATACCCGTAAAGCCGCACGCGGCGGAAACGGATTCCTGTACGGTTACGCGGGACGCCTGTACACCACCAGCGAGGTTCTGCGGACCGTCCACAAAGAAGCCGATGAACGAAGCGAGCAAGGACGTCCAGAAGAAATGGTCCGTACCGGCCACGCAATAAAAGCCCCAGCAGCTGGCGGCCAAAATGACCAAGTAAATAATGTTCATTTGGGTGCAGCGGCCCTGGAAGAATTTATCAGCCAAGTACCCGGCTACGATACCGCCCGGCATACCCAAGAAGGGCATCCATTTCATAGCGGACACAGCGCCGTCGGGCGTAAAGCCGCGTTCCTGGGTCAAGAACATCGTACCCCAGTCCAACGTAGCGAAGCGCACATAGTAAATGAAGATGTACGAAATAGCCAACGCCCAGAGGAACGGGTTTTTAAGCACGTGTTTTTTGAGGATTTCCCAGTGGGAAAGAGAACTCTTTTCCTTCACGGGCATCACGTCGTTTCTATATACTTCAATAGGAGGCAAGCCCACGGTGGTGGGTTTATCGGTCAAGAAGAACATCAGGAAAATGCTGTAACAAATACCCATAAAAGCAGGCACGATGAAAGCCATTTTCCACATATCCAATTTGAGCAGGTAAGAAATCAACACGCCTACAAAGAACGCGCCGAACGTGTGGGAAGAAGACCACAGCGTCCATTTGGTCGCTCTTTCAGAGGGGGAGAACCAGTACACCAAGCCTTTGGCTACCGGAGGGAACCCCATAGACTGAGCCACACCGTTCAAGCCCCAAGCAAACGAGGCCAACGCCACGAGCGGCAAGGTGATGCCCATATTGCCCAAGAAGGCTTGGAATTGCGGCAAGAAGGGGAACGCCAAGTTAATAAGGGAAGATACAAACAGCCCTAAGGCCATTACGCCGCGGATATTGCAGCGGTCTGCCAGCACACCACTTAAAAATTTACCGATACCATAGGTAAGATAAATCGTCGTGCCGATATACCCCAACTGAATTACGTCCAAGCCAAAGTTTTGGCTCAGCGCAGGTTTTACATAATCCAAATTTTTGCGGGTGAAATAAAACAAGGCATAACCAAAGTACATGCCGAAGAACATCTTAATACGCCAGTTACGGTACAAACGCTTAATCTGTGCCTCGTCGGAAATAGGTGTTCCGTCCGGCAAAGGTTTAAGCCAACCAACTAATTTTGCGAACATTCTTGTCTCCTATTTATAATTTAACGTGCAAAAGCCGCACGTCAACACTCTCCGGCGCTGGCTTCCCGCCGGGGCGCTCCCTCGATTAGAAAGTGGACGAGCAGTAATGCAGAAGTTTAAGCAAATCATTTGCTTACATATCAATTATAACATATATAGGGTGTATAAAATCAAGTGTTTTTTCGTCGGGGAAAAAGATTTTTTCCGCGCGTTTTTTTTAGTTTTTTCGGACGCCCTTTTTTGAGCCTTTCCCCCGCGTCTTTTTTGCAAAAAAACCCCGGGCTTTTGGGGCCCGGGGTTTTTTACTTAAAACTTACTTAATGATCCGCAACCGGCATATCCGGATAGCCTTTTAAGACGTCGCGCAACTGTAAAATATCAGCCGCGGTGGTCGGTCCGGCGTTTTCCTGCAACAGGTTGTGGTGTTTATCCAACGTTTTGAGCGCACTGCAAATGCGGTTCAAGCGTTGGGTTTGTTCCAATACGCGGGGGGAATCGGCCGGGTTGAGTTCGGCGTACTGCTGCAACGCGCGTTTGGCTTCGTTCTGGTACTGGATGAACAGTCTGTATGTGCCAGCGGTGGTCGTGCCGTTTTTAATATTGGAGGCCAACTGGTCAATTTCATTGATCAGAACGAACACATCTTCAAAGCGGGCCTTGTCCATCGCTTTAACTTTCTTTTTGGGCATCAATCTGGCATACCACGGTTTGGCGGCTTCGGACACCGCAGGCCCATTATACACGCCTTCCGGCACGTAGGCCAGTTTGGCATCTTTGGCCTTCGTATCAATACCCATTAAGGATTCGGAAAGTTGGGTATATTCGCGGTTAAGCATTACGGACAGGTGGTTTTTCTCCAAAATCACCCCGTAAGACTTTACGATACCCTGCAATTTCTCCAACGAACCCATTACAGTAGAGGCACCTTCCACTTCGCCGATGGCCACCAAGCGGTTGTAAGACTGGGTCATTTGTTTGAGCATATCCGTCATTTTGTGCTCGGAACTCACGCCGTAGTCCACCATTTGTTTTTCCAGTTTGGAAAGCGTACCGTTCACTTCGGACAGGCGTCTGTAAGCGTTCTTTTTGCTGATACCGAACGATTCGGCACTCACTTTGCCCGCTTCAATCGTGTCCGTCGTAATCTTCGGCTTGCGGAACAGGCCCAAGAAGTCCTTGGTCAATCCCCAGTTGCGCGCGGCCAAAATGCTCGCCACTACCGCAGAGTAACCCAAGATAATGCGGTTCATACCCAAGGTAAACGATTCACCCGCGTTACCCGTCAAGGCAGAGATTTGGTTCACCAAATCAAGCGCCCATTGCGGGCCCATATCGGCAAAGCCGAAGGCAATCGCGGAGGCGGTCAAAATACCAATCAAACCGTGGGAGTTAAAGACGGAGTAATCTTTACCCGCCAAACTACCCCAAGTTTTTTCGCGGCGTTCAATGCGTTTTAACTGGGCTTCTTTTTCCGCTTCCGTCAAGGACGCGTTTTCGCGGATAGCCACTTTTTCCTTCTGCATAGCCGCAGAAACCATATTCTGCAAGCGGACGGAGTCCAACTGGCCGGGCACAGCCGTAGCCATATAGTGCAACACGCCAAACCCGGCGGTAGCCAACGCCAACGGGCCCGAGTACGGCATAAGGGCAATCGCACCCGCCGTAGCGGCCAACAGCGGCAGAGAAGCACCCGTCAACTGGTCGTCCGTCATCTTCTTGCTGGAAACCTGTTTAGAGGCAAACTTACGGGTCATAGCCGTGGCGAACATAAAACCGGCCACCAACCATTGACCAACGTCGTTACCCAACACGGCGTTTGCGTCCTGGGAAAGCATCATCAAACTGGCTGCATAACTGGCGTACACCAATTTCACACGGCTGGCGATATCTTTCACGTCGCGCGTATTTCTAAAATTCTGTTTATACAAGGCTTTATCTTCGGCTTCTTCCTTAGCCAGTTGTTCTTTGGAAACTTCCGGCACCTTGGCGGCGGCCTTTTCAGCCGCTTTGCCCGTCGCCTTTACGCCTTTACCCATTTTGTAAATAGGCGTATTGAGGAAGAGCATTTCAGACGCGGCCAACAGCGTAAGGCCGATAGGAACCACAATCGTAAAGTTCAAACCGACCGAGGCCAACAAGCCCGTAGCCGCCGTTAAAGCCAAGCGGGACCATTGTTTATTTTCAGAGAAGTCCAAGTGCGCCGCCGTGCGGGCAACCGGGTTCTTATAGTAGTTAAGTAAGGTCTGAATAGACGTATTAGCCAGACTCGCGCCTAACACCAAGGCCACCGTCGGCAAAGCCAAAGCAGGCAAGGACAGCGTCTTTACATCAATCGTACCATACATTCCAAGGTACACTAAGGCGAAGGTCAAAGCCGCGGCGGCACCGCCGTAAATGGCCTGAATCGTGTTTTTATGGCCGATTTTCGTCATAAGCGGCATCAGTTTAGCAGCCACTAACGGGGTCAAATACCCGATACCGCTGACCAAGTTGGACATCAAGCCAGAGAGTCCAGGCAAGGATTTCAAGGCCGATTTAAACGGACCCGTCAAAGAGGCACCCGCATCGTTACCCACAAACAAAGCGTGCAGGGTCAAGAACTGCTTTAAGGAGTGCGGTTCGTTGAGTTTCAGTTCCAAGTTAAGGCCCGGGTTCTTTTCCAACATATTGGCCATAGCCAACATATCGGTAGAGTTATACGGCGTATCAAGCGGCACCTGTACAGAACCGTTGGCCTGGATTTCTTCCAAAAGTTTGGCAGAGCGTTTGTTCGCGCGTACCGCGGCCAAGTTGCCGGACGGCATTACATATTTCCATTGGCCGGATTCGTCCAAGGCGAGCACGAAACCTTTGGGAATTACCAAGCCCGCTTTTTCGGACAAGCCGAATTTGGACAAAAAGCGACTGTACCAAGAAGCGTGCGGCTGGGACAAAATACCCACCGGGGCACTGCTGAGTTTGCCGGACGCGGAGCGGTAGTAGAACGGAATATTGTTAGAGTAGAAGACGCCTTTTTTGGTTTCCTTACCCGTAGTTCTGTTCTTCGCCACAAAGCCCGTGGGGCGGCAAGAGGAAACGATTAACTTTTCGTTGATATCGGGCATAGAGGGCACGATACCCGCAAAACTTTCGGTTTCCAAGGGCAAAACCGTTACATTATCCCACGCACTGCGAACCTTCTTTTCCCAGTTCGGGTCAGAAGTAATCGTTTCCAATTCTCTTTCAAAGGAGGATTGGGCCGTAGCGTCGGACACCGCGGCAATCGCCGTGTTTAACGATTGGGAAGCGTACAAGTGATACAACGCTTTACCCAATTCTTCGGGGTTTTCTTTCTTAGATTCAATCCAGCGTTGCGTTTCCGCAGGCATTTTGCTGATGGCTTCGTTAAATTTACCTTGGTTGTACAAGGAAACCAACGCCTGTTCTTTATATTTTTGAGAGGCTGCGCTTTCCAAAATGGTGCGCAACTGGGTAGCCAAGGGGTATTCCTTGGATAAAATGTTTAAAGCCGTACTGTTGGCCACGCTTTCGGCGTCGTGCGTAAACCACCCGCGCACGCGGCTGGCGGTTTTGCTCAACCATTTGGGGCTGACGGGGACAACACTGCTATATACCGTGCCGGAATTGGCGGAAGCGGCGGGCGTTTCGGCCACGGCGGCTTCACCTTCCGCGGCGGCAGGCGTGTAAGCCACGTGCAAACCGTCCGGCAAGGTAATGTCGCCCAGTTTTACATCTACTTTCGGAGTAGCGGCACCCGCAGGTTTAGCGGTCGTTTCGGCTACCGGGTCCGCCACAATTTGGCCTTTTTTACCGTTTAAGGCTACCCAATCCGCCGTACCTTTGGCGGAAGCATCCAAGTGGCGCGCGTTTAATTTGCTCCAATAAGTAAGCGCCTTATCCACATTGGGCACCACCTTGGCCGCGTTCATTTCCGCCGCCGTTACGGGCGGGAGCGTTACGGGCAGATTGTTAGCCGTAACATATTGGCTGACGCCGGCCCAGAAATTGCCGTACAGTTTACCGTTAATAGTGGAAAGTTGGGCCAATTTTTCAAGCCCCTCATACGCCTGCAACGTAAGGAGCGAGCGGCCGATGACCACCTCGCTGAATGTTTTTAAGGCTTGGGGGGTTTTGTTATAAGCATCTAATAAAAGGGAGGCGTCCTTGGCGGAACCGTAAAAGCCCAAATCCGCCGCGGCGGCCATTGCCTGGCCCCAATCGGACAAGTCTTTAAGCCCATCGGATTTAGCGGGCAGACGGCCGATATCCGCCATTGTTACGTCTCTGTTTAAAGCGGAAGAAGAACGGTAGTCGCGCAGTACGCGCACATATGTTTCTTTGGCAAGAGTGGCCTGTTTTTGCGTAGTGGCAAAGCCCTTTTCCACCGTTACGCGCGTATAAGCGTTTAACATCAGTTGGTCGTGGGCGGAAGCGGTGCGCTGTACATTAAAAATTTGTTTAAATACGTCGCCCGCATCCTTGGAGGAAAATTCCTTTCCGTCCAACAGGGTGTTGACTTCTTTTAAAGTTTTAGAGGGAACGTCCGCCGCGGCGGCTTTGGCGGCTTCAATGGTTCTGTCCAAGGATACAGATACCTGCGGATTTACGCCGACAGTAGGCACGGCAATTCCGCTGGGAGTAACGGAACCCGGCACCGTAGGCACGGTAACAGTAGGAACAGCAGTTCTAACGGTGGAAGCAGGGGCCTTGACCTTTACCCGGGCACCGGCTCCGGCGCGGGCAGCAGCCGCTTTGCCGGCTTGTTTTCCGGCGGCTTCGGCGGCCTTTTCGGCAGATTTCACCGCTTTGCCGCCATTTTTAGGCACTTTATACAACTGGGCAAAGGAGGGGGTAAAACTCCCGAAGATTAGCGTAAAACTTAAAACTAACGAGATTAATTTATTCATATACTTGTCTCCCAAGAAGTACACTTCTGCTTATATCTTCATACTATCACAAAACCCGACGGATAACAAGGGCCAAAGGTCCCATTTTATATATGGGTCCTTGGGCCTATCTCCGTCGGTAGTGGTGTTCAATTATTATTGTAACACAAATTTTCTGCCGTGTCAGCCCCCGAGAAAGCAAAAACCCCGCCTTTGGGGCGGGGTTTTTCAGTTGCTGAAATAAAAACACTAGGCCAAGGCCGTTTGTTTGTTCTCTACCAATCAGCGTCCTTGCCCATTGCCGAAACAGGGAGTTCACTCCCAAAGGTAAAGGTACGCGGCAGTTCGTGTACGGTCAGCCGCTGGACCAAATAGTTGCGGATGATCCCCAAATGTTCGGGCGTGTAGCCGTCGTTCAGCACGATAAACGCCTTTAACCGCTCTCCCTCTTCGGGGCGCATTAAACGCACGCGGCAAGCCTTTACCGCCGGATGCGCGGCAAGGACCTCTTCCACCCGCTTGGGAAAAACATTTATCCCGGCCACCTGCACGCACGCGTCGCTGCGTTTTAAGGGAATTAAAAAGCGCCCCTGGGTAGTCTCTACTTCGTCTGGCAAGGTAAGCCACATATTTTGACTTTTGCGCTTAATTTGCGGCTGTTCATCCGTAAAAGACATCTCCCAAAACGGGAATAATTCAAAGGCATCCATACTGTGGTGGCGGCGGGCAATGGCGCCCGTTTCGCTTGCGCCGTAAATTTCGGTAAATTGTGAAGCCCCCAGGCTATATAAAGCGTCTATAATTTCCTTTTTGCAAGGCGCGGTGGAGGACATTGCGTGTACGCCCCGGGGGAACGGATTTTCCAAGCGGACCCAATAGTTCCAAAACAGGGGGAACCCGGCTATCAAATCACCCTCTTGCAAAAGTTCGCTCCACGGCTGGGTAGGCAAGGCGGGTAACACCAAAACGGGCACATTTAAGGCGTGCGGGAGCGTAACGGTAAAGGTAAACCCGTACATATGGTTAGACGGCACCAGCGACACCACGCGCTTCACGCCCTTAAAGTCCGGCGCAACGCCGTAGGCTTCTTCTTCAATCATCGCAAGTGTGTGAATACAGCGTTTGGGCGTACCCGTACTGCCCGAGGTCAAAAAGGTGAGTTGCCGCCCGTGTAAAAAAGCGGCGTAGGCGTAGTCCGTCATCAAATCCAAGGATGAAAACACGCGCGGTTCGTAGCCGAAAAAGATAGCAGCCTTATCGGACACGGTTTTTAAAATATCCTGCGGCAACCGTTCAAAAAAATCTGCGCTCTTGTTCTCGTCAAACACGGCCAAGGCATCCGCCTTTTTGCGGGCCAATTCCGTGCGAAACATATCCGTCAGTATGCGTTTTACGTCATTTAACAGTAACATAAGGCTCCGCCTCCAAAATCATTTCCGCCCCGGCAAAGTTATCCCGCAGAGAAAAGGCTTTTCCCTGGGATAATAAGCGCGCCGTTTCCACCGCATTATACGCGGCGGACGAATACGCGGTTTGCGCGGGGGCTATTTTATTATCCGTGCGGGTAAATTCAAATTTGGTAACAGTAAATAATGTTTGCGCCGTTGGTTTTAAAGACACCGCAAACGCGGCCGCGGCGCGTGTAAAAGCGCCGGGACGCACCACTGGCGCAAAAAGCGCGGGATATTTAGGCGTAATTTCGGCGGCTACGGGGTTAATGTCCTCTGCCACCGCCACCAACACGTCCGGGCACAATCCGCGCTCCATAAATTGCTGGGCCGTCAGTAAGGCCCCGGCAAAGGAAAAATCAAACTGCCCCGTGGTAACGCTGGGGCCCGACAAATGCAAGAAAACGGACAAGGTATGCGCCGTAGAATTATGCACGGAACCCGCAAAGGCGGTGGGGGAAGAAAGTTCATCCCCGTCTGCAATAATGGTGTCCATAAATTTGCAGGTGCTTTCCAAAGAGCCCGCCCCGACAGCCACGCTAAGCCCGGTTTCCTTGGGATTAGCCGGGTCTATCCCCGCCTGTTCAAATGCGCGGAACGAACACAACAGCGCATTTTTAGCAATGGCTTCCATACGGCGCAGTTGGCGCGGTTGGGCAAAGGGCGCAAAATCTTCCGCCGTCGCGTCGCCCAGTAAATAAGAAAAACCGTTAATAAAAACTTTACCCATTGTAATCCTCCGCGCCCAAGACAAGGGCCGCATTACACCCGCCAAAGGCCAAAGAATCGCTAAGAGCCGCTTTTTTGGAAAGGGGTTCTTTGGAAACGGTTGGAATAAGTCGCAGGGCTTCGTCCGGCGTTGTAAAACCTGCCGTAGGGGGAAGCAAACGGCGGTTTAAGGCAGTTAAAGTTAGTACGGCTTCCAACGCTCCCGCCGCGCCCAAGGTGTGGCCTGTAACGCCCTTGGAACCCCATACGGGCACGCCCGGCAATACCGCGCGGAAGGCGGTGGCTTCGGCGGAGTCATTGGCTTGGCTTGCCGTACCGTGCGCGTTTACAAAGGCCAACTCGGCGGCGGAAAGTTCCGCTTCCTTTAAAGCAAAGTTTATCGCCTTTTTAAGGCCTTTTCCTTCGGGGTCCGGCGCGGTGGGGTGGAACGCGTCGCACGCATTGCCGTAGCCTAATATAAAACCTTTTGGCGTAAGGGAAAATTGTTCTTTTAGTTGCGGGCTGACAAGCAGCAGAGCCGCCGCCCCTTCGCCAATGTTAATGCCGTTACGGTTCTTATCAAAGGGTTTGCACTTATCCTTGGAAGCCACCAATAAGCGGATAAAACCGTCATAGGGAATTAAATTTATTTCGTCCGTTCCGCCGCAAAGCACCGCATCGCACAGGCCGCTTTCCAGCCAACCTTTTCCAAGGCCTACGGCGTCGGTGCCGCTTGCGCAGGCGGTTACCACCGTTTGAAAGGGCCCGGTAAAGCCAAAATAGCGGCTGACGGCTTGCGCGGTAGAGGAAGCAAAATAATGGGCCAATTTGGCGAGGTCTTGTTCGTCCACCTTTCCGGCGCGCCAATGTTCATATACATTAAAACAATGGAAGGACGCATCCACCGAAGTGCCGATAATCACACCCACGCGGTACGGGCGCAACTCCTTAGGCGTTAGACCCGCCTGCAAAAAGGCCTCGCGCGCGGCCTTTAAAAAGAAGAATAAACTAATGCTTTGGTCTTGCGGCTTATCCGCCAACGCTTCATCCGGCGCCATAAAAACAGGGTACGAAGACGCATAAGCGCTCTGTACGCGGGCCGTTGGCAACGCAAAGTGCGCACGCCCCAAAAGAGCCTGCCCAAACGCTTCATCCGCCGACTGTCCGCAGGCGCAAACGCACCCGGTTCCGGCTACCGCAACACCCTTATAAGTCATTATTTCTTCCGGTTCTTTTCCACATATTCGGCCAAGGTGCCCAAATCTTTAAAAATGGCACGGCCTTGCTGCATATTTTCAATCGTAATGCCGTATTTCTTTTGCAAGAGCATAATCAGTTCCACGGCGTCCAAACTGTCCAGTCCCAGGCCTTGTTCGCCGAAAATCGGGTCGCTTGCGCCGAATTTGGACAAATCCGCTCCGCCCAAATCAATGCCTGTGGCAATCATCTCTTTAATTTCATCAATCGTTTTCTGCATAGTTACTCCACAAGTTAAAATAATTGAAAAACTGATATGGATATTTTATACAAAATTTTTCCAACTCGTCCACGAATTGTTGCGCATACGGAACGTAATTTTCCTTTTTAGGCCCCAATTCGGGGATGCGTAACACTTTTACTGTCTGCGTGGCAAACCGCCCGCGCTTTTCCCACGGGAAGAACTGCACCACCACCGGGGCCCCCGTGGCCGCCGCCAAGCGGTAAAAACTATACGGCACTTGTATTTTTCCGCCTAAAAAGTTCACACTTACCGCGTTCTTTTCCGCCCCGAACACGCGGTCCGCCATTGCGCATAATACTTCGCCCTTTTGCAGGGCGACCATCATTTCCGGCACTCCGCCAAGCGGCCCCGCCGGATTAATCTGGTTCAAACTTGCAAAACGGTGCCCGTGCTGGGCGACGGTTTTGTCGTTATCCTTGGGGTTGCGGTAATACACCACATTTAAGGGGGCGTTAATAAAAGTGGCCAAATTGACGGCCATTTGCCAGCACCCGGCGTGCGCGGTCAGCAAAATTAGGCCCTTGCCCCCGGCTAATAACCGGCGGCACAGGTTGCGCTCCTCGTCGGTAGAGGACACGCCCGTTTGCCCCAAAATGCCCAAGGCGGCCCTATCAATAAGCGTGCGCCCAAAGGTTAAATTTAACAGGTAAGTATGCTTAAAAAATTGCCACTTGGAGCGGGGGGAAAAGCGGCGCACTATATACGCCCGTGAACGCGCCGACACCGACGGCATAAGCGAATACACAAAAACCACCATATACAAAAACGCATACGCCAACGCACGCCCGCCCACAAAAATAAGCGCGTACATAAATTGGTGCTTTAATTTAGAGGCCAAACTGCGCCCGGTTTCATTTTTCCCTTGCACACAGCCCCCTGTTTACCAAATATCCAATGCTCCACACCACTAAAAAAGCGCACAGCGCAAGCAGGGGCGCCACAATACACGACCCCAGCACCCACTCCCACACGCGCTGCCAAAATTGGCGGCCCAAGGTGGTTAGGTTAAATTCCGTTAAAAACCGCCCGTAACGCAAGAAAAAGCCCACCTCTATACACAGCGCAGGCACAATGGGCCCAATGCAGAACTTTTCAAACGAAATCGTCAAAATACGGTTTAAATTCCACCACCCGGCCCCGCCAAACAGCATTAGTTGGCGAATCCCCGGCAAGGCAATCGCCCCGCAAAAAATACCCCACGCGGCAGAGAGGGCATTTTTGGTAATGTTGCCCGGGGTTTTTAAATTTAAAACGAGGGCTTCCCAATACCCGCGCTTCTCCACCTGTCCCGCAGGGTCCACATAATACTGGCGGTGGGGAATAGGCAGCATAGAGCGGACGGTCAAATGCGTATTGAGTACCGTTAGGCGCAGGTTGTCTTTTAGTTTGCTAAAATGCGACACACGCGTTTCGGGGTACGCTACCGACACGGGCACCTCCGCCAGCGGAAACCCGGCCCACAGCGCGCGCACGGCAATTTCCACCTCAAAGGCGTAGCGTTTGGAAAAACATTTAATATGGTTTAAAATTTCTACGGGATAGCAACGGTATCCGCTTTGGATGTCGTTTACGGTTTTGCCCGTTTGCAAATGAACCCAAAAACCGCCGAATTTGCGGCCAAACTGTGAGAATTTGGGAACGTCCGGGCCAAACTTTCTCACCCCGATAATAAGCGCGTGCGGGTTTTCCTCGGCGGCCTTGGCAAACTGCGGGTATTCCGCCGGGTCTAATTGTCCGTCTGCATCTATGCTGACGATATGGCTAAACCCGCGCTCCGCAGCCCATTTGGCGGCCTCTTGCAAAATAGCGCCCTTGCCCCGGTTTTTTTCAAAGTGGACCAAGGTAACGGGGAGCCCCTTCAAAACGGCTTCGGGCGAGACATCGCTTCCGTCGTCAAACACCGCCACATTTGGATTTTGGGCCAAGCACCGCCGGACCACACTTTTTAAGGTGGTTAAGTGGTTGTAGTGCGGGATGACGATAAGCAGTTTCATTTAGTTTCTTTCCAGCGGGCCAAGAAATCGCGCGTAAAGGCGGGCCACTCAAAAAACAAATTAAAGTCTTTATCCACCATTAATTGCACCGTGCATCCGCGGGCCATTATCTTTTGGTTCTTATCCAATACTGTAAAATCGTAATTTAGGCGCGCGGCCTCGGTGTAAAAAAGCCGGGCCTTAATTTCGTACGTTTCGCCGTATTGCAGGGGGGCCAAGTAGTCGGTTTCCAAGCGGCGCACGGGAATCATTACCCCGTGGTTATAAAAATCTTGGTAGCCAATGCCCAAACTGTCGCCCAGTGCCACGCGGGCATCTTCAAAAAATCCCGCGTAATGCCCGTGCCACATAATGCCCATCGGGTCAATTTCGTTAAAGCGCACCTTGCGGAAGACGGACTTTTCAAGCGGTTTTGGGGAGCCGGGCTCGGTGGTAAAATAGGATATTTTTTTCATAAAACCTCTTTAAAGGAGCAAATTAATTGGCTGAATTTCTTGCCCGTTTCGTCCGTGAGTTCGGCCAAATATTGGCCGTCCGGGCGGGGGATAAACTCTAAATTTACCCGGCAATTTGGCAAAATGGGACGCATAAATTTAGCGCGCGAAACGCCGGAAATTTCCTGCTTTTTACCGCTTTGGCGGCTAAACGCATCGGCGCACAAGCCCATTTGACACACCGCAGGCAACAGCGGGTTGCCCGGGAAATGGCCTTCAAACGCCGGGAAATCCGCCGGAATCTGATACAAAAAACGGCCGTCCTTTTGCGCTACAAAGCAAGCGGACAAGGCTTCATTTAATAGCATAATAAATCTCCTTGGGTTTTAATGTGCAGGGCCCCGCGGCTGGGAGCGTCCTTATACACAAACTCCTTTTGCGGGCAAGGGGTTATTAACTGTGCCCGCGCCATACGCCCAAACCCGCCCACCAACCGCGCCGGGAGTTGCGGCATTTTGGAATAAACAACTATTTCCGTTGGCGTAACGAACAAATCGGCCAGTTTACCGCCCATTACGGACAATACCACCAGGCGTACGCCGCCCTCTTTGGGTTCGGCTAGTGCGGTAAAATCAAGCCCATACGGCTGATACACGCCCGACAAACGCACCGCTTGGCGGGTGTTCACCTGCTCCGCCGGAGCGGGCTTATACACTAGGCCCGAAGAGCACGCACTTAAAAAAAGGCTCATTATTAAAAGCGGTAAAAATTTCATTTTTGCTCCAAAAACGCAGGCAGAATAAACAGCGCCGCCAACATCGCGCCGCCAACACCCAAAAAGGACGACAGCCCCATTATAAACAATACCCCGTGCTTAGCGCCAATCAGCACGCCAAAACCCGCCAAGGTGGATAACCCGGCCGCCAGCAGGGCAGACGGAGAATACGCGGAGGCCTTGCCCGTTTGGGTTTTCATCACTTGAAAGATACCGTAATCTATCCCGAGGCCCATTAAAAGCGGCAAAAATACCAGAATAAACAAATTTACCCGCACCTGCAACAGCCAAAAACACCCAAAGGTAAAGCCCGCCGACAACACCACCGGGATAAAGGTTAAAAGGGCGGTTTTTAACTTTTTAAACGTCAGCCAAACGGCAACCAAGTTAAAAAGAAACGCCAAAAGCACTATTTTGAGGGCTTCTCGCCCGACGGCCCCGATTAAATCGCTTTTCAGTTCGTCCGCCGCAACAAATACCGCGCCTGCCTGTCGGGCCGCTTCCCGGTAGCGCGGTTCATTGGGCACAATATTTACCACGGCAAAACGCCCGTCCGGCAGGGAAACTAGCGGATTATAAAGAGCCGTAAAATCAAACGCGTCCAAAGCGGGGGCGTTTAAAATACTTTCAAAAAAGGGGGAAAATCCGGCTGGTTTTAAGCCAAGTTTTTGCGCTTCTTCCGACACTAAAAGCCGCGCATAATTCGCGCGCGAAGCGCTCCAAAAACTGCGCCAACGCGCCGCATTTTCAGCACGCAATTTCTCCGACGGCAACACCCCGGTTACAGCCAGCGGCAAGGGGAAGGATTCGTTCTTTTCAAGCGCGCTTTCTTTACTATCCCCAAACACAAATAAAAGCGCGTTATTTTGCGCGGTTTTAGCAAATACAGAATCAAAAACCGCCTTATCTTTTTTAAAAGCGGGCGTGGAAGCGTTTAAATCCTCCACATTTCCGCTAAATTGCACGCGCCACACGCCAAGTGCGCCAAATACGATAAGCCCCACACTTACCCACACCGCCGCCCGGCGGGACAAGGGGGGCACACTAAACGCATAAGCAGGCTTTTTCATTTCGCCCAACCGGGCCCAATAATGGGGGAAAACATACAGCGCAAGCGCCAAGGAAAGCGTCAGCCCCGCCACCGAGAACACGGCAATTTGCCTAAATAACTCCACGGATGAGCAAAAAAGCGCTAAAAAGCACAGCGAGGACGTCATAAAATTGCACAAAAGGTGCTTCTTCATATGGGCGACTGTTTCATAAACCGGGGTATTTTCCGCGCCGCGCAAGGCAAAAAACACATATACGGAGTAATCCACCGACAGCCCCGCCACCACGCTCCCAAAGCCTAGCGTAATGCCCGACAAATGCCCAAACACCGCGTATGTTATCAGCGCGGCGGGCGGCAAAATAAACACCGGGAGCAGGTAAATTAAAAGTGCGCTTTTGTGGCGGAAGAAGAAGATAAAAACAGCCGCCAAGGCGAGCAGGGCCAACACGGAAATTTTAATGAGGTCCGTTTGAATCATACGGACATTTTCCACCGTGTAGCGCAGGGCCCCCAAATAAAACGCGTGGACGGACGGCCCCAATTTTTGGGCCGCCTGTTGAAAAACGTCCGAAAAGCGTTGGGCTGCCTTAAAATCTGCGGTTTGGCCTGGGAAATCATACGGGCCGATAAGCGTTTTGCCGTCCTTGGAGGATAAAAAGCCGTCTTGGTATTCTAGCGCCGTACCTGCGCCGAAAGCGGCCAGTTTTTGCGCCATTAATTCCGTAAAATTTAAGGGGTCTAATGAAATAAAATCTTTTAGTAAAAAGCCCTGAAAGGACAGTAAATTTTCGTAATTGGTTACCATACGCTTTTTTACAAATTCCGGCGTAAGGCGTAATAACAGCGTTTGCGCGTCATCCGCCGAAAAGCGGTACGGGAGCGCACGGTAGAGCGTTTGGGCGTAATCCGCGCCGGGAGTGGGAGGCAAGGATAATAAACCCGCCTGCGCCAGTTCGGCGCGTAAAGTATCAGCCGCCAAAGAAGCCTCTTCGGCAGACGGGGCGGAAACCCCGATAAAAACTTTTTTGTTAAGCGGGGAATATTCAAACAGTTCCACCCGCTCCCGCACGGAAGTGGGAATCATTGCGTGGATATTTTCGTCCGGTTTTAGGCGCGTTAAACCCCACGCGCACACAAGCACTGCAAGGCCCAACAGGGCGGCAACGGGCTTTTTGTACCGGGCAAAAAAGTTCCACACGCTCATTTAAACGTGCCCTCCGCAAGCGGCTTATTAATTTGCGTTTCGGTAAACGACAAAACGGTATAATCGCCGCCGGGCTCCGTCATTTGGATTTTAGATAAGGCCTGTGGGTTATCCGCGGCGAACCAAACGGAAATTTCTTCCAGCATTTTGTTTTTGCCCGAAAGAGGCTTTAAGCGTACGCCGCCCTCAAATACCGTAATTGCGTACGTCTTGGAAAGCGTTTGCAAATCAAACGACAGCCACACCAGCATTTGCGCGGCAATATTGCGCGCCATAACGCCCTTTACGGGTGTTTTTTTACCCTCTTCCAAGCGGTAGGCGGAAGAGCCGTCTAAGATAAACCCGTTTTTAAATGGCTTTTGATATTCCCAGCGGATACGCGCCGGGGATTTTTCAAACGAAAAGACACCCTCGCTGACGACGGGCTCGGTTAAAAGGGCCATATGCTTTTCCTGCGTAAAGCGGCTGTGAATTGTTTGGACGGCGGAAAAGCGCGCGGCAATTTGCGCTAGGTCATCAGCCTTTTGCGCGACATTTTGCACGGGGGGAACTTCGCCCGCGCACTCGGCCTTTTGGGCAGGCTCCGCCCACGCAAGCGGGGTTAAAAACATCGCTAAAACAAGCAATAAAATTTTCATTTCATCTCCGGCGGGATATTGCCTTCCCACATAAAAATATATACGGTACCTTCGGCCAGTTTGTCATTTCCGCGAAACACCGCCCCCGATACGATACGCGTCCCCATAAAGTCGTCCTGTTGGGTTACTTCGGTGGTTAATTCTTCTCCCGCGCGCGCGTAAGAAAAAACGCGGAAATTGCGCACGCTGACCAAATACCCGCCACCCTCGGTGGACAGCCCGGCAAACTTGCGGCGTTGGGCCTCGCCGGCGGCGAAACTTTGCGCCATAATTTCGCAGAACGCTTCGGGCGCAAGCGTACTGTCCGCGCGCAGGAAAAGATGATTTCTATGAATCACGCTCTTCACGCGGCAGACGGCGTTATCTACGCTTAAAATTTCGTCCACCAGCCGCATCGGCGGCTTATGGGGCACCAAGGTTTCAACAGGGGAAAAGGTGGTCATTATTTACCCGTTATGGCCGCGCGGTAAATGGCCAAATCCAAGTTGCGCACCCACTTGTTGTATTGGGGATGGATTTTATTCTTTTTGGCGTTATAGCGCATATTGTCGCTTCCGGCGTACTCAATAGAATAGGTGTTTTGCGTATAGGGGATATATACTTCCACCGTATGCCCGCGCGCCACTAAAACACCCTTCATCAGGTCCGGGCGGACAACACTCATTGTCCAGCGTTTAGCCGAGCCACCCTTCAAAATAGCCTGCTGCATAGTGGTCCCAGCGGACAAAACAACGGTTTTGTTCTCCACATTATACACCGGGGCCAACGAACGGCACCCCGCCGCCATAAGCCCGGCCATTAAAACCAGCAGTAAAGTTTTCTTCATAGGGTCTCCTTTTCAAGTTCCTGCATAATTTGCTTTTTGACCGTTTGCGCCATTTCCAAATGCGCAAGCGGCCCCGTAAACGCCCCCGGCATTAACGCCGGAAGGGATTTCAAAACGATTTTGGCGGGGTGTAATTTAATTGTCCCCGCGGGCAACATTTTGCCCGTACCGCCAATCGCCACGGGCACTACGGGCAGTTTTAAAAGTTCCGCCAAATAAAAGGCTCCGCTTTTAAAACGCGCCTGCGGATTTTTGCGCGACCCTTGCGGAAACAGCACAATGTCGCACCCGTTTTCCACCGCGGTTTTACAGCGCGCGAGCATTTCTTTCGGCGAGGTCTTTTCCGCGTCCATATACCCGGCGGCCTGCATTACCGGGCGGAAAAACGGCAGTTTAAATACCCACCCTTTGGTAATATAGACTACATTAGTAAACCCCAGCGCGGCCACCGTGTATAAGTCTAACGCCGAGGCGTGGTTGGCCGCCACGATGCACGGGCCTTGCGGGCGCGGGGCACACTCCTCTTTCCAGCCGCTGGAACATAAACGCATACAAAACAAAATGCCCTTAGACTGGATAAACACAAATTTCCGCACATTTTTGCCCGATTTTCCGGGAAATAGCCACAAAAACGGCCCCGCCACTAAGCCGGAAAGAAAAAGCCATAATATAGCCGAAGTGCCTATTATGGCTGTGTTAAAAAGGGTGCGCAGGGCGTACATACTATTTGGCTTCGTGTTCGCGGGCCAATTTTTCAATAAAATCGTACAAATCGCCCAACGTAACGATAGAGCGGATATCGTAGCCTTGGCGCAAGGTCATACCGAACTTTTGCTCCAATACTACCACCATATCCACCGCATCCAAACTGTCCAAGCCCAAATCGGTCTGCATATGGGAGGCAGGCTTTAACTGTTCGTCGGTCAGTTCAAATTCTTTTTTAAGCGCTTCGTTGGTTTTGTTGATAATTTCTTCTCTCGTAATCACAGGGGTCTCCTTAATACGGCGGTGCAGTTGTTCCCGCCGATAGCAAAACTGTTTTTAACAATAATATTTACCGGGCGTTGTTCTTGGGTACGCACATAGGAAAGGGGCGCGCAACGCTCGTCTAATTTTTCCAAATTTTGGGTGGGAAGCAAAACGCCTTCTTCCAGCATTTTAAGGCAGGCTATCGTTTCCAGCCCGCCGCTGGCCCCCATACTGTGCCCCAAGTGGCCCTTTAAACTGTTTATTTTTACGCCTGAGCCAAACACCGCCTGCGCGGCTTGGCTTTCGGCAATATCGCCGATAATGGTGCCCGTGGCGTGCGCGTTTAATAAGTCCACGGATTGCGGCTCTATGTGTGCGTCCGCCAGCGCGTTTTGCATACACTCGCGCAAGGTTTGGGCGGACGGATAGGCCATATTTTCCGTCTCTGTATTGGAGGAAAAGCCGATAATTTCAGCCAAAATTTTGGCTCCGCGCGCCTTGGCGCTTTCCTCACTTTCCACAAATAAAAGCCCGCACCCTTCCGAGGCTACCAGCCCCGTGCGGTTTGCGTCAAACGGGCGGCAGGCTTCGTTGGGTTTATCGTTAAAATTGTAACTGGTGGCCTGCATAATATCAAAACAGGCGCTAAACATCGGGTGATATTCCTCGGTTCCGCCGCAAAGGGCTTGTTTTACAAAGCCCGCCTTTACCGCCAAATACGCAAGGCCGATATTCATTAGCCCCGTGGCGCAAGCATCGCTTGCCCCTACGCACGGACCGTTTATTTTTAACGCCTGCGAGACCGTGGCCAGCGGCGAGTGGTTCATAATTTGCAAAAAATCGGAAGTTTTAACCAGTTCCAAATGGTTCCCGTGGCAGTAGCCCGTGATTTCCATCCATTTGGAAATGCTGTTAAGTGTGGAGCCCATAAAAAAGCCCAAGCCTTGCGGGGCTTTTTCATAGCCGGCCTGCAAAAGGGCTTCCTTGGCCGCCGCATAGGCGTACAAGGCCATACGGCTCATAGAACGGCGGTCCCGGCGGGGAATATAGGAATAATCCATATCCGGCACGGTGGCGGCTACCTTGGTTTTAACCATTGGCAAAGATTGCAAGGCCTCTACCGGGTGCATACAGCCGCGGCCCGCTTTAAGCCCTTCCCATAGCGCCGTTACGCCCGCCCCGTAAGGGGACGTTGCGCCTGCGCCGGTAATGACAACTTTGGTAGGAATATTCATAAGGATATTATACTATTTATCCGCGCGCGGTTAGGCTTACATACACACGCCGCCGTTTACCTGAAAAGCCTGCCCTGTAATATAGGAGGCTTTGTCCGAACACAAGAAGGAAACCATATCGGCCACTTCCTGCGGGCGGCCCAAGCGGCGCAGGGGGATTAAGGGCAAAATCTTATCCATCGGCAGGCCCGTGAGCATTTCCGTTTCAATAAAGCCCGGGGAAACCGCGTTTACCAAAATATTGCGCTTGGCCACCTCTAACGCCAAACTGCGCGTAGCCCCCACAATGCCCGCCTTGGCGGCGGAATAGTTGGTTTGGCCGGGCACGGGTGCGTGCGCGGCGGCGGAAGCGATATTGACAATGCGCCCCTGTTTGGCGTGAATCATCGCGGCCAGCACAGTTTTGGTTACATTGTGGAACCCGCCCAAAACGGTGTTAATTACTTGGCGCCACTCGTCATCCTGCATCCAAATAAGCAAATTATCCTTGCGGATACCCGCGTTGTTTACCAGCGCATAGGGCGTTTGCTTTTCTAAAAGCGGGTTTAAGGCGGAGCGCACGGCGGTAGCGTCGGCTACGTCAAAAGGGAGTAAGGTGCAAGACGCGCCCTGTGCTTCCACTTGTTCCTTGGCCTTTTGGGCGGCCGCGTGGTTAGAGTGGTAATTCAGCCAAATATCAAAGCCGTCCTTGGCTAACTGTACGGCTATGGCCAGGCCAATACCGCGGCTGGCGCCTGTAACTAATGCAATTTTGCGGGGGGTGTGGTTCATTGTAAACTCGTTCCAAATTAATTAAAATAGAAATATAGATATGATAACTAATAATAACACAAAAAACAATCAGCCCTACCGCCGGGCCCGCAAAAACACCCGCACAATGGCGGATATTGCGTTTGACGCGCAGAAAATCGCTTTTGCGCCTATCAGTTTTCAGGCCGCGCTCGCCCTGCGCGATTTGGGCATTTTGGAATTTTTAAATAATACGCCCGCGGACGATAAAACCATCGCCAAAAAATTAAAATTATCCCTTTACGCCGTGCAAACCCTGCTGGAAGTGGGGCTTGGGTTGGATTTAGTTACCTTGCAAAACGGCGTGTACAACATCAGCAAAACGGGCTGGTTTATTTTGTGCGACCCGATGACCCGCGTGAATATGGACTTTGTAAACGATGTTTGCTACCAAGGGATGTACACCTTAAAGGACTCTTTAATAAAGGGCAAACCTACGGGTTTAAAGGTTTTCGGCAAGTGGAAGACGGTTTATGAGGGTCTTTCCAAACTGCCCAAAAAGAACCGCACCAGTTGGTTTGCGTTTGACCATTTTTATTCCGACATTGCCTTCCCGGCTATTTTGCCCTTGGTATTTGAACTCAACCCGCACACCATTTTTGATATCGGCGGCAACACCGGCAAATGGGCAAAAAAATGCCTGGACCACAACCCGCAGGTACAGGTGGGCATTGTGGACCTGCCCGGCCAACTGGCCGTAGCCAAAAAGAATTTAAAGAAATACAAAAACCGCGTTTCCTTCCACGCCGTCAACCTCTTGGACGGCAAATCGGTTATCCCCGGAGGAGCGGATGCTTATCTGATGAGCCAATTTTTGGATTGCTTTTCCAAGGACGAGATTGTCTCTATCCTTAAAAAAGTAAAAAAAGCGGCTGATAAGAACGCCCGCATCTACATTTTGGAACCCTTATGGGACCGCCAAGAATACGCCGCCAGTACATTTTGTTTAAACCACACCTCGCTTTATTTTACGAATATCGCCAACGGCAACAGCAAAATGTATTCGCTGGGGGAAATGGAGGAGTGCATCAAAAAGGCAGGGCTGAAAACCGAAAAAGTGTTTGACGGGGTGGGCCGCTTTGCCTATACGTTAATCCGCTGCACAAAATAACGCTTATGAAACTGAAAACGCCGCACATTGCCTACAAATGGCTGATTTTTTCCGTAACGGCCATTGGGGTTTTTATGTCCACGCTGGACGGGGGAATTATCAACGTGGCCCTGCCTGTAATGGCAAAGGATTTAAACGCCAGTTTGGAAAGAATCCAATGGGTAGTCAGCATTTACCTGCTTACGACTACCTGTTTTTTGCCCGTATTCGGCAAACTATCCGATATGTACAGCCGCAAATACCTGTATTTGGCGGGCTTTTTGCTCTTTGGTATCGGTTCCTTTTCGGCGACGTTTTCGCAAAGTTTAAGTTGGATGATTTTCTCGCGCGCCCTGCAAGGTTTGGGCGCCAGCGCGATGATTTCCAACTGTCAGGCCATTATTGCCAAGGCCTTTAAAGGCAAGGACCGCGGCCGCGCGTTGGGCGGCATTGGGGCAATGGTGGCGGCGGGCTTTTTGGCAGGTCCTGCGGTAGGCGGATTTTTAATCCAGCATTGGGGTTGGCAATCGGTATTTTGGATAAACGTACCCATCAGTATGCTGGGCATTTGGCGCGGAATACAAATTATTCCGCACTTTAAGCCCGTAGAGCAAGTGAAACTGGACTGGAAGGGAGCGGTTTGTTTTATTTTATTCTGCTTTTGCTTCCTCTATGCCCTGGACGAAGGGGAAAACCAAAAATGGACGTCTTTCCTTATTATCGGCTCGTTTGCGGCCGCGCTTATCTTTTTTGCGGGGTTCTATTGGCGCGAAAGAACCAGCAAAACACCCTTTATCGGGCTGTCTCTCTTTAAAATACAGGCGATTTCATACGGCTGTATCGTCTCTTTGCTGGGGTTTATTGCGTTAAACTGCAACGGTATTTTGTTTCCGTTCTATATGGCTAACGTAATGCACTTAAACCCGGTACATATGAGTTTGCTGTTAATGCCGTTCCCGGTGGCCCTCGCTATTTCGTCGCCGTTTTCGGGCTGGCTTTCCGAGCGGTACTCGGCGCGCTTGATTACCACCGTAGGCTTTGGGTTTATTATCATCGGGGCCGCTATGTTTGTGGGCATTGGCAAAAATCCCTCTTATACCTATATTGTAATTGCGCAACTGATTATGGGTTGTGGGTCGGGCACGTTTCAGGCCCCCAACAATAACACCATTGTCAGCGCCGCACCCGCCGACCGCTTGGGTATGGTGGTAAGTTTAAGCGCGCTCGCGCGCAATATGGGGGCGGTAATGGGGATTGCGCTATCGGTACTTATTTTTTCCACCATACGCCGCCATTATGTAAATATCGGGGCGGACTACGAGACCTCTTTTATGAACGCTTACCAATATTCAATGATTTTCTGCATTTTGGTTTCGCTGGCGGCAGCGTATTTCTCGGCCGCGCGTGAAAAACGCAAGAAACGCAAGGCACAGCCGCGGGGGTTCTATGAAACGACGACCGCTTAACCTCTCGCGCAAGTGGCTTATTTTTACCGTTACCGCCACCGGGACCTTTATGGGTACGCTGGACGGCGGAATTGTAAACATTGCGCTTCCCTCTATGGCGGGAGAATTTAACGCCGATATTGAAAGCATCCAATCCGTCGTAAGCGTGTATTTGCTGGCGGTAACTTGCTTTTTGCCCGTATTTGGCAAACTTTCCGATATGTTTAGCCGCAAAAAGATGTATTTAAGCGGTTTTTTACTATTTGGTATCGGTTCGCTGTTGTGCTCCCTGGCGGGCAATTTGCCACTGATGATTTTATCCCGTGCCGTACAAGGGTTGGGAGCAAGCGCGATGATGGCCAACGCGCAGGCAATTATTGCCAAAGCCTTTGTGGGCAAGGACCGCGGTCGCGCGCTGGGCGGCGTGGGGGCGGTAGTGGCATTGGGCTCCTTGGCAGGCCCGGCTGTCGGGGGCTTTTTAATTCAGCATTGGGGCTGGCAATCGGTCTTTTGGGTGAATATTCCCATCAGTTTAATTGGCATTTGGCGCGGCATACAACTTATTCCGCGCTTTAACCCAAAAACCAAAATCCGTATGGACATCAGCGGAGCGGTCTTTTTTATCCTATCCAGTTTAAGTTTCCTCTACGCGATGAACGAGGGCCCCAACAAAGCCTGGACCTCGCCCGTTATCTTGGGCGCGTTTGCGGCGGCGGTGGTGTTTTTCCTACTGTTTTACTACCGCGAACGTACCAGCCAAACGCCCTTTATTGGCCTGGACATCTTTAAAATTCCGGCCATTTCCTACGGCTATGTGGTAGCGGTGCTGGGCTTTATGTCTATTTTTACCAATGCGGTGTTATTTCCGTTTTATGCGGCGGATATTTTGCACATTGACCCGGTACAAACGGGCCTTTTGGTCTTGCCGTTCCCGGTGGCGCTCGCCATTTCGTCCACGATTAGCGGCGTCCTGTCGGAGCGGTACTCGGCCCGGATTATTACCACCGTGGGGCTTGGCTTTGCCTTTACGGGGGCTATGCTTTTTGCCTTTGTCGGCGATAAGCCATCCTTTGCCTATATTGTGCTGGCACAGGTGATTTTTGGCTGTGGGTCGGGCACGTTTCAAATTCCTAACAATAATACGGTTATCAGCGCGGCCCCCAAAAATAAACTGGGCATTGTATCCAGCGTAAACGCCCTGGCCCGCAACGCCGGGATGATTATGGGTATTGCCTGCTCCGTGGCCATTTATGCGGCGGTACAAGGCCATTTTGAGCACGCGGGCTCAGATAGTGAAACCGCCTTTCTGCGTGGCTATCAGGCGGCAATGTTTTTAGGCGCGGCTTTAGCGGCGGTGGGGGGAGTCATATCGGCCAAGCGCGACTAATAACCACTTTTCCTACACGAAAAAACCCGCTCCAAGGAGCGGGTTTTTTATCAGTTTCAAACGGAAATTAGAAGTTTTCCGGGTGAATCATAAAGTAAGACTGCGGGTGAGCGCACACGGGGCACACTTCGGGGGCTTTTTCGCCGATGTGGACGTGGCCGCAGTTGGCGCATTCCCACATTACGATACCGGCTTTTTTGAAGACTTCGTTGGTTTCCACATTGTGCAGAAGTTTGCGGTAGCGTTCTTCGTGCATTTTTTCAATCTTGCCGACGGCTTCAAACAAGAAGGCGAGTTTGGTAAAGCCTTCTTCTTTGGCTTCTTTGGCAAAGGTGGCATACATATCGGTCCACTCGTAATGTTCGCCGTTGGCGGCATCTACCAAGTTTTCAGCCGTGGTGGGAATATTGTTATCGTGCAAGGCTTTAAACCAAAGTTTAGCGTGTTCTTTTTCGTTATTGGCGGTTTCTTCAAAAATTTTAGAAATCTGCACAAAGCCTTCTTTTTTAGCCTTGGAGGCGTAATACGTATATTTGTTTCTGGCTTGCGATTCGCCCGCAAAAGCCGTCATTAAGTTCTTTTCCGTCTTGCTTCCTTTCAATTCCATATGGTCTCCTATATATCCTATTTGTTGCCGCGGCACTTGTTGCATAGCCCGCGCACTTGCAAATTAATCTGTTTTATTTCGCCCCACTCGTGTACGCCCGACGGCAGGGATAAGTTTTCGCCGTCCTTTAAAAATACGTCATACACTTCCCCGCAGTTTAAGCATACAAAGTGGCAATGGGGACGCAAATCCCCGTCAAAGCGGGCCTTGGACGAAAGCCCAACCCGCATAAGCAAATCCATTTCTTCCAGCGACGATAACGTGCGGTACACGGTATCCAACGATACATTAGGCATCGTCTTGCGCACCGCCAAAAACACTTTTTCCGCGCTCGGGTGTTCGCACGAGGCCGCCACCGCGCGGAAGATTTCCCGCCGCTGGTTGGTTACTCTTAACCCTCTTGCGCGGCATTGGTCCTCAAAAAAGGCCAAGCGTTTTTGCAATTCGTCGTTTTGTGTGTTGGTTTGCATAGTTTTTAAACTATTAATAATAATTCCTATTAAGAGTATAGCATATTTGAAAATAAAATCAAATTTTTTCTTTTTGTATAATATAGAAAACCTATATATATGAACTACAACGAACTTAAAAATACCGTTTTTCACACCGCTATTATTGGCGCAGGCGCCGGCGGACTTTTTTGCGCGGGCAGTTTTTCAAGAAGCCCCAAAGTATTAATAGAACACAACACCCACCCGGGCCGCAAAATAAGCGTTTCGGGCGGAGGAAAATGCAACTTTTCCAACCGTTTTGCGCGCGCTACGGACTACGCCTGTGCAAATAAGCACTTTGTCAAAAATGCCTTAGCCGCATTAAAACCACAAGATTTTGTTTCCCTGCTGGACGAAGCGGGCCTAAAATGGGAAGAGCGGAAAGACGGGCAACTCTTTGCTATGGACGCGCGGGACATTGTGCGCTTTCTCATCCGCCGCGCCCGCGAGGCAAATACCCAAATTTTAACGGACACGCAGGCCCTGGATATAAAGCAGGAAAACGGCCTGTTTGTGGTCAATACCTCGGCCGGGCCTATCCGCGCCCAGCGCGTGGTGCTGGCTACTGGGGGATTATCCTTCCCGGCCTTAGGCGCAAGCAATTTTGGTATCAAAATAGCGCGCCAATTTGGCCTGAACATTATTCCGCAGCGCCCGGCGCTTGTAGGGCTTACCTTTGAAAAAAACTTGCGGGAGCAACTTTTTAAACTGGCTGGAAATACATTGAGTGCCCGTGTATCGTGCGGGGAACACGATTTTGAGGGTTCCTTACTCTTTACGCACGAGGGCATTAGCGGGCCTGTGGTACTGTCCGCCTCGCTATTTTGGAAGGAAGGGGAAAAAGTAACCGTAGATTTCCTGCCGGGAGAGGACGCGCACGCGCTGTTCACCGCGCAAAAAAATACCGTGCACACTTTTTCCGCCGCCTTGCACGGCAAAATAAGCGCGAAAATTGTAAAAGCCCTGCTTGGGGAACTGGACGATAAACTGCCCAACGCTTCCCGCGCGGAAATAGAAAAGGCTGCCCAACTGGTCAACCGTTTTACCTTTGTACCCACGGGGACGGGCGGATTTTCCAAGGCCGAGGTAACGGCAGGCGGCATTGACGTACGCGAAATCAATCCGTCCACCTTTGAGGCACGGCGCATCCCCGGCTTATACGCTATCGGCGAATTATTGGACGTAACGGGCCGCCTGGGTGGGTTCAACCTACAATGGGCTTGGAGCAGTGGATTTTCCGCCGCGAAGGCCTTAGAAAAGTTATTTTGATTTTCTACGCAACGCGCGCGCGTTTTGCTATAATGTTTGTGTACTCTAATAAGGAGCGGTGAAATGGACCTCCGCGAACAACAAAATATCTTTACTCTCTTTTTTAACAGTTTCCGCTTAACTAACCGGGCCGGGGGAGCCATCTTTTCCCTCATTTTTTTGGGAATTTTGCTATATGGCCTATTATTTGGCTTAGTTTGGCTAGGGCTGCCCGTTTGGATGATTAAAATCCTTATTTTTCCCTTTACGCTTTTTTGCGTTGCGGTGTTTTTGCGCCAATTAGGCATCAAAGCACAAAATGACGGGGAATCCTTTTCCAACTCCTGCGCCAACGCCGCCCTGCCGACTATCTATTTAGTTATTTACGCCTTATTAACAATCGCAGTAGCAGTTATTTTGGGTATCCTGATGGCGGCCTCCCGCTCTATCCCTGTAATTATCATCGGTTATTTGTTGCTTCTTTTCTTGCAATTCCGCACGCTTTTTGTGCCCGCTGCGGTGGTATTGCGGGAGCAGGGACCGATTTCTTCCATTATTTACAGTTGGCAATTAACCGGCCACCGCTGGGGGATGACACTAGCGATGTGCCTGATTTCCTTTTTAGCCCCGATGTTGGTGTCTTCGGCTATCAGTTACGCCCTGTATGTAGGGATTCCGCTCTTCTTTGCGGACAGTTTTCATTTAGCCAATCTCACAACCCCGTGGCTAATTGCCGGCGGAGTATTATTGGTTTTCTGGTTTATCTTTTGGGTGTCGCTTGTAGGCTTTTACATTTTGGTATTTTTAAACCTGGACTACGGCGAAAATCGCGGTTCTTATACACCTACACCCGAAGTAAAACTGACGGACGAGCCCACCCAAGTTTTTGGGGCGGGTAATAACGTCCTTCCGCCTGGCCTTGGCAAACCGGTTACCGAGCAAGACCTGCACAATCAGGTAGGCCTCCAAGTAACGCGCGCCTCTTTGCAATCTGCCGAGCCGGAAGCGATTAACCAACACTTAGATAAAGTTTACCAACCGCCCAAGAGCGAAGATATCGTTCAGTACGCGGATGAAGACCGTATGCCCACTATTTTGTTTGACGACGAAATGGCCAAACAAATTGAAGCCAACCAGCAAATGTGGGCCAAACAAACCAAGCACGAAAAAACGGATAAACCGGATGACAATCAACCTTCCATTAAAATGTCCAAGTAACGCTTGCGTTTCTTTATCTATCCCCGCCGTACTTGCGGCGGGCCTGTGTATTTTTGTTACGGAAGGAGCCGACTAAACGGCTCTTTCTTTTTATATGAATTAAGGAGAACTCCCACAAATGTCAACCTTGCTTGAAATTTTAAACTTACTCGGCGGCCTGGCCGTGTTCTTATTCGGTATGAAGATAATGAGCGACGGCCTGCAAAAGGCCTCCGGCGAAAGGATGCGCCAACTGCTGGGCATCGCCACCACCAACCGCTTTGCGGCTACCGCCTGCGGCGCGCTGGTAACCAGCATTATCCAGTCGTCCAGCGCCACGACGGTAATGGTCGTCGGCTTTGCGAGCGCGGGCCTTCTGAACCTGTACCAATCCTTGGGCGTTATCTTCGGGGCCAACATCGGTACGACGATGACGGCGTGGATTGTCAGTTTGTTCGGCTTTAAAATGCAAATTTCGCTCTTTGCTTTGCCTGTCATCGCCATTGGCTTCTTTGCGCAGTTTATCCCCAGATTTGCCATTATCCGCCGCATTGGGGAAACCTTGGTCGGCTTCGGGCTCCTCTTTTTGGGCTTGGACATAATGAAAAACGCCATCCCGGCCGATTTTGCACAAAACCCGCAAGTAGTGGCCTGGATTTCCCGCTTCCGCCCGGACAATTTATTTAATTTGCTTACCCTTATTTTCAGCGGTACTATTTTAACCGTTATTCTCCAATCTTCCAGCGCCGTTATGGCGATGACGCTCACCTGCGCCGCCGCCGGGATTATTGACTTCCCGACCTCGTGCGCGCTTGTATTGGGGGAAAACATCGGCACCACCATTACCGCCAACTTGGCCGCTATCGGCGCGAGCAAAACCGCCAAGCGCGCCGCCCTCGGGCACTTTTTGTTTAACATTATCGGCGTCTTTTGGGTGGTGTGCATTTTCAAACACTTTGTACACTTTGTGGACTGGATTGTGCCCGGCTCGCCCTACACGCAGGATCCGGAGCAACTAACGGCTGTCCTTCCGTACCATATTTCCGCGTTCCACACCGTGTTTAACGTGATTAACACGATGTTAATGCTGCCGCTTTTAAAACAACTGGCGCACTTGACCTATTTTATTATTCCCAAATCCAAACGCGAGGACAAAAAGGAACACGAACTTATCTTTTTATCCACCCGCTTTACGAGTACGCCGGAACTGGCGTTAATTGCGGTACGCAAAGAGGTGGAACGTATGATGAGTTTTGTAACCAAAATGACGGATAAACTCATCCACGCCGTAAAAGTTGACGACGACAAAATGTTCACCCGCCTGATTGAGGACGTAAAAGCCGCCGAAAAAACCACCGACGTTTTGGAACATAAAATTAATATTTACTTAACCGCCCTTACGCACGGGAACCTTTCCCGCCAGGCGGTGGCGCAGGCGTTCTCGCTCTTTGACGTATTAAACAGCATTGAGCATATGGGCGACTGCGGCGAAAAAATCGCCCGCATTTTGGAAAAATTCCACGATAAACAACCGTTTACCGCGGCCGATATTGAGGACTTGGAAGAAATCGCCAAACTGACCAAAAACATTACCAAGCGCACCCGCCGCATTTTGGTAGATATCCAACAGCCCACCCGCCAATGGCACTTGCAAGCGGAAAAAACCTTTGACGAAGCGCTCAAAGACGAGGAACAATTAAACACCCTGCGCAAACGCTTTCTGCACGATTTGCGCGAACGCATTAACGCGGGGCAAAGTTCCACGCCGGATTCCATTACCGCCTACGCCGATATTTTAAATAACTTTGAAAGAATCGGCGACTATGCCCTGCGCGTAAACGAAAACATCTTGGGTATGCGCGCTGAGGAACGGGCGATGCACGACGCGCCTGCCGCGCAAAAATAACAGGGGGAAAAATGAAATTTAACCCCTTGGCGGTATTTAAAGATTTTGCCAGTTTCTTCCCAATGGTGTGGGCCATTTTGCGCGGCAAATACAAAATGCCGTGGGCCACACTCTTTTGGGCGGTGCTGTGCCTGGTGTATGTTATTTCGCCCATTGACCTGTTGCCCGATGTACTGCCCGTTTTGGGCATTACGGACGACGGGGCCTTTGCCCTATTAGTATTAGCAATGCTTCATAAGGATTTGGAAGCCTTCCGCCGCTCCCGCACCAAGCCGGAAGACGTGATAGAGGCTGAAATCGTCTCCGACGATGCACACCCGCAAAAATAACCCTTTTGCGCGCTTGCCGGGCGAAAAATAAAAGAAATACAATATAGATATGAAAAAATTATTCAAACTACTTGTAAAAATTGCGGTCGTATGCGTAATTTTGCTGGCGGCGGGGTTAATTGCCCTGCGGATTATGTTCCCGCCAGAAAAATTAAAGGCTATGGCCGTAGATTATGCAAAAACCAATTTGCAACGGGAAATTTCTTTTGACAAAATTTCCTTTAACGTTATTGGGGTAACGCTGGATAACTTTGCTTTGTCCGAAAATACCACCTTTAAAAATGGTACCTTTGTTAAGGCCGATAAATTGGTGGTGAAACTGGCCCTAATGCCGCTACTTAAAAAACGGGTGGAAATTTCTACCGTATCGGTGGATGGGCTGGACGTAAACGTCATTAAAAACAAAGACGGCTCCTTTAATTTTGACACGCTTATTCCATCTTCTGACGAGGACAACACTCCTGCCGAAACCACCCAAGAGGACAATTCCGGCGTTGCTTTTGTTCTGCTGGCTGATAGAATTGTGCTTAACAACTGCAACTTTACCTATAAAGATTTGCAAACAGGTATGGACGCTTCCGTCAACAAATTGCATGTGGAAATCCGTGAGTTTGATTTGGATAATCCGTTTGACGTAAAAATCAAATTCACCACCGAATATTCCGCCGCTGGGCTCAACATGACGGTTCCCGTCAGCATTTCCCTGCGTACGTTTTTGGCTAATTTAAATATGCCCGAAGCATATGTAACGGTTAATGATATTTCCGCCTCTTACAAGACGGTAAAACTCCAATTAAAGGGCGGCGTAAAGAACTTTGAAGCCCCGCAAGCCGAACTGACGGGCACGTTAAGCGGCATTAGCAACACGACGGTAGCCGAAATTCTGCCGGACTTGCCGCAATTCTCGCTCCCGGTTATCAATATGGCGGTAAAGGCTTCGGCGGATTTGGAAAAATCCACCGCGGTTATTTCGCTTGCCAAACTCTCGGTAATGGACAGCGCCTTATCCGCTTCCGGCGTAGCGGGCTGGGCAAGTGCCACTCCTACTTATTCCGTCAAGGCGGACTTATCCACCGACTTGGGCCAAATCGTCCAAATGACCGACACCGTGGCCGATTTCCAACCCGGCGGCCTGATTACGGGCTCGTTTAAAGCCACGGATAAGAACGACGGACAAGATGTAAGCGGTCAAGTAACCTTAAAAAACGTAAGCGCGATGTATGCGCCGTTTACGGTTAAGGATTTAAACGGCACGGTCAAAATTGCTTCTATTAACGATATTTCCTGCCCGGCTCTTACTGGCCTTTTAAACGGTGAAAAATTTGCGTCCTCTTTCTCGTACAAAAACATTAAGGATGTAATGAATATCGTCTTTAACGCGGAACTGGACAAATTTACCTTAAAGGAATTTCCGTCTTATGCCTCGGCCGAAACGGAAGAGGGAGAAACTGCTTCCGCTGCGCAAAAAACCGCAGGCCCGGAACTTTTAATGAACATTAAAAGCAATATTAAAGTAGGCCCTATCAGCGTGCCGTATTTCCGCGCGGACGGGTTTACCTTAAACGCCAACTTAACCGGCGTAAGCGAAACGATGAAGAAGGCCAACGGCCAGGTTTCCTTTGTCTTGCAGCCCGGCGCCATTACGGATATTGATTCCTTTGTTAAGGGGAATAAATACGTCAAAATTCTGCTCTTGCCTATTACGCTTGTGCGCAAGGTGGCGGGCAAGTTAAATGTAGATATCTTTCCAGCCGAAGCCAACGCGCAAAAGGGCGAAATCGCTTTTACCAACGGCGAGGGCGTATATACCTTTACCAGCGGCGTAATGAAGGTGGATAAGACGACCTTTGCTTCCAAACTGACCAACATTAACGGAAGCGGGAACATCAATTTCCACACGCAAGCCTTGGATATGAAGGTATCCGCCACGGTGCTTACGTCGCAAACGCCTGTCATTATCAAAATTGGTGGTACGATGGATAACCCGTCGGGCAAGTTGGACGTGCTAAATACGGTAGGCTCGGTACTGGGCGGTATTTTAAATTATAAAACGCCTGGTAAGGTTGCCACCAGCACAGCCAATACCGCCGGGAACGTCGCCACCGGGGCCGTCAAAACCACGGGCCAAGTGGCGCAAACCGGGGTTGATACCGCCAAAAATGTGATAAAGGGTATCGGCGGGCTCTTTAAAAAGAAAAGCGCAGACGATACCGCCACCACCGAAACAGAAACCAACTAATGCTTTCCAAAGCCCCGGCTCACCCCGGGGCTTTTTTATTTCCCCAGTAGCCGACGGACGGACAAATATCATATAATAAGATATATATGGGAAGAGTCCTTTTATTTTTGACTAACCTCATTTTTCCTTTGGCCGCTTTGGGCGTGCTGCTGGGCTTTTTGTGCTCGCCGCGGCGCGGCCTTTTAAAGCACCTGTACCAAGAGTTAAAGGAACGCTTCGGGCTTGAAAAAGAGGGGGAAATCCCCCAAGGGGCCTTGTGGCTCCATTGTGCAAGCGTGGGGGAAGTGATGTCTATGAAAGAGGTCATTTCCCGCCTAAAAGCGTTTTACAAAAAAGACGTTATCGTAACCACCACTACCGAGGCCGGCAAGGAAACCGCCCTCAAAAACCCCAACATTACCAAAGCCTTTTTGGCTCCGTTAGATTTTTACCCGTCTTGCAAACGCTTTATCCGTTTGGCTAAACCGTACCGCCTGTTTGTGGTGGAGCGGGAAATTTGGCCCAATATGCTGGCCGCCGCGCACCAAGCGGGCGTTCCGGCGGCGGTTATCAACGGGCGCATTTCTGCCAAATCGGCCCGCGCCTATGGGCTTATCAAACCGCTTTTTAAAGAAACCTTTAACACGCTGTCCTTTGCCGCCCTGCAAACGCAAGAGGCCGCCCAACATTACGAAAAATTGGGTATGGATAAAAATAAAATCTTTGTTTGCGGCAACGTAAAGTACGACACCTTAAACGATAATCCCGCCAAGGTAGGCGAAGTGGAAAAAATGCTGACCGCCCTCGGCTGGAACGGGCGCAAAATTTTGGTACTGGGCAGCACGCACCCGGCGGAAGAAACAATGCTTTTGCGGGCGGCGGCAGACATTATCAAAACAGGCGCCAAGATTATTTTTGCCCCGCGCCATTTGGAGCGCAAGCCGGAAATTGAAACCGCCCTGCGCCAAAGCGGGCTACATTATGCGTTTGTCAGCCAAGGCCAATTTGATAAAAATACCGATATTCTCTGCGCTGATGTAATGGGGCTTTTGCAATCGCTCTATGCCTGCGCTTTCCTTACATTTGTGGGGGGCTCGGTCGTACCACGTGGCGCACACAATTTGTTGGAACCGGCTATTTTATCCAAAACCGTTTTGTTCGGCCGCTATTTTTATAACGCGCCCTTAACCGCCCAAGCCTTGTTGGAAAATGGCGGGGGAGTTTTGGTAAACGAAACCAATTTTAAAGAAACGGTGCTGCGGTTGCTGGCTGACCCGGCACAACTGGAAAATATGTCCGAAAAAGCGCGCAAAACAGCGCTAAGTTTTAAAGGAGCAACCAACCGTATAATGGAAGTGGTAAACAACTATGAACGAAAATAACCCTAATATTTTGGTCGTGCGTCTTTCTTCGCTGGGGGATATTGTTTTGTCCTCCCCGGTATATAAGAATATCAAGGCCCAATGGCCCAACGCGCGCATTACGCTTATGGTAAAGCCGCAGTTTGCCCAAGTGCTCGCCGGGCACCCGGATATTGACGAAATTATGGTCGCCAAAAAGGGCCTGTGGGCCAACATCCGCCAAATCCGTGCGGGACACTTTACGCACTATTTGGACTTGCACGCCACCTTAAAAAGTATCTTAATGGGCTTTTTCAGCCATATTCCGCACCGCGTCCGCTACGACAAAAACTCCGTAGCGCGCCGGATGTTTGTAAAATTTCACAAAACTTCCCCGGTGCTTGAAAAACACACCTTGGAAAAATATTTGGAAGCCCTTAAACCGTGGGGCATTGAAATTAAGTACAAAGAGCCGAAATTGGGCGACTGGGCCTATGAAGATGCCAATTTGGCCGGTAAAAAGGTAAACAAAATCGGTATCTTCCAAACCTCGTTCATTGGCGACAGCGTATTAACTACGCCGCTCATCCAAAAGACGGCTAAACTCTTCCCCGAGGCCAAAATCGTCGTTATTACCCGCCCGCAGACGGAAGATATTTTTAAACCGATGAAGGAAGTTTCTGAAATTATCCTAAACGACAAACGCGGCTGGAATAAAATCGTCGGCGTGTGGAAAACGGCTAAGGCTATTAAAGAGTCCCACATTGACATTTTGCTCGTGCCGCACCGCAGTTTTAGAAGCGCGCTTATCGCTTGGCTTTCCCGCGTGCCCGTGCGCATTGGGTTTACTTCCAGCGAGGGCTGGTTCTTATACACCAAAACGGTGCCGTTCTCTTGGATGATTCACGATGCCGAGCGCAACCTTTCGCTTTTGCAGGGTATTGTAAAGGAAAAATTCAAGGCCGAAAAACTCAATATGCGCTATGCGCCGTCCGCCGAGGAAAACGTCGCACGCTTAATGAAGGATTTTAACTTGGAAGGCAAAACGCTCGTCGGTATTCACGCCGGAAGCGCGTGGCCGACCAAATGCTGGCCGATGGAGTATTTCGTCCAACTTATCAGCCGCCTGCAAACCGAACTGGGCGTACAAGCCGTACTCGTGGGTGGGGGGCATAAAGACGCCGACTTGGGCGAAAAAATCTGCCAACTTTCCCAAGGCCACGCCGCCAACTTATGCGGCAAAACCAGCCTGGCCGATTTAATGGCGTTAATGAAGCACTTTAAACTCTTTATCACCAACGACTCCGGGCCTATGCACATTGCTACCGCCTTTGACGTGCCGACCTTGGCTATCTTTGGGCCGACGACGCGCGAACTGGGTTTCTTCCCGTATGGGGAAGGGCACAGAGTGGTTGAAGTAAAGGACTTGCCGTGCCGCCCGTGTGCGTTGCACGGGGGGAAGAAATGCCCCTTGGGCCATTTTAAATGTATGCGGGATATTTTGCCCGACCGCGTTTTTGAAAACGCCAAGGAAATGCTGGCAGAACACCATAACTTGCCCACCCCGCACGAAGAATTGCACAAATAAGGATGTAAAAAGCCCCGCTCAAACGAGCGGGGCTTTTTTATGTAGCAGAGAAACGGCTTAAAAATCATCCTCGGGCTTTTCGTCAAGCGCCTGGCGGGTGGCCGCAAACAGTTTTTTTATTTCCGGCAATTTTTCCAAGGGCAGCCAAATGCCTTTTTTGGTAAAGCCGACATCTTCCTGCCATTGGCGCAAATCCAAGTCGCGGCGGCCTTTAAAGGTGCCCACAGAAGCCACAATGCAAATACCCGGGCGCTTGGCGAACTTGCCAATCGTGCCGTCCTTTACGGCCTTAATATCATCCGGCAAGGCAGACAACAGCGGCTCCAAGGCGCGCAGGATTTCCGGCGTCATCGTTACGCCGTCGCGCGTGGCCCCGCTGAAAGAGTCCGTCAATAAATACCGCCGCACCGACACATAGCGGAACCCGCGGTACGCATCAATACTAAAACGGACCTCTTCGTTATTTTCAAGCGGCAATGCGCCAATATCCCTAAGTAACGTGAAACTGCTTTCGCTCATATAAAACACCCCCGTAAAAAGACTATAACTATTCCCGTAAAATATGATAAGATTAACTATAACTATATTCTATTGCTTGGTTATCATAAAATCAAGCAATTTTTGCATCATCATTTAAAGATTTTTATATTTGGGTTGTAAAGGAACATATGAACAATACTCCCTCGTTGGTTGGAAAAGAAATTTCCGGTTGCGAAATTTTAAACAAAGTCGCCGAAGGCGGTATGGGCGCGGTATATAAAGCGCGCCACAAAGCCTTAAACCGTATCGTCTGCGTAAAGATTTTAAGCCCCGCCTTGGCTAACGATAAAAAAGCGGTGGAACTCTTTTTAACCGAAGCCCGCGCTATTGCGGAATTGGACCACCCCAACATTGTAAACGTGTATAACGTCGGCAAGGAAAAGGGCTATTATTTTATCGTAATGTCCTACATTGAGGGGCAAACCCTTTCAATGATGTTAAAGCGCAACAAAGTCCTGCCGATTGGGCTGATTTTGGACTTGTTTGAAGGCGTTTTGCAGGGTTTGTCCGCCGCACACGAAAAGGGAATTATCCACCGGGATATTAAACCTTCCAACATTTTGATTAACCCGCAAATGCAACCCAAAGTGGTGGACTTCGGTATCGCCAAAAAGGTGGATAAAAGCAAAGGCTCCACCAAAACCACCGAACTGGCCGGGACCGCATATTTTATCGCGCCGGAACAGGCCTTGGGCAAGGATTTGGATACCCGCGCGGATTTGTATTCCGTCGGGGCCAGTATGTACTATGTGCTGACGGGGCAATTCCCGTACAACGGTAAAAACACCATTGATATCATCCAAAAGCACATCAACGACCCGGTGCCCAATCCGGCCAAAATCCGCAAGGATATGCCGGGCTGGCTTGCGCTTGCGGTACAAAAACTGATGAGCAAAAACCCGGATGACCGCTTCCAAACCGCCAAAGAAACGTATCAGTATTTCCAAAAAATGCGCGCGGAAGACCAACTGCGCGTAAAAATGGGCAATTCCGGCCGTGCGATTGATTTGGGCGAGGAAGGCCCGTTAAAAATTGCCAAAGAGGAATTACCCACCACGCAAAGCATTACAAAGGCACGCGCACAGGAAGCGGCGGCCCGTCCGAAAACCACGTCTTCGGCCCGTTTGCCCTCGCTTATGCCCAGCATAAATGCGGCGGCGGATATTCCCGATACGCCCAAGGCTCCTAAAAAAGAGCCGGAACCGCAAATGTTGGCGGCGCAAGATGTAAAGCCCGTCAATGTGTTTGTGCCCTCCAAACAGGTGCGCAAACCGCGCGGGAACAGTAGCGCGCCCGTTATTAAAGCGGCCGCCACGGATATAGTTAAATTTATCCTTTTTGTACCGCTCTTTATGGCGTTTGCCGCCGGGATTATTTATGTTTTCTACACGTTCGGCAAAATCTGCTCCGTTCATACGGACCTGACGGCGGGCTTTTTCTCCAACCTGATTAGCCCGTTCTTTGCGGCCCAATACGAGCCCAACCAGGCACTTATGACGGGTGCGGCAGTCATTACCCTAATGCTTATTTTTGCCTCTTCCACCATAAGGGCCTTTTCGCGCACCACCACGCTTCTTTTGGCGTTGGCGGCAGTGTCGTATATGACGGGGTTATTCACGCCCGAAGCGGCCTTTATGGAATTATCCCAAGTGGGGCAATACCTCTTTACGCCGGAATATTACCTGTGCTATTTGGTACTGGCCGCCGCGTGGGGGCTTTCGCTGTGCTGGCGCGTCAACCGCTCTATTGCGCAAGGCGTGTTAGGCACCGCACTCCTTATCTTTTCTATGGTAACCGCGTTTTTGGCGGCGCACTTGTCTATTCCGCCGGCCAGCCAAGACGTTACCGTACAAGTAATCTTTTACGCGGCTCTCTTCTGTGGGTTCTTATCGGCCTATTACCTGCTCGTCAAGCGGGAAAACAGTATTCTCTTCCCGTTCGTGCTGATGGTACTCGGCATTGGCGGGATGTGGGTATATGCCGTGTCCGGCCTGACGGACACCACCAATAAGACCTTAACGGCTTTAACCGACCACATTAAAGTAGCCGCTACCCACGACGTAGAATCTAACGCCCGTATGGAAAAACTCGTAGGCATTAAAAGCCAGCGCCAGACCTTTGCGGAAATTGATAAAACCAACGAACTGACCGGGAAGAACGAAGAAGAAACCTACGCGTTCTTGGAAACCCGCATTAACCGCGTGGCCCCGGGCGTGTTTGACGAGCAGACAATGCCGCTGTTCATCCATTTCTTACAACAATATTACCACGGCGGGGAAAACAAAATGCACCTCTCCGTGTGGGATTATGCGGTCAGTTTGCCGCTTTATAACTTCAACCGCTACGCGCAGGATAACAACGCCTACGGCTTCTTAATCGTAATGCTCTACCTGTTTGGCGTTTGCTCGTGCGCAGGCACTATTTTGTTTAAAGAGGAGGAGTTATGAGCAGTTTTGACATTGAATTTGCAGCCGTAACCGACATTGGCAAAATCCGTGAAAAAAACGAAGATAACGTGCTCATCTCTTCCGACTTGGGCCTTGGCGTAGTGGCCGACGGTATGGGGGGGCACAGCGCGGGCGAAATTGCCAGCAACATTGCCGTGTCCGTCCTGGCGGAAACCATACGCAAGGTAAATACCCACCAACTCAAAATCCCGGAGAATTTCTTGCCCAAACTGGACCCGGCCGAACGCAAACTGTTAATGGCTGCCAATTTGGCCAACGCCGCTATTTATTCCACGGCGCAATCCTCCGACATTTACCGTATGATGGGCACCACCTTAACGGGCGTACTCTTTGACGGGGATTTTGCCACCGCCGTACACGTGGGAGACTCCCGCCTGTACTTATTTAGGGATAAAAAGATTGTCCAAATCACTACGGACCACTCGTTGGCTATGGAACACGTCCGCCGCGGCCTTTTAACCCGTGCCGAGGCCGACCACTCCAAAATCCAAAACGTTCTCACCCGCGCAATGGGTATCAAAAAGAATATTGAATTTGACCTGTTAAAATTCCCGGTCAAAATCGGCGATACCCTGCTCTTGTGCTCGGACGGCCTTTATAAGGGTCTATCCGAAAACGATATGGGCGATATTCTGCGCGAGGGAAGCCAGTTGCCCATTGTTAAACTGTGCAAACAACTGGTACGCGTGTCTAACGATAAAGACGGACAAGATAATATTTCCGCCGTCCTTATCAAAATTCTTCCGGCCAAAAAACTTACCTTTAAGCAACGCTTAAAAACGTTCTTTTCCAGAAGGTAATTTCCGTCTGAAAAAACCGTATTTTAACAACCCCTTTATTAGCACTCTAATAAGGGGGTTGACAATTTTAAACAGAAATGCTAAATTAGCATTAAGCCAAAGTGAGTGCTAACAACCTCACAGGCGTTATATTTACAATATCTTCATAAGGAGTGAGTGAAAATGGCAGAAGTAAAAATTAAACCGTTGGGCGACCGTGTAATCGTAAAGCCCATTGAAAGAGAAACGATGAAAGGGGGAATCATCATTCCTGACACCGCCAAAGAAAAACCGATGGAAGGCGAAGTGTTGGCCGTCGGTGCCGGCAAATTGAACGAAAAAGGCGAACGCGCGCCGATGGACGTTAAAAAAGGCGACCGCGTGTTGTACGGCAAATACTCCGGAACCGAAGTAAAACTGGACGACGAAACGTATTTAATCATCCACCAAGACGAAATCTTAGGTATTTTAGGGTAATAGGGGGAAATAATCAGTATGGCTAAACAAATTATGTACGGCGACGATGCCCGCGCCAAAATGAAATCGGGTATTGAAAAAGTTGCAAACGCTGTAAAAGTTACGCTCGGGCCCAAGGGCAGAAGCGTAGTGTTGGAAAAGAAATTTGGCTCTCCTCTTATTATTGATGACGGCGTAACCATCGCCAAAGATATTGAACTGGAAGACAAGTTTGAAAATATGGGCGCGCAGTTAATCCGCGAAGTCGCCTCCAAAACCAACGACGTCGCCGGCGACGGTACCACCACCGCCACGGTGCTCGCCAACGCAATGCTGACCGAAGGGATTAAAAACATTACCGCCGGTGCCAACCCGACCCTCGTCAAAAAGGGTATTGAAATGGCCGTAGAAGCCACCAAGGCTGAACTGGCCAAAATGCACAAACCCGTAAAGACCAAAGAAGAAAAAGCCCAAATTGCTACTATTTCTTCCAACGACCGCGAAATCGGTAATATGATTGCCGAAGCGATTGAAAAGGTCGGCGCGGAAGGCGTCATCACCGTAGAAGAAGGCAAAACCGCTACCACCCAACTTGATATTGTGGAAGGTATGCAGTTTGACCGCGGTTACATTTCTCCTTACTTTGTAACCGATTCCGAACGTATGGAGTGCGTGTTGGAAAACCCGTACATCATCATTACGGATAAGAAGATTTCCTCTATGAACGACCTCTTGCCGGTTTTGGAAAAAATCGTACAAAGCGGCAAACAGTTCCTCATCATTGCCGAAGACGTGGACGGCGAAGCCTTGGCTACCTTGGTAGTGAACAAACTCCGCGGTACCTTGAAGGGCTGTGCGGTAAAGGCCCCGGGCTTTGGCGACAGACGCAAAGAAATGTTGGAAGATATCGCCATTTTGACGGGCGGCGAAGTGCTTAGCGAAGAACGCGGCATCAAGTTGGACAAAGCCGAACTTGCTATGCTCGGCCAATGCGCCCGCGTAGTGGTAGATAAAGAAAATACCACTATCGTCAGCGGTAAAGGCAGCAAGGAAGCCATCGCGGCCCGCGCCGAACAAATCCGCAAACAGATTGAAAACTCCAAGAGCGAATACGATAAAGAAAAACTCCAAGAACGCTTGGCTAAACTTTCCGGCGGTGTGGCCGTTATCAGCGTAGGTGCTGCTACGGAAACCGAACTGAAAGCCAAAAAAGCCAAAGTGGAAGACGCCAAAAACGCTACCAAAGCCGGTGTGGAAGAAGGCCTCGTGCCCGGCGGTGGTGTGGCGTTAGCCCGCAGCCAAAAGGCCTTGGAAGCCTTGAAAGCCGACAACGACGATATCCGCACGGGTATCAACATCGTTAAGAAAGCCTTGACGGCCCCCTTGAAACAAATCGCCGCCAACGCGGGCTTAGACGGTGCGGTAGTGGTGGATAAGGTGCTTAGTATGAAAGGCGCCGCCGACGGCTACGATGCCGAAAACAACACTTACTGCGACCTCTTGAAGGCAGGCGTAGTGGACCCGGCCAAAGTGGTCCGCACCGCGCTTGAAAATGCGGCCTCTATCACCGGCACGGTACTCCTTACCGAAGCCTTGGTAGCCGACGCCCCCGAAAAAGAAGGCGCTCACGCCCCCGCAATGCCCGGTATGGGCGGAATGGGCGGTATGATGTAATTTAACAGCCTGTACAAAAACCGGGGCACTGTAAAAGTGTCCCGGTTTTTTGTGGTGGGAAAAGCAAACTTATCGTTCAGCGTAGCACTTTTATAGGTCCTTTGGCCCCGGTGGGAGTAGGCCTTTTGGGAACTAGAAAAAAGTTAAATAGTTGTATAAAATATATAGAGAAAACAAAACAGGAGGATGTATGAAGAAACTTTTAGCCGTTGCCTTAACACTCGGCGTATTAACCGCCACAGCCAATATCCAACCAATTTTTGCTGAAAGCACCATTGCTACCAAACTTATTCAGCAAGATAAAAAAGCCCGCCCTGTCCATAGAGAAGCCAATAAAGGGGCCAGCGACGAAAATCTCCGTGTAGATTTTAATATTAGCGAAAACTTTTATGACCATAATATGGAACAAGAAAACGGACCCTTTAAGGCGGATATCGCCTGCAAAGCCTATGCCTTGGATTCCCATTGGTTGCTTTTAGCCGGAACTTGTATGGACTATTCTACCGAAGATATCCGCACCCCTGGGGACCACGTCTATATGGAACGCCACGACCGTAAAATTCTAAAAGCCTCTGCTGGCAAGATTGCCCTTAACGCAAAACACTACACCCTCAACGAACGGATTATGCTTATTTGGAGCAATAACGCCAGTTTTACCGGGCCGTATGTAAATGTCTTAGGTACCACTTCACCTTCCAAATTGTTTGAATTAAGCGCTAACCATACGGTTAAGATTCACACCGCCCGGCTGGGAATAGACTCCTTGCGGGAAAGAGACTTTAAGTCCAATTCCATTAAAGGAAATACCTTTAAACTTAAAGAAAAATTTACGGATTTATCAGGCACGGCCACGGACCCCTTGTTCTTGTTTTCCAAACAAGGAAACGAATTTTTAGCGGCCTATAATAAAGGCGAAATATCTTATGCGTTGCAAATGACGGTTGATGATTTCACCCACACCTATGACGGGAAAACATCGGCTACCTGGTATTCGCTTACCAAGGAAGATTTGTTTTTCATCAAAGATACAGTAAATAAGATTCGTCCACAAGATTGGAACCGCATAAAAGGGCGTTTATTCTTTAACGGCACATCCGTTCCTTTCTTCAAATAGTTTTTACCACCCGCCCCGTAAGGCGGGTGTTTTTTTTGGTCCCACACGGGGCCTAGGCCCTTTGGCCCTGGAAATTCCAGGTAAAAAATCATATGATTATAGAGAAGGATATTTTCTAATACGAGGAAACCTATGAAAAAATTGTTAGTTTTGATGTTAGCCTTGTGCAGTTGCGCCGTAGCCGTGAACGCACAAACGCCGACTGCGTCCCAAAGACTTAACACTGCACTTAAAAAGAAATTGGCGGCGTCCTCTTCCACCAATGCGCACGAAAAGGGCGTTATTAAAATTAAAATGACGGTGCAAGCCCGCTTTACCGATGTGCACGCCAACAACGACCCCATTGTAAAGGAATGCCCCGCCGTGCGCATTGCTCCCAATACGCTTTTAGCCTCCCGCGTGTGTATGGATTTAAGCGGTAAGGGCGAGCATATTAAATATATGGGCGCAGGAGACCCGCCGGAAGTTACCACCCAAAATGTACAACGTTGGATTTCCGACATCAGCGTAGCCGGGGTAACCATTAGCCCGAACGATTTCCGCCAACAGGATAAATTGGTGCTTATCGCCATTGACGGAACCAACGCCAAATTGAAGAAAGCGATTGAAAAATTGCCGATTACGGATTTGTTCGTAGCCAAAAATGCGACAAAACTGCAAACGGCCTTCCCGGAAATGATTCTCAACCGCGACGATATGATTAGCGGCCGTGTGTGCGCAGATGTGGACATTGTAAATGTCTGCACGGGTACGCAATGCTTCCAAGTCTGCTGGAAATTTATTGACGGCGACACCGGGGACCCGGTCTTTGGCAGAAACCCCGACAAAAGCAATTTAGACTTTTTGTTGGGCTTTAACAACACCAACCCCAAAAAAGCCAAACGCCAATCCGGCCGTGTGTATCATTTTTTGACCCAGAAGTCCTTGAACTTTATGCAAGAGAACTTGGTCCCGGCGGAGTGGAATTATATCCGCACGCACGTCAGAAACGAAAACATCTACAAATAATTGCTGTTCATCCGATTTACACCCGCCCCAAAGGCGGGTGTTTTTTTACTATTTTGGACCGAATTTTTATAAAATAAAAGTATCTTACCAAAAGGGGGAAAATTATGGCAAATAATCCTATGTTTAACGAAGCCGCGTTTGAACGCGCGCAAGAATCCGCCCGTGCCGTACAGCCGATGACGCTGCAAGGCACCATTAACAAAACCTTCTGCCTGCTGTTTTTATGTGTGGTAGGGGCAATGTTCACTTGGACGAACCCGCAACTATCCGGGATTGCAATGGGCCTATCCGCCATCGGCGCATTTGCACTGGCGATGGTTACGGCCTTTAAACCGTCCGTGTCTGCATTTACCGCGCCCATTTACGCGCTGTTGGAAGGGGCTTTATTAGGCGCCATTTCGGCCCAATACAACGCCCAATTTAAAGGCATTGTGTTTAACGCGGTGGCGATTACGTTCCTCGTGTTTTTTGCGATGCTTTTTATCTACCGCACGAAAATTATCAAGGTTTCGCGCGGGCTCGTGATTGGGATTTTCTCGGCCACGCTTGCTATTTGTGTGTTATATTTCGGGTCGTTTATTTTATCGCTCTTTGGCCTAAGCACGGCCTATTTAACGTCCAACTCGCCGCTGTCTATCGGCATTAGCGTAGTGGTGTGCATTGTGGCGGCGTTAAACTTTTTGTTGGACTTTAACTTTATTGACGAAATGACCTCCCGCTTTGCCGCGCCCAAGTATATGGAGTGGTACGCCGCGTTTAGTTTAATGGTTACGCTTATTTGGCTGTATATTGAAATTTTGCAACTGTTAGCCAAATCGCAGAAACGCTAATCGTGCCGGAGACGTCCAAATTTTGTAAAATTAAAGAGTAAAGAAACCCCGCTTTCAGGGCGGGGGGAATTATAAAAGGAGCCAAAAGAAACTATGAATTTTGATAGCATCAAAAAAATTCAGGATATGGACCTGAAAAACAAAAAAGTATTGGTGCGCGTAGATTACAACGTACCTTTGAAAGACGGTAAAGTAGATAACAACAAACGTATCGTCGCTACCGAAAAAACCATTAAATACCTGCTTGAAAACAACTGCCGCATCGTGTTAATCGCCCACTTGGGCCGCCCGAAAGGCAAAGTAGTGCCGGAATTTAGTTTGGCTCCCGTGGCCGCCGAAGTGGAAAAATTGTTCGGCGTACCGGTGCATTTCGCCAAAGATTGCGTAGGCGCTGAGGCCGATAAAGTAGTAGCCGAAACCAAAAACGGCGAAATTGCCCTCTTGGAAAACCTCCGCTACCACCCCGAAGAAGAAAAGAACGATGCCGAATTTGCCAAACAGTTGGCTAAACACGGCGAAATCTTTGTGCAGGAAGCCTTTGGTACGGTTCACCGCGCCCACGCTTCCACCAGCGCCATTGCGGACTTTTTGCCCGGCTGCGCGGGTTTCCTCGTGCAAAAGGAAGTGGAATTTTTGGGTAAAGCCCTTGAAAACCCGGCCCGCCCGTTTGCGGCTGTGGTCGGCGGCGCCAAAGTGTCCGACAAAATTATGTTGCTCAACAATTTGATGGACAAGGTAAACGTCCTCGTCATCGGCGGCGGTATGGCTTATACGTTCCTCAAAGTACAGGGCCACGAAATCGGCAAGTCCTTGTTTGATGCCGAAAAAGAAAACGAAGCCAAAGCCGTTTTGGCCAAAGCCCAGGAAAAAGGCGTTAAAATCTTGTTGCCCGTGGACCACGTTTGCGGTAAAGAATTTGCCGAAACCACCGAACCCGTGGCCGTGGAAGACATCAACATCCCGGCAGATTTAATGGGCTTGGATATTGGTCCTAAAACGGTTGCCGCGTTCCGCGAAGAACTGCTCAAATGCAAAACGATTTTCTGGAACGGCCCGATGGGCGTATTTGAGTTCCCGAACTTTGCCAAAGGCAGTTTTGCCATTGCCCAAGCGATGATTGATGCCACCAAAGCCGGCGCGACCACCATTATCGGCGGCGGCGACAGCGTCAACGTGCTCAAAAAAGGCAAATTCAACCAAAAGGAACTTTCCCACGTTTCTACCGGCGGTGGTGCCAGTATGGAATTTGTGGAAGGGAAGGAACTTCCTGGACTTGTTGCTTTGGCTAAATAGCCTGCTGACACAAACAAAATCCTCCGCTCTGCGGGGGATTTTGTTATTTAGTCCAGAAGGAATTGCCGGGCTTGGTCGCGTTAGCGAAATAAGCCGGGTAAGACTTTTTACCAACAGATAAGAATCTGACGCAAACCGGGCCTGCTGTTTAGGCCCGGTTTATTGATATAACTTAAAAAAACCGGACGTTCGCCCGTTTTTCAGCAAAAATATAAGGGCCTCAGCCACAAGTCGCCTCGTTGACCCTCGGCGCTCGCGGCCCCGCCCGTCCTGCTCGCCTTTCGGCTTTCAGTCTCAAACTCGTATAAGGCTCTGGCTTTCTCGTCCCTACGCTTTTGGCGGCCCCGCAGGGGCAGTTGGTGCGCTCTCTTGCTCAATATTTAAATAAAAAACCCAGACATTAAGTCTGGGTTTTTTATTTAAATATGCGCAGAGAGGGACTCGAACCCTCAAGCCTTGCGGCATGCGCCCCTCAAACGCACGCGTATACCAATTCCGCCACCTGCGCGAAAATCTTAACTACTGAGGGTTTTAAAGAACATCTTTGCGACTACATATATATTTTACTAAAAAACAATGCGCCGCGCAACTAAATCACCGCTTTTTTAGGCGGAAACTTAATTATTTGCTGGGTACAGCCGGGGCCGTAGCGGCCGGAACTTTTACCGAGTCCAACACCGAGACGGACGATTTTTTGTTGGAAGCAATCGTCAGCACGACAGAGGTGCACATCAAAATAAGTGCCAAAATAGCGGTAAATTTGTTAATAGCATTAAAGGCGGTAGGGCTGGCAAACAAGTTATCCGCGCCCGACGCACCGAAAATTCCGGCGGCAGAGCCTTTGCCGCTCTGTAAAAGCACGAGCAAAATCAACAAAATACAAACAATAAAGTGCAAAACCAAGGTTAAGGTGTACATTTGCAAATCTCCTATAAAAATAACACTCTTATTATACAAATTTTTTTTACTTTTGGCAGAACTTCTTGCCCTTGTCAAAAAGGGATATTTCTATTACAATATTCATAGCAGGATTAGAGGAGGACCTTATGAAAAAGGGTTTACATTAATTGAGTTGTTGGTCGTCGTATTAATTATCGGTATTTTGGCTTCGGTAGCGTTGCCTCAATACCAAAAGGCGGTAATGAAAGCACGCCTGATGAAATGGATTCCTGTGGTGCGCAACATTGCCGATAATGTGGCCGTGTGCAAACTGGCTACGGGAAACTCCTTGTGTACCTTGGACGAAATGGGTATTGAAATAAAAGATAAAAACGGTAATATCATTACCACTGGTGGCAATGATACAATGTTGGATGATTTCTTTTATTTCAAGCGCGAAGGTGATGCTTGGTATGCAGTAGGCACTTATCCCTATGCGGGGGAATATATGATTCAACTACTGGCAAGAGCAAACGGGGATTTTAGGGTTCGCGCAAATTCCAGCCATCCTAAGGGATATAAGTTAGTTAGAAGTATGTGGAGTGATTGCGAAAGCGCAGACGGCTGGGTCTATTGCCGCTAATGCCTAATATGTTTTAGAAAACCCCCGGGGTATTTTTTATAGCCCGGGGGTTTTTACATATTCTTACGGCAATTCGTACATACGGTAACCCCAATTTGTTGCCACATAACGCCCCTGCATTACGCGCTCGCAAAAATCACCGGGCTTGCCTGTATAACTCGTGCCTGTCCACTCCCAGCAATACATTTTGTCCTCACTTATCCCGGTGGCTACCGTATTCGGGTGAACATACGTAAACCCGCCGCATTTGTAAGGGCCCTTTAAAAACATAGAAGAGGACAAAAAATGCTTAGCGCCCCAGTTATTATTTACAATCAGTTCATAATTATCACTTCCGCGGCTGTCCTGCGTGGTTAAACCGCATAAGGAATTTCTCCCGTGATTGGGTAAGTTAATATCCAAATCCAATTCGTCAAACCGATGCGGATAATCATTATTCGCCAAATAAAAGGCTTCCTGCGCCGTAGCCAACGTGCGCGTATTCGTCCGTAGTTCGGCCGCCCTACTCTTCCAAACGGCCTTTTCGTATTGCGGCACAGCCACCGCCGCCAATATGCCAATAATCAGAACCACCACCAATAACTCAATGAGCGTAAAGCCGTCTAATCGGCCCGTAAACAAGTTTTTCACACGACACCTCATTTTTGATAAATTTTACTACATCTTAAAATTTATCAAAAAAAAAACGATACAACCCCCTTTAAAAAACGGCAGCCAACAAAGCCATACTCCGCCCGTCAAAATGGTATAATATAGCATCTTAATTACCGTCGGAGTTTTACAAAAATGAAACCTTTACTAGCCGCCTGGGTCTGCTGGGCCATTGTGGGCCTGTCGCCCGTAGCGGGCAAATATGCCGTTGGCGTGATTAGCCCCGCCTTACTCGTGTTTTTGGGCACGCTTATCGGCGTACTGTATTTTACGCCGTGGATTACCAAAAACCACAAGTGGGGGGAACTCTTAGCCAAGGAAACCCTATGGAAGTTCCTCTTTATCGGCACCTTTGGCACCGCTTTGCCGTTTACTATTTCGCTTATCGCGCTCCACTACACCACGCCGGGCAACGCGGCCATTTTACAGCAGAGCGAACTTTTTTATTCCCTGTTATTTGCGTGTATTTTCCTGCGCGAATTTCCAAGCCGCCAGCAACTGGCCGGAAGCGCGCTAATCGTGCTGGGCGTGCTCATCATCCTTGTCAAAGAGCAATACACCCCGCGCTGGACGGGCGATTTGCTCATCGTCGGCAGTACCTGGATGTTGCAGGCGGGCTCCACCTTAGCCAAAAAACTCCCCAAAAACTTGGACCACCGCGTAATCGGTATGGCGCGCAACTTGTTTGCCCTGCCTGCACTCGTGGTGATTTTAGCCGTAATGTGGGCAATGAAGGAAACCTTTGTTTTAAAGCCCAATGTGCAAATGTTCTCTGTTTTGGCCTATACGGGTATTTTGAAATACGGTCTTGCAATGGTGGTGTGGTACAAGGCTATCCGCGCGCTGGATTTAAGCAAGGTAACCGCCATTTACCTTTCTTACCCGGTTCTCGCGCTCCTGATTTCCGCCTTGGTCGGGTTTGAAAGCATTACCTTACACCAAGTAATCGGCCTTGCCGTAACGTGCGCGGGGGCGTATTGGGTCAGCGTTACTGTTAAAAAAGAGGGCCATTAACCCTACAAATTAGGTAAAATATAATATATGTTTAAGGTATCCCCGGTAGCCGCCATTTGGCTGGCTTGGTTTTTTGTAGCGTCCAACGTCGTGGTAACTAAATTTGCCACGCCCTATGCGGCTTCCGCGCTGTATATGCTTGTCAGTTGTGTGGTTGCCACGGTGCTTTTTACGCCGTACCTGCTTAAAACGGGCGGACATAAGGTGCTATTTAAAAAGGGCGTCTGGCTGCAATGCTTGCTGATGGCCACCTTTGGCACCGCCTTGCCGATGACAATTTTTATGTTGGCCCTTAATTACACCACGCCGACAAACGCCGCCGTTTTGAACCAGTTTGAAATGGTCTATTCCCTCATTATGGCTTATTTTTTACTGGGGGAAAAACCGACTGGGAAACAACTCTTCGGCTCGGCTCTCATTATTTTGGGTGTAGGCGTTTTGCTGTGGCAGACGGGGATGTCTGTACAGTTAAAGGGCGATTTGATGATTTTGGGCAGTCTGTGGATGTTCCAATTAAGCCACATTTTTGCTAAAAAACTGCCCGCCGATATGCCGCCTGCATTAATTGCGGCGGCGCGCGCTATTTTTGCTATCCCGGTACTGGCTGTTTTGACGGGTGCGCTGTGGGCTATTCAAGGCCCGCAGTTGTTTGTTACGTCCTCGGGTATTTTGTGGGGGACCTTGGCTTTTAGCGCGGTGTGCAATTATTTTATCGGCAACACGTTTTGGTACACGGCTATCCGTAATATGCACTTGGGCAAGGCAACGGCTATTATTTTGTCTTACCCGGTGTTGACGTTTGTTTTGTCCGTTCTGCTTAAACAGGACACAGTTACGATTCACAAAGTGCTGGGTATGGCGCTTGCTATGGCGGGCGCGTATATCGTTACCGGCATTATCAAAGGAGAAAAGAAATGAAAAAACTCGTTTTATTTGACTTGGACGGCACGCTCGTAAACGCGGGCGGCGCGGGACGCACGTCTTTGCGCAAAGCCATTAAGGAACTCTACGGCGTGGAGCCGGAGTTTGACCACAGTTTAATTTCGGGCCGGACGGATTTAGATAATTTCTCCATTGTCTATTCCCTTATCAAAAAAGGCAAAAAACCCACCGCCGCCGAAATGAAGAAAATGAAAGCCAAATATTTGGAAATTTTGCCTACCGAAGTGCACGCCGTCGTCCGCTGCAAAAAGTACGATTTGGTGCCCGGCGTGGAAAAATTCTTAAAAATGCTATCCAAGGATAAAGACGTTATCTTGGGTTTAGGAACCGGCAACTTGGAAGAGGGCGCCAAAATTAAATTGGAACCCAGCAAACTGGGCTCTTACTTTACCGTCGGCGGTTACGGCGAAGACGGACACACCCGCGAGGAAATGCTCCAAGCGGCCGTAAAACGCGCAGAAAAGAAATTTAAAACTAAATTGGAGCCCGACCAAGTCTATGTCATCGGCGACACCCACCGCGATATTTGCGCCGCCAAGAACTGCGGCTTCCACAGCGCGGTACTGACTAACGGCTTTGGCGATGCGCAAAAAATCCAGCGCGCCGCCGCCGAACTGGAAACCAAGGATTTCAACGATATTACCACCTTCTGCGTGTGGCTCGGTTTAAAAACGGACCCCAAGGGCGTAAAACGCGGCAGTTACATTATGCCCGCAAGCGCGATTGAGCACGTTTTTTTCAGCCGCACCGGCATTGACGAGGACCGCCTCAAAATGCTGCGCATTAAAAAATATTCCGACCTTGAATCCGGAACCATTATGTAAGGCGGACAGTATGGAATGGTACACCGCCGCGGATAGATTTGCAGAAGCGTTAGCCTCCTCGGACCCGACACCGGGCGGGGGGGCTGCCGCCGCTATGGCGGGGGCAATGGGCTGTGCGCTGGCGATGATGGCCGTAGGCACTACGCTTAAACGCAAGGCCACGCCCGAGGATATCCGCCCCAAACTGACCCAAAGTTTAAAGCGTTTGGCCGCCTTTAAAACGGAACTCAAATCCTATATTCAAAAAGACGGCGACGCTTACGCAGCTTATTTAACCGCCAAAAAATTGCCCAAAGAGGCCCCGGAAAGAGAGCAAGCCGTGCAAGATGCGCTCTTGTTTGCGGCCCGCGTGCCGGCCGATGCGGCCAGCGCGGCGCTACATTGTTTAAAGGAAGTGGAAGCCATTAAGGGCGATATCGCCGAAATTATTATGTCGGACGTTGCCTGCGCGCGCCACCTGTTGCAAGCCTGCATTAAATGCTCGGTGGAAAGCATACGCGCCAACCTGGCGTTTATCAAAAACGAAGACCGGGTAAACGAATTAAATAAGCAGATTTCCACCTTTTTAAAAGCCTGCTGAAAGGATACGTTATGAGCGAAAAAGCCAACAAAAGAAGCGGTATGCTGGGCACCATTTATAATATGCTCCCCGGCATTGACGACGACTACGCCGCAAAACTCGTCTATACGCTGGAAAACAAAAAATCTCTGCCGCGCTTGCAGCAGGACATTGCCGACATCGCCGCCCAGTTAAGTTCCGACTCGCCGATGACGGACACGATTATTGCCAAAATTTTGTTGGACGAAATCACTATCCCGGCGGCCTTGCGCCAACTGCGCATTTACAACAACGCTACCTCTATGACCGAACTTTGCGCCGCGCTGGAAACACCCGCCAAGGATACGGCCAAACTGTTAGAGGTATATTCCTCTTTTTCCTCGCGCAAATATTTTGACGAGGAATTTGCCGCGGCTTTAAAGGACGTGCAAGACTCCGACTTAAAGGATGAAGAAAAGGCCCAGCACGCCGTAAATAAACTGTTGGAGCAGGCCAACACGATTTTGCAAAACTCGCCCAAAACCATCCGCCAAAACAGAAAAGATATTTTTAAAATAGCGGACAAATACCATTTAACCGTTAAATTAACCGCCGAGTTGCAACTCTTATACACTCAGCCCGCCAGCATTTTGTTTAAGCCGGAATTTGACCGTCTGCACAAAGAACTCTTATCGCTCAATCCGGACGAACACCTCTGCGCTTCCTTAGCCGCGCACGCAATGCTCTGCAAAATTACACCCAAGGACGCGCAGGACGTCGCCACGTTATCTAAACTGTTAAACGGGCAGTTATTGGAAGAGGATTTGCTGATTATCGCCTGCCGCTATTTAAAGGTAAAATCCCCGCGCGATATTGCGGCCACCTTTGAGGCCGTGCTTAAAAAGTTGCCGCACGTTTCCGGCCCCGAAGAAAACCTCGGCCTTGCCGTGCGCGTACTATTAGACGGCACCGCCGACAGTTTTGACAACGCCTGCCGCCAAGCCTCGCTCGTGCGGGAAAGAGAGATTTTGCGCCAAAACCTGTCCAAAAAGGACTTATACAGCGGTTACGAATACGACCTAGCGGACCGCTTTGGCGGCAAAAAAACCTTTGTACAGTTGGAGCACGAAATGGCGGACCTGTTAAAGGCCTTGCCGCATTGCTCCGACGAAAAAGACAATAAAGAACTCGCCTGCAAGGTGCTTTTGGGCACGATGAGCCAAGAGGAAGCCGCCAAGCAGGCCCAGTACCTGCGCGACATTAAGGCCAAAACCATTACGCAAGGCCTCGCGCCCGAACTGATGAAGAGTTACCTGGGAACAAAACCCGCGGAAGAATTGCTCCAATTCTTTGACCGCTCGCTCGCGCCGTTTACGTTTTGGAAGTCTGACCGGGAAAAACATATGTTCGCCCTGCGTACCTTGGTGGGGGAACTAAACGGCACTTACAACCGCCGCATTTCGCAGTTTGTGTTGGAAATGTTGGAAAACGGCTCGTCGGTGGAACTCTTAACCGATATGTTAAGCAACATCCAACAGCGCAAAACCAGCCGGGCAGAATTAGAGGAACTGTTGGAAAGTTACAAACAGGCCCGGGCCGCTTCAAAATAAAAAGGTAAAAAAATACTGTTAAATTACGCGATAATTTGCTATATTTTTATCGTACCGTGTTATATTTATTTTATATAGGGTGAATACACAATGAGATATTGGGTCTATATCAATGATAAAGTAGAAGGTCCTTACGAAGAGAACAAACTGGTAACGCTTAACGGCTTTACCCCGGATACGCTGATTTGCTCGGAAAATTCCGCTTCCGGCGGAAACCAAGAGTGGGTAAAGGCATCCAGCGTGTTTGAATTTGACGCCGTCCCCGAGCAACAACCGGCCGCCGAACCTGCACAAACGCAAACGGCTGCCCCTGTTGCGGACGCCACGGATAATGCGGCGGCTACGGCTTCGGCCACGCCTGCCGACGGTAAACTCTCGCTTTTGTTAGAAAAGTTGGAACAATTAACCAGCCAAATTACGGGCTTGCAGTCCAAACTGGACAATATGCAATCCAAGTTGGACGAGGCTATCGCCACGCAAAACGCCCATAATATGGAAACCAGCGACCACCCGGCCTATATTCCGCCGCAAGACGACGGTCGCGCCAACACCATCACCCTTACGCGCAAACCGCTTGAAGAAGAACCGTTGGAATCGGACACCATTGAAAACACGGAAAATTTGGTTTCCCAGGCGGAAGATATTGTCGCCGCGGCCAATAAAGAGGAAAAACCGCTTGATATGTTGGGCCCCGTGGACTTGGGCGACAACAAACACGACACGCCGACCGAAGTAACCTTGGGCTCCAAGGCCGAAGAAGCCGTGGTGCTCCGCTCCGCGCTTGATTCCTTATACGGCCAAAAACCGATTCAGACCCAGGAAGAAAAAGAAAGCACCTTCCAAGATTTGCTTACGCCCCAACAGGCCAAAGTGTTAGCCGCCCAGGCCGACGCAAACAAAAAAGCCCAAGAGGAAAAAGCAAAAGAAGTTTCCGGTCTTACCGCCGAAACCGTGGAAGCGGCCCCCAAAGCCGACGAAGCCGCCAAGGAGGCGTTCCTGTCCGAAATCGGCGCCGCCCCCAAAGAAGATGTTTTAGACCAAGTAATTAAAGAAAAAGAAGAAGAAAAGAAGGAAGCCACCTTTAAAATGGCCGCCGCGGCCGCAGTTGGCGCAGTAGCCGGTTTGGCCGCCGCCGAAGGGCTCAAACAAAAGGAAGAACAGCCCGCGCAAGGCTTTGAAACGGTAGAACAAGCCGCCGCCGAGCCTTTGCCCGAAAATAAAACCTTAGATTTTACCAACGAAGCGCCTGCGCTCTCCATTGCGGCGGATAAAGAAGAACCCGCCAAGGAAGAGCCCGTGCTCCCGGCCAACCAGTTGCCTGCGGATATGCCCGCGGACGCGTCGGCCCAGCAACCGAAGGAACAACCGGCCCCTGCCGCGGCTCCGGCCTTTAACGGCGATTTGCCGTCCTTGGATGAAGCAGGCGCAAAGCCTGCCGCACAGGCCACCGAAACCGACGAGAAGGAAGAAACAATGCAAGAACTCGTCCCCGGCGCCAAGGCCGAAAAACCCGAGGGCGTGCTGATTACCGACGAGGATTTGAACGAAGCGTTCACCGAGCGCGACAACCAGCCGGAAGAATCCGTGGAACAAATGTTTGGCATTGGCAACCAAGCCCAAGCCGAAACGCCCGCGGCGCAAGAAACCCCGGCCCCTGAAACCGCGCAAGAGGTCCCGCAATTTAGCGACCAGACGGCGGATAAGCCGCTCCCGGTGGGCAACCCCAACGATTTGACCGAAATTGAACTCAAAGAGGGTTCCACCTATTTAATTTCGGACTTTGTTCCTCCGGCTCAGGCTTCTAACGAACTGCCCAAGGAACTGACGAACTTAAACGCCAAACAGCAAAGCGTTGAACCGAACGAGGGCAAAACCGAATTGCAGGAAATGGTAGCCCCGCTCAAACAAACCGAAAAAGAGGCCGAACCTGCCGCAGACGCGCCAAAAGACGTTACGGTTTCCCAAGTGATTTTGGAAAACACCATTAAAACCAAACGCGGTGCGAAACTGGACATCAAAACGGTGCCTATGGTACCGGAACCGGCCCAAACGGAACGCTTGCATTTTGAAGGTTTGGACGACGACATCAACACCCAGCACGATGTAAAGAGTGCCGATATAAAACCTTCCGGCAGTATGACAAAGGCCATTGTGGGCGCAGTGGTTGCCGTAGTATTGGCCGCGCTTATCTATGTAATGCTGGCGTTTATGAACTTAATCCCGGCGCAGTTTAACCTGCTGGCAGATAAGCAGCCTGCCCAAACGGTAACGCAGAGCGCCGAAATGGACGAAATGTTGGGGAACCAGCCCCAGCAGGCCGCCCCAGTTAATGTGGCGCAACCCGCCGCCAATCCGCTTGATACGGTGTTAAGCGACGTGAAGAACTATCCGCTTATGAACGGTTACACGTTACAGCAGTTTATTGAAGCCAAGCACCCGGCCGCCAAAAATTTAATTACCTGGGATATTTCCACCGCCGTGGACCCGGACAATTATTCCATTTTGGTAAAGGTTCCGCCGGAGAATCCGCAGAGTTTCAAAATTTCTTACCGTTTTAACTACAACGCGGTAAGCAAAGTGTTGGACCCGACCATTTCCGACGCTAAAAACCTGTTAGATTCCGCCAACCAAGGTGCGATGCCCGCCCAACAAGCGGCCCAGCCGTACCAAGGCCAATAAGCCTTTTGAAAATAAAAAGTACCCCTGCTAAGGCGGGGGTATTTTTTTATGTACTTTTTATGGTTTTCGGCAGATTAAAAGGGGGGATTTTCTCCATCAAAAAGCCCCAAGGAAAATCCCCGGGGCTAAAACAATCAAAAGGACTACCACTTATTTGGCGGCATCCTTAATCACGCTTTCCAACACGTGGAAGGCCTTTTCCGCCCAATTCATACTCACCCACTCATATGGGCCGTGCGGATTTTCGTACCCCGCAAAAATGTTGGGCGTAGGCAACCCGCGCAAGGAAAGTTGGGAGCCGTCCGTACCGCCGCGCGCCTGCGTCAAGCGGTAGGGGACCTCATTTTCCTTTAAGGCTTTTTCCAACAAATCCATAGATTGCGGATTTTTCTTTAAAATCTCGCGCATATTGCGGTATTGTTCCTTGAACTCCACCTCAATTTTGGCCGCCGGATATTTCTTTCTCTTTTCTTCTACGAGGGCAGTCAAATCCTTTTTAAACTGCTCAAATTTCGCCAAATCGTGCTCGCGGACGATACCTTGCACGCAAGCGGTATCCAAGGCCCCGGTAATGTCTTTAAACAGCACAAAGCCGTCCTCGCCGTCCGTAGTTTCCGGCAGTTTGTCCTCCGGCCAAGAGGAAATAATATCAGCCGCAATACGCACCGGGTTCGCCATAAAGCCCTTGGCAGAACCGGGGTGGCAGGATTTGCCCGTAATGTTAATGGTTACGGTGTCGGCGTTAAAATTGCCGCAGTCAATATCGCCCAACGTCGCACCGTCAATGGTGTAGGCGAAATCGGCCGCAAATTTCTTTACATCAAAATAGGCAATGCCCGTACCCGTTTCCTCGTCAATGGTAAACGCGGCCTTTACCGGGCCGTGTTTAATTTCGGGGTGCTTCAATAAATACTCGCCCAAAGACATAATAACGGCAATGCCCATTTTATCGTCGCCGCCAAGCAAAGAATTACCGTCCGCGGTAATGATAGTGTCGCCCTTGCAAAGTTTCAAATTAGGGGCGGTTTCGGGCGATAAAAACATCTTTTTATCCGCGTTGATGGTCAGCGTACCGCCGTCATAATTTTCGTGGATTTGCGGGCGGATATTGGCACCGTTGTAATCGCAAACGGTGTCCATATGGGCAAAAAGGCCGATAGTGGGGGCCTTTTTATCGGTATTAGCCGGGATAAGCCCGGTTACAAAGCCGTATTCGTCCACCTCTACTTCGGCAAAGCCGATTTTGCGCATTTCGTCAGCCAATTTATGTGCAAAGGAAATCTGGCTGGAAGTAGTGGGGGTTACGCTGCTGGCGGGGTCGCTGGTGGTTTCCACCGCCACATAGCGGGCAAAGCGGTTATAGATAGTTTGTTGCAAAGAATTCATAAATTTCTCCATAAAAGGGTTAATTTATTATACAATTTATTATCTTGTAATTTGGGAGGATTTAGGTGAAGAAACTCTTTTTATTCATTTTTTGTGCGGTAATGCTTACCGCGTGCGCGTCCGTGAAAGAAGCGCAAAACGTAGCCAACTGCCAGTTTGCCTTAAAGAGTGTGGAACTGACGGATTACAATTTAACCTCGTTTGGCTTTGATGTGGTGGTGGCCATTACCAACCCCAATAAAACCGAAGCCGCCACGGTGAAACGCTTTGAAGGCGTGTTAACCGCTAACGACGACAAAATGGCCGATGTTACCTTAAAGGATGTGCGCATTGAACCGCGCGCGACCAAAAACGCCAAGGCCAAAATTACGGTGCCGATGTCCGCCTTTAACAGCAAATTATTGGGGCTTATCAGTATGGGCAGCGGCACGCTGGATTACCATTTGACGGGTACGATGTATTTTGACGGCCCGCTGGGAACGGAAATCCCCGTGCCGGTGGATATCGGCCGTTACGGCAGTTATAATATTACGGATTAAGAGGATTTTGTAAGAAGGACCCGGGGAGGAATATCCCCGGTAAAAATTTATCTGTTTTTGGAACCGTATGCAGAATACGGAGAGCCGTTTGTACAAGCGGCATTCTTGCAGTCCAAAAACAGTCGTTTTAGGCACAAAATAAACGGACTAATTACCCGGTTGTTTTGTGCCGAGTGTTTGCCGCCCGAAAGGGTGGCAAACCACGGCTGTTATGTTTTGGGTTACTGCAAGAAGCTCAAATATAGCAGCCGTTTTTTTGCATATATTTTCCAAAACAGCCAATCAAGGAGAACTTATGCAAACAAACAAGAGGGGGTTTACCCTGATAGAATTATTAGTCGTGGTGCTGATTATCGGCATTTTGTCCGCCGTCGCTCTGCCCCAGTACGAAAAAGCCGTAGAAAAGTCCCGCGCCACGCAGGCCTTTGTTTTGGGGAAACACTTGGCACAAGCAGAAGAACTGTTCTATTTGGCTAATGGACGTTACACAAGGGATTGGGAAGAACTGGGGGAAGAAGAACCCAACCTAAAAGATTGGGATATCAGGCTTGATCCTTCTACCTATAATATTCTCATCATATCCAAACGCAATCCAATTCTTAATTTTCGTTTTTTTATGATTAATATTCCCGCACATATGGATTATTCCGGCAAATACCTGTGTATTGCCTACACTAATGACACAGTTGGACAACAGGTTTGCCAGTCTATTAGCGGAAGAACTGGAACTACTTATCCTTTTGTGCCCAATCAAATGCAATTTGAACTCAACTGATTAACTACCCCCCGGCTATGCCGGTGGTTTTTTGTACCAACGTAAAACACCCCCGGTAAAAAATATTTACCGGGGGTGTCTTTTAATCCGCGTAAGCGTTTTTACATCAAAATCAAGCGCAATACCCACGAGGATAAAAACGCCAGGGAAAGCGTCAGCGCAATTACCCTAAACGTATCCTTCCACCCGCTTTCGCGCAACATTACAAAGAACGTCGCCACGCACGGCAGGTACATCGCCATAAACACACACGCCACCACCAACTCGGCAGGCGGCAGATTAAACGGCTGTAACAGCGCGATAGATACGTCCTTGCGCAAGCAGCCCAAAATCAGCAAAGGCGTTGTGTCCGCGGGCAAACCTAAAATGTGTTCCACCGGGTAGCGCGCAATTTTGGCAATCCAGTTGGTCAGACCGGAAAGTTGCATCAAATCCACAAACAGCACGCCCACCAAAATAAGCGGCAGAGCATCGCCCAAGTATTCCTTCATACGGATCCACAACTTGCGCAGCAAAGGCCGCCATTGCGGAATTTGCCACGAGGGGATTTCCATAAACAGTTCAGGCGTTTCGCCCTTCATCAGTTTATTTAAAATCGTCCCCGCCAAAATACCGTTTACAAACAGGGCGAAAAATACAATCAGCATATATTTTAAGCCGTAGGGGGACAAAATGGAAATAATCATTGCGGTTTGGGAAATACACGGCGCCAGCACCAAAATAAGCGCCAGGGCAATAATGCGCTCGCGGCGGGTTTCCAATACGCGGATACCCATTACCGCCGGCACCTTGCACCCAAAGCCCAACATAATGGGCAGAGAGCCGTACCCGTGCAAGCCGACCTTGTGGAGCAAACTATCCAAAAGTACGGCTAGGCGCGGCAAGTAGCCCAAATCGCCCAAGAAGCCCAAGAGCGCATAGAACGCCAACACATAGGACATTACGTCAATAAGCGCAATATGCAAGCCGTCGGTCAACACGCCGAAATAGTTTTCGCCGCCGTCGCCCAGCAGGAGCATCCCAAACGCGTTGTCTTTAATCGCGCTGAAAATATGCTCCAAGAACGGGACGTAATAATTTTCATACAGCGGGTCCAACAAGTCAATAATATTTTCGCCCACAAAGCGGACCAAAAAAAACGACAGCACGAGCACACACAGCGCAATCGGCAGGCCCGTTGCTGGCGTCGTCGCCCAGCCTTGCAAATGTTCCAAAAAGGAAGCGTGTTTGTGCTTAATGGTTTGCACCTTTTGGATAATGCGGCCAATCACGTGCCATTTTTCTTCCGGGTCGGACGGGATAACCAAACTGCTCAAAACTGCTTGGTGCGAGGCAATCCGCGCCGCTTGGTAGGAAAGTTCCTTTAAGCCCTCGCCCGTCGTAGCGACCGTGGGGATGACCGGGATGCCCAGTTGCTTTTCCAGTTCCTTTACATTAATTTGAATCCCTTTGCGCACGGCTTCGTCGTACTTGTTTAACAGGAGGATGACGGGCTTTTTAAGTTGCATAATTTCCAACAGGAAATATAAGTTGCGCTCCAAGTGCGAAGCATCCGCCACACATACGATAAAATCGTACTCCAATTCTTTAAACAGGTTATGTTTTTTGCCTTCCAATACCCACTCTTCTTCCAAGCGGTAAAGACCAGGAATATCAATGATATCGTAGGACTCGCCGTCAAACACGGTTTGCCCATAGTTTAGGCCAACCGTCGTACCCGGGAAGTTGGAGGATATAATGCCGATACCCGTCAAGCGCGAGAAGATAAGGCTCTTGCCCACGTTGGGGTTTCCGGCCAACAGAAAGGTATTCTTTTTAGCGGTTACGATAATTTTTTTGGCGGTTTCGCGCCCGATAGCAACCTCGGTGCCCGAAACGCTGACAACCACCGGGCTGGACCCGGGTTTGCGGGTAATAAATTGTCCGCGGACAAGCCCCATAGCCGCTAGTTTTTCGGTCATTTTGGCGTCCGTTTGTATGTCTTTAATCTGGGCGGTATTGCCCGGTTTTAAAGAGTGTAAAGTGCGGGAAGTTTCTTTTTCCATAAAAGTTAGTTTTTCCTTACTTTTATATTTTACCAAAACCGCCCTATGAATACAAGGCCGCGGCCCCGACGGGCGGGGGAACCCCATACCCGCCGCCAAACAATTTTGGTATAATTTATATACAAACTTAACCTAATAGGAGACTTATTTTATGGCTTATAAAGTAAATCCGGATGTTTGCATTAACTGCGGTGCTTGCGAATCTTCTTGCCCCGTAGCCGCCATCAGCGAAGTGGACGGCAAAAGAAACATTGATGCTTCCAAATGCATTGAATGCGGTTCTTGCGCCGGCACCTGCCCGGTGAGCGCCATCGCTCTGTAAGAGCAGCGCGAACAGGGCAGATTTGCTCCCGCCGTCCGCAGGACCCCGGTGAGTGCGATTGCTCTGTAAGAGCGCGCGTCATCCGCAAATTGTTTTAAAAACCCGTACTTTTATGAGTACGGGTTTTTATATTAAGGAATTTCCTTTTAAGAGTTGTTTTGCGGGTCTTGGCCCGCTTATAAAAGGCGTATAAGGCGGAGGAGTATTTTTACTTGTTTGAGCCTGATAAGGCGAGTTGTAAAAATACCCGCCGTTACTGCCTTTTATGGGCACCGACCCGCCACTCTTTTTCGTTCTTTTTCTTGTGCAAGAAAAAGAACAAGAACTTTTTACTTGGTTTTTCTGTTCAGAAAACCAAAAATAAAGAGCCGGGGGATGTGCCCGGCCCTTTTGTTCAGAACCGTTCGGGGGGTAAATCGAAAGGTTCTGGGGGATAAATCCGTCGGCCTTTACTGGCCTTTATACTAACTATAATACAACCTAGTACAAAAAAAAGCAAGTCCTATGTTAAAAATTTAGCATTATTTAGGTATAATTCTTTCAGATTACCAAAAACAGCATTTTTACAAAAAAATTTAAAACTTTTCCCTCTGCATTGGTTATAATATAATAGTTGGAGGGAGATTATATATATGAAAAAACTAGGACTCATTTTTGTCTTCACACTAGCCGTCAGTCCGCTTGTGGCACAAAACGCCGACAGCCAAGACGACTATTACACAGGGTATGAAGGCGTGGTCTTGGGCGAACGCACCCCGCGTTCCGCCACCGACGCTATCGCCCAGCAAGCCACGCAAGTCCCCGGCGATATTTACCGCGGAACCTTGTTTGGCGCCGAACAAAAGAAATACGAAGGCGACACCTTGGGCAACCGCCCGCGCGCCAAGACTAAATACGTCTATGATACGTCCTTGGTCCGCGCCGTCAAAATCAGCGATGTGGACCGCGTGCGCACGCTGATGTACGCTAACGTAAACGTGAACGAAAAGAACTACGCGGGGATTACGCCGCTTACCATTGCCGCCGAAAAGGGCAATATGGAAATTATCAAAATGCTCGTGGAAGACGGCAAAGCCGTTGTAAACGATGCTTCCAGTTATGGCGTAACGCCGATTATTTCCGCCGCGGCCGCGGGCAATACCGAAGTGGTGGCCTACCTCGTCAAGCACGGTGCTGATGTAACCGCCAAGGACGACTTGGGCAAAACCGCTCTTATTTATGCTGCCGGCACGGACAATGCCAAATTAATTTCTAACTTAATTGCGCTTGATAACACGGCTGTAAATCTGCCCGACAACGCAGGTAACACGCCCCTTATTTATGCGGCGCAAAAAGGATTAAATAATAATATAAAGGTCCTTTTGGCTCACGGGGCTATGGTAAACTACCGCAACCCGGCCACGGGGCTTTCCGCCCTTTCCGCCGCGGCGGCCGAAGGCCATAGCGACACCGTCCGCCTGCTCGTTCGCACCGGTAAGGCCGATGTAAATATTGCGGACCTTTCCGGTCGCACGCCGATTTTCTACGCCGTAGAACAAGGGCAAACCGATACGCTTCGTAATTTACTTTCCTTGGGTGCTGACGTAAACGCCAAGGACAACAACGGCGTAACCGCGTTAATGCGTGCCTCTTCTAAAAACCAGCAAGAGTGCTTAAACATTTTGCTCAAACAAAAAGGCATTAACCCCAACGAAAAGGATTTTCAAGACCGCACCGCTATCGTTTATAGTGCTTACGCTACGGACGTGGCCCCCGCGCAGGCGCTGTTAAAGGCGGGTGCGGATATCAACTCGCGCGACCGCGAAAACAACACGCCGCTTTTGTCGGCTATCAAGGCTAAAAACGACAAGGTAGCCCTCTTCTTCATCCAGCAAGGGGCCGAAGTCAGCGCCGCCAACAATAATGGCGAAAACGCTTTTACGCTTACGGACCAATATTTGCCGAACTCTTTAACGGCTAATGTATTGGGCGTTAAAAAGGCCGAGGTTGTTCAGCAAGCCTTGCAAATCCAGGCGCAAAAGCAAGCCGAAGTGCAAGAATTGGAAAACCAACTTGCGCAAGACGAAGCCCGCGTACAGCAGATAAAAGAGGAAGAATTGGCTCAAGCCAAGGCCGCGGCCGAAGCCAAAGCCGCCGAAGTCCGCGCGCAAGTGGAACAGGAATACCAAAACGACCCGGAATTGGAACGCTTGCAAAAACAGTTGGAAGAAGCCAGAGCGCAAAAGGAAGCGGCTATGGAAGAAGAAATTAACCGTCGCTTAACGGCTACCGATACGCAAGTAACCGAAGCCGCCGCCGAAGTGAAAGCGCAGAGCGAAGAAGCCGCGCAAAAAGTTCAGGCTACCACAACTGCCGCCCAAACCAAGGCCAAAGCGCAGGCTGTAAAAGCCAAGGCTACGGCAAACAAGGCTAAAACCAATGCCACCGCCAAAAGAAACACGGCAAAACGCCGCGCTACGCAGGCCCGCAGAAAAGCGACCGCCCGCAAAACGGCTGTAAAAACTTCCGCCGCCAAGACTCAGGCAGCCGCCAAAGCCACAGTAAAGGCCGCCACAGTAAAACCGCAGGAAGTAAATATGGCGGACGTACTGTAAATAAGTTTTAGACGCACAAAAAAGCCCCGCTTCTGCGGGGCTTTTTTATCTATGGCTAATTAACTATATACACTTGGCTGGAATACTTGGTGCCGCCCAACGATTTGCAAAGCGTTTCGCCCTCAGGCCCGTAAAACTTACAGTAAAAATTATCCCTATTTGGCAAAGCAAAAATAATATATTTGGTTGCCAAAGGAAAACGATTTCCCAAGGCTACTACACTTCCAACCCCGACAACATTGGCAGAAGCCGCAAATGAAAAAAGGCTGCTTTCTTTGCGGGGAACGCTGTTGTAATTCCCGTCCTTTCCGGGGATTTGAATATCCAAATCGTTTAAGTCGTTGGAGTAAGAACCGTTTGCCATAAAATAGGCCTCGTTGGCTACCTTTATAGCCCGGACTACATTTATGGCTTCCGCCGCACGGCTTTTTTCAACCGCCTTGTTGTATTCCGGCAAGGCTACCGAGGCCAAAATGCCAATGATAAGGACAACGACTAATAGTTCTATAAGCGTAAAGCCACTACTAACAACCCACGCGGTAGATCCTGAAACCCTGCGGGCCGCCCGTTCAGGACGACCTTCTTTTTTCATAAAGTCGTTATCCCCGAGTGTTTGGTGGCCCGCTAGGGTGCGACCCGCCAGGGTGCGGCCCGCAGGGGTACGAAATCTGTTGTTATAATTGCTGTTGTTTTTGTTGTCATTCCCGAGTGTCGTAGTCGGGAATATGTCGTTTTCCTTTTTTGATAACAACGGATCCCCGAACGCTCCGCGCCGGCAGACAATCGGGGATGACGGCAACGACAATGACAAAACAGAAGTAAATTCTTTCATTTTTTCTCCTTTTTAAGGCCTTTATATTTGAGCAAAACGGCCTTCTATACGCATTTTTATACACCAGGCACATCCGGGTACGATCACTACGATTTATCAAAATTTTAACAAAAAAAAAAAACGAAACAACCCCTTTATAAACACACAGCCAACAAAGAATATAAAAACAAAAACCCCGCCTAAAAAAGCGGGGGAAAATTAGTAAACAGCCAACCGCAAAATTAACGGGGTTGCGCTTTGCACCAAGTTAAAAAGGCTTGCCATTTTTGGTGCAAGGCACGGGCCTCCGCGGGCGTCATTTTTGGCGAAAAAGTGCGCGGAATATCCGCCGGGGGCTCTTGCAACGGCTCGCCCATATAATCAGCCGCCAAGCGCGCCGCGCCCAAGGCCGTGCTTTCGGGCTCGTCGCTTAACGTCAGCGGAACTTGCAACAAATCCGCCTGAAATTGCATTAAATAGGTGAGGCGCGTAAGCCCGCCCGATACCGCCACCGGACCGCTAACAGCCACCTGATTGGCCCGCAAATAGGCCGCAATGTCGGCCAGCAAAAACGCAATGCCGCGCACCGCTCCGGCCACCCAATCGGCCTTTTGGGTAAGGGGGGACAAGCCCGCCGCCACGGGAGACAAGGAAAAATCCCAATATGGCGCGCCCAAGCCGCCCAAGGCCGGCAAAAGCCACACCGGGGCCGCGGACGAGGTGCACAAAGCGTCTATCTTTTTATCATCCAGGGAAAGCCCCTGCGCCTTTAACCATTGGAGCGCGCTCCCCGCCGCATTAACGGGGGCTTCCAATAAATAATCACTTTGGCAAGCCGCACAAGAAGCGGCCAAGGAGGTCAGCACGCCCGGCAAAACGGCCCGTTCTTCGTGTCCCACATTATGGAGCAAAAACGCGCCCGTACCGTAATTGATAAGCGTTTGCCCGGCCTTTAAACGGCCCCACGCGGCGGCCTGCTGGTCGCCCGCACACACGCAAAGGGGAATTTTTACCTGCTCAAATTCGTACGCGCCGTAATCTGCCGCACTCGGGCGGAGTTGGGGCAAGGCTTCAAGCGGCACGCCAAAGGCCTTGCACAGGTCCGCGCTCCAAGTTTTCGTGCGGATATCCAAAAGCAGCATCCGCTGGGCAAGCGTAGCATCCGTGGCAAAGGTTTTGCCACCCGTTAAATGATAAATGAAATACGAGGGAACCGGGCCAATCAGCAAATTGTTTTCAGATAGTGCCTGCTTAACCGCCGGGCAATTTTTAAGGCACCAGGCAATTTTGGGCGCGGAAAAATACGGCGTTTTATACAGGCCTGTTACCGCGTGGATTTCCGGCTGGCTGACGGGAGCGTTTTCCGCTTCTGCCGCCGCCCGCCCGTCCTCCCACGTGAGCACCGGGGCCAAGGCTTCGCCCGTTTGCTTGTGCCACAAAACCACCGTGGAACGCTGTCCGGCCACCGAAATACTGCGGACGTTTTGCGGCCCGACTTGCATTAAAAGAGAATTTAAAACATTTTTTTGCGCGCGCAGGAGTTCGGCCCCGTCATAATAAGAAAGGCCGTTTTGGGGGCGTTTTGGCGCAAGAGCAAGGCTTTTGTGCGCCACGGTCTGCCCCGCTTGGTTAAAGGCCAAGGCACGGCAAGAGGACGTGCCCAAATCCAATGCAACAAAGAGTTTCCCGCTCATTGGTTGGCCTCATCCGTTTGCGGCTTATACCAGCGGTTTTCTTTGAGTAATGTATAGGCGGCCTTGTCCAAGGAAAGCAAGGTTTCTTCGGCCTTTTCGGTATCCATACCGGGCGTGGCGGACAAAATCTTTCCGCCGCTGTGGCGCATTTCGCCGTCCGCGGTAATGAGCCCGATATTCACACCCTCGGACACGAACGCCGCGCGGTCAAAGGACGTATCAAACATATCCCGCCCAAAGGCCGTATAAGCGGGCGTAAGGCCCGTCAAACGGTAAAGTGTGGGGATTAAATCTAATTGCGAAACGATTTGCTTGGCTTCCTGCCCTTTAAAAAGTTTCGGCGCATAAATAACCAGCGGAATACGGAAATGGTTTTTTAGGGAATCGTCCGCCGGGCCGCCCGAAGTGTGGTCCGCCACGAAGACAAAAATGGTATTATCAAACCAGCCGTCCTCTTTGGCGCGCTTTAAAAACTCGCCGATAGACCAATCGGCAAACGACAGCGTATTTAAGAATCCGTGCTCCCACGAGTCGTACGGGTATTTGTCAAACTGCGGCAAGGTGGAAGCAAACGGTTCGTGCGTAATGCCAGTAAACACCATACCCATAAAATTCTTTTCGTGGCGATTTTTAATTTTATCCGCCGCGAACATTAAGGCGTCATAATCGTAGCCGAAGGGGGCGCGGTCCTTGTATTTTAACAATTCTGGGATGTCCTCCCAGCCGTAACTGTCTTTTACGCCCAAATACGAAGCGAGCGCGCAGAGGCGGTACGAATCGCGGTGCGAGGTCTGCGCAAAAAAGGTGTAATAGCCCGCCTGGGCAAAGTGCTTGGGCATAGGGGAAAACGAGGTTAATTCCAGCCCGTAGCCAAACATCGGCAGACCGGGCACCAACGGCACGCCCGCAAACACGGCCGCAAAGCCAAAAATACTGCGCAGGCCCGCCGCATAGGCGTTCGTAAAGTTCACGCCGTTTTTTAAAATATCGTCAAATACCGGGGTAGCGCCAAAGTTTTGGCCGGATAAACCGTCCACATAATACGGGTGCCAACCTTCCAAAAGCACAATCATCACGTTGTAACCTTTTGCAAGCGGTTTATCGTCCGGCTGGGCTTGGCGCATTAAGGGATAATTTTCATCCGGCACGGTTTCGTCCGCGGCTACAAAGCGTTTTTGTGTGAGTTCCAAGGCCTTATCCGCCGGGAACGCATTGGAAATTTCCATAGCGCCCTTTCTGCCCACCTGATAGGCCGTAAACGCGCCGTTTAGCGTAAGGGAGGCGGCGGCGGGGGATGAGGCATAATTATACACATCAGCCACGCCCAAGGATTTGCCGCGCCCAATGTGCCCGCGGATGCCTAAAAAGGTAAGGAGCACAATTAAAAACAAAATTTCGCCCGTGCGGATTTTGCTGAAACGGTTAGCCTGAAAATGTTTATCCGTATAGCGGCACACCGCGCGCACCGCCCACGCAAAGCCGCCCAACAGCATAATAAGCGGCAGCCAAACCTGCGTAAGCATATACTTTAACACATAGCCCCAGTCGTTGGCCACCTGCACGATTTCCTCGGCAATGTGGCGGTTTACCTTGGGGAAATAAATCAAATCGCCGATTAAAAAGCCCGCCGCAAAAATCAGTTCGGCCAGTAATACGCCCATCCAAAACTTCACCCAGCCGCGCCCACGCACGGGCAAATTGAGCAACAACAACACCGGCCCCATAAAAAGGGCTATCACGGAAAAATCAAAGCGGAGCCCATTTAAAAAGGCGGAAAAAATCTCCGCCCCGGATAACGCGCTGAAAAAATCGCGGTTTAATAAAAAAAGCGCCGCGCGGGCCACGGTAAACAGTAGGGCCGCCACCAGCACAATAAAAAAAGACCACTTCAAGCGAAAATCCGTTTTTTGTATCATACTATTCCGCCTTGGTTAAATTTAAGTTGATGTCCTCTTCTTTTTTAGCAAATGCCTGCAATTTGGCCTTGGCTTCCGCCGGGACGGACGCATCTGTTAGTAACCCAGCGACCGTGCTTTGCGTAGGAACCAAGGTCTTGGCTAACAATTTAAGCGTGCGCAAAAGTTCCACCACTTTTTCTTTATCGGTAAATTCCAACTTTTCCACGCGGGAAAGTTCGGCCTTGTATTGTTTGCCGAAGTGGCGTTCAAAATTATTTTTGCGCATTAGCGAAATAATTTCCTTTTGCAAGGCCTTTGCTTCGTCCAATAGCGCCCCGCAACGGTCAATTTTTTCGCTCAAAATTTCTTGCTCGCTCTTGGGTTGTTCGGCGGGGGCCGGTGTTACTTTGCGCGCCGCAAAGCCCGTCGGCCCGGTGTATTCCTTACCCGTAAACACGGGGCAAATATTGCGGTAATCGCACCAGCGGCACTGGTTTTCGCCGGGAGTGGGGGCAAAATTGCCCGCGCGGATGTTGTCCGCCACCTTTAAAACGCCTTGCCAAAATTCAAAAATTTCCTTGTCCTCGGCGCGTTCAAACGTCATTTCGTGCAAAGTGGGCAAATGGTAAAAACTCAGTTGCGCCACGCGGATTTCCTTTACCCCCGGGTCCTTCTGCTCCACCAGCGCGCGGATGGCGGGGGAGTTTTCGGCCACTTTTTGGTACATATACAGTTGGTCTGGCTCGCGCTGGACGGTTTTGCCCGTTTTATAGTCCAAAATTTTGATTTTCCCGTCGCCCAAATAATCCATACGGTCCAAAATGCTAATCAGGCTCAGCCCGTCAATATCCAGGGTGCTCTTCATTTCCACGGACAGCGGATGCGCAAAGGTGGCCGCGTTTTTGGCGTAATAGGATTCAATAATCCGCCGCCCCTCGGCATATCCGGCCAGTTCCTTTTCAAGCGACGCATAGCCCTTTTGCTCGTAGGTGGTTTTGTTCCAATGGTTTTCAAAAAATACCAACGCTTCCGCCAAGGTGGGGAAAACCGGGTTCGCCGGGTTATAAATATACTCCATTACCTCGTGCAACGCGGAGCCGAACGCAAAGTAATACTTGGGTTGCTCGGGCAACATATGGACGTAGCGGAATTTGTACTTCTGCGGGCATTCTTTATACATACCCATTTTAGAATAAGAAAACGATAAATTTCTGGCCATAAAATACTCCCCAAATGCAGTTAGTTTATTTTAGCATTTTACAGAGCCAAACGCCGATAAAAAACGCTTTTCAAATAAATCTATTCCACCCCACAAAAAAGCCCCGCATTAAGCGGGGCTAACAGCATATAACGGCATTAAATTTATTTTTTGTTTAATCCCCAAATAGTTAGAGCCATAGCCGTTAAACTGCGTTGTCGTGTCTCTATACAATGCTCATCCCAAGTAGTAAAGGGCACAATATTATAACTTTGCAAACAATTTGCAAAGGGCTTTCCATAACAGTCCAAATTCTTAACTAAACATTTAGTAAGCAACAAATCCTCATTTTCATAATAAGGCACCTTTACAGAAAATTCTCCATTGCTGGCTTGTATATTCAATTTTTTATTCAGCAATGTTAGATTGCCCAACTTTTGCATACAAGCGGCATAATCCTCGGGAGACAAATTACACGCTTGTTTAACTGCTTCATTCGGTTCTTGGGGCCAAATGTGTTCAATTTCCTTATATTTTTTCATTACATCTTTTAATGATCTAAATTCACCGCGTTTTTGTTCTAAAAACTGGGCCAATTTTCCTAAAATGTATTTTTGCTTGTACTTTACCAGTCCCTGTTGGGATAATTGGTTAAAACGTTCTTCAAATATTTTTTTGTTTTTATATAATTCAGGTAAAAATTTTTCATTTAAAAATTTCTCATATTTTTCCTTGGAATCTATGTATTGTATATCCTCGTGGCTCCAACGACAAAACAATGATTCATATTGCTTTGTTAATACGCCAGAGACCATATAGACAAACAATAAATTTTCTATTTTGGAAGAAAAATCCTCAAAAACATCGTCTGGCATTTTTTCTGTATCTAAAAGGAGTAATACTTGTTGCTCTACTTTTAGTGCTTGCATATTTAATAACCCCTGAATTTCCTTACCGTCAGAGGTCCTTTTTCCATAAGCCCGAATATTCACATACAATTTCGCTTTTTCCAAAATATCATCAAAGGCTTCTATTGGATTTTGTCTTATATTTAAAATATCTTTTTTATCTGCAATTTCATTAAAGACATTGCCTTTTTGAATATCAGAACGTCCAGTTTTGACCATTATATAATGGCGCAAAAAACGGTCTGGTGTAATATTCATATTTTTGCTTTTCTCAATGGTCTTAACAAATTCACGCCATTTAAGAGAAAGATTTTTCTCATTTTCAGCCAAAGTATTTTCCTTTAAGTGTTGGAATAACAAATTTTTTAATAAATCTGTTTTTGTTAAAGAGACCCCTCTATCGTTCATATTTTGAAATAATATGAGCGCATCCTGTGTATTTTCGGTATAAATGACAGAAAAAATAACGTGCTGTTGGAAATAACTTATATATTCATACATAGACGCCCAATCCAATATGTTATTTTTAGTAAATTGCTCTTTTAGCAATTTGCTGAAATGACGGTACGCCTCCAACATTCTATATTCGGATTGAGAACAAGACCCCATTTTATAGACTTTGCTAATAAAAAGTAAGGAATCCTCCAAGGTTTCTTGTCTTATAAATTCATCCATTAATTTTTGTGTTTGTTCGTATAGGAAAGTTACCTTATATTGCAAGCCTTTTGATGTTGGATTACATAAAGAGAGTTTAATATAAAATTGTTCGTTTTCAGTACCATATTCTTTAGAGAAATCCAAAAATAATTTAAGTAAAATATAACTGGTTGTTAAACGTTGTTGTCCGTCTATAACAAAGTACGACGCACTATTCTCTGGGTGCCGCGCCAACAAAAGGCTACCCATAAAATAATCTTTATTTGCATTACTATTAAAACTCTCTAAAATGTCATTAAAAAAAGCCTCGATATTTTCTTCTTTCCAAACATAATCGCGTTGATACGCAGGAATAGAGAAAAATTTAGAAAAGATTTCACTAATAGATTTTGCTTCTGCACTTACTTGCATCGTCGGCATAAGGATTCTCCATAAAGGCTATAATATGATCTTATTATAGCAAAAACCTAAGTTTATAAAATACAAAAATTAGCACACAAAAAAGCCCCGCATTAAGCGGGGCTTTTTATAAATACAGTTTTTTAGTTGCCAAAACCGATTCTGCGGCGAGGAGCCTCTTCCTTAACCGTAGAGGGCAAGCGCACTTTGCCGCGCAGGTATTTTACAAAGTCCGTTTTAACGGGGTAGGTATCCAATTTAACGGCTACCAACGTCAAAGCGTCTTTGTACAAGGACGGATAAAGGTTCATCAAGTCCACCAAATCCGCCGCGGCCTGAGCGGCTTGTTTGGAAAGTTTCGCCAGTTCGCGGTCCGCCTTTTTTACTTGGTTGCGGTAGAAGCGTTTTTCCATTTCCGTTTCGCTCATTGCAATCTTTTTGTTGGCGGCCAGTTTGACATCTTTTAACTGGGTAATGGTTTGCTCCATAAAACCCAATTTTTTACCCAAGGCCACTGCAAGCATATTTACCTCTTCGGGCAATTCTTCATACTCGGGCACCAAGGCGACCACCTCGCGGAAGAAGGCCGGAGACATATCGGGATATTCCGTCGGCTTGGCCGATTCGGAGAGCATACCCGGGATGTTGGGATCTTTTTTAGGAAAGAAATTCGGATTGCGTTCCACTAACAAGCGTTCGCCCCATTGGGCTTGCGCCTTCATCGCGCGTTCGTTCAGGCTGGCCGTTAATTCAGCCGTTTCGGCGTCCAGTTTTTCCAATACCGCCAAGCGTTCTTTCGCGGCGAGAGAAGCGTCCGTCAGCACTTGGGCCACTTGCTGGCTATGCACTTGTTGGGCAATCGCCAAAGAGCGGCTGACCAAGGCATATTGCTGTTTAAGCACTTTGCTGGATACGCGCGGAGCCGCAGGTACACGGACTTTAAACGCGGTAGCAACTTTCTTTACTTGTTTTGCAGCAACGACAGGAGCTTTACCGGCTTGGGCAGAACCAGGAACTGCCAAACCCAGTAACAGCAGGGCTAATACGAGTTGTTTCATTTTAGGTACTCCTTTTCTTGTTGTCGGTTTAATTCGGGTACACTTTCACTATATCAAGTTATACCCCAAAAATCTACTGTTTTTTAGCAAAAAAGCCTAAATATTTTTAATAGGGTTGTTGTTTTTTTATGCAAAAAACAGGGCCAAAAGGCCTAATGGCGCATAGGTCTTTGGACCTATATGAAAAGGTGGAGGGAAAATTGCCAGCAGATAATAGGAAATATAATTTCGCCCAAACTACACAAGATATTAACTTAGATGGTTGTGGGGCAAATAAAAGAGAGATAGCAATGCGGACATTTATGCTGACAATTTGCTGACAACGCTACTGCTTCACAGGTCCGCTATTTCTGCTTATTGCAAGCACGGTTTTACGACGATAAAAAAGGGCTTTTTAGCAATTTATGCGACTTTGCGGGTAAATAAAAAACCCGCTTCCGCGGGTTCTATATTTACCTTTAAGGTCATCGGCCACAAGTCGCCTCGTTGACCCTCGGCGCTCGCGGCCCCGCCTCGCCATACTCGCCTTTCGGCCTCCGGCCTCAAACTCGTATAAGGCTCCGGCTTTCGCTTCCTACCGCCACATAAAGCAGTTTATGTGGCTTTGCGGGTAAATAAAAAACCCGCTTCCGCGGGTTCTATATTTACCCCCAATAGGAATCGAACCTATATCCCCTGCTTAGAAGGCAGATGCTCTATCCATTGAGCTATGGGGGCGCAAATCTTTTTATATATGTTATTTTACAAAAAATTCACGCAAGTTTCAAAAGTTTCTTACAAACTAGGGCAAACGGTATTGCGTACTGCTGCCGCTGACTAACGTGCCGCCCATACTTTTGCAAACACGGTGCGCCACAGAGGAGGAAGCATTTGCCACCAAACAATGCCTTTCCCCGGCATAATTGGGACTATGCTCCAAATACTGTAAATAGAAAATCGTCTGCACCCCATTTAAATAAATTTTCCCGTCAATGCGGTCTTGTCCGTTTGTATGCCAGCCGCCAGCACTTCCAGCATTGTAATCGTATTCAATGTTGCCACAATACACACGCCCCTCGCCGCCAGTTCTGCACCCGTTCACGTCCGAAATATCCAGTAGCGTAATGTCGTCCGGCGCGTAGGCGCCATTGGCCAAATAATACACCTCTGCCGCGTTAGCAATCGTTTTGACGGTAGCCATAGTGCTGGACAGACGGCTTTTTAACACGGCCACCTGATACTCCGGCAGAGCCACCGCCGCCAAAATACCAATAATGAGAACGACGACTAATAATTCAATTAAAGTAAAACCTGATGTTGCAACACGGAAAGTATTAGCCGTGCGGCCACTTATGCTAGTGTCGTCATTCTGGAAAGTTGTAGTCCAGAATCTGTTGTTGCGAAACGACGAGATTCCGTACAGAAACCTTACGGAATGACGTCTGTTTGGGGTGGCCGCACGGCTAACATCACTAAATCCTTTCATTTTTTCTCCTTGTTAAGGCCTTTATATTTGAGCAAAACGGCCTTTTATACGCGTTTTTATACACCGGATACATCCGGGTACACCCACCGCAATTTATTAAAATTTTAACAAAAAAAAAAAACGAAACAACCCCTTTAAAAATAAGTCCTGCGGACGGCTTACCTTTTTCCCTCTTTTGACTAATGAAGCCACACTGTTTTTGCAAGGTCGCAAACAAACAAAACAACAGATCCCGGATAAAAACACTCCGGGATGACAAACAAAAGAGGAAAAGCCGTCATTCCCGAAGGTTGTAGTCGGGAATCTGTTTTTGCTGTTGTTGTTCTCTTACGAAACGACAGATCCCCGACTAAATTCCTCGGGGATGACGACAACTCCACGACGACCCATAAGGTAGATTCTGAAAACCCTGCGGGCCGCCAGTTCAGAATGACCGCTCATATGAATAACATTAGGACACCACCACGCAAAAACGCCCTCTAAAAAGAGGGCGTTTTAGACTTAAACAACTAAATTATTTCTTGTCTTCGGTTCGGGCCGGAGCGTCCGTATTTACGGGCATCGGCACAAAGCCGGACGGCGTACCGTAAGGCGCACCCGCTTGGGGGGTAAGCCAATTATAGGTCTGCCCGAAAGCCTGCCCATAGGAGCCGAATAAACCTTTCGTTAAGCCGAAAGCACCCGTCGGAATCTGTTTGGGGAGCAGCCCAATGCTGGGCGCGGCCAAACTCATACTAAGCCCGATAGAGGTAAGCGGCATCCACAGCGAGGTTCTGGGCACATCCTTGCGGTCCTCAATACCCGCCTTAATGTGTCCGTCCGTGTAGTGGCTGACCATTAGCGGCACAGCGGCCAACCCCGTTTGGGACAGCGAGAAAACCGTCATTGCCGTAGTAGAGGCTTTATCACGCACCACAGCGGCTTCGGCGGCGGCAAGACCTTTGGTGCGGGCCGCCACATATCCACCGCGCACGACGTTCATATTCGCCAATTTCTGCAAGGACTGCGTTACGTTAGCCGTACCCATACCGACAAGGGCAATACCCAAGAACCCGGGGCTTGTAAAACCGTCAAAGCCGAAGGTCATCATCGTGGCGCCGCCCGCGATGTTCATCCCGTAGGAAAGTTTCAGCATCCGCTGGTATTCCAAGCCGGGGCGGAGCGGGTCCTTCAACGCGCCCAAGAGCGATTTAGCGCGCAAGCGCACCAAAAGCGGGAACGCCACCACCGTACCGCTGGTAACCAAGGCAATCCAGTTTTTGCGGTTATCCTTGTGGATGTTATTGTTAATCCAATCAAACTCCGTTACAGACGGACGGATTAACTGGTTGGCCGCCTTGTTAAAGGTGGCGGCTTCAAAGCCCGTAAAGGTAAAGGCGGCAGCCGTCAGCGGCAGGAGTTCCTTGCTGGCCAAAATCCGCAGGGAGCCCCACGTTTCGCCCCAACCGTCGCGCATTATGGTACGGGTATTCTGCCACGCATTAGACATAGCCGGATACAGTCCGCCGCGCAAGGCCAAGGGTTTTAACTTCATAAACCCGGCAACCTTGCCGATGTTAGGGTCAATGCGGGAGAAATACAAACTGCCCAAGGACAGCGCGGAAATCGTGCCCAGCACCGGGAAGGCGAGCGAAAAGTCCGTCTTGCCAGGGAAAAAGGCGTTGGCTACAACAGGGGGCAACAACATTGCCATAGAACCCATATTTTTAAACGCCATACTGGTAAGCAGCGAACCGCCGCCGCCAATGCGGTCAATTAACAGGTTGAGCCCGGAGCGGTTTAACGCGGAGGACAAGCCAATCGCCGCGCCGGATACGAACAGCGGCCAAATGGGGGGCAATTTATCCTCATTTACCTTACCGCCAAAGCCGGACATCCCCGCAAACACCAAGCCGCCAAAGGCCGTACCCAAGGCCATTTTAACGGTCTTTAAGGCGCCGATTTTCATCACCAACGGCGAGAAAACCGGGGTCAGCAAAGAGGGAATATACGGCAGGGCGAGGGAGATCATCGTCTTGTCCGTTTCGGTAATTTGGTCGCCGTAAATGTTTTCCAGCGGCGCGATTAAACTGGACGAAGCGGAACTCAAACTAAGCCCGGTGGCGATATAGAGCGGCACCAATTTGCTGGGCGTACTCTTTACCGTCAAATCAAAGCGCATCCCCGCAGGGGCTTGGCGCACAATGTCCAAGAACGGTTTTAACTGCGTTTTGCGCACGCCGTACGAGAACGGGGCCACGTTGCTAAGCAACTGTCCACCGCGGTAGAAATTGACCGAGCCGGACGGGCCCAACACCATTTGCGCATCTTTTAAGCCCAAGTAGGTGTCGGCCTTCAAGGTAAGCGGCACGGAAACCAATTCGCCCGCTTCCGTTTGGCGGAAGACCGGGATATCGTGCGCGTACATATTTTCTTTACTGCGGGTTAAAATGTTTTTAAACGACCACTTGCCCGTTTCGGCCTTTTGCGCCTGGAACAAATTCCAGCGGTTGGCAAAGGAACTGCGCAGGGAACCAAAGAAACCGGGCTGGCTAATAGCCGTCAGTTTCAGTTCAAAGGGCTTTGCCAAGTCCGCCCGTTCGGCAGCCGCCGCAAAGGCAGGGATCTGGGAATCCGACAACGTAAGTTTAAAATTGGTGGGCTGTTTAACACCCGCTAAATCCGTACCGAAGCCAAACTTCACACCGGATTTGCCTTGCGTAAATACGGCGCGCTGGTAGCCCGCCTTTTTCAGGCCGCCAAAGCCGGAAACCGCATATACGTTAAGCGGCAATTCCGTCGCCGTCGCGCCATCGCCCGTTAATACGGCCGAGCCCAAGGGGGTAACCTTTTGCTTTTTGGCCGGGGCAGATTTTTCCGCCGCAATACCCGCCAAAGAGGCGGGGGCTTTAACGGAAGCGTCCCCATTAAGCGCGTGCATAAGGGCTTGGCCGATTTTGCCATAGGCCTCGTCGGTTAAAAAGCGTTTATCTGCGTCCATAGCCTGCGCCAAATTGCTCATAAAGGCCTTTTTATAGGACCCGCGCGAGAACGTCCGCTTGAACCAACTTCTTGCGGCATATTGTGCGTTCGTTTTCTGGATTGTTTGTTCCAGCAGGGTGGTGGCGTAAGCGGTTTGCTCCGCCGTCGGGGCCACGCCTAAGGTAGCAGACAACAAACTGTTTACAGCCGCGCCGTCAGGCTTGCCGTTGGAAAGGAGCGGGCGGCGTTCAAAAGTGGCGATATTTTCGGGTACTTTTACCGTTTTTAAATTGCGTACTTCCGCCGCCAACGAGGCCGTTTCGCCCGGTTTATAGCCCGGCAAGGAGCCTAATTGGGAAATTTCCTTGGCCAACATTTGGCGGTAGGCGCCGTCCGCGCTGAAAGTGGTTAATTTGGCCATTGTGCCGCGGTTGGCAAAAGCGGTATTGGCCCGCTGGGTGGCCGCCGCCAAAGAGGTATTAAGGCTGGCTACTTCACCCTCGTTTAACACCGTCGGATGCATCGCCGCCGGCGCGCCGACGGACAATACACCCGCTTCGGCAGAAAACTTCAAATTGGAAGCCACCATTTTGCTGGCCGCCGGGATAAATCCGCCCGGCACCTTTAAGAGTTCCGCCGTGGTGGGCACGGTGGCAAACTGCGGCAACTGCGCGAGGACGGCCGGCTCTAACCCTTTGCGCAAACGCACCGGGATATTGCGCATTGTGCGCAGGGGTTTAACCACATTTAAGCGGCGCAACATCATTGCGCGCTGGGTTACCGTCGCGCCCGAGCGGGCCATATTCATTGCCTTGTACATCGCCCGGCCCAAGTTGGCGCCCTTCAAAGCGAGTTTGGAAATATCCACCAAACACCATACCAAAATAGCAATATCGGCATATTGCGCGGCCTTTAACCACCAGTTGGTGCGGTCCTGGCGGACGCGCTTGGCGTTATAAGCGGCGCTTCCGCGTCCGTAAGCGGAAATGGCGTAACCCGGCTTCGGCGCGTGCTTTTTGGCGGAAGCGGCATATACCTTATATAGTTTTTGGTCCAAAAGCAATTCGCTTTCCGCGCTTAAATCGCCCATACTTTGGTTAAACAGGTAGCGCGCAATGGCGGCAGAAGCGGAAAGCCCTGTCATTGTAAGATATTGATTAAAAAGGTCCCGGCGGGAGGCTTGTTTCTGACGGTTTTGGGCGGCCTGTTGGGGGGTAATACGCACACTGCGGCCAAAGGAATCCAGGTACGCGCCCGGCTGTAAATAATTTCCTTGCGGGTTGTAATTTTCGGCCCCGCTCTTGCCGCTGTGCAAGGCACCCGCCAAGAACGGCACAATACCCGTGCAAGTCATTTTGTATTCGTTTTTAAGCGTTACACTTTTGGAAACATACACGCCGCAGCGGTCCACGCCGAACTCTTTAAGCATTGCCAAACTTTCTTTGCTTCCCTCGGCGGCCAAGAGCAAGGCCAAATCTTCCCACGCGTTGCCAAAAGCGGCGGTATTGGACGTATTCTTGGTAAGCGGATAGACGGCGTATTTGGAAACTTCGCCCAAATACTGCCCGTTAATATTTTTAAGCACATCCACGGCTGTGGTTACGCTCAGTAAATCCAAATTGGAAATATCGCGCTCTTTATCGGTGGCGGAATAAATAAACCCGCGCAGTACGCTGTACTGCTTCATCGCCAAAAGTGCGCTCGCGCCCGTGAGCAAGGCCGGCACGGAATAGGCACCCGTGCGCGTTTTTTCCATAAAGTTTTCCACTAATTGGGCGTCTTGCGCGGACGACCCCACCATACCGAGCCCCACTACCGCCGTCAGCGGCAAGGAACACTCCGTTTCGCACTTGGCGGTTTTTAAAGTATTGCTGTACATCTGGCGCAAGGCTTGCTTTTGCTGGGGGGTAAAAAAGGATTTTCCGTCCCGCGTGCGCAAGGGCAGAACGCGCACGGCGAGGGTCATTAATTTGCGTTTGGCAAAGGGGGCCTTATCCTTTAAAATAAATAAGTCCTTTACGGCTTGGAAAATTTGCTTTTCCGCCTGCGCCAAGGATTCCGCCTGCGCCTGGTTAAAAATTACTTTGGCTTGGGCGTTGCGCTTTTTGCTCCAAGCGTTTAACTGGGCCAACGAATCCTTCTGCCATTGGTTAATCAACGCTTCGTTTTCGGCGAGCCACGCTTCCACCTTGGCGGCATCATACTTACCGGAATCGGTCATTTGCTTGGCCTGGGCTTTTAAATTGGCCTTTGCCCGGGCGGCGCGGTCGTTTACTTGGGCAATTTGCTGTTTCTTTTGGGCGGCGGTGTCTTTGGTGAGTTCCGCTTTAAATACGGCAAAAGCGTTCTTGGTTTCTTTTACGGAAAAAGCATTGTTCGGATTTAATAAAGCGTCAATCTGAGTTAAGCGGGCTTTGTTTTTATCCGTCAGGCGGCCTTGGTCAATTTTAAAGAGTTGCTGTTGTACACGTTTTTCTTGTTCAATACGGGGGAGGGCGGTGCTTTCGCGGGTGGAAACGGCTTCAAAATACTTGTGGTTTAGAGAACTTTCCAAATCTTCCTTCTGCTTTTTGCTTAACTTAAAGCCCGTCTTTGCCGTTTGGGCCATTGCCGGAGAAGCAATATTAATAAAAAAACTAAATGCAACAAACAAACAAGTCAAGCGTTTTAACAAATCAGCCAAAGCAGATAGATTATTCATAGTTAGAAGTGTCCCTTTATTATAAAGTAAAAAACTCTACATCCTTATTATATTTTCCTACAAAACATCTTTTTGCGCAAGGGTCAAAGGACCCAAAATAGGGATAGTCATTTTATATTATTTGATTTTTCCCAATACACCCCGGGGGAATTTTGTATAATAAAGGTAAAGATTTTATCTTAACAGGAGAAGAGTAATGCCTACTAAACATACCGCTAAAAGCGTTTGTTCTCATCTTCAAAAGCACCGCTGCAAATACCAGCCCGTGCTTCCCAACATCCTTAAAAAAGGCCCCGCGGCCGTAAAACCCAAATTGGGCAAAGCGACCAAAAGCGTAGCCGACCAAGCCGCCGTAAAACGGATTTTCCCCAATACCTACGGCTTGCCTGAAATTACCTTTGTAAAAGGCTCCAACGCCGCCGCCTGCAAAAAGGCCGTGCGCGTGGGCGTGGTGCTCTCCGGCGGACAGGCCCCGGGCGGCCACAACGTAATCGGCGGTCTGTTGGACGGGCTTAAAAAAGCCAACGCCAAGAATAAACTTTTCGGTTTCTTGGGCGGGCCCAGCGGCATCGTAGAAAACAAATTTATTGAAATCACCCCGGCCTTAATGAAGGACTACCGCAACACCGGCGGTTTTGACCTTATCCAATCCGGCCGCACCAAAATTGAAACGGACGAACAATTAAAAGCCGCCAAAGATAACCTCTTGGCCAACAAAATGGACGCGCTCGTAGTAGTAGGGGGCGACGACTCCAACACCAACGCCTGCGTAATTGCCGAATATTTAAAACAGCAGGGTGTGGACATCTCCGTTATCGGCGTGCCGAAGACGATTGACGGCGACCTGAAAAACAAACAAATTGAAACCTCCTTTGGTTTTGATACCGCTACCAAAATTTACGCCGAACTCGTGGGCAATATTGAACGCGACGTCAATTCCGCGCGCAAATATTGGCACTTTGTCCGCCTGATGGGCAGAAGCGCCTCCCACATTACCTTGGAAGTAGCGTTTAAAACGCACCCCAACGCCGTGCTCATTGGCGAAGAAGTATTAGCCAAAAAGATGACGCTCGGCCAAATTGTGGACGATTTGGCTAAACTCATTGCCAAACGCGCCAAAGCGGGCAAAAACTACGGTGTAGTGTTGGTGCCGGAAGGCTTAATTGAATTTATCCCGGAAATGAAGGAACTCATCAGTGCGCTTAACGACTCGCTGGCCGAAAACGAAGCCGCCTTGTCCAAGATGAACACCGTGGCCGAAAAGAAAGAGTTTATTATCTCCAAACTCCCGGCCAAACTCGCTGACCTGATGAAATCCTTGCCGGCCGGTATCGCCAGCCAGTTGATGTTGGACCGCGACCCGCACGGCAACGTACAGGTTTCCTTGATTGAAACCGAAAAGTTGCTGGTGGAAATGCTCCGCACGAAACTGGCCGAAATGAAGAAGGAAGGCAAATACGACGGTAAATTCTCCGCTATTACGCACTTCTTCGGTTACGAAGGCCGCTGCGGTATTCCGTCCACCTTTGACGCGAACTATACCTATGCCTTGGGTTACAACGCCGCCGTTTTGGCGCTTAACAAATGCTCGGGCTACCTCTCTTCCGTGCGCAAACTGACCAAAAAGGCGCAGGACTGGGAATGCGGCGGTATTCCGTTGACGATGATGATGAACATTGAACGCCGCAAAGGTAAAGAAAAACCGGTCATCAAAAAGGCCCTCGTGGAACTCAAAGGCGAACCCTTTAAGCACTTGCTTAAAAACCGCGCCGATTGGGCGGAGTTGGACCTTTACACCTTCCCCGGCCCGATTCAGTTCTTCGGCCCGGACGAGGTAACGAATATGACCACGTTCACCTTGCTCTTGGAACAGGGCAAAAAGGTCAAATAAGCATTTTAATATGCACCAAGGCGGGCTAATGTAAAAGGCCCGCCTTCTTATTTTTATATTCTGTGCTAAAATAAAGTAACGGAATTTTTATATATGGCTTCGCGCACACTTGCAAAACTGATACGCCTTTGCCGCCGGGAAAATTTCTCATTAGGCGGCTTATATGATGCCTTGGCACACCAATTAGCGGGGGATAAAGCCCCGGCGTGGGGTGAATTTCTGCCTAAAAAGCCCCTCGTGCCGCCCGCCATTGCGCGCGAATTAAAGCAAACGGACGTGAAACCCGAAGATTTAGGTTTTTTACAGGCCCTGCTCCAAGCGGACGGGCGCGAAAAAGGCGTTTTTTATACGCCGGATACGGTGGCACAGCACCTGGCCGGGCAAACGCTCTTTTACGCTTTATGCCGCCAAGCCTCTTTGCCACCCGAAGAGGCCCGCGCTCTATTAAAGGGCACCCAGACGGCGGACTTAAAAACGCTTACATTTTTAAAAAATCTCACCGTGTGCGACCCGGCCTGCGGAACGGGCAATTTGCTAATCCCTTTCGCGCAAAAACTGGCGGATATCCTCCAACGGGCCGAGCCCCAAACACCCTATGGGCAAATTTTAGCGCAAATCGTCCGCCAAAATCTTTATGCGGGGGATATTTCGCCGCAAGCAATTAGCACCTTTAAGTTGCGCCTGGCGCTTTTGCCGGGGGTGGAAAATCCCTTTAATTTCCCTAATTTGCGGGTATTGGACGCACTTTCGGCCCACAACGGGCAGACCTGTTGGCAGGCGGAATTTCCCGCCGTATTTATCAAAAAAGGCGGGTTTGATGTGGTGCTTTCCAATCCGCCGTACGTTGGGCAAAAAAACCACCGGGAAATTTTTGAACCTCTGCGCAAAAACCCGCTCTGGCAAGATAAAATTACACCCAAAAGCGATTTGCTCTACCTGTTTTTTTATTTGGCGCTTAAAATTTTGTGCACGTCCGGCACCGCGGGCTTTTTGACTACGCCTTACTTTGCCACCGCCCAAGGGGCCGCCCTCTTGCGACAGGATTTAAGACAAAATGCCGCTCTCTTATATTTGCAGGACTTTGGCGAACAGCGGCTCTTTGCCGAGGCGGACGGGCACCACAGTTTAATAAGCATTTTTGAAAAAGGCCGTAGCGAAACACCCTGCGCCGTAAACGGCACGCCCGTTGCACAAGGAACACTTTTTAACGGGGAAAACGCTTATTTACTTATCCAAACCGGGGGAAATTTACAGGCGGTACTTGCTAAAATGGCAAGCGTTCCGCGCACGTTAAAGGACGTCGCCACCGTAACCAACGGGCTAATGACGGGGTGCGATAAAATTTCCGCCGCCCATTTGAAGAAATTTGCGCTCCCCGGCGTGGAAAAAGGCAACGGGGTGTTTGTGCTGTCATCGCGCGAAAAAAACGCGTTAAACCTCTCCGCAACCGAACAAGACAGATTAAAGCCGTTTTTTAAAAATTCCGATATTTTCCCTTACGCCGCGCGCCAAATTCCAAGCCGTTGGCTGATTGATTTCTTCTACCCCGGGGATAAAGATACCGATTTTTCCCAATACCCCGCCTTGCGAGCACACCTAAAAAAATTCGCCCCGGTTTTGCTCGCCCGCAAGCAAAACAACAACGGCATAGACAAAGCCTTAAAGCGGGGGGAATATTGGTTCGGCTCCGTGCGGCGGAAAATGGATTTTGACGCGCCCAAATTGGCCGTGCCCCAGCGTGCTATAAAAAATATGTTCGCCTATACGCCCGGCCCGTGGTACGCCAGTTCAGACGTATATTTTATATCGGCCCCGAAAGGCGTTTCCCTGTGGTATTTGCTGGCCCTGTTTAATTCCGCGCCGTATTACGCGTGGCTTTTTTACAAGGGCAAACGTAAGGGCAATTTGCTGGAACTTTACTCCGCCCCGCTAAACGATTTACCCGTACCCGCGGCCGCGCCGCACGAGGAAACCGCGCTGGAAGCATTAGCCAAGCAAATTTACGCCTTAAAGACGCAACCCCCGCAGGCAGACACGGCACCGCTGGAAGCACAAATAAACCGCCTGGTGGGTAAGGTTTTGGCCCTGACCGAGGACGAAACGGCACAATGCGTATCGTTTTTACACCGTCAGCCGGCCCCAAAAAAAGATATAATTTAACAAACCCCTACAAGGACTTTTTATGAAGATTAGAAACCTCTCTCTTTTTGCGCTTATTAACTGGCTTTTGTGGTGTATTTTATCTCTTTTTTACTTTAAAACAGGCGGTTTTGCGGGCGACTTTTACGGCAACCTCTTTACCACATTTTTTATCCCGGGGCATATTTTGCTTTTTGCCTTGGGGCTTTTTATATTATCGCTCCCGTGGCGCCTGATTGGCCCGCGCGCCCTGCAAGCGGCGGCTACCGTGTGGGGGGGCGTTTTCTCGCTGTTTTTTGTGCTGGACATTATCGTCTATTCCCAATACCGCTTCCACATTAGCCCGGCGATGCTGGAACTCTTCTTTGGCCCGGCCGGGCGGGAAATTTTTATGTTCCCGGCGGCTACTTGGGTGATGGCCTTTACGGGCCTAGCGGCTTTGTTTGCGGCCGAGTGGGGGCTGACCGTCCTCGGCAAAAAATTGACGCTTTCCAACAAGTTCCTTATTTGGACGGGCGTATTTTTTGTGCTTATTTCGCTTGGGTACAACGGTTTATTTGCGTGGGCTAAATTTATGATGGTTCCGTCCATTACCGCCCAGCGCGACAGGCTTCCGTTTTCAAATCCTCTTTCCGTCAACCGCCGCCTGCGCAAAATGGGTTTTGAGCCCAAGCGCGAACCGTACGCGCTTCCTGCCCGCGGGGATTTAAATTATCCCTTGCATACGCTTTCCTGCGCACCGGACAAAAAGCCCAATGTACTTATTATTTTGGTGGAATCGTGGCGCTCGGACAGTTTTACGCCCGAAGTGATGCCCCGCTTAACCCAATGGAGCCGGCACGCAGGCGCACATTACTTTGCCAACCATTTAAGCGGCGGGAACGCCACCGAAGCGGGGGTTTTTTCGCTTTTTTATGCTATGCCCTATGCGTATTGGAACGATTTTACGAGCCGCCACTTGCCGCCCGTTTTGGTGAGCGAGGCACAAGCCCTGGGCTATGCGCCTGCTGTGTATAGCAGCGGCAAGTTAAACAGCCCCGCCTTCCACCAAAATGTGTTTGCCGCTATCCCCAATTTGCGCCTGGAATCCAAGGGCCAAACCAAATGGGAGCGGGATATAGACGCCGTGCAAGATTTTGAAGCGTTTTTAGATAAGCACAACCCCAAGGAGCCGTTCTTTGGCTTTGTGTTTTTGGACGCTCCGCACGGGAGCGATTCGCCCAAGGAAGACCAAATTTTTAAACCCGCAGGCGAAGCGATGAATTACCTGCTTTTAACCAAAAATACGGACCCGACCCCCTATATGAACCGCTACAAAAATTCCCTGCATTTTACCGATAAAATGATAGACCGCCTGCTGACGGATTTGCAAAAGCGCGGACTCTTAAAAAATACCTGGGTCGTTTTGACCGGGGACCACGGGCAGGAAATTAACGACACGCGCCACAATTTTTGGGGACACAACAGCAATTTTGCCAAGTACCAAACGCACGTTCCGCTTTTTGTGTGGAGCCCGTCCAATGCGTCCGCCCAAACGCTTACCTACCGCACGAACCATTACGACGTTGCGCCCACTATCTTAACGCACGTTTACAACTGCACGAACGCCCCTGCGGATTACTCTATCGGCACCGATTTATTTGACGATACCCCGCGCCCGTTCAGCCTTATTTCCAGTTATACCAAAAAGGCCGTGCGCACCGGAGATAAAATAACGGTAATGGACGCTTACGGTAATTTGGAATTTTACGACGAAAACTTTACCCCAATTTCGGACGGCGCCGACGCGGCCCAAGTAGGGGAAGCATTTAAGACGTTTGCCAAGTTTTACAAATAACTTGAAACACGGCTAAAATTTGTGCTATAAATTAAGTAGTTGTTAAAGGAGAAAGTATGAACGTAATTAACATGTATTTTTTGGATGTTTTTAAAAAGCACTATGTAGATTTTAAGGGCCGCGCCACCCGCAAACAATACTGGATGTATGTATTGTTTACCGTGGTTGCGTTATTAATTTTGGCCGTAGTGCTTAGTTTCTTTGGCAAAGTAGGCCAAATTGTTTTCAACTTGTGCCAGTTGGCTATTTTGTTGCCGTCTTTGGCTATTTTGGCCCGCCGCTTGCACGATACCAACAAAAGCGCTTGGTGGATTCTTTTGAACCTCGTGCCGTTTATCGGTGGAATTGTGCTTTTCGTCTTTGCCGTGCTTCCCAGCAACGAAGGCGAAAACCGCTTCGGTCCCGCCAACAACTAATTTGTAAAAATACCGCTCCCGCAGTGGGGGCGGTATTTTTTTGTCTGCGTTACTATGAGAACTTACCGCCTGATTTTAGCGCTTGTTTTGCTGGTTCTGGTTTCGGCCGGGGCATACACGGCCTTTATGTATGTATATACCGAGCAAAAATTCATCTTGCCGCAACTCTTAACCGAGCCGTCTGATTTCGCCCTCGCCGAGCCCGCTAAACAGATTTTGTTTTTGCACCAAGTAAACACTCCGCGCCGCGCCCAGAAAAAAGAGGACAAATACCCCGGTTTTGAACTGGATTTAACCGCCGTAACCGAAGAAAACGGCGAGCGGCTGTATGTAGCGCACGACGAAAAACAACTCAAAAACCGCGTAAAACTGGCCGATATTTTTTCTGCGCTGCGTGCCCCGGCGGAAAAATACTGGTGGTTTGACATCAAAACGGACCTCACGCAGGCGGATATAGACTATATTTTAAATACATCCAAGGCCTTCCATATTCCGCAGGACCATTTGTATTTGGAAGCCAACCCCGGCCCCACGGCTAGGCTAATAAAAAAGAATAACCTAAATTTACTTTTGCAACTGATAGACGGCTTTGAAGAGGACGGACAAAACGCAAACACCCGCACCGCCATCAACGAAGCGGCCCTAAAAGAGTGGCAGGAATACAAGCCCGCCGCCGTATCGGCCAGTTTCGGCAAATATACCTATTTAAAGGCGTATTTTCCGCACCTGCCCAAGGCCATTTATTACACGGCTACCGTGCGCCCGAGCCTTAAAAAAACCTTTTTAAAACGCCATATGGCCGGGGATCCCTCGGTACAGATTTTTATGGTAGATGAATATACTTTCTAGGAGTTTTTTACAATTATGCACACACATATTACGCGCGAACAAGCGCTAAACTTGCTTAAAAAATACAACCAAGAGCCCTTCCACCTCTTGCACGCGCTTACGGTAGAAGCCGTAATGCGCCAACTGGCCGGGCAACTAGGCTACGAAGCCGACGCCGATTTTTGGGGCTTGTGCGGGCTATTGCACGATATAGACTTTGAAAAATTCCCGCAGGAGCATTGCAAAAAGGCCCCTGAACTCTTGGGCGAAATTAACGCGGAGCCCGAACTGGTGCACGCGGTTTGCAGCCACGGCTACGGCATTACCGTGGACGTCAAGCCGGAGCACGAAATGGAAAAGGTGCTCTTTGCGGTGGACGAACTGACCGGGCTTATCGGTGCGGCGGCCAAAATGCGCCCATCCAAAAGTACGCAAGATATGGAAGTTTCCAGCCTGAAAAAGAAATTTAAGGATAAAAAGTTTGCCGCCGGCTGCTCGCGCGACATTATCAAACAAGGCGCCGAAATGCTGGGCTGGCCGTTAGAAGAATTATTTGAAAAAACGTTGTCCGCTATGCGCGCAACGGAAAAGGCCGTCCAAACCGAAGCGGAGGAACTTGCCAAATGAAATATTTAATTAACCCGTTAAAACGACTGTTTGACTTTACGGGCCGCGCCAACCGCAAGGAATTTTGGCTCTTTATGTGTTGGTATATTGCGCTGATGATTGCTGCGTGGTTTATCGTAATGTTTCTTTGTATGGCCGTTGGCGCTATGTTGTATAGCGACCCGGGAAGCCAGCAAGGCGTAGGCTGGATTGGCGCAATCATTTGTATTGTCGGTTCCTATTTAGGTGCATTGCTTTTGCCGCTTTCCTTGCGCACGCGCCGTTTGCACGATATCGGGATGAGTGGCTGGTGGCAACTTTTGTTTCTTGTGCCCTACTTTGGTGGGGTTGCGTTGTTTATTTGTATGTTACTCCCCGGCAACGAGGGGGAAAACCGCTTTGGGGAACAACCCCGCTAAAAAAGGGCGGCTTACAAGCCGCCTTTTTTAATGTTTTATAAACGTAAAAATAATCGTTCCTAATAGTAAAGCGGTAAGCGTAGTCCACACATACCGCCAATAATGGTAAGACAACCAAACTAATCCCGCCACCCCTGCACCCGCCAAAACAAAAGCCACTACGGCGGCCCACGGAAAGGCACTTGGGCCGGTTTCGGAATTCAGCGCACCCGCTAACAAAAACACCAAACCAACTAACAGGCCTGCCACGATACCGCTCCCCAAAGCGGAAATCTTAAAAGGGACCTGCCAATAATGTAGCCCCCTAAAAAATCCGCACAGAGCCAAGACTCCGACCAAAAGCCCAATCCAAGGGAATTCTTCCAACCATTCCAAAAAATCATCAAATTTTGTCATAACTTCATTTCCTTTTCTAACTCCGTAAAAAATTCGGTGGCCTTCATCGGGTAGTACAAATCCGTAATGCTTCCGGTAAAGGCGGAGGCCTGCGGGTTTACCTCTATAATCTGCGCGCCAAATTGCTTGGCCGTGAGCGGCAGACTGCAAGCGGGCATCACCTGCCCCGCCGTGCCCACAATTACCATTACATCGGCATTTTGGGCCATTTCCAAGGAGTTTTGGTAAGCCTTAACAGGGATACCCTCTCCGTAAAACACGAAATCGGGTTTTAATACCCCACCGCAAAAGCACAGCGGGGGGACATCGTCCAAATTCACGTCCTCCAACTGGTATTTGCGCCCACAGGACAGGCAAGAAAGCGTTTTAATTGTACCGTGGAACTCCTGCACATTTTTGGAGCCCGCCTTTTGGTGCAGGCCGTCTATATTCTGCGTAATCACACCCTTTAAAAGGCCCTTTTGCTCCAATTTAGCCAGCACCTTGTGCGCCGCGTTGGGGTCGGCTTCGTCCATATCGGTAAAAAAGATTTTCTTCATTTCTTGCCAGGACTCTTTGGGGTGATGTTCAAAAAAATTGATTTCAATAAATTTCGGGTCGTATTGGTTCCACAAGCCCCCAGCCCCCGTAAAGGGCGCAATGCCGCTCTCTACGCTAATACCCGCCCCGGTAAAGGCTACCGCGTAACGGGCGTTTTTCAATAGTTTTGCCGCTTCTTTGATAGTTGCCATAGAAATATTGTACTTATTTATCTACGGAAAGGGGGGATTTTTCGGCGGTTTTCATTTCGGTAAAATACTTAGCCGCCTGCGCGGGCTTCACCGGGACCACGCGCACTTGGGCCACGCGGCCCGAAGCGTTATACTGCACTTGCGCGGCCTTGTACTTTTTGCCTTGGCGCGCCACAATCAGCCAAGAGCCTTGCCGGACGCCACCGGGCAGAACGGACCCGCGGGAATAAACTTCGTCCGCCGCGCCCAAAGACGCCGCCGCGGTGAGGGCGTCGTCGTCCAAGGCTTCCGCCTGGTGGACGCTTTCGTAAAGCATTGCCTTGGTCGTGGGGGAAGCGGGCGTAAGGCTCCACCGCTCCAACACGCCCGGGCGTACACGCAATTTGGTGGGAGTATTTTTTGCCACCTTTTGCACGCCGGACACAAAAGTTACGCCGTACCCGCAAAAACTGGCAAAGGTACGCGCGGTGTGTGTATAGCGGTCTAGCAGGGTAATCATCCCGTCCACCTCACTGCACCCCAAGGGATCGTAAAGGCGCTTCATTATGCCGGGAACGGGTGCGGCAGTTTTGTACAAGGGGTCCGCACAGAGCCCCGTGTATTCGTCCGCCAAGCCAAAGGCGTGGCCCATTTCGTGCGTAACCGTTGCCAAGTAGGTCGGTCCGTCATACGAATACAAGCGGTTTAACAGCCACAGGCGGTGCTGGTCGTCCGATGAGTAATCGGGCGAGGTGGTGCGGGAAAGCACTTTTTTGGCATTAGTCAAAACATCCTTTTGCTCGTCTGAAAGCCCGGTTTGAGACAAGTTTTCCTTATCGCTTGGGATACTGGCGTAGCGGGTTTGCAGACAGATAAAGGGTTTAGCCGGGGACATTTGCTCGGTGTAAAAAGAGGAAGTCCTATGAAAATGCCCCTCGCAATAGGCCGAAGAGGCCAAGACCGTAATATCGGCCTCTTGCGCGTTTTTGCGCGCGAGAAAGAACGCCCCGGCCGCGGGGTGCTTGGATAAATCGCATACCACTTCGGTAAATTGAGCCCCTTTTAAGAGGGGAAGCAAATCGGCAAATTCCTTACTGCGTCCCGCCGCCTCTATATGCAGGGCGACGCCGCGGGTCCACTCATTAAGGGCGGCCTGGGTTTGGAGCGTAAGGTCCGCAAGCGGTGCGGTAACGGTTTCAAAATCGCCCCTTTGCACACAATACGTAATCGGCTGTTTTTTTGCTAATTTGTCCGCCAAAAACACGGCGGGTTGGGTGGACACATTTTCCAAATGTCCAAACGGCGCCGCCGCGGCAACCGCGGAGAAAAACAAAAAGGGGAGCGCAAAAAGGGATTTCATAAATATAGTATATCCGTCTATGCGCTCCCCCGCAAGGGCCCAAAGGCCTAATTTTGTTTAGGCCCTGTTATTGGAAAACCCACTCGCCGTCTACATTTTTTATGGCTCCGGCCTGCTGACAGGGCTCGTCCTCATTATGCTCCTGATGACAAAAGAAAATACCCGGCTTATCGTCGTTTCCTCCGCCGACATAGCCACTGCCTACCACACGGACGGAATAGTTTTTCCCAATTCTATCGGCGTAAAAATCAGTAGAAACACCTCCACGGGTAGAGGCTATGCACTCATCCCCGTAAAATTCAAAATTTTTGGTTACTATATGCGTTCTGCCCGAAACTTTTTTTATTGTTCCGGGTAAAGTGATATCTAAATCCTCTAAATTCCAAGTACCGCAGGGCTCGCCCGTGGCTAACACATACGCATCTTCCGCATCCAAGAGGGCCTTTAACAGCACTTTTGCCTCGCTAACGAGTGCCTTTTCCACCGCGCGGGTATATTGCGGCACCGCCACCGCGGCCAGTATGCCAATAATGAGAACGACTACTAATAATTCTATAAGGGTAAAACCTGCGGTTGCCTTGCGAAAAGTATTCGCCGTGCGGCCACTTGTTGTTAAGCCGTCATCCCGTAGTGTTTTTATACGGGATCTGTCGTTATAATTGCTGTTGTTTTTGTTGTTATTCCCGAGTATGAGACGGCCCGCAGGGTTACGGGATCTGTTGTTATGGTTGTTGTCATTCCCGAGTGTCGTAGTCGGGAATCTGTCGTTTTCCTTTTTTAATAAAAACGGATCCCCGACAGAAACCTTCGGGGATGACGGCAACAACAATGACAAAATAGAAGTATTTACCGTGCGGCCTCCCCAAACAGACGTCATTCCGTAAGGTTTTTGTACGGAATCTCGCCGTTTCGCAACAACAGATTCTGGACTACAACTTTCCAGAATGACGCCACTAGCACAAGTGGCCGCACGGCAAATATTCATAAACTCTTTCATTTTTCTCTCCTTGTTTAGGCCTTTATATTTGAGCAAAACAGCCTTTTATACGCATTTTTATACGGTGGATACATCCGGGTACACCCACCGCGATTTATCAAAATTTTAACAAAAAAAAAAAACGAAACAACCCCTTTAAAATAAGTCCTGCGGACGGCTTCCCCTTTTCCCCTCTTTTGATTAATGGCGCCACACTGTTTTTGTAATGTCGCCACCGACGAAACGACGGATCCCCGACTAAATTCCTCGGGGATGACAACATACGACAAAGGCTGTTATTCATTAGGTCATTCTGAACTGGCGGCCCGCTAGGGTGCGGCCCGCAGGGTTTTCAGAATCTACATCTTGGGTCGCTAGTCGTTGTCGTCATCCTGGAAAGTTTGCCGGCGCGGAGCGTTCCAGGATCTGTTGTTATAAAACAAGGAATAGATTCTGGACAGAAACCTTCCAGAATGACTTTGTTAAATAACGACAACCACAAAATAGGCCGGGCGTATGGAAATACACCCGGCCTATAATAAGCAATACCCTTAACTATGTGCGGCTAAATACTGACAAGTCCCCGCGCAAATACATATACCGCCGTCAGGGCAAAAAGCACCAACAGCGTGCAAACTGCCTTTTCGCCACGCGTAAAAATATTGCCGTCGTCTTGCTGTTGGCACCGCGCCCAAATAAACACGGGAATCCCCAGCGCAAGGAAAATCACCGCAAGGAACAAATATTTTAGCCCCGCCGCATAAACGAGCCACAAGCCGTAAACCGTCCCCAAGGTGGACGTAAACACCGCCGCCGCGCGGCCCGTTTTGCTGATTTGGGCATACTCGCCGTCCTCGGTCATCTTCCACAGATAGGCCGTACTCGCCAAATATGCGGGCAGAACCATTACGCTAGTGATAGAAAGCATTGTGTTCCAAGCGTTACTGGCAAAATACACCAGCAAAATCGCCACCTGCATTAAAGCGCTTGTAACCCATAGCGACACGGACGGCGCCCCGTTCTTATTCTGCCGGGCAAACTGCTTTGGAAACGTGCCGTTCTCCGCCGCCGCGGCCGGGATTTCGGCGCAAATCATCGTCCAGGCCAGCCAACTGGAAAGCACAGCCAAGAGCAGCCCGATGTTCATCATCCACGCGCCCCACGGGCCGACCACCTTTTCCAGTACGCCCGCCGTAGAGGGGTTGGCAATCGTCGCCAGTTCCTCTTGCGATAAAAAACCGAACGGAAGCACCGAAAGCCCTATGTAAATAACCAAGCACCCCAAAAAGCCTAAAAAGGTAGCCTTGCTGACTGCCGCCTGACTTTTGGCCCGCCCGGAAAGAACAACCGCGCCCTCTATACCGATAAACGCCCACAGCGTTACGAGCATTGTGCTTTTTAACTGCGTGCCCAAAGAACCCAAGGTTTTGCCGTTTTCCGCCATATGGCCCCAAAAGTTAAAATCAAATTTATCCAAATGGAACGCAAAAAGCATTATCAGGCAAAACAGCAGTATCGGCACCAATTTGCCCACCGTACCGATGACGTTTAAAATGGCGGCTTGGCGCACCCCGCGCAGGACCACGCAGTTAAACACCCATATCAGCACGGAGCCGCACACAATGGAAAGCAAATTATTTCCGCCCGCAAAATACGGGGGGAAAAAGTAATTTAGCGCGTCCATTGTAATCACGGCAAAGCCCACATTGCCGAAGATTTGGCACAGCCAATAGCCCCAACCAATCGTAAAGCCCACATACCGCCCGAACCCTTCCCGGGCGTACATATACACGCCGGAGGTCAAATCCGGCTTTACGCGCGACAAAATGCTAAACGTATTGGCGATAAAGTACATCCCTACGCCCGTTATCAGCCACGCAATCAGCACCGCGCCCGCACTGGCCCCGGCGGCCATATTTTGGGGGAGGGAAAAAACGCCTCCCCCGACCATTGAACTGATGACAATACAAGCCAGCCCGATAACCCCCAACTTGCCGGCGGTTTGTTTGTTTTCTCCCATATATCCCCCAAAACAGATACCCGTTTATTTCACGTTTACAGGTTCTGCAAACTTAAAGTTCAAAAAACCCATTACCGTTAAGCAATACGCAAACGGCTGGGTGATGTTCACAAAGTTGTGCCAAATTTGGAATTCGCTGTGCTTTTCCACGCCGCGGATTTCCAACTCGTGGCGCAAGGATTTATTAAGCCACATATGCGCGTGGCCCTCGGCAATTTCGTTATCAATGGGTGTATCAAAATATTCCACATATTCAGCCGCCCAGCCGCCAATCAAATTGCCCTTTTTGTCCTTACCCCAGCACACGCCTACGCCCGTGGCAATGGCCTTATGGTCCTCTATGCGCGCACCGTTGCCGGCCATAATCACTTCCAGCACCGCCCCGTGCTTAAAGTTTTTTGCCACCTTATCCACCGGCAAAATATTGCCGTAGAGTTCCTTAGGCAAAACCGATGTATAAGGCACTACGTTAAAGTTTTCTATTTTGGCCTGCAACAGGGCCGAATCGTAGCAAAAAGTTTCAAACGGCTGGGGCGGAATACCGTCCGCCGCCTGCCCGGCCCCGCCGGAAATAAACGCCAAGGTTGGATAGCGCGTCCCCAATACTAAATTATTTTCCATATATTTCTCCTGTATTTTTAATTTACCCCACTACAACATTATGGTTGTACGCAACCCGGCCACCGTTACAAACTCCTTGTCCGGGTTGGAAGCGGCCCGCGGATAAAACTGCACATCCGGCGTAACCGTTATAAATTTGCCAATGCCCCATACCCATTGGGCTTCCAAAACCACCTCGCCCGAGCGCATATAGGGGGGATAACCCATCCCTTTTTTGCTCAGGCGGTTATATGCGGCGCCAATGATAATAGCGTCCTGCTCGTTGCGCTCCAACGGGTTGAGCCACGCGGCCCCCGTAGCGTACGAGAGTTTAACAGGCGTGGCCCCACCTGACGAACCGTTAGCCCGCCCGAAGAACGCTAATTTTTCGCCCATATTCTGTTGCATATTGACGGACCAGCCGTTTACGTTTTCTTCTTGCCCCGCCACGGACGGCTGATAATAATACATCAAGCCGTACTGGCCGGGATTGCCCGCAAACTCCGGCGCCCATTGCACCGAGCCAAAGCCCGTATAAGCCCCGCGGAAGGCGTCCTTTACGCGCAGTTGCGCGCCGGAAATATTGGTAGCGTCCTGATACCCCGCGCTAACCGTCCACGCGCCCCGTTGCGCCTGCACATACGCGCCCAGCGAAGCCGACGGATACGCAGACGACGCATTTTGCGCCAAGGAATAGTTCATCAGCGCGGTTTGCTGGTTGGAAATATATTCCGTGCCGTCAAAGTTGTACAGCGGGAATTGCCCCACGGTAACCGACAGCCAATCCAGTTCCCCGGGTAAGGTGTGCGTATAAGTAAGTTGCGAGAAGATTTCCTGATTGGCCGCATAATCGTTAAACGCTACCGCGGTCTTCACCCGGTTTTGCACCGTAGCGGCCGAAGTGCCCCAATAGCGGATAAGATTATAGTTAAAGTCCACTTGGCCCGAGCCCAAAGAAGTATCTTTAAACAAGGTCCAAGTAAGGTACGGGTAATAGATACCCTGTATGGCGGTTTGCTTGCCGGACGGCGCGCCGCGCTGCAAGGTGTAGGAAATATCGGCCCCTACTTGCAGGCCGAGTTTGTCTTGCAGCATTTGTTTTAGTTTAACGTGTTCCCGCCAACAGTCGGACGACAAGTCCTGCGCCAACTTCTGCCGGGAAGCAAGCCGCTGTTCGTGCTTGGCAGAAAGCGGCGTATTTTCTTGCGCGTAGGCGGCGGTTGCCATCAAAAGCACCCCGGCCGCCAGTACGGTTTTGATACAGTTCATTGTTTACCCCCGTAAACTATTCTGAACAAATTTAACGGATATATCCGTCCCTGTTACCTTACTAATACGGGGGGACTTTCTCAACGCTAAAAACGGATTAGTTTTTAGCGGTTCCGTCGGGCGGAAGGGGAAGAACTAACCCTTTTTGCGCGGGTAGAAAAATTTTTTTGCCAAGGCGGCCCCGTTTTGGGGTACAATATATTTTTAAGGAAAGTTATATGCAACGGTTTTTTGATTTTATTGACCCAATGAGAAAGGGCCCTCTCTTCCACCGCTACGGCTGGAAAGGAATTTTATTTATCCTCGTGGTAACCGCCCTATGCTATGCGTGGTTTACGGGACCGCGCCATTGCCCGCTGGCGGGCGTGTTCTGGTTCTTTACCATTGGTATACACGAGGCCGGGCACCCTATTTTCAGGTTTCTTTCGGGCGGGAACTTTATGTGGACGATTTGGGGCGGCACGCTGACCGAAGTGGGCGTACCGTTGCTGGCGTATTTTTGCTTTTTGCGGCAGGGAAAGGAAATCCAGGCCGACGGGTGTTTGCTGTTGCTGGCGATAGCGTTTTACAGCGTGGGGCATTACACGGGGTGCAGTTTGGACCCGGTTATCTCCCTGTTAAACGCGGGGCCGGAAACTCTGCCGGACTGGGACTATATGCACAAATGGCTGGGGACCGAAGGGTACGAATACCAAATGCGCCAAGCCTTCTATCTGTTAAGCGCGTTTACCACCGCGCTGGGCTCCTACTTATTGTGCGCGCACTTTTGGGAATGGAACAACCCCGACAAGCATAATTTTAACGACGATAACGACGGCTTGGACCGCTTTTTTATCACCCGGTAAAGTTACTTTTGGGGCTCTTGCGGGGCGGATTTTTCCCCGGTGTAGGTATATCCCATAGATTTAATTAATTTTGCATTTTTGGCGGTAAGCGGCACGCCGTACAAGTCCACAATGCGCTGGGCCACGGGCAAAAAGGCCCCGTTGTCGCCGTCTATATGAGCGCGGGCGATACGCACCTTGTCCGCCGCTTGGTTTACCGCCACTTCGGCCTTGGCGAAATTGACCAAAAACTCGTTAAATTTTTCCACCAACTTCAAAATATCCTCTTTAAAGCCTTCCATATAGGTATGTTGGCGGTCAATATCCCATAATTTGGACACCAATTTCAGCGTACTCATCAGCGACGTAGCCGACACGAGCGCAATATTGTGTTTCCACGCCTCGTCCAAAATCTCGGGCGCGGCCTCTACGGCTGTTAAAAGCGCGCTTTCCGGGCAGACGAACATCAGGGTATAGTCCGGCTGGATTTGCTCGCTTTGCGCCTGTTGCAAGGCGGGGTATTTTTTACTGCTTAAATTGGCAATCGTACTTTTTATATCTTTGACGTGTTCCGCCAGCAAGGCGGCCTTTTCCTTGGGGTCCTGCGCATTAAAATAGGCCGCGTAATGGTTAAAGATAGTCTTGGCGTCCAGCATTAGCCACCGCCCGCCCGGCAGGGCTATTTTGTAGTCCACGCGCTTATTTGTATTGCTATCCGCCGCCTGCGGGAAATAATCCACCCCGGCCTTTAACCCGGCAACCTCTAATAAACGTTTGACGGCTTCCTCGCCCCACGCCCCGCGCATAATAGCCTCACCCTTAATGGCGTTCGTCAAATGGACGGCGCTTTGGTCAATTTTTTCGGTGGATTTAATTACATCGGTTAGCCCCTTTTCCAGGCGGGCCTGCGCCGCGGTGGTTTGGTGCTCCATATCGGCCACCTTTTTGACAAAATCGTCCAAATGCTGGGATAACGGGCGTAAAAGTTCGGTATTTTTGCTTTCAAGCCCCTTGGCTTTATCGTCCAAAATTTTGGAGGCCAGTTCGGCAAATTGGGCCTTATACGTGGCCGCCAAGGATTTAAAATGCTCCTCTACTAATTCTTTTTCCCGGCGGACGGAATTTTTTTCTTCCGTCAGTTTGGTGTTTTCCACCCGCAAATCGGCATTTTCGGCGCGTAACTTGGCTAGTACGCCGTTATTCCGGGCCGCAAAAAATAACCCGGCCAGCAAAACTCCCGCCACAAAACCCAATACAATATACATAGTAAAATCTCCTTTTGTGTTTGATTTATTGTATCAATTTTAAACGGAACACTTGCGCGGGCGGGGGGAAAGTTTTATAAAATATAAGAAACAATTAGTAAGGAGTATGCAATGAAAAAAACTATTTTACTCGCTTTTGTAGCCGCGGTATTGGCTGTGGGTTGCGCCTCCACGGGCACCAGCACTTCCACCACCGCCACCAAAACGATGACGTTGGACGAAGCCTTGCAAAAATCGGCTGAAACCCGCCAAAAACTGTTGGAAGCCAAACAATCCTACCAAAACGCCAAAACGGCGGCCGAAGTAGCCAGCGGTTCCAAAACCGCGGCGGATGTGGCCAAGGAAAAATTACAGCAAAAGGCTGACGAAACCAAAAAGCAACTCCAAGCCGAAAAAGACGCTTGGGCCGAACTGCTCAAATAGTTTAGGCTTTGGTTTATTTTTACCCCAGGGATATATGAATTTCCCTGGGGTTTTGTTTTAAGTGGCAATGTAGGGTTACGGCAACAACACTAACAACGAGATCCCGTATAAAGACACTACGGGATGACGACAAGCAGCAATACAACAAAGCCGTTATAAAAATTGGGGGTCATTCTGAACTTGTTTCAGAATCTACCTTTTGGGTTGTGGTTGTTGCCGTCATCCTGGAAAGCCGTAGTCCAGGATCTGTCGTTATTAGAAAAGAGGAAAACAACAGATACTGGACAGAAACTTTCCAGTATGACTTTTTAGATAACAACCACTATACAATCAGTAAATTCTGAAACCTATTAATAGACCCCGTACAGCAACACTACGGGATGACGGCAATAAAGCACCCCCGGGGATTTCTTATATAGTGCCCCGGGGGTGTTGTGTTAGTATTGCACAAATTTTATTAAAACTTAGAAGCCGTACAACTGGCCGTATATACCAGGCCTTGACACATTGTTACCATACTGGATGAACCCGGTGTCCCGCTAGTGCAGGCAATACGGTTACTGTGCTGTTCCCGTACCACGCAGGATTTTCCTCTCGTAGCCGTCGGGCAATCAGACAAATAATCCACCACATAGCGGTCCGCCCCACAAGTAGAAGATACCATAATCTCAACTTGGCTTAAACCGTTATCTAATAATTGGCAATAGGTGGATTCTTTTATTTGACAGCCTATCAATTTGCCCTTACTCCAAATACAAGATTCATTTCCGCTTCCGTTGTCTCCGGTGGAACTGCCGTTCCCGCAGTTTGCCAAGGCCAAGAGTTTCACCTTTTGGTTATCGCTCGTTACGCGGTCTTCCCATTTTAAAGTACAGTTGCTTAAAGCAGAGCCCGTATTGACGTGCGAAGAAGTCGGTTGCGGGATATCGTTCCCCGCCAAGGTAAACCCGTCCGTCGTCGCGCCGTCGTAAAGGCTTGCGTCCTCGGAACCACTGACAGATAATTTATTGGCGCGCAAAGTACCCGCTTTTTGTTTAAGTCTATTCACGGCGTCCAAGGTGGAAACATAAGAATCATTTTTAACTGTGGTCGTACCGCCGTTTACATAGACGTTATTCAAGAGTGCACTAGGCGTACCTGTATTTACGGCCTGATAGTTATTATAAGTATTGGCCGCGTTCCCGTGGATAGCCGTGTTTGGCATATCCAAGGTGGAGCCCGAAGCGCCCACCACGGCGGGAACGTCATAATTTAAATTGGGCGAACTCGCCGTAACGGTGCCGCCGGAGCGGACTGTCATTGTATTACTTTCAATACCACCCTTTAAATTGGCCTTATCGGCTACCTTTAAATAGACGTAATCGCCCATACGCGACGGGTTATAAGACACCGCCGAAATCACTTCCGCACTCGCGGGAAGCGTTAAAAAAAGTACCCCTGCCAAAAGTAAGTTTTTCATCATACAAAACCCCTTTTACATAGACTTATGATAGTATATTGTACAAACTCCTAAAAATCAAGCCAAATTTCCACCAAAAAGCCCCAGGCAAAATGCACCCGGGGCTATCATAGTTACGCTTGTAAATCGGGTTGCGGGCCCATAGCGTGCTTGCGCGGATAGCGCAACCAAATGGCAAGTAACGCCCCAATCCCAAGCAAATACGGATAATACAGATATTTCATAATGCTAACCGGGGAAACACCCGTCAAACTGGCCGCCATCAGCAGTTGCGCCCCATAGGGAATAATACCCTGCACAAAGCAGGAAAAAATATCCAATAAACTCGCCGCGCGGTTGGGGGCAATGTTAAAGCGCCCCGCAATTTCCTTAGCAATCGGCCCCGCCATAATAAGGGCAATCGTATTGTTAGCGGTGCAGAGGTTTGCAAAACTAATCACGCCCGCAATGCTCACTTCCGCCCCGCGGCGGGTGTGGAGTTTAGCGGTCATTTTTTGGATAATCCAAGCCAAACCGCCATTATAGCGAATCATTTCCAGCATACCGCCCGCCAAAATGGTAACAATAATCAGTTCGCCCATACCCGTAATGCCGTTGCCCATAGCGGTCGTCCAGCCCCAAATATTAAAGGAGCCCGTCAAAATTCCGATAAGCCCGCACAAAACCGTACCGCCCAACAGCACCACCATTACGTTTACGCCCATTATCGCCGCCGCCAATACTATAAAATACGGCAATACCTTTACCCACGAAATTTCACCGGGCGTAAAGGCGTTCTGCACGCCGCTGCCCATTAAAATATAGATGACCGTCGTCAAAATAGCAAAGGGCATTACAATAGCAAAATTGGTGCGGAATTTGTCGGCCATTTTGCACCCCTGCGTGCGGGTGGCTACAATGGTAGTGTCGGAAATAAAGGATAAGTTATCGCCAAACATCGCGCCGCCCACTACCACCGCCGCCATAAGGGAGAGCGGCAACCCCGTTTGGGCGGATAACCCCGCCGCCACGGGCGTAAGGGCTACAATCGTGCCGACCGAGGTTCCCACGGAAACGGAAATCACGCAAGCCGCCAGAAAAATCCCAGCCGCCAGCACATTGCCGGGCAAAATGGAAAGCGTCAAATTTACCGTAGCGTCCACCGCGCCCATTGCCTTGGCGGTTTGGGCAAAGGCTCCCGCCAAAATAAAAATCATTACCATTAGCATAATGTTGGCATTGGCCGCGCCCTTGCAGAACAGTTCAATGCGGTTATGCAACGTGCCGCCCTTGCTCATCCAAACGGCTACAATAGAGGACAATACAAACGCCACGGTAATCGGCATTTTGTAAAAATCGCCCGCCACCACGGAGACGGCCAAATAAGCGATTAAAAATACGCCCAAGGGTACTAACGCCCAGGCATTAGGGATAATGGTGTTTTTTTCGGTTTTCATAAGTATCTTGCGGTAAGCCCGCAATTATATATTGTATAAAATATGGGCCCTCTGTATCTTTTCGGCCGAAAATCATACAATAAAGTTATGAAAGCCGCTATTATTACCATTGGGGACGAGATTCTTCTCGGCCAGATTTTAGACACCAATTCCCGCTATTTGGCGCGGGGCTTGGCCGAAATCGGCGCGGAAACAGTTAAAATGCTGTCCGTGGCCGACGAACGCACCGAAATTTTACGCGCGGTAGAGGAAGGTTTTTCCTGCGCGGACATCGTGCTGGTAACGGGGGGGTTAGGACCGACCAAGGACGATTTAACCAAAAAGGTGCTGGCGGAATACTTTGGCACGACGCTTGAATTTAACCAACAGGCCTATGCGTGGCTGGAAGAAATGTTTGCCGTCCGCCCCGGACGGATGAACGAATACAACAAATCCCAAGCGGTTTTGCCCAAAAGTTGTACGCCGCTACGCAATTTAAAGGGTACGGCCAGCGGGATGTGGTTTGAAAAGGGGGACAAAGTGTTAGTCTCTCTGCCCGGTGTGCCGTTTGAAACGGAATATCTGTTTCCGGCGGAGGTTTTGCCGCGCTTAAAGGCCAAATTTAAGGACGGTTTACTGCGCTACCGTATGGTAACGGTATTTAATATCCCGGAATCGGACCTGGCGATGAAATTAGCCGCTTACGAGGATACTTTACCCGCGGGAATTGGGCTAGCCTATTTACCCTCTACGGGGTTTATCCGCCTGCGCGTAACCGCCAAGGGCCAAGCGGTAGAAAAGTTGGACGATTTTTTTGAAGCGCTTTTAAAGTCGCTTAACGGCCTTACCTTTACGGTGGCGGATAACAGTTCTGCCGAGGAAGACTTTGCCCGCCGCCTGCGCCAAAGCGGCGTTACAGTGGCGTGTGCGGAAAGTTGCACGGGGGGGAACATCGCCCATTTGATTACGGCAGTTCCCGGCTCGTCGGCCTATTTTTTAGGCGGGGTGGTATCATACGCTAACGAGGTAAAAAACCACGTTTTAGGCGTAAGCGCGGATGATTTGCAAAAATACGGGGCCGTCAGCGAGCCCGTCGCCCTGCAAATGGCCCAAGGCGTGCGGAAAATAACCGGGGCAGATTATGCCGTTTCCACCACGGGTATAGCCGGGCCGGACGGCGGAACCAAGGAAAAGCCTGTCGGCACGGTGTGGATTGGCGTGGCCGGGCCCAAAGGGGCGCACGCGCATAAGTTTTTATTTGCACACACGCGCGAGCGCAACATCGGCAAAGCCTCTGTAAAGGCCCTGCAACTTTTGTTGGAAGAAATTGAAAAGAAGTAAACTAAAAACCGGGTTCTTACAGGAACCCGGTTTTTTCTTATAAAAGTGCGTTTAACTGCTCTTTCAGTTCGCCCTCGCTGTATTCGCCCGCCAAACTTTCCGCCACCTTGCCGTTTTTTACAAACAGGAAAGTAGGCACGCCCGAAATGCTAAATTTCCGGCTGGCCAGCGGTGCTTGGTCCACATCCACCGTCAAAATGCTGATTTTGCCCGCGTATTCTTGGGCAAGTTTTGCCACCACGGGCTCCATTTTTTTGCAATGCGGGCACCAAGTGGCAAAAAATTCCACCATTTCGGCCTTGTTGTGCGCTTCGTACGCTTGGTCAAACGTCTGGTCTGTTAGTATCGTCATATATCCCCCTATAAGGGGAGTATAGTTTGTTTGGGGATAATTGTCGCGCGCAGAAAAGGGTTAGTTGCAAAGTTTTTCAAGCAAAGCCACCACGTGCGGGGCCGCCAGCGCAGTAAGAAGCGCCATAATAATAAGCGCCAATGTGCTTAAAACCATTTGCTTTTCCTTATGTTTTTCGGCGCATTTGCTGGTGCCCAAAACGTGGCTTGTAGCACCAATGGAAACGCCAATAGCGGCGTGGCTGCGGATGTGGAGAAATTTAAAAAGCCCGTGCGCGGTAAGCCCGCCCAAAAGGCCCGTTAAAACCACCAGGCAAGCGGTCAGTTCGGGGATGCCGCCCAAGTCCTTGGAAATTTCCACCGCCGCCGGTGTGGTAACGGATTTGGGAAGCATTGAAAAAATAACCGGGTTTTCGGCGTGGAAGAACCGCCCCAGCAAATAAGTAAGCCCTATGGTGCACAGGCAGGAAAACAAAAGCCCGCCATATACCGCGCGTTTGTTGCGCTTTAAAACAGAAAGGTTTTGGCTCAGCGGCCACGCAAAGGCCACCGTCGCCGGGCCCAAAATCCAGGTAATCCAGCACGCGGATTCGTTGTAACTTTCGTACGAGGTGTGGCACACCAGAATAAACGCAATTAAAATCCCGGCGGCAAGCAAAATAACCGGCACTTTACTCAGCCACCGCTTTTGCGTGATTTTTTTGCACCCGATATACACGGCTACCGTTAATAAAAAGCCCCACATATTATTTGGTCCTCTTTAAACGGCGCCATTTAATCAGTTTTATGGTGTTTTCTATGAGTAGAGCCGTCAAAACCATACTGATAAATGTGCCCAAAAACACCGCCGCCAAAATAGGCGTTAAATTTTGGGAAATCGCTCTGCCATAAACCATAATCCCCACCGTAAGCGGGATAAAAAAGAGCGTCATATGTTTTAGCAACAGTTCGCAAATGTCCTGCACCAAGGCGGGCGGGCAAATTTTGGCTTTGAGCAGTAAGCACAGCACCACCACCCCCAAAAGCGGCGGGGGAAAATGGAGCCCAGTCAGGCGGATAAACCAAGAGGAAAATTCAAACACGAGAACGAGCACAGCCGTTCCCAAAAGCAAGCGCAAAACGCGGGTACGAATATTCATATAATATATATATTTTAGCAAAATAAGAGGATGCACAGAATTGATAAAAAACCCCGGGAGTGGTTTCCCGGGGAGTTTTCCTTTTGATAAGTTATTTGGCTTCGGGAGGCGGAGGAGGTAATTGCCCTTTCTCGCCGCCTTCGGGTGCGCCTTTCGGCCCTTTCATCGGGCGGTCTTTGGGTGCAGGCCCCATTTCGCGTTCGTCAAACAGCGCGTCCAAATCGCCGTCGTCTTCAATCAAGGCGTTGGTCTTCTGTTCCACCCACGCTTGTTTGTCTTCGTCCGATTTTTGGCGGGCAAGCCCTTCTTCCATACGGGCCAAGCGGTCCTTGAATTTAGCCAACTGTTCTTCTTTAAATTTCAGTTGTTCCTCGCGGATAGAGGCTACAAAGGCGGCAATTTCGGCTTTTTTGGCGTCTTTCTTTTTGCCAGCCTTTAATTTTTTGTACTCTTCCACCAGTTTTTCGGCTTTTTCTTCGGTGGCGCGCATTTTGGCCTTGTGTTCCTTGCGGGCCTTTTTAAACTCGTCCTTGCGCGCATCTTTGCCCTCGTGGCGCGGGCCCGGTTTCACACGGGCTTCCTTGGCCGCCTTGCAACGGCAATTTTCGGCGCCGTCTTGGCACGGGCAGGAGGCACCCTCGGCAAAGGCCGGAGCGCACAACGCCGCTAAAAGAGAAACTAACAGCAATTTCTTCATATTCCTTCCTCCCATTTAAAAGTCCTCTTCAAACAATTCCAAATCGCTTGAAAAGTTTTGGTAGTCTTCGTCCAAATGCTCGCTCATATACGCTACAACTTCCGTAGTGTCAAAGGCGGCTCTGTCCGGGTGCAGGGCGGCCAGTAAGAATACAATTCCTACCCCCAATACAGCCGTCCCCGCCAAGGCCGTCTTCCACACGGCCCAAAAGGGTGCTTTTTTGCGCGTTGTTTTGGCAAACAAATTATCCACCAGCGCACCGGGAGCGGCGGGGGGATTTAATGCCTCCTGCGTTTTGTTTAACAGGGCAACTTCCGCGCGGCAGGAAGCACACGTGTTAAGGTGCGTTTCAAAAGCGGCCTTTTCGTCCGCGGGTAACTCCCCGGCGGCGTACAAAACAGCCTTTTCGCAAATATCGTTCATAAATTCACCTCTTCCGTATGTTCTGCCAGCAACTGCTGTAATTTTTTTACCGCCCGGTGGCAATCGGCCAGTACCGTGCCCAAGGGACGGCCCAACAGTTGCGAAATTTCTTTAAAAGACATATATTGCCTTAAATACACCATTTCCCGCTGACGGGGCGGAAGCATTAGCGTAGCCCGGCGGATTTGTTCCAGCGTTTCCTGCCCGGCAAGTCCGTCTAATAACGGGCGTTCGCCGTCCGGCAGGGTATCGTGCAAGAAGGCGTTTCCTTCCTCATCTGTTTGGTCCAGCGAGGTTAATTTGTCGCTGTCCCTAAAAAAGTTCAGCACTTTGTTACGCGCCGTTAAAAACAGCCAAGACTTAAACTTCCCGCGCGCCTCGTATTTATCCGCGTGCTTAAAAAACGAGATAAACACCTCTTGGAACAAATCGCCCGCCGCGCCCTCGTCCTGCACCATACCCATAATGTATTGGTAAAGCGGGTTTTTATAGCGCAAGACCAAGGTTTCAAACGCCGCGCCCGAGCCCGCCTGAAACAGGCTGACGAGTTCATCATCCGTGCGCTGCGCTAAATTGGCTTCCATATTACTATAACCCCCAAGGCTTGTTTTTTATTGCACTAATATTACTACTGTACAAAAAAAGGTGTTCTTTTAGGAATAGAAAAAAGGATTATAAAAAAATGTTGCACAAATTTTTAAAAAATTGCTAAAATAAAAAGGTCGTTTTTTTAAAGGATAAAAAAGTAATGATTTTTAACTCTTGCTCCACTATGTCTATTAATAAACCGTCCGTGCTAAACCACATTAGCGCGGAAATGTTTATTATGCGTAAGAGATGGAGCGGAGTTTGTGTAAAATAGTATATTTTTATTTTTTATTACAAACCCGCACTTTTAAAAAGAGCGGGTTTTTTTATTTATAAAAAAAGAGGAAAAAGAAAGACAATGAAAAAAGTTATCGCATCGCTGCTTAGTATCACCTTAATCGCCTTAAACACGGTATCGGCCTATGCGCAAGTACCCTTAAAGGGGGCCAAAGGCTTCCGTACTGCCGCAAAAGTAAAAGTAACGGTACCGGCGTCCTCTTTTTCCGTAAAGGTTCCCTCCGCCGCGGTCGTGAACTCCGCCAAACTGGGCTCCACGCTTACCCGTTTAAATACGCAAGCCCGCTTGGCCCAAACTTTAACCGCCCCGCAAATCCGCCAGCGCGTGCAGGCCGGATACTTACAGGATCTGCCTACCCGCATTTTGGCCTATCCGCAAGCGGCCGAACGCGCCGCCTTACTGCGGACAGAATTTGTAGAAACCGCCCTGGGCTTTCCAACTTCCAAAGAGCAAATGGCGCAAGCGGTTGAATTTTGGCGCGCCGATTTAGGCAAATTTTCCGCTGATGCCGCACAAGACGCTCTTTCGGATGCGGCGGCCCTTGGGGTGTTCGGCACCCAAAAAGACGCGGGCCTTTTAACCTCTTTTTACCGCCGTGCCGCTAACACCCCGGCAGAGCCGTTAGCGGCTAGTGTCGTGGCCAAAGCCTTACTTAAATTAAAAGCCTATGACGCTTTTGCTACCTTTATAAAAGAGGTAAAAACCGCGCAAGCCGTTGCAGGTGCGGTGGAATACGCCCAAGAACTTGGTTTATCCGTTCCGGCGGTAAGCGCGCAAGCGGGAAACGACACTTACGAACTTAAAAACGCGGGGAAAATCACCCTTTTAGCGGCTAATCCCGCCAAACAGGCAGTAGCCGATTATGTGGCCTTAACGCCCAAAACGGCCCAAACACTCGCCGACCAAGCCCAATATGTTGCGCCTGCTTTCCACCCGGTGGACTTGCCCGCGCTGGACCTCCAAACGCCGGCAATTGCCGTTGCCCAAGCGGACGCACCGGTTCAAGCCGCACAAACGCCCGGTTTGACCGCTTTTCAGCGCGGGGCCAAAAAAGCCTTACAGGCCCGCCGCGAAGCCGCCCAACAAACCGCCTCTGTCAGTTTTTTAGGCCGCAGCCAAAACACGGATAATCAAAATGCCCTGTATAGCGGGCTTCCTGTTCCCGCGCTGTGGAAAACCGCCCAAAAACTGGTGGGCGGCGTAAAAAACCTTTTTGCTAAAAAAGCCGCGGCTCCCGCCGCGCTCCCCACGCAGCCGCAAACGTCCACCTTTGTCCAGCGGGCCAGTTTGTATATGTCCTCCTTTGTGGTGGGGCTGGAAGTTGCCACCCCGGTTATTGCGAACTTCGGCACCAGTTTCGGGCTGTCGTTAGAGGATAACATTTTGGTATCAGTAGCCACTTACTTGCCGTATTCCGTGGGGGCGATTTTCTCCAACTGGTTAAAGGAAAAAATCGGCAGAAAGGCCTCTTTAAATGTGGGGCTCGGACTCTTGGGCGCGGGTTTCACCGCCGGGGTCTCCCTGCTGGGGCTTAACGGGAGTTTCGTGCCGTGGCAGGATGCAATGGCGCACTTTTATTCCATTTTGGGCTGTATTATGGCGGCCAGCACGGGCGGCGTGTTTGTGCACAACGCTATCGGCCCGATGATGACGGAAATCAGCGCGGGTGAAAGCGAACTCATCCGCCAAAAAAGAAGCGCAAACACCGAACTGGGCCGCGCTATGGGTATGGCCGCGTCGTTTGCGTTCCCGTTCATTGCCACCAAACTTTTGGGGATGGATTGGAGTTTTACGTTTGCGATGCCGATTCCCTTGGTGGCGGCCGCGGCGCTGGGGCTTAATTTTGCCAAAATCCCCAACACCAAGCCGCAGGTAGCCGCGCCCGAAGTGAAAACCGGGGAAAAAGTGGGCAAATTGGCCGCCCTTAAAAATAACGCCTATGTGCGCTTGTTTAAAGAGGAAAAAGGCGTGGCCGCGCTGCTGGCCGGGTTATTTACGATGAACGCCGTGGAAACTTGTTTTAGTAACGGATTTTTGTTCCTCTTGCCGGGGCTGACGGATGACCCGTCCTCACAGTATCTCTTTGGCCTTGCGCAGTTTGCCGCACCGTTTTTGCTGGGGCGCTATTTGGCCGGGAACTTTTTAAAATGGTTCCCCAAACACAATATGAGCATTGCCACTCTGTTATCGGCGGTGGGGGGAATTGCGGCGCTTCCGCTGGCAAACGATGCCTACGCGCTGACGGCGGCCTTGTTTGCGGCCGAGACGGGTATTTCCACCGCGTTTACGCTGGCCTTTGCCCGCACGGCTAAAAATACGCACACGCAGGACCGCGTGATTTCGCTCATCGTGGCGAGTGCTGTTTCTTGCGCCTTGGGCCCGGTGCTTTTCAGCAATTTGGCGCAAAACTTAATGGATGCGGGGATTTTCTCCACCGCAGGGGCCACGACGGCGGCTTTAATCGGCGTACCGTCCGTATTAGCGTTACTGTCGGCGGGGCTCTTCCATAAATTGGAAAGAAACCAAGCCAAAGCAGGCGTTAATGTTGGAAAAAGGACCGCGCCGAATTGGCTCAAAAAAATAGCAAACTATTTCAAAAAATAGGCAAGTAAAAACCCCCTTGGAAATTTCCAAGGGGGTTTTTAACGGAAGAAGTTACAGTTTGTAAAAACTTACACTACCCACCACGCTACCACCCCAACCGTAGCTGGCACTTGGATAGGTTTTGCATATTTGGGTTGCCTTTGTGCCACCCGCTACACAGGCAAGCGCGGGAATATTATTCGTAGAAACACCCGTTACAACTCCGGCCCCTATTCTTTCCGTTTGGGTGGTGGCTGTAAGGCCCGTTCCCGGAGAATAAATTACCCCGACAAGAGGAGTTGTACTATAAGCAACTAAATAATTGCCAATGCGGCAAGAGCCCGAAGAGTTACAGTTCTTATCTCCAAAATCCACTATATCCGCAAATTCGGACGAAGTGGGATAACGCCCATTAGACAAATGGAACATTGTAAGATTTTCTTTAATACTCTTGGCTATGGGGATAGCCGCGGACATACGGGATTTCATAACCGCCTTGTCGTACTGCGGCAACGCCACCGCTGACAAGATGCCTATAATTAACACCACAACCAACAACTCAATAAGCGTAAAACCTTTATTCATAAGACCTCCTAAAAGACTACTGTTAAAGTATAATACAACTTTATCCAAATAGCAACCCTGTGGGCCGCACGCTGGCGCGCCGCACCCTAGCGGGCCGCCACTTATGCACTAGGAAACGATTAATGGGGCGACACTGTTTCTGCTATGTCGCGCGCTTTTGATTAGAGGAACACTCTTTTTGCAATAAAACGGCAACGACAGATCCCGTATAAAAACACTACGGGATGACGGCACCCTGCGGGCCGCAACCTTAGCAGGCCGCCACTTATGCACTAGGAAACGATTAATTGAGCAACACTATTTCTGCTATGTCGCGCACTTCTGATTAGAGGCGCTCTCTTTTTGCAATAAAACGGCAACGACAAAACTCTTTTTGTAATGTTGTCAACTAACGAAACGGCAACGACAGATCCTGGACTACGACTTTCCAGGATGACGACACGGCCCAACAAAGAGATCCCGTATAAAAACCTTACGGGATGACGGCACCCTAGCGGGCGGCACCTTGCAGGCCGCCACTCTATGCGCTAGGGAACGATTAATTGAGCAACACTATTTCTGCTATGTCGCGCACTTCTGATTAGGAAACACGCTCTTTTTGCAATAAAACGGCAACGACGGATCCCGTATAAAAACACTACGGGATGACGGCACCCTGCGGGCGGCACCTTGCAGGCCGCCACTCTATGCGCTAGGGGACGATTAATTGAGCAACACTATTTCTGCTATGTCGCGCACTTCTGATTAGGAAACACGCTCTTTTTGCAATAAAACGGCAACGACAGATCCCGTATAAAAACACTACGGGATGACGACACAGAAATAAGGAAGGTTTCCGCTTATATTGTTGCCGTTCGCCGTTGCCGTTACGCCGTTGCCGTTACGCCGTTGCCGTTACGCCGTTGCCGTTACGCCGTTGCCGTTACGCCGTTGCCGTTACGCCGTTGTCGTTACGCTGTTTGCTGTTAAGGCCGCCCGTGCGTTGCCCATAAAAAACGGCTTGAACGGGAAAATATTTTGATTTGTTTGAGCCCGTTAGGGGCGAGTTATCAAAATATCCGTTCAAGCCTGTTTTTTATAACGCTTTGGGCGGCGAGTTTTTTGTTACTTTTTGTCGGTACAAAAAGTAAGGTATTTACTCATAGCGCAGCGCATCAATCGGCGTAAGTTTAGAGGCCTTATAGGCGGGGTAAAACCCAAAGAAAACGCCCGTCGCCGCGGAAAAGCCTACGGCCAAAAGCACCGCAGAAAGGTTCAGGTCCGCCGGGATAGACGAGTTCGCCGCCACGAGTAGCGTTATTCCAACGCCAACGATAATGCCTATCAGCCCGCCAATGCAAGAAAGCGTAACCGATTCCACCAAAAATTGCATACAAATATCCCAACTGGTGGCGCCAATCGCCATACGGATACCGATTTCGCGCGTGCGCTCGGTAACGGACACCAGCATAATGTTCATTACGCCAATACCGCCCACAATCAGGGACACCGCGCCAATCGCCCCCAAGAGCAAACTCATTGTTTTACCCATTGTTTTGGCTTGCTCAATAAACGAGGCGAAATCGTCCAACTGGAAATCGTCCTTTCCAAGCGGATGAATACGGTGTGTGTTGCGCACGGCGTTTTGGATGTCCACCTTGGTATTTTCAATGGTGTTAAAATCGGCCACTTTAATAACCACACGGTCCAAGGCGCGGCGGTTGGAACTGTTCCACCCGGCGTTCATTTTTACCTTGCCCGTAGTATAGGGGATGAGGGCGCCTTCGTCCATATCAAAGCCCATCCCGCTTTGGCCCGTTTTCTGCACCACGCCAACTACCTTAAAGGGGATGTTATCCAACACCACTACTTTATTTAACGGGTCCACATCGCTGAAAATCGTCTTGGCGGCGGACGCGCCGATAACCATTACCTGCGCATATTCCGAAATTTCCTTTTCGGTAAACTGGCGGCCCGATTCTATCGGCCAATCGTATGTTTTAAAGATATCGGTGTCCGTAGCCAGCACGTCCAAGGACACGCTGGTATTGCGGTATTTTACGTCAAAGCCCGTGCTGATGTAGGGGGCGGCGGCGGCCACGCCGGGTACTTCGCGGATAGCGAGTACATCGTCCATTGTTACATCCTTGGGGGAAGAAATGCTCTCGTCCAAATCCCAAGGTTGGCGCAAAAACAAAATATTGGTGCCGAAGCGGGAAACACTGTCCGACACGCTCTTTTGCGCCCCGGAGCCGACGGCCAACATCGTAATAACCGCCGACACGCCGATAACAATACCCAAACTCGTCAGCGCGGCGCGCATTTTATTGGCAAAAATCGCTTTGAGCGAAATCTTAAAAATAGAGTAGAAGGAATCCCACATATTATTTTTGAACCTCGTCGCTTATTTTTTCGCCGTCTTTAAATTTAATCAGGCGCGAGGCAAACTCGGCAATGTCCGGCTCGTGCGTGATTAAAATAATGGTTTTGCCCATTTCTTTATTAAGGCGCGTAAATAAATCCATTACCTCAATACTCATTTTGGTATCCAGGTTCCCCGTCGGCTCGTCGGCAAAGATAATCGGCGCATCGCACACTAAACTACGAGCAATCGCCACGCGCTGCTGCTGGCCGCCCGAAAGTTGGTTCGGCAGGTGGAACGCACGCTTTTCAAGCCCTACGGCCTTTAAAGCCGCCAAGGCCTTTTCGCGCCGCAAGTGGGCGGGCGTATGGTTGTAAATCATCGGCAATTCCACATTTTCCACGGCGGTGGTACGCTTAATTAGGTTAAAGCCCTGAAACACAAAGCCAATCTTATGGTTGCGCACCCCGGCGAGTTTGGATAAATCCGTAGCCGTTACGTCTATGCCGTCCAAAATATACTTACCGCTCGTCGGCTTATCCAAGCAACCCAAAATATTCATAAAGGTTGACTTGCCCGAGCCGGACGGGCCCATTACGGCCACAAACTCGCCTTTTTCTATGGACACGCTCACGCCGTTAAGCGCGCGGACTTCCACATCGCCCAGTTTGTAAATTTTGTACAAATTCTGCGTATCAATCAGCGGCATAAGCGGCTCCTAGCGGCGTCTGCCGGGGCGGGGCGGGCGCATACTATCCGTAGAACCGGAAGCCTTCAAATCATTTTCGCCCACGACCACGAGGTCGCCCTCTTTAATATCGCCCTCGGTAATTTCGGTATTTTTAGTGGCAATAATACCGATTTTCACGTCCACGCGTTCCAACTCTTTCCCGGGTTCCATTTTCCACACGCCCGTATTTTCGTACGTTTGCGTGTTCGTGGAGGGGGAGAAACGCAAGGCTTCGTTCGGCACAATCAACACGCCCTTTTTATCCGTCGTGCGGATAGTGAGGGTAGCCGTCATACCGGGTTTTAAGCGCAAATCGCTGTTGTCCACATCAATGACCACCGTATAGGTGGTGCTGGATGAGGAAGACGACGAAGAAGAACTGGAACTATCCACATAGTTGGTACGCACTTGGCGGACCGTACCGTGGAAGGTTTCGCCCATATAGCCGTCCAGCGTAAAATCAGCCGTTTGCCCGGGCTGGATTTTTACGATATCGGCCTCGGACACCTTGGCTTCAATCTGCATTTTGGTTAAATCCTGCGCCACTACAAACAGTTCCGGCGTGGAGAACCCGGCAGTAATGGTCTGCCCCTCACTTACCTTGCGCGTAAGGACCATACCGTCAATGGGGGAGACGATTTTCGTATTAGACAAATCCTTTTCCGCCGTTTCCAGGTTGGACTGCGCCTGCACCACCTGCGCCTGCGCGGAGTTTAAATTGCTTTTAGCGTTTACAAAGGCCAGTTCGTATTCCTCTAAATTTACCTTGGAAACATAGTCCTTTTTATACAAGGCGGAATAACGCTCGTAGTTCTTTTTAGCCAAGCGGTAGGAAACTTCGGCCGACGCCAAACTTTCCTTGGCGGACGACAGGCGCGCCTTGGCCTCGGCCAGCGAAGCCAAAATTTGGGTCTGGTCAATTACGGCCATTAAATCGCCTTTCTTTACTTGGCTGTTGTAATCCACATAAATCTTTAAGATTTCGCCGGAAACCAACGCGCCGACTTCCGTCGTGTTCACGGGGTTAATCGGGCCGGAGGCTTCCACAATATCCACAATGTCGCCCTTTTTCACTTCCGCCGTTCTAAACAGCGGGGCAGGCGGCGCGGCAAAGAAATACGCCTTTACCGCCCACACGGCGGCAATAATCACCGCCAAAATAAGGAGTTTTTTCCACCACGAAAGGTGCCAAAACCCTTTTATCATCCGTTTAAAAATATTTTCTTTTTTCATAAATCAGTTCGTCCCCATTGCTTGGTTTAAATCCGCCACCGCAGACGCATAATCGTAGCGGGAGGTCAGCAGGCTCAGTTCTGCATCCGTATAAGCCACCTCGGCATCTTTGAGTTCAATCACATCGCCAATGCCTTCGTTATAGCGGCCTTGGGCAAGGTCCAGGTTTTCCTTGGCCTTTTCCACATTTAACTCCGCTATCGGGATACTTTCCGCCGCTTCCTGCATTTTGATATACGCACTTTGCACTTCCAAAAATACGTTATTAAGCAAACTGCGGTTATCGTTTAACGTATTTTCCAGCGAAATTTTGGCCTGTTTCACGCCGTTATACGTCTTAAAGGCGTTGAAAATGGGCCACTCCACCGCGGCCAAGAGTTTGGTATCCTCGTTATCCAAATAAAAATCGTCGCCGCTTTTGGTATAGCCCGCCGAAAAGGAGAAGGTGGGGAAGAAGCCCGCTTTGGCTTGGTTTAGTTTAATCTGGCTGATACGCACGTCCGTGCGGGCGGATTCCACATCCGGGCGGTTAGCGTAGGCCGTTTGGACGGCTTCGTCAAACGTCTTGGTAAACTTATCAAAGGAAGAAATATCCGCCACCTTTAATACGTCCGGCACCGTAATACCGAGCGAGTTCGCCAAATCGGCCGAGGCGGTTTTGACCAGGTTCTTCGCGCGGATTAAACTTAATTCCTCGTTATTTAAATTTACTTCCGCAGTCGTAACATCCACCTTGGGGCGCAAGCCCAATTTGTAATAGGCTTCGGCGCGTTCGTACTGGTCCTTATACAAATCGCGCGATTTAGTGCGGATTTCTACCGCGCGCGAAGCAGAGAGGAGCGCATAATAATTCTTTTTAACGGTGCGGATTAAATCGTTTTTTACGCTTTCCAAGTTGAGTTTTCCCTGTTCCACCACTAACTTTTGCGTTTTAATGTTACGGGCGATGTCCGTAACCCCGCTGATAGACAAACTGGCCTGCGCATATACATTGGTGTCGCCGTGGTCCGTGCGGGGGGAAGACCCCACCTTTTGCACATTGTAGCCTTGGCTCGCGCCGACGGAAGCCGTGGGCAAAAATTCGGCCTTGGCCAAATTCAAATCCACTTCGGCATTTTGCAACTGCAACTGCGCCGCCACGGCCTTGGGGCTGTTGGCAAGCGCCAGTTGGATACAGTCATCCAGCGTAAGTTCCCGGGTAATATCCGGCAGGGGCTTTCCGTCCGCCCCGCGCGGCGTGATAGCCGGGGTGGTATTTTTGACAGGGTCCTGCGTCGCCGGGCCGGCGGAATTTTCCACGGGCGTAATAACGGCCCCGTGCGCCAAGGCGCCACCCATAAAGCAGGCAAAAAGAAGCAAATAACGAGAATATTTCATACTTATATTATATAAATTCCCTTGTATAGTTAGGCGGCAAACTCCCCGCCGCTATTTGTAAAACACCAAAAGGCCACATTTTATTGCATTTATTTTCGGTCCCCCAAAATAAACCCTTTTATGATAATATATATAAGGTATATGTGGAAACCTATTCTTTTGCTTTGCGCCTCCAACCTGTTTATGACAATGGCTTGGTACGGACATTTAAAATTTAAAAACAAAGCCCTTTGGCTGGTTATTTTAGCCAGTTGGGGAATTGCGTTTTTTGAATACTGCCTGCAAGTGCCGGCAAACCGCATCGGCAGCAATTACTTTTCGGTTACCCAATTAAAGGTAATGCAAGAGGTCATCACGCTGGCCGTGTTTGCGGGGTTTTCGGCGGTGTACTTTAAAGAAAGTTTTAAGTGGAACCACCTCGTTGGCTTTTTGTGCTTGGTGGCGGCGGTATTTTTTGTATTTAAAAAATGGTAAGATAGCCCTATGAAAAACAAACACCGGCTGTTTATTAAAATGGCGGAACTGGTGGCCGATCAGTCCACCTGCTGCCGTTTGCAGGTAGGCGCGGTATTGGTAAAAGATAACCGCGTAATCAGTATGGGGTTTAACGGTACTCCCACCGGGCAGCGGCATTGCGAGGAAAACTTCCGCGCCGTTTACGAAGCCCATTACCGGGACAAATTCCCTACTTTTATTGATTTTGTTGCCAGCCGCACCTTCTACGATTTGCACGGCAAATGGTCCATTGAAAACGAACTCCACGCCGAGCAAAACGCCATTTCTTTTGCCGCTAAAAACGGCATTGCCACGCAGGGCTCCTCGGTATATGTTACTTGGTCCCCGTGTGTGCATTGTGCCAAGGTAATTGTCAGCGCAGGCATTAAAAAGGTGTTCTACAAAAACCAGTACGACCGCAGCCAGGAAGGCATTTATTTCCTGTCGCGCAACGGCATTGAGTGCCGCCAACTTACAGAGGAGGATATCGCCGCCAACCCGTAGGCTTTCGGTTCCGGCCCGATATTTACTATAATAAAGATATGACTAAAAAAATTACTGCTCCGGTTGAAGAAAAAGATTTTATTTTGTCGTCGCTTATTTCCGCCCTGGATTTTTTAAAACAAAACAAAAAGGGCGTTTTGACGGCCATCGGTATTTTGGTGTTGGCCGCCGTTATCGGTTATGCGTACAGCACGCACGTTAAAAACGTAACTGAAAAATCTTGGGCGGCGTATTATACCGCACAAGTACAGGTGCTGGGCGGAAACCAAGAGGAAGGCTTTAAACAGATTGACGTGCTCAATGCGGATTTTCCGGGTTCGGACGCCGCCGAGTATGCCCAACTTTTTAAAGGCGATGTGCTCTACGCCAGCGAAAACTTTGCCCAAGCGGCCGATGTATATAAACCGCTGACGGGTTCCACCAACGAAACCATTTACACGGTGGCTTCGCTCTCGTTGGCTTCCAGCCTGCAAGCCGCCAAAGATTACAAGGCCTCCGCCGAAGAAATGACGAAATTTATCAAGCAAAACCCGAAGAGTTTCGCCTTGCCGCAAGCCTATTTTACCTTGGCCCTTAGCCAAGAACTGGCCGGCAACAAAACCGAAGCGTTAGAGGCTTATAAACACTTGGTGGAAAACTACGCCAAAACCTATTTTGGCAGCGTAGCCAAGGATAAAATTAAAGAATTGCAGAAATAGTTTTGCCGCATACCCCGCCGATACTATCCGGCGGGGTTTTTTTGTGTAACTCGGGGAAACCCGTAAAACAAGGAGATGTATGTTAAAAAAGTTATCAGCCGTACTGATGTTATCCGTCCTGCTGGCCGATTTTTCTTACGGAGCCGGATTTGGTTTGTATGAATACAGCGCACGCAGTACCGCAATGGGCGGCGCCACGGTAGCCAACAAGGCAGAGCCTGCCTCTTTGGCGGTGAACCCCGCGCTCATCACCGAACTGGACGGCACCCAAGCCCAACTGGGGCTTACCGTCGTAACCGCTAATGCAAAAACCACCGTGGCCGGGCAAGAACGTGGCCTGAAAAGAGATATTTGGTATTTGCCCAATTTTTACATTACCCAAAAATGGAGCGACCAAGTGTCCGTCGGTTTAGGCGGATTCTCCCGCTATGGTTTGGGTGGGGAATATGATGACCCCGTTGAAACGTGGCTGGGAAGCAACTTGGCCTATAAAGTAAAATTGGAAACCTTTTCCTTCACGCCGACGATTGCCGTAAAAGCCAATGACGAATTTTCCGTGGCTATGGGCTTGGAAGCAATGGTAATCGGTTTTACCCAAAACTCCTATTTTAACTTGGGGGCCCTGTACGGAAGCACCAATTCCCAATACGAAATCAGCGGTTCGGGCGTAAGTTGGGGGGGAAACTTCTCCTTTATCTACCGCCCCGAGTGGGCCGAAAAGTGGTCCTTGGGCGCTATGTACCGCACCAAAGTAAAACAAAAACTTAACGGCCGCATTGATGCTAACGGTAACACCATTAATGCTATTAACATCCACGGCGCAGATGCCGAAGGGGCTATTACCTTGCCCGATAGTTTAACGGCGGGTGTTTCATTCCGCCCGACGGAAGATTTGATTTTGGAAGCCGGTATCGTGGGCACCTTTTGGAGCGCATACGACCAAATTCTTATCCAATATAAAGACAGCGAATCCAGCCCGGTTATCCGCAACCAGAAAAAATACCAAGATACATACCGCTTAAATTTTGGGGCAGAATATAATTTGAACCCAAATTGGGCCGTCCGCGCAGGTTATGTATTTGATAAATCGCCTATTAACAAGCACGAAATGGATACCCTCGTGCCGGTGGATGACCGCCACATCGCCAGCGTGGGTGCGGGCTATCATAATGATACTTGGAGCGTGGACTTGTCCTACTCGCACGTTTTTGCCCGCAGTTTGAGTGGCAGATCGGAACAACTGCAAAGTTTACCGATGAAATACACCGACGGCAGAAGCGATATGTACGGCTTAACCGTTGGCTATAAATTCTAGCAGTATTGTTGTACCCGTTAAAAAACCCGCCCTCTTCGGGCGGGTTTGTTGTTTATAAGAGGCGGATTACGGCATTATATACCACCCGTTAGAGGAAGACATCTCGTGTATAGCCACCGTGGTTTGCTCTCCACCCAAACTTTTAATTAATTTATAGTTAGGAGCATAAATACTGCTTGCCCAACAAACCGTTTTCCCCGGAAGTTTGGGGGAGTGTTCCAGGTTAATAATGCACCGCAGGTTCAAATTTTTTTCATTTACTTCAATATCGTCGTACCCCTTGGAAGCATAGGGCCGCCCACCATTATAATCAATAGAAAAGCCGTCGCATTTCTGTTGGTCGTTCCCCTTGGGGGAACACCCCGCAATATCTATATCCACCCCGTCCAAGGTATCGGGCGGGTATTCCCCATTAGCCAAATAATAGGCTTCCAAGGCCGTCTTTAATGGGCGTAACGTCATCATTATTTTTTGATACCGGGCCTTTCCAACTGCCACTTTATATTGCGGCACAGCCACCGAGGCCAATATACCAATGATTAGCACAACAACCAACAGTTCTATTAAAGTAAAACCGCGGGCAGTAGTGTAAAAAACATTAGGCGTGCAGGAGTGCGTAGTTAAGCCGTCATCCCGTAGTGTCTTTATACGGGATCCGTTGTTGTCGTTGTCATCCCAGGCGTGGACCTGGGATCCAGTCTGTTTATTAGAGAAACTCTTTGTTTTATTTCTGGATTCCGGGTTCCCGCTCGTATGCGGGCCCCGGAATGACAACAAAGATAACACCAGTTCCCCAAACGCTCCGCACCAGCAGTTCCTCGGGGATGACAAAGTATTCCACCCTCTTAATAAGTGGCCTAATCGGCTCGTATTCGCGTTTTTCATTATACCCACCATTTTTGATAAATTTTGCTACAACTCAAAATTTATCAAAAAAAAAAACGAGTCAAGCCCTTTTAAAGTAGGCAAGCCAACAAACAGGATTTTTTCAACAAAAATTACAACAGGCCGGCTTTTTCCAGCAGTTTTTGTACCAAGCGGGACACCGCGTATTTTTTTACGTCTATCACAGGCACGCGGATAAATTCGGCAGGCACGGAGAAAGAGGGGGGAAGCGTAACCTTCCGCAAATCCGCATAAATCACACGGTGGGAAAGAATGTGCTTGACGGGCGACGCCAACAGCACGGGCTTTTTGAGCCAAGCGGTCTTGGGTAGCGGGTCCGCCTTGGCGGCGGTTTCCAGCAGAGGGGGCTCGTACAAATTTTGCCAAATGTCGCCCGCCCCGCGCTTATGCAGCCAAGTATCTTCGCCCTGCACTACATATATATAGTGGAAATACCGCGCGGAAATTTTGGTCTTTTGCTGTTTTACGGGGAATTTTTCCACCTGTCCGTGCAAGTGGGCCTGACATTGCTCCGCCAGCGGGCAAAGCAGGCATTGGGGGGAGGCGGGCGTGCAAACTGTCGCGCCGAAGTCCATTATGGCCTGGTTGTAATCGTCCGGGTGGGTTTTATCAAGCAACTTTTGGGCCAGCGCGGAAAACTCCTTCTTGCCAGCGAGGGAATCTATCGGCGTTTTGATTTCAAACACGCGCGAAAGCACGCGATAGACATTTCCGTCCAGCACCGCATAAGGCATTTTGTAGGCAAACGAACAAATCGCGGCGGCGGTATAATCGCCCACGCCTTTCAGGGCGCGAACGCCCTCATAAGTGGTGGGGAAAACACCGTGCATACTTTTGGCGGCCGCGTGCAAATTCCGCGCGCGGGAATAGTAACCCAAGCCCTGCCAATATTTCAGCACTTCGTCCTCGTCGGCTTCGGCCAGCGCGGCGGGGTTTGGAAAGCGCTCCGCAAAGCGCATATAATAGGAAAGGCCCTGCGCCACGCGGGTTTGCTGCAAGATGATTTCGGAAAGCCAAATCAAATACGGGTTCCGCGTGTGCCGCCAAGGCAAATCACGCTTGTTTTGCTGATACCAGGTTAGCAAAAGTGCGGAGAAAGTGCTCATATATAGATTGTAGAATTTTAAGAGGGGGCGCGCGCGAATATTTGCGGGGGATTTAGGGCCGCCGGGGTTTGATAGTGGTAGGCTGGCAGTGCTGGCTGAAACGCCCGGTTATTTGGGGGCCGCCCAGTGAGGGGGGGCTATATATAAAAGGAAACGCGGGGTTGGATAAAATATCCGATTATTTGGGTTAGCCCAGGAATGGGGAAAATTGCATAAAAGCAATACCGCTCCGTTTTATTTCCGCGCAGGAAACCTGTTACTTCCATTTCAAAGGAATATTCTTCCGCATACCATTTTTTCATATTATTTTGTTTTTGCAAATTTGATACCAATTTTGCATTTTTATATTTTTTAAATTTACTGGCAATTTTGCAAAATCCGCTTTTTTGTCTATTTGTTTTTATATTTTTAAAAGCACAATTTTCAGTCTGTTTTTGCCAGATTTTTTAAAACGGCATTTTCGTTGTTGAAAGTGAACGCAGCGCAAATTTTTATGTGATTTTGATTTTTAAAAAGTGATTTTTTGTCTTTTTACCCAAGCAAACGAGGGGATTATTTTACAAAAAAGAGGAGCAGAATACCTGCTGTTTTTAATTCACCTGTTTATAAAAAAGTTAAGTCCAAGACATATATTAGATTTTTTAGATTTTAAAAAGACAAAATATAGGATATTTTTGGGGGAAACAAAGGCAAAATCAGGCTTTTAAATGTGTATTTTTACCTGTTTTCTCGTCGTATAATAGGGGTTATACACAAGATTTGTCATATAATTGACATAAAAATAAAACTCTTGACATATGTCAATAAATTATTTATTATATGTCATATCCAGAGGATAACTCCGGTGGATAACTTTATGGCAGGGTGGGGACAACTATGACGGACGAATCCGAAAAAAACTTAAAAATACGCTTCCGCTTTCCGGGTGGAGAGGAGTTTGAAGCCGAGGGAAGCCGGGAATTTATAGAGCAGCAGCGCAATTATTTCCTAGCCTTAATAGGAAAGGGGGCTACTGCGCCAGTTTCCGATAGGCCCGCCCCCCGCAAACGCCCAACCTATCCGCTTTCCGATGAGGTGCGTTCTGCCCCAATCCAGCCCCGACCAGTACCTAGCACCAAGCCCACCTTGGCTTTTACGGAACCCCAGACACCACAACCGGCGCCGATTCCGCCCCTATCTGCGATCCCGCCCGCTCTGCGCAGCAGTAATACCACCCCAAATATGCCACAAAATAGAGGAAACGCGGAAATAACGGCCCCAGTACGGCTGTGGGAGCAATTACTGAAAGAGGAAGGGGAAATAGTGGTTTTGCGCCGCAAAATGCGTTTAAATGCCGCGGAGGCGGCGTCTCTGCTGGTGGCGGGGGCGCGTGTTTTATTAAAAAAGCCTACCTATTCCGCCTTGAACTTGTCCCAATCTATGCGGAAATCCGGCTTTGATGAAGGCCGTCTTGACCGTATTTTAACCCCGGAAATCCGCAACGGACACTTGGAAAGCGAGGGGGCGAAACGTTCCCGCACCTACCGTTTAACTAATGAGGGGTTTGCAAAAGCCTTTGTTTTGGCTGAAAAACTAGCCCGGGAATTATTGTAAAAACGAACACAATTTTGCTTTTTATATATTTTATAAGGAATAACCGCCTTTATTTTCTCTAAACCTAGGGGAAAATAAAGGCTTTTTTATAAGTGTTTTCAGAATCATCCTTTTCGCGTTGTTACGCAATTTTACTCTTATTTTTGCTAATAAAAATTATCGTAATTTTAAAAATACTTATATTTTAAGTATTTTTTATTTTTGATACTTTTTCTTACTCATTTTTTAATATTCTTACGCTCAAACCTGCATAAAATCAAAATTCTAGTAAATATTATCAGATTTTTCACACTTACTTTGCTTGCAAACGCTTCTTATTTATTCACATCTGACGCGGCAAAATTGTGGATAAACAATTCCAAAAACTTGGCATAAAACCAGGCCACCTTTTTGCTTTTGGGGGGCTATTTGTCCGGTCCACATAACTAACGATAATTTTTATTATGTTAATTAAAACCTAGAAAAATTCCAAAAATAAATACCTATACTTTTTATTAAATCATATTGATTTATTCTTTTATTTTAAATGTTTTTCATAGTAAACTAATGTTTATTTTAGATATTGTTTTCTAGCAGAAAACCCGTCAGATTCGCGGTAAAAAATCTGCTATATTTTTGCTTACAGAAAGCCCATTTTGAACGTTTATTTTGAATCTTAAAAACAGTCTCACTTGCGCGCTTTTTGGCAAGTAAAAATTTATGAAAAAAGCATTTTTGGCCCCTTTTCCCCACCTCTTTTTAAAACAGTAAAAAATAGATGTTTTTTGTTGATTTTATATTTTTTAACTTTTAGGCAATTTTTGACCTATTTTTGAAAAATGCCCTAAAACGATTTTGGGGTACCTGGGATATGGGGTAAAAGCAAAACTGCAGGGGCTGGTTTAATACGCTGCAAGCATTTTTTGATATAAAATAAAAAATGCTTAAATTTTAAGTATTTTTAAAAATACGCTCTATTTCGTTTTTAGGGGTATCTATATATCCCCATTTTTGAAATAGAGCGTTTTAGCGCATTTTAAAATTTCAAATAAATGAACATCACAGAAAAGAGAAGTAGGCTGGGCTGGGCTGGGCTGGGC
>NZ_JBNMIY010000001.1:0-217937 GCF_050873505.1 Candidatus Avelusimicrobium sp. | reverse complement strand
GAATCTACCTTATAGGTTGTTAAAAAACAACAGCAAACTACACAAGCAGTAGATCCTGAACCCTATTAATAGACCCCGTACAGAAACATTACGGGGTGCCGCCTAGCGGTAAGGGCGGCAATTCAGGATGACCTCCAATTTTTATAACGGCTTTTTTTGTTTTTGTCGTCATCCCGTAGTGCTTTTATACGGGATCTGTTGTTGTCTGTTGCCGTCATCCCCGAGGGTTTCTGTCGGGGATCTGTCGTTCTGTAAGAGAACAACAACAGCCACAACAGATTCCCGACTACGACACTCGGGAATGACAAAAAAAGGACATTTGACGTTCATAAAAATAAAGGTCATTCTGGAAGGGTTGCCGGCGCGGAGCGTTCCAGAATCTGTTTTTTTCCTCTTTTGATAACAACGGATCCTGGACTACGACATTCCAAGATGACGACCAACAACCACTACACAATCGGTAGAGCCCGCAAGGCCGTTTTGGGGGAGCGCGACAATGTAAAAAGAGTGTCGCCCAACCAATCGCTACCCCGCGTATAGAGTAGCGGCCCGCAGGGTAACTAACCCTTTTCTAGGCGTTTAAAAGGGAACGCGGTTTGGGTACAATAGAAAGTAAGTACCCTGTGGGAGGGAAAAATGACAACCGCTCTAAAACCCAAAAAAACAATGTGGAAAAAGGCCCCCGCCGGGCCGTGTTTAGTTATCCGCCGCTTGATAGACCGCCGCAACGCCGCGGCGTTGGACCCGTTTTGCTGGCTGGCCGTGTGCTATTGCAGCGCGGATTTTGACCGCTCCGACATATTGGCCCCGTCTGCCGTGCCGGGTAGGGACCGTTTAAACTATTTGGTAACGGGCCCAAGCGAGGAAACCGAACTTTTGGACGAACTCGCCACGCGGGGCGGGGTTGCCCGCTGGATAAATACCATAGGCGGGCTCAAACAGCATACCCCCGCCAAAACCGTCTATATTCTAAATGTGGAACTTTGGCTCCGTGCCGCTTCCGCCACCGAAAAACCGCAAAATTTGCAATTAGAGAGCGAAAATGTCCCGCTGGTGCCCGAATACCACGGGGCCGACGTCCGCGTGCTGTGCGGGCAATTTGCGGGCAAAGCGGGCCCCTTTGAGCCCTCGTGCGGAGAGTGCCTGATGCTGGATGTTACGCTGTCGCCCGGGGCTTCGTTTGCGTGCCCGGTGCCGCCCGAAAACAATACGCTTGTGTATGTGTTTGGCGGGCGGGCGCACTTTGGCGAGGGCGAAGAACTTTTCTTCGGCAAGGATTCCTTTTTGCATATGTCCGGCGGCAATGTAACCGCCTACACCTTGCAGACGGGCGCGCGCTTTTTGCTCCTGTCCGCCCCGCCTAAAACAGGCGAAAACCTTGAATTTTGATACAATACCAGTAAATTAAAAGAAAGGGGATTTTATGAAAAAATGGATACTTGTGTTATTTTGTGCGTTGCTTGCGGGCCCTGCGGCGGCCCAAATCCAGCGGTCCTACCATTATGGGGTAGTGCCGACGGAAAACATCACCACCTTTGAGGTAAATCCCTCGCTTACAACTATTGACGACAGTGCGGGGATTTCGTCCAGCCAACTGACCTTAAAGACCTACCGTGTGATTAGCCCCCGCTATAACTGGGGGGTGGAAGTGCCGCTCGCGCGCTACGAATCGCCGGAAAAGTCCGTTAGCGGATTGGGCGATGCGCTGGTCAGTATGTCTTGGCTGAACCCGCAAGCGGACGGCGTGTTCGGCTACGGCGTAAAAATGGAAATGTTTGTGCCCACGGCTACCGATAAACGCTTGGGGGCCGGAAAATTGCAGGCCAGCCCGTCCGTGTTTATTTTGCGCAGACTTTTTGACGGGGCCTATGCGGCCTTGGGGTACAAGTATTATGTTTCCGTGGCGGGCGACCACGCGCGCGACGATATCAATATGGGCCGCTTGCGCTTAAATATGGGATATACCTCGCCCAACGAGTGGTGGGTAACCACGAACTTGTACTATTATATGAATTACGAACACGGCGGACAGGCGGAACTCATCCCCGAGGTGGAAGTCGGCACGCTGGTTAATGATGGTACGGCTTTTTATGCCAACGTCAGCACGCACGCCGCAGGCAACTGGAAGAGCAAGGATTGGGGCATTAGTATTGGCTTTAAACTGCTCTATTTGTAGGCGCTATTTAGGCACATAAAACAGCCCCGGGTGATTACGCCCGGGGCTGCTTTTCATAATCTATCTACTAGGCCTAGTCGGCTTTGTGTTTGACGGGTTCGCCGTAGTACGCTTTCAGGTACAAGTCCTTAATTTCGCTGATAAGCGGATAGCGCGCGTTGCCGCCGGTGCACTGGTCGTCAAAGGCCAATTCGGAAAGTTTATCCAAGTTATCCAAGAATTCCTTTTCCGGGATGCCGTATTCTTTGAGGGATTTCGGAATATCCAATCTGTTTTTCAGGTCCGTAATCATCTCAATTAATTTTTCCACTTTGGCATCTTTGTCGTCGCCCATATTGTTGTGGGGGAGTAAGAAGTCCACAATCTTGGCGTAGCGGCCCTTCACAAACGGGTATTTGTACTGCGGGAACAAGCCCTGTTTGGTCGGTTTATCCGTGGCGTTGAACTCAATTACATACGTGAGCAACAGCGCATTGGCCAAACCGTGCGGAACGTGGTACATAGCACCCAATTTGTGCGCCATAGAGTGGCACAGACCCAGGAACGCGTTGGCAAATGCCATACCGGCAATGGTGGCCGCGTAGTGCATTTTTTCGCGGGCGTTGATGTCTTTGGCACCCAAGGTGTAGGATTTTTCCAAATATTTGAATACCAAGCGCATCGCTTCCAAGGCTTGCCCTTCCGTAAAGTTCGTGGAATAAACGGAAGTGTAGGCTTCAATGGCGTGGGTCAGCACGTCCAAGCCGGACCAAGCCGTCAGTTTTTTAGGCATACCGAGTACAAATTCCGGGTCAATGATAGCCATATCGGGCGTTAAGGCATAGTCCGTAATAGCGTATTTGGTGCCGGTCTTTTCGTCGGTGATAATGGTGAACGGCGTAACTTCGGAGCCGGTACCGGACGTGGTCGGGATAGCAACCATCGTGGCTTTTTTGCCCAAGGGCGGAGCCGCGTAAATGCGTTTGCGGATATCCATAAAGCGCATAGCGATATCTTCAAAACTGGTGTCCGGGTTTTCATACAGCAGCCATACCATTTTGGCTTCGTCCATAGCGGAACCGCCGCCGAGGCCGATGATAATATCCGGCTGCCAAGAGTTGGCAATCGCCAAGGCTTCGTTTACGTTGGAGATGTTCGGGTCCGGCAGTACATTGGAGAAGACGCGGAACTTAATGTTGAGGCCTTCCAAAACGTCGGCTACGGAGCGGACGTGGCCCAACTGTTCCATCGTTTTATCCGTAATGATGTACGCGCGCTGTTTGCCGGCGAGTTCCGCCAAGGCCTGAGAGAGCGCACCGCGTTTGAAGTAGATTTTGTGCGGTACTTTGTACCAGTACATATTTTCGCGGCGTTCCGCGACGGATTTCACGTTCATAAGATGTTTTACCCCAATGTTTTCGCTGACGGAGTTGCCGCCCCAAGAGCCGCAGCCCAACGTCAAAGACGGAGCGAGTTTGAAGTTGTACACGTCGCCGATGGCACCCTGGGAAGAGGGAATATTAATCAGCGTGCGGGCGGTGGGCATATCCTTAAAGATATCAATATGCTCTTCGTTGGATTCATCGGTATAGAGCACCGAGGTGTGTCCGGCGCCGCCGTAGAGAATCAAATCGCGGGCGAGTTCCACCGCTTGGTTGAAATCTTTGGCGCGGTAGAAGGCCAACACGGGGGAGAGTTTTTCACGCGCGAAGACTTCTTGGTCGTTTACTTCGCTGGCTTCGGCGATTAAAATCTTGGTTCCGGCGGGAACTTTAATGCCGGCCATTTCCGCAATCTTCATAGCGGTTTGGCCCACAATGCCGGAGTTGAGTTTGCCGTTTACCACAATGGTTTCGGCCAATTTCTTGCGGTCTTTGCCCGTTACAAAGTGGCAGCCGCGGGCGATAAATTCCGCTTTTACCTGTTCGTAAACGGGTTCTTCCACCACGACGGACTGTTCGCTGGCGCAAATCATACCGTTATCAAAGGTTTTGCTCATAATAATGGAACTTACGGCCATTTTGATATTGGCGGTAGCGTCAATGACGGCGGGGGTGTTGCCCGCGCCTACGCCCAAGGCCGGTTTGCCGGAGGAGTAAGCGGCTTTCACCATACCGGGGCCGCCGGTGGCGAGAATCAAGTTAATGTGCGGGTGGTGCATCAAAGCGTTGGAAAGCGGCATCGTCGGGTTTTCAATCCAACCGATGATGTCTTTCGGGGCGCCGGCTTCCACAGCCGCATCCAATACGATTTTAGCCGCGGCGATGGTGCATTTTTTAGCGCGCGGGTGCGGAGAGAAAACAATACCGTTGCGGGTTTTCAAGGCCAAAAGGCTTTTGAAGATGGCGGTAGCCGTCGGGTTGGTGGTGGGGACTACACCGGCAATTACGCCGATAGGTTCCGCCACTTTGCGGTAACCGAAGGCGTCGTCGTCGGACAGAACGCCGCAGGTTTTGGTATCTTTATATTGGTTATAAATGTATTCGGAAGCGAATTGGTTTTTGATTACCTTATCTTCCATTACACCCATACCGGTTTCTTCCACGGCCATTTTGGCCAAGGGAATACGTTGCTGCGCAGCGGCAATAGCGGCCGCGCGGAAAATTTTGTCCACCTGTTCTTGCGTATAAGTAGCATAAATGCGCTGGGCGGCTTTTACCTTATCCACGACTTGGGTCAAATGTTCCAATTCTTCGGGAGTGGCAACAGCCGGAGCAGCGGCAACTTTCTTTTCCGCCATAATTTTCTTGTTCTCCTTTAAGTGTTTAAAATATCTTTTATAGATATTTTGTTATCTATATTTTAACTTTTGGGGGTTTTAAAGTCAATAACTCCTCGGCAGAGGGGCGTTTGCAACTTGACAAAAACAAATCAAAAAAGATAACATAGATATCAAGATATCCAGTAGTTTACGACGGAGCATTTTTATTTATGAGCCTTTTTCACCGTAAAAAAGAAATCAGCGTCCAAACCATACGCCGCCTGCCCCAATACCTGCGTATTTTTTACAACCTGCATACTTACGGGCGGGAATTGGTTTCCTCCACCACGTTAGCGGAAGAAACGCAACTGTTGCCCATTGTTATTAAAAAGGATTTGCAGGCCGTCGGCGCGCCCAGCAAGTTGCGCGCGGGGTTTAAGGTGGCGGGGACGATAGAAGTTATTGAAAAGTTTTTAGGCTGGAACAATTTAAATAAGGCTTTTCTCGTGGGAGCGGGGCATTTGGGTTCGGCTCTTTTAGGGTTTGCCGGGTTTAAAAACCACGGGCTTGAAATTGTAGCCGCGTTTGATACGCACCCGGAAATTGTGGGTAATTCCCTGCACGGGGTGCGCGTGTATCACACGGCGCAGTTGGCCAGCATTATTGAGCGGGAAAATTTAAAGATAGCGGTTTTGACTGTCCCCGCCGAAGCCGCCCAAGGCATTACGGATACCTTGGTGGCGGCGGGCATTAAGGCGATATGGAACTTCGCCCCCGTCAATTTGACGGTGCCGGAGGGGGTAATTGTGCAGAAGGAAGATATCTCTTCGGGCCTGGCGGAACTGTGCGCCAAGTTAAAACGGTAATTTTAAAGCAATAAAAAATCCCCGGGTGATTCACCCGGGGATTTTTACTTATAAAGGATAGCGCGGAACTCGGCGGTTTTGTTTATGCTTTTAAACATCCAGCCCTTTTGGTCCTCGTCGTAAAGAGATTCAAAATTTTTAAAGTTTCGCCGCACCGCTTTATCCAAATTGTCATACATATTTTTGCGGTCCTTTTTGGCTATCCAATATACGCCAGCCAAATTGACGTACGGAGTCGGGCTCGTGCCGTCCAGGCGGATGGCGGCTTCCAAATCCTCTTTGGCGCCGTTCCAGTCTTTTAGTTGCATTTTGACAAATCCGCGGTTGTTGTACGGGATAGCCCACTTGGGCGAAAGTTCTATGGCGCGGGAATAATCCTCGGCGGCGTGCTTAAAATCCTTCATTTCCTCATACACAAGCCCCCGGCGGTTAAAAAACAGTGCTTCGGGCTGTAATTTTAACAGTACCGTATAGTCCGCCAGGGACGCCTCAAAATCACCCATATCCTTAAACGCGCCCGCCCGGTAGCGGTAGGCGGAAGCGTGGGCGTCATCGCGGTTGATAGCCTTGCTGTATGCAGAGACAGCCTCGTCCAAACGCCCTTGGCCCGAAAAAATGCGCCCCTGCCAATAGTGTAAGTCGGCCGAATCGTTTCCGGCGGCTTGTTGGGCGGCTATTAAATCTTCCGCCGCAGAATAGCGGTATGCGGCCAAATACACGGGGATTAATTCCCGCCCCAATGATTCAGACGGCGTGCGTTTTCCTAAATATTTTTGGTAATCGGCCAGCGCGAGTTCATACTTGTTTAACGCTACATTGGCCCGCGCTCGCGCCAAGTAAAATTCCCGGTAGGACGGCTTTAACGAAATGGCCTTCGTCAGGTCCGCCTGCGCAAGCGAAGCCCGCCCGGCCTGCATATAGGCCAACGCCCGGGCGTAATAGCGGAATGGGTCCTTGGGGCGGAGCGAGACGGTTTTGGAATAATCGGCCAAGGCTTGGTTAATTTTGCCACTTGCCAAATAGGCATCGGCACGGTAGTGATAGGCGTCCGCCAGTTTGGGCGACTTGGAAATGGCTTTATTTAAAAGTTTAATTTGCGCGGCGGGGTCCGTTTGTTTTTTAGCGCGGTTTAATAACTGCAACCCCGTCTCCGCCGAGACGGCAACGGAAATAAACGAGAAAAGAATTACGAGTAAGCATTTTTGAATCATATTATTTTAACCAAAACACGAGTAAGAAATTTAGCGTTAGTGCCGCAGCGCCCAACACATATAAGAATACCAAAAGCAACGTGGAAAATAAACGCAAATTAAGGAAAATCGCCCCTACCAATGTAGCCCGCCCCGCAAACAATTTGCCCAGTTGCACCGTTTGGCCTGAAATTTTAACCACGCGTGCCAAAAGCACGGAGCGCATCGCAAGCGAAGTTACCCCTAACAAGAGCCGCGTTAAGGCCCGCCCGAAAGAGGTTTTGCGCCCTTGGTTAAATTCGCCAAACACCTCGCGCACACTGCCGGAAACAATGACCTTGGCTTGGTCCTTGGCGAGGCCCTCGTTCATATCGTCAATTTTATTGGCGGCGGCTTGTTTCACTTGGTCCAGGGTATTATCAATAAACTCTTCCCAAGTGGCGCAGGCAATGCGCAGGGCAAACGCACACGCCGTGATAAAGGCGTATGCAAAGGCAATCAGCCCGTATCCTAAAAAGAGCGCACCAACGAGGATAAATTCCACCGGGGCAGGCAAATGTACAGGCGCCAAAACAAAGGAATACACGCTGTACACCGAGATAATAAATAGCCCCAGTCCGGCGGCTAAATGCGGCAGAAAAACTTTGCGCAAAATATCCGCAAGCCCTTGCAAGGCTTGTGCGAACAGGGCGCCTGCCGTCGGGCGCAGGTTAGTCATTGTGCCCGTGGCAGCAGCCACAGCATCCGCCGCAAACGTGGCCCGCGGATTTTTTAACGGACGGTACGCGGTCGGACACTTTTACGACTTTTCCTAATTTTTTATCGTACACATAGGTACCGGTTTTTGCTTCGTTCATACTGTTATTATAGCAGTTTGGCGTGCGCGCGCGGAAAGAAAAATGATATAATAAATTTGTCAGTTTACGACGGGAAAATAAAATTTTACAAAACCCGTTGAAAACTATAAATAAAAATGTTAAAATAATTAGGTAGTAAGAAATCCGCAAAACAAAATCCGATTTAAGCGCCCATAGCTCAATGGATAGAGTGTCAGCCTGCGGAGCTGAAGATACAAGTTCGATTCCTGTTGGGCGCACCATTTAAAATGGTTCTTAATGGAGTTTAATAAAGTTAAATCTCCGACGATAAAAGAACCAAAACAATCTACAAGGCCTCCAAAATTATTTGGAGGCCTTTTTGAATGTCTATTAACCGAAATTAGCACTTTTTAATACCATTTGGACACTTTTTGGACACCTAATTTTAGGGGGTTTTCTCTTCTTAAAAGCCGGCATTTTATTACCTAAATTGGACACTTTCCATTTATTTGTGCTTAATTTAAGCCTATTTTAGCCGCCTGCTTTCGCCGGCCAAAAAGAAGGTTTTAGGCGCCTATGCGCCACCAGTGGTTTATAACATCACAAAAATAATTTTTTGATTTACAAAAAAGGGCTTCGGGCAAAAAATTTTCTAGGATTTTTTACAGAAGGCCCTCTCTAAAAATTTGCGGGGAAAATTTTGGAGAATTTTCCCAAACTGCAGTATCGTGTTTCGTATTTATGGAGACAAAGATATCATAAGGCGCAACAAATAGTATGCTTATATTGGCTTATTAAAGCGCCCAAACGTTCCAATTTTCTCCATAAAATACGGAGATATGGCGTGCAATTTACCATATCTCCGCAGAAGAAACTTTACGCACATGGCCTAATATTTGACCTTATGTTAGGGTAATTGTTTGGCAAGTTCTTTCTTTACACTTTCATCCGAGGTTAACTCCTAGAACCTTCTAATAAAATTTCCACCACATCTTGCAACGCTTCACGCAAGGTTTGCGCATTAGGTAATAAAGGTTGTTTTTCCCTAGTTGTACTGGGTGCAAAAATTTCAGCTTCTGGTAGATACAATTTTTTATTAATTTCTATCATCAGAGCCGTATAGCGGATGTTTACCGGGGTGGTCATCGCTCCCACGAAAGGGCTATTTATAGCCACGCGGTAGCCGCACTTTTTTAGCATATTTTCCACTGCACGCAATTTACAGGAATCGGGCGCGGTTAAATCGTCATTAAACCCCAAACAAATATCGGGGCGGGGCATAGATTTATCCCTATCGCAAGGGAGCGGCGCGGGGCAAAAACTGTGCAAATCCAGCAGTAGCGCCCCTTCTCCGGCCTGTAAAACGGCTTTTTTAAGGCGTTTATGCTGTTTTTCGTAATAGTTCACAAGCCTCTTTTGCGGGCCTAATATTTTGCGGTCAAATTTAATGCCGTCAATCAGCCGGTTATACAAAACGCCCATACCCGCTTGAGCCATAGGCTCCTTTTTATCGTTTGCATAGCGTTCCAAATCTACCGCAAAGCGGGAATAGTCGCTCGTCAGCGGACTAGGCAAAAAGTTCCAAATTTCTTCCAAACGCCAATCGGCTAAAATATGTGCATCCCGCCGCAAATCTGCCGTCGGCGTTCCTGGTAAAAAAACGCTGGTATGCGGCAGCCACGCCACCACATTGGAATAATCCCGCGAGAAAACAACACCCTCTTTCCACTCTGGGGTCATTACATAAATATTACCACTATCAAAATGCTTGATAAGCACGGCCGGCAAGTGAAGCATTTTTAATAGGGAACTCGCCACCCGCTTTAACTCCGGCAACGTGGCTTGGGCAAAATCCGCCGTATGGGAATTTTTATAAAAGGTATTTCCTTGAAACACATACCTCCCTGTAAAACCCTGCCCTTGTACCGCACCAACGGCTGCAAACACCTCATCTACCTGTTTAATTTCCCGCCCAATGGGCGAAATAACCATTCCTCCCAAAAGAGGCTCCTGGCCGTTACGCACAAAGGATTTTTGGTTATTTTTGCTCTCTAAACTCAGGTGCATCATACCAAACATACCGGGGAAGCCCGAAATAGGCTTTGGGTTAAACCAATGCACTTGATAAAACCCCGGCTCCATTTCGCGTGGAGCAATAGACTGCATAAATTTTTCGTGTGTTTGTAAAGAAAACATTTTATTCTCCCTGATTTTTGGCGCGCAAATGCTCCAAATCTGCCCGTAAAAGATTGTTTTTATGGGCCATTTCGTCCAACTCGTTTTCTTTTTTACGCAAGGCGGCTTTGCAATCCTCCTGCACATTGCCCAGTTGGCGGCGCAACAGGTTTTGTTCCGCCCGCAAATCGTCATTTTCTTTCATTAAAGAAAGGGCCACTTTTTCATTTTCTTTGTTGCGGGCAGACAATTCTTTTATTCTTCTGCCAAAATTTTCCTCTTTGGTTTTGAGGGCCTTTTCAAGTTTCGTGTTTTCTTTATGCAGCGCATTTATAGTTATTTCCGCCTTCTGAATTTCCGGTGTCACGTCTTCTTGCAAGTGCTTTCCCAATTCCAACACTAATTTTTTTGTTTTTTCACATTCTTCTTCATACTTCTTGGTAAAATCAGGGCCGTTCAAACCACCCGTAAAGATAAGCGCAATAAGACAGCACACCCCAAACAACGCCAGTCCTACAATACCAAGTGATACTAAAATAGATATTCCCATATTATCTCCATTATTATCCATACTTAAAAACTTAAAAAGTGGTACGCTATTTGCGCCAAGAAAAGTATTATTAAAATACCATACCACCAAAAGAGGGACGAAACCAAACCATCCAACAAGAGCGGCCAGCCCGCTGGCAACTAAATTTCTGCCAGTATGAAAATCCACTCCGGAGATTTTTCCTGTTTGTAAGAAATTTATCCGCTCCTCTATAATATTCTGTATCTCCTTATCGGTTAATCCTTTGGAGGATTCTTTCTTTTTGTCTGGTCCGGTACTATTATTTTGAGCCGAGATATCGGCTTTTTCCGCCGCAACGGATATTTCATAAGAGGCACTTTTATCTAGTGTCAGCCCCATAAACACCTGTGCTAACTCCGCTTTGTATGCGCCGTCAACCATGCGGATAACCACATCAAACATATTATTATTTCTATCTTCAAAGCCGCACAATGTTTCGTCCGACCTAATTTCTCCGGTGGCAACCGCTTGTTCTTGATAAAATACAGTAAACTTTTTATTTTTATCTATACGGACGATAGTATCTTGCGCAACCATTTTCGCAATATCCATTTGTTTTACTCCTCTTAGATTTCAATTTGCACACTCTGCTGTAAAAATTGCTCTTGGAACAGCCGCCCCACCTGCTGTTGAAGTCCGCGTGCGCCCAAGCGGCGTTCATAGGCGGCATCGACCATTTGCTCCACCAACTCCGGCAGTAGTTCCTGTTGGCTTTTAAGTAAGTCTTTGTATTGCTGAAAAGGCCCGTGGTAAGGGTTTAGCAAAATGCGGCGCAGTTCGTCTTTTTCCAGCCCGCTTAACTGCACCAAATAGGTAAACCGCCCCATTAACTCCGGTACCATGCCCGCTTGTATATAGTCATCCGCCGTCAGCGTTTTGCCATACACCGCGGGCGCTTTGGTAAAACCGATGTCTTTTCCGGCGTCGTGGCGCACCAGCAGGTTTTCAAACGCGCCGCCCGCCACAAACAGCACTTGGCTGATGTCAACCTCTGTCGTCGTCCGCCCCAAAAGCCGCTGTTCCAAAAGTACCGTTTTGGCTTCCAAAAGTCGCAAAAATTCCATTTGAACATTGGTGCTTGATACTCCCCAGCGCTCCGTATTGGCGCGGAGTTTGTCTATTTCGTCCACAAACACAATAGCAACCGGCAGTTTTCCCTTTTCTTTGCATTGGGATAATAGCGGCGTAAGTATATCGCTTACATTTAACCCCGAATATCCTGTTTGCGTATATTGGCTGGCGTCCGCGTGGATAAACGGAATATTGAGTATTTTGGCTAAACATTGGCACAAATACGTTTTGCCACACCCCGTCGGCCCGCTGATAAAAATGTTGCTTTTGGTAAAAGTTTCGCCCTTTTTGGCATGCGCGCATTTGGCCAGATGTTCAAACACCCCTGCCACCAGTTGCTTTTTGGCCGCCTCTTGCCCAATTACATATTTATTTAATTCTTTTAATACACGCAGAGGGCTGAGAGTGCGCTTTTTAACCGTTTTTTTGCGGGTGGTGGCCGGAGCCGACAGAAAATTATGCTTTAACTCTATACACCCGCGCGCAATTCCCAACACCCCTGCGGTAAATAAAGCGCTTTGGCGGTCCAATAAAATACGCATGGCTTCCGTGCGCGTGCCGATAATTTGCGCATCTTGCAAAAGAGTCGTAATTTTATAGAGCGGGACAGACACGAGCCGCAAGGTATCCAGTGCCGATACCCGCAACAGCAAAAACACTTCCACCGCGGATAATTTATGCTTTTGGATAAACGCCGCCAAAGGAAATTTTGCGCCGTCCGAGTGCAACAGGCGGGCGTGTATTTCGGCAAACCGCTCCTTATACGCGGCCTCTTTGGTGGCAGGGCCGTAAAAATCGTTCCAAGTAATAATATCTTCCACCATTTGGGAACGGGATGCATATTTGTTTATTTTTTTCTGTTTCTTTTCCATAGTTTCCCCTTAATAACCGTAAATTAAATTTTCATCATGTCCGTAAGTGCAAGGTTGGTGTGTATCCACCACCGGTTTGTATTTGGCCCACGCAACCATATAGGCCTTTCTTGATACATATACTTTTTTCATAAAAACTCCCGATTCGTTTCTGATGAGAGCGGTGGTAAAAAAAGAACCCATCGTCTCCAATGGGTTCTATATTATAAACAAATCGTTCTAGTCCCCATCGTTCAAGCATTAGCACCTTACCTTAGCAGGTTGCTGTGTAGTCCTAGGGCTTGTCCCTCGTACACTCTAAATGGATGCGTTACTTATTTTTTGTTTTCTATAAAACCTCTCCTTACGTCAAGCCGCCTGCCTGTAGGACTGACAGGCGGCCCCCACTACTACAGGTTAGTGGAATAGTTAATAAAAATTTCCGCGGTCATCACTCAACGGTTCAAATCTGTTATAAAGAGAAGAGGACTGATTCTCCGTCCGCGGATATACCGCTTGGTATGCATAATGATTGCAAACACGAATTCGTCTTTTCTGTGTCATATTGCTCCTCTCTTTATAATTTTCAAATAACGCCTTTAATGCGTCGTTAAAAATAATTTTTAGGGAATAAAACACCCCGGTTGCGATTTTTAACAACAACCCAACCATTAACCTTTCTAAACAATGCGGGAAATTTGGCGGTGGGCTTGCCGTTGCGTTCGCGCCAACAGGTACAAACCCGGACCAAAACAAGAATAAGGTTAATTTTATAAAAACGACACTAAAAAGCCGTTTTCTATCTTTCTTATAAATATATTATAGCATTTAAAACCGTCCCTGTCAATGGGCGATTTGTTTACGCTACAATAATGTCGTTTTTATGAATTTATTTGTATTTTTGGGGGTAAAACAGGGGTTTTGGCAGATAAATCGTGGTTTTGGGGCTCGGTTTCGGCCGGATTTTGCGGCACAGCTGGCGCGTTTTGCGGCAAATTAGACACGGTTTGCGGCGCTGTTTTTTCCACCTGCTCCGACGGAGCCGGAGCCGCGGCCGCAGGGACCTGCTCCATTTTTTGCTTTTGCGACATTAATGCGTCATCGGCTTGTTTTTTTGCCAATAACACCTGTTTTTGTATATCTTGGTTCAACCAAGTGTGAGCCATTTTCCAGATAGGCCAAAGCGCAAAAGGAATAGGCGTAAACTCGGCCGGCACATAAGAGCCGGGGTTAAATAACTGTTCGCACGCGCTGATTTCGTCCAACGCATACCGGCTTATTTCACCCGAAGCGTTCATACTTACCACATACCAACGGCCTAAAATCTGCCACAACTGATAGGGACGAATGGTTAAACTGCGCTTTTTGGGCAGGGTAATGCGCAAAAACTGGTGTTTTTCGCACGCGTTATATGCTGTTTGGCTCATTAGTCCAAAAGACAGAGCAAAGTCTTCCGAGTTGGCAAAGGTGCAACTTCCAAATGAAGTAGGGACAAATAGAGAAGCAACCTCTTGCGTGGTGGTGCGGAAATCTACCCCGCATTGCTGGGCCACTTCAAACGCGGTTACTTGCAACGCGGCACGCATAGGAGAAACCTTAATTTGTTTACAGGAAAAGCCGTTCACAAACGTATAAACACTTTGTTTAGGGGATATAAGCGGTACACCGGCCTCTTGCATCAGGCGTAAATCCCGCTGCAAAGTGCGTTTGGATACCCCTAATTTTTCCACTAAGCCAGGCATATTTACCGCGCCTTGTTCTAAAAGCGCCAAAATATCGGCCATGCGTTTTGTTTTGCTGACGATTTCCTTTGACATATAAATATTATAGCATTTTTGTCGTTTTAATGTCGTTTTTATAAAGTGGCTAGACAAAAACCTCCAAAAATTCTATATTAGTAAAAGATAATTGAGATTATCAAGGAAGCGCAGGTACGGCCTGCGCATAGCCGGGCAACGGGTGCAAAAACACGTTGTGAGGCATATTCCACTCCAAGATAGTCGTTTGATTTGCCTGTTTCCGCAAGGGGACAGGTAGCGGCGTCTATTACTACGGGTTAGTGGAATAGCTCAGGGTAATACGCCGCTTTTTTATGTTCAAAAAGCCTCTTTTTCCCTGAACTCAAACCATTAATACAAATCGCAAACAAATGTATTAGGAGAAAATATATGGAAACAATGCTATTAATTGCCCTTATCGGCGCCGGAGTGGGCGCGCTAACGGCGTGGATGCTCAAAAAGCCGAAAACGGACGAAGCCGTCCTATTTAAAGCCAGCAAATATGAGGAGTTGGAAACTTCCTTAAAAACTACCGCGGAACAATTACAAACGGCCCAAAACGAATTGGCCCAAAGCCAAAAAGCGGCGGGGCGGGCCGACGAATTAGCGCGCACCAACGAGGAACAAAAAAACAAGTTGTACGACTTAACCCAAAAACTGGAAGACGCCAACGCCAAGTTAAAAACAGCCGAACAGGAACAAATCAAAGTACGGGAACAAAAAGAGGCCTTGGAAAAAGCACAGTCGGAGCAAGAAAAGAATCTGCGCCAACTGATGAGCGAGCAAGAAAAAAAGTTTAGCGCTTTGCAAGAAAAATCTCAAAGCGAATTTAGCCGTATGGCGGCAGAATCTGTCGGCGCGTTAAAAAAACAGGCCGAAGAGGCCCTCTCCAAATCCCGCAGTGAACTGCAAAGCCAAAGCGCCGGTCTTCTTACTCCCTTAACGGAAACTATGAACCGCTTTAACGGCACCTTAAACCAGTTTAAGGAAAGTAGTATTTCCCGCCACGAGGAATTAAAAAACGCGCTTTCCAAAACCTTGGAAATGAACGAAACCTTGTCCAAAGAAGCCGAGAACTTAACCAATGCGTTAAAAGCGCCAAAAACGCAAGGTTGCTGGGGGGAGCTGACCTTGGAAGAAGTGCTGACATCCGCAGGATTCCAAGAGGGCCGCGAATATGATAAACAAGTATGCTTTAAGGGCGAAAATAATGAGCGCCAACTGCCAGACTTTATCGTCCATTTACCGGGGGACAGACATATTATTATTGACTCCAAAATGTCTATCAACAGTTATGTAGATTGGAGTAATGCCACGAACGAAGCAGACCGCGCGCAATTTTTGAAACAGCACCTCTCTGCCATCCGCAAACATATTGACGAACTTTCCGCCAAGGATTATCAGGCCAAACTCATCAAAAACGGCTTGGAGTTTGTTTTTATGTTTATCCCGATTGAATATGCCTACTTTGCGGCATTAAAGGCGGATAAAGACTTAAACGCGTATGCCAAATCTAAAAAAGTGGCTATCGTAACGCCGTCTAACCTGTTTTCCGTTATGCAGGTGGTGGAACAACTGTGGCGGGTGGAACGTACCAGCAAAATGTTGGACGAAATCTTAAAAACAGGGGCAGATATGCACATCCGGGTGCTTCGCTTTTTGGAGCGTATGGACGGGATTAAGAGCGCCTTAAACTCGGCCGATAAAGCATATGAAGATGCCAATACGGCTTTGCAAGGCAAGCAAGGCATTATTCGGGCGGCGGAGCATTTGGAAAGGCTGGGCATTAATCACAAAAACTCCGTAAAACCTTATTTGGATAACGAAACGGCTCCCGTATCATTACCTGATGCCCCCAAGAGCGAGGATTAATATGGCAAATATTTGGTTATGGTGTTTATACGGTTTTGCTCTCGGTATGGGAGTAATGTTTTTGTCAAGAAAATATTGGGTCAAACAACCCGCGTGGGAAGAGTATCTGAAAGTGCGAAGTGATAATTACGAGTTGAAACATAATTTGGATAAAGCCAAAGAAGATATGGCCTTTATGCTAGCCCACGCGGTGCCACTTCCTACCGCTAATACTGGCGCAACGCAAGGCCAACAGCGTGCTCCCGTGGACAGCGGGAAAGATAACGGGGAAAAGGGCTCTGCTCCGTCCGTTTCACCCTACGGCGAAGTGTTGCTACTGCAACAAGAGTGGGCGGTCTTCAAACAGAAACAAAAAGAGGAAATGAAGGATTTTCAAGACAAAGTGAAGTGTGATTTGCGCTATTTGAGAGAAAGTATAACTTCTGCGCAAACGCCCACACTTCCCCCACCGGCGGCCCGAAACCCGCGTATCAAAAAGTACCGCCCGCCGTTTATCCACTGCGGTAAAAAATAAACACAATCTCCCCTAGCTACAAGAACACCGACTAGGGGAGTTTTACTATGAAATTGTCCTGTAGATATTATAGTATTTTATTCAAACAATCCTTCTTTTACCTTGTTTTGTGTCAGTTCGCTATACCGTAGGATTTCCATTAAACTGGCATTGTTTTGGCTTAAACTTGTAAAAGTAGCATCGTCTAATAAGGCATAATGCCAAATGCAGTTCATCCGCTCTGGTTCAGGCAGGGCACTTATTTGCTTACACCAGTCCAAAGCACTTTTTTGTTTTTGGCGAACATTCGCATTATCCAAACTATCTTCTGCCTTGGTTTCCACCAAAAATATATCCTGTGCGAACTTTACCATAAAATCAGGATAGTAATTGGATAATAAACCGTCGGTGCGAATATAATGCAACGTAGCAAAAGTGTGATAATTTTCGTCTATTTTTACTAAACGCTCCACGGCGCTGTCTCTATCCGCAAACTCCAAAAAACTCTTTTCAAAAAGGCCTTTGTTGGAGGGATATTTTGTTTTTTGATAAATTGATTTTTTAATATCCAATGAATAATTTTCTCTCATTTTTAAGGTTGGGATTTCTGAAAACCACCTTTTGTTCACAATAGCCTCATTTACCGTAATATTATGTTGCATATCATAAATTACTTGGCTGATTTGGCGCATAATATGGGCAGTAATACCCTTTTCAGCCAGCATTAGCACCCGCCAATTATTGTCAGTTAATGGATTAAATTCCTCCCCGAACAATTCGCGACGGATGTATTTATCCAACATTTTTATTAAAGAAACCTTATTCACGCAAAGCACCGGGAACTGCTTGCGGGAAGAGGATCCAATCCTTCGCAAATTACTGGTTATACCGTCTAACAACTTAACCAAAAAATCATTGTAATTACCGGCAGAAAATAAATCCGTTGATACGTGATATTCCCCAAAGCGGGTTTTTACAATTATTTCTTCCGCAAAGAATTTCTCTCCTTTTGCATTACCCACAAACTCTTTTAATTGTTTTAAGGTAAAAAACTTAAAGGGCTCCCACTTAGCAGTTATAATTTCTGGTTTAATCAATTCTTCTCTCTCTTGCACTATCTGCGGGAAAAACAAATCATACTTTTGATAATCTTCTTTTAGCCCTACGGTTATCATATCCCCCAAAATGCTACCTTTATCTATGGATGCGCGTTCTTCTACAACTAAACCGTCTTGTAGGTCTTCATAAAATTTTAAGAAAGCAGGATGTTCCACTATACTTAAAATATCCAAATAGTTGCTAGGCTGTTTTTTACAAAACAGGTTTTGTAGATTTTCATGCTTAATATCACTATATTCAGGTTCCCGCCACATAAGGCGCAATCCACGGCCGATAGTTTGCTCCAATAAAATAGGCGCATCCGAAGACCGCAACGGCACAATAACACAAATATTGCTAACGTCAAACCCCTCTCTTAACATAAGAACGGAGACTATCACTTTGGGTGAAACAAGTTTATCTATATTAAATAGTTGTTGTTTAATTATCTTCCATTCTTTTTCCTTTACCTCCCCTTTCGCGTTGGAATCAATCCGCACGATTTCCTGTTCTGCTAACCCTTCCTGCCGTAAAAAATCCTCTACCAATGGGGAAACGCTTGTATCTTCGCACATCACCAGCATTTTGGGGTGTTTCGTCGGGTCTATGCCGGTAAAAGAATCTTCCAGTATGCCTAATCTTTTTAGTCCGGCCCGCAACATTAAGCGTTGTCCTTCGGATAAAGCCAACGCTTTTTTGTTGTCTCTTTTAGCCTTAAACTCTATGTGTTCATTTTGCAAACTGGCTATTTCATCCCGTTTATCAATAGCAATAACTTTAACCAGTCCCTCTTTGATGGCGGTTGTTAAGTCAAAATCTACAATAATATGCGGGAAATACTGTTTTGTTCTGCGTTGCCCGCTTCCGGTTGGGTTATAAGGAGTGGCGGAAAAATCAATTTGCACAAAATCTTTAACATTTTCAGACAATTTATTAAGTGCTTTTTGCCATTCTACATCTGTTTCTATTCCGGCCACTTTATTGGTGTGTATATGGTGGGCCTCGTCATTAAATACACACAAATTAGGCAGTGTTGCCAAATATGCCAACTTATCTTCTTTTAAGTATTTATTATCAAAACTTTCCAAAGAGTGGCCAGTGTCCTTGCCGGGTTGTACAGGTAAAAATGCTTTTACGCAAGCAGACACGTCAGAAAGGGGCGTATCCGACAAGTTTTTTTCTTCTTTATCCTCTTTTACTTGGTGCCAATTTGTGACAGCAATTATCCCCTCCCCTGTAATTTTATGCCCAATTTCTTCCTTGGGAACCACATTATTTTGTATAAAAGCAAATACCGTTTGACGATATTTTTCGGGGATAAATAGTTTTTCGTGTTTTTTGAGGTCTGCGGTAGAAAAATTGCGGCTACCGTCTTTTTGTTCTTTACCCAACAGCGTATCTAACAAACGGTCATACACAATACAACCGGGGGCCACCAATAAAAAATTTTTTGTATATACAACCGGATTATTTGGTGTGGAATTTTTTGCATTTAAGTATTGCCAAACCAGTAAAGCATCCAATACCCACGTTTTGCCGGTTCCGGTAGCCATTTTTATACAATACTTGGGGTGCTTGTTTTTCTCATCATTTAAGGCCACCAACATATCGGCCGACAATAACCCTTGGCTAATTTGTTGGTATAAATCCAACGGGCAGGTCCCTTTTAACACTTCGTGGCAATAAATAGCATTCAAAATGGCCTGCTTTTGGCCGGAATGAAAATTTACTGCTCTATCCGTTGTAAAAGGCTCCTTAAACCAAAATTTGAGCAAATCTTTGGTTATGGGCGATACTTTATTTAAGAAAGTGCCGGTTTCCCATTCGTGGTTTACAGTGGCCGATAACTGTTTGGCAAATTGCAAAGGCAAGTCTTTTGTTTTGATATTAATTGCAGACGGCATAAATCCCCCTAAATTTCTTCCACTACCACGCTTTCAAGGCCAAACACATCCACAGCTTTCACGCAGACTTTCCGTTTTGGGCCTACCGGCAAGGTGGCTACCGGAAAAACGGCTTTTGCCAACACGCGCAAATTGTTTTGTTCGTGTTCTGTGTTTTCGCGGTAATCCTGCCATTTACTGCGGAAGGTTTCTCCGTCATAATTGGGGTCTACGCTCCAATACTCAATCAGGGCCAGCGGGTCTTTATCTATTACCCCTTGCAGTTTGGCTTTATTGGGCTCATCCAAAGGCAAGGCATCGGGCGATAACACGACATAGTTATTTAATTCCACATGCAGGGTTTCCACGTCGGAAGAAATAGGCGTTGTAAACGGTTTTTTAATATCCAAATATTGCAAGGAAACAAAGCGTATTGTTTTATTTTGCACTAATTTGGTATAGTTGCTTTTAGTGCGCAATTTATCCAGCAAATCCGGCGGAATGACTAATACTTCCAATGACGGATTATTAAGTTCTCTGATTATATCTGCAATATCAAAAGCAAAGTTCCACCCAAGCACAATTACTTTATTCCAACCGCCTAAATAGTTTTCTTTCAACTCCAAGGCGCGTTTTAACATGCTTCTTCCGGTCACGCGATTGGGGCTATCCACTAACACTAAGGTATGTTTATCTTTGATATACCCCAAATTGCGCGGGGCATCTTCGTTCGTGAACGGAATGGCACCATATAAGTTTAATACCACTTGGGCTAACGCGCCTACCGTCTTAAACTCCTTGTTGGACGCGAAAGTTTCCTGCTGGTAATCGCCAATACATTGGTATAAGAACGGCTTGGACGGAATATCTACAAGCCGCTTGCGCATAATCATAGTGGCGGGCTTGCCCATATCGCTCATAATCCAACGGCGGCCCAATTTTTCGGCCACAGCGCCGGTCGTGCCGCTTCCGGCAAAGAAATCCGCCACAATAGAATCTTCGTTAGAGGAGGCTTTTATGAATATATTAATTAGTTCCTCTGGTTTTTGGGTATCATATCCTAATCGTTCCTTGTTTGTTGATGCCATAGTTGCAATATGAGCAATCACATCATTTATCTTTTTGCCTGCTTCATTCGGATATGTTTTACCATAATAAACCTCTCCATTTGTCCTAGTTCGTTTGATTAAAGCATATCGTTTACCGTTTTCATCTATTTGATTATAACGTCCTAATGACATATCCTTATACGGCTGCCCTTGCTGATTCCATATATAATTCTTTGATGTAGAATACATCAAAATTGTATCGTGAGAATGTTGAAAAATTCGTTGCGATTCGGTTCCCCGAAATCCTTTATTCCAAATAATTTCATTAACAAATTTATCTTTCCCAAAAATTTCGTCCATTAACAGTTTTACATAATGCCCTACATGCCAATCCAAATGCACATAAATACTGCCTTTATCAGACAACAATTCCCGCATAAGCACTAAACGCGGGTACATCATTTTAAGATAACTGACCGTGCCGTCTTTCCAAGTGTCCGAATAGGCGGTTTGTTCTAAAACGGTAGGGTTTAATTCCACATCTACACCGGGTAAAGTGATTTTACTGCGGTAATCGGCCTTGCTGTCATAGGGTGGGTCAATATAAATTAAATCTATCATTCCCCGCATAGAGGGCAGCCCCGTAGCGGGGTCTCCGTTTAGTAAGGCTTGCATAACCAGCAAATTATCCCCATAGCATAAACGGTTCAGCCAAGTATCTTTGGAAGGGGCTTCTATCGGTTTTTGGTAGAGCAAATTGCCTTTTTCAACAGGCAAGACGTATTCATTGGTTTGCAGGGTAATTTTATGCCCGCTTTCCAAATTTTCTAATATTTTTGCAACTTCTTTTTTGCCTTCCGCCACTATTTTGGGCAGTTCTTCTATTAAGGATTTCATCTTGCCTCCACACATGTTTTCTGCTATTGCAAAGGCAATTTACAAAGAAGCCCGTAAATAAAAAGCGACTGTTGTATTTGAGGGCTTCTGAACTCTCAATAAACAGCCGCCTCCCTGTCTAAAAATAGACAGGGATATAAACACCATTTAGAAGGGTAATTAGGCCTTCCATGTGGTGTTGCAGAGCGACTGTTCTCGGTTCAGAAGCCTTTTTGCTTTTGCAAAAAAGTGGGCTTACGCCCTCCGAAAACAGTATAAATTGTAAGTTTACCGCTCACTGCGGTTGTGCTGCAAAACTCCTATTAAAACTTAATCTTATGATAGCATATATCTAAGTTAAATATATACTGCTTTTGTCTTGCACCGTTTTGCAACAAAAACAACTCTTCTCTAAATAAAAAGAATAATTTTCCCCATATATTAAATATATAAGTGTTATAATACTGGCATGAAAATAGACAAACAATTCCTTTTACCATTTACAGAAGCCATTACCCTTTTTGCCTTGCATTGCAATGGAAATTATGTCCGTCTTTTATTCCCGATTCATTGGAAAATATTGCCCGCCTTGCCGTTTTTAGACCTTATTACTGGGAGTGAAATACAACTTCCTGATTGTCATAAATTTTGGCAAACAAAAGGCACCAAAGAACAACAAGAAAAATTCCGCCAAGAATTTCTAGTCCACCTCCATACTTTCCAGAAGAAATATCACATTGCGCCGAGAGAAAGCATATTACGAATTTTGCCCGAGAAAAAACGGGATTTTGAGAAGTATGTAAAAGATTATATTTCTAAATATATGAATGGAGAATTGGAATATCTCCAAGAAACTGCCGATTACACAAAAAGCCTTCTAGCCACCCAAGAATGGTTGAAAAAACGCAATGAAGAATTAGGAAACAAATTCTTTATAACAAGCGAGGCTTTCCAAAAGGTACCATTGCCTTTATCCGTGCGTTGGCCTGAGGTTTTACTAGCCTACAAAATTCATTTGGGCGGTTCACAAATAAATATTTTGGGTGCCAAAAACGAATTGAATTTTCCCGAGATAAATGAAAACTTATTAACCAAAGGATATTTTATTTTCCAATGTGAGTTGACCGGCCCCTTGCGGGATATGTCTGAAGTTGTAGCGCAATACAAAGAATTGGCTTTTCATAGAAACGGGACATTCTGGTTTGGTGACAAACAACTTGCTATTAAACCCATATCCTTTACTGGAATATTCTTAATAAAATTAATAAAAGCTGGGAAAAATCATCTTCACGCCGATGAATTTGGTTTTGGACTGGACCCCAATAAAAACAGTTTGCAACGTATGCGTGCGTATGCTGCAGAAATATATAAGGCCTGCAAAAAAGCGCAGAAAACCTCTAAATTAAATTTTAAGATACACGTTAAGGAACACTCTCCTCGCTCAACAAAATATGGCGATATCTATATAGAATAAAACTATTTTCTTAGAAATTTTATTTTTTGTTTCAAGTAGTCTGTTTCCTCGTCGTAAAACATTCATCCCTATTTACTGTATTTCTAAGTAAATAGGGATTTTTCTAATTCATTTCTCGTCGGGCAATTAGATTTTTCCTCAGCTTTTTTCTAATTTCATATCTTCTTATACTATCAGTACGGCCGGAGATAAAGGCCAAAATGAAATAAGGAGAAAAAACGACTTATGAAGATACTTGTGAAAAATAGTATTAAATCGCAGAAATATTTTTCTGCCGGCAGTTTAGAAACCAACAAGGAGGGACTCTATGTCCACAGATAAAATTGGGATGTATTTAAGCAAAGCAGGAAATAAAGATAGTACGAGGGCGGAATTTAGCGTTATTCCAATGGATTTACGCTCTCCACGCCACGATTATTTAACTCAGTCAGAACGCTATTTCACATCCAGAGCGTTTAGAAACGATAAATATGAGTATATGCCGGATATACGCACGAACTTTATCAATGGGTATATGGGCATAAAACTGGAATTTTGTCCCGCTAAACTATTATATGGGCATAATTTAAGCGAGGTAGGAGAACAAGATTTCAAGGCCGTCCTAGATAAAACAATTTCCGCCTTGCGATATGCTGGAATTTTTGTAAAACCAGAGGTATTAAGCAGGCACATTTTATCAAGGTTGGATGTCAATAAACTGGTTCTGCTTAAAAACCCTATCTTTCTGGCACAGCGCTTATTGGAAAACTCCCGCACCAAAGGGCGTTTTAATAAAACCATAAGCACCTACCCCAATCAGGGTAAAAGTTGTGCAAACTGTTTAAGACACCGTAAATTGATTATTTACGATAAAATAGCCGAAGTAGAGCAAGAGCAGAATATACCGGCTGGGCTAAAACCGGATATATTCAAACTTAGAGGACGGCTATTACAAGTGGAATACCAAATGCAACTTCAACGGGATATTCAAGCGGAATTTAAGAGAGTAGGACTTGCTATGGATTGCACCTTTGAAAACGCCTTTAAGCCCCAAGTTTGCCAAAGGATTTTAGGCTATCATCTTTCGCAGCAGTTAGACGGGATGTTGACGATAGATAACTCTACGGTATCTCTATTGGAAACCGCCCAAAATATATGCTACCGCTATGGCATCCACGGGATACAGGCAGTATTGGCTATGACAGCGGTTGTATGGATAATTAATACTTTTGGTATTAATGCCCTATGCCAATACCTTAAACAGTTTACAGATAAGAAAGTAGTTAATAAATATATCAACCATATTTCTAAATTAGACTTTCCCAAAAGTAATGAGGAAATAGAGTTCAGAGATATAGTTATGCAAACTATCAATCAAGTAGAACCCATAAAGTTAGAATACTTTTTAATGCAGGTTGGGGATAAATATATACCCAATTTGCAAGGTAATACACAAACTACGGCAGACAGCAAGGAGAATCGTTTATGGTTAAACGCTTAATAACCGCAAAAGAATTAGCAGAATATATTGGAAGCACCGAAGGCAGTATTCGCACTTTACAGTGCCAGGGTAAAATACCTTCTACATGGATTGTTAAAATGGGTCGTTCTGTACGTTATGATATTCAAGAAATAGATAAGTTCATAGAAGACAGCAAAGACGCCAACAAAGGTTTTGACAATCTCTTCCAACATAAGGCGTAATTAACTTCCAATAATTGGGATTTAGTAAAAAGGGTATAAAAAAGCCCTTTGGGGGATTTTTGTCCCTAAAAGGCTAAAAACAAATAGTTTTGGGCGGAGTTGGCCCTCTGCCTGAACTATTTGGAAACACCCAAATACTGTTCCAACGCTTTGCGAATTAACCAAGAAATACTGCGCTCCTCTTGTTCAGCACGAGCATTTAGAGCATCCACTATTTTTTGGGTAGCCACAAAGCTGATAGTCGGTTCTTTGGCTTTTTTAATTTGTTTATCTTGCATAGATAAATTATAACAAATTATTGAAGTTTAACAAGACCTATTGACTATTACTTTATGATGATGTATATTGATATATATTAAATAATGATGACAAGTAATAATAAGGCAGGTTTGAGATATGGGAATAAGAGATAATAAAAATGGAACACTAACTATTGATTACCGGGATAATGCCGGAAAAAGACACCGTGAAACCATTACGGGCAGTAAAACACTGGCCAAGGAAGTGTTAAACAAACGCTTGGCAGAAATAGCAGAAAGCAAATATTTTCCGGAACGCCAGCAGGCTGCCAAACTGACATTAGCCATGGCCATAGAGAAGTATTGGGATATACATTTATCCAAAAAGAAAAGTGCTTTCAAACTAAGATATACCTTAAACGCACTTAAAAAATATTTTGGGGATGTATTGCTAAGTAAACTGACAACGGAAGATATTCAACGCTTTTATAATACGCGTATGGCAGAAACAAGCCCCTCTACGGCAAACCGGAACTTTACCACATTAAGAGCGGTAATAAACAAAGTAATACGGTTAAGGCTATATAAAGGAGTTAATCCTTGTATTGGCGTAGCCAAACAGAAAGAAAATCCCGCCCGTACGAGTTATTTGAGTACGGAGCAAATACGCACTTTGTTGGGCAATATGCCCGCGCGCTCCCGCAATCTAGTGGCTTTTGCTATTTGCACGGGTATGCGCCGCGGGGAGATTTTGCGGGTATCTTGGCAAGATATAGACTTGCTAAACGGGATTATCCATATTTACGAGTCTAAATCCGGCAATAAGCGCGAAGTGCCCATAATGAGTTCATTAAAGCAAATTCTGTTGACAATGAATCCCCAAAAAAGTGGTGTCCTCTTTCCGTTCACGGAAACTATGGTGGAGTATGACTATAAGCGTGCCCTAAAAAAATCTAATATTACCGGCATTCGCTTCCATGACCTTCGCCATACCTTTGCCAGCCATTTTATGATGAACGGCGGAAGCCTAACCGATTTACAGCGCATTTTGGGCCATTCTGACCTAAAACTAACGCAACGCTACGCGCATTTAAGCCCCACTTATTTACGCAAGTCTATTGAAGTAATAAATAATTTAATTCCGCAAGAAATATAAGGAGAAATAAATATGAAAAACAATCAAACAGGAGAAGTTGTATATAGTTTTTCCAAAAATGCACAAGAAGTAGTCCAATGTGAAATTTGCCAGTATAATGAGAATCTTTGCTTGGGGCTTTCTTCATACACCAAGAAAATGGATGGAAAATTAATTCCAACAAACAAAGGGCTTTGTATGAAAATAGAAACTTGGAAAAAAGAACTAATACCCTTATTGCAAATTATTTTGAATGGCAAATCCCCGAATCCCTCAAATGATAAACAATAGAGGGGTTTGGAATGTTGTTTGAGAATCTGCACACCATTAAAAGAGGCGCAGATTCTCAACATCCCTATATAAAAACTAGGTTATTTTATAAAGTTTTTCTAGTCAGACTAGAAAAACTATTGATTTTTGAACACTTTTTCTATATACTATTACTAATGAGGAAAAATTTTATGATTAACAGACCAGATTATATAGAAAAATTAAGCAAATTTATTGATGTTCCGATTATTAAAATATTAGTGGGCATTCGTCGTTCGGGCAAATCTACCATTTTGGAAATGATACAGAATGAACTTCGTTCGCGTGGTATTGACAATCAATATATTATTATGCGAAACTATACGGAAGTAGCATATAGCGGATTTACAGCCAAAGAAATGCTTGCCGATATACAAAAAAGCCTTACAAACAAGGGAAAGTATTACCTTTTTTTGGATGAACTACAAGAAATAGATGGTTGGGAAAAGGTAGTAAATCAGTTAATGGAACAGGGAAATACGGATATTTATGTCACGGGGTCTAACTCTAAATTGATGTCCGGTGAAATTTCTACCTATTTGTCTGGGCGCTATGTTTCTATTCCCGTTTATACGCTTTCTTTTAAGGAATATATAGCCTTTAATAAGGGCACAACCTTATCTACCCAAGAACTATTGGAACAATATATCAAATTGGGCGGTTTCCCCCTTATTGCGGCCAATAAACTGGACGAACGCACCACCTACCAAATTACGCAGGATATTTATAATGCGATTGTGACTAATGATATTTTGCGCCGGCATCGCCTTAATAAGCAGGATTTATTTGACCGTGTGGTACGCTTTATTTTAGATAACATGGGAAAAACTTTTTCTGCCAATGCTATTGTTAAATTTCTGCGCAGTGAACACCGTAAAATATCCGTAGAAACCATTTATAACTACCTAAAATGGTTGGAGCAGGCTTTTATTATTCACAAATGTCAACGCTACGATGTCCTTGGAAAAGCCATATTAAAAACGCAGGAAAAATACTATTTAGGGGATATTTCGCTCAAGTACGGCTTAATGGGTTATAACGCTACTATGCTGCCCTCTGTAATGGAAAATATTGTATATTTGGAGCTTTGCAGACGTGGCTATGCGGTGCATATTGGTAAAAATCAGACAAAGGAAATAGATTTTATTGCCCAAAAGCAAAATGAAAAGCTCTATATACAGGTTTGTGTTAATTTACCGCATGATTCCACGCGTGAAACCGATAATTTGCTCGCCATAGAGGATAATTATCCCAAATATGTTATTACGCTTGATAAACTTGCCGTGGGAAATATTAACGGCATAGAAATCATGCACCTAGCGGATTTTTTGTTAAAATAAATGTATGCAAACCCACCAGATAATAGAACGTAGCCCGATTAATGGTTTGGAATTACGAGCCCTTTTAGAGCTGCATTTGACCGACAAAACCAACGACCGCGAAGTTGTTTTTAAGGGAATAGAACAGTCTTATTATTACGAAGGATACAAAAAAGAGAGTTAAATTCCTTAATTTTGAAAATCCTACACATACCCTGCTAGGAGTTGTGTGTAGGTTTTTTATTTGTTCATCTACACAAAAAATTATTAGAACATGTGTAGATTTGAAAATAGGCACTTAAAAGTGATAAGCGGTTCACGTATGATTACTTTCCCGCCTATTTTGACGGAAGATTTTCCCGCTCTAACGGCGTATTCACTGAATACTTTAGCCAAGTTATAGCAAGCCTTGTCTCCAAATTGCCAAAGGGGGGAAATAGCCCATTTTCAGAAAATGGACACTTTTTGGACACATGGGAAATAACATTTTTTACAATATGTGTTTCTCCGACGATAAAACACTCAAAAAGACAACTGCCTAAGATGCCTGCGGAGCTGAAGATACAAGTTCGATTCCTGTTGGGCGCACCATATAAAACCTGCTGAAAGGCAGGTTTTTTTGTGCGCAAATAAACCGAACTTGTATGCCTTTCTTTACAATACAACCGTGGGCGCACCATATAAAAGACCAAGTTTAAAGTACCTATGTCAGAGCCAAAAACTTATATAGCCATAGATTTAAAATCCTTTTATGCCTCCGTGGAGTGCGTGGAGCGCGGATTAAATCCGCTAACCACCAACTTAGTGGTGGCGGATACCAGCCGCACGGAAAAAACGATTTGCTTGGCAATATCTCCCGCCCTGAAATCCTATGGCATTGGGGGAAGAGCCAGGCTGTTTGAAGTGGTCCAACTGGTAAAAGACGTTAATGAACAGCGGCGTTTGCGGGCTCCTTACCACCGATTAACGGGGAAATCCTATAACCAAGAGGACCTAATCAAAAACCCCGGTTGGGCGGTGGATTACATTGCCGCACCTCCGCAAATGGCGCGCTATATGGCTATTAGCAACCAAATTTACGATATTTATCTTAAATATGTAGCCCCCGAGGATATACATAACTATTCGGTGGACGAGGTGTTTATAGACGCTACCGATTATTTGAGGTTATATAAATTAACCGCGCACGAATTTGCCAGAAAACTTATCCACGAAGTATTGCAGTCCACCGGCATTACGGCCACGGCCGGAATAGGCACAAACCTGTATCTTGCCAAAATCGCAATGGATATTGTGGCCAAGCATATCCCGGCGGATAAGGACGGCGTTCGCATTGCGCAATTAAACGGGCAAACGTATAAGGAACAACTTTGGGCCCATACGCCTATTACGGATTTTTGGCGGGTGGGCAGAGGCTATGCGGAAAAATTAAAGAAATACGGACTTCTAACGATGGGGGATATCGCGCGTTGCTCCTTAGGGCGGGATGATGAATATTATAATGAAGAATTGCTCTACCAACTGTTTGGGGTAAATGCGGAACTTTTAATAGACCACGCGTGGGGCGTTGAACCGTGCACGATGAAGGAAATTAAATCCTACAAGTCCGAGGAACACAGTATAGGCTCCGGCCAAGTGCTGGACCGTCCCTACGGCTATGAGGAAGGCCTGTTAATCACCCGTGAAATGACCGATTTATTGGTACTGGACTTGGTAGAAAAGGGGCTGATGACGGACCAGTTGGTGCTTACCGTGGAATATGACATAGAAAACCTGTCTAACCCGGCTGTTGCCCGCGGATATAGAGGGCCTGTATCGGTGGACAGGTATGGCCGGAAAGTCCCAAAACCCGCGCACGGGAGCATTGGACTAAAAGATTACACCTCGTCCACCAAAGTAATTATGGAAGCGATGAGCGGGCTTTACCAAAGGGTGGTAGATAACCATTTGGTAGTGCGCAAAATCTACATAACGGCCAATAGAGTGCTGCCGGTTAGCCAAGTCCGCGCCAAGGCTCCCACGGAACAGTTGGACCTGTTTACGGATTATGAAGCCTTGGCCAAACAGAAAAAGCGGGAAGACGCGCAATTTGCCAAAGAGCACAACCTGCAAGAAACGGTTTTGGACATAAAAAAGAAATTTGGGAAAAATGCCATTGTGAAGGGGATGAACCTAAAAAAGGGAGCCAAGGCCATTGAGCGCAATAAACAAATAGGAGGGCATAAAGCGTGAGTGAAACTGCTTATGACGACATCATCCATTTAAGCCGCCCGGTATCTAAAAGGCATCCCAAAATGTCCTTGCAGGACCGTGCCGCACAGTTTTCCCCTTTTGCGGCGCTTAGCGGATTTGAGGACGGCCTGAAAGAGACGGCCCGCAAGACCGTAGAAAAAAAGGAACTGGCCGAAAGCGAAAAGAATTTAATCAACGAACAACTTAACTGTTTGGTCCAAGCGTTACCCCCTTTGGGAAAGGCACTTCCCACCGTAACCGTGGAATATTTTGTGGCGGATGCACAAAAAAACGGCGGTTCCTACCGTACCAAATCGGGTACGGTTAAAAGGGTGGATATATACCGCAATTTACTTATCTTTACCGATAATACACAGATAAATATAGAAGACATTATCCATTTATCTCTCACGCGCTAAACGCTCTTTGTTGGACGAGCGGGGTTAAATGTTTAACGCAGAAAAAAGGGCGCGTTGCCAAAGGAGTTTTTTCTCGTCATAGGAGCGCGACGCGTGCGCCGGACTGGTGGAGGGGAGAACCTCGCAAATTTTTCCGCCGTCGCCAAAGGCGCGCTTAAAATGGTTGTGCGCGGCCTGTCCGTTAAACAAAAGCGTTTTTATTCCCGGGTATTCTTTAAATAAAGCAGGAAAATCATTAGGTGTGGGTTTTAGAATATTTCCGTCCAAACTGCCCGCCCGTTCGCACGCGGCTAAGGCGTCCCATAAGCCAATGCCTTGGGCGAGTAATACTTGCTTTTTATCCGCATAATTTTGGGGCGTGCGTCCGCCGGCAAACAGGTCAAAAATAATCTTCCAAAATTGGTTGTATTTAAAGGCGTAATATTCCTGCGCTTTTAATGAAGCCACCCCAGGCATACTGCCGATAACCAGTACGCGGGTTTTGAAATCAATAAGTGGGGGAAAACTATAAAGCATAAAAAATCCCGGGGCTTTTTATAGAACCCCGGGTAAAATTACTTTTCGGCTACTTGATAGGGGGTTAGGACGAGCGTTTTACCGTCTTTTGCCAAGTTGGCCCGGTACCAAATTGGGAGCCCTGTCGGCCCTTTTAATAGGACGGCCACCGCCGTAAATTGCTCGGGCTTGATGTCCTCTTTAAAGGTGTAATAGCCGGACAGCGGGTCTTTGTCGCGCATACCGTGCGTGGTTACCACGACGGGCACCTTGCCGTCTTTGAAACTGTTGTTCTGGGCGTAGTGCGCGGCTTCTTGCGCGTTAATCGTAAAGTTAATGGCCTTGGCCTCACTCATTTTATCAAGCAGGGATTGAGACATCCCCGGCGTGCCAATACTGCCCATCGCCAAAGAGGTGTTTAACCAGTCGGAAGCCCCGCCTGCATCTTCCAAGAGCACGCCCTTTTGTAATACCTTTACCAAGCCTTCTTCTGTCAGCCCCATACCGCGGTGCAAATACATTTTGCGGTTCGGGTGCGGAAGCGCGGGAACAACGCCCTTGTAGCCGTCCAGCGTTAAATCTTTAAAGGTTTGCGTGTGGATAGCGCCGTCTGCCTGCAATTTGGGCCAAGCGGGCTGGGCTTTATTGGCACCCAATTCCACGGCTTTGCGCAACGCTTGCGGACGGGATAAACCCTTTAATTCGTAGGCCTTTACCACCACGCCCGGGAACTGTTGGGCCAGTCGCGCGGAAAAAGATACGGCGGTTCCCGCGGCGGCGGCTCTGGCGGAGGCTTTCGCCCCTGCTTCGGCGGCCTTTGTGGCGGTATCCGTTACCTTAACGGCACCTTTGCCCACCTGTACAACTTCTTGCGCCTGCAACGGTAGCGCAAAAAGCAAAGAGGCAAGGATAGGTAAAAGAAATAGGTTGCGTTTCATAAAGGGCTCCTTATCCGGGTTTACTTATAGTATAAGCGTTCCTTGGTAAAAAACCATAGGCCTTTGGACCTATAACCCGGTGGTGTCAAACAGATACGGGGTAAAGGTGAAGCCGTTTGGCGTGGCTTCCACGCGGCACCAGACGGTGTTGCCACCGATATTTAAAGCGGCGATAACTTCTTTAATGTTCTCGGCCGGAATATCTCTGCCTACGTGTGCCACTTTTTCGTGTTCCGGCAAACCTTGCACGCGGACTACGACGATAATGTCCTTGCTGTGGTGCATTTTGGCGTAATGAACAGCGTTGTTCGGGTCGGAGGCGAGGGAGTTAAATCTCATAGAAGAAACGGTTCTTACCATACGCGGGTCCCCGCTGACATAAGCCATTGTGCGGTTGTTGCTAAACTTGCCAACATCCTTTAACAAAAGGCCGTTTTCCATAATGTTGCGCAAGGCCGCACCGTCTGCGGGCAAACTGAGCGCGCGGTACATATCCTGCGGGGTGGCTTTCCACGGTGTTTCGGCGGGCATAGTGGCTATGTCCGTTTTAAAGGCGGAAAAATCCTGCACCGGGAGGCGTAAGTCCTCGCGCAATACCTGCGGCGGCAACTGTACGGTGGGGGCTCTGCCAAACAAGAGGTTTAATGCGCTTTTAACACTGGCGATGCGGGAAGTTTTTGCCGGAACTGGCGGCTTGGGCGTAGGCACAGAAATCTTGATTTGCTCGGTAATTTGGGCCAGTTTTGCTTGTTGGGAGAGCACTTTGGACGTGGCCGAGGCGGCACCACGGACAGCCGCTTCACCTGCTTTGGCGGAGGAACTGGCGGCAATTTCGCCCGCCTTAACATTGGCCTTGGCGGCTTTTTTAATCAGGTCGCTTTGGGCAAAAGCCGGGCTGGCCGTACAAACGGCGAAAACAAAAATAAAAAGAGTCGTTAATTTTTTCATATATACATTATATAGAAATCGGGGGAATAAAAAACAGGGTCAAAGGACCTATCCGCGCAGTGGGCCCTATATTATAAAAAGCGCCCGCAGTTGGGGAACGGGCGCTCTTACACAGGAAGATTAGCGGACTACTAGGTTTGCCCGCTACCTATAAAACACCCAAGAGGCGTTTTTTATTGCAGTTGGCAGGGATACTGCGATAATTGGTAAAATATCTATATTATGCTTACTTGCTATTCTTATTAAAAATTCATTAGTTAAAAGGTTTATTTGATTATTATGAAAAAGTCTTTTTCCACGCAGTTGTTTGCTCTTATTTTGGGCGGTGTGTTACTGGCGGATAATGTCGCCCTGGCGGCTGTTCCGCTTACGGTTACGGATTACACCTCCCTCAAAGAGGCGGTTGCTAATGCCACCGAACCTACGGAAATCACCTTGGACGGAACGATAACCGACGATGCTTCCGGCCAGTTATATATAGAAGGTAAAGAAATTACCTTAAAGGGCGGCACCTTGCAATCGGGCGATACCAAGCATTTGGGGCTGGACGTGCAGGCGGACGGCGTTTTGCATTTGGACGGTACGACGATGCAAGATTACGATAGCGGCAACAAGTGGGGCGGCGCCGTGTATAACGAGGGGGTAATGACCTTAAAGGATGTTACCTTTAAAAATAATACCACAAACGGCGCGGTAAAAGGGGCGGTGGCCACTTATAACAGCGGGGAAACCACACTGACGGGCAATTCCTCTTTCATTGGTAATAAATCCGGGGCACTTTTTAACGGCGCGGTCTTGACCGTTTCTACGGATGATACCGAACAAATGACCTTTACGGGCAACACCACGCCCGGGCACGGCGGGGCCATTTATAACGAAGATTCCCTCAATATGTCCGGCAATTATTTATTTACCCAAAACGCTTCCAATTCATACGGGGGGGCTATTGCAAACGCCCTAGGCGGTACTGCTCTTTTGCGCGGAACCTATACCTTTACGGATAACCAAGCCGCCGGACAGGGCGGTGCAATTTCCAACCGCGGGAATATGTTTATGTCGGCTTCGGATACGGACCGTATGACCTTTTCGGGTAACGGGGCCGCTTTTTACGGCGGGGCTATTTTTAACGAGGGAACCTTGTCCCTGTTTGGAAATTACGATTTTACGGATAACTCTCTTTCCAGTTCGTATAGTTTGGGCGGAGCCTTGTACAATACGGGAGTAATGAGTTTAGAGGGGGCCTATACCTTTACGGGTAACCACGTTAATACCAGCGGCGGGGCCGTAGCCAACCGCAAGGGCAACCTGACGATTAACGGTACGCGCGATAGCGCGGGTGATGCGTCCGTCTTGTTTGACGGCAACTATACCACCAATACGGCAGGAGAGTCGCGCGGTGGGGCAATTTACGTGCGCGGCGATGAGGATAAACAGGCGTTCTTAAATGTCAAAAATGCGGACTTTAAAAACAACTATTCCTCCTCGCACGGCGGGGCGATTTATGTGGATGAGTATGTGGATTTTAATATTGAGGATTCCAAATTTATCGGCAATAAAGTAACCGGGTTTAACGGAAACGACTTGGGCTGGGGCGGGGCAATCGGCTTGGATTCCAAGTCCGACACCGTCAACGGCTATATTTCTAATACTCTGTTTGATTCCAACTACTCTAACGACTCCGGCGGCGCGCTTCCCTCGGGTACGGCCTTGACCGTCGTCAATTCCACCTTTGTAAATAACCACGCCAGATTTGCAGGCGGTGCGCTGTCTTATAACCCCAAAAACGCGCTTGCGGATAAATTTTTAAAAGTTATTGCAGACGGCGGGGATACAGTTTTTTCGGGCAACTGGGTCGGAAACGGGGACGCCTACACGCCCGAAACGAGTGAAGGCCTGTATTTGGGGGTAGCCATTACCGATAACGGCGGTTTGGACGGCAACCCGATTACGGGGGACGACGGAAACGACAGCAACGTATATTTAAATGCAGGTAATTCGGGCCGGATTATTTTTAACGATACGATTGATGCCTTGGGCGCCGCAAAAGACGATATGCGGGAAAAAACCGTTTCCAACGAAAGACCCAACGTCAATAACCCCAATATCCAGTTAAACCAAGCGGGCATTACTTATGGCAAGTTGGAGCCCACCTCCGCCAACGCCGAGGAAGAAGCCGCCCCCACCAACGGTACGATTATTTTTAACAATACCATTAAAGGGGCCAACTTGGTATTGCATAACGGCGTGCTGGCCTTTGGGCAGAACAATGTTTATGCGGCCCAAAGCGGGGTTACGCCCTCGCAATATTTTTCGGACGGCGGCAAAATTACCTTAAAGGGCGGTGCTCTGGATTTGATGAACGGCAACTTGGAAGCGGGTAACTTGTTAAACCCCGACTCCGTAGCCGTGCTGGGTAACGCCAAACTGCGCTTGGATTTGAATTTACTGGGCAATGGCGCCGATTTGGGCGGTATGATTGACTATATCGCAAGCGGCATTACGGGCAGCGGCACGCTGACGCTGGATAATTTGACGGTAACCGAGGACGCTTCGGCCAAAAATGCCGCAGTCGGCTCCTCCACCTTGTTGCAATTTGCCAAGTCCAATACCGCAAATACCTTGTTAGACGGCAATTTAAAAACCATTATCACCAGCAGCGCCGGGTATGTGCTTTCGGGCGATATTTCCAATACGGATGATTCTACGCAAATGGACTCCGTAAAGGTAACCAAGGTTATTAACGCGGGCGGCTTGCCGATTGCGGTTTCCTTGGGCGGAGAGGACGGGCGCACCTATGTATATAACGCCACCGAGGACGAGGAAATCACGGGCTACGACACGGGCGACAATGCGTGGGGCAAGTCGTACAGCGTGTTAAATGACGACGGCACCGTTTCTTCCCGCGTGGCTTCCAATGTGTTAAAAGGTAACTCCTTGCAGATTAACGGCAACGGCAAAAACGTGATTGCTTCGCCGTCCGCCAACGTGGTGGGTATTGAATTAGGGAATAACCAAACCTTGGCCGTAAATAACGTAAAAAAGGATGACAATACCGGCGGGTGGAGTTATTTTAACTCGGCTTTTATTAACCACGGCGGCACGGTGGACCTGACGGATTCTATCTTTTCTGACAACCACGCGTCAGATGTAACCTTTACGCGCACCGCGGACGGAACGACAGAGACTGTAAACAAGTTGGGCCACGGCGGCGCGGTGTATAACGAAGCCGGAACCGTGAACATCACCAACAGCAATTTTACAGGCAATACCGCTACGGGTAAGGGCGGCGCGATTTATAACGCCCAAAACGCTACCGTAAATATTTTGGCTGATAACAACCAGGAGGTTACCTTTTCGGGCAACCAAGCCGCGGGCGCGGACAATGATATTTACAACGAAGGTACTTTGAATTTAGCCGCGGCGGACAAGAGTTCCATTATTTTTAACGGCGGAATTGCTGGCTCGTCGGCCAATTTGGGGCAAATCAATATCGGCGCGGCGGATAAATTGGGCCGGGTGGTGTTTAACAACACGGTTGCCAACCAAAATGTAACCTTAAATAACGGCACCCTCCAACTGGGTGCAAACGCCACGGCGGGCAGAACCGATTATTTTGACAATGTAAACTTAACCTTAAACGGCGGCGCCTTCAACCTGCAAAACGGGTTTATAGATACGGTGGCCGTTAATAATTTAACCGTTGGCGCGGATACGCCGCAGTTTTTAATGGACGTAAATTTGGCGGACCAAAAGTCCGATGCCCTTTCGCTGGCGGACGGTGGAAGTGTAACGGCAAACGGCGCGCTGGATATCGGCCCCTTAAACATTGTACAAGGTTTGGCCGACGGGCAAACGTCCGCTACGGTGCAATTTATTAATACGGATGAGTTAATTGCTTCCTTGGCGGATGTAAACAAATCCATTACGCAAAACGGTATTACCTATTCCGTCTCTTTGCTCGGCAATAACCGCTTATCCATTGCCGAGGAAGGCAAATCGGGCGGCTTTGCTTACGAGGTTATCCATACCGACCACGGCGTTTCCCGCACGTTTAACATCGGGGACGAGGACGAAATTGTAAATAACTGGATTGATAACAACAACCGCTTGGCCGGGCTCAGTTTTCAAATTAACGGCGTAAGCGATAAGGGCTTAATCGCCAATAACAATATAAAAGGGATTGAACTGGGGCTGGACGAAGAGGGTAACGCGCAAACCCTGCTGATTAATAAACTTTCCACTTATGAGGGCTTTAACAGCGCGGTTATTAATAACGGGGGCGAAGTAAACGCTACCGCCACTAAATTCCAAGAAAACCACGCCACAACGGCTGATAATAACAGCGGAAACGGCGGTGTGGTGCAGAATAACAGCGGGACCTTAAAAATTAACGGCAATACGGAGTTTGTAAATAACTCGGCTGAAAATTTGGGTGGGGCGATTTATAACGCTGCCGGGGCAACGGTGGAAATGAACGCCGTGGCTACGCGCAATATTTCGTTTAGCGGCAATACCGCCGGCGGTTCGGCCAATGATATCTACAACGCCGGAACTATTTTAATGAACGGCAACGGCGAAGTTACGGTGTCGGGCGGCATTGCGGGTACGCAGGATGCGTCTATCGTCAACAACACCTCCGCCGAAGAAAGCAATACCTTAAACTTGGGCGGAGATAACTCGGCCTATTTGGGCAGTTTCACGCAAAATAACGGCGTAACCAATGTGCTGGATAATGCGCAATTTTTTGCCGGGAACAGCAATATTAAAGGCGGCAGCCTTAACTGGAACACCGCCAATGACCTGGCGGACGGCGCCGCGCTAACCGTAAACGGCGGGCATTTAACCGTGGACGCTAACGGCCAATTAACGGTGTCGGGCGCTAGTTCTATTGATAATGCCGCTTCCGTTACCGCAAACGGCAATTTGATTTTAGCCAAGGATATGACCGTTAAAAAAATTAACGGTACGGGTACGCTGACGGCAAAGGATGCAAACCTTACGTTTGACGCTTCCTCTGTGCTGGCGGACGGTTTAAACTGGTCGTCCTCTAACGCCCAAGCCACGCTGGCGGGGTTAGATAGTGCGGATAATTTGCTTGCCAAAATTGCAAACGGGACCAATGACAACTTAACGCTTGCCTTGGCGGGTTCTAACGCAAATGCGGACGTAACCGTGGACGGCGCGGCGATTTCTTCCTTGCAATTTTCGGATACGGTAAATTACGGCGGCAATTTGGTAAATAAGGCACAAGTTTCCAACACGGGGAATTTGACGCTTTCGGGTGCGATGTCTGGCTCCGGCGCGTTTACCAATGCGGGTACGCTGTCCGTTACCGGGGACCAAAGCAACTTTACGGGTTCGTTTATCCAAACGGCCGGGCAAACCACGGTGGATACGTCTGGCCACTTGTTTGGCGGTGTGAAGGATATTCAAGCGGGCAGTTTGACTGTTTCCGGCGGTACGGTGGATTATACGGATGTGAAACTGGGCAGCCAAACTTCGCTCAACCAAACGGTTACGGACGGCACGCAAGCCGCGCTAACTGGTAGCGCGCTGGCCTTTACGGGCAGCGGTGCGCAGGCGAATTTTACGGGGGGAAATCTCCGGCTGGGTAAACTGGATAACGGGCAAGCCAATACGGTTTCCTTTGACGGAACCAAGGTGTCGTTGGCGGACGGCGATTATTCGGGCGGTACCACTTACGACTTTAAAAATGCGGAACTGGATTTGACCAATTCCGCAGGCACCACGGGAGTATATAATTTTACCAAGGTAAATGCGGAAAACACAAAGTTAAGTTTTAACGTAAACATTGTCCCCGCCGGTACGGAAGAGCCCGGCGAACGCGCCTTGGAAACCGATTACTTGGCCGTAGCCGGCGGAAACCCCTTGTTTAACTTGGGCAATATCCACATTTCGGGCGAAGAAAACGGCTACAAGGGCGGCGCCTATAATACCACGCGCAATGTGCTTTCGGGCGCCACCTTTGCCCCGCTGACGGACAGCATTACGGTAGCCAGCACCTCGTGGATTTACGACTTAACCCAAACCGCGGATAACCAGTCTATCCAACTGGCGGTAAAGGATTACGCGGGCAGCCATACCCTCTACCAAATGAACGATACCGAGGGTACGCGCTTCTTCCAATTTTCAGACGGCGATACGCGCGAATACCATATTGACCAGTCTTTGGGCGTAACCAAAGACGGCGTGTTTACGGTGTCCAGCCAAAACGAAAATAAAAACGTCCTCTCCGGCGCACTGGTGGATGCGGACGGCAATTTGACGGGCGAAAACGGAAGTTTCTTCCAAATTGGCGCGGATAAGAGCACGCAACTGACCATAGACAACGTGGTTATTCAGGACGCCGCCAAGGACGGAAACGGCTCCGTGGTGTCTAATGACAGCCAAACCGCTTTGGTTACTATTAAAAACGCTATTATACAGGATAACACCGCCACGGGCAACGGCGGCGCGCTGTATAACGGGGCCCACACAACGGACGGCTCTTATAATATGGTAGTGTCTAACACGCAGTTTGAAAACAACGGAGCAGACGGTTTGGGCGGCGCCATTTACAACGCGGGCAACCTGCTTTTGGATAATGTCGCTTTTGCCGCGGCGAACGGTTCCGCCAAGAACGATATTTACCAAACGTCGGCGGGGAGCCTGACGTTCACGGGTACGAATACCGTAAACAGCGCTATTTCCGGCGAAGGCACGCTCGCCAATAAGGGCGCGCTTACCTTAACGGGCGATAATTCCCAATTTACGGGTAACTTTACCCAAGGCGACGGTGCCGTTACCACCGTGTCCGGCGACGGGGCCCAATTCTTTGGCGGTACATCCACCATTGACGGCGGCCATTTGCTCTGGCAAACCGCCAACGCACAAAGCGGTACCTTGCTGGTGAACGGCGGTACGCTGACGGTGGATGACGGGGCCAAACTGACCTTGGGGACAGGGAGTGTGCTGGCCGAAGCGGCCAAGTTGCAACTCTTGCAAAATGCGGAACTTACCTTGCAGACGGGTTCCAAAGCCTCGCTTACAAGCGCGGATGTATGGGGCGGTAAACTGGCCTTAAACGGCGGTGAACTCAATTTAAATAACATTACCAATTACACCGGGGCTGTGTTGGCGGCGGAGTCCGGTGATTTGAACGTAAACGGCGGTAACTTGATTGTAGCGGCCGGGAGCGAAATCAAAGACACGGTAAATACCACCGTGGCCAATGAGGCCCGCCTGCAAGTGGATACGGACGGAAAAGTATCCCTGGGCAGCGGTACAAATTGGCAGGGTGAAGTCTTATTAAACGGCGGCGATTTAACCGTAAAGGACCTTACTTCCACGGGTACGCTAAAAGCGGCCAGCGGTAATTTGACTGTGGCCGGCGGCACGCTTACCGTGGCGGAAAACAGCGTGATAGCAGACGCCGTAACTGCCGACATCCAAGCGGGCGCCACCGTCAGCATTGAGGGCGGGGAAGCCGCTATCGGCGATGATGACACTTGGGACGGCACCCTCCAACTGGGGGCCAACAACAAGGGCGGTACGTTAAATTATTCCGCCACCCACAGCGGTACGTTACAGGCCGAGACGGGTAATTTGAATTTGCTTTCCGGCTCTGTGCTGGATATCCAAAACCCGAGCCAAGTGGCACAAGAAGTGCTGGTGGACCTGCAACAAGGGGCCAAAGTTACCGTGCGAAACGGGGCGGAATTTAACTTGGATGACCAAGACAAATGGAACGGGACGGTTTCGTTGACGGATAACGGCAAATTTTCTACGGACGGCGTAAACAATACGCTGGGCGGCGGTGTTTTACAGCAGGAAAACGGCGAGGCCTCCTTCGGCGGGAAATCCGATATTTCCATTACGGACGGCAGTTACATTTCGGGCGGAAAGGTTTCCTTGTCTGACGGTTCGGCCCTGCGCATCGGCAGTGGTGTAACCGTGCTGGCGGACGGGTTTAACTTGGCGGGCGATTCGCTGGTAAGCACGGTAAACGGCTCCTTGGATACGAACCAATTAGGTGATGTGTCCTTGGACGGTGTGAACCACTTTGCGATTGACCTTTCCCCGCGCACGAAAACGGGCGATACCTTTGTAATGAACCAGGTAACAAGCGTGTCCAATGGCACGTTTAACGTGGCGGATTTTAACTTTGTGGGCGGCGCGCCGACGGAAAACAACATTAAATTCCAAGTGTTTGACGCGCAGGATACAGGCTCAACCAACTTCACCGCCAGCAACAAAAAAATTGCTACCCCGGTGGGAAATTATCAGTTGTCCTCGCTGGGGGACGGGGCGTATATGGCCAGTCTGGCGGATTTCAACCCGCAGGCATTTAGAGGCCAAGTGGCCACCTTGGCATCGTATAATCACCAAGTATTTGTAGCGGATATGGTTACCAACCATTTCATTTTGGGCCATAACCTTAAAAAGGATATCCCGGAAGAAGAAACCTGCGAGTGCTCCTGCTTGGAAGGGGCGTGGATGAAGACGTATGCTTCGCTGGATAAGTTGCGCCTGACGCAGGGATTAAACGTAAAAGATAACAGTTACGGCACTTTGGCAGGGGTGGATTTTGCCACGCGCGAATACGGGAGCGGCTGGAACTTGATTCCGACGGTTTACCTGGGCTATCAAAATGCCGAACAAACCTTCTATGGCGTTAAAAACAGCCAAGACGGCGCTTACGGCGGTGTAATGGGCACCCTGCAAAAGGGTGCTTATACGCTTTCCGCTACCGTTTACGGCGGGGGATATAACAACAAAATGAAAGTCTCCGGCGTAACGGACCGCACGGATAATTGGTTTGCGGGCGCGGCGGCCAAGGCGGCCTATAATTATCAGGCGGCTCCGTCGTTTATAATCCAGCCTAATTTGTTTGTGGCTTATAATACTTTTGGCAAGCAAAATTGGGATACGGATTATGGCGAAATGGCAATGTCCGCCGAGGCGTTAAACGGGTTTAACGTGGCGCCGGGTGTAAACTTTACTTACTTGGGCAATACCTGGAACGCATACGCTACGGCGCAATATATGTTTAACCTAAATAACGGGGTGGGCGGCACGGCCGGGAATATTGACCTGCCGGACACCAAATTGCGCCAAGATTACGCCAACTTTGGCTTGGGCGTAAGCAAATCGTGGCGGGAACATTGGAACGGCTACGCGCAAATTAACCTGCGCGCGGGCAGCCGCACCAAAGGCGCCCTCCAAGCTGGCGTAGAATATGCCTTTTAATAGATAAGCGGATTAATAATAAAATGCAAAATCCCCGGGTGTTTTAGTACCCCGGGGATTTTTAAGGCCGAGTGTGGACAAAGCCGTTTGTATGTTTTTATCCCATAAAAAACCCCACCTTTTGGGTGGGGTTATAAATGGTTGGGCAACCGTGCGTGATGATTCTTCTTTAAAACCAGGTCCTTGCGTGCCATGTTTATCAGGGTAAAAACAGGGAATTTTGCTGCTTTTAGGCCTATTTTTGGGATTTTGGAGATATATCTCTATGATATGTCTTGTCGGAGAAAACCGGAGAAGATACCGCCAAATCCCCTAAAAGAGATAACAGGAAAAAGCCGGTAAATTTATTGCTTTGTTTACTTTTGAGACATTAAAAATAATATAATAATACTAAAATTGATTGAAATGGAAGTAGTATGGAAAGAATAATACATCCTATTGTCCCAGCTATTGAAGAATTTTTAAAAATACCTTGCAAAGACCTGGCTTTATTAATATATGGGCCATGGGGATGCGGAAAGACTTTTTTCTTAGACATTTATTTAAAGAAGAATGGAATGGGAAAAAAACAATTTTTATTTCATTAAAAGGTATTTCTGCGTTAGAGGATATTTCTCAAGAAATTTTTTTACAAATTGCGATGTGCAAATTACCTAAAAATGAAAAACTTTCGAAATATCTTTCTAGATTCCCTATTCTAAAGATGTTTGAAAATATAGATATTCCATATTTAAATACATCTGGTTTAGTGCAGTGTTTAGATAAGAGTGTCATTTCTGGGGTTGATTTAACAAAGTACATTTTTATTTTTGATGATTTGGAACGTCTGTCAACGAATATTGATTATAAAGATGTTCTTTTTTATATTCATAGTTTGTTATTAGAGGGACGTTCTAGCAATGTGATAGTGGTAACAGATAAGGCACACCTTTTTGAAGAAACTGATACATCTTCTGAACAGTATAGCCAAGTATCTAATAAGGTATTTTATCGAGAATTACCTTTTACTCAAAATATTAATGATATTTTTGCTGATTATTTAAAAAAGCGTTACCCTGCTTTAGAAACTCCTCTTTATAAAACCTTATTAACGGCGTCAGTATTAAAAAAAATTTTTATTGAAAATACCACACAAAATTTGAGATATTATAATCAGTTTTTTGACGCTTTTTTTGCCATTTGGCCTTATTTTGATAAAATAAATTTTCCTTCTAATGAAATAAGACAAGATGTATTAAATGAATTGTGGATAATATTGTGGTATGAATATATTTTTTTACAAGTAACACCGCCTTCGTCAAAAGCGGAATTTATGTATCCATTTGAGAGATTCTCTATTTTTCCACCTAAATATCGATTTGTTCATCAGTTTTGCGAAAATGGTATTTTAAATGTCCACCAGTTACAACAGGAAATTTCTGAACGTTTAGTTTATTATACTCAACGGGATCCCATTGGCGGAGCTCTAAACCGTTTAAATCATTTTGATAATTATTCATATGATGAAGTAAGTAAAGCTTTAAAATCTGTTGTACAAGAATATCCAAAACTTAATGATATTGATTTACTGCTTGATATCTATTCCTGTCTTAGTTTCTTGCGGGAAGTGGGATTTATTCCTGGGCAAGAATATTCAAAAATTGTTTTCTCATTGCGTCTTCATATTCGACAGGTAGTACTCGCTTCTTCTTCTGCGAATTTATTATCACAGAGTAGCGGGCATTTGTTATGTAGGGTTAATAAAGAAATACAAGATTTTTGGACGAGATTATACAATGAACATAAAAAATTTTTAGAAGAAAAATATATCAAATTGTTTTTACAAGCCGATTTTGATAATCCGGAATTATTACATTATTGTGAATCGGCAACGCCTCAACAAAAAGAGAAATTATGGAAACAGCTCTACGAAAATCGAGTTCATTTAGCACGACAAGGAAAACTAATTGATTTTGTGCGGTTTATGTTCCATAAAATGCCGAATACTATTCTTAAAACAAAAGAAGTAGACTCTTTTATTCAGACTTATTTATCTGAGGCTAGTAGTCCCTGTGAAATAGAAGTATTGCGTCGTTGGGTTTTACGATTTGTGGCTAGCTGGGGAACTCCATGTTATAAAAAATACGCCGCAAAACTCAAAAGACGTAGCTTGAGTTTAGTAAATCGATATAATAAGCAAAAAAAATTGTGTTAGTTCGTATGTTTTTATTATTTTGTCACTTTAAATTATGTTTTCTTAACGGCTGCCTTGAAAACTTAATATTATTCCTTGTAGTATTGTGCATGTTAAAGAAAGTAATTATGATTGAAATCCTACAAAACTTGTGAAAATAAGGTTATGCAACCGAAAAATCTTAAAAAATTAAACCGTTTGTTGTATTTGCTTAATATCTTGGACGGCGGGGAAATCCGCGTTCCGCGCGAAGCGCGCGAATTGGATGTGACCGAGCGTACTATCCAGCGTGATATCAATGATATTGATGCGGGCGGATTTCCCGTCTATAAAGCCGCGCCGGGGGTATATAAATTTACAGAAGGGTTTTCGCTTAAAAAAATGAATTTAACGCAAGCGGAGGCATCGCTCTTGCTTGTTATGCAAGATGTGATTTCCCCGCTGGGCAAACCGTTCCAAAATTCACTTGCTTCGCTCCGGCAGAAGGTGCTAAACGCGCCCGAAGAATCCCCGTTTTATATCAAAATGCCCGCGGGCAGTAAATACGAGGAAACCAAAATTACGCGCGTGTTGGAGAAAGGCATCCGTACGCATACGGAAGTTTTAATGTCCTTGGCGGCCGATACAAGCCGGAAGTTAACCTACGAGCTAAAACCGCTTAAAATTATGAATTATGACGGCTTTTGGTACTTGCTTGGCATCAATGCCTATAAGGAAGTGCGAAAATTTCGCTTGGACCGCATTTTGGATGCAATCAATACGGATAAGAGTTTTAAACCTACGAAAAACATCCAAAAAATACTACAAGAGAGCCAAAATATCTGGTTTGGCGAGAAACGGGATAAAAAAGTGAGTTTTTGGGTTCCGGGAGTTTGCCTCGTATTTTGAGAAAAAAGCGTATTTCCCGCTGCAAAAAATCCTCAAAAAGCAGAAAAACGGAGAGATTTTGGTGGAAACGTGCATATCCAATTATCGCGAAATTATCCCTACGGTACTTAGTTGGTTGGAACATATCACGCTAGTGGAACCGGAAGATTTTAAGACTCTTATCAAAGATATTTTGGGGCAGGCTATCCGAAGGCTATAGAATTGTATATAATTAATCTCCGCATAAAGTACGCAAAATATGCGTACTTTATGCGGAGTTCTTTGTTTTTTGCTTATTTAAGCAAAAGTTCCCACTTGTCTTTATACTGGTCCAACCAGTTTGAGGGAATATCGGGCGATTCTTTATAGGCTGGTTTTATACGACGTAAGATTGTATCTTTATGTGCTTGTCCTTGTTTTCCTGGGGTGTTTAACCAATCTTGATGAGTTTTTTTCAAAATTTCCGCTACTTCTTTAGCGGGCATGATGTATGTTTTCGGTTGGTACTCATCGGTCCATTTTATGGGCAAACTGACAAAAACATAGAATAAATCTTTATCACAAATATTCTCATGTTTTTGTTTCATCATCCATCCTTCATCTGCCGATTTACCATCGGTACGAGTTTTTACTTGAATACGAATAGGACTTTCGTGAGAAGGATGAATTGCCAAAATATCTATGTCTTTCGTATTTTCTGGTGCTAGGCCGGCAGGAATGGCCAATTCTTTGGCGATCCGCGCGAGGACATAATGCTCACCTGCGGAACGAATGAATGCTTTATCGTGCTCTTGATCTTTCATACTAATTCTCCTTTTATTTGTTGTTATTCCGTTGCCACTCTTGTATCTCCCGTTGGCATTCTTTAATTTGATTTACCAAGCGTTCTTCCGTATATTGGTCTGACCGGGAAAGGGAGTCTGTTTCCCGTTTATAACGGGAAGAAATTTCCTCGGCTTTTCTTTTGTATTGCCGGGTTAGTTCTTCTACTTCTCTTTGCCAGCGTTGCTCGATTTGGCGTTTATGTTGCTGGAAAGAATCTTTCTCCCGTTTTTCCTCTTGTTCTTGCTGACGCAAGCTGGCGGTTTGCTTTTCGTAACGGCGCATTCGCAGCGTTTTTAACTCTTCCGCGGCACGGGTGATTTTATTTTTTAAGTCATGGGGCAGCTGGTAGGGTAAATTCCCAACATAACTATGGTATTGCCTTTCTATTTCGGATTTTTCTGAATTTGAGAAGAAAAACATATTGTCTCCTTGTTCTTATTTAGCATTACAACTGTCGCTTTTGATTAATTTTTGTTATAGCCGTGTTTGCGGGTGGCTAAAACTGTTTTCCACCAATCTTCTCTATCTTTAATTATCTTTTCATCTGTATTGAAATTATAGTTCTCTAAGAGAGTATAGTGAAAATGACGCTGGATGTAATCAAAACTCAACTGTTTTAGTTCTTTATTGCCACCGTGTCCGTTTTTTATATATTGTTCCCACCGTTGCAATAATCCCTCTTGGTTTCCTGAGGCGGACCCCACATACAGGTTGCCAGTTTTGCTATCGGTAATTAGATACACCCCTTTTTGATGAGTTAATGCTTGTATCCAATCAACTTTTTTACAATCTAAAATATGTTGTAGTTGATACCAAGACAGATGTACTTTATCATAGCCTGGAAATTTATCCCCGTTATAATTCTCTGGCAGTAATTCCAATACTTCCAGTTGGTTGCGTAAAGTGTTTGCTTTGCGGATAACAGACATAAAAGACTTGTGAAACTGTATAATTAAACGGCCGAAATAAGGGTGATATTCTTTTAATTCTTGGCCCTCATAATGTACCCCATTTTTTATAGGCAAAATTTTGGTGATTTCTTTAACAGTAGTAAGGAGCCAGCGGCTATGGGACATTTTGATTAAACAAATGGCTATATCACCTGTTTGAAAGCGGTTTTTGTCGTTTTCCCAAAATAGCCAATTGTTGTCGATTTCTTCTGGATTTTGCAGCCAGATTTCTAAAGGATTTTTTCCTTCAGGATTCGTTTGGTTAAATTTAATTTTGACTTTATTCCAATCCACATCAAACACATCTTCTAAATAGAGTTTTTCTTTTTGCATAGTATGTCCTCCTTATGTGCATTTAGCCTTACAAAAAATGTTAGAAAATATTTCCGACAAACGTTTGTCGCTTTTGATTGGTAAGATAAATTAGGCAAGAAAAAAGCGGCAATCTTTCCGGGTAGCTGAGAACCGACCCAAAACGATATGCCGCCAGCACGCTCCCGAAAGGGGGCGTGCTAAAAGACGGCTTCGTTTTCGTTTCTCAGCTCGCCGGAGTAATCCGGCGGGGCTATGCCAGACGCATAACGCCAAAAACAAGCCAAAAGCAAATTGTATTTACAACAACTCTTATATTATAACCTTTTTTCCAAGAAAATGGAGTTGCTGAAAAAGGACAACTTGCACGCCGGAAAAGTCATACTAACAGTTCCAAGGAGTAATTATGCAAACTAAGAAAAAACAAGAAAATATAGATAATTTACAATCAGGAGAACTGGTTGTTTTGAAGAAGAAAACTTTGCGGGAATCTTTATTAACGGTTTCAAGTGTTGTTTACCAGTCTGGGAAAATGGGTCAGGCGACGGCTGTTTTTCTTCTTGGAACTACATCAAAAGATAAATTTTTTGAACAAATAGTGGCTGGGAGTACAGGGATAGATTCTTGGAAATTGGCTAGTGGTTATTTTACAAAACAAGAATATGGCGCTATTCGCGAAGAACTGGACCGTCTTGTGCTGTTGCCCATATTTATAGATGACGAGCCTGGGGTAAACGGGGCAATCATTGTAGAGCGGACATTTTGTTTGGCAGAATCTTTACAAAAGAAAGGGGAGCATTTAAATCTTATTGCAATACATACATTTGGCAAATGTTTATCTTCCGAAGATAAAAAGAAATTACAAAAGCTTGCGTCCGAACTATCGGTAGCAGTAGTTATTGTGGAAAGAGAAAAATAGTAGTAAAAAATGTTTCTTATTTATTCTCTTTAAAAGCCTGGCGTGACTGGATAATGTGGGAACCGACAGAGGGCTGTTGTTTTCTTTTGGTATCATAAACTTGACGTATTTGGCCTAAGTAAGGCGTAATAGTTCAGGAGGAATAATGATTACATTTGAGACAAATCATTTGGTAGAAAAATTTTTATCGGACGTAGGCTATCAAGCCAAGACGCCTTCCAAGCGGAGGAACAAACTGTAATTTTACAAGGACGTCTATATGACGAAACATACCATTATGCGGTATATCAACTTGTGCTATTTATTGCCGTCTATTGTTGCGGATATCTGGGAATATAACCATCCACTCAATATGAGTTTATAAGAGTTGATGAATTTGGCGGAAGGGGAAAGCGATTTTATGGCACAGGAACAGCTGTGGAGCCAGGGAAGTGAATCCTCCCAATTTCCCCATTAGAGAACAAGGCCCGTTTCCGGGCCTTGTTCGTCTCTGCAAATACTACTCCAAGACCCGAATAGATAAAAATTCCAGTCGCGCTCCGTCGAACGCGCGCCAAAGACCCCAACAAAAAAAGCACCCCATATGGAGTGCCTTTTAAAATGGTGGACCGGAAGGGACTTGAACCCCTGACCTCCTGCGTGTAAAGCAGGCGCTCTACCAACTAAGCTACCGATCCAAAGATCAATTATCCTTAACTAGGACAGTTATTATTTTAGCAAAAATAATACGCAACTTCAACTATTTTCCTAAAATCTTACTCTTCCACCTTGGGCGTAGTGCGGGCCCACTCGTCGGCTTCCGGGCCCCATTTGTCCTTTACCGCCTGCGGAATTTTAAATAAAATACTCGTGCACTTGGCCGAAACGGTACCGTCCGGCAGGATGATTTCGCCCTCCACTTGCGCGCGGGAGCCGCCGTCGCGCAGGACGCGCCCCACGGCTTTTAGCGGGGTATTCGTCGGCGTGTTGTGCTTATATACCACTTCCATTTTTAGCGTAACCATTAGGCGGTTAAAATCGTTATCCAGCAAAATCGCGCGGCCGGAGGTTTCGTCCAAAATCGTGGCGATAATGCCGCCGTGTACCGTGCCCGGGTACGAGCAATAATCGTCCGACAGCGTGAAAGTGGTTTCAATTTGTTTGTTTTCGTAATCGTTGAACCACTCCAATTTCAGGCCCAGCGGGTTGTTTTTCCCGCAGGCAAAACAATGCAAAGAGGTGGGTTGACGTAATTTTTTCATAAGCGTTCTCCTAACTTTTATTATACTTTTTTGCTAAACTAATTTTATGCCAAACATAGAAACAGAATTTAAATGGGACGCTAATTCGCCCCGTGCGTTTTTTAAGGTGCTGGATGCCGTTCGTCAGGTTTCTACGGCGCACCTTGTAAAACCCCGAACCTTGCACATTTGCGATACTTATTTGGATACGCCCAATCACTTTTTTGAGCAGAATAAAATCGCTTTCCGCGTGCGGAATGCCGACGAAAAATGGGAAGCCACCTTCAAAACCCGTACGGAAGTAAAAAACGGCCGGGCCGTCCGGCGGGAGGAAACCTTGCCTATGCCACGCGTTAAAAATTTGGCACAGGCGTTATCGTTTTTGGCGGATAAAAAAGAGTGGGGAAAATTGCCCTTAACGGGGTTAAAGCCGCTTTTTTCGTTGCGCAACAAACGGACCTCGTATGATATTTTGTATGCCGGAGCGGCGGCCGAACTTTCGCTGGATAATTTTGTGATTTATGTGTGCGGTCGGCGCGTGCTGATGAAGGAAGCGGAATTGGAATTAAAGCAAGGCACGCCTGAAAAACTGGACGAATTGGCGCGGTGCATTACGCACTTTTCCGGGCTCTCTTATGCGCGTGTTTCCAAGGTCAAAACGGCTACGGCGTTGCTTGCGCTGTGGGGGGAGAAATGACCGCTTTTTTTGCGCTTGTGTTTAGTTTGGTAGCCCCCGGTGCCGGGCAGATTTTTACCGGCCATTACGCCGAGGGTATCATCTTGGGCGTGGTGTTTGCGCTGGGCAAAAGCGTGCTTTTGCCGCTTGTTTTACGCGTGCTAAAAGTGGAATCTTTAAAGCGCACCCTGCAATTTTTTTACGCTTGCAACTGGTGCTATATTTTGCTGATTGCATACGCGGTTTGTTCGGCAGTTTGGCACGGGTTTTACGCGCAGCATACGCACGCGTGGTATGCCATTTTGGCGGCGCTGGCGATTTCGCTGGCGTACCGCAATACGCTAAATGCGTTTGTTTTTACGGCGCTTTGCGGGCGCACGGGCGTATATAGCATTTTGCGCCAGAAAAAGCAATCTCCGACGGAAAAAATAGAAAAATAAGCACTTGATTTTTTTGAAAAAATTATTTTACGACGAGAAAATGTTTGCAATTTAAAATAATTTGTGCTATTATTTTTATGAGGTTAAAACTAATTGTCTCGGGAGAGAAAAATGGCTGTTAAAAAAACCGTGAAGAAGGCCGCCGCAAAAAAACCGGCCGCCAAAAAAGTAGCCGTTAAAAAGGCCGCAGTCAAGAAACCTGTTAAAAAGGTTTGCAAAAAAGCCGGCTGCGCCAAAAAAGCCTGTGCAAAAAAAACCGTGAAGAAAGTAGCCGTCAAAAAGGCAGCAATCAAAAAAACCGCCGTTAAAAAAGCGGCTGTTAAGAAAACCGTGAAAAAGGTTGCTGTTAAAAAGACTGCTAAAAAAGTAACCGTAAAAAAAGCCGCCGCCAAGAAACCGGCCGCTAAAAAAACGGTAAAAAAAGCAACAAAAAGAAAATAATTTAAGTTCCAGCAAACAAGGCCGACGGGCAGCAACCCGCCGGCCTTTTTTGCTACACCGGTTGATTTATTCTTTTGCTCCGGCAGATTTTAACAAGTCTATGATTTCCGTATATCCTTTCTGTTCTGCCAATTCCAAGACACTCTTTCCAAAATGGTTTTTGTAATTTACATCCGCGCCGGATTCTATTAAAAGTTTAACGAGTTCCACGTGGTTTTTCTTTATGGCAGCCATTAGGACAGATTCTGTAAACCGGTCTACAAAATTCACATCAGCGCCTTGTTCAATTAAGTTTTTAACTTCTTCCAGTTTTCCCTTCTTAATCGCTTTTAAAAGCGGGGTTTCCCCAAATTGATCGGGTGTATTGATAGGCGTTGTTGGCGGGATTAAAAAGAGAACCATTTCTCCTTTGATGGGGACCGTCATCGCCTTATGCCCAGACTTTAAGGTGGAGTGCATAACAGGTGTATTGGCTGGAATTTGCTGCAATAGTTGATTTTGTAAATTGACAATCTGTTTCCAAATTTTTTTATTTTCGGGGTCTATTTGGGTAATGACCAACTGATAGTCTTTAAGTGCCCCTATTAAATCATTTTGAAATACTTCCGCAGCCGCACGGCCGACATAACCCAATGGTTCTTGCGGATAAAGCGTAATAAACTGGGAAAAATCTTCTATGGCTCCGGCCAAATCCCCCAATTCTTTTTTGCACTGTCCTCTTCCCCACAAACTGCCGCCGGCCTGGGGGGATATCTCCAAAACTTTATTAAAATCTTCCATAGCGCCAGCATAATCTTTCAGTTCCAGGCGGATGTGTCCGCGGCTGTTGTAGGCTCTATCTGATGGGGGTATTCGGGAAATCAACTTATCAAATGTTTTTAGTGCAGCGGGCAAATCGCCTAATTTTTGTTCCATTTCTCCTACTTTGCCCAATGCTTCCATATCGTCGGGATTGGCATCAACAGCCCTTTGATACCCGCGCAAAGCCAATTCGGGATGTCCCAATAGTTCATTGGTATAGGCCCACAGATAATGAGGATCAGAATAATGCGGGTCCAAATCAGTGGCTTTTTTAAGCAACGCACTAAATTCTTCCCGTGGCATATCAAACACTTCGCTTGGGTTCCATAAAGTGAGGGCTTTAAGATAATAGAGTTTGGCTTTGTTTGGGTAGGCCGCAAGAGCCTCATCACACACAGCCAAGACTTGTTCCGAGTCCGTTTCTAGCAAATCTTCAATTTTCTTTATGTATTCTTCTGCGGTCATCGTGTTCTCCTCAATATTCTCAATGTTTTTATTAACTATAATTCTATTATATATAATAGCGCAACATAAATTCCTCGCGGAGGACAAGGGAAAAGGGCTTTTTATAAAAAAGCGGTCATCCTGAACTTGTTTCAGGATCTACCTGTTGGGTTGTGTTTTTTTGTCTGTTCTCTGTAAAGGGGTTGTTTCTTTTTTTTTTTGTTAAAATTTTGATAAATCGTGCTTGCCATACCCGGATGTATCCGCTGTATAAAAACGCGTATAAAAGGCCGTTTTGCTTAAATATAAAGGCCTTAACAAGGAGAAAAAATGAAAGGATTTAGTAATGTTTTGTCATCCCCGAGTGTCTGCCGGCGTGGAGCGTTCGGGGATCTGTTTTTATTAAAAAAGTGGAAAACGACAGATACTGGACAGAAACCTTCCAGTATGACACTTAGTTTTATAAACGACAGATCCCGGATAAAGACCTTCCGGGATGACGACAACAACCTTGTTTGGGGCGGTCGTACGGCAAATACCTTATTAAAAAAGGAAAACGACAGATTCCCGACTACAACACTCGGGAATGACAACAACTACTACAACGGCAACGACAGATCCCGTATAAAAGCACTACGGGATGACGGCAATAACAATCACTACAACGACAACAACGGATCCCCGAGCCCTGCGGGCCGCCAATTCCTCGGGGATGACAACAACGACAGATCCCGTAACCCTGCGGGCCGCAAAACCCTACGGGATGACGGCTTAACAACAAGTGTTCGCACTCCTAATACTTTTCGTACGGCAACCGCAGGTTTTACCCTTATAGAACTCCTAGTCGTCGTTCTTATCATTGGCATATTGGCGGCGGTGGCCGTGCCGCAATATGAAAAAGTGGTAGAAAAAACGCGCGCTATGGAAGCCGTTGGCCTGGTGCGTTCGGTGCGCCACGCGCAGGAATTATATTATATGCAGAACTCACGGTATGCGTCTTCTTTGGATTCGCTCACGTTATCGTTCCCGCAATCTCTGGCAAAAAATTTCCATTGGGATGGTCCTGAGCAACTAAAAAACGGGCGTTTTGCTATTTCCCGCTCGGCTGAAAAATATTTTTATATTATTGTGGCGTCTGGCGATTTCCGCGGCGTACATTTGCCCGGGAAAATCTATTGTGCGGCTCAGCCAAGCAACCAAAAAGCGGTAGAAATATGCAGCGAAATCGGAGCCTCGGAAGAGGACAGCGACGGCTCTTGGCGGCGGTTTGTAATCCAGTAGATTTTTATTTGTAACGGTAAGTATCGTATAATAACTATTATGAAAATAGTTGAAGTAAGCCACCGCGGGCCGCAGTTGGTGGCGCAATTAGTAGCCGTGTGGGAAAATTCCGTGCGGGAAACGCATTTGTTCCTCTCCCCGGTGGAAATAAGCAAAATAAAAAACTATGTGCCGCAGGCGTTAAGGCAAGTGGAGCATTTAATCGTGGCGGAAGAGGGCGCCCCGGTTGCCTTTATGGGTGTAGAAAAAGGGCGGCTTGAAATGCTATTTGTTGCTCCCAAAGAGAGGGGAAAAGGCCTCGGCCGCCGGCTGGTCCAATACGCGCTGGCGCATTATGGCTTGCGTGAACTTACGGTAAACGAGCAGAACCCGCAGGCGGTGGGCTTTTACGAACAGTTAGGATTTATCACCTACAAACGGACGGATTGCGACGAGCAAGGCAACCCATACCCGCTTTTGTATATGAAGTATATTCCATAAAAAAGCCCCGCTATTTGGCGGGGCTTTTTGCGCGCTTTTGAGCGTTATTTAATTTTGTAGAACTTGGCGATGATGTCCCAGGCTTCTTCGGCAGTTTCCACCGTGGCGCAGGATTCGGCTTCTTCGGGCGAAATCACGCCATAAGAGGCCAAGCCCGGAATATTAACTACCGTATTCCAGAACTCTTTGCCCACTAAAACTATCGGGATTTCCTGCTTTTTGCCCGTTTTAACAAGCGTTAAAATTTCAAACAGTTCGTCAAACGTGCCAAACCCGCCGGGGAACACCACAAAGGCTTTTGCGCGCATTACCAAATGCAGTTTGCGGATGGCAAAATAGTGGAACAAAAACGCCAAATTTTTGGTGATGTACGGATTGGGGTGCTGTTCGTGCGGCAGTGTGATGTTCATACCGATACTGCGTCCGCCGTTTTCAAAGGCACCACGGTTGGCGGCTTCCATTAAGCCCGGGCCGCCGCCCGTAACCACGGCAAAGCGGTCGCCGGCGTGCTGTACCACGATTTTGGCGAATTTGCGCGCTTCGTCGTAATATTTGGAAAGTTTAGCCAAACCTTCGGCTTCGTACACGCGGTTTTGCAAATTCTTGTCGGACGGGTCTTTGGCAAGGGCTTCCTTGGCGGCTTTGAGTTTGGCGGCCGCATCCTTTTCCTCGCGCACGCGCGCACTGCCAAAGCAAACCACCGTATCGGTTACGTTGAAATGGCGGAGGTAAATTTCCGGCTTCATTACCTCTAATTCCATACGCACGGGGCGCATAATGTCCTTCTTCAAAAGCGCAATATCTTCATACGCTTTAATATAAGAATCTTCGTGCTCAATGGCTTGTTGTTCTTTGGTAGTCATAAAGTCCTCACTTTATCCATTTTAAAATATGGTCCGTCATTTGTTCGGCATTGAGGCCCAACTTATCAAACAAGTTAGCCACCTTGCCGTGCTCCACAAATTCGTCGCCTATGCCCAGGCGCAGGAGTTTGAAATTGGCCTGTTTGTCGGCCAGATATTCGGCCACGGCCGAGCCAAAACCGCCCGCCAGCATATTATCCTCTACGGTAACCAAATGCTTGGAAACCTTTAAGGCTTCGTCAATCAGTTGCGTATCCAACGGTTTGACAAAGCGCATATTGACGACTCCGCAATCAATTTTATGCTTTTTGAGCGCTTCGGCCGCCGCCAAGGCTGGGTGCACGCGGTTGCCAATGGCCAAAATGGTAACATCCTTGCCTTTTTTTAGCCATACGCCCTTGCCGATAGGCAAATCTTGGGGTTCGTCGTCTAATTTCACGCCGAAGCCCGCTCCGCGCGGATAGCGCAGCACAAAGGGGGCTTTTGCGTCAAAGGCGGTTTTAAGCATATGTTGCATTTCGTTTTCGTCCGCCGGGGCGGCCAAAATCAAATTCGGGATGTCGCGCAGGAAACTTAAATCAAACACGCCGTGGTGTGTGGGACCGTCCTCACCCACCAAGCCCGCGCGGTCCAGCGCAAACACAACGGGCAGTTTTTGCAAGCAAATATCGTGCAAAATCTGGTCGTAGCAACGCTGGGCAAAGGTAGAATAGAGCGCGACAATAGGCTTTACGCCGCCTGCCGCAAGTCCGGCCGCAAAGGTGGCCGCGTGTTCCTCGGCAATGCCTACGTCAAAATAGCGGGAGGGGAATTTGTCGCGGAACGCGTCTAACCCCGTTCCTTCGGGCATTGCGGCAGTAATGGCGGCAATGGACGCGTCCTTTTCCGCCAGTTTCAAAAGCGCGTCGGAAAACGCCTTCGTAAACGTGAGCGCGGAAGATTTGCCCAAGGAATCGCCCGTTTCCACATCAAAAATACCGATACCGTGGAACTTGGTCGGCTTTTCCTCGGCGGGCTTGTAGCCCTTGCCTTTTTTGGTAACCACGTGCAGCATTACCGGGCCCTTTACGTCCTTTAAGTTTTCCAGCACCTCAATCATTTCGTTGATGTCGTTCCCGTTTACGGGGCCGAAATAACGGAAGCCCATTTCCTCAAACAGCGTACCGGGAAACAGGATAGAGCGCGCCCGCTTGGCGAGTTTGGCCGCATTGTTTCCCAGTTCGTCAAAGCGTTTTAAAAAGTTGGTGGCCTTTTCTTCGGCCAGTTGCATATATTTGGTGGTCAGCAGTTTGGTTAGCGCCTTGCCCAAGGCTCCCACGCGCTTGGAGATAAACATCTGGTTATCGTTTAAAATAACCAGCATATCCGTGCGCAAAAGCCCCGCGTTTTGCATTGCTTCATACGCCATCCCGCCAGTCAAACACCCGTCGCCCACCACCGCAATTACTTTGTTTTTTCCCTTGCGTTGGTCGCGCGCGATAGCCAGCCCCAGCGCGGCGGAAATAGCCGTGGAGGCGTGCCCCGCACCGAAGGTGTCGTATTCGCTTTCCGTGCGTTTGGGAAACCCGCTAAGACCATTTTGCGTGCGAATAGTGGAAAATTCCTTTTGGCGGCCCGTGAGCAACTTGTGCGCATAGGCTTGGTGGCCGGTGTCAAACACAATTTTATCCTCGGGCGTATTAAAAACATAATGCAGGGCCGTGATAATTTCCACCGCGCCCAAACTGGAACCCAAGTGCCCGCCGTTGTGGCTGGCGGTTTCTATAATTACGTGGCGCAATTCCTCGCACAGCGTGGGGAGGAGTTCCTTTTTAATCAGGCGTAAATCGCGCGGATTTTGAATACTGGGGAGAACTTTCATATTACTCCTTAATACGTTCTGGTTTTGAAAAATTCCGCCATTTCGTACAGCGGCCACAGATTGCTCTTTTTGACGTTTTTAAGGGCGTTTAACGCCTTTTGCGCGTTAGCGATTAACAACTGCGCGTGTTTGCGGCTGCCCTCTAACCCGTACAGGCTGACGAAGGTCAGTTTGCCGTTTTCCTTGTCGCTGTTGGATTTGCCCAACTGCTTGGCAGAGGCCGTAACGTCCAAAATATCGTCCACGATTTGGAACACAAGGCCGATACAGTTGGCGTACTTTTTAATCAAGGTTAAGTCGCTGCCCTTGGCTCCGGCCAACAACGCGCCCGTTTCCACACTGCCGCGGATTAACGCACCCGTTTTGTTGGCGTGGATGTAGTTCAAAATGGTTTCAGGTGTGGTTTCCTTAACCGTGGAGGGAAGCATAAAATAGTGTAGGGATTTATCCGCAAGCGGTTTAGAGATTTTGCGGATTTTGTCCGCTCTCGTGCTGGCCGCATCGGCGGCGCCCATCCCTTCGGCATACACGTCGGCCACTTGTCCGCCGACCATACCCGAAGCACCCGCACAGTTGGCAAAGTTCATCAGCGCGTTTAAGGTGTTTTCCGCACCGATGGCTTTTACCTTGCCGTTTTGCGCAAACACTTCAAACACATACGTCAAAAGCGCATCGCCCGCCAACAGGGAAAGGTCCTCGCCGAACACTTTATGGTTGGTGGGTTTGCCGCGGCGCAGGGAATCGTTGTCCATAGACGGCAAATCGTCGTGGATTAAAGAATAGGTGTGCAACATTTCCACGGCGCAGGCGGCGGGCATTACGTCAGCCGCTTTTTTGCCGAACGCTTCGGCGGTGGCCATAAGCAAAATAGGGCGCACGCGCTTGCCGCCGGCTTCCAAGGAATAATCCATTGCGTCGGTCAAAATTTTAGGAGAGTTTTTGATTTTGGAAATATATTTGGAAAGATTTTTTTCCACCAACTTGGCACGGTCTTTTAGATATACGTCAAACTTATTCATAGTAATAACCTCGTGGTACGGACTTTATTTTATTATACCTTATATTGAGCCCGCCGCACGGACAGCGATAGGGGAAAAATATTATAATTCCTATTATGGTAAAAGTAAACAGGCTGCATATCGGCATTTTTGGAAAAATGAACGTGGGCAAAAGTTCCCTCATTAACACCCTGACGGGGCAGGAAGTTTCCGTCGTGGCCGCCCACCCGGGTACGACGACGGACCCCGTTAAAAAGATTATTGAAATTTTGGGCATTGGCCCGGTAACCTTGGTGGATACCGCCGGGATTGACGACGCTTCCGCCTTGGGCGCGCAACGCGTGCGCCGCACAAACGAAGCCTTGGACCAAGTGGATTTGGCGATTTTGGTGTTCACGGGCGAATTGGATTCGTACGACAAAAATTTAATGCAACTGTGCACCGCGCGCAAGGTGCCGTTCTTTTTAGTGCATAACAAAAGTGATTTGCGTAAGTTAAGCGCGCAAGTTAAGGGTGTAGATATAGTGGATTTTTCGTGCAAGGCGCCGTACTTGCCTGTTCTGCTGGATATGATTAAAAAGCACCTGCCCAAGAGTTCCTATTCGCAGGATGTTTTGTTGGATGATTATGTGGAACGCGGGGACGAGGTAGTGCTGGTGATTCCGATTGACGCTTCCGCGCCCGAGGGCCGCCTTATTCTGCCGCAGGTGCAGACGATACGCAACTTGCTTGATATCGGTGCGGTGGCCGTGTGCTTAAAGGACACCGAGTTGCGCGAATATTTGCGCACGCATACACCAAAACTGGTGGTAACGGATTCCCAAGCGTTTAAATACGTCAGTTCCGTGGTTCCGCCCACTATCCCGCTGACGAGTTTCAGCATTTTGTTTTCGCGCTTAAAGGGGGATTTTGACGCGTATTTAAAGGGTACGCGTGCGATTGATACTTTGCAGGAAGGCGATAAGGTGCTGATTATGGAGTCTTGCTCCCACAGCGTGAACAAGTGCGACGACATCGGCCGGACAAAAATTCCCAACTGGCTGCAAAAGTACACGGGCAAAAAATTGCAGTTTACCGTGGTAGCCAATTTGGATGCTTTGCCGGACGATGCCCAAACTTACAAATTGGCCATACAATGCGGTGGCTGTATGGTAACGCGCACGCAGATTATGCGGCGGCTGAATATTTTAAAGGAAAAGGGCGTCGCGCTTTCCAACTACGGCTTAACGATAGCCTATTGCAACGGTATTTTTAACCGCGTAACGGAAATATTTAGAAGGTAACCACAAAGGTAAACTTACAAAATCAGACGTAATAAAAAACCCCCGGCGTTAAACCGGGGGTTTTTCAATCAAAACAAGTTACTTATTTAATGCGGCCGGCGGAACCGAAGACGTTCTGGTTCTTTTCTGCATACATTTTGATAAGTTCTTCGCGGGCCGGGCCCAAGTATTTGCGCGGGTCAAATTCGCTGGGTTTGGTGGCGAAGATTTTGCGGATGGTGGCGGTCATTACCAAGCGGCCATCGGAGTCCACGTTGATTTTGCACACAGCCATTTTGGCGGCTTTGCGCAGTTGTTCTTCGGGCACGCCGGCGGTGTTTTCCAATTTGCCGCCGTATTCGTTGATTTGTTTGACGGCCCATTGCGGAACGCTGGAAGAACCGTGCAATACAATCGGGAAACCGGGCAAGCGTTTGGAAACTTCTTCCAAGATATCAAAGCGCAGTTCAGGCAATTTTTCGCCGGGTTTCACTTTGAATTTGTAAGCGCCGTGGGAAGTACCGATAGAAATAGCCAAGGAATCCACGCCGGTGCGTTTTACAAAGTCTTCCACTTGGGCGGGGTCGGTGTAGGTGTGGTGTTCGGCGGAAACTTCGTCTTCAATACCGGCCAAAACGCCGAGTTCGCCTTCTACGGTTACATCGTGTTGGTGCGCGTATTCCACTACTTTTTTGGTAAGGGCTACGTTTTCTTCGTACGGCAAGTGAGAGCCGTCAATCATTACGGAAGAGAAACCATTGTCAATGCAGTCTTTGCACAGTTCAAAGGAATCGCCGTGGTCCAAGTGCAAGCAGAGCGGTACCGGTTTGCCGATTTCGTTCATCATTTCCACCGCGCCGCGGGCCATCCAGCGCAAGAGCGTGGAGTTGGCATATTGGCGGGCGCCTTTGGAAACCTGCAAGATTACCGGGGAGCCGGTCTGTACACAAGCGGTAACAATCGCTTGCAACTGTTCCATATTGTTAAAGTTGTAAGCCGGAATGGCATAGCCGCCAGCCATAGCGTCTTTGAACATCTGTCTGGTGTTTACCAGACCCAGTTCTTTATAAGAAACGGTCATTGGACATCCTCCTAAAAAATATTTCTGTCCTAAATATTTTACTATTTTTTGCGTTTTGTGGGGCGGGGGAATTGGATTAGTTACTGTGCCGGGTGCATTAAAGAGTGCGCGCGCGTTCGTAAATCAGACGGAAAAACTTGCAAAAAAACGCCTTTGTGGGTATAATGTAGGTACCTTAACTGCCTAAAAGTGAGTAAAAATGGACGCAAAACTGGATTTTTCTATTCTTAAAACCTTAACCGAACTTCCCGGCGTGTCCGGCCGCGAAACCGCCGTGCGGGAATATCTTAAAAATTTGCTGAAAGATTCGGCGGACGAAATCCGTACCGACGCTTTGGGCAATTTGATTGTTTTTAAAAAGGGCACTTCGGACAAGAATTTGCTTTTTTGCGCGCATATGGACGAAGTCGGCCTGATGATTCACTTTGTGGACGAGCGCGGTTTTTTGCGCTTTGTAACCGTGGGGGGAATTGACCCCCGCACGCTCTTGGCCCAGCGGGTGCGCGTGCAAACTAAATCGGGCGCGCTGTTGGGAATTATTGATACCAAGCCCGCGCACATCACCACCGAGGCAGACCGCGGCAAGGCGCTAGGCGTAAAGGAACTTTTTATTGATTTGGGGCTCCCCGCGGAAGAGGTCAAAAAACGCGTGGAACCCGGCGATTGGGCGGTTTTGGACCGTAATTACGAAGAATTTGGCGACGGTAAAATTTCCGCCAAGGCGTTAGACAACCGCGCGGGCGTGTTTGTATTGTCCGAGGTGGTGCGCGCCTTAAAAAATCCCTTTTATAATGTATATGCTGTTTTTACGGTGCAGGAAGAAGTCGGCTTGCGCGGGGCCACTACGGCGGCTTATGGCGTAAATGCCGATGTTTCCCTATGTTTAGACACCACGGGCGCGGCGGATATTCCCGGTTGCGCGCCGCAAGATTATATTTGTTCGTTAGGTGGCGGCGTGGGGATTACGGCCCTGGACGCGCGGACGATTACGCCCGAAGGGTTATTTAACGAACTCAAACAGATTTGTGATACGCACAATATCCGCAGGCAGGTGCGCGTGGCACCCCGCGGCGGAAACGATGCAGGCGCGGTGCACTTGTCCAAAACAGGTGTGCCCACTTGCGGGTTGTCAGTTCCCACGCGCAACATCCACTCCAATGTGGAAATTGTCAGTAAACAAGACTTGGAAGATACCTTCCGCCTGGCATACTGGGCGGCACAAAACGGTCTGAAAGCATAGGCCGGAGGATAAATTATGAGTACATTTCAATTAGGCAAAAAAAGAGCCATTTTCTTGGACGTAACCGACTATTTAAATAACCCCGCTTACCAAATAAGCGAGGAGGATAAAAAAGCCCTTTCGCGCTTGGATGTAGCCTACCGCGCGTTGGTATCCCTTTTATATAACTATGTGCCCACTTCCGGCCACCCGGGGGGCAGTATTTCCAGCGGGCGGTTTGTAGAACACCTGTTGTATAAGGATATGGCGTACGATATTACGCACCCGCACAAGGACGAAGCCGATATTATTTCCTATGCGGCGGGGCATAAAGCCTTGGGCCTGTATGCTATGTGGGCCTTGCGCAACGAGTGCGCGCGTATTGCCGCGCCGGAACTCTTGCCCGCAAGCGATAAAGAACAACTGCGCTTGGAGGATTTGCTCGGCTTCCGCCACCCCAAAGTGCAGGGAACCCCTTTATTTAAAAAATTCCACTCCAAAGCCTTGGGCGGCCACCCGGAACCCTTGGTTCCGTTTGTGCGCACCTCTACGGGCGCGAGTGGCGTGGGCGACGGCTCGGCTGTCGGTTTGGCGTTGGCCGCGGCGGATGCGTACGGCGAAAATTGCCCCGTGGTGCACATTGTGGAAGGCGAAGGCGGCTTAACGGCCGGGCGCGTGAGCGAAGTGGCCGGTATGGCGGCTACGGCGCAACTGAAAAACGCGGTCTTCCATATTGACTGGAACGAAGCCTCTATTGAAAGCGAACGCGTAACTGCCGACGGGGAACACCCCGGAGATTATGTACAATGGAACCCGATGGAGTTCTTCTATATCCACGATTTTAACGTTATCCGCGTGCCGAACGGCCACGATTACAACCAAATCCATATTGCGCACAAACTGGCGGAAGAAATTTCAAACCACCAGCCCACGGCGATTGTCTATCGCACGGTAAAGGGGTGGCATTATGGTATTGAGGGCAAGGCCTCTCACGGATCCGGCCACAAGTTCGCTTCCGAAGGGTTTTATAAATCCTTGGAAGAGTTTGAAACCACCTTTAATGTCAAATTCCCGCATTTTGAGGGCGACAAAACCGCTGAAAATGTGGAAAAATACTACTGGGACAGTTTGCTGACCGTCCGCCACGCGTTGGAAGCGGATAAGACGGTAGCCGCCTTTGGCGCGGCGCAGTTAAAGGCCGCCAGCCAAAAGTTGGCCGCCAAAAATCGCACCGTCCGCGCGGACTTGGGCAACTGCCAGGACCTTTACACCAAATTCCACGAGGGCGAAGTTCCGGCGGAATTTGTGTTTGAAAAGGGCAAATCCTACACCACCCGCGGTATTTTGGGTGCGGTGCTGGCGTATTTGAACAAACATACGAACGGTACGATTTTAACCGCGTCCGCCGATTTGTACGGCTCCACGGGTGCCGCGGCGATTGCTAAGGACTTCCCGGCGGGCAATTTTAACACGCAGACCAATCCGCTTTCTCGCCGTTTGGCGGGCGGTGGCATCTGCGAGGACGGTATGGCCGCTCTTTGCACGGGTATTTCCGCCTTTGGAAAACACATCGGCGTGGCGGCTTCGTACGGGGCGTTTTTAGCCTTTGAACACGTGGCGGCCCGCTTGCACGCTATCGGCGTACAATGTGCGCGCGAAGCAGGCGTGAACCCCAATACCTTTATTATGTTTAACGGACACGCCAGCGTGCCCACCGGCGAGGACGGCCCGACGCACGCCGACCCGCAGTCCTTGCAACTGGTGCAGGACAACTTTCCAAAAGGCGCTTGCATTACCATTACGCCCTTGGAAGTAGATGAAATTTGGCCGCTTACTGTGCGCGCTTTATCCTTGCGCCCGGCGGTGTTTGCACCGTTTGTGGTGCGCCCTTCTTACGCGTTTATGGACCGCGAAGCCTTGGGCGCCGACCCGGCGATTAACGCCGTAAACGGTGTGTACTATTTGCGCCGCGCCAAAGGCAAGGCCGCTGGTACGGTGATTGTACAGGGCGCGGGCGTGGGCCGCATTGTGGTAGAAAAAGTATTGCCTGCTTTGAACGCGGGCGGGCCGGACTTAAATGTGCTGTATGTAGCCAGCCGCGAACTGTTTGAAGCGTTGCCGAAAGCGGAACAGGACAAAATCTTGCCGCCCGAAATGCTGCGCACGGCTATGGGCATTACGGACTTTACGCTCCCGACCCTAGATTGCTGGCTTAACAGCGTGGCGGGCCGCGCGCACTCGCTCTACCCGCATAAAAAAGGCGAATTTTTATCCAGCGGTTCGGCTGACAAAGTCTATCAAGAAGCCGGACTGGACGGCGCTTCCCTGTTGGCGGCGTTAAAAGACTACGCACGCGATTTGGCGCAAGCCCAAGCGTGGATGTAACATATTTATAGGAGATTAAAATGGCAGAAGAAAAACCTTATTTAACCGGACGGACGTATTTATTTAAACTCCCCAAAGGAAAAGATTTGTTGGAAACCTTGGCCGATTTTTGCCACGATAACCAAGTAAAATGCGGTATCGTAAGCGTAATGGGCTCGGTGTCCAACGCGACGGTTGGCGTGTATGACCAAGCCAAAAAGAAATACGATAAAAAAGTAATCAACGAGGAAATGGAACTGATTTCCCTCACGGGTAATATCAGCATCCAGGATAACCGCCCCCAAGTGCACGCGCACGTGGTGATGTGCGGCAAGGATTACAACGCCATCGGCGGCCACTTGTTCCCCGGCACTAAGATTTACGTTTGCGAAGCGTATATCCAGGAACTGGTGGGCGAACCCAAGGTAAGACGCTCCGACAAGGTTACCAAACTTTCGCTTTGGGCCTAACCCGGGCTTATAAGTATTTATCCCGCGCTTGTATTTATATACACGTGCGGGATTTTTTACGTTTAAATGAGAGATTATTTTGAATTGGTGACCCGCAGGGGGGCTTGTTGTCCGTCTTTGCCGTCATCCCCGAAGGTTTCTGTCGGGGATCTGTCTTTATTAAATAAAGCAACAACAGCAAAAAACAGATTCCCGACTACGACACTCGGGAATGACGGCTTTATAAAAAAAGAAGGTCATCCTGAATTGCCGCATTACCGCTAGGCGGCACCCCGTAGTGTTCTTATACGGGATCTATTAATGGGGTTTCAGGATCTACAAATTGGGTTGTTAGTCGTTGTTGTCTCCCCGTAGTGTTTGGCGGGGCGCAGGGGTCGTGGTTTTTTTGCCGTTTTGCCGTCATCCCGTAATGTTCTTATACGGGATCTGTTTTTGTTGTGTTGTTTGGTTGTTATCGTCGTTGTCGTCATCCCCGCGAAATTGGTGGCCCGCAGGGTTCGGGGGACTTGTTGTATGTCTTTGTTGTCATCCCCGAAGGTTTCTGTCGGGGATCTGTCTTTATTAAATAAAGCAACAACAGCAAAAAACAGATTCCCGACTACGACACTCGGGAATGACGGCTTTATAAAAAAAGAAGGTCATCCTGAATTTATTTCAGGATCTACAAATTGGGTTGTTTGTTGCTGTTGGACTTAACGGAAAACGACTCCTAAAAGCCCTGCTCTCTGCCAAACACTCCGGGAGGGAGAAAAAGAGCCTAGCACCCGCATTTTTCTATCCCCTTGGCAAAAGGGCTATCATAATACAAAGTATTTATTCCCTAAGTCAAGCGGAAAATAAAAAAGGGGTTGCCAAAGCGTAAAGAAAAGAGTTTAATAAAAAAGTAGGGTAGTAAAAATTACATAGGAGGACGTACCTAATGAAGAAACTACTAGGCTTGCTCTTGGCTATGACTATGGCGTGGCCTGTTACGGCAAGTGCAGAAGTGCTCAAAAACGTGGACCTCAAAGGTGAAATCCAGACGATTGCCTCTGATGCCCGCCACGATAAAACAGATGTATATAAATCCGGCACGAATTTCCGCGTATTGGCTGGTTTGTCCGCTGATTTAGTGGAAGACGTAAGAGCCAATGTGCTGTTTCAATATAACGACGCTTGGTTGAGCGGTACCGAAGGCAACACCGTACAGAACTATTGGGACGAAGTCCGCTTGGCCGAAGCCAATGTGGTGCTTTCCAACCTGTTCTGCTGCTTGGAAGCCACGGTCGGCCGCCAATTCTATGGCGATGAAGACAGCGCCGTTATGTATTTCGGCCCCAACCACTATGTGTTCGGTATGAACAACGCCCCGTCTTTGGACGGCGCTAAACTGGTTTATAGCGACGATTTTAAAACCTTCACGATGCTCGCCGGTAAATTGGTTACCTATAGAACGGTTCCATCCCCTGCGGGACCTTCTACTGTCGTAGATGATAATTGGACCGTTTATGGCTTGGACTTGAAATTGAACCTGACCGATACCTTGACCGCCCAAGTTTACGGTTATGATTTTATGAACAGCAAATATGATGCTGCCAGGGAAAAGAGACACGAAGGTTTCTATGGCGCCAAGGCCACCTTTGCGCCCGAAGCCGCTACGTTAAGCGCGGAATATGCCCGCGGTTACGAAGCCAACAGACTGTTTAGAGAAGGCAATGACTCTCCGTATATGGTGAAAGTGGATGCGGCCCTGAATATGGACGTAATCACTCCCAGAGCGGCTTTCTACTATGCCAAAGGTGTAGTTTCTCCGTTTGGTAACTACTACCCCGGTTTGGCTATCGGCCACGTATTTGCGGGTTGGGGTGACCCCTTTGCTTACTACTCTTCTGATGGTGTGAGAATGTTCAATGTGGGTGTGGACTATGCGTGGAACAAGTTTGTGTTCTCCTTGGACGGTTTCTCCTTCCAAGATCGCACCGCCAAAGATGCCTCCACTTGGGAAGCCGACTTGGTGGCCAAATACAACCACAACGATTATGTCCAACTCTTTGCCGGTATTGGTTATGCTAAATACGGCACGGAACTCAAAGAATCGCAGGATACCAAAGACAACACCGTTGGCCAGTTGGGTATGTTGATTAAATTCTAACTTAACTGACTGCTGATAGTTTTGTTGTAAGCCCCGCCCTCGTGGCGGGGCCTTTTGCTGTGTGGTTTTGTTGTCATCCGGTAGGGGAGACGGCGCGCAGGGCTCGGGAATTTGTTGTTTATAAAATTAAGGTCATTCTGGAAGGTTTCTGTCCAGAATCCGTTGTTTTCCTCTTTTTTAATAACGACAGATCCTGGACTACAACTTTCCAGGATGACGACAACGACTAACAATAGGGCCAACAGCAACCACAGATTCTGGAACGCTCCGCGCCGGCAACCCTTCCAGAATGCCCTTAATTTTATGAACACAGTAATAAATCCTTGTGTTAAAATGCGGGGTTTATTGTTATAATTTTTTTATGTCTTTTGTGTATATTTTGACTAATGCCACCAATCAGGTTTTGTATATTGGGGTTACGAATAATTTAGTTCGTCGTGTGTATGAACACCGTACGAAAATAGTGCCCGGTTTTACCGAACGTTATCACTTAAATAAGTTGGTATATTATGAGTGCTATACGGATATTGTTCAGGCCATAGAGCGGGAAAAAGTGCTTAAATTTTGGAAAAGAGCGTGGAAAAAGCGATTAATTAGTAAGTTTAACCCCGATTGGAAAGATTTATATTCGGAAATTTGCTTATAAAAACCCCGCCCCGGTCAAAAAACCAGGGCGGGGGAAAATAAACCATTGGTAAAGCAGAACTAAAAGTATAAGTCCCGCTTGCCGGCCTTTATTTTGGCCAAATTCTCGTCAATCATTTTGCGCACAGGTGTTCCCTCTTTAAAGGCTTCCTTAGTCGTGCTGTCAATGAGCGCGTAACCTTTGGCCTTTAACGGGGCGGGGGCAAAATCCTCCAAGTATTCGGCAAACGTAAACATAGCATTGGGCAGACAATGCGTTTTAATAAGCCCGGGTTTGGCCATATCCATAAAGTCCTTGCCCACGCGGCCCAAACGGTAGCAGCCCGTGCAGAAGGACGGCATATGCTTGGCGTCCACTACGGCGTCAATCACTTCGGCCAAGGAACGGCTGTCCGTCAGCGTAAATTGGCTCCCGTTTTGCTTGTCGTAGGAATATCCGCCGGGGTTCACGCACGAGGCGGCCGAAATCTGCGATACGCCCAATTCCAAGCAGGCATTGCGCATTGCCGGGGATTCGCGGGTGCTTAAAATAATGCCCGTGTACGGTACGGCCAAGCGCAGAACGGCTACGCACTTTTTAAATTCGTCGTCGCTCAATACATCGTTGGGGTGCTGGCTGAAATCGGAGCCCTCGGCGGGTTCAATGCGCGGAATAGAAATCGTATGCGGACCCACGCCGTAGGTTTTGTCCAAATACCACGAGTGTTCCAAGGTGGCCAAAATCTCGTATTTGTGGTCGTACAGGCCTAAGAGCGGCCCAATGCCCACGTCATTAATGCCCGCCTGCAAGGCGCGGTCCATCGCGTCCAAGCGGAACTGGTAGTCCTTTTTGGCGCCCGCCAGGTGCAGTTTTTCGTAGGTTTCCTTGTGATACGTTTCTTGGAACAACTGGTAAGTGCCGATGTTGCACTTTTTTAACTCTTCAAATTCGGGCTCCGTCAGCGGGGCTATGTTTACGTTCACGCGGCGGATGTTCTGCCCGTTCCAGCGGGTGTCGTAAATGGTTTTAATGCTGTCATACACATATTGCAGGCCGCCGCCGGGATAGGCTTCTCCGGCCACCATTAAAATGCGTTTGTGGCCTTGCTGTAAAAGGGCGGTAACCTCTTGGCGGATTTCGTCCTGCGTGCTGGCGTGGCGCTTTAAATGGGTGTTGGAGCGGCGGAACGCGCAATATACGCACTCGTTGGTGCAAATGTTGGAAATATACAGCGGTGCAAAAAGTACAATGCGGTTGCCGTAAATGGCTTCCTTTACATATTTGGCCGCGGCGAATAAATCGTTTAGCAGTTTTTTGTCCGTAATGTTTAACAGTACGGCGGCTTCTTCAAGCGAAATGCCCTTTAACAGGCGGGCTTTGTTTAAAATTTCCGTTACTTCGGAGTCCGTATGGGACTTGGCTTTTTCCAAAGTGCGTTGCAGTTTTTCGTTGTCTATAATCATATATATATGATACCACTTTTGGGGGTTGCCGTTCCCCGCGGCGCGCGGATTTGCTATCATATATCTATGCCGAAGAAAGAATCCGTTTTGGTCGTTTGCTCCAACCGCAAAGCGTACCACGATTATTTTATTGAAGACACTTACGAAGCCGGGCTCGCGCTGTTGGGGGCGGAAGTAAAATCCGTCCGCCAAAAGGAACTGAGTTTGGAGGGGAGTTTTGTGCGGGTAGAAAACGGTACGGCGCGCGTGTATAATATGCACGTAAAGCCGTACAAGTTTAACTCGCTGGTGGAACTGGACCCCACGCGCCCGCGCCAACTGTTGCTCAACAAAAAGGAATTGCGCAAATTGGCGGCCAAGGCCGAAATTAAGGGGTATTCCTTGGTGCCGGTAGAGGTGTATTTCAAAAACGGGTGGGCTAAGTTAAAATTGGCCGTAGCCAAGGGGAAGCACTTGTTTGACAAGCGCGAAAGTTTAAAAAAGCGCGATTTAAACCGCGAAATGGAACAGCATTTTAAGAACAATATCCGCTTTTAACCCCGGCGGCCGCAATACAAAATAAAATGCTGGATTTTTTCTTCGGAATATTCTAAAATATACTTAATTGGGCGGGTGGCGGAATTGGCAGACGCGTACGGCTCAGGACCGTATGGACGAAAGTCCTTAAGGGTTCAACTCCCTTTCCGCCCATTTTATTTTTGGTTCCACCGACTATGAGAAAGAATGACTACCGGCCGAAAGCGGCGTCTTTAAGAAGCAGAAAACGCAGCCCTCGGCAAAAGAGAGGGTCATCCTTTTTTTTTAAACTTTTTTTGTGGCTTATCGTGTTGGGGCTCGTCGGCGGGGCCTGTTTTGCCGTCTCTAAAACCTATCAACTTTTAGTCCACGCCCAGTGGACCAACTGGCACGCCAAGGAGATTGCCGTTTCGGGCGTTTCCGGCCAGTTAAATAAGGATTTATCATCCCTGTCCGCCAAATACAAGGGGCAGGCCTTTTCGTTAAAGGATTCTGCCGCCCTGCGCGAGAATATTGTGCGCCAATACCCGATGTTAAAAAACGTCTCCGTCAGCCGCGGTATTTTAAGCGGCAAACTAACCGTGTCGGCCAAGCACCGCGTGCCGGTGGCCAAATTTGTGTTGCCGGACGAATCGGTCAAATACATTGACGGCGACAGCACCGTGTATTCCGACCCGGCGCCCAATGTGCTAAATCCCGTGCCGTTTGTGGAGTTGGAAGGGGACGTGCCGGAAAAGTTAAGCCCGGAGTTTATTGATTTGGTGGAAAGCACCTTAAAGTTAAAAAAAGAACTGGATTATGCTTTTTTGCGGATGAATTTGAAGGAAAACACCGTAAAAATGTATATGCCGGACGGGTCTTTTATTGACTTCGGCGAGGCGAAGAACCTCAAAAAAAAGGCGGTCCGCGCGGCGCAGATTATGGCTTTTTCGCGCGACAGATACACGCATCCGCTCCAACTGGATTTTGAATTTTTTGAATACGGAAAAGTTTTTTTAAGACAGAAGTTTCATTAAGTTTTATAATAGAAGTAAGATAAATTTTTTTAGGTGGATTTTATGGCTAAAACGAATCTTATTGCAGGGCTGGACGTCGGCAGCGGAAAGTTGACTTGTATCGCCGCCGCACACGATTTTGAAACCAATACGTTAAAGGTGCTCGCCGGGCGGAGTGTTCCGTGCCGCGGGATTAAGGGGGGGATGGTGTCGGATATCCGCGAAACGTCCGCCGCCGTTACCCATATTTTAAGCAGCATTGAACGCGAGTGCAACCAGCGCATCGGCAGTTTGTACGTCGGTGTGCGCGGGGCGCATTTGGAATCTTTTTCCAACCACGGGACGTATAACATTTCCCGTATGGATAAAGAAATTACCCAGGCCGATATGGAACTGGCGATTGAAAACGCCAAGGCTATGCCCATTAAAAACGATAACGAAATTATCAACGTAATTACCCAAGGGTACGCGATTGATAAGCAAAAGGGCATTACCAACCCGGAGGGGATGGAAGGCTCCCTGTTGGAGGTGGACGTCCATATTACGACGGGCTCTTCTACGCATATTAACAACTTGGCGAAGGCTATCCAACGCCCGGGATACAATATTGACGATACGATTTACGGCTTGGTGCCGCTGGCGGATGCCGTGCTTACGCAAGAGGAAAAGGAAATCGGCGCAATGCTGATTGATTTTGGCGGGGAAACAATGTCCGTCGGTATTTACATTGACGGTATTTTAAAGTTCTCGCGCGATATTCCCTACGGTTGTGATTTGATTACCAGCGATTTGTCCCGTTTGCTCCACACCAGCCGCCAAAACGCCCGCGAAATTAAGGAAAAATACGGCGTGGCGTTCCCGACGTTCTTGGACGAGGAAGGGGAAATCCCGGTGCCGTCCTTGGACGGGCGCAGTACGCATAACATCAAAAAGAGTTATGTGTTGGATATCATCCAGCCGCGCGTAGAGGAACTGATTGAACAAGTCGGCCGCGTGGTGGATACGTCCGGCTATAAGAATTTCCCTGTGGTGGGCGTCGTAACGGGCGGCGGTTCCGTAATGCCGGGCATTACCGAGCATTGCGTGAGCATTTTGGGCTTGAAGGAAGTCCGCCGCGGTATCGTCCAGCGCGATTTGATTACAAGCGACGAACAATTTTTTGACCCGCTTTACAGCACCGCTATGGCGCTTGTCATTTATGCGGCGGGTAACCCGGGTTACGACGATTACGGCTCCGGCTCGTACGATAACGGCGGGTCGCTGTTCGGTAAATTGGGTAAATTTATCAAAGGGCTGGATATTTTTGGTAATTAAGGACGTTTTCTTATGAAAGATTTATTTATGCCGGCCGGCTCGTTTGAGAGCAAAAAGGCCAAAATTAAAGTCATCGGCGTGGGCGGCGGCGGCGGAAACGCCATCAACCATATGGTCAGCGCCGGAATTAAAGACGTGGATTTTATTGCCGTCAATACCGATGCGCAGGACTTACGCCGCAACCAAGCCCCCTATTTGGTGCAGGTGGGGGAAAAGATTACCAAGGGTTTAGGTGTCGGCGGCGACCCGGAAAAGGGTAAAAAAGCGGCCGAAGAATCCAAGGAAAAGTTAAAACTCATCATTGGCCAATGCGATTTGCTGTTTATCACGGCCGGTATGGGCGGCGGCACGGGTACGGGCGTGGCCCCGTATTTGGCCAAACTTGCCAAAGAAATTTACGGCGACGATTTGTTGGTGGTGGGCGTAGTTACGCGCCCGTTTAATTTTGAAGGGTACGTCCGCGAAAAGCAGGCCGACGAAGGCATTAAGGAAATGCAAAAGTATGTGGACTCTATGATTATTGTCCCGAACGAAAAACTTTTTGCTAACATTGACCCGGAAACCTCGTCGCGCGATGCGTTTAAAATGGTGGATGAGGTGCTGTTGCAGGCCGTAAAGGGCATTTCCGAAGTGATTACCAAGCCGGGCGAGGTAAACATTGACTTTAACGATATCCGCAAGGTAATGTGCCACTCGCATAAGTCCCTTATCGGCATCGGCGAGGCCAGCGGCCCGGGGCGGCATTTGTTGGCCGTCAAGCAGGCTATTTCTTCGCCGCTGCTGGAAAACGCCGATATCCGCGGTGCAAAAGGGTTTATCGTACACTTTTCCGCCGAGGAAAACCTGACGCTTTTGGAACAGGGCGAGGTAATGAATTTAATCCGCCAGTACGCCAGCAACGATTCTATTATTATGTTCGGCCACTCGTATGATTCCTCCTTAAACGGAATGTTTAAGGTTACCGTAATTGCTACGGGTTTCAGCGCCGAAAAGGCCAGCGTGTTTAGCGCGCGCAGGCCGCTTCCAAACGCCGGTATGCCGGCTTCTTTTTCTGTTAAAAAACCCACGGCCGAGGATGTGTTCACAGCCTTTGAACCCAAAACCTCCGAGCCCGAGGATGCAATGCTTATCCCGGCGTGTTTGCGCCGCAAAAAAAACCGGTAATATAGGAGAACTTTATGGCGGTAGGATTACAAAGTTTATTAAGAACGGTAGTGGACAACAAAGCCAGCGGCTTGCATATCCGCGGCAATTCCAATGCGTATGTGCGTTTAAACGGGCAGATGAAGCCCATTGACGACAGTTTTGTGCCTAATGACGAAGTGAAGAAAATGGCTTATGCTTGTATGGGTGAACGCGAACGCCGCATTTTTGAACAGTACAGCGCGGTGGACTTTTCGTTAGACGCCAAATCCTTTGGCCGCTTCCGCTTTAACGTGTTCCGCCAAATGGGTAAAATTTGTATGGCTATCCGCCATATTCCGCTCAAAATTCCTACCTTTGAAGAACTCCGCCTGCCGGGCGATATTTTGCGCAAAATGTCTAACACGCGCCGCGGGCTCATCTTGGTAACGGGTATGACGGGCTCCGGTAAAACGTCCACCTTGGCCGCGATGATTGACCACATCAATAAAACCCGCGCCGGCCACATTTTAACGATTGAAGACCCTATTGAATTTATGCACACGGACAATCATTGTATTGTCAGCCAGTTGGAACTGGGCGTGGATACGCCGTCCTACACGGCGGCCCTGCGCGCGGCTATGCGCCAGGACCCGGACGTTATTTTAATCGGCGAATTGCGCGACCCCGAAGTAATGCGCGCCGCTATCGGCGCGGCGGAAACGGGCCAGTTGGTATTGGGCACGATGCACACGGTAAACGTAACGCAGACGCTTTCGCGCTTGGTGGATGCTTTCCCGGTGGAACAGCACGACCAGGTAAGACTCCAACTTTCCGAACTTATCCGCGGGATTGTCTGCCAGCGCTTACTGCCGACGATTAAACCCGGTATGCGCCCGGCGTTAGAGGTGTTGGTTTCTACGCCGCAGGTCCGCAAACTGATTTTGGAAAATAAACCCAGCGATTTGCAAAAGGCTATGCAGCAGGGCGAGTTCTACGGTATGAACACCTTTGACCAAGCCCTCGCGCACTTGTACAAAGAGGGCGCCATTGACCTGGAAACGGCCCAGTCCGCCGCCACCAGCCCCGATGCCATTATGTTGGCTATCCGCGGCGTAAGCGGCAGTTTGGATGCGGTGAACGAATAATATGCGCACGAACGGATATTTAATTGCTATTGACGGAACCGCCGGAACGGGTAAATCTTCGGTGGGATGCGCGGTTGCCGCGCACTTGGGCTATGGCTTTTTAAGCACGGGGGAAATGTACCGCGCATTAGCCTACAAGGTGTTTGCCAAAAAAATTAACCCCGAAGACCACGATGCGGTGTTGGAAGCCGCGCGCCAGTTGCGCTTTACGTTTATGCGCCAGCCGGACGCCAAACTCAAAATGTTTGTGGACGGGGAATATTTGGGCGATAAACTCCACTTGGAAGAAGTGGGCGCGGTTGCCAGCCGCGTTTCCACCAACGGCGAAGCCCGCCGCGTGCTGACCGACAAAATGCGCGACGTAGGCGAGGACGGCGGCGTGGTAATGGAAGGGCGCGACGTGGGAACGGTGGTGTTCCCGGATGCGGAACTAAAATTTTATTTGGATGCGTCCGCCGAGGAACGCGCCAAACGCCGCGTAAAACAGTTAAAGGAAGCGGGGCAAAAGGCCGATTATAACCAAATTTTAAAAATGATTCAGGAGCGCGACTACCGGGACAGCCACCGCGCCGTCAGCCCCTTAAAACCGGCGGAGGATGCAGTGATAATTGACACTTCGTCCCTTACGATGCAGCAGGTAATTGATACGGTTTTGGAGAAAATCAAACACTATGCTTCTTAATTTGATAAAATTAATAGCAAGGATTTATTTTAAAACCTTTTACGACTTTAAGGTAGAAGGGCTTGAAAATATCCCCAAAACGGGCGCCCTGATTATTGCAGGGAACCATTTGTCCAATGCGGACCCGCCGGCTATCGGCAGTTTTGCCGGGCTCGTGCGTGATTCCCGCTTTGTGGCCAAAAAGGAACTGTTTTCGGTTCCCGGCTTGGGTTGGTTCTTCCGCCGCAGCGGATATATCCCGGTGGACCGGGCGCGCTCTATGGATGCGTTTAGTTCGTTGCAGTCGGTCGTGCACGCCTTGGAAAAGGGCGAAAGCGTGGTAATGTTCCCGGAAGGAACCCGCAGTAAAACGGGCAAACCGCAAAAACCGAAGAGCGGCATTGGCTATCTGGTCTATACGACGGGTGCGCCGGTGCTCCCGGTGAAAGTGGAAGGAACCTTTGGTTGGCCGTGGGTGCGCAAAATCCGTGTGAAATTCGGCACGGTAATGCACTTGGAAAAAGACCCGGCCTTGGACCATAAAGCGCAGTACAAACAATTTGCAAATAAAATAATGGAAGAAATAAATTCAATTAATATCTAACGGAGGTTACGCAGTCCTCCCGCAGGGAAGGACTGTAATAAGGACTTATGACGATGAACGAAGAAATCAAAAATACCGAAGACACAATTAACGAACAAGAAATGACGATGGCCGAGTTAATTGCGCAGCAAGAGTCTTTATCGGAGAAGTTGTACAAAAAAGAAATTGTAGAAGTACCCGTAGTACAGATTAACCAAGATTATATTTTGGTGGATACCGGCGCTAAAAAAGAAGGCGCGATTGCCGTTTCCGAATTTGAAGGCAAAACGCTTCCCGCCGTGGGCGACACCATTTCTGCCGTGCTCGTAAAACGCGGTAGCGACGAACGCCCGTCCATCTTGTCCCACAAGAAAGCCTTGGAATACTTGGGCTGGGACATCTGCAAAAAAGCCTACGAAGCCAAAGAACGCGTAAAAGGCACCATTGTGCAATGCGTAAAGGGCGGTTATATTGTGGAAGTGTTCGGCGTGAACGGTTTTATGCCGCTTTCCTTGTCTGAACTCCACACCGCTTACAAACACTATTTACCCGTAGGCGCCAAAATCAAAGCCCAAATCGTAGAATTTGCCAAGGAAAAACAGAAACTCATCATTTCCCGCAAACAAGTGTTGGAAGAGGACGAAGCCGTCCGCCGCGAACAGGTGTTGGGCGAAATTAAAGAAGGCGAAGTGTTGCGCGTAGTCGTTTCCAAGGTTGACAAGGACAAATTGTTCTTGCGCTTCCACGGCATTGAAGGCGTGGTAAACTTGGAAAACATCGCTTGGAAGGAGCCCGAAACCGCTATTTCCAATTTCCGCCGCGGTCAACGCCTTAAAGCCAAACTCTTAAAATTGGACAAAGAAACCCCGAGATTGGAGTTCGGTTTGAAGCAACTCTTCTTGAACCCGGCCGACGCGTTGAAACGCCGCTATCCGTACAAGAGTTCCGTTAAAGCCGTCATTACCAAAGTGGATGCCGAAAACGGTGTAGAATGCACCATCGGCAAAAACAACACCAAAGGGTTTATCAGCCCCTTTGAAATGGGACGCGACTTTACCGCCAAGGAAGGCGACACCATCACCGCGCTCGTCGTGGGTGTGGACCCGGAAACCTTTACGGTGAACCTCTCCGTCAAGAAATACGACCAAGTGCAAAACCGCAAAGTGGTCGCCCAGTATTTGAAACAGGCCCCGCGCCCGACCCTCGGTCAGTTGTTGCAGGACTCTTTCAAAACCACTTCTGACGAAGACAACAAATAAGTTAGATATTATTGAATACAAACCCGGAGCATATTTCCTATGCCCCGGGTTTTTTCTGTGTATTGTAGTCATCCTAGAAAGTTAGCCGGCGCGGAGCGTTCCAGGATCTGTTGTTATTAATAAAGTGGAAAAAGACAGATACTAAAATGCTCCGCGCCAGCAAACTTTCCAGTATGATCTTTTAGATAACAACCACTTAGTTGTCATCCCCGAGGGTTTCTGTCGGGGATCTGTCGTTTCGTAAGAGAACAAGAACAGCAAAAACAGATTCCCGAGCGTTCCACGCCGGCTACCTTCGGGAATGACACCAAAAAGGTCATCCCGGAGTGTTTTTATCCGGGCTCTCGTTGTTATTAAAACAAAGGTTGTTCTTTATTTCGTAAGGCGGGACCAAAGAGAGGTCTTTTCGGTTGTTGCAGGTAGGGCTTCTTTGAGTAAAACGCCCAGTAGAACGCCTTTTTCGTTCACCACGGGTAAGGAATCCGTTTCCGCTTCCGCAAACGCTTTACGGGCCTTTTCAGCCTTGTCTTGCGGGTGCAAAAAATCCGCCGGGTTCATTACGCTACCGCAAACAGATTGGGGCGTATAAAAAGCCAGTTCCGCCGTGCGGATAACGCCCTTCAATTCGCCGTCTTTCCCGGTAACGTAGCAAGCCGTGGGCAATTTTTTGCGCGGCAAACTTTTAAGCCGCTCTATCAGGGCGGAGAGTTTGCTTTCCGTGCGGACGGACACAAAATCCGTACGCATCAGCCGCCCCACGCTGTCGGGCGCAAAGGAATTGGCTTCCGCCAGCAGTTTTACAAAGGCGGGCTCCAAGGCAGAGGAAAGTCGTTCGCGGTACGGGGTGGAAAACTCCTTCCACAATTTGGCCGACTGCTCCACATTTAACCGCGCCAAAATATACGAGGCCTGCTTTAACGGCAAACGCCGCAAAACAGCCGCGGCCTTGGGCGGGTCCATCGGGTTCAAACAAGCCACCACCACCTGCGCTTTCAGCGGGCCGATTAACAGCAATACTTCGTGCGTGGCTAAGGACGCCAGCGCGCGGGCGGCCTCTTGCGGAGCCGCCAAAATAAATTTTTCAGTTATTACGCCCGCCAAGGCGTGCATTGGGGAGTTCATTTAAATAAACCTCTGTTAATTTATTATAATAAATTAACGCCCGATAAGGCCAAACTGCGAGGTATAAAATGTTTTTTAATAAACCCTTTCACGCCGTAACCTTTCAAGACGTAGTGCAATTCTGCCGCCGGGGCCTGCCCGAGGGCAAGCAGTTGGACTACAAATACATTATGCCCAAGAACCGCGAAAAATTCGCCAAGACGATAGCCTCGTTTGCCAACGCCTTGGGCGGCCTTATCATCCTGGGCGTGCAGGACGACCGCAACGACCGCCCCAAACCGCCCTTTACCGGGATTCCGTACCACGAAAAAATGCGCAACTCCATTGAGGACGTCATCCAAGTATATATTGACCCGATTGTCTTCGTGGATATTAATATTTGTTTGAGCCCGCGCGGGGACAGGATGTTTGTGCTTATCAATATCCCGCAGAGCAATTTAACCCCGCACTTGGTCGGCCCCTCCAAACGGGCGTATATCCGCACGGGGCAGAGCAGCCGCCCGGAAATTATCGTTCACCCGTCTAAACTGCCGTGGCTGTTGGACCACCGCCAAAAATCCGAGCGCTTGCGGCATATTCTCTACGATAAGGCCGAAAGCCATTTTGACAATTATTTAAAAACGATGAATGTATCTGCCGACGGCGAGACGGTTTGTACGTTATCCCTGTTGCCGATGTACCCGGACGAACCGCTGACCGATTATAAAAAACTGCCCGAAATGATAGCGGCCTCTTCTTCGCACGCGGACTACGGCACAATGGCCAATCCCGATTATCCGCTCCGCCCGGTGCAGGACGGCGCGGCTGTGATTTCCAACACGCGCGGCGTATATAAAATGACGGAATTTAACGATTACGGGCTTATTATGAACAAGCAAATCGCTACCCGCGAGGAACTGTTTAACGGGCACACATCTAAAACCGTGCGTATAGAAGTATTGGCGCAACATTTGACGCTGTTTCTGCTGACGGCGCGCAAATTTTTATCCCTCTTGGCCTTTGGCGGACCGCTGTATTTCCGCTTTAAAATGAATAACACCCGCGCCTTGCGCGCTTTGTTGGGCAAGCGGCAGGCCACCGTGCTGGAAGATTATTTGCGCTTGGATAGGGAAATTACCTTGTCCGACCTGGAAACCCGCCTGCCGGAGTTACTCACGGATGTGTTGCAGGAAGCGGCTTGGTCCCTTGGGCTCCGCACGGAAAACAACGAGATTAAGGATTTAATTAAACACACCTTGGGGGAAGCCAAATGAGCGAAATTTTTTATTCCACTGACCCGAATTTTTGCCCGCATTGCAAGCATATCCCGTGTGTTTGCAACCAACTGGGTGCGCCTAAAAAGCAAACTGAGCCCGTGCGCGTGCGTTTTGTAAAAAACGCCAAGGGGAGCGGTATGACGGTGGTAGAAAAATTGCCGCTTCACCCGCAGGGCAAAGAAGATTTGCTTAAAAAAATGAAGAAATCCTTGGGTTGCGGCGGTACGGTCAAAGAGGGGCGGTTGGAAATCCAAGGCGATAAAAAACTGCGCGCGGCCCAAATGTTGGAAAAAGAGGGCTACAAGGTCCGCGTGTTATAGGAGCGTTATGAAAGGCTTTACACTTGTTGAACTGCTGGTGGTGGTGCTGATTATCGGCATTTTGTCGGCGATTGCTATCCCGTATTATTATAACGCGGTGGAAAACGCGCGCCTTACGGAAGTGGTGCTTTTATGGGGGCGGCAAAAGAATTTTGTAAGCGGGCGCTTTATGAGCGCGGAACAGGCCGCCCGCCTGACGGAACAGATTAACAAGGCAAATTTAAAATATTTCACGGGTGAGGCCGTCTGCCGCCCGGGGAACGACGAAAATACTCCCTGCTGGGAAGCCGTTTTCACGCAAACCTCCACGAATCCCCACGCCCAATACCAACTGACGACTACGAATAATTTTATGGACTTGGCCTGCATCGGGCTTAATGGTGCGGGCGAAAATTTTTGCGAAGGGCAATCCCGCCAATCCTCCCCACTTGAAATAAACGGAAAAACCGCCTATATTATTAGATAGCCCTGTGGGTCGCCAGTTCAGGATGACCTCTTTTTTAATAAGAGGCTTTTTTCCCTTTGTCATCCCGTAGTGTATTTATACGGGATCTGTTGTTGCTGTTGCTGTCATTCCCGAGTGTCGTAGTCGGGAATCTGTCGTTTCGTAAGGTAACAACACCAGCAAAAACAGATTCCCGACTACAACCTTCGGGAATGACACCAAAAAGGAAAATAATTTTCCCTTATCGTCATCCCGGAGTGTTTTTATCCGGGATCTGTCGTTGTTGTTGCCGTTGTTTTTTCGCTGTTTATCGTAGAGGGCTTGACCCGTTTTTTTTTTTTGGTAAATTTTCATTAGCGGCAAGTTTATGAGGGGGGACGTATGCGGCAGTTAAAAGTTGCTAAAAAGGGTGTTTTTGCTCGTTCTTTCTGTCCCTCCTCTAACAAGACAGAAAGCCACGGGACGTACGACTAATAACCCGTACGTCCCCCAATTTTAAGGGGAGGGAAAAATGAATAATAACTGGAAGAAAAAAGCGTTTACGCTTACGGAACTTTTGGTAGTGGTCATCGTAATTGGCGTATTGTCTGCGGTGGTGCTTCCGAAATTCAGTAAAGTGATAGAAACGCGCAAAACGACGGAAGCCGAAGAAATGATGGCGGCCGTCAGAACAGAGCAAGAAAAACGCTGTGCCTTGGATAAAGCCTATACCACGGACGCGGCCACGGTCAATTTGGCCTCATTAAATACTAAAAACTTTAACTATACGTTAAAGAACACGGGTATAGAAGCGGCAAGCAAGGGTAAATACGGCTATACGTTAAAAATGCCGTCTTACCGTGATGGCCGCTTGTGCTGTGATAGTGCGGAGCAATGCGCGAAACTCAATAAAAATTATCCGGCGTGTAATGAACTTATTGCAAAGGCGGATTATACAAGCGGTGCGGAATGTGCGGCAGATGTAAAATCCGACAGTGCCCCGACTATTGCCTGCTCCGGCTCTTCTACACAAGCCTGCGGATGCAAAAATGGTGGCACGCAAACGAGAACCTGCGATACGACCACGGGCACTTGGAGTGCTTGGAGTACCTGCTCTATTGCGGATACTTGCTCTTGTACTGCTGCGAAGCCTTCCACGAGCCAAACCTGCAACAGTTGTGGTACACAAACGCGCACGGTAACTTGTAACACTACAACCGGCGAGTGGGTGGCCGGTGCTTGGGGTACGTGTAATCTTTCGGGTTGTACAAAAAATTGCGACGAGTCGAGCAAACCCGCAACCTCTCAAACCTGTAACAGTTGCGGTACGCAGACGCGTACAGTAACTTGTAATACAACTACCGGTGTATGGACCACGAGCGTGTGGAATACGTGTAGCAAAACGCAAGCAGAGTGCTCTCAGTGCAACTGGTATGAAGCCCAAAAATGCGAACAGCCTCAGGGGTCAAATACGCAATCGGGGTATTGGGATGATGAAACCTGTACGTGTTCCTGCCCGTCTCAAACCACGCTTGGTTCAGATGGAGAATGTGAAGAAGAAACGGGCGGTAGTTCCTCTGGTGGTAGTAGCGAGGGGTGTACTTGGCAAACTGTGGCCTATTACCTTTGTGGCGAAAAAGTAGAAAATCCGTGCCGTGGTTATGAACAATATAGATGCGCACTAAACGATTATTGCCCAGGTGGTGGTCAACAGGTAGAAGTTTGTATGTAATAAAAACCCCGGTTATAAATGCCGGGGTTTTACATTTTATCGCAAAACCTTGTTGCCGCGCATATAGTCAAAAAACTGCTTTACGCGGCTGTCGCACAAAACATCCTTTACCGAAATATCCTTTTTTAAATGTACGCCCGCCAAGGTGCGGCAGCGGCTTAATGCCACATATGTTTGCCCAGGGGCAAAGGCCCCGCGCCCGATGTCCAAATAAATGCTGTCAAACGTCAGGCCTTGGGATTTGTGTATGGTAATCGCCCACGCCAGTTTGAGTGGGTACTGCTTAAAAAAGCCCTTTACCTTGGGTTGCAGTTTTTGTGTGAGGGCGTTAAATTCGTAGCGCACATCTTCCCACACGTGCGGCTCCACTTGGTAAATGCAGCCTTTCAGTTCCACCTGTATAAAATCGGGCCCCAAATCATATACGGTACCAATATCCCCGTTTACCCAGTTGTCGTCATTAACCAGCATCATAATTTTGGCGCCCTTTTTTAGGTGGAGTGTTTTATCCGCGGGGGTGGCTTTGCCAAAGGATTCGTCCGCCGTGGCTTCGTAGGTAAATTCTTTGCCGGGGAGCAAGGATAAATAGTGCACATTGCGCCAAGCCGCATCGCGGTTGGTGGGGGCTAAAATAATGCTGTTTTCAAAATTTTCCGGCAATTCAAAGGTTTTGCGCGTGTTGAGCAGGGAATCCAACTGCGGTTGGGTTACATTGCCCTCGCGGATTAAGTTAAGCAAATTGGCGTAATCCGGGTCCGCCTTTTGACGGAAGATACGGCGCAGTTCAAACACTTCCGTCGGCAATCGGCGCAAGACTTGCGCTTCAAAAAAGTACGGGCTTTTGTAAATTTGGCGGAAATAATCAAAGAGTCCGCCCGTGCTGGATTCCTCTACGGGCGGCAACTGGAATAAATCGCCGAACAGTACAATTTTTTTACCGCCGAAGGGTTCCTCGGTGTGCGTGGAGATTTGCAAAATATAGTCTATGGCATCCAATAAATCGGCCCGGAGCATAGAGGCTTCGTCAATGATAATGGTATCTACGGCGTCCACGGTTTTGCGCGGCAAGCGTTTAAGATTGCTTTTGTCTAGCAGGTTGCCGGGCTTTAAATGGAAAAACGAGTGCACCGTCTGCCCGTGTATGTTGATAGCCGCCAGCCCCGTAGTAGCCAGAACGACCGCATTTTGCGCGGTGTGTTGGGCAAAGTAGCGCAGGAGCGTGGTTTTACCCGTGCCCGCACGGCCCGTGATAAAGATAAGCGGCATAACGGGCGGTTTGGCTTCCAGTAAGGATAAAGCGTCCTTAAATTCGTCGGTTAAAATAATGTCAGGGTTTTGTGCGGGCATATTTAAATTATAGCAATTAGGTTGGTGCGCTTACCGGGTTGTGTGGCGGCAGCGTTACTGTATTTCCCCATAAACAGACAGGATTCCGGGCCCACGCCCGGGATAACAACAATAACGACAGATTCCCAAACCCTGCGGGCCGCCCGACTTTCGGAAATGACAACAACTACTACAACGGCAACAACAGATCCCGGATAAAAACACTCCGGGATGACGGCACAAGACAAAATAATGTTGTTATAAAATAAAAGTCATCCTGAATTTAGTTCAGGATCTACCGATTGTGTTGTTGTATTTGAGTGTATTGTTTCCTTTGTTTAATAAACGACCCAAGATGTCGATTCTGAAACAAGTTCAGAATGACCCCTTATTTTTATAACGGCAAAAAATGTTGTTTTTGTTGTTGCTTTTTCGTCGTTCTCTGTAAAGGGGTTGTTTCGTTTTTTTTTTTTGTTAAAATTTTGATAAATCGTGCTTTCTATACCCGGATGTATCTACTGTATAAAAACGCGTATAAAAGGTCGTTTTGCTCAAATATAAGGGCCTTAAAAAGGAGAAAAAATGAAAAGATTTATTGATGTTAGCCGTGCGGCTACTTGTGCTAGTGGCGTCATTCCCGAGTGTCGTAGTCGGGAATCTGTTTTTATTCAACAAGGCAACGGCAACAACGGATCCCCGACTAAATTCCTCGGGGATGACAACTACAACGGTAACAACAGATCCCGTAACCCTGCGGGCCGCCAAACACTACGGGATGACGGCTTAACAGCACCCAGCCCTAGAATCACAATGGCAGGTTTTACCCTCATAGAACTCCTTGTTGTCGTGCTTATTATTGGTATTTTGGCGGCGGTGGCAATGCCGCAATATAATAAGGCCGTGGAAAAAAGCCGTGCCACTCAGGCTTTGGCAATTTTAAAATCTTTATACGCTGCACAGGAAACCTATTATATGGCTAATGGTTCGTATGCCACCTCGTTTGATGATTTGGATATCAATGTACCGTGGACGGGGAGCACAAAATGGTATTCAGATGCAACAGACACGCGATCTAATGACAAATGGTCGTTGCAAATGTATAAGAGTGGGGAACATATGGCTATTTATTTAGGGCGTATTGCGGGTGAATATAAAGGGGCTGGTTTTACAATGGGCTTATCGGGCAATTCTGGGCAGGACAACGGCATTTTATTTTGCGGCGAGCGAAAAGGTATCGGCATTGCGTATGGAAAAGAGGCGGGCAGTTATTGTACACAAATTTTTGGCGGTACAAAAGTATATGCAGATGTAGGGCTGCGCCGATACCGTTTGCCATAAATTCTCTTGAAAATTTCAGCAAAAAGATTATAGTATAAGGTATATGAAAACATTTTTTATCTTGCTTTTTGCTTTGTTTGTAACCCCGTTGGGGTGGAGTGCTCCTTTTGGTTTTTTGCCGGGGGCGGAAAATATAGATAATCCGCGCTCCCCGTCCGCCTTGCTCCGTAAGATAGCGGCGGGCGAGCCTGTTTGTGTGTCGGTGCAAAATCTTCGCCCGGACGAAAACCGCCCGACGGAAGAATACTTGGAAATGTTGCGCCAAGGCTATCAGGCGTGGTTTGATTTTACCCGGCAAACCGTACAGCAATCCGGACGAGAAGAGGAGTTTAAAGATTTACTGCCCGCCTTGCAAACCCAAGTAGCCGTGCATAAGGATTGTGAACAGCCGGATATGGTTTTATTTATTATTTCCGCCGACCAAATGGCCCAGGCCTGTAAGTCTGCGGCGGCGTTGGCGTGCGTGGATAACGAGACCAGACCTTACAAAATGTATTTTTCTCCTAAAAAAGGTCTTGCAAACTGGGCCCAAGGAGGGGACGATAAATTATTGTCGCACGAATTAGGTCATACATTAGGTTTTGCGGACCAGTACCCCTACGGACGCATTAACTCCTCTATGGTGTACCATACGCCGGACAGCGGTAAAGGAATAATGTCCGTGGCCAAGGCCGGGGTAAAATTTTCGTGTGATGACGCGGATGGATTCATTAACCTGTTGGATGTGGGCGTATATGGTAAAGCCCGCGGGGGAAAGGACGGCTGGCGCAGTTTTTGCCCCAATCGCACATACAGATATGTGCAGGGCCGCCCCACCAGCAACGATAAATACGCGGTAGAAGTAGTGCCCCCCAATGTGGTGGTGATGACATTCACCAAAGAGGGCCAGTTGCAAAATACGCAGTATTTCCCCGACGCTAAGGATTATGCGTTTGATATAGAAACCGTTTTTAAGCCGGAGGATAAAGATAAATCGGGCCGTTTGCTCTATGGGAAAAGTGAAAAGGACGAAGAAATGTATTGCTCTTATATGTACGAGCGCAAGCGGTGTGTAGCAACCAAAGAAGCGGCCAATGTGGCGCTGTTGGAGGATTATTTCCCGTATGAAAAGGTGCACATTGTAAGTTTGGCCTATTCTGCGCCCCAGAGCAGAAGCATTTGGTTGAATTATTTTGACGGTAAGGGCGAAAAAATTTTAGCCTATAAAGGGGCGGACGGATTTTTTGAATATGGTTTTTCTTCGGGAAAGTTGGTAATAAGAGGCCGCCGGGTGTTTGTAAAAAAATCCGGAACGGAAAAAGAACCCGAGTCCGCACAAGAGGCTGTGTTGCTGCGCAAAGCCCAGCAAGCCGCCGAACAAGCCCAGCAGGAGCGTGTGGAAAAGTTATTATTAACCTTTTATAATAAATATGTAGCGGAAAGCACGCCCGTTGCCGTAGAATAACAGTTCTCTTCTTGGTTTTAGCCGTAAAAAACAGCCCCGCGTTTTTGATTTATGCGGGGCTGTGCTATGTGTTGCAAAAGATTATTCTTGGTAATCCTTTAACATTTTGGTACGGCTGGGGTGGCGCAGTTTGCGGATAGCCTTGGCTTCAATCTGGCGCACGCGTTCGCGCGTAACGTTGAACATTTTACCCACTTCTTCCAAGGTGCGCGGGTAGCCGGAGTCAATCCCAAAGCGCAGGCTGATAATTTTGGCTTCGCGTTCCGAGAGCGTCGCCAACACATCGGCCACTTCTTGCTTGCGCAGGAAGTCCACAGCCGCGCTGGTGGGGTTTGGCCCGTTCTTATCTTCAATAAAGTCTTCCAAGTTGGAATCCTCGTCCTCGCCAATCGGCGTAGAAAGGGAAATCGGATCCTGCATAATTTTGAGCACGCTTTTCACCTTTTCTACGGACAGGCGGAGCGTTTTGGAATAATCTTCCAAGGTGGGCTCGCGGCCGTGTTCTTGGCGGAATTTGTTGGTAACCTTGGTTAGTTTGGAAACCAATTCCTTCATATGCACGGGAATACGGATTGTATTAGCCTGGTCGGCAATGGCGCGGTTGATGCTCTGGCGAATCCACCAAGTGGCATAGGTGGAGAATTTAAAACCGCGTTTGTATTCAAATTTTTCCACGGCTTTCATTAAGCCCAAGCCGCCCTCTTGAATTAGGTCAGAGAGTTCCAAGTTGGAATTGACGTGCTTTTTGGCAATGGAAACCACCAAGCGCAAGTTCGCCTTGATGAGTTTTAATTTGTCCTGCAAAATCATATCTTCAAAGAAGACGATACGGTCGTTAAAGGACAAAAATTCCTTTTCCGTCATCGGCAACGTATCCACCATTTGCGCGTGGCGGCGTTGGACGTCCTCAATATTCGCCAAGGCGCGTTCCAATTCCGGCAACGTAAATTTGGTGGCTTTTTTAAATTCTTTTTCCGTCATTTTGCCCGCTTTAAATTTGGTAACCAGTTTTTTGACGTCTTCGTATTTGCCGAAATAATCGTCAAAGCGTTGCATATCGTTGCGGGTTTCGGTCAAGCGGTCGGCCAAGTTTTTAATTTTGTTGGTCAAACGTTTGATTTTGTTTTGGTTCAAATTCAATTTGGTAATGGTCGCCACGACTTCTTTTTGTTTGGCTTCCAATTTTTCAATGGCGTTGTTGCGCTTTTTGTCCGTCAGATTGCCCTCGCGCAGTTCCTTCATTAATTTGGTAATTTCCTGCTCGCGTTTGCCGATGAATTGCGCCGCATCTTTGAGTTTTTTGCGCATATTGTTCAGTTCGCGCGTGGTGCGTTTACCGCGGGGCATAAGTTCCTTGGTGGTCATTTCTTCCTGGTCCACCAATTCTTCCCAGTTGCAAATTTCGCGCATTGTGATAGGGGATTCCAACACCAGTTTGCGCAGTTCTTTTTCGCGTTCGCGGATGTTGCGCGCCAAGGTGATTTCCTCATCGCGCGACAAAAGCGGCACTTTACCCATTTCGGACAAGTACATACGGATAGAGTTGGAAATATCCGGGCTGGCGGAGGACCAATCTTCGCTCAACGCCTCTTTATCGGCGGCGGAGACGGATTTGAATTTCTTTTGGTCCACTACCTGAATACCCAAATCGTCCAGCGTACCCATTACGCCGTCAATGTCTTCCGCGCTCATATCCGACGCGGCGATAGAGCGGTTCAAATCTTCCAAAGATAAGAAGCCGCTTTCTTTGCCTTCTTCTACTAAATCTTTCAGCGCTTTATTTCCCGATGCCATAATTCCCTCAACTGCGATATTTTTTTAATTTGTTTTGCAATTCTATATATTTTTTAAAAACTTCCGGCGGTACATTTCCGGCGCCCAGTTGCTTCATCTGGCGGCGGATTTCTTGTAATTGCTTATGCAGACCGCTTTGCTGCAATTTGGCCGCACAGGCGGCAATGTCGCGCGCCGGGTCAAAATCTTCCGGCGTTTGTAACAGGGCCAACTTTACAAATTCACTCTTTTGCGCGGGGGCTAATTTAGCCGCTTCCTGCGCCAAATCGGCTTCCTGCGGGTGTTCCATATGCGCCCGGACCAAGGTTTCAAACAGGTTCCAAGCGGCGGGGGTAGAAAAATCCTCCCGCGTGAGTTCGGAGCACAATACCAAATGCGCCGGACTCTTTAAAATCCAAGACAGCAAATCTTCTTCCGCCGGGGTGGCAATCGTATTTTCCAACACCGTTTGCTGGCGGCGGAAACGCGGCGCCGGGGAATAAGACACCTCGCGCAAGCGTTCCATTACCAACTCTTCATCTACGCCCAAATGTTCGGCCACATATTTGGCCCACTCGCGCCGGACGATTTCATCCGGCTGTTTGGATATCGTTTCCGCCAATTCGGATACCAGGCGCGTTTTGTCCTGCGCCTGGATAGGCTGCTCGCATTGCGAGAGGAGCAAATTGGTGTGAAACGCAATTAAATCTTGGGCGTTATTTAAAATTTCTTCAAATTTTTCCTTGCCATATTGGGCAATGTATTCGTCCGGGTCCAGCCCGTCGGGCAGCGAGGCCACCTTTACAAAGAGCCCGCGCTCAATCAAAATAAGTCCGCCGCGTATGGCGGCTTTAATTCCGGCCGCGTCCGGGTCAAACAGGACGATTACCGTATCCGTATAGCGTTTTAACAGCCGGGCGTGTTCTTCGGTTAAACTGGTGCCCAACGGGGCCACCGTATAACCTGCGCCCGCTTGGTGGCAGGCGATAACGTCCATATACCCTTCCAAGAGTACCGCGCGGCCCGCTTTGCGGATTTCAGGCCCCGCAAAATTGAGCCCGTATAATACTTGGCTTTTTGTAAACAAAACCGTTTCGGGCGAATTTAAATATTTGGGCTCGCCCTCACCTAAAATACGTCCGCCAAAGCCCACCGTGTCGCCCCGTTGGTTGATAATGGGGAACATCAGGCGGCTGCGGTAATAATCCCGCGGACCGTAAGACGTTAAAACACAGAGTCCCGCGTCCTTTAAATCTTGGTCCGTAAACCCTGCGGCGCGCGCTTCCTTGGCTAGGGCGGTCGGGTCGTTTTTGGCAAACCCCAATTCAAACTTTTGGCAGGTTTCTTTGGTTAAATTACGCTCTTTTACGTACGCGCGCGCGGACTCGCCGCCTGCCGACATTAAATTTTTATGATAGAACGCCTTGGCGTGGTCCAATAACCTGCGCAAGGTGGAGCGGCGCATCTCTTCGCCCGTTAAAGGGCGCATAGGCTTGTATTCCAGCCCGGCTTGCGCGGCCAATTTTTCCAAAGCCTCGTTAAAGGATAAATTTTCAATCTTCATCAGAAAATCAAAAATATCCCCGCCTGCCTGGCAACCGAAACAATAGAACAACCCCTTTTCGCTGTTGCAAGTGAAGGAAGGGGTCTTTTCTTTATGAAACGGACAGCAGGCTTTGTAGGTTTTACCCGAACGTTTAAGATCTGGAACATACTGCCGGATAAATTCTACAATGTCCAATCTGTCCTTAATTTGTTCTGTGAGGTTATTATTCACGGTGCCGCCTGTTTTAGATTAAAGTTAAAGGCAAATAAGGCAATAGTCCGATACTTGCGTAAAGGACTATTGCCTGTGGTGTTACTTTAATTAAAAACGTCTGCGTTTGGTGCGGCGGGCGCGGCGTTGGGCTTCCTGCGATTTGATTTTTCTCTTCACGCTCGGAGGCATATACGTTTCGCGTCTTTTGATTTCTTTCAAAATGCCGTTCTTTTCGCATTCTCTTTTGAAGCGTTTGAGGGCTTCTTCAAGATGTTCGGCATCTCTCACTTTTACGAAAACCATTACTTTTTCACCACCTTCTACGGTTAATAGACAAAAATAAAAACGGTATTTTATACCTTATGTATATTATACCTTATTTTTCTTAAATTTTACGTTTTTTAGCCCGCAGGCCACAAAAAACGTCTGCCGGCCATTAAATGAAAGTGCAAATGGTCCACACTTTGCCCCGCCCCTTTGCCGTTGTTGGTTACCAGGCGGAAATCCTTTAAATCAAACTGTTTGGCCAGTTTTTTGGCTACGAGCAAAATTTTGCCCAACAGCAAAGCGTCCTTTTCGTCCGCTTCCGACAAGCGCGCAATGTGCTTGCGGGGAATAATCAAAAGATGCGTCGGCGCTTGGGGGTTTAAATCCTTAAACGCCACCACGTCGTCATCTTCGTAAATCAGTTGGCTTTTAATAGAGCCGTCGGCAATGCCGCAAAAAATACAATTCATATCCTTATTATACATATAAAACACTTTGTGAAACAGGAGCTTTTTTGTTACAATGAACTATCCCGGCGAGGTGCTTATGAAAACAAACGGATTTACTTTAATTGAACTTTTAGTAGTGGTACTGGTTATCGGCATTTTGGCGGCGGTGGCAATGCCGCAATACGAACGGGCGGTGGAAAAGTCCCGCGTGTCCGAAGCGGTGGCCCGTACGCGCGCTATCTGGACGGCGCAACAGGCTTATTTAATGTCTAACGGCAGTTATGCAACGGACCTGGCGGATTTGGATTTGTCCTTTACCGGCACGCCCACCAGTGCAGGCGGAACGCCGTCTCTTAATACAAAGGATTTTTCCTGCCGCGCGGTGAACGCGGGTGCTACGGCGGATAACGCTTTTGGTATCGGCGTGTGCCGCCGCAACGGCAAGCCGTACGCCATTTATTATGCCCGTAACGATGAACAATTAGCCTGCTACTACGATAACGCAGAGGGTGAAAAGTGGTGCCAGATTTTCACAGGCAAGACCGAAGCCCCGTATTATTTTTAACAGGTGTTTAAAAAATTCCCCGGTTTTGGCCGGGGATTTTTTATGCCTGAAAAATGCGCAGGAACTCAAAAATTGGTATCATATACCTATATTGTATTTTGGAGAAACCCAAATATGGCAAAAAACGACCTGACAACCAGAAACCTGATGTTAGACAGTTTGAAGCAATATGCTAAAAACCGGATTTCCTTTAATCTGATCCGGGAGCATGACGCCAAAAACGAAATTCCGTTAGACATTTTGAAAGAGATGTACGACCACGATGTGCTGGGCGTGCATCTTTTGCTTATTCCCGAAGAATACGGCGGGCTCGGCGGGCAAACCACCGAAATCTACCGCGTGTGCGAACAGTTAGCCCGCATTGACTTGGGCATCGCCACGGGCGTATTCGCCACCTTCCTGGGCAGCGACCCGATTAACGTCGGCGGTACCCCGGAACAAAAAGCCAAATGGTTCAAAAAAATCGCGCAGGAAAATAAACTGGTGGCCTACGGCGCTACCGAAGCCGATGCAGGCTCCGACCTCGTTTCCTTGCGTACCCGCGCCGAACACGTCATTAAAGACGGCAAAGTAGTGGGCTATAAAATTACCGGCAGCAAGATGTGGATTTCCAACGGCGGCGTGGCCGATATTTACACGGTCCTCGCGTTGGCTCCGGGCGGCCCGAGTTGGTTTATTGTAGAAAAGGGTACCCCGGGTTTCACCCAGGACGTGCACGAAGACAAGCACGGTATCCGCTTGTCCAACACGGCGGGCTTGGCGTTTGACGACGTCTATGTGCCGGCTGAAAATTTAATTGGCCTGAAAGAAGGCCAAGGCTTCCTGCAAGCGCAGGCCGTATTCGGCTATACGCGCTTAATGGTAGCGGCGTTTGGTTTAGGCGGCGGCGAAGAAGCCGTAGAAACGGCCTTGCAGTATGCCCAGCAGCGTATCCAGGCGGGCGGCCCGTTGGCTCAAAAGCAGGGTTTTATGCTGAAACTTATTACCCCGCACTATGTCCGCTTTGAAGCCGCGCGCGCTTATATTGACTGGACAGCCAAACAGTTGGAAGTAAACAACCACGGTTTAGCCACCGAGGGCGCTATTGCCAAATTGTATGCCACCGAATCGGGCAATAAGGCAGCCGAAGATTCTATCCAGGCTATGGGCGGCTTCGGCTACACCAAAGAATTTGCGGTAGAAAAAATCAAACGCGACGTAAAGATTACCTGCATTTATGAAGGTACCAGCGAAGTGTTGGAAATGACGATTTTCCGCGGACGCTGGCAGGAACATTTAAAGAGTCGCGGCCAATATTATTTGAACCAAGCCGCCGAGTTTGACGCTATCCACGCGCAGAACCCCAATGTGGGAGCCGACAGCGTGGCCTTGGGTTTTAGAGCGTTGGCCCGCGTGCTGGACGATTGCCGTATGAACAAACTTACGCGCCATCAGTACGTAACCTTTATGTTGGGCGACCTGATTAGCGAAATGGAAGTAGCCGCCGTGTTTACGCGCCAATGCGCCAACAAGGTAGTAACCGAAGGCAGCCGCTTTGATATCAACACGCTTAGCACGATGGCCCGCGTAAACGCCCGCCAGAGCGCGTTCAAAACCGCTACGGACGGTATGCGCCTTATCTTGGGCACTTGCCCGGCGCACAACGCGGCTGAACTCAGCCAAGCCGTCAACTTGGTGGGCATTGAAGAAAAAATGCTCGGCCTGATTGACGATATGGACGTAGTGTCCGCTAAACTCAGAGAAGTTTTCAAAAAATAGGATACTTATGAATATCATTGTTTGCATTAAACAAGTTCCCGATTCCACCCAAGTAAAGGTGGACCCGAAGACCGGTACGCTCATCCGTGCGGGCGTTCCCAGCATTTTAAATCCGTACGACCATTACGCTTTGGAAAAAGCCTTGGCCATTAAAGCCAAAACGGGCGCCAAAGTAACCGTGCTTTCTATGGGCCCGCAACAGGCCACGGCGGTACTGCGCTTGGCGCTTGCATTGGGCGCGGACGAAGGCGTTTTGTTGTCCAGCCGTGCGTTTGCCGGGTCGGACACTTGGGCGACCTCTTATGCGCTCGCTATGGCGGTGCGCCATATCGGCCAGTACGATTTGATTCTCTGCGGCCAAATGGCTATTGACGGTGATACCGCCCAAACGGGCCCCGGTATTGCCTTCCATTTGGGCATCCCGCAAATTACGTTCTGCGAAAGCATTGACGCCAGCGGTAACCAAATTGTTGTTAAAAAACTCATTGAGGGCGGCCACCAAATTTTGGAAGCCGACTTGCCGGCCTTGGTTACGATGACGATGCCGCACGACTATGTTGCGAAATATCCTTCCTTTATGGCCGCGCACAAAGCGCAGGATAAAGTGATTCACGTTTGGACGGAAAAAGACGTAAACGCCGACCCGCACAAATTGGGCTTGGAAGGTTCTCCGACCCGCGTGGACCGCATCTTCCCGCCGCCTGCCAGACAGAAAGGCGAAATGTTCTCCGGCTCTGCTGTGGAACTTGCCGATAAGTTTGTAGAGATTTTGAAAAAGGAGAGTGTAATCAAATGATTCAAATTTCGGAAAAATGCGTAGGCTGCGGCAAATGCGTAGCCACCTGCCCTTTTGGGGCGCTCTCCTTGGTAAACCGCAAAGCGGTGGCCAACAACGCCTGCACGATGTGCGGCGCGTGCGTAAGCGCCTGCCCGGTGAAAGCCTTGTCCTTGCCGACGACGGGTGCCGCCAAGAAAGACCTTTCCGCCTACAAGGGCGTATGGGTATTTATTGAAATTTCCGACGACGGACACAACCAAAAGGTCCGCCCCGTGGGTTTTGAACTGTTGTCCAAGGGCCGCGAATTGGCGAACCAGTTGGGCGAAGAACTTTGCGCCGTAGTCATTGGCGACGGTGTGGAAAAATACTTTGCCGAACTTTCCCAGTACGGCACGGATAAAATCTACGCAGTCAGCAGCCCGGCGTATCACAACTACAACACCGCGGCTTATGCCAACGCAATGGTTACGCTGATTAAAAAGTATAACCCCAGCGTGGTGCTCTATCCGTCCACCTATATCGGGCGCGATTTGTCCCCGCGTATTTCGTCTGAACTGTTTGTCGGTTTGACGGCGGACTGCACGGGCCTTTCCATTAAAGAAGGCAATCTGATTCAAACCCGCCCCGCGTTCGGCGGCAACATTATGGCCGACATTAAATGCCCGGACTACCGTCCGCAAATGTCCACCGTTCGCCCCAACGTGTTCAAAAAAGTGGTAACCACCCCCGGCAAAATGGCCCAAGTGGTAAACGAAGCCATTGCCCTGCCCGCCGATGCGGCCAAAGTGCGCATTATCAATACGCATATGGACCCGCCCGCCGCAGGTATGAAACTGGACGAAGCCGAAGTGGTTATCGCCGGTGGCCGCGGTATGAAGAACCAAGCGGGTTTTGACCTCTTGGAAAACCTGGCCAGCGAATTGGGCGGTACGGTAGGTGCTTCCCGCGCGGCGATTGACTTGGGCCTCAAACCCAAAGACCAGCAAATCGGCCAGAGCGGCGTAACGGTTTCTGCCAAACTGTATGTGGCGTGCGGTATTTCCGGCGCGGTACAGCATATTGTGGGTATGGAACACAGCGACGTGATTATCGGTATCAATAAAGACGCCAACGCGCCGATCTTCAATGTCTGCAAATACGGGTTCGTCGGCGATGCGCACCAAATCTTGCCGCGCATTGTGGAAGAACTCAAAAAAACCAAATAAACGGTTTTTAAGGAATATAAAACGCCCCCGGTTCTGTAATGGAACCGGGGGCGTTTGCATATAGGGGGAATTTTTGAACGGCCAAGTTCGGCGCGTAATATATTGTCATATCTGTGAAATTTAGCGCTCTGCTAGGGGCGCGCGGTGTGCGGCCCGCGTGCCGTCATCCCGGAAGTTTTTTATCCGGGATCTGTCGTTGCTTTTCCGTCGTTTACTGCAAAGGGGTTGTTTCGTTTTTTTTTTTTGTTAAAATTTTGATAAATCGCGGTGGACGTACCCGGATGTATCCGTTGTATAAAAACGCGTATAAAAGGCCGTTTTGCTCAAATATAAAGGCCTTAACAAGGAGAAAAAATGAAAGAATTTAGTGATGTTAGCCGTGCGGCCACTTGTGCTAGTGGCGTCATTCTGGAAAGTTGTAGTCCAGAATCTGTTGTTGCGAAACGGCGAGATTCCGTACAGAAACCTTACGGAATGACGTCTGTTTGGGGCGGCCGCACGGTAAATACCTCTATTTTGTCATCCCCGAAAGTTTTTGTCGGGGATCCGTTTTTATTAAAAAAGGAAAACGACAGATTCCCGACTACAACACTCGGGAATGACAACAATAATAACGATAGATCCCGTAACCCTGCGGGCCGCCAAACCCTACGGGATGACGGCTTAGCAACAACTGGCCGCACGGCAAGTGCTCTTGTCAAACGTTTGGTTGTAGTATTTATGGGTCTGTTTTCGGCGATAAACGCCCCGGCGGAAATTATTTCCGCGGTGTCGTATAACCCGTCCCGTATGGGCGATTATGTCTATTTAAAGGTGGCTGATAAGGCCAATTTAAAGGGCGGTATTGAAAGTAATACGATGACTGTCCGCTCCGGCGGGACCGTTACGGCAACCTCGCCTAATTTAAATTACGACGTTCCAGCTGTGGTGGGTGCTTCGGGCTCTGCCTTGGATATGCCGAATACGGCCATCCACGGGAGTGCGGCCAATACGTATAATAATTATCAGGCCGTTAATACGGGTACGCCGAGCGCGCTTTTGGGTAACGTAAATGTAAACGGCGGAACGACCACCGTCAAAAACGATTCGTATATTTCCACCTTGGACGCGGTAAACCGTTTAAAACAAAAGGCGGCCACCTTGCGCGCAAGCAAATTATCTGTCAGCGGCTCCGAGAACGCGAGCCTTTATGACGGCGCGACAACGGACGGGTTTACCTTGGCTGGGAACGATATCCCGCAACCGACTTCTTCGCACGTCAACACGGGTGCGGCACTTAGCAACTGCACGTTAAAATGGGAAGAGCGTGTAACGAGCGATAACCAAAAGGTCAAGTTACTTGCCCTTGCAAATTGCAACGGCAGTCCGACACTTCCGACTATTCCGACGAATGATTGTTCTAATCTTGTTTACAAAGACAGTCATAAAGCCGAGTGCTGTTTTGTGGCCCCTCAAACGGACACGGTGTGTTATAAATATGATTGGGTTTTTATTATAAGCAGAGAGCAGGATGATGAAGGGTGTAATAATAGAAATTATGGTACTTCTTGTGGTACTTGTTCTAGTCCGAATCAGCGTTGTGAACTAAAATCTTGTATTGGCGGCGTAATCCTTCATACAGATTCTTATGAGTGTGAAGTGGTTAAAAACGGTTGGTAAAAGTTTTCCACATACAACCTCGCCCCAGGGATTAAACCCGGGGCGTAACTTTCCGCCGCGTAACAAAAATTCCCGTTTGCGCCCTCCGAATTGATATAATCTAAATAAGGTGGATTATGTCTTTATTTTCTAAACTTTTCAAATTGTTCCTGGCCGTGGTGCTGATGCCGCTTATCCCAATGGTGTTGCTACTGGCCTACTATCAGGTGCATTTGAAGAACAATATTTTGGAAACGCACGCCAATTTGGCGCAAATCGTGTCCTCGTCTATGAACCAACACATAGAGGACCTTACTTGGCGTTTGTCTTTTGCGCAAAACATTACATCCACCCTCTCGGCGCACAAAAATCCCACCCGCCAGTTGCAAGAGGCCTTGGGCGCCAACCCTGACTTTTTGATTTTATCCGTGCTGGATTCGTCCGGCAAGGAATTATACCGTGCGGGCGATACCCAAATTTTAAAGCAACTGCCGCCCATTGATTTGTCGGGCGACGATTCCCTGCCAGAACTGGCTAAGGAAGGCCGCTTGTCCGTCAGCAGTTTTGACGTAATGGACGGCCGCCCGATTAGCGAGTTTATCTATCCGCTTTCCAACGGGGATTTTTTATATGGGATAATGAGTTTCTTTGGCCTTCTATCCCGCATACAGGAACAGCGTATCGGCCAAACGGGGCGCATTTATATTGTGGACCAAAACGGCTCCGTCTATGCTAACGATTACCAATACAAACCCGCCTTTGACGCCGAAGCCTTGCAGAACGCTTTTTCGTCCAAAAGCCGCCTGATTAAAAAGTTAAACACCCCGCAGGAAACTTATGTCGGGGCCTTTGCGCCTACGCCCATTTTGGGGGCGTATGCCACCGTGCTCCAATTAAAGAGCGAAGCCTACCGCAGTATTTATTACACCAACATTATTATTGCGCTATTTTTATTGTCTATTGCCACCTTGGCCTATTTCGGCGCGCTTACGTTTGCGGAACGCTTGGGCGAGCCGATTGGCGCGCTTTCGCAGGCGGCCAAAGAGGTCAGCGCGGGTAATTTTGATGAAAAAATAGACGAGGAAATCGGCTGGGGGGAATTTAAACAGTTGATTGCGTCCTTTAACAAAATGACCGCCGATTTAAAGGATTACCAAGTGTTGCAACTCCAAGCCCAAGTAAGCGAAATGAAGGAGCAGGTTTTCCGCGCTGTCGCGCACGACTTGCGCGCGCCATTGCTCGGCTTGCAGGGGTATTTGTATATTTTGCAAAGCGGCAAAGTGTCCAAGGACGAGGAAAAACAATATTTGGAATTAATGAGCCAAGCCGCCAAGAATTTATCCTCTTTATTGGAAGATGTGCTGGACGTTTCCCGCGTACAGGCCGGGATGATGCTTCCTAAAAAGGAAAGCGTGGCTTTGCCGGAAATCGTCAAAAACGTTACCGATACATTGACCCCCGCCGCGCAGGAAAAGGGGCTTGCGCTGTCTGCCGATATTGCGGTGGACCGTTTGCCCGCCGACCCGAAACTTTTGCAACGGGTGATTATGAATTTGGTTTCCAACGCGATTAAATTTACCGATAAGGGCTTTGTGCGCGTGCGTGCGTGGCAGGACGAAAAAGGATATTATTTATCGGTGGCGGATAGCGGGATAGGTATTAGTGAACAGGATTTAAAGGGACTTTTTCAAAAATATCATCAAGTCCATACGGACCGCCAAGGCTATGGCTTGGGGCTGTTTATCAGTCGCCAAATTATGCAGGCCCACGGCGGAACGCTGGACGTAACTTCTAAACCGGGCGAGGGCAGTGTGTTTACGCTCTCTATCCCCAAGGAGCAGAAATGATTGTTTTTTGGCGGTTGTTTTTAACCTTCTTTTTGACGGATTTCGTTTTCTTTCATAAAACGATTAACCAGTTGGAAAAAGAAAACTGGCTCAAAGCCGCGGGCTTGCACAGCGTGGTGTTTTTGTTTTGGGCGTATTTGCTTTGCTATGGCTATTTAACAATGCCTTGGCCGTTCTTGGAACTTTTTCACTTGCCCGGGTGGATGTGCATTTTGCTGTGCTGTGCGTTCCACGTGTTTTCGGACCGTTTCTTCCAGTTTGGCGGCAAAATGCGCCACGGCTATGTATTAACCTTTTTTACCAAGATTTTTGCCAACCTGCTCTTTTTGTTCCTGTGCGTGCCGTTTAGAGTGCTGTATGAAACGGGCAATTTCTTTGCCGAATCGTGGGTAATCTTTTTGGTCGGTTTGGTAACGGCCACCCGCGTGGTGGGCTGGTTTATCTTTTCCATTGAGCAGGACCGTTACGGGCGGGATTACCCCACCTTTGACGAACGGTGGCTGCTGATGATGGTACGTGCGATTTTCTTTTTGATTATGCTCCTGCCCGGCTGGCGGTGGATGGTGTGGCTGTTGGTGTGGTACGGGGCGTGCGTGTATGCGCGCAAAATCCGCTTAATGGATGTGTCCCACGCGGCTTTTTATATAGGCGTGTTTGGGGCGCTGTTGGCGGGATTTTTGGTACGGATGAGATTTTATTTAGTGTGGTGAGGTATGGAACTTTCTAAAATTAAATTTGCTTGCTTGGATACGGAAACAACCGGATTGTCGCCGGATGACGGCGGAAAAATTTGCGAACTGGCGGTTTCCGTGTCGCAGGGCGGGCGCCCGGTGGAGGAATTTTCCACCCTGTTAAACCCCGGTATGCCGATGCACCCGGACGTAATTGCCATACACGGTATTACAAACGAAATGGTGGCTAACGCCCCTAAATTTTCCGATATTCTGCCCAAACTTTTAGGCCTGTTGGACGATTGCGTGATCGTGGCGCACAACGCCGATTTTGACGTAAACTTTTTGCGCAGCGAGTTCGCCCAATGCGGGATGCGCTTTCCGCCCTATCCCGTGATTGATACGCTCAAACTGGCGCGCAAGAGCGGTAAATTTGCCAAGAATAACTTGGGTTGTATCGCCGCCGATTTGGGGATTAACTGCGCGGGCTGGCACCGCGCAATGGCCGATACCAAAATGGCCGAACAGATTTTTTATTACTTTTTAACCGAACTTAGCAAGCACGGCGTTTCTACGCTGGAACAGTTGAGTTCGTTCCAACAAAAGCGTTGGAAAGATTTAATTAAGGAGAATTAAGTATGGAAAAAGTAGTTTTAATTATTCGCGACGGCTGGGGCGATGCCAAAGCCGGTCCGCACAATGCTGTAACCAATGCCAAAACGCCGAATATGACGAAATATTTGGCCGAATATCCGCATACGCAAATTGAAGCCTCCGGCGAACAAGTGGGTTTGCCTGCGGGCTATATGGGCTCCTCCGAAGTCGGCCACCTCAATATGGGCGCGGGCCGCATTGTGGTGCAGGAACTCAAACGCTTGAAGGATACCATTGAGGACGGCTCTTTGTTTAAATCCGCCCCGTTTGCCGCCTGCATTGATAACTGCCTCAAAAACCATAAACCGTTGCACATTATGGGCCTTGTGCAGGATGAAGGCGTACACGCTCACCAGGACCATTTGCACGCCATTATGAAATACGCCGCCGAAAAGGGCATTAAGGATGTATATATCCATTTCTTTGCCGACGGCCGCGATACGCCGCCGCAGAGTTCTATCGGTTTTATCCGCACGCTGGAAGAAAAAATTAAAGAATACGGCGTGGGTAAGATTGCCACTATCCAGGGCCGCTACTACGCTATGGACCGCGGCGAAGATTGGAGCCTGACCGATAAAGCCTATAACTTAATTGTCCACGCCCAAGGCTTGCACGGCAACACCGCCGAAGAAGTGGTGAAAACCGATTATAAAACGATGAAGACCCCGACCAATACGCCGATGGTGGACGAATATATCCCGCCGACCGTGTTGGGCGATTACAAGGGGATGGAACCCGGTTCCAGCGTGATTTTCTTTAACTTCCGCCAAGACCGCGCCATCCAACTGACCCGCGCGTTTATTGACGACAATTACCCGGGCCACCGCGGCGAACGCGTGCCCTGCGTGTATTGCGGTTTGACCAAATATTACGATGCCTTCCCGTTCAACGCCTTGCCCTCTATGACGGACGGCGGCGGTATGGACCACTTGCTTGGGCAGGTTATTTCCGATGCGGGATTGAAGCAGTTGCGCTTGGCCGAAACGCAGAAATTCAAACACGTTACGTCCTTCTTTAACGGCAAACAAATTAAACCGTACGCCGGAGAAGACCGCATTGAAATTAAAGGCCGTTTTGACCCCGCCACCTTTGCCGAACACCCGGAAATGGAAGCGTATATCGTCAAGGACGAAGCCCTCAAACAAATCGCTACCGGCAAGTATGACTTTATCGTCATCAACTTTGCTAACTGCGATATGGTCGGACACACGGGCAAATTTGAATCCGTGGTCAAGGCCGTAGAAGTGGTGGATGAGTGCACCGGGCTCGTAACCGAGGATGCCTTGAAGCACGGCTACACGGTGTTTATCACCGCGGACCACGGCAACGCCGAAGAAATGTGGGACGATAAAATCAATATGCCAAAAACCGCGCATACCACCAACTTGGTGGACTTTGTGTATGTCAGCAAGGACCACAAAAACGCCAAAATGGCTGCCACGGGCAACCTGGGCGATATTGCGGTAACGGTGTTGGACGTTATGGGCCTTAAAAAGCCGGCTGATATGACGGCCAAGAGTTTAATCGCCAGCAAATAAGAAAAAAACTCCGATTATAAAAATCACTTTTGCGGTTGTTTTTGTACCTAGACGCGCCGCAAAAGTGATTTTTTATGCCTGCTTAGCGGAAAATTCGGGCGGTCCCCTGCGCAAAAAAGTACAATAGAAATATGGAAAGTTATATTAAGGTAAAAGTACACGCGGGGGAAAAGAAAAACAAACTCGTCCAAAAGGCCCCCGACACCTTTGAACTGTGGGTAAAAGCGCCTGCCGAACAGGGCCGCGCCAACGAGGCCGTGCGCACCCTGCTGGCGGAATACCTGAATTTGCCCGAAAACAAACTTTCCCTTATCAAAGGCGCCACCTCTCCCGCCAAAATTTTCTTAAAACGTCAATAATTTTTTTACATTTTTTAATCGTCATCCCCGAATTTTTCTGTGGGGGGGTTGTCGTTGTTAAATAAGTAGGTCATCCTGAATTTAGTTCAGGATCTACCGCTTGGGTAGTGGCTGTTATCTAAAAGGTCATACTGGAAGGTTTCTGTCCAGTATCTGTTATTTTCCACTTTTTGAGTAACGACAGATCCTGGACTACGACTTTCCAGGATGACGACAACGACTAGGCACAATCGGTAGATTCTGAAAACCCTGCGGGCCGCCAATTCCTCGGGGATGACGAGGAAAAAGGGCTTTTTATGAAAAAGCGGTCATCCTGAACTTGTTTCCGGATCTACTTTTTGGGTTTTTTGTTGTTGCTTTTCTGTCGTTCTCTGTAAAGGGGTTGTTTCGTTTTTTTTTTTGTTAAAATTTTGATAAATCGCGGTTGGTGTACCCGGATGTATCCGCCGTATAAAAATGCGTATAAAAGGCCGTTTTGCCCAAATATAAAGGCCTTAACAAGGAGAAAAAATGAAAGGATTTACTTCTATTTTGTCATCCCCGAGTGTTTCTGTCGGGGATCCGTTTTTATTAAAAAAGTGGAAAACGACAGATACTGGAACGCTCCGCGCCGGCAAACCTTCCAGTATGACACTTAGTTTTATAAACAACAGATCCCGTATAAAGACACTACGGGATGACGGCTTAACAGCACCCAGCCATATGGCCACAACCGCAGGTTTTACTCTTATTGAACTGTTAGTTGTCGTGCTCATTATTGGCATTTTGTCGGCTGTGGCCTTGCCGCAATACCAAACGGTGGTGGCGCGTACGCGTTATCAGCAGTTAGTGGTAATGGCTAACAATATTGCCAAGGCGGAAGACGCCTATTTTATGGCAAATGGCCAATACACGACTGATTTTAGCGCCTTGGACTTTGACTTTGGAAATAGTACTCCGCTTCAAGGTGATGCCGGCACTTACAATGCTATTTCTATTGGTAAGGGATTTGCTTGTGTGCTACGAGATTATGCGGTAGGAACGGTACAATGTAAATCTGATTATTATACCGATGTGCCGGAATTTCAAATTAATTTTGACAGCCATACACGGATGTGCCATAATTATCATTGGCGGGGTAGTGTAGCCCAGCGGGTGTGCCGTTTGGAAACCAATACCCAAGCCCCGGCCCGTACCAACAGCGAGTACGAAACCTATCTCTACAAATAATGGTGCAAAAGTGTCCGTTTTGCCTCTAATTTTGTTATAATATCCATAGAGCAAATTCTCAGGGGCGTAAGCCCTTGGTGGTTTTTTGACTCTGCAAAACGCAAAAAAGAATAATTGGTATATGAAAACTTACGAAAGCGTAATTATTGTTAAACCCCAACTCTCCGACGGAGAAGTGGGCGAATTCGTGGTTAAGGCCAAAGACCTCATCACGAAAAACGGTGGAGAAGTAACCAGCGAAGAAAGATTGGGCAGAAGAAAATTCACCCACGAAGTAAACCACGTTCGCGATGGTTTCTACCTCTACTTAAAGTTCAAAGCCGAACCGAAATTTGTAAAAGTTTTTGAAGAAGCCTTGAAACTTAACGAAAAAGTCCTCCGCTCTATGACGATGTGCGCCGTAGAAGTGAAGGTAAAACCGGCTCCTGCCGTTGCAAAATAAGGTCGCTATGCCAGCACAAATCAAATTACCGGAACAAAACGTTGTATTTCTAGTCGGACGGTTAACACGTGATCCTAACGTGGCTTTTACGCAGAAAGGTCAGGCAGTGTGCCGTTGTGACATTGCGGTCAACCGCAGATATTTGGATGCTGCCACAAACGAGTGGAAAGATGACACCGTGTTCGTTCCCGTAGTGGTTTGGGGTGCTGCCGCCGAACGGTGTAAAGACCGGGTGAAAAAAGGGACCCCCATTTCCGTGGAAGGCCGCCTCACCAGCAGCGAATACACCGACAAAACTACCGGTCAAACCCGCAGAAGTTTGCAGGTAACGGCCCGTAGAATCCAAATACTGGAAAATAACGCCGCCGGCGGTTATCACACCGCTGATGCCGCTCCGGCCGCTAAGGACGACGTCCCCACTACCGACGTAATGGAAGACGACGTGCCCTTTTAACAGGAACCAAAGAGAGATAACAAATGTCCGAAGAAATTAAAAACACGCAAGCCCCCGCCGCGGCCAACGCCACTGCTCCGGCCGCCCGCCCCGAAAGACCGGCGCGTCCGTTTATGGGCAAAAAGCGCTTTGAAAGCAGAAGAAAAGTCTGCAAAGTCTGCGCTGAAAAAATTGAAAATGTGGATTACAAGAACTTTCAGTTCGTAAAGTCCTTTACTATGGAAAGCGGTAAAATCCTTTCCAGAAGAATTACCGGCACCTGCGCTAAACACCAGCGCCAGATCACCAAGGCTATCAAACGCGATCGCAACTTGGCTATCTTGCCGTATTCTTTGCCCAAGAAATAAGCCGGAGGACGCAAGAAATGAAAGTTATTTTGAAACAGAACGTAAAAAATTTGGGTATGATGGGCACCATCGTTGATGTAAAGCCCGGCTATGCCCGCAATTTCTTGGTGCCGCACCGCTTGGCCGAAATCGCCACGGAAGGCGCTATTAAGAATTGGCAGTTGGGCGCCGAAAGACGCGCCAAACGCATTGAAGCGGAACTCGCCGAAGCCCGCGCCATCGCCGAAAAATTGGCCGGTGTCGTGCTTCCGTTCACCAAAACCGTCAACAGCGACGGCGTGGTGTTCGGTTCCGTAAACAAAGCCGATATCTTTAAAGCCTTGAACGCCTTGGGCCACAACATCGCCAAAGACGCCATTGAACTCAATATGCCGATTAAGGCTTTGGGTGAAACCGAAGTGGGCATTTATTTGAAACCCACCGTTACCGCGGTTATCAAGGTACAAATTAACCCCTTGACCACGGTGGAAGAAAAAGTAGCCGACGCCAAACCGGAAGCCAAAGCCGAACCGGTGGCCGAAGCCAAATAACTCCCAACCTAATTGCGTTTTGTATGACCCCCGCCCCGCGCGGGGGTTTTTTGTTGTTAGCAAAAAGCGGTATGCCCCCTAATTTTTATAACACCATTTGTTGTTGTTTGGTTTGTTTGCGATATTGCAAAAACAGTGTGCCCCAATAAATCAAAAGAGTGCGGAACATCTGCCGCCCGCAGGGTGCGGCCCGTAGGGTTTTCGGAATCTACCTTATGGGTTGTTAGAAATAACAGAAGGAAAAAACTAACAGCACAATCGGTAGATCCTGAACCCTATTAATGGACCCCGTACAGAACCTTACGGGGTGCCGCCTAGCGGTAGGGGCGGCAATTCAGGATGACTTTTATTTTATAACGGCCTTTTCCCTACTGTCATCCCGTAGTGTTTTTATACGGGAGCTGTTGTTGGCGTGATTGTCCTTCCGGGGCCCGCATACGAACAGGAAACCGGAATCCAGAAATAAAATAAGGAGTTTTTCTAATAAACAGACTGGATCCCGGGTCCACGCCCGGGATGACAAGCAGGAAGACCTTTTTTTATAACAACAGATTCCCGACTACGACCTTCGGGAATGACGACTTTATGAAAAAAGTAGGTCCTGAAACGAGTTCAGGACGACGGAACCTGTTTTATTGTTTTTTTTTGTCATCCCCGAGGGTTTCTGTCGGGGATCCGTCGTTTCGTTGGTTGCAACATTATAAAAAGAGTGTTGCTCCATTAGTCAAAAGAGGGAAAAAGGCAAGCCGTCCGCAGGACTTATTTTTAAAGGGGTTGTTTCGTTTTTTTTTTTTGTTAAAATTTTGATAAATTGCGGTTTGTGTACCCGGATGTATCCGCCGTATAAAAACGCGTATAAAAGGCTGTTTTGCTCAAATATAAAGGCCTTAAAAAGGAGAAAAAATGAAAGGATTTTTGAATAGGTTGCTGCCTTTGTTGTCATTCCAGGGCAAGGAAGCCGCCCGCAGGGTCCTGGAATCCAGAAATAAAATAAGGAGTTTTTCTAATAAACAGACTGGATCCCGGGTCCACGCCCGGGATGACAACTACCACGCCAGATCCCGTATAACAACCTTACGGGATGACGACAAAATAAAAAGTCATACTGAACTGGTGGCCCGCAGGGTTTTAGGCTCTAACGCTTGGGGTGTTAGCCGTGGTTTTACCCTTATAGAACTATTAGTTGTCGTCCTTATCGTTGGCATTTTGGCGGCTGTGGCCCTGCCCCAATATGAAAAAGCCGTTACAAAAAGTCGCGTAAGCACTGTTTTGCCTTGGTTTACCGCCTTAAAACGCGGGCAGGAGTTGTTTATTTTAAATGGTGGAACTTCTGCCTGCTTGGATTTAATGGAATTTGCCGATTTATCTGGCCTTTCTTATACCGATTCCCGGTTAATTGAAACCAGCCGGCGGCTATATTGCGATTCCCAAATCCGAGTAAGCCCTGATTTGTTGTTTTACTCCGTCAACGGTGGGGTTAATGTTAGTTATAAAGGTATGCATTTATATATGGTGCTTAACCCAACTTCTGCCAAAAGTTTAAATGCCCCGGTAGGCACGGTATTTTGTATGGGGCAAGATAAATGCGCCAAAATTGGTGGAGCCGAGTATCAAATTTGTCATTATGGTTCTTCTCAAACTCCTTGTTACAAATTGCCTAATTAACCCTGGTTTGGGTGGCATTAAAAGCGTCTAAATTGCTACAATAATAAAAAGCACCGTTTACCACCCGGTAAACGGGTGGCCCCATTTTTTAGTTGTAGAGGACTTATGGCAAGCAATTTACTGGAAGAAAAAATCCCACCGCAGGCAATAGATGCGGAAATGGCCGTCTTGGGCTCAATGCTCCTAGACGCCGAGGCCGTAACCGATGCGTTGGAAATTTTAAAACCCGAACATTTTTATAAAGAATCCCACCAAAAGATTTTCGCCGCTATGAAGAATTTGGCGGACCGCGGCCAAGCGATTGATATCATCACGCTTAGCGAGGAACTCAAAAAGAATAACCTCTTGGCGCAGTTGGGGGGGGAAGTTTATTTAACGCAACTGGTGGATAAGGTTTCCACCGCCGCGCATATCAAGCACTATGCGGAAATTGTCTATAAAAAATATGTTGTGCGCGATTTAATCCGCACGGCTACATCGCTTGTCCAACGCTGCTATAAGGAAGAGGACGACGACCCGCAGGTGCTGATTGACTCCGCCGCTGACCAAATTTATAAATTAAGCCAAAAGCAGAAACTTACGGGGTTTGTGTCTTCCAAGGATTTAGCCCCCGAAGTAATTGAAATCTTGGAAAAGGCCGTGCGCAACAAAAACGCTATCCAGGGTGTGCCTACGGGATTAGACGAATTTGACCGCAAAACGGGCGGGCTCAGAAAGTCCGACCTGATTATTTTGGGCGCGCGCCCCAGCCAGGGTAAAACGGCCTTGGCGCTGAACATTGCGCACCACGCTTGCGTGGAGTGCGGGTTCCCGGTGGCGTTCTTTTCGCTGGAAATGGGGCGGCACATTATTTTTGAACGTATGCTCGGCGCGGCCGCTATGGTGGAAATTTACAAATTGCGTACCGGGTATTACGAGCAGAGCAAATGGTCCGATTTGACGCGCGAACTGGGCCGCCTGGCCTCCGCGCCAATGTATATTGACGATACGTCCGGCATTTCCATTACCGAACTGCGTATGCGCGCTCGCCGCTTGGCGACCGACCTTAAAAAGCAGGGCAAGGAGTTGGGCCTGATTGTCATTGACTACTTGCAGTTAATCCGCGGCGGCGAACGCCGTACCGAAAGCAGACAGCAGGAAGTGTCCGAAATTTCCCGTATGCTTAAAGATTTGGCCCGTACCTTAAATGTGCCCGTGCTGGCTCTTTCTCAGTTGAGCCGTAAGAACGAGGACAAGAGCCGCCAAGACAACAAACCGCAACTTTCCGACTTGCGCGAATCCGGCTCTATTGAACAGGACGCCGACGTGGTGGCGCTCATCCACCGCGAAGCGTACTATAAACGCGACGACGAAACCCTCAAAAACAAAGCCACGCTGATTATTGCCAAACAGCGTAACGGCCCGGTGGGGGATATTGATTTGGCCTTCTTCGGCGAATACGCCTTGTTTACCAACCCTGCGCCCGAACATATGGAAAACGCGCAGGATATGGGTGGAAATACCACAATGGCAATTCCGGAGTAACGCATATGATGCCTATTTTAAGACCGACTATTGCCGAAGTAGATTTAAAGAAACTGGCCCGCAATATGCATAAAGTGCACGAGCAGGCGGGAGAAAATGTACGCGTTTTGACCGTTTTAAAGGCCAATGCCTACGGCCACGGAGCGGTGCCCTTGGGCTTGTTTTTGGAAAAAAACAAACTCAGCGACTTTTTTGGCGCGGCCTCGGTGGAGGAAGCGTTGCAGTTGCGCCAAGCGGGCGTAACGCTGCCTATTTTGGTATTGGGCAGTATTTACCCGTTTGAAGCGTTTGAGTACGCCATTAAAAACAATATTGCCATAACCATTGCCAGTTTGGACGCGGCCAAGGCCGTGTGCGAAATTGCCGAAAAACTGGGCAAAAAGGCCCTCTGTCACGTCAAGCAGGATACGGGTATGGGGCGTATCGGCACGCGCCGCGGCGGGGTGTTTAACGTCATTGAATATTTGGATAAGAACCCGCACGTCATTTTGGACGGGCTCTTTACGCACCTTTCCAGCGTGGAGACCGACCCGGCCTATACCGAGGAGCAAATCGGCTACTACCGCGACACGCTAACCAATGTACATTTAAAGGGTATTCATATTAATTATTGCCACGTCGCGGCTTCCGCGGCTATTACCGCGCGGCCCGATGTGCATTACGATATGGTCCGCACGGGCCACAGCGCGCTTGGATTAGAACCCGGGTTTGAACCGATTTTGTCTTTAAAAACCCGTGTAGTATATGTAAAGGACGTGCCCGCCGGGGCGAGCATTAGTTATAACCGCAGTTTTATTGCGCCGTCCGCGATGAAGGTGGCCACTTTACCCTTGGGATATGGGGATGGCTATTTGCGGGCGCTTTCCAATAAGGCCGAGGTGCTTATTAACGGCAAACGCTGCCGCGTACTAGGCAATATCACAATGGATATGCTGATGGTGGATATTACGAACGCCGGGCCCGTGAAGGTGGGCGATGAAGTGGTAGCCGTAGGCCGCCAAGGCGACGAAGAAATTACGTATGCGGAACTGGCCGAAAAGGCGGGCACGATTGATTATGAACTGTGCACCCTTTTGATGCCCCGCGTACCGAGGATTTATAAAGAATAATGTTTACGCTTATCGGTAAATATATGTCCAACCTGTTCGGCCAAGTGGGCGGAGCCGCCCAAATGGTTCGTTCGTCTTTGTTCTGGCTTACCCACTCCCGCTTTGAGTTCGGGCAGGCGGTGGAGCAGAGCGTAACGATTGGGGTGGAATCCTTGGGCGTAACGGCGCTTACCAGTTTGTTTACGGGTATGGTGCTGGCGTTACAAGCCGGGAATACGATTGGTAATATCTTCGGCGAGCCTATTTTTGTAGGCACGATTGTTACGTTTTCGCTTATCCGCGAATTGGGCCCGGTGCTGACGGCGGTTGTCGTTTCCGGCCGTGCGGGGGCCGCGGTAACGGCGCAAATCGGCACAATGGCGGTAACTGAGCAGATTGACGCGCTCTACACCTTGGGTACGAACCCTATCCGCTATTTGGTTATCCCGCGGATGTTCGGCTTTTTATTTACGATGCCGGTTTTAACACTTTTTTCCAATTTGTTCGGCGTCTTGGGCGGCTACCTGGTGGCGGTCTATGCGCTGGGCGTAGCCGGAGAGGTATATATCACGGATATTACCTCGTTTATGGGCGTGCGGGACTTTATGCATGGTTTTATTAAATCGTTTGTGTTTGCCTTTATGGTGGCGACGGTCTGCTGCTACAAGGGCGTCAGCACGCGCGGCGGTGCCGAGGGCGTGGGTAAAGCCACCACCGGGGCCGTGGTTACCACGATTGTACTTATTTTGGTATTGGATTACTTTTTGACCGCCATTTTAACGGCGTTCGGGGTTTAATATGATTGAAATTAAGGATTTGCAAAAAAGTTTCGGCCCCAAACAGGTGTTAAAGGATGTAAACCTCAAAATTGAAGAGGGCAAAACCACTTGCATTTTGGGCGGTTCCGGCTCGGGCAAAAGCACGTTGATTAAATGCCTTATCGGGCTGGAAGAAGCCACGGGCGGGCATATTTGGGTGGACGGAAAGGATATCACTAAAATCCACAGCGAAATTAAACTGGCCGCCATCCGCCGCAAATTTGGCTATTTATTCCAAGAGGGCGCCTTGTTTGACTCTATGAGCGTAGGCGAAAACGTTACCTTCGGGCTTAAATATTTAACCGAGGTGCCGGAAAGCGAATACCCCAAGGTAATTAAAGAAAAATTGGCCTTGGTGGGGTTAAAGGAAGATGTTGCCAAGTTGAACCCCAGCGAACTGTCCGGCGGGATGAAGAAGCGCGTTTCGCTCGCGCGGGTGCTGGCGGTGGAGCCAAAAGTGATTTTATATGACGAGCCCACCACAGGCTTGGACCCGATAATGTCCGACATTATCAGCGATTTGATTATCGGCTTAAAGGCTAAACTGGGGGTAACCTCGGTAGTTATTACGCACGATATGCGCTCGGCCTTTAAAATTGCCGATTATATTGCGTTCTTATACGAGGGACGTATTTTGATGTACGGCACGCCGGAGGAATTTAGAAAAACGGACAACCCGTATGTAAAACAATTTGTGGAAGGCAGCAGCCAAGGGCCTATCCAAATGCAGTTGTTAAAAGCGTAGTTTTATTTTACTTAAAAGGATGAACAATGAAACCAGAAACTAAATTGGGGATATTTACCGTATTAGGTCTTTTTATTTTCGGCTTTTCGCTCTATTTTTTGGGCGGCCTGTCCGTTACCAAGACCCACGACATTAACATTACGTTTGCAGACGTGTCTGGCCTGGCCGTACAGGCCCCAGTCAAACTCGCGGGTGTAGAAGTGGGTAAGGTTAAAAAAATCAAAATTGAAAACGGCCAAGTGGTGGTTGTTGCCTCCGTTAATGACGGGGTGGAACTGCACCGCGGGGCGGAGTTCAGCGTGGCGATGACGGGCATTATCGGCTCCAAATATTTAAAGGCCGTGCAAGGCCCGCTTTCGGCCCCCTTTATCCAGCCGGGTGAATACGTCCCCGGGCTTAACGAACAGCCGATGGACGTGATGATTTCGCAAACGATGTCCAGCATTAAGGAATTTGTGGACAGCGTAAATAACCAAGGCGAATTTGGCGCAAAACTCAACCAAACGATGAACGACGTGCGCCAATTATCGGCCAATTTGAACCAATTAGTGGCCCAAATGCGTCCGTATTTAACAAATTCCGTAGAAAATTTGGACGTGGCTTCCGAACGCTTGAAGGAGGTTTTGGCAAAGGCCGATTCCTTGATGAACAGTTTGGAAAAAGGCGAGGGCGTTATCGGCAGTTTGATTAAAGACCCCGAAATGAAGAAGGACGTAAAAGACAGCGTAAAAGATTTGAAGGAAACAATGGGCGAGGTAAAAACCTTTGTGGGCAAGATGAGCCGTTTCCGCGTGTATTGGGATTACGACTTCTTCTATATGCCGGGCCCGGGCCAGGCCACCAGCGACCTCGCGCTTGAAATTTTCCCTTCCAGCGGTTATACGTTCTACCGCGTGGGTATGGCCAACATCGGCAACGAGGACGACAAACTTAAAGACGGCGACTATTTGGAAAAGAACAAGTTTGACGTTCGCTTCGGCCTGTATAACAAATGGGCAACCGTTTCCGCCGGTTTAATCCGCGGCGGCGGTGGGGTGGCCTTGGAATTAAAGCCGTTCTATGACGACGAATTTTTAAGCCGCTTTACCGTCGGCGGGGAATTTTATGATTGGGGCCGCGACCGCGTGATTAACGGACGCCGCTTCAATAAACCCAATTTGACGTACGGCTTGGATTTCCGTGTGAACCGCTATTTCTCCGTGGGCGCGTGGATGCGCGACGCGATGGAAACCAACGAGTTCGCGCTTAAAGCCAACCTGTCGTTTAACGACCAGGATATTTCCTCTTTCTTTGGTATGGCGGCTGCGGCCGGGGCCAGATAAGGTATGAAATTTAAAACGGTTTTCGTCTGCCAAAAGTGTGGTTACGAATCCCCCAAATGGGCGGGTAAATGCCCGGAGTGCGGGGAGTGGAACACCTTGGTAGAAGAGGTTAAACAGCAGGAAAGCAAAAAAGCCTCGCAGCGCACGCGCAGTTTTACCGATTTCTCTTCCGAAATTGTAAAACTGGCGGACAGCAAGGCCGTTAAAGAACCGCGCATAGAAACCCACATCAGCGAGTTTGACCGTCTGCTGGGCGGGGGACTCGTCAAAGGGCAGTTGACCCTTTTGGCCGGAGCGCCCGGTATCGGCAAATCTACGCTAATGTTGCAGGTGGCGGCGGAACTTTCCAAGACGTTAAAGGTGCTGTATATTTCGGGCGAAGAGAGTATCGGCCAGATTTCGGGCCGTGCCCAACGCTTGAAGGTAAACGGCGACAATATTTTCCTGTTGTGCGAAACGGACATCCAAAAAATCGTGGAGTCCGTGGAGCAGGTAAACCCCGAAGTGTTGATTTTGGACTCTATCCAAACGGTTTACCACCCGGAATTTACGTCCTCCGCCGGTACGGTGGCGCAGGTGCGCGAGTGTACCAGCGAATTGGTGCGCTTGTGCAAACCCAAGGGCATTATTACCTTTGTGCTGGGCCACGTTACCAAGGACGGCGAATTGGCGGGACCGAAGATTTTGGAGCATATGGTGGACTGCGTGCTCTATTTTGATACGGAAAAGGATAACGTCCTGCGCCTCTTGCGCCCGCACAAAAACCGCTTTGGTTCTACCGGGGAAATCGGTCTGTTTAAAATGACGGGGCACGGATTGGAATCGGTGGAAAACGCCAGCGAATATTTTGCCCAAACCTCGCGCGACAGCGCAATGAAGGGGCGTGCGTATTCCTTGGCGTTGGAAGGTTCGCGGCCGATTTTGACCGAGGTGCAAGCCTTGGTGTCGCCGACGCGCTATCCGTTCCCGCGCCGGGTGGCGACGGGAGTGGATTTAAACCGCTGTTTGATGCTGTTTGCCGCGCTGGAAAAGCATATCGGTCTGTCGTTAGACAACAAGGACATCTTTGTCAGTTTGGCGGGTGGCGTAAAATTGAAGGACCCGGCCTTGGATTTAGCCGTTTGCGCGGCGGTCATCAGTTCGTGCAAGGAAATTCCAATTGCGCCGGATTGGGTGTTTATGGCCGAGGTGGGCATTTTGGGGCAGGTAGCCAAGGTGCCGCTGATTGACCGCAGGCTGGAAGAAGCCCAGCGGCTAGGCTTTAAGAAAGGTTTTGCGGCGGCGGTAACCAAGGGTGAAAAGCAAAAATTAAGCGCAATGACCCTAGTGGAACTGGCCGATTTGAACGCATTAGCGCTTAAATTGCGCTAGTCCGGCGGTGCGCCGTCAAAGAAACGCTGTAAAAGTAGCCTGCAAAGTGCTAGAATATAACTAGTCTTATCCGGGGACAAGTTCCCCTATTTTTTGGAGGGCATATGCCTATTTGGATTTTTCGTATTTCCACGTTGGTAGCATTTCCGTTTCTAACGTATAACTTTATTGATAAAGAGTGGATGAGCCTGCTCGCAGGTCTTTTGTGCGGCGCGCTTGTCGTGGCGGGCGAAGTGTTGTTCAAACGCTTGCGCCTTATTAAAATTATGATTGCCTGCTCCGGCTTTTTGCTGGGGTATATGTTATTTGTGCTGTTTGACTACGGGATGAACAACTTTGCCAACGGCGATGTAATGGCTTTTTGGAACCAATACCACCGCTCTTTTGAAATCGGCCTGCTGATTTTCGGCGTGCTGGCCAGTTTGTTTAAGTCGCGCGACTTGGAAGGCCTCTCTTATAAGGGGCACCACTTAAAAGTGGCCGATGTTACCGCGCTTATGGACGGGCGCATTGTGGATTTGTGCGAAATTAATTTCCTCTCCGGCGTGATTGTGCTGCCGGTGTTCGTGCTGGACGCGTTAAATAAAATGGTATCTTCCAAGGACCCGTTGGAACGGGCCAAAGGCCGCCGCGGTTTGGACGTGGCCACCCGCTTGCAGGAACTGTCGGAAATTTCCGTGCGCATTACGAACAAAACCCCCAAGGCGGACACCTTGGAGGAACGCGTCGTAAAATTGGCTAAAAGTTTAGATGCCGAAGTGGTAACGCTTGATTTTAATGTAAATAAAATTGCCGCGCTTTACAATGTAATTGCGCTTAATATTGCGGACTTGGCTACCGCCTTAAAACCGGTGGTGCTGCCCGGGGAAAGTATGTCGCTGTTTATTATGAAGGACGGTAAAGAAAAAGAACAGGGCATCGGCTACCTGGACGACGGCACAATGGTTGTGGTGGAAGACGGCCGCAAACATATCGGCAAACGTACGGAAGTGGCGGTGTATTCCATTTTGCAAACCTCTTCCGGCCGGATGATTTTTGCCAAAGTTAAATAAGGTTTTTATGTCTGAACAGACGGGCTTTTCGTCAGCGGTGATTGTAGCGGGGGGAAGCGGCACACGTATGGGCCGCCCCAAGCAAATGTTGCCGCTTGGCGGAAAGCCCGTACTTGTCCGCACGGTAGAAGCGTTTTTAAATACGCCGGAAATAAAAGAAATTGTGGTGGTTACGCCGCCCGAAAACCGCGCGGAACTGGAAAAACGTTTTCCCCATATTATTTTTGCAGACCCCGGTAAAACGCGGCTGTTGTCCGTAAAAAACGGTTTTTTAAAGACGTCCGCTGCTGCCCAATTGGTGGCCGTGCACGACGGCGCCCGCCCGCTGGTGGAGCCTGCGCACATCAGCGCGTGCTTGCAGGCGGCGCAGGAATACGGGGCCGCCGTACTGGCCGTACCCGTTAAAGACACGGTAAAGGTTTGCAAGGACGGCTTTGTGCAAAACACGCTGGACCGTTCTGTATTGTGGGCCGCCCAAACGCCCCAATGCTACCGCCGCCCTATCTTGGCGGAAGCCTTGGAAAAATTCGGGCAAGAGGAAGGCGCGACGGATGAATCCCAACTGGTGGAGAAATTGGGGATAAAAGTGCGCGTGGTTCCGTCTTCCTACAAAAACAACAAAATTACCACGCCGGAAGATTTAGTATTTGCGGAGGCTCTCTTGGAAAATTCTGTTATTTACCGCACGGGTTTCGGGTTTGATTTGCACCGCCTGGAACCGGGACGCAAGTTGTTTATCGGCGGGGCGGAAATCCCGCATACAAAGGGCTTTTTAGGCCATAGCGACGGGGATTTAGTCTTGCACGCGCTGTGCGATGCTATTTTGGGTGCCCTGTGCGCGGGGGAAATCGGCATTTTGTTCCCGCCTACGGACGAATCCATTAAAGGCATTTCCAGCGTAAAAATTGCAAAAAAAGTGCTGGAAATTGTCCGCGCCCACCACGCGCAAATTGAACATATTGACGCAACCATTATTACCCAAGAACCCAAAATCAAGCCGCATTACGATACGGTCCGCAAGTCGTTGGCGGAAGTGTTTGAAATGCCCTTGGAAAACGTCAGTTTTAAATCTAAAAGCCACGAACACGTGGGCGAAATCGGCCGCGGGGAAGCGGCTATGTGCCACGCGGTGGCTACGTTAAAAATTCAAAAGTAAGGAGTTTTACCTATGAAAATTCGTTTTATTTTAACCTTGGTTTTGGCGGGCTTGGTGGCCGCTTGCAGTAGCACCGATTACCGCTCCACTAAAAAAGTAACCCAAGGGATTGATTACTCCCGCTACCCGGGCAACCAGGCGTATTACGAGTTTACCTCGCCCTTCCCGCCCGAAAGCACTCCTTCTGCTACCGAAACCGCGGCCCCGTCCGCCGAGGAAGCGCAACTGGGGGAAGATGAAGATTTTACGTCCGAAAATTTGGCCAGCACCTATGGCAATTATGGCGACGTGGTCGTCAGCGTGGCTACGCGCAAGTTCCAGTTGGGGGCTTCCGCCACGCGCAAGGATATGAATTTGTTTCAAAAGGCGCTTGATAAAGCCTACGCCGTGGCACTCAAAAAATACCGCCCGGTGGGCTTTACCTATTCTATGGCCAGCGTAGGCGCGGTTAATTCCCTATCCGACATTACGGTAAACTGTAAACTCAGCGAAACCTCCGCCAACGAGGTGGGCCAATCCACCTGCACGCTGTTTTTTAACACGATCAAATCCACTTATTTGCAACTGAAAGAAGAGGCCAAACAATGATGTACTTATATAATACCGCCACACACCATAAAGACGAATTTAAACCGCAGAACGAAAAACAGGTAACAATGTACTGCTGCGGGCCGACCGTATATAACTTTGCGCACATTGGCAACTTGCGCACCTATATTTTTGAGGATTTGCTTTCCCGCACCATCCGCTTGCACTATCCGCTCAAACACGTAATGAACATTACCGATGTGGGGCACTTGGTGTCGGATGCGGACTCCGGCGAAGATAAAATGGAAGTCGGCGCCGCGCGCGAGGGTAAAAGCGCGTGGGATATTGCGAAGTTTTACGAAGAAAAATTCTGGCAGGATTACGATGCCCTGCATTGCACCCGCCCGACGGTTATCAGCCGCGCGACTGCGCATATTAAAGAAATGATTGCGCTCGTTAAAACGCTGGAAGAAAAGGGCTACACTTATCGCACTTCGGACGGTATTTATTACGATACCTCCAAGTTTGACCGCTACGACGCCCTTGTCGGCCACGCCCGTATCCGCGGTTTGCAGGGCGGCGCGCGCGTGGAAATGAGCGACGAAAAGCGCAACCCGACCGATTTTGCCTTGTGGAAATTTTCCCCCAAGGATAAAAAACGCCAAATGGAGTGGGATAGCCCGTGGGGTGTTGGTTTCCCGGGGTGGCACATTGAGTGCTCCGCGATGGCAATGAAATATTTGGGCCACACGCTGGATATCCATTGCGGCGGGATTGACCACGTAACGATTCACCACACCAACGAAATCGCCCAGAGCGAAGCCGCTACCGGCGAGAAATATGTGAACTATTGGGTCCACGGCGAATTTTTGATTTTGCGCTCGGGTAAAATGTCTAAATCCGGCGGCACCTTTGTTACGCTGGACGTATTAAAAGAAAAGGGCTATGAGCCCTTGGCCTACCGCTATTTGTGTTTGGGCGCGCATTACCGCACGCAGTTGGAATTTTCCTATGAAAGTATGGACAGCGCAACCAAGAGCCTTAAAAATTTGCGTGCACTAGCCTGCCAAGCCAAGGACGAAGCCAATGGCACACCCGTACAAAATGAAAAAGTCCAAGCGTGGAAGGATAAATTTACCGCCGCTATGGAGGACGATTTAAACGCCCCCAAGGCCTTGGCCATTACCTGGGAAGCCGTCCGCTCGGGCGAACTGACGGCGGGGGAAAAATTGGCGTTCTTGGAATTTGCCGATACGATTTTGTCGCTGGATTTATTTAAAAAACCGGAAGCCGCCGTTAGCGAGTTGCCGGCCGAAGTGGCCGACCTGTTAAAGGCGCGCGCCGAAGCCCGCGCTGCGAAGGATTGGAAAAAATCCGACGAACTTCGCGACGCCATTGCCCGGTTGGGGTATGTGGTAAAAGATACGCCAAAGGGCCAACAAGCGGAGAAAAAATAATATGATGAACATCCCCAGTGAATTTTTAAAACGTATTCCCAAGGCGGACTTGCACGTCCATTTGGACGGCTCTTTGCGCCTTTCCACGCTGATTGAACTAGCAAAAAAAGAGGGAGTGGAACTCCCCGCCTATACCGAGGAAGGCTTGCGTGAAAAGGTGTTTAAAGACAAGTACGCCTCGCTCGTAGAATATTTAAAGGGTTTTTCCTACACCGGTGCCGTTATGCGTAATGCCGCCAATATTGAGCGCGTGGCCTACGAACTGGGACAAGATGCCCTTGCCGAGGGCGTGCGCTATTTAGAAGTCCGCTTTGCACCGCAGTTGCACGCGAGCGATACCTTGTCCGCGCAGGATGCCGTGCGCGCCGTAGTGCGCGGGTTAAAACGCGCGCAGGACGAGCATAACGCTTCTGCCGCCGTTAAAAACGGGGAAGATTTGGAATTTTACTTTGGCGTAATTGCCTGTGCGATGCGTAACTTTAATGAGTTTATGTCGCCCTATTACGCCAATTTGATAAAGGCTCTTTCGCAATCCAGCAAGAGCGAAATTTTTGGTATTGCTTCGTTGGAACTGGCGAAGATGGTCGTGAAACTCGCCAAGGATGAGCATTTGCCCGTGGTCGGGTTTGACCTCGCGGGCGAGGAAGCCGGCTATCCGGCGGCGGACCACCTGGCGGCTTACCGCTACGTGCATAAACACTTCATCCGCAAGACGGTTCACTCCGGCGAAGCCTACGGCCCCGAATCTATCTTTCAGGCCATTACCGACTGCTACGCCAACCGCTTGGGCCACGGCACGCACCTGTTTGCCGCCGCAATGATTAAAGACAAAAGAGTGCAGGATAAAGAGGATTACGTCAATTCCTTGGCGGACTATATTGCCAGTGAGCGCATTGGTATTGAGGTGTGCCTGACGAGCAATTTGCAGACCTTGCCGGAAATCAAATCCGTTAAGGACCACCCGATTAAAGAAATGATTAAGCGCGGCTTGCCCGTCAGCATCAATACGGATAACCGTCTGGTCTCCAATACCACGGTTACCAAGGAAATGGAACTCTTGGTTCATAATGTGGACTTGGCTCCCAAGGAACTTAAAAACATTGTCATTGCGGGCTTTAAGAGCGCGTTCTTCCCGGGCAGTTATGTGGAAAAGCGCCGCTTTGTGCGCAAGGTAATTGACCGCTACAACGCGTTGGCGCGCGAGTACAATATCCCGCTGTACTAATTGTTATTACTTATAATGAAAAAGCCCCGGTTTGTGCCGGGGCTTTTTGCGTTCTATTTCTTTTCGTCAAAACCTTTTGGATTGGGTATTAGGTGCCGGACCATTTCCCGCACTGCTTTTTTAAGCAATGTTTTGCGCGGGTGAATACGCTGTTTTCGGTCGCTGGCGCGGCGGCCGTAATGCTTGTGGTGGAAGGCGGGCTCTTCTTCCAAGTTTTTGCCGCTATCCATAGAAATCCGCTGGCTGGGATAAATGCTCTGCCGTCCGGTAATTAAGAAACTGATCACGCATACTACTGTGGCATACGGCGCAATCGCCGGGCCAAAAAGTTCTATGGCCATAATGCTGGCGGCCAGCGGCGTATTGGCTGTGCCTGCCAAAACGGCTACCAGTCCAAGCGCGGCTAAGGTCGCGCTGTCCACCTGCATAAAATCGGCCAGCATTGCCCCGGCTTGCGCGCCCACAAAGAAAATAGGCGTAACCACCCCGCCGATTCCTCCGGCGGCAAACGTGATAGAGGTGGTAATAATCTTATACAAAAAGCCAAAGGGGGACAAAAGCGGCTCGCCGTTTAAGGCCATATCAATCCCGGGCATCCCAAGCCCCAAATAGATAGGGGAAGCGAAGTAGCCGATCGCCACCAAAATAAGCCCGCCAATCATACACGACCAAAACAACCGCGTGCGCAGGGCAATATAGCGGAACACCACGCGGGCAAATTTGCTGATTTCAATAAATAGAATAGACACCAGGCCGAAGAACATCCCGGCGATAATCATTTTGAGGAAGAACTGCTCCGAAAATACCGGCACAAAGTGGAGCGGATGATAAATGTAATCCACGCCTAAAAACGAAGTAACCTGAAAGGCGGTTATCCCGGCCACGAGCGCGGGGAACATTACCTCATAAAAAATATGCCCCACCCACAGCACTTCCAGCCCGAACAGCGCGCCCGATATCGGCACGCCGAATACGCCCGCAAAGCCCGCGCTTACGCCGCAAATCATCATCCGGCGTTGGTCCTCGCGGTCCATATGCAGCAGCCGCGCCAGCAGGGACGAAACGCCCGCCCCCACGTCGGCGCACGGGGCTTCTTTACCCGCCGAACCGCCGGAAACCATTGTTACAATGGGCAAGGTAAAGCCCTTTAAAATGGAAATAAAGGAAATGGGCTTTTCGGCATTGATTTTATTGATAACCGCGTCGGTGGAAAAATCCTTATCTCCCTTGGCGGTTTTTCGCCCCAAGAGGGCCACTATATATAGGAAAACAGGCAGCCCCAAATAAAAGAGCGGTATCCCGTTGCGCCACGCAATAGAGGCGTCCAAAATTTTTAAAAAGGCCGCGTCCAGCACGCCCACCAGCGCGCCGATAACGGTAGCCAATAAAAACCATTTAACAATATTAATAAAATTTGTGCGGTGTTCGTCTAACATAATTAATATCTTACTAAATTGCCCTTTCCTCTTGCAGGGTAAAAACGGGTTATTTGGGGGCCTGCGCCGGGCGGAGTGATTTTTGCTATACTATATAGGACGAAGCCCGGGCGAAGAACATTTAGCCCGGAAATTTGAACAATTTACAAGGAGTTTTTTATGGATTCGTTTATTTCTTCCGTCATTACGCTTGCCTTGGTAATGGACGGCTTCGGCAATATTCCGCTGTTTATTGCCGCGCTTAAAAAAGTGGCGCCGGAACGCCGCAAAACCGTGCTCATCCGCGAGTTGGCTATCGCTTTAATCATTATGGTGGCCTTTTTGTTCTTGGGCAAATGGTTCTTGCGGGCGTTTGGTATCCACGAATATTCACTCAGTATTGCGGGTGGTATCATTTTGTTTATCATCTCGGTTAAGTTGGTTTTCGGTGGGGACGATGAGCCCAAAAACGACCCCAAGGAAGACGAACCCTTTGTGGTGCCGTTGGCTATCCCCTTGGTGGCGGGCCCGGCGGCGTTGTCTATGGTGATGATTACGGCCGCCCAGCAGTCCAATAAATTTATTACGCTGGGCGCAGTGATTGTAGCCTCCATCATTAACTCCGTTATTTTAATGGCTTCCTTCCCTATCAGCAATTTGCTGGGCAAACGCGGGTTGATTGCCATTGAACGCTTGACGGGTATGATTCTTATTTTGATGTCCGTAGATATGGTGATGGGTGGCATTTCTACGTTTATGAGTTTATAAACGAGCAAAGAGCACGCGCATAACTTGTGCTGCGGGCGTTGGTGTGGTAAGTGCGGCTCTGACGGGGGAACTTGTGAAAAAAGGTTTTACGCTGTTGGAATTAGTGGTAGTAGTGTTGATTATGGCGGTATTGGCCGCTGTGGCTATAACGTATTATGGCAAGGCCGTGGAGCGCGTGCGCATTGGCGAGGCGGAAAGTTTAATGGGTACAATGCTTTCCGCGCAGGAACGCTATTTCTTGCGCCGCCAGCAATATACGCCTTATTGGCACCAGTTGGATGCGGCCCCGGTGGCTGTCCGTATGCCCAAGGAGCATAACGATTTTGCCAACGGAGCCGAGAACACCATTTATTATACGCGCGGCGGAGTGGAAAGCGGTATATTAAATGAGGGCTTTGCTATTTCGTTTGAGCAGGACGCTACCGATAAATGGTTTGCCGTGGCGCGCCGCGTGGGCAAGTCCAATAAATACACTTATCACTTGGTGCGCCCCTTTGGCAGTACGCAAACGGTGTGCGTGCCGGTGTGGGAAAACGAAAACGACGTGAACGTCTGCTGCGACTATATGGGCGTAAACACCCAAACGGAACTGACGGGCGACCCGATGATTCCCAAAATAAGCAAGGCGGATGATTTTTAACCGAACGGGCGGCTTGCTTTTATAGGGCCGCCTGTATGATGTAAAGGGCAAATTGTTATTCCCGGGTTGGCGGCCCGCAAGGTTTTCAGAATCTACATCGTGGGTCGTTGCCGTCATCCTGGAAAGTCGTAGTCCGGGATCTGTTTTTGTCGTTATCAAAAAAAAGGGGAAAATCCTATGAAAAAAAAGAAATTTGAATTAAAAAGTTTTAGCCTTATTTTACTTGTGGGCCTGCTAATTCTGGCGGGGCTCTTTCCATTTTACGAGCGCACCGTGGAAGGCAGCAAGGCCGCGGCGGCCGTCAGCGTGCTCTTAAATGTGTCCGCCTCGGAAAACCAATATTTTATTAAAAATAAATCCTATACATACGATTGGTCCGCGCTGGATAAATATTTGCCGAACATCCCTAAGAAACAAGGCTTTTTAGGGGCGGCGCCCGAGGTTGGACAAGTTCGCTTTTTTGCTTTTACCGCCGAAGATGCCGCCGCGAACAAGGACGGTTTTGCGCTTGATTTGCAACTGAATAAAGAGAAAACCGAAGGTACCGCTACGGCCGTGCGCAAGGGTGGGCTGTTTGGTTACACGTTGGAAATGTCGCTTACCGAGGGCACTTTTGCTTGCAAGGCAGAGGGAAAAATTGCCAAACGCTTGTGCTATAAATTGACGGCGGAACTGGAAAAACTCCGTGCCCCGCAAGAAATGCCCGAAGCGGAAAAAACGCAAAAATAAGTGAGGTCCTATTTTTAAATTTAGGGCTTGACAACGGTTTTAATCCTTATTAAAATGAAAAGGTAGCCCCTAGGGGGCTATAAAACTAAACTTATATATAAAACTGTAGGAGGTTTTATGAATAATAAGAAGGGTTTTACCCTGATTGAATTGCTGGTGGTCGTATTGATCCTCGGCATTTTGGCTGCTATGGCTATGCCGCAGTATTTTAAAGCGGTTGAACGCTCCCGTATGACGGAAGCCGTAACGTTGATGGCGAACATCGCTGATGCGCAACAGCGCAAGTATTTGCAAGTGAACCGCTATGCCGCAGAATATACGGGCTTAGATGTTGCTCCGAAAGGCGCTTCTGGCTCTGTATTTTACACGAAAGGTACTTCTGCCGCGCCGCAGAATGGTTTTGCTATTACCTTGGTAAATGGTGCTTATAATGTCGGTAAAGTTACTGCGGAACGTGTTGCTCCGACTGGTCAAACTTTGCAGTATAATTATAGTTTGGAACGTTTCTATACTGGTAAAGGTACTACCTGCACTGGTACGGATACAAATGGTGCGGCGCTTTGTGCCGACTATTGTGGTATTGATACGTTGGCTGCGAATGCTTCTTGTTGCAGCACGGGTTCCACTGGCGCGTGTGCCGATGCAACCACGTTGTAATTTATTTGGTGAATACCAAAAACCCCGCCCCGTGCGGGGTTTTTTTATGCCCATTTTTAAATGTGAAATAGCCGTCATTCCCGAGTGTCGTAGTCGGGAATCCGTTTTTGTTGTTGTTCTCTTGCGAAACAACAGATCCCCGACAGAAACCCTCGGGGATGACACCAAAGCGGAATAGTAGTCATTCCCGAGTATAGCCGGCGCGGAGCGCTCGGGAATCCGTCGTTGCCGTTTGCCTTTTACTAAGTGCGTCCACAAAATCCTTTCCCTACTTGCATTAAACCTTTTTTTACTGCTAAACTATATGTAGTTTAAGTTTTAAGGAGTATTATGAAGAAAGGTTTTACATTAATTGAACTATTGGTTGTTGTACTCATTATGGCTATTTTGGCTTCGGCCGCTGTACCGCTTTATTTCAAGGCCGTGGAGCGCGCCCGTATGATGGAGGCCGTAACGCTCTTGGACTCCATTTCCCAGGCGCAAATGCGCAAATATATGCAAATTAGCCGCTATACTTCGCGCGCTAAGGGATTAGACGTAAACGCCGCTACGGGCACGAACGAGGGCGACGGGAATACCTTTTATACCAAAGGTCCGCAAGGCAACGGCTTTACGGTGTCCCTTTCGGATGTGGTAACCTATGGCGACGGTTTTGCCACCGCCACCCGCACCGCAGACGGCGACGCCAACAGCGAGAACCTGCGCTACCATTACCATTTAACCCGCTTTTACGCGAGTGATTATACCCAATGCTATGGCGATAACGAACGCGGACAGGAATTATGCGCGGACTATTGCGGTATCAGCGACCCGGTGGCCACTTGCTGTAACAATGGCGAGGCTACCTGTCCTCCGCCTGCCACGGGCTTTGAGACATCAGCCCATTAAAAGCCTTTTTAAAGCATACCCCGGCTCACTTTCTGCGCCGGGGTAAATTTTAGGTAAATCTCATTTCATCACAATGGGTTCCCTCGCCCTGCGTGCCGCCAATTCCTTGGGGATGACAACAAGAGCAACATATCCGTCATTCCCGAGTGTCGTAGTCGGGAATCTGTCGTTATTAAATTAATTTCACCTTATTTGTTATAATACGCTTATGGCTTTTACTTATATTCTTACCAACGCTACAAATACCGTTCTTTACATTGGGGTTACTAATAATCTTGTCCGCAGAGCGTATGAACACCGAACGAAAGCCGTGGCTGGTTTTACGGAACGATATCATTTAAATAAACTTGTTTATTATGAATGTTTTAACGATATTGCCAATGCCATAGAGCGTGAAAAGGCCCTAAAAAAATGGAATAGAGAGTGGAAAGAGCGTTTAATTAATGAATTTAATCCCACTTGGCGTGATTTGTACGAAGAAATTTGTTTTTAAAGGAAGCCTGTGTTTTATAACAACAGATCCCCGACTAAATTCCTCGGGGATGACGACAAGAACGGAAGAGCCCGTTATTTCTCAGGGGGCGATGTGGTAGTATAACCGTCTGTTAAGCCAGCATTTCCGAGTAGTATCCGTGCGATGCTCGTACATCCAATTTGTCATTCCCGAGTGTAGCCGGCGCGGAGTGTTTGAGAACCCGTCGTTAGCAATAGTTGTTTTTACCATAAAAAACCCCCGCCAGTTTAGCGGGGGCTCTTATCAAAAATACTTTCTATTTCCAGCGTAAGCGGTAGGTGGCTGCCCACAATTCGGCTTCCTTTAATGTATTGGTTACCATATCTTGATAAATGGCCGGGGCCTCATTGGGGTAGAGTTTATGCAATTCCTGCATATGGTCAAAATAGTCAAGAATAATGGCTCTCACACCGCCCTCGTCATACAAGGCCAACTGGTGGTTGATATTGTGGAACATCGGCGCATATTGCGGGTTCCCGTGGAACGGATGGATAATGCCCGGGGCATCGTTCTGCATTTCGCCCAAATTCACCGGGTAGGGCTTATGGTTATTTTGGGATTTAATTTTTTTGCGCGTGTAAATTTCCTTCAAGGTGCTTTTATTTACAATGTGGTGCACGCCGCGGTAGGTGGCAACATCGCGGATTTTGCGCCATTTGCGTTCATACCCTTTGGCTACGGCGCCCGGTTCCTGCGACAGACGCACCAATTCCTTTAAATAGCGGTAACTGCCCCACAGCGTGCTGGGCTCGCGCAGAATAGGCGCCTTAAAGGCCGTAGAAATAACAAACTGTTTAACGGTAGTATTGGGCCAATGTTTGTTTTTAAAAGTAGTGCTGCGGAAATATCCGTTTGAAGGGTTTACGGAATACAACTTTGCTACTTCGGTGGCCAGTCTTGCCTGGTTGGCGGGCACAGTCATATGGCGGGTAATGCGCGGGACAGCGAGGGTTTCTACTTTGCCCACACGGGTAGATGCAGAACGCAGTACCTTGTAGGCGTTTTGGGAGAAGACGGCGGTGTTACTTAATATCAGCGTGATGAGAAGAACTAGCAGTTTTTTCATACACTCGCTCCTTTGCTTCTTTCCCCCATTGTAACAAATTTTTAGAATTTTGCAAGCAAAATTTTTTGTTATTTTAAAGGATTTAGTTTAAAGGAGCATTTTCTCCGTCGGTAAGTGTGGTTTTTCCGTCGGAAGAGGGGAGATTTTCGGCTTTTTTCTCGTCGGAGAAATCGGCCGGGGAGGGCTCGGAAACGGACTCGGAAATTTTTTCATTTTCCGGCTCTTTTTGTTCAGTCAAAAGGTCATTTTTTGGCAAGTCGGCGGAATTTTCCTCCGGCTCTGCGCTCGCCGCTTCGGCTTCCAGCGCGGCGTTTTCAGGTTCCGAAACAGGCGTTTGGGGCTCATTTTCTTGCTCCGGTTCAGCCGTTTTATCGGATGCTTGTTCCTTATTTTCAGCGGAGTTTTGCAATGCTTCTTCCGTTTCGTTTTCCTCCGGCTTGGGGTCCGGCGGCAGAATAAAGGGCGGGTCCTCTGGGTCAAAAACAAGCGCCTTTTCGGGCTGTTTTTCCGCTTTGGGTTCCTCTTTTACTTCGGTTGGTTGCACTGCAACAGGGACAAATTTTATAGGCGCGGGCGCGGGATACTTTTTAATGATATCCTGTGCGGAATCCTCAAAAAACAGGCGGCCCTTTTTCCACGATTCATACAGTTGTCTGTCCGGGGATTCCGGGCGGAAGAAATCCTTGTTTGCGGTGCGGTCCGTTATGGCAAACGCCAATAAATGCAGGACCGCAATGTCTTTGCCTGTAAAATTTTTGCGCTTTTCGTAACTGCTCACGCGGGCCAGCACCTTAATATGGTGCCCCTTTTGCAGGCCCGTCATTTGCGGCATACCCTTTTTATTAAAACTGACTAAAAGCAGTTCATATGAAAGTGAATCGCCCTTCCCCGTGGCGTAATAATAGAGCGGCGCGTCTATTTTTAATACGAGGCGCAGACGCAGGGTGTCCTCGGTGGTGCCTTGTACCTCGCCGCCGAAAGAGACCACTTGCCCGCGGTAGGCGTCGGGGTTTTGCTCAATGCCGTTTAAATAATCCAGGTTTTGGTCCTTATACGGAATCATTGAACTGCACGCCGCCAACAGGCACGCCAGTAAAAGGGAAAATAGTCGCTTCATACCTATATTATAACTTTTCTGTCCGCGGGTGGGCTTTTTCCGCCCTAGAAAGGGAAAAAGACAATAAAAAAGGAAGAGGGATCTCGGCCTCTTCCTTGTAAAACGCCTAACTGCGAAGACAAAATAAAAACGCCCTCTGGGAGAATCGAACTCCCCTTTTCGGATTGAAAATCCGACGTCCTAACCGATAGACGAAGAGGGCATTTAAATGTGCGCCCGGTGAGACTTGAACTCACGGCCCCCCGCTTAAAAGGCGGATGCTCTACCACTGAGCTACGAGCGCATAAAAGCAGTCAAAAAAACTATCTGGGTTTAATCAAGTCTTGGGTTAAACCCAACATAAATATTATACTAAAAGTTTTGCCGTTGTGCAAGAAATTTATTTTTTATTTTTAACTTCTTAACTTCGGGCTTTCTTTTGATAATTTATTATAACACTTTTTCCGCTTTTGCGTCAAACATATTTTTATTTTAAAAAGTTTGACAACCCCCGCCCCTCTTGCTACCATATAACAGATGGGCATTAGCTCGAAATTATTTGTGAGGGGTATATGAAAAAAGTTATTAATTCCAACAACGCGCCCAAAGCCATTGGGCCCTATTCCCAAGCCATTGAAGACGGCGGTTTTATTTTCACTTCCGGCGTACTGCCTGTGGACCCTGTTACCGGCGAAATTTACAGCGGCGACGTGCAGGTGCAAACCGAACTTATTTTAAATAATTTGGAAAATATTTTAAAGGAAGTCGGCTGCTCGTTAAAGCACGTCGTCAAAACCACGGTCTATATGACTGATTTAACCAAATTTGCGGAAATGAACGCAACGTATGCGTCTTTCTTTAAAGAAAATCCGCCCGCCCGCAGCACGATTCAAGTGGTAGCCTTGCCCAAAGGCAGCGCGGTGGAAATTGAAGCCATTGCCAAAAAATAATATGACGATACAAGACCAAGTGCTTTCCGGGCGCTTAAACGGTATTTTGTTACCGCTTTCCGCAATGAAGACGGCTAACGACTGGGGCGTAGGCGATTTTGCTTCCTTAATAGAGTGGACGGAATTTTTTGCTTCGCTCGGGACGAAAATCGTACAAATCCTGCCCTTGCAGGAAACGGCCCCCGGCGAGACGTGCCCGTATTCGGCGTTGAGTGCCTTTGCCACCGACCCGGTGTATGCGGATATTTCGTCGGTAGAGGATATTAACGCCAGCCAAGAGGCCAAAAATTATGTAGCCTCTTTGTCTGAAAATATTGCCGCGTGGCACCAGGCCAAGCGTGCGCCGTTTAACGCAGTAAAGCAAGCCAAATTAAAGGCGTTGTGGCTGGGCTATAAGCACTTTTTACAGGCCGAAGCCGCCGTTAATTCCGCGCGTTTCCAAGCGTTTGAAGCGTATCAGGCGGCGGAGTCCGGCTGGTTGCGCGGCTATGCGCTGTTCCGCGCGGTAAAGGAATTTTACAAATGGCAGACGTGGACCGCTTGGCCCGAAGGACTTAAAAATTTTGAACCCGGTGCGGTAAACGCGTTTGAAGCGCAATACCGCGAGTACGTCAATTTCTTTGCCTATGTACAATGGCTTTTGGATTTGCAACTGCGCAAGGCTAAAACCGTGGCGCGGGAAAAGGGCTTGCTGATTTTCGGCGATATTCCCTTTGGCACGAATTTAGACAGCGCCGAAGTGTGGTCCGAACGGGAAAACTACCGCTTGGGGTACGAAATCGGCGCCCCGGCGGACCAATTTTCCAAGGGCGGACAGCGCTGGGGGCTCCCGGCCTATGACTGGGTGTATCAGCACAGCCATAATTTATCCCTGTGGCGGCGTAAAATCCGCCGCGTAACGGAACTATACGATATCTTCCGCTTGGACCACTTGGTGGGGTTCTTCCGCACCTATGTTTTTGCACCGGGCGATGAACAGGGTGCCTTTGACATTGAGGGCGAGCAGAACCAAATTGACCGCGGGTATAATTTCTTGCGTATGGTGTTGGACGAAGCCAAAGGCAAATTGCCCGTGGGTGAAGATTTAGGCGTTATTCCTAATTATGTCCGCCGGATGCTGGTGGATTTGCGTATTCCGGGCTACAAAGTGTTGCGCTGGGAACGCGAGGACAACGGCTATTACCGCGAACCGCGCAATTATCCCGCGGTGTCCTTGGCTACCACTTCTACGCACGATACCGAAACGGTGCGTGGCTGGTGGGAGACAATGGACCAGCGCGAGCGCGCGAACATTTGGGAAATGATTTCCGCCCAAAAAACGGACGGCAATGTGCCCTTTAATTTGGATACCCAGCGTGCTATTTTGCGCCGTGTGTTGGGCTCCAATTCCGCCATTACGCTTTTTTCGTGGCAGGATATCATCGGCACCACGGACCGTGTGAATACGCCCGGAACGGTGGGCGAGCAAAACTGGACGTACCGCAGTGAATACACGCCCAAACAGGCGGCCGAAGCCTATGGCGCGCAACTGGCGATGTATAAGGACTTGTTAAAGGAAACGGGCCGCAACTAAACGCGGCCTGGGCCTTTTATCAGCCCAACAAAAAACCGCTTTTATGCGGTTTTGATAAGTAAAAAGTTATTTTTTGGATACAGCCGCTTTCTTTTCGGGAGCGGCTTTTTTATTGGTGGATTTAGTTTCCGCGGAGGTTGTTTTTTGTGCGTCGGACGCTTCCTTTTCGGCGGTCTGTTCTCCGTCTGTGGCGGCGGTTTCCGCCTCCGCTTTTTCTTCCGCGGGTTTGGGGAAGAGTTCATCCGCCAGTTGTTCGGCGTATAAGCGCGCGGTATTGTACTCCTCGGTGGCTTTTATAAATTGGTCCGAGGGGCGGTTCGTGTCCGTGTTTTTGGCGATTTCCAGTTCCAGCCGCGCTTTTTTAAGTTCAAAATCCTCTACCGCCAGGCGCAGGCGGATTTGGTTTACCAAGCGGTCCTTTTCGTCGTTTACCACGACGGGGCAGGATTTTAAAGCGTCATTTAAAATAAGCAAATTGCGGTTTGTAATATCGCGCGTAACGGCCTGTAAAGCCGGGTTGTCTTGCGAGAGCGGCGGCACGGAAACGGTGGCCGACAGCGTGGCCGCCCGCTCCGGCAGGAACATATTTCCCACCAGCATCCCGCCCACGAACAAAAGGGCCATCGTAAAAAGATATAAAATGTAACGCATATATAAAATCCTTACATATATTTTATCAAAATGGCGAAATATTACTATAATAAAAATACAAAGATATTTTTTACGGGAGCGTTTTATGGCAAAAATTAAGTTTGGCAAGCAAGGTCATTTGGAACTGGAAATCTCGCCCTTAACCATTTGGTCCAACCCCGGCAGCGAAGGGGAATTTATGGAATACCAAATCGGGCTGTATTGCGAGGGGGAAAGCGTTTTCAGCGAAAAATGGACCGATAAGTTAGTAGCGTTAAAGGACGAGGAAAACATTTATCTCTCGGATTTTATTGCCGAAACGCTTACCGCGCGCAAGGAAAACAACTGGACGATGTTGGAGCCCAAGGTGTCCTTGTATATGCACCCGGGGCAGGCGCCGGGGTGTTGCTCGGCCTTTAACCTCCCGGACCCGTTTATCTTGCAAATTACCTTGGAACAAAATATTTTTGCGGGCGAGGATAAGGTGTTCGGCCCGTACTCCAACACGGGGCTGACGATTACCTTTGAGGCCGAGGGCAAAGCGTGGGCGCAATTCGCGCAGGATATCCGCGCCGAAGAAGAAGATTTTGACGAAGAAGACGAGCAAGAGGACCCGTACCGCAGTTAATTTTTGCTTATCCAGATATAAGAACGCCCCGTTTATGACGGGGCGTTGTTGTTTGATAGTAATTAAATTTCCAAACTTTCCAAGTCGTCCGGCACATAAACGGGGCCGGAAAATTCCTTTTTGGCTTCGGCTGTATAAAGCGTTTTACGGGCCGCAAGGTTGTTGTCTTGCGTGTGGTACAAAACCAAGTTTTTGGCTTGAAGTTCCCAGGCTACGCGCGCCGCGTCCAGGGAGGTGGAGTGGTGCTTTTCATAGGGCTTAAATTCCTCCCGCTCGGCATACAGGCAAAACGCTTCCGACAGTAAATAATCGGCGTTTTGGGCATAGGACAAACAGGCCGGGTTATACGGCTCGTCGCCCAGACATACTAAAATTTTTCCGTCCGGCAGCGTTAAACGGTAGCCAAACTGTTTGGCCTTGGTGGATAAAATATCAAAGGCCGTACCCTTAAAAGGCCCCGCTTGAAAACCGTCCCCGTTTTTTAGGCAGACAAATTTTATACCGTTATCCAATACCGCCTGCAATTTGGCGGTTAGCGTCATTTGGCAGAAGGTGCGCAGTTTCTGTTCGCACTCATCGTGGCAGAAAATAGTAAGCCCTGCGTGTTTTCCGCGCGTATAGAGCGAGGCCACCATACGGATAACCCAAATTACGCCCAGAATATGGTCGGTGTGCCCGTGGGTTAAAAATAAATTGCGGATAGAGGATACGGCGATATGTGCCTTTTCCAACTGGGCCAAAATGCCGTTCCCGCCGCCCGCATCCGTGAGGAAAGTCTCGCCCGCGTACTGCAAGGCAAAGCAAGTGTTATAACATTTGGTAACGAGTGCATTACCCGTCCCTAAAAAAGTAATTTTCGTGGTCATAAAATTTGAGTCAGAAACAAGGTTACAAAAAAAGCAGTAGGGTTCGTACTATTCCTTGATAAAGCATAATTAAAACCAATAAACCGGAGATGCTTCCTAAAATAATTCCTTGTTGATTATATCCGCCGGAAATAGCGTATAAACTACTGGCACATACAACCATTGCAAGTACTGCCGGACTTATTATTTGCCGGATAATGGAATCCCCGAACACACTACCTAAGCCTGTTAGGATTCCAAGTCCGAACAGTACGCACCAGACAACTGTTTGCCATTGTGCGCCGGGAAGCACTTTCAAAAGATGAATCCACTTAATAAAAGCCGGGATAAGTGTTATTAATACCAGTAATCCGAATATAACGCCAATAGCAACTAACCCATACGCGCCCCACATCCCCGTGCCGACGCCATCCTTGTCATTGGAAAGAATAAGGCTTATGGCTAACGCAATACCCAATACCAAGATTAAGCCGATAATCCCAGCGTGGACAAACGTCCATTTCCACGGTTGTTGTAAAATAAAATCCGGTAGAGACGGGGCTTTTGTAAACACGCCATATAAGTAGAAGAAGGACAATATAATTGCCGGAGCGAGCGGGAGCCGGGTCATTAGCACGCCGCTTGCGAACATAAAACTGCCCATTGATAAAATTTGTGCCCACAGAGGCATATTGCTTAATTGTTCCATAGTTTGTACTTTGTTTCCCGAAATTGAAAAGACTGAAATTTTTTATTGCGCCGGATTTCGGCTTCCGGGCTAAAATGCCCGTGCCCCTAGTTCCCGGTTTTCAACCCCAAAAGAGCGGTCCTTTTTCAAACTAAAACTAGTTTATTCTAGGTGCGAAAGAGGGCTTCGGCTTCCGGTCATTTTACTGACGTAAAATGCCTGCAGCCCGGGCTCGCGGTTTTTGCCTTGTGCGCCGCGGAACCGTAAGCGCACAAACAAAAACATCGCTCCGCCTTTCGAATCCCTACGCAACACCAAGCAGTTGGTGTTGCTCCAACTCTCCTGTAAATTAAAATCCTCGCTTATGCGAGGGATTTAATTTACAACGGAGAGGGAGGGATTCGAACCCTCGGTGGATTGCTCCACGCCAGTTTTCAAGACTAGTGCCTTAAACCGCTCGGCCACCTCTCCATTTCTTTTATTTTATTAATTTTCCGCGCCCCTTGCCTAGCCTGTTTTATGCCCGGCGGGCTCCCGGCCAAATTGGTATAATACCTATAAGAGGTATTATATGGAACAACAACCTACGCCTAAAATCGTGTACCGCTTTGGGGACGGCGTATATATCAACTTAACAAACCGCTGCCCCAACTTGTGCGCTTTTTGCATCAAAACCAAGTGGCATATGGATTTTCACGGCAACAATTTGAATTTATCCTCCGGCGAGCCCACCGCTAACGAAGTGGTCTGCGCCTTGGAAAAGGAACTGAAAGCCGCCCCGTTTAAAGAGGTGGTCTTCTGTGGTTACGGCGAGCCGACGATGCGCCTGGACGTGCTTTTATTTGTGGCGCAAACGCTCAAAGGCTGGATTGCCCAGGCCAAATTTCCGCCCTTTAAAATCCGCTTGAATACAAACGGGTTGGGCAATTTAATTAACCATAAAAACATCGTGCCCGAACTGCGCCGCGTGGTGGATATCGTAAACGTCAGTTTAAACGCTGAAAACGAAACCGTTTGGCGCAAAATTGTCCGCCCTGTTCCCGGGTTTGAAGATGGCTATGAGGCCGTGCGCGAGTTTATCCGCCAGTGCGCGGCGGCGCATTTTGACCGTTTGGTCGCCAGTTGTGTGGATAAAACCGGGGCGGATGCCCAAGCCGTTAAAAAGGTGGCCGAGGCCGACGGGGCCGTCTTTTATTTAAGGAGTTTTTTGGATGCCCAAGATTAAAAAGCCGGGTGCGCTTTTTGTGCTGTTTTTAATTTTGATAGCAATCGTGCTGACTTGGTTTTTTACCGTGTCGGAGGATTACTATGACTACGCCGCCGATACGATTGAAAGTTCCGCTTCGGTGGCGCCGCTTAATAAAGAAAGCCTGCTCGCAAGCGCTAAACCCGTGCGCCAGCCGTACGATACCGAGGTGAAATACCGCAAATTTTATTTGACGGCTCCCGGCGCGCAAAAGGTGGAACTGTTGGCGGATTTTAACCGCTGGGGCAAGGACCCTATCGTGCTAAAACCGTACCGCAAGGGCTATTTTGAAACCTCCGTCGCGCTGACGGGGGGAGAATATAAGTATGTGTTTTCGGTGGACGGGCAGGAAGTTTTGGACCCCGTAAACCTGGACCGCCGCGAAGTGGACGGCCGTGAAATTTGTATTAAGACGGTGAAATAATGAAAACAGCGGAAATTGCAACTCACTCCCGCGCGCAAACCTTGGCGCTTGCCGAGCGGTTTTCCTCTGCGCTTAAAGGCGGGGAAATTGTCTTTTTGCGTGGGCCTATCGGCGCGGGCAAAACGGTGTTTGTAAAGGGTGTGGCGGTGGCCTTGGGGCTTAAAAGTTCGCCCACCAGCGCCAGTTTCAGTTTGATGAAGGAATACAAAAATAAAAAACACCGCTTGTTCCATATTGATTTATTCCGCTTGGAAGAGGGCGAAGTGTTCAACCTTGGCTTTGAAGAAATGTTAGAGGACGAAAAAGCCATTATTTTGGCCGAGTGGCCGGACCCGATTCGCCATATGTTGCCGGCGGACAGGTTAGAAATGGATTTTATTTTAAAAGAAGGCGACGAACGCGTGATTAAATTGCAGTCTTTCGGGCGCGTGTCGGACGCGTTGTTGGAGGCATTATGCAAAGCAGCGAAAAATTAACCTTGGGTATGGACACGTCCGGCTCCCCCTTGCTGCTGACGGCGCAAAAGGACGGCAAAATTTTTTCCGTGCGCAGAAAAGGCGTCAAGCAGGAAAAATTGCTCTTCCCCGCGCTGGAAGCCTTGCTTCATAAGGCCGGGGCGCAAATGGAAGACATCGGCCGGATTTTTATCATCCGCGGCCCGGGGCGTTTTACCGGGATTCGCATTTCGCTTACGTTTGCTTCTATGATGCAATTTTTAAATAAAACGCAGGTGCGCGGCGCGACTATGTTTGAGGTGCTCCGCCGTCAGGCCGAAACGTCCCGCGCTTTTGCCGCTTGGCAAAAGGAAAACCCGCAGGGTGCGCTGGCGGTTGTATTGCACGCGTTTAGAGAGGAATACTTTTTACAGATTTTTGACGGCGAGCAAAAGGGCCCGGCTTGGCTATCCCGCGAGGAATTATTAAGCCGTTTGTCCGCTTACGGCAAACCGCTTTTCTTGGCGGGAAGCGATAAAGACGGCCAGCCCCTTGCCGGACTGGTGGGCCAACATTATGCTTTTGCCGCGGAAAAGGACTGCTTTGTCCGGCCGGCCACCTTGCTGGAAATGGCGCAAGAGGACGCTTGGAGCCAAAACGCGCTGGAACCGCTTTATTTAAAGCCCGCCCGTTTTGAACTGGTGCAACCTAAATGAAGTTGCGCCCTGCCGTAGCGCTAGACGCCCCCCGGTTGGCGCAGATAGAAGCGGCCCAGCCGATGAGTGCGCATTGGGGCGAAAAAGGCTTGGCGGGCGAAATCATACACCCGTTTGCGCAGGTGTGGTGCGCCGAGGAAAACGGCGAAATTGTAGGCTTTTTGGCTCTGCGGCTGGCGGCGGGCTTTTGCGAAATTTTAAATTTAGCCGTATGGCCGCAATCTTGCCGGAGAGGAATAGGCTTTTTGCTTCTTTCCCGGGCACTTGCCGAGGTGCGCGCCAAGGGCGGGCAGACGGTTACGCTGGAAGTAAATGTACGCAATATCCCGGCCATTTCGCTCTACCAAAAGGCGGGGCTGAAAGAAACGGGCCGGCGGGAAAAATTTTATAACGATACCGACGACGCTCTCATTATGGGGACGGAATTATGAAGAAATTTTTAGTATTGCTTTTGTGCTTATCCTTTTCGCCCGCGTTTGCGTTGCCGCTTTCGCCCGAAAGCCGCCAAGAGGTACGCCAAATCAATGCCTTTTTAAAGGCCGTTTATGCCCAGCGCGCCAATGATCCCGCCGCCTTTGCCTTGTTGGAACAAGCCTTAAAACGCTCGCCGGATTCTGCGTACATCAAGCGGCTTTTGGTGGCGCAGGCGTTGGCCGACGGCAAGCCCGAACTGGCCAAGCCGTATGATGATTTCGTTCCGGCGGACACCACGGACCCCGAGGATTGGACGGTTTACGGGGCGTACCAATGGAAATTGGGCCAGGTGGACGAGGCCGAAAAAGCCTACGAGAAAGCCCTCGCCCTTGCGCCGGAAAATGCGCAGGTGCTGTATCAATACGCTTCGCTTTTGTCTTCTTTGGGCAGTATGCAGGCGGCCAGTAAACTTTTGGAACTGGCTGAAAAATACCCGGCATTGGCGGCGGATATTTACACCACGGCCGGAAACATTTACGGACGCAGTAAGCAGTACCAGCAGGCCTTGGCGTATTACGATAAGGCCCTTGCTGTGTCGCCCAAGGACCCGGCGGCGATGTTGGGCCGGGCGGAAGTGTACGAAAAAACCTCCCAATATTTTTTAATGCTGCACGAACTGGAAGAGTTGGAAAAAATCGGCTACGGTTCGGCGGCCACTTATTCGCGGATGGGCTCCGTCTTTTTGCTGGTAAAGGATTTGCCCAAGGCCGAAGCGTACTTTTTAAAGGCCAAGGCCGACGATAACGGGGACGTGCCCACCTCGTACTTTTTGGCGTTGCTTGCCGAGCAAAAGGGTGATTATGCCCGTGCCGCTTCGTATGTGCGGGATGCGGCGGACTATAACGAAAACGCTTCCAAATGGATTCAGGTCAGTTTTTACTTGCAACGCTTGAACCAACCGCAGGAAAGTTTAAACACCTTGGCGCAGGCCTACCAAAAATTCCCGGGCAATGTAGAGGTCGGCTATTTTTACGGCGTGGCCTTAAACGATAATGCCCAATATAAAAAAGCCGCGCGCGTACTGGCGCAGGTGCTGTCTAGTAATCCTTCGTACGCCGAAGCGCGTTTGCAATACGCCTACGCGTTGGACGGACTTAAAAAGTACAAACTGTTGGAAGAACAGTTGGAAATGCTGGTAGGGGAAAACCCGCAAAATGCGGCGGCGCTTAATTTGTATGCGTATTCGCTGGCCGAGCGCGGCGTGCGCTTGGACGAGGCTTCCGCCTATGCAGCGCGTGCGCTGGCGGTTAGCCCGCAGGACGCTTCGTTTATGGACACGATGGCTTGGATTTATTTCAAGCAAAATAAATTGGACCAAGCGCGCGATTTGCTTGCTCCTATTGATGGGGAAACAATGGCCGCCAATGCGGAAATTGCCTACCACTACGGGGCGGTTTTAGCCGCGCTGGGGCAAACGGACGAAGCAAAAAAATATTTGGAAATGGCCCGAAGCGAAATAAAGGCCGCAGATAAGTTATACAAAAGAATAAAGTAAAAAACGCGCGCTTGTGAGCGCGTTTTTTAATCCTCTATGTAGAGCAGTAAAAAGCCCTTATCAAAGGTTATTTCTATTTCCGGCAGTTGGGCTACATTGCTTAATGTTTGGCCCGTCCGCCCCAAGGATAAATTGGCGTGTTCCAGGGGGTAAGTAAGCCCTTTCAAGGTAACATTTTGGCAGTCGGCCGCCGGGATGAGGCTCACACGCGCACCCGGGCGGACCGCTTTTTTAACGGAGTGCGTAAGCGGCCAAATCTTCCAGCCCTTGCCCGCTACGCAAATATCCATTTTATCCAAATACGGGTAAACCGATAAAAAATTTCCGAACGTAAAATCCCACCGCCCGCCGACAAAGCCCGTAAGGGTACATTGCGTGCAACCGTGGGCGGACAGGTAATCAAGCGCTTTTTCCAAATCTGTGTTGTTTTGGTTATTTACAAAAATTAATTTTTCCGCCGGAACCAAACTTTTGGCTTGGGGGGAAACGGAATCCAAATCCCCGATAATTACGTCTGGGCGGACCCCGGCAGACAGGGCACGGTCGGCCCCGCCGTCAGCGGCCAAAATTAAATCGGCCTGCTGTGCGAGGTTTTGTAAAAAGGCGGCTTGTTGGGTTTCCCCGTTACCGATAAGTAATACGCGCAAGGGGTGTTCCTCCTCTCTGGCGGAAAATCAGCAGGATAATAAGCCCCGTCAAAATCCCGATGTAAAACGGGTCCAAGGCTTCCAAAACTTCGTGCTTGGGGATAAAACGCCAAGCCGTCATCGCGGCCGCGCTCGTCAGCGAGGACGCTACAAACAAACGGTCGCTAATCCGGCCCGGATACAAATATCCCATTAAAATAGGTACGAGTAAGCAGGCGGAAAAATATGACCCCAGCACGAGCCAAATTTCCTTAAAACTGCCGTGGAAAATATGCGCCATAAAAATAGCCAAGGCCCCCACTAAAAAAATAGCCACGCGGTTAGATAGCACAATATTTTTAACGCGGAAGCGCAACAGGTCAAAACTTAACGTATTGGATGCGATGAATAAAAAGGAGTTTAACGTGGAAAGGATAATAGACAAAATCCCGGCCACAAAAAAGCCCTTTAAGCCAACGGGCAGTAATTGGATAGCGTAAAAGAAATACGCCTGCCCCGGCTCTGCCTGCGGCAAAACGGCCCGCGCATATAACGAACCCGCCGTGGTGCATAAGTCAAAGCAAAACCAAATAAAGGTGGAAATCAAAATACCCTTTTTAACGATTTGCGGATTTTTGGCGGCAAAGCACCGCTGGTAAAAACTGGGGTCAATGAGCGTAGAAAGCGCAATAAAGCCCCAAATCAGTGTATTGAGCCACGAATTGCCCCCGGTAAGCGTAAAGTGCGAGGCGGGCAAATTGGCCTTTAAAAAGGAAAGCCCGCCAAAGGTCCCTACGGAAAAAAGCACCACCAGCAGTACCGCACTGCACATTACAAAAAATTGTACCAAGTCGGAAAACACCACCGAGCGGAACCCGCCCCACGCGCTGTAAAGCCCCGTAAAAAGTGTCCCCAATACCATACCGGGCAATACGCCAATGCCAAACACCATATGCAGAAACATCCCCAAACTAAGCACATACGCCACCGGGGTAATGTAAAAAAAGGTAAACACCGCGGCCACCTTGGCGGATTTGGGGCCGAACATTTGGCCCGTTAAATCGGGCAGGGTAACGGATTTAAAGCGGGCGATTTTATCGGTAATAAAAAAGGCGAAAATTAAGTAGGAAATATACCAAAAGGCCCCTTGCGTAACAAAGTTATAAATGCCGTAGTTAAACGTAATTTCGTTCACACCGAAGATGCCGCCGTACCAAGTGGCAACCAAGGTAGCCACAAACAGCGGGAGCGTAAGTTGCCGCCCCATTAACAAGTAGTCTAATGCGCCGGTGGGTTTATCCGCCTGCTTTTTATTTAGGCGGCGTATGCCATATACGGCGGCGGCCACGGTGGCGGCCAGCACAACAAAAAAGACCGTCCAGTCCAGCCAGTGAAAATAAGAAATGGTTTTGAGTTCGTTTAACATATTTTAAAAAGCCCCTTGGCGGGCCAAGGGGCTTATTGTCATTTTACCAAATATAGTAGGCGGGTATCAGTAGGAGCATAGAGAGTACAATCAAAATAATCTCTAATTTCATAAACCACTTTACCCACGCCGGATAGGAAATCCCGGCTAAGGCCAACGCGCCCATTGTAACGGGGGCGGTAGGGATAATCGGGTTGCCCCAGCCTTCCCCAAACTGGTAGGCCAAAATGACCGTTTGGCGCGATACATTGACCAGGTCGCCCAGCGGCACCATAATCGGCATTGTCAGCACCGCTTGGCCGGAGCCGGAAGCGATAAAGAAGTTTAGCACCGTTTGGATGACAAACATCGCTTGCGAGGCCATAATCGGGTGCAGGCTACCCACGCTTTGGGTCATAAGGTGCAGGAACGTATCCAAAATGTGCCCGTTGGTGGCTACAATTACGATAGAGCGCGCCAAGGCCATTAAAATACATACGCCCATCATAGATTTGGCGCCGTCAATAATAGCGTCGGTCGTTTGGTCCAGCGTCAGTTTGCCAAAGTATGCGCTGGCGATAGATACGCCCAAAAACACCGCGGCAATTTCAATCATATACCATTGGTAGCGGATAACGCCGTAGAACAAAATGCCCATACCGATAATGAACGAAGCAATTACCAGTTTGTGCGCGCGGGTTAAGCGGAAGGATTCGTCCACCACCACGTCGTTGATGATTTTCAGTTCGGCGCGTTTTTCCAAGTCCATTTTATAGGTTAAACTCTTGGTGGGGTTTTTGCGCACGCGTTCGCCGTACCAGGTAAAGAACCCCGCCACCACGGACGTGAAGATAAACCAAATCAGCAGGCGGTATTGCCAGCCGGAATACATCGGCAGTTGGGCAATGGTTTGCGCGATACCGACGGTGAACGGGTTTACAAACGCAGACGAAAACCCGGTAAACGCGCCGATGAACGGGATAGACATACCGACGACGGTGTCATATCCCAAGGATAGCGCGAGCGGAATAAAGATAGGGATAAAAATAAGCGTTTCTTCTTCCATACCGAACAAGGCTCCGCATAGCGAAAACAGAAACATACATACGGGTATGAACAGTTTCTTGTAACGGGGCTTGTTGGAAAAGAACAGACTGACCTTTTTAATCATCGTATTGATAGCGCCCGTGCGTTCAATAATCGTAAACAACGCACCCACTACCAAAATAAACGCGATGATTTCCGCGCATTGGGTGAACCCTTCCACCGGGGCGGCTAATACGTCGCCTACGCCTTGGGGGTTGCGGTCCACTTGGTGGTAGGAGCCGGCCACCGCATAGGTGCGGCCGTCCTGTTCCAAGCGGTCATATTGGCCGGAGGGGACAATCCAAGTCAGCGCGGCCACGAACAGCATAATGGAGAACACCAAAAAATAGGTGTTACACAGCATTTTTTTCATTTACTTTTGTTTTCCTCTTTTTAGGTACGGCATTTTTTTAATAAAAAACGCCCCGCCGGCTCAAACAAGGATTTTTATATAAGAATCCAAAAATTGCGGCGGGACGTAAAAAATTATTGCCACTTCATAAAATACGGCGGCACTAACAGCAAGAACGACAGCAAATACATCACAATTAATAAAGGCAGCATCCATTTGAGCCATTTCGGGTACGCAATACGCGCAAACCCGATAGCCGCAATGGTTACGGGGTCCGTCGGGATGACCATATTCATCCAACTGCCGCCCAACTGGAAGGCGAGCACCATCGTTTGGCGCGTAATGCCAATGAGGTCGGCCAACGGGGCCAAAATCGGCATTGTCAGCACGGCCTTGCCACTGCCCGAGGGGATAAAGAAGTCAATCACCGTTTGCAACATCATCGCCGCCCACGAGGCACACACCGGGTGCAAATGTTTGATAGCGGCGGACATCCAGTTAAGCATTGTGTCCAAAATATGCCCGTTGTTGGCGATAATCACAATCGCCTGCGCAAAGCACAAAAGCATTGCAATTTCCGCCATACCGCGCACGCCGTCAAAGAACGCGTCGGTAAATTTCTGCATATTCATTTTGCCTAAAAATCCGCACAAAAAGCCCACGCCCAAGAACAAGGCGGCAATTTCGGTAATGTACCAGCCTTCGGCTTCCAAGTGCAGGATTTCCATTAAATCTACGCCCCACATCCCTTTAATCATTTCGCAGATTTGGGGTTTTAACACGCCGATAACCAGCCCCACCATCCCCAGGCCAAAGGCCAAGAGCACCCATTTTTGGCGGCGGGTCATTTTGGTTTCTTCTTTATTGAGTTTTAACTCTTTGCGTTTTTCAATATCAAATTCGTAAGTTAAACTTTTGGTCGGGTCCTTGCGGATTTTGCGCGCATACACGCTTAACCAACTGATAACCACCGTGGTGCAGATAATCCAAATGGTAAAGCGGTAACCAATGCCGGAATACAGCGGCACTTGGGCAATCCCCTGCGCGATACCCACGGTAAACGGGTTGGTAAACGCCGCCGCAAAGCCTACGCCCGCGCCGATAAACGGAATTGCGGTGCCGAGGGCGGAGTCATAGCCCAAGGAAAGGGCCAGGGGGATAAAAATCGGGATAAAGATAAGGGCTTCTTCGCACATACCAAACGTCGCCCCGCACAGCGAAAACACAATAATCCCAAGCGGAATAAACAAAAAGCGCAGTTTCGGTTTGCGTTGGAAAAATCCGCTGGCGGCCTGAATCCCGGCGGCAATGGCGCCCGTTTTTTCCACCACGGAAAGTACCCCGCCGATAACAAGCAGAAATACAATTACCTCTGCCGTGTTGGAAAAGCCTTTAATGGGGGCCTTTAACACGTCAAACAAACCTTGCGGGTTGGCCGGCACCGCGTGATACGTTCCGGCTACGACGACCTGGCGGCCGTCCACGTCCATTTTGTCATAGGCGCCGCTGGGCACAATCCAGGTCAGCGCGGCCACCACTGCTACGATAGATAAAATAATAGCGAAGGTGTTGAGTTTAATTTTGGACAGAATTTTAGACATTTCCTTCCGTTTTCCCTCTGTTTATGTGAATTAAATAACAAAGATATATTTTACTAAATACGCATTGCGCGTGGTACATTTATTTTTGTAATTTTCCGCTTGCCCCTTCTTTTTTATATACTTTTACTATATGCTCTATATCGTCCCTACACCTATTGGCAATTTGCAGGATATTACCCTGCGCGCATTGGAAACGCTCAAAACCGCCGACGCCGTTTTGTGCGAAGATACGCGCCGCACCCAAATTTTGCTTTCCCATTTTGGCATTTCTAAACCGCTTTACCGCTATAACGAAAATGACGATCGCTCCGTCGCGCGCTGTTTGGAAGCGTTAAAAAGCGGCAAAACGTGTGCGTTGGTGTCCGACTGCGGAACGCCGTGCATTTCGGACCCGGGGTGGAAACTCGTCAAAGAAGCCGTAAAGAACAACATAAAGGTTTCTTCCTTGCCGGGGCCCAGCGCGGTGGCGTGTGCCTTGGCCGGGGCGGGCATTACGGGCGGAGCATTTACCTTTTTGGGCTTTTTGCCGCGCAAACCGGGCAAGGCCGCTAAACTGATTGCGGCGGCGTATAGCCAAAACCACCCGGTGGTATTGTATGAATCCCCGTACCGCGTGGTTAAAATGTTGGAACTGATTGCCAAAATTTTGGGGGGAGAAACGCCCGTTATCTTGGCGCGGGAACTATCCAAGGTGTATGAAGAGTGGATAAGGGGCACGGCGGCCTCGCTGGCGGCGGAATTAGCCAAAAAGAGCAAGGTGCAGGGAGAGTTTGTAATGATTATTGACCGCCCGGCCGAAGCGGAGGAGGAACCCGATGAGCAAGACCCGTATTTTTAAAGTAAGCGAAATGACGGAACCCGATATTTTGTCCGCCGCGCACGCGCTGGACGAAGGGGCTGTGGCCGTGGTTCCTACCGATACGGTTTATGGTATTGGCACGGGCGCGTTTTGCGAAGATTCCATTTTGCGCATTTACCAAATCAAAGAACGCCCCGCCACAAGTCCGCTCCAAATTTTGACGGGCTCTATGGCGCAGGCCAAGGCCGTGGCGGAATTTTCTGCCGTTGCAGAACGCTTGGCACAAGCCTATTGGCCGGGGGCGATTACCATTATTTTGCCGCCAACCGCCAAGGGCAAAAGCCTTACGCGCGGTTTTAAGGGGCTGGGGGTGCGCGTGCCGGGCAATCCGTTTTTAGTGGATGTGTTATCCCGTATGGCGCACCCGATGGCCTGCACCAGCGCCAACCTGCACGGACAACCCGTACTGACGGACGAAGAAACCATTTTAAAGACGTTTGACGGTAAGGCGGACTATATCTTCTTGGGCGGACAGTTGTCGCCCACGGCTTCCAGCGTGGTGGACTTAACGGAAAAACCCCTGCTGCTGCGCGAGGGGGGCGTATCCCGCGCCGATTTGGAAAAAACCTTGGGCCAACCCTTTACGGTAAAATAGGAGAACGAGATGACTTTTTGGCAGATTATCGCTTCGTATTCGTTGTTGGTGGCGTCGTTGTTGTCGCTGCTTACTTATTGGCTGACGCGCAAGTTTGTGCTCAAAAAAATGAAACGCACCATTATGAAGGCCGAGCACAACTACCAGCAGCAAATCGCCACGCTGCAAATGCAACTCTCCGGCAAGGTAAACGTGCTGGAACATATGGTGGAAAAGTTGCGTTTGTCTAACCAGGAACTCAACCGCCTAAACGAAATCCGCGCTAAATTTATGTCTATCGTGGCGCACGACTTGCGCCAGCCGCTTTCCTCTATTCAGGGCTTTACCTCCGTGTTGATGATGGACAGCCCGCAGGGCACGGGCGGTACGAACGAGCAAATCGCCTTAAACAACATTTTAAAAGCCACGGACAATATGAATATGCTTATGGCGGACTTAATGGATATTTCTATGATTGAGTCCGGGCGGTTTAAAATGGATATGCGTCCGTTTAACTTTAACGCGCTTTTAAACGACGTCATCACCTTGCAGTCCGTAAACGCCCAAAAGCGGGGTATTTTCCTGCAAAAGTGCGAATATCCTGCCGAGGTAACCGTAGAGGCGGACCGCTTCCGTATTTCGCAGGTGATTAATAATTTAATCGGTAACGCGCTTAAATTTTCGCCCCAAGGCGGGCGCGTGGAAGCGCGGTATTATGTATCCAACGGGTGGCTGACGTTTAAAGTAATTGATAACGGTCCCGGTATTTTGCACAGCGAAAAGAGCAAAATCTTTCAAAAGTTCCACCAGTCCGAAAACGACCGCACGCTTAAAAAGCAGGGCTGGGGATTAGGCTTATCCATTGCGCAGGAAATTGTAAACGCGCACGGGGGCGAAATCGGCGTGGAAAGCGCGGGCTTGGGGCAAGGTTCCGTCTTTTGGTTTACAATTCCGCAAACCCTGTCAAATGCGCCTAAAAAAGAGAGTGCTCTGGCCGGAAACACTAAAAAGGCCGCTAACTAACTCTGAAAAAATAGAACATAAAAAATCCCCCGGTTGTTAGCCGGGGGTTTTTTAACTGTACTGCTAAATTATCTTATCCAATTATGCAGACCCTTGTAATAATAGTAGTTTTTGAGGGCGCGCAAAACTTCAATGTATCCATACGCCCCTTCGTTTACGTTGTTGTTATACCACAAGTAGCCGTCCATCCCGTGGGTAAACAGGTCTTTTTCGCCGGCTTCGCCACGGTCGTATTTGCTCATTGCAATCACGGGGACGTGGGCATCTTTTAGGCGCAGGTCCTTCATCATCGCTTTACCGCCGTTGGGAACCAGTAAGTCCGTGATGACCAAGTCATATTGGGTGTATTTCATAGAATCTAAGAAATCAAGCCCGTTTTTAAAGGTATCTACCGTGGCACCTTCGCCCAGATAGCCCTTTTCGGCCCAGCCCTTAAAGTTGACCAGCGGCAAGGTGTCGTCGTTGATAATGGCGATGCGCAGACCCGCCGGAATCTGTTTTAAGAGTTCCGTCCGTTCAAGGGCGGCATTTTCTTGCGTGATGGGCGGATTTTGCTGGCGCATACGCACATAGGCGTAGGAATCCATTTCTTCCAAATCGTCCGGGTCCAAAATCATCGTACTGGCTTGCGGCAGTACATAGTCCGAACCGTCCGGGTTCATTAAGTCAAATTCCTTATGGTCAAACTTGCGGAAATCCCCGCGCGGCATTACGGTTTGCGTGCGGATGTGGCCCGCGAGCAAGGGGTTAAAGCCTTCATAAGCCGTGGCCCAGTATTCGTCTTGCATCGCGAGGAACGGGTCATCCGGCAAGTCTGCTCTTAAATTGCGGATAGCCATTAGCGTGTTATACATTGCGGTACTTAAAGCATTTTTTTCTTGCATATTCGGCACACGCCCTTCCCCAGGCAGAGAAGCATAGGTAAAGAAAGCGGTAACGGCCTGTTTGTTATTGTCAATTAGGGTAAGTACCTTTTGATAGCGCTGCTGCATATAGCGCATTGTTTCGTCCGGCACAGCGTGGCGCAAATAGGCAGAAATATTAGCCGATTGTTCCTTGGGGGTTTTTACAGAAATGTTTTGCAATTCCTCGCGCACCACGCGATAGCGTTCGCGTTCTTTGCCGTAAATAAGCACCGAATCCAAACTGGGCATAACGGGAATTTTGGGGTTTAAGGCCGTTGCTTTGGGCGCTTTGGTAGAGGGAACATAATTAAGCGCCTGAGACGGATAAACCGAGTGTTTGGCAGAAGGGGTTACCCCTTTTGCGGCAGCGGACAATTTTGCGGTGGATTTTAGCGTGTTATTTATGGTTTTATTTACACTTTTAGTAACGGCGGTATCCACCTTGGCTACGGTGCCAGGTTTAATTTTTTGCGCAACGGCATTTTGCACGGGCCAAGCGGCCGCGGCAATGAGTACAAAAGAAAAAAGTTGTTTGGTGTTTAGCATAAATTCTCCTTTGATACTTCTAGTATAATAGTTTTTAAACTGAAAAAACAGAGCCAAAGGGCCTATATTTTATCTAGGCCCTATACATAAAAAATCCGCGCTTCCTGGTTGAAAACGCGGATAAGCAACCGATACCCCGGATTCTGTCAGCCTTTGCAGGCTGTGATAACCATTACTCTTGGCGGCCTACTTGGTCTCGAACGCGGGCCGCGTGTGGACCGGTTTGGCCTTGCTCCGTGCGGGGTTTGCCGTGCCGCGTTTATTGCTAAACGCGCGGTGCGCTCTTACCGCACCATTTCACCCTTACCCTTGCGGGCGGTTTGTTTTCTGCTGTACTTTCCGTCCAGCGGGGTGATATAGCCCCGCCGTCCCGCCTTTTCAAGCGGCGCACTGCCCTATGGAGTCCGGAAGTTCCTCCCCCAAACCGAAATTGGCCGGGAGCGGTTATCTGGGTTGCCCAAAATATTGTAGCAAAATTAATTAAAACCCGCCGAATAAATCCATTTGTTCGGGGGCCGTTTTTTTAATCTTTTTAGCGGCGGGCTTTTTTTCTTCCCGCACGACAGGGGTTACCTCTACGCCGTTTACCACATTGTCTTTGGCTTGCGGGGCGGCAAAGATTTCGTCGTCCGTGGGCAACTGTTTAATGGGGTTATAGCCCACCGATTGTTTAGCGTCCATTGCCTTGTTGGCCAGCGCGTCGGGCGCTTTATTTAAATGGCGCAAAACGTGCTTGATATGCACGGTAAACTGCGCGGCCAGGCGGCGGATGACCAGCATACGGGCGGCCAAATCGGGGTTTTTAATCTTGTATTCGCCCAAGTATTGCTTTACTAAAAGTAACGAGTCCGAAATGATAAAAAGTTCCGTGGCGCCCAGTTCTGCGGCTTTTATAAGCGCGAGTTTCAAAGCGGTGTATTCCGCCTGGTTGTTGGTACAATGGGGCATAAAATGCCCTTCTTGCGCTAAAATTTTGCCGTCCATTGCGCAAATCACATAGGCCGAGGCTCCCGGCCCGGGGTTTCCGCGGCTGCCGCCGTCAATATTGATTTTTACTTGCATATCCACATTTTACCAAATGGGCGCGCGCGGATAAAATAGTACCGTTAGTGGGTTCAAATTCGTATAATAGAAATGTTGTGCCAAAAGAATATATATGATTAAATTCAGAAAAAGAAAATTACACCTCAAATTAAAATGGGGTTTACTGCCGGGCGTGATTTGCGCCATTGCGGCGGGTATTGCGTGCGGACTCTTCTTCCCGGAGTGGCTGGTGCGCGTGTCGCTAACCTTTAACGGTTTGTTTGGCAACTTTTTGGGCTTTATTATCCCGCTGCTTATTGTGGGGTTGGTGGCCCCGGGCATTGCGGAATTGGGCCGCAGTGCAGGGAAACTTTTGTTTATTACCGCCGCGCTTGCCTATGGGTTTACGTTGGCTTCGGGCTTTTTCAGTTACGGCATTTCCGAATTAACCTTTCCTTATCTCTTGGACGCAACGGCCAAAACCACGCAGTTTGCCGCCAGCGCGGAATTAAAGCCGTATTTCACAGTAGCGATGCCGCCTTTAATGGACGTAATGACCGCACTTGTACTGGCGTTTACGCTGGGGCTCGGGATGGCGGTTATTCAGGGCAGCCGCTTAAAGGGCGTAATGCTGGATTTGCGCGATATTATTGACCGCGTGATTGCACGCGTGATTATCCCGCTGCTACCGTATTACATTTTCGGCATTTTTCTAAATATGACGGTCGCCGGGCAGGTTGTCTCGGTGCTGGGCGTATTTGCCAAAATCATCGTGCTTATTTTTGCGATTACGGCCGTGATGTTGGTATTGCAATTTACGCTGGCAGGTTTGATTGCGCGCCAAAATCCGTTTAAAATGCTTAAAACGATGTTGGTGGCGTATATGACGGCGCTCGGCACGCAGTCCTCCGCGGCTACGATTCCCGTAACGCTCAAACAGACCATCAAAATCGGCGTGCGTGAAGAGGTGGCCGGCTTTGTAGTGCCGCTGTGCGCAACGATTCACCTTTCCGGCAGTACGATGAAGATTGTGGCCTGCGCGCTGGCGATTGTGTTTATGAGCGGGATGAATATGCCCTTTGAACAGTTCGCCGGATTTATTTGTATGCTGGGCGTAACAATGGTGGCGGCTCCCGGGGTGCCGGGCGGGGCCATTATGGCGGCGTTGGGTATTTTGCAAAGTATGCTGGGCTTTGGCGAAGCGGAACTCGGCCTGATGATTGCGCTTTATATTGCAATGGACTCTTTCGGTACGGCCTGCAACGTAACCGGGGACGGGTCTATTGCGGTGATTGTGAATAAGATTTATTCCCGCCGCGCACCCCAACCGCAGCAGCCGGCGGCAAGCGCGCCAAGTAATTAATGGGTAGTTGTACTATTTAGAAATCCGGGTTTCCGCTATTAAGCAGAAACCCGGATTTTTAACACTAAAAACATCAAGCAACTTACACTAATCCTTGGTCTATCATTGCGTCGGCTACTTTTTTAAAGCCCGCAATGTTTGCACCCGCCATATAGTTGCCTGTTAAACCGTATTCCGCGGCTGAGGCCAGGCAACTGGTGTGGATGTTGGACATAATGCGCTGTAAGTATTTGTCCACTTCTTCGCGCGTCCAATACACGCGCATACTATTTTGCGTCATTTCCAGGCCGGAAACCGCAACGCCGCCCGCGTTGGACGCTTTGCCGGGGGAGTATAAAATGCCCGCCGCCTGAAAGGCCGCAATCGCTTCCGGCGTGCAGGGCATATTGGAGCCCTCGCATACGCATTTGCACCCGTTTTGAAGGAGCGTTTTAGCATCGGCTTCGTTCAGTTCGTTTTCGCACGCGGTGGGGCAGGCTACATCGCACGGAATATCCCACGTTTTTTTGCCCGGGCGGAACTGGGCGGTTTTGAATTTTTGGGCATATTCCTTTAAACTGCCGCGGCGTACAAAGACTAAATCCTTTAAGAACGCCAGCCTTTCTTCATCCACGCCGTGCCCGTCATAAATACTGCCGTCATAATCCATAAAGCCGACGACTTTTCCGCCTAACTGTGTTAATTTTTCTATGGCGTAAATGCCCACATTGCCCGCGCCGGAAACAATGCAAGTTTTGCCCTTTAAACTATCCCCGCGCGTGGCCAGCATTTCCTGCGTAAAATACGCTACGCCGTAGCCCGTGGCCTCGGGGCGCAAAAGGCTTCCGCCCCAGTTGGGCTTTTTGCCCGTAAACGCGCCCGTAAAATCGTTGGTTAATTTTTTGTATTGGCCGAACATATAGCCGATTTCGCGCGCCCCGCAACCCAAGTCGCCCGCCGGGATATCGGTGTGATAGCCGATGTGGTGGTACAGTTCGTTAATAAACGAGTGGCAAAAGCGCATTACCTCGCTGTCGGACTTGCCGCGCGTGTCAAAATCGCTTCCGCCTTTGCCGCCACCCAAGGGGAGCGTGGTTAAACTGTTTTTGAAGACTTGTTCAAACCCTAAAAATTTCAGCACGTCCTGCGTAACCGTGGCGTGGAAGCGCATACCGCCCTTATACGGGCCCAAGGCGCTGTTGTATTGCACGCGGAAGCCGCGGTTGACGTGGATTTCGCCCTTGTCGTCCTGCCACGGCACACGGAAGATAATGGTGCGCTCCGGCTCTACAATGCGTTCCAAAATGCGTTCTTTGATGTACAGGGGTTTCTGTTCCAGTACGGGCTTTAAGGTGCTGACAACTTCAAACACCGCCTGGTGAAAAACCTTTTGGGCGGGGTCCTTTTTGGTTTGTGCTTCCATAAATCCGGCAATATAACTGTTGGTGTCCATAAACGCTCCTTGGAGGGGGATACTCCCATATAAGCAAATCTACCGGGCAAAAGCAAGAGGATAAAAATATGTTAAGATATACACAAATGTCCTACGGGGGAAAAATATGAAATTAACGTCTAATATGGAAGATTATTTAGAGGCTGTTTCGCTCTGTGCTAACGAGGAAGGCATTGCGCGCGTGAGCGATATCCGCGATATGTTGGGCGTAAAAACCCCCAGCGTTACGGGGGCGGTGAAAGCCCTTGCGGAAGCAGGCTATATGGTTCACCAGCCTTATAAAGGCATTGAACTGACGGCCAAGGGCCGCCGGGCGGCGGAGGACGTGAAAAAACGCCACGCCATTTTGAGCCGCTTCTTAACGCAAGTGTTGGGCGTAACGCCCAAAACGGCCGATATTGACGCCTGCAAAATGGAGCATACTATCAGCCGCGAAACGCTTGAAAAACTGCACGATTATTTGCACCGGCAAACGGGCGAAAATTAGCGTACGGGGCGTTTTCTTTTCCTTAAATTTTCTATAATATAAATATCCTTATATATTGGAGTGAATTTTTCAATGGCAAAAAATAAGTATTCCCATACCGTTTTGTTACCTAAAACGGACTTTCCGATGCGTGCCGGTTTGGCGCAAAAAGAACCCAAAATTTTGGACTTTTGGAAATCTATCCATTTGTACGAAGCAATGCTCAAAAAGAACGAGGCCGGCAGACACTTTGTCTTGCACGACGGCCCGCCCTATGCCAACGGGAAAATTCACATCGGCCACGCGCTTGATAAAACCATTAAGGATATTATTTTAAAAAGCCGCGCTATGTCCGGCTGCTACACGCCGTATGTGCCGGGGTGGGACTGCCACGGTCTGCCGATTGAACAGGCGCTTTTAAAGGAATTAAAACAAGATAAAAAGCACATTACCGATGTGCCCGCCTTCCGCAAAAAAGCGCGCGCCTTTGCGGCCAAATTTATTGATATCCAACGCCAGGGCTTCAAACGCTTGGGCGTGCAGGGCGATTGGGATAACCCGTATTTGACGATGTCCCCGCGCTACGAGGGCATTACGATTGGCGTGTTCTTGGATTTGATTGAAAAGGGCTACGTCTATAAAGGCCAAAAAACGATTACCTGGTGCTCCCATTGCGAAACTGCCCTCGCCGATGCGGAAACCGAATATAAGGATGTTAAATCCTCGTCTATCTATTTGCGCTTTAAACTGGCCAACCCCAATAAAGAAGTGTTGGGCAATTTGAATTACGAAAAGCCGATTAGCCTGGTTATTTGGACCACCACGCCGTGGACGATTCCGTCCAATATGGCGGCGGCGGTTTCCAATACCGAAGATTATGTAATCTTGCAGGATTCCAATACGCAGGAATACTACATTTTGGCTGAAAAATTGGCGGAAGAATTTTTAAAGGTGTCCGGCTTGGATTGCACACAAGCGGGCAAAGTGCCCGGTGCCAATTTGGTGGGGATGAAATATTTCCACCCGCTTACGCACAAGGAAAACCCGATTATTTGGACCGACTTTGTAACGATGGATACGGGTACGGGTATCGTGCATATCGCGCCCGGCCACGGCGAGGACGACTTCCGCGCCGGAAAACAATGGGGCTTGGAAACCTTCTGCCCCGTGGACGAAAAGGGGTGCTATACCAAGGATGCAGGTATTTTTGAAGGGATGCACGTCTTTGAAGCCAACCCGTTAATGGTTAAAAAATTGGACGAAATCGGCGCGCTTATTAAAGAGCAGGAAATTACGCACAGTTATCCGCATTGCTGGCGCTGCCACAACCCGATTATCTTCCGCGCCACGGAACAATGGTTTATGAGCATTGACAAGGACGGTCTGCGCCAGAAATTAATGGACAACCTCTCCAACGTCAAATTCTACCCCGCCGGCGGCGAGGAACGTATGCGCTCTATGATTGGCCTGCGCCCGGATTGGTGCTTGTCCCGCCAGCGCTTCTGGGGTACGCCCGTAACAATTTTGTATTGCAAAAAATGCGGCAAAGCCCAAATCAACCACGACTTGTTTGCGTTTATCAAAAAGCGCGCAATGGCCGAAGGTTCCGATTTTTGGTTTACCGACCCGGTGGAAAAATTAATGCCGGAAGGGTATCATTGCGATTGCGGATGCCACGAATTTAGAAAGGAAACCGACATCTTGGATGTGTGGTTGGATTCCGGCGTATCTTGGGCGGCGGTGTTAAAGGACCGCGGCTTGGATTTCCCGGCGGACGTGTATTCCGAAGGGTCCGACCAGCACCGCGGCTGGTTCCAAAGTTCTTATATTCCGTCCTTCACGCTGGAAGGCACCGCCCCGTTTAAAACCATTTTGACGCACGGTATGGTGCTGGACCAGCAGGGCCGCCCGATGCACAAATCCTTGGGCAACAGCGTGGACCCCGAAGACGTAATTAACAAATACGGCGCGGACATCTTGCGTCTGTGGGTGTCGTTTGCCGATTACCAAGGCGATGTGCGCATTTCGGACGAAATTTTGGGTGGGCCGATTGATACCTACCGCAAAATCCGCAACACGGTGCGCTATGCACTGGGCAACCTATCCGATTACGACCCGGCCTTGCACAAGGTGCCGGGCAAAGATTTAGCCGAAATGGACCGCTATATGTTGGGCCGCTTGGACGCGTTAATCCAAGAAGTCCACGCCGGGTACGAGGAATTTAACTTCCGCCGTGCAATGCGCGCCATTACGGATTTCTGTATTTTGGATTTGTCTTCCTTTATGTTGGACGCGTCCAAGGACCGCTTATATACGCTTGGGGCTTCGTCTCCGGCGCGCCGCAGTGCGCAAACCGTACTGGCGGAAATTGCGGTAACTTTGTTGCAATTAATGGCGCCGGTGCTTTCCTTTACGGCCGAAGAAGCCTGGCAGGAACTGCGCAAAACCGCCTTGGGACGCGACTTGCCGCAGAGCATTTTCCTTTCCAATATGCCGGCGAACGCTTCGCTGATTCCGGATGTAAAACTGGAAGAAAAGTGGAACAAAATCCGCCGCGTGCGCGAAACCGTGCAAAAGGTGCTGGAAGATGCCCGCCAAAAGGGCGTGATTGGCTCCTCTTTGGAAGCCAAGGTAATCTTCAAAACGTCTAAGCCGGAAATGAAGGCGTTCTTGCAGGAAACCAAGGACTTGTGGCCGGAAATTGCCATTGTGTCCGCGGTGGAAATTGCAGACGGCGAGGACGAACTGACGGTCTCTTGCGAACACGCCGCCGGACATAAATGCGCCCGCTGCTGGCAATGGAAGGAAGACGTTGGTTCCAATGCCCAATATGCCGACTTGTGCGCCCGTTGTGCCGGCGTGCTGGAAAAAGAGCATATCTGCGTGGACAGCGAGGAAAAAGTAGGTGCGTAAGGGGCTTAAAGCCGCCCTTACTTGGTGCAGGCAGAACAAAGCGGTGCTGTGGAGCGCGGCCGGGATTTTATTCTTGGACCGTCTGACCAAGGTGCTGGCCTTGCGCCTGCTGATTGAAAAACCTTTGGAACTGTGCCCGTTTTTCCACTTACGGTATGTGGAAAATACGGGCGCGGCCTTTGGTATGATGCAAAACGGCAACTTTGCGTTAATTTTTGTAATGCTGGCTGTGATTGCATACATTGTATTTAGTTGGAAGGACCTAACGGAGCACGGGAAACTCGTCAAATGGGGGGCTGTCTTCATTTTGGCGGGTGCGCTGGGCAATCTTTATGATAGAATAACGTTAGGCTTTGTAGTGGACTTTTTGGATTTTCGGGTTTGGCCCGTGTTTAACGTGGCGGACTCTTTCATTACCATTGGGGCGTGCTTGTTTGTATTATCCTTATTTTTTCACGCACCCAAACGGGAGGCTAAATGAAGAAAGTATGTATCGTTTTGGCGGCCTTGCTATTGGCCGCGGCTTGCAGCAGCGACACGCGTTTATTTAAAGAAGCCCAACTGGCTACTTCTAAGGGAAATTTCACGCAGGCTATCCAACTCTATACCCGCCTACTAAAACAAAATCCCGAAAACGCCGCCGCCTTGGCCAACAGAGGCCTGTTGTGGGAGCGTTTGCCCGTCAAAAACGCGCAGGAACGCGCCAAGAACCGTTCGTTTGCCGAGCGGGATTATTTAAAATCCATAGAGGTAAACCCCAACTTGCCCGAAACGTATAACAACTTGGGTGCCCTTTATGTGGATACGGGGCGCAATATGGACGCCGCCTTCTATTTAACCGAAGCCTTGGCCCGCAATCCGCGCTATTTTACGGCGTATATGAACCGCGCGTTGGCGTATTACCGCTTGGGCCGCACCTCTTCCGCGCTCGCCGATTTTAACAGCGCGTTTAAACTCCGCCAAGATGAACCCCTCTTGTTCTTAAACCGCGGACTTACGTATTTTGCTATGGGGCAATATGAATCGGCGGTGGACGATTATACCTATATGATGTCCTTGGACCCCGATAACGCCCGCCCGTACTTGGAACGCGCCCGCGCGTTTATCAAAATGGGATATCCCGCCAATGCGTATGCCGATTTGGAAGAAGCCGTAACCATTAAGCCTACTTATGCGCTGGCCTATTATTATATGGGCGATTTGATGTACCGCAAGGGCGAAAAGGATTACGCCTTGGGCCTTTTGGTAAAAGCCAAAGAACTGGCCAGCCAGTATGTGCCAACATATGATTTAATGGGCGATATGCTGGCGGTAGAGGACCCCATTGCCGCGACGGCCAACTATATGGTTGCCAAAAAGTTGGACCCGGCCAATGCGGCCAAATACGATGCCAAAATTCAAATGATGCGCACCGAACAAGGGCGCGAAAGAGTGTTGGCGGCGCGGTTCTTCCCGCGGTAAGGTATGAGCGTGCTACTGCGTAAGTCTTCCCGCCCGGTTTCGGCGGCGCTTTCGGTGCCGTCCAAGGCTTACACATACCGTTTTTTCTTATCCGCCTGCTTTTTAGTGCTTATTTTGTTTTCGCTCACGTTCCGCCACGCGGACGTGGGCATTTTTATTTTGTGTTTGATGAACTATCTGTTTTGCGCGGACGTATTTTTACGCACCGCACTAAAAGATATTTGGGAAGGGCGGATTTCTTGGGCGGTTTTGGCGGCGGTTTGCACCACTGCCGGGCTGTTGTATTCGGCGTTAAACGTATTTTTAACGGTTCCGCTTTTGGGCCCGGTGCCGGATTTGTACTTATATACCTCGCTTTTTATCACATTATCCTTATGGGCGGAACGCCGCTTGGTAAAGGAAAAGGAACGCTCCCGCGTGTTTGTTAAAAAACTGGACGATTTTTTGCCCAAATCGGGCCGCTTGTGCGTGGGGCGCACTTTCAAAAAAGTCTTTGCGGGGGAACTAAAAAAAGGCGACCTGATTTTTGTAAAACCCGGAGAACGCTTGCCCGCGGACGGCATTGTCAAACAAGGCAAAACCTCCATTGACGAGCAATTAATTACGGGCAATATGTTGCCCACGTCCAAAAATGTGGGTAGCCGCGTGTTTGCGGGCACGCTCAATAAATCGGCGGAAATTTATGTAGAAGTTACCGAGGTTTTAGCCGCTTCCGCGTTAATGAGCGTGGTGTCCGCCATAAAAAAGAGCGAACTGGCGCGCAGCGGTTTTAAAAGCGCGCTGGACGGCTTTGCCTGCTGGGTGTTGCCGCTTGTCGTACTGTTGGCGGCGGGGGCTTATGCGTCCGTACTTTATACAAAAGGCACCAGCGAGTGGTTTTTGTATTTAGGGGTTTTACTTTTTGTGCTGGCGGTTGCCAGCCCGGCCGCGCTGGTGTTTGCGGCGGTTTCCCCGGCGTTTTTTGCCCGCAGCGGCGCGCGCACGAAAAAAATCAAATTGCAAAATATTTATGCCTTGGACGAAATTGTCCGCGCCGATACCGTGTTTTTTGATAAAACGGGCACGCTTACTTATGGGGAATTGCGCGTGTCGGGCATTTATCCGGCTAAAAAAGTTTCCCAGCGCCAGTTGTTGGAAACGGTCGCTACCGCCGAGCAACTGGTGGACGGTCCGTTTGCCGATGCCGTAACCGTGTGTGCCAAGGAGCACAAAGCCGCGCCCAAGCCGCTTTTGTGCTTTGACGTTCTGCCCGGCCTGGGCGTATCGGCCACCAGCGGCGAGGATAAAATTTTGGCAGGCCGGACCCAATGGTTAGAGGAGCAAAACATTAAAACGGCGGCCAAAATCGCCCGCGCGGACGAAGCCGTCATTTGCGTAGCCAAAAACGGCAAATATATGGGCTATTTAACGCTGGCCGATGAACTGCGCCCGGGAGCCAAAGAACTCGTTTCTTTCTTAAAATCACTTGGCAAAGAGGTTATTTTGGTATCCGGGGATAATGAATCGTCCGTTGCCACTATTGCCAAAGAGGCGGGCATTGAAAAAGTAAACGCCAATGTACTGCCCAAAACCAAGGCGGAAATTATCTCCAACTTGCGCGCCTTGGGCAAGCGCGTGCTGATGGTGGGGGACGGTTTTAACGATATTATTGCCTTACTGCGGGCCGATGCGGGGGTGGTTTATGCGTCGGGCCGCAACGTATATAACAACTGGGTGGATGTACTAATTAAAAGCCGGGACTTGTACCCGGTGGCTTATTTATTTAAAATAAATAAGAAGTTGCACCGGATTATAGCGGTTAATGTATTGCTTGCCGTGCTGATTACGTTTGCAGGCTGTGCGGGGCTGGTGTGGTTTATGCCCCAAGCCGGGTGGACGTGGATTGTCGGCGGCGCGTTGGCCGTGGCCGGGCTCGTCTTTTTAAATTCAACAAGGATGCTTAACATAAAATGACACATACTAACGATATTGACTTTGGTTACACTACTGCACACGCCCGCAAAAATGCGGATGCTGTTTTGCCGGAAATCCAATGCTGGCCCAACCAGTATAAGCGCGATTACGACATTAAAATTGAATTGCCGGAATTTACTTCTGTCTGCCCCAAAACGGGTTTGCCGGACTTTGGCGTAATTACGATTGAATATATCCCGGACGAACTGTGCCTGGAACTTAAATCTCTTAAATATTATTTGTTGGAATACCGCGATATGGGTATTTTTATGGAAAACACGGCCAATAAAATTTTGGACGATGTGGTAAAGGCCTGCAAACCGAAAAAAGCCACCGTTACCGGCGTGTTTACGCCCCGCGGCGGCCTGCGCTCCGTAATTACGGCGCACTACGAGAAGAAAAATGAAAAATAAACGCAATATCCATTTGGCTTGCGCGTTTGTGCTGGTGTTTTTGGCCGGCGTGGCGTGTATGCGCGTGTGGGATTCCTTCCGTATGCCGGAGCCGGAGTTAGCCGAGGTGCCGGATAGCAGTTCGCTACTCTTGGTCAACTTGGCGGACCCCACCGGGCCTGCTGACTTACCGGGCGAGGACGAGCCCCCGCAGGACTATAAGGACGCTTCCACTGTGCCCAGCCATTTGCCCAATATCAAAATGCAAGGCGTGGAAAAAATCACCTTTCTGCCCGCAAATAACCAGCAGGAAGAGGAAGAAAACACGCCAAAAACGCCCAAATCGCCCGTTAATTTGGGTTCGGCGGACCACATAGCCCCCAACGCTACCACTCCCCAGCAAATGCCGGAGGAGGAGAGCAAGATCTCTATGATTAGCGTGCCAGTACAGGTGCGCGTTATCAAAACGCCGGACGAATACAAGGCCTTTAAGCGCGTGGCGCGCGGCAAATACCCGCAGGCCAACTTCGCCAAGGATAACATTATTACGTTGGAATCCACGGGGAATTGGCCAGATAAGGTGTTTGAAATCCAAGATGTGGTGGAGCAAGACGGCAAAATGGTAGTGCTGTACCGCGTGAATATTTTTGGTATGGACAAAAAGACCAATACCCACAGCGTGGTGCGCGTAGCCAAGCGGAACTTGCCCGTAGAACTCAAACAAGTTTTATAAACTGACCGGGTCATAAGGTAACCTTTTAATATGCAAAAATTCCTTCAAAAAAAATGGGTGCAAATCCTTATCGGCCTGGTCAGTTGGATTATTTTAGTTTGGATTTGCTGGCGGTGGGGGCTTTTGCTGTTAAAACTCCCCGGGCGTTTGTACTTTTGGCTGTGGCGCAGTATGCTGGGCGGGCAAATGTCCTTGTGGGTTTTTCTTCCCGCCGCCATAGGCGTATGGCTGGTTTGGTTTATATGTTTCTTCTTACCCGTGCCCATTTTGCGCGCCTTGCCCGTTCGGGCGGCTGAGGTGGCCGGTTGTGTGCTGGCGGTTTTGGTCGGGCTTGTAGGGGTAGCCGCGCTTGTCTATCCGTGGACGGTATCTCCCTATGTTTGGCAAACGGTTGTGGCGCGGATTTTGTGGACTTGGTGCGTTTGCTGTGGCACCACTTGGGCTATTTTAATGTTGGTGTTGGGCGGAACCCAAAGATAGTGGATTTTGTTACAAAAAAATCCCCCGGCTATAAAACCGGGGACTTTTTATATTAGGAAAACTATTTCTTTAAAATGTTTTCGGAAGGTTTAAAGCGCACCTTTTCCTTAGCGGGTACTTGCACCTTGTCGCCCGTTTTGGGGTTGCGGCGGGTAACGGGGCGGGCGGTTTTTAAGTGGAAGGAGCCAAAATTGCTGATAACCACTTTTCCGTCGCGCTTTAAGCCGTGTTTAATAATTTCAAATACTTTATCCACGGACATTTTGGCTTGCTTTTTGTCCAAAACGTGCCGGGTGAGATGTCTGATAACGTCGTCCTTATTCATATCCTGTCCTGTCTTTCGCCGGGCGTTACGCCCAAGCGGTAAAATTATTTGTTACCCCGGTTGGTGAATCCCATAGCGTGCAAAAGCACCCACGGTTTTTTGCCTTCGCAGACAATCTTCCAAATAGCGTCCACGATAGGGGTTTTTAAATTGTTTTTGCGCGCAATGTCGTACACGCTTTGTACGGAGTTTACGCCTTCGGCAATGGTGCCTACTTCCTTTTTGGCTTCTTCCAAGGATAACCCCGAGCCCAGTTTTTCGCCCAAGCGGCGGTTGCGGGAAATGGCGGACATACCCGTCAAAATCGCGTCGCCAAAACCAGCCAAACTGTAAACTGTGTTGGACTGGCCGCCTTGGCTGACGATGATGTCGTTCATTTCTTGCAGGGCTTGCGTGATAAGCGCGGCCTTGGCGTTGGCACCGTCGCCGATGCCGTCAATTACGCCGCATCCGATGGCGAGCACGTTTTTAATGCCTCCGCCGTATTCCACGCCGCGCCGGTCCGAGGACGGAACCACAATAATCGGGTCCCCGCTCATTACGTCGCGGATTTCATCCACCAGCGCCGGGTCCTTTCCAGCCAGCATAATTTTGGTCGGCACGTCCTGCGCTACTTCCAAGGCAAAACTCGGGCCCGAAAACGCCAGGGCTTTGTCCTTTAATTGCGGCAGTTCTTCTTCAATCAGTTCGCAAATCGTTTTAAAGGATTTGTCTTCAATCCCTTTGGAAGCGCTCACCACGGGCACTACGCGGCCGTTTAAAAGCGGCTTTAACTGTTCGCGGCAGAACGCGCGGATGGCCTTGGACGAAATGACGAAGATAATTAAATCGGTATCCTTTACGGCCTCGGCTACGTCGCCCGTTAAGCGGATGTTGTCGTGAATTTTAAAGTTGGGGATATTGGGGTGTCTGCCCATTGTTTTAAGAACATTTAACAACTGTTCGTTGTATTCCCACAGGCTGACGTTGTACCCTTTGCGCGCGAGGTGCTGGGCAATTACACTGCCCCAAATACCCGCGCCGAAAACGGTGATTTTATTTATTTTCATTTTCTTTTCTCTTTTTGGCGCCGTCTTCAAATTTTAATTCCTTTTGTTGGAGCAGGCGTTTGATGTTGGGGACGTGCTTGTAGATGACCAGCGCGCTGACGGCGGTTACCATTAAATTAACGGACAGCGGATGATTGCCGATGAGAAAACTGCACACAGGTAAAACCACGCACGCGCAGATAGAGCCGATAGAAATGCGGCCCCACAACGCCACGCACACCACGAACGACGCAAACGCAATCGCCGTAGGGATAGGCAATAAGGCGGCAAATACGCCCGCCGAGGTGGCTACGCCTTTTCCGCCGCGGAATTTTAAATAAATTGTCCACATATGGCCCAAAATGGCAATTACGCCGCACGCAATGGCTACCCAGTAGTTATCCGGGCAGAAATGGCGCGCCAAGCACACCGGTATAAAACCCTTTAAGCCGTCAATTAAAAACGTGCTGATGCCCGCCCATTTGCCTACAATGCGGTACACATTGGCCGCTCCGGGGTTGCCGGAGCCGTGCTGGCGGATATCAATACCCATAACGTGTTTGGCAATCATATAGCCGGTCGGGACGGACCCGAGTAAGTAACTAAACAAAACGAGGATAGTAATTGTAGTAATCATATGTATCATTATATTAAATTTAGGGGCCTTATTTGCGGTTTCGTTGGTATTTTAAAGGTTTTTTATATATACTAACAATATGAAAAAACTCCGTTTTTATCTTTTGATGATACTGCTTTTGGGGGGAACTTGCGCTTTTGCACAGGATGCGTTTGACTATGCCCAAAAGGAATACGAACTCACGTTTACCGTGCGGGGCAAAACGCAAACCGTGTCTTGCCAGGCGGTGCGCTTCCATAAAAATTGGTTTTTGACGGCGGCCCATTGTGTAAGCCCGTGCAAAAATTATTCGTGCCAAATGCGTATGTGGCTGGCGGTTGGTCCGGCGCGTGCGGCGGCGTTGCTCTCCCAGAAAAATGTTTTTATCCCGGAGGAATACCAGGACGAATACACTCTTCCGCCCGGCGTTCAGCCCAAGCGCGGGGAACTGCCGGCGTGGGATATGGCGCTTATTTATTTTAACACCCGGCAGGCGCAATACGCCTACTACGATGCATACGGCAAAGTAAAGGAAAAGGACTTTCTGCTTTCTTTGGATAAGGCGTTTTGGGATAAAAAGACGGACGAAGCACTAAAAGAGTCGGCTAGGCTGTATGAACAGAGCCGCCAATACGCGGCGGACGGACAGGCGCAAATTGCCCGGCAACTGACTGATCAGGCGCAGGCGTTGGAAGAGGATGCGGACGAATACCGCGCCGCCGCCGAAGCCGCGCCCTTACTCAAAAAACAATGGGACGGCGCGATGACTCCGCGTTTGGCCCCGCTACTTGCTTACAGCGATAAAGACGAACATTTTTTGATGAGTAATATTTTGGTGCCGCGCTGGACCCGCGGTGCGTTTGAAATGCTTTCCTCGCCCAGGCAGATTTTGTATTTTGGCGATAACGCCGCGCCGTGGCTTTCGGCCGGGTTTGGCGTAGAAAGAGGCAACTCCGGCGGCGGGGTATTTTTGCCCGTATATAACGGCGGCAAAAAACGCGCGTCCGGCCTGGTGGGCATTGTGTCTGCCAAATCTTTGAACCAACTGCCCGAAGCCGCCCGCAAACGCTACGCGCTGTACAGGAGTGAAATCTTTTTGTTTAACGGGTTTAGCGAAAGCACGACCTTGGGATTTATCCGGCGGGTATTAACCGAATACCGCGACACGCCGAATGTGCAGCCGTTGGAAAGTTATGGTAAGTTAAAAGAGGTCGTCAAAAAGGCGGCCCACAAAACCGCTAAAAAGAAGTAAGTTTTTTTAGGATACTGTGATAGTTGCCGTCTGTGGCCATAAGGGTTAATTCCAAGGCGCCGGACGGCAATTCTTTTTGCCCGGTAACCAAGGCTTTGCCGTAGATAAATCCGATGAGTCCGCGCGTTTTGGGCTCCAAGGTCAGGCGGCGCAATTTCCAGCGGCGCGCTACATTTTCCTCTACCTTTTCCAACAGTTCGGTAAGCCCCAGTTTGTTTTCCGCGCTGATAAATACGCCTTGCGGATTTTGCGCTTGGAGCAGGGCCAACCGGGCGGGTGGAAGCAGGTCAATCTTATTAAACACGTCAATAACCGGGATAGTCTGCGCGCCCAAGTCGGTAATGATTTGGCGGACGGTGCTTGCTTGCGTGTTGCGGTGGGGGGACGAAGCGTCGTGGACGTGCAAAATCACGTCCGCAAACGAGGTTTCCTCCAAGGTGGCGCGGAAGGAACTTACCAAACTGTGCGGCAACTTTTGGATAAAGCCCACCGTGTCTGTAAACAGCATTTCCCCACCGGCCGGCATATGCACGCGGCGGGTGGTCGGGTCCAAGGTGGCAAAGAGTTTATCGTCCGCATACACGGCATTTTGGCGCGTGAGCACATTTAAAAGGGTGCTTTTGCCTGCGTTCGTGTAGCCCACAATGGCAATCTGCGGCAGGGGAATTTGCGTGCGGCGTTCGCGGCGCAGACCGCGTTCCTTTTTTACCTGTTCAATTTCCTTTTCCAGTTTGCTGATGCGCAGGCGCAGACGGCGTTTATCGTATTCCAGTTTTGTTTCGCCCGGGCCGCGCAGGCCGATGCCACCCTTCTGCTGCATTAACGCGGTTCCCTGTCCGCCCAGGCGCGGGAGTAAATATTTTAACTGCGCCAGTTCCACCTGCAATTTGCCCTCTTGCGTGCGGGCGCGCTGGGCGAAAATATCCAAAATTAACCGTGTGCGGTCAATTACCTTGGCGGGGATAACTTCTTCCAAATTTTTTTGCTGGGCGGGAGAAATTTCGTCGTCAAAAATGACCGTTTGCGCGTTTGTCAGGCGGGCCGTTTCGGCGATTTCTTCCATTTTGCCGCTGCCGATAAGCGTGGCCGGGTTAAAGGCCTGTACGCGGATTTGAAAGGTGTGGACGACTGTTCCGCCCGCCGTGTGGGCCAGGCGTTTTAATTCTTCCAGCGAAGAGGTATCGTATGGGGCGGTTTTTAGGGTTACGCCTGCCAAAATGACGTTTTCCATAAACTAACGCTTTTTACTGATTTGGGCTTCTTTGGCGGCTTTTAATTTGGCTAAAAAGGCGGCCTTTACGTTAATCATATTGTTCAGTGGGGCCGTTTTTAAATGGCAAATGCCGATAGCCACCGCATCGGCGGTATCGTCCGGCGAGGGGGCTTTGTCCAAATTGAGCGTAAGTTGCACCATACGCTGGACTTGCTTTTTGTCGGCGGTGCCTGTGCCGCAAATCATCAGTTTGACGCGCTTGGGCGGATAAAAGGTAATTTGTTTTTTTGCCTGCTCGCACGCCAAAATAATCACGCCGCGCGTCATAACCGTATTGGCCATAGTGGTCGCGCGCTTTAAAAAGAAGTTTTGCTCCATAGCCACTTGGTCGGGGGCGTAGGTTTGCAAAATTTTGGTCAGTTCGTCAAAAATATAGGAAAGGCGTTTAGGGAGTTCCTGGTCGGCCCCGGTGTGGATGAGCCCGCAGGCCCGTAAAGACAAAACGGAACGGGCGTTCCGTGTGAGGATTGCCCATCCCGTTCTGTCTAAACCAGGGTCTATACCTAAAACTGTGGTCGTATGCTCTTGCAAGAGGCCTCTTATTTGGCTTCTAACTTAGCCATAATGGCTTCGTCAATGTTGGAATTATCATAGACGTTTTTGGTATCGTCGTGATCGTCCAACGCTTCAAGCATATTCATCAGCGTTTCGGCGGTGTGTTCGTCGGTAATGCTGACTTCGGTATCCGGAATCATCGTCAGATCGGCCGATTCGGGCGTAATGCCTTTGGCTTCAATGGCTTTTTTGACGGCTTCCAATTCGTTCATATCCGGGTTGGTGATAACTTCGTACACGTCGCCCACGGTGCGGACGTCTTCGGCTCCGGCTTCCAAGGCCAAGTTCATCAAATCGTCTTCGGAAATGTCTTCCTTCTTAACGACAATCATCCCTTTGCTTTTGAACATATAGGACACGCAGCCCGCAGTGCCGGTGTTGCCGCCGTGGCTGGTGAAGATTTTGCGGATTTCCGAGAAGGTGCGGTTTTTGTTGTCCGTGGTGCATTCCACGATGACCGCCACGGAACCGGGACCGTAGCCTTCGTAAGTGATTTCTTCGTACGAAACGCCGGGCAACTGGCCGGTACCTTTCATAATAGCGCGTTTGACGTTATCAAACGGCATATTGGCGGCGCGGGCGTCGTCCACGGCTTTACGCAAGCGGGGGTTCTGGTCCGGGTTACCGCCGCTCATTTTAGCGGCGATGGTGATTTCTCTTAAAATTTTAGTAAATACTTTGCCTTTTTTGGCATCAACGAGGGCCTTTTTGTGTTTAATGCCGGCCCAATGCGAATGTCCACCCATAGGTGCGCTCCTTACTGCAAATTTAGATACTTTTATTTTACCAAATTTTTATGTATAGGAATATAATATGATATTATTTGAATAGTAGCCGTATATCATAAAGTTAAAAATACTAACCTTAATGAAAAAAATTCTACCCATTTTATTGCCTGTTGTGTTAGCCACCGCCGCAGGATTATACAGCGTTTTCCTTGAACAAGATATCAATTATGATATGTTGAGTTATCATTTGTATAACCCCTTTGCGCTGTTAAACGGACATTTGGGGGTAGATATTATCCCCGCGGGGATGCACTCCTTTTACAATTCGTTCCCGGATTTGTACTTTTATTTTATCTTCCAGACCTTTATGGATTTTCCGCACTGGGTGGCCTTTTTTATGGGCGTGCCTTACGGCCTGCTGATTTGGGTGGTGTATCTGTTTGCCAAGGACTTATTCCAAGGGGAAGATACCCCTAAAATAATGGCCTTCTGGGCCACCTTTTTGGGGTGTGCGGGGGCGGGGATGCTCTCGCAAGTTGGCACCACTACTAATGATATTCCGCTGGCGATAGGCAGTATCGGCTCGCTTTGGCTGGTTATTAGGTTTAGTAAGAATCCGGCCCGGACGGGGCTTGCCTATTGGGCGGCGTTTATCGGCGGGGCGGTAATGGGGCTAAAATTAACCACTACGCCGTTTTGCGCGGCAATGACGGTGATTGCATTTTTTAGTTTGCCGAAGGTAAAAAATAAACTTTCGTTTGTGGTGCTGTTTGGGCTTTCCGGGCTGTTGGGATTTTTGCTTGCGGACGGGTACTTTTTGTGGAAATGGTGGTCGTTATACCAAAACCCGATTTTCCCGTTTTATAACGATATATTTAAATCTCCGTTTTTTGATAATTTCTATTTGACGGATTCCCGTTTCTTGCCCAAAACTTGGCTGCATTATCTTTTTTACCCGCTTTACTGGGCGTTTTCTCCCAGTGAATATGCGGCTGAAATGCCGGTGCGTGATTTGCGCTTTACGCTCCTGTTGCTGTCCGCTATTTACGGGCTTAAAAAGTTTTTCCCGTATGCCACACGGGGAGCTAAACAAGCGGAGCCTTTTTTCCTGTTGGCCGTATATGCACTGGTGGCATATGTTTTGTGGCTGACTAAATTTTCCCTATTAAGATACGGCATTGTGCTGGAAATTGTGTGCGGGCTGCTTGTGGTAAAGGCTTGCAAAGTGCTGTTTAAAAAGAAATACTGGCTGGTGGGTTTTTTAAGTATTTTTGCCGTAACCCAAGTTTTTACCGTTTCTGCGGATTACGGGCATAACCCGTTCTACAAAAAAGCCATCGTATTTACGAATAAACCCCAAATAGAGGATGATAGTTTGGTGTTGCTGTTGGTTCAGCCGTTAGCGTATTTGGCTCCGTTTTTAAACCCAAAGGCTACTTATATGAGCGGGTTTAAATATAACCCGGCTAATTTCCCGCTGGAAGTGCAAGAGAATGTACGGCTGTTTAAAAATTTGCCGGACGACTTCTACCGTTTCCACTTTGAGGACAAGCAAAAAGAAGTGATTAAAAAACACCAAGGGCCGATTTACGCCATTGTGCCTATGGTGCCGGGGCTCTTATTGCACCCTAATTTGCTGGCCCCGTACGGCTTGAAGGGGGATAGTAAAACTTGTAAAAGTTTTACCACCAATTTAACTCTCTATACACCCAGTATGTTGTTAATTTGCCCCGTGGAAAAAATATGATAATACCCCCGGCGGTACCGGGGCGTGTTACATAGCCAGTTGTTTTTTAAAATAACCAATAGTTTTATCTAATCCTTCGCTTAAAGGGATGGTAGGCGACCATTTTAACTGTTGCCGCGCCAAAGAAATATCGGGTCTGCGCCGGGACGGGTCATCCTTCGGCAGTGGCTGGTAAACAAGTTTGCTTTTGGTCTGTATTTTGGATAGCACCAGTCCCGCCAGTTCGTTCATAGAAAACTCCTGCGGGTTACCTAAATTAACGGGACCCGTAAGGTCTGCGGGCGTATTCATCATCCGCACCAACCCTTCTATTAAATCGTCCACATAGCAAAAGGAGCGCGTTTGCGAGCCGTCCCCATAAACCGTAATATCCTTTCCTTGCAGGGCTTGCACGATAAAACTGCTGATTACGCGTCCGTCATCCTCGCGCATATGCGGCCCGTAGGTATTAAAAATGCGTACCACCTTAATCTGCGTGCCGTACTCCCGGTAATAGTCAAAGCATAAACTTTCCGCACAGCGTTTGCCCTCGTCGTAGCAAGCGCGGATGCCAATCGGGTTTACGTTGCCCCGGTAGGTTTCCACCTGCGGGTGAACCAGCGGTTCGCCGTACACCTCCGAGGTGGACGTTTGCAAAATAGAAGCGTTATGCTTCGTCGCTAAGTCCAGCATATTCAAAATGCCCAGTACGCAGGTTTTGGTGGTTTTGACGGCGGCCTTCCCCTGATAATGCACCGGCGAGGCCGGGCAGGCCAAGTTGTAAATTTGGTCCAGGGGCGTACTGAAATCTATGGGGTTTATAACGTCGTGCTCCACAAAGGTAAAATGCGGGTTATTTAGTAATTCTTCCACATTTTTTAAACGGCCCGTATAGTTGTTGTCCAAACAAATTACGTCCGCCCCGTGCTTGATTAAATACTTGCATAAGTTGGAGCCCAAAAAGCCCGTACCGCCCGTTACTAAAATCTTCATAAAATCGCTCCTAACACTTTGGTTTATTTACCGCAGATTCTTGGTATTCCTTTTCGGTGTTTAACTCCCAAAGGGATTTTTTATCCAAGTTATTTTCAATAATTTGGGCGCATTGCAGCCCGCAGAAGACCGAGTGGTCCATATTGTTGTATTTGTGTTGGCCGTTGCGCCCGATGCAATACAAATTATCCAACCCGTTTAGGTATTCTTTAATTTGGTCAAAATTCTTATACCCGCCGAAATAGGCCGGATAGGCTTTTTTCACCTTTTGGACGTGCACCGCAACAATATCCTGCGCTAAGCAGACGTTTAGTTTAATTAGTTCCCGCGTGGCTAAGGCTATCATTTCCGCCTCCGGCAAGGTCCACAAGGCGTCGCCCTGGGTGGCAAAGTATTCCGCACAAATCGCCACATCCTGCGGGTTGCCCAGCACATAAGGCGACCAGTTGTTGACGATTTGGATTCTCCCCATTGTAATATTTTTATCTTGGATGTAAATCCAACTGTCCGGCGCAATATTATGCAGGGTCGGCCAAGCGGTATTATTTTTTAGGTTGAACTTTTTTACCACAAAGGCAACGTGGATGTAATCCCGGTATTCTAATTGGTTGGCCGTTTGTTTAATCTTTTCGGGCGCCCCGGACAAGCCGTTAATCAAGTGCTTTATGGGAAGCGAGGAAATAATCAGGTCGCCTGGATGTTCCTGCGTAGTACCGTTGGTTGTGGTTTGTACGCGGGTAATGCGGTTTCCGTCCAGCGTTAGCCCGGTAACTTTGGCGTTTAGGTGGAAAACGCAGTTATTTTGTTCGGCGCGGGTTTTCATTTCTTCCCATAATTGCCCGCAGGCGTATTTGGGGTACATATAACTGTCAATGAGGGAAACCTCTTGCGACTTACTTTTGAGGTGCAACAAACGGCTGACGGCATTTGCCAGTACCTTTTTTATGGATACGCCCTTAATGCGCTGGTAGCCCCAATAGGACGGAATATCCTTGGGATGTTTGCCCCATACCTTTTGCGTGTAATGTTCAAAGAAAGTGGAATATAACCGTTTGCCAAAGCGGTTAATAATAAAGTTCTCCAAATTGTCTTCCGGCAGGCGGATAACTAGGGATTTAAGGTAACTTATCCCGCAGCAAAAGGTTTCCCACAGGCCCAAGTTCATAATGGTTTTGAGACTAAGGGAAATGGGATAATCAAAAAAGTGCTTTTTATAGTAAATGCGGGAAAACCGCCGCCTAACCAGCATTACCCTGTCGGTTTGTTCCGGGTCGGGCCCGCCGGAAGGCAGGTGTAAGGGACGGTTTAACATAATGTCGTCCTTGGCGGGTTTGCCTTGGGTAGGCAGTAAGTCCTCTAAAAAATTCTTGACCGCTTGGTTTTTGGTAAAAATGCGGTGCGGTCCCAGTTCATAGGAGAATCCTTTTAGTTGCAAGGTCCTGGATAGGCCGCCGATTCGGTCCAGTTCTTCAAAAATGTGAACCTCAAAATTGGGGTTTTGGGATAGTTTTAAAGCGGCGGTCAGCCCGGCAGGGCCTGCGCCCAAAATTAAAATTCTTTTCTTCATAGCAAGTGCATTATTAAAAAGGGGTTATTTCCCGTAAAATGTAGCATATTTTGAACGTGGGAACAATAAATAAGGGGTAGCGCGGATAGAGGTACACTGTGCAGGGCCGCGCGGTAGCGCGGAGGTGTCCGACCGGACGAGCAACAACGAAGCAAACCATTTTAGAAAGAAAACTGCCCCGCACGAGATTTGAACTCGTATCACCGGTTCCGAAGACCGGTACTCTATCCAGTTGAGCTAACGGGGCGTTACTCCTATTTTACCAAATTGCTAAACTAATTAAATTTTTTGCCCTACAAAAATGACCGCCCGCGCCAATTTATGCTAAATTATACATATGAAATCTATTAAAAACGAAGGGACAGCGCATTGTCCCCACAAGTGTGAACCTTTTGATGTAGAATACTGGTCGCTCATCCGGGCGGACCAGGACCCCGATTTGAAAACCGCCGTTATGGGCGGAGAATTAAATTTGGTACGTTGCCCCGAGTGCGGCGAATTCTTTCACCACGACGGCGATTTGATTTATTTTGACGCCCTGGCTGAAATTCTGGTGTTTGTATTTTCCGAAAAAGACCGCCAACGCGAGCCCGAACTGGCCAAGCGTATGCGGGACGATTACGAAACCATTAAACACGTTTTGTTAAAGCAATTAAATATGGACTATCCGCCCGTGTCCGTTTTCGGGCTGGAAGAATTGAAACTGCTTTTGCAGGCGGACGAAGAAGCGTCCTACGAATCCGAAGCCGTAGCGGCGGCCTCTGCCGCGCTGGGTTTTGCGGTAACGCGTTTGAAGCCGTCTTATGCGCGGGAACATCATTTTCCGTTTTATGTGCCCACGCCAACCAAAAACCAGTCGGCCAACGAATACGCCGTGGCCGCCGCCAAGGTGTTAAAGAGCGGCCTGAACAGCACCCTGCTTCGCAACTTCGCTGACCGGATGAGCGAGGACGGCGCGAAGCCGCCAATGGTGCTATGAATATAAACCTCTCCTCCGATATACCTAAAAAATACCGGGAACAGTTATACTCTGTGGGAGCCTACGCCAAAAAACTGGGCCTTTCGGCCTGGGTGGCTGGCGGTGCAGTGCGCGATTTTTACTTAAAGCGTCCCACGCTGGATATTGACCTTGCTTTTAGCGGTAACCAGGAATCCGTAGCCGGGTTCTGCGTGAAGCAATGGGGGGGAGGAAAACGGAAATTTTCGCAATTCGGCACGTTCCGCGTGAATATGGCGGACGGACTTAAATTTGATATGGTCCGTATGCGCAAGGAAAAATACCCGTATCCCGGGGCGTTGCCGGAGGTGGAGTTCTCGCCCAAGGTAAAGGACGACCTCTTCCGCCGCGATTTTACCGTAAATGCCTGGTGCTTTTCCATTTCGCCCGATACCTTTGGGCAGACGTACGATGCGTTTGGCTCCCAAAAGGATATTGATAACGGCATTATCCGCATTTTGCACGATAAAAGTTTTTTGGATGACCCCACGCGTATGTTGCGCGCTACGCGTTTTGCGGGGCGGTTCGGGTGGAGATTGGCCCCCAAAACGGAGCGTTTATTGCGAGAAGCCGTGAAAGGGGAATATTTACTATTGCTTACCCGGGAGCGTTTCAGCCGTGAATTTTTAAAGGTGCTGAAAGAAGAGAAAATCAAAAATATTTTCCTGTTAATGGAAAAGTACGATATGCTCAAATTTGCTTGGCCGGGGCTCCAATGGCACGATGCCTTGCTCCGCACGCAGGACATTCAAGAGCGTATGGGTATTTTGGTATGTACGTTGGGGGCAAGTGGCGAGGATTTTTTGCGCTCGCTACACTTGCCGAAGGAATTTTCGCAAGAGATTTTAGGCGCGTGGAAAGTAACGCGCGAAAAAATGAGCCCGTTGGGTTCGCTGTCGCCCTTGCAAAAGGAAATTTTAAACGCTGTATTGCCCGGCTTGCCGCCGATGGCGTTGGAGCCGTGCTTTGTGCGCGGGCGCGAACTGAAAGATTTGGGTCTTGCGGGGCGGCGTATTTCAGGTGCGCTGGACCGTGTGCGCCAAGCGCAATGGGCGGGCGAAGTGAAAACGCGCGAGGAAGCGCAAGACTTTTTGCGTGCGCATTAAAAAATAGGTTTATTTGCGTGGATTACCCCCGGATAAATTTTATCCGGGGGCTTTTGCGTTGGTGGGGAAAAGGCAAGCCGCTTGGCGGCCCACTAGGGAGTGCCCTGCAAGGTTGCGGCCCGCGGAGTGTCGTCATCCCGGAGTGTTTTTATCCGGGATCTGCTGTTGCCGTGGTTGTCATTCCGGGGCCCGCATACGAGCGGGAACCCGGAATCTAGAATAAAATAAGGTCTTTTCTAATAAACAGACTGGATCCCGGGTCCACGCCCGGGATGACAAGCAGGAAGACCTTTTTTTATAACAACAGATTCCCGAGCGTTCCACGCCGACTACTTTCGGGAAGGACGTCTTTATTAAAATAGTGGTCATTCTGAACTGGCGGCCCGCAGGGTTTTCAAATCTACCGCTTGTGTAGTTTTGTCGTTTATAACAATAAAGGTCATACTGGAAGGTTTCTGTCCAGTATCTGTTGTTTTCCTCTTTTTAATAACGACAGATCCTGGACTACGACTTTCCAGGATGACGGCAACGACTAGCGACCCAAGAAGTAGATCCTGAAAACTATTAATAGACCCCGTACAGAAACACTACGGGGTGCCGCCTAGCGGAAAGGGCGGCAATTCAGGATGACTTTTATTTTATAACGGCTTTGTTGTGCCGTCATTCCCGAGTGCCGTAGTCGGGAATCTGTCTTTTGCTGTTGTTGTGCTCTTACGAAACAACGGATCCCCGACTAAATTCCTCGGGGATGACGACTAAACAATGTATTGTTTATTGATGTCGTTTCGTTGGTGGCGACATTACAAAAACAGTGTGGCCCCATTAGTCAAAAGAGGGGAAAAAGATAAGTCGTCCGCAGGACTTATTTTAAAGGGGTTGTTTCGTTTTTTTTTTTTGTTAAAATTTTGATAAATCGCGGTGGATGTACCCGGATGTATCCGCCGTATAAAAACGCGTATAAAAGGCCGTTTTAGGCGTTTAAACGAGGATAAAAATGAAAAAAATCACACTCATCTCCGCCTGTATGCTGTTATTTACAGTAGCCAATGCGGAACAAATGCAGTTTGTAACAACCCTATCCGCCCCCGTGGGTAACTTCGCCCATTTGGACGCGGCAGACTCTACGCACGTTACGACAGCCCCGATACTCAACTTTTGTAATACCCGTTCCAATGTGGGGAATATCGTAATCAAAGGGGCCAATGCGTACTTAAAACAAGTAAATGTGCAAAACGGAACTGCGTTAGGCAGTACGAATACGCCCGAATACCGTTTGAGTGAAAAACTGACGGTTGAAAACGGCGGCACGGTAAACGCCAGGCGCATAATGGCTAGTAATGTAACTTTTAAAGATACAAACTTCCACCAAAGTAACGTAACCAACACGATTTACGGCAATGACATCCCCGTAATGGGCGGAAAGACGGACAATATGGAAATTTCTGGCACCGCCAAAATTAACAAAAGTGCGCAAAATACGGCGAATCTTGGGGAAGAACTGTGGTGGGATAACCAATATGCGAGTGATTATGATGCGTCCGGGAACAAAAAGACAAACGGCAAAACTTATACCTCGTTTTTACTCAAAAGCAAAACGGCCGGATGCAGCAATCCTTCCGGCGAAGCAAATTGCGTACATACTAGCGGTACTTGGGATAGTTCGTCTTGCGAGTGTACTTGCCCCAGCAATATGGTGCTTGGCAAAAACGGCGTTTGCTTGGGTACTTTTAAACCTAAAATTTTGGATGCTAATGTATTAGTAGAGTGCCATTATTGTCCGGGGGATAGACAGCCTTATAAACTATGCTCCGAAACCACAGACCCCAATGAGCAATGTATCTATTCCAGAGAATCTGATTGCCAAGGCAGCCTGTCATCTGCTCCAAGTAAAGAATCTGCCTGTATATCTTCATTACGTGTAAATTCTTATGAATTTTTTGTTGGTGGATATTTAAGTACAGGTGATAAAGGTGGTAGTGGTTGTACGGGTATGGCCATATTTTGGCAGGGCGGAACCTATATAGGAGGCCAATTAGGGCGGTATTCAGGGCGGAGTATGCCAAATTGTTACGGCACTGATTATCAAGCAATGTGTGATAAAAACTGCACACCCGGGTCTTCTTCGTGCTCTTATAAGTGTGTAATTTCTAAACAAGATAATGGATGCAATAATGGCTGTTATCATTGTTCAAATGGGTGGCACACAAATAGTGGAACCGGCACAGGAAAAGTGCTTACTTGCGTAGCCAATAAGTAGCCATATTAAGTTTAATTTTCAAAACCCCCGGTTTAGTCCGGGGGTTTTGCGTTCCTAAGGGTCTGCCGTGCGCTGCTTTTGCCCACGTTTCGGCCTTCGGTTGCGTTGCTTTAGTTGAAACCTTAATGATTAATTAAGGTTAATTTATTGTAACTAATTTAAACTAAAACAGCAAATAATATTTTTTACCCGCTTTTTATAGGGCATTTTTGCTTTGGCGCGCGTGCAGGAACGGGTATAAATTAGTAGAATACAATATATGGAAGTAATTATCTTTATACCTATTTTGTTTTTGTCTATCATCCTGCACGAATTTGCACACGGCTGGGTGGCGTACCGTATGGGCGACGATACCGCCTATCACTCCGGCCGCCTAACCTTAAACCCGCTTAAACACATTGACCCCGTCGGCACACTCTTGGTGCCTGCGGTGTGCTACTTTTTGCATTTCCCGCTGTTTGGTTGGGCCAAGCCTGTGCCCGTCAACCCGATGCGCTTCCCGCGCCCGCGTAAAGATATGGGCAAGGTGGCGGTGGCGGGCCCGGCGTGCAACTTGCTTTTGGCCCTTATCTGCGTGCTGGTTATGAAGATTTTTCTCTTGGCGCAGAACCATTTTACCGTGCAGACCTTGGAACAGGTTTTTGTATTTTTACAATATGGGATGTTTATTAACGTATTTTTAGCCGTATTTAATTTAATCCCTATTCCGCCCTTGGACGGCGGGCGCGTGGTGGCGGCCTTGCTTCCGATGCGGGCGGCCTTTAAGTACGAACTGTTTTTCGGCCGCTTTGGGATGTGGGTGGTTTTCGCCCTTATTTTAACGGGCGCGGTGCAGTTTATTTTGCGGCCGCCCACCCGGATAATCGTCGGATTGTTAGGTAAAATTTTAACCTTGTAGGTTTGCGGAGCGTAAAATGATTAACCCTGCGCCGATTAATGTGCATATCAACGTGTTTGAAGGCCCGATGGACCTATTATTGCACTTAATTAAAAAAGATAACTTGGACATTTGCGACATTAACATAGCCGAAATCACCAAGCAGTACCTGGATTATTTAAACGTAATGAAGGAACTGAACTTGGAGGTGGCCGGGGAATTTTTAGTAATGGCCAGTACGCTAATGCAAATCAAGGCCAAAACCTTGTTGCCCTCGCAGGCGCCGACTACCGAGGACGAGGGCCCCAACCCGGTAAAGGAACTTATTGCCAAGTTGGTGGAGTACCAAAAATACAAGGAAGCCAGCAAATTTTTGGAAAAAAAGTTTGAGGAAAACAAGGACAATTTTTACCGCTCCGCTCCCATTTTTGACGACGGGGAAAAAATCATTAACCTGCAACTGTTTGATTTGTTATCCGCTGTCAAGCGCGCCTTTGAACGGTTAGACGAGCGCAAACGCATTGAACTTTTAAACGTGGAAGAATTTCCGATTGAAATGAAAATGCAAAAGGTGGTGGATATGTTCAAAAAGCACGAGTGGGTGCTGTTGGACGATATCTTTGTGGGGGAAACCAAAAAGCGCGGCGTGATTACCTGCTTTATGGCGTTACTGGAACTGATGAAGATTAAAAAAATTATTGCCCGGCAGGATGAGCAGCAAGGGCAAATCCGTATTTATTTAAACCCGGAAAACAAAGATAAAGATTTTAAAACCCTTATGCACGGCGACGCTAATTAGCCGCCCGGAGGACTTATGCCAACCGAAGAAAACGTAACACCTGTTCAAGCCGCGGCGCAAACAACGCCCGCGACCGAAAAGCCGGCGGACGAACGGCCCTTTGAACTGGTGCCCACGAGCGAATTTAAGCAGATAGTGGAAACCCTTTTGTTTATTACCGACCGCCCAATAAAACCCTCCCGCATTGCCGACGTAATTGACGGTGTGGATGCGCGGCGCGTGCGCGAGATGATTTTGGAAATCCAAGAAGACTACGCCCAACGCCAAAGCGCTATCCGCGTGGTGGAAATCGGCGGCGGGTTTCAAATGTCCACCAAGCCGGAATTTGGCCGTTGGGTGCGACGCTTGTATAACGAAAAAATGACGACCAAACTTTCCAACGCCGCGTTGGAAACCTTGGCCATTATCGCCTACAAACAGCCGCTTACCCGTGCGGAAATGGAAGCCATCCGCGGCGTGGATGTGGCGGGCCCGTTGGAACGCTTGTTGGAGCGCGGGCTCGTGCGCGTGGTGGGCAAAAAAGACACCATTGGCCGCCCAATGGTCTATGGTACGACGGATGAATTTTTACGCATTTTTGGGTTGAACAAAATTTCCGAACTGCCCGACTTACAGGAGTTTGCTTCCAAAACCTTGCGCGAAAAGCAAGAGGAACTTCCGTTCGGCGAGCCCTTGCCGCCGCTTAAAGAGCCCGCCATTATTCCGCTGGAAGAATTGGAAGGCGAGGAAAAATTGCAGGCGCTGGACGCGTCGTCCGCCGACCCGTTCTTTACGCGCAACAGTTACAACCGCGGGGATATTTTTACCAATGACGCCGCCCCCGAACTCTTAAAGCAGGCCGCCTTGTCCGCCGAGGAAAAAGCCCCGGTGGAGGCTGTCGGCGTGGTTTCAACGGAGCCCGCGCAAGACACGGACCCCGCCTTAAAGGTAAACGAACAGGTAACCGCGCCCGATAATGCGTTGGCCTCTTTGCAGGCCCGGCGGGAAGAGGCGGAGAACAAACCCGCCGACGCGCAACCCGCGCAAGAAAACCAGGAGGATAAATAACTATGAATATTGTTTTGGCCGCCAGCGAGGCGTTTCCGTTTTGCAAAACCGGGGGGCTTGCCGATGTGGTGGGCGCGCTCTGCCAGCAGTTTTCTATGCGCAAGGGCAACAAAGTGCTTTTGTTCCTGCCGCACTACCGCAACATTGTGCGGGTGTCCTCTTTAAAGGTGGTTCCCGGCGTGTATTTAATCCCGATAGGGGATAGAATAGAGCAGGTTTCGCTTTCTTATATTAACTGGGGCAATGTGCTGGTGTTTTTTGTGGGCAACCGCAAATATTTTGACCGCCCCGAACTCTACCGTACCAAAATGGGCGAATACCCCGACAACGATGAGCGCTTTATTTTGTTTAGCCGCGCGGTGCTGGAAGGGTGTAAGTTTATCGGCTTCCGCCCCGATATTATCCATTGCCACGATTGGCAGACGGGCTTGATTCCCGCCTATTTAAAAACGGTGTATAAGTTGGACGCCTTCTATACCCGCACCCGCAGTTTATATACAATTCACAACATTGCCTACCAAGGGCACTATCCGTATTCCTCGTTCCGCAAGGCGGGCTTCCACCCGGTGGATTACACGCCCGATAAATTTGAATACTACGGGGGAATTAGTTTCTTAAAGAGCGGTATCGTGTTTGCTGATAACATCAATACCGTCAGCCCCAACTACGCGCGCGAAGTTCAAACCGACCCCGCTATGGGTTTTGGCTTGGAAGGGCTTTTGCGCTACCGCAGTAAAAACTTTTGCGGTATTGTAAACGGGATTGATACCGATATCTGGGACCCGGAATTGGACCCTGTGCTGCCCATTGGCTACGACGTGAGCGAAGTGGTAAAGGGCAAATTGGCCGCCAAACTGGCCTTGCAGCAGCAATGCAAACTCCCGCAGGAAGCCGACAAGCCGCTTATCGGCATAGTGTCGCGCTTGGATTATCAAAAGGGGTTGGATGTGGTTGTCAATTTGATTGGACGCTTAAAAGACCGCGCGCAGTTTGTGGTGCTGGGGATGGGCGACCCGATGCTGGAAAAGGCGTACCAAAGTTTGGCGCGCAATAATCCCACGTCCGTCAGTTACAACGGCCGCTTGGATGAAGATTTGGCCCACCGCATTTATGCGGGCTCGGACTTGTTCTTAATGCCGTCGCGCTTTGAGCCGTGTGGCCTTTCGCAGTTAATTGCTATGCAATACGGTACGCTGCCCGTCGTGTCCAAGGTGGGGGGACTAGTGGATACCGTAAAGGGCTATGAACCCGGCAAGGAAGATACGGCCACGGGCTTCTTTATTAACAATTTTACCGAAAATGGTATTTACGCCACCTTGGAGGGTGCGCTGGCCCTGTACCAGCACAACCGCCCAGTGTGGACAAAACTCGTCCGCAATGCAATGCGGCAGGATTTATCGTGGGACAAATCGGCCCAGGCCTATTTGGATTTGTACCGCAAAACAATGATTTAGGAGATAAAATGAAGAATATGCGTCGTGTTTTATTTGTACTTTTGGCTTTCGTACTGCTGTCGGTCCCTGCCTTAGCCGGGAACGTAAAAAATATTATTTGGGTGATTGGGGACGGTATGGGCCCGGAGGCTATCGGCTTTTTTACCGAAGGCGTCCGCTATGCGAACTTGCCGGACTACCCCGAAAAAACCTCCAACTTGGAGCGGATGTTAAACGGCGGTACCTGGGGGCTGTTCTTTAATAACACCTATGATACCTTGGTAACCGATTCCGCCGCCGCGGCTACGCAAATGGCTACGGGCCAACTTTCCCGCCCGGGTGTAATCGGCGAAGATTACAACGGTGCGGCCGCCAAAACCTTGCTGGAAATGGCACGCGAAAAAGGGATGTCCGTCGGCGTGGTTACGGACGTATATGTTACCGACGCCACCCCAGCGGCTTTTACCTCCCATACGCAAAACCGCCGCCAGAAAATGGAGATTGCCCGCCAAATGATTGATTTCGGCCCGGAAGTGATTATGGGCGGCGGCCTTAAATATTTTTCCACCGGGGAAAATAAAAAACTTTTAAAGCAGGCCAAAAAGAAAGGCTATCATATTGCCACCAACAAAAAGGAACTGTCCAAAATCAAATCGGGCAAGGTGCTGGGGCTGTTTGCCGAGCAGGCTCTGCCGATGACGGTAGAAATGTATATGCACCCGCAAATCCCCACGCTTACCGAGCAAACGCAAAAAGCGGTGGAAATTTTGAGCCAAAACCCCAACGGTTTTATTTTAATGGTGGAAGCCGGAAAAATTGACTGGGCCGCCCACGGCAACGATGCGGGCGCGTGGTTCAAGGAAATGCAAAACTTGGATACCTTATTGGGCTATGTGTTGCCGTATGCCGACAAAACGCCCGATACCTTGGTCTATTTAAATGCGGACCACGACACGGGCCTCGGCGCGTTTACCTACCGCCACTTGGGGCAGCAAAAAGTAATGGAAAAAACCGCCCAAGGCGAAGTGCTCTATGACGGCAATGTGGACTACGCTTCCTTTAAAACGTATCACCAGTTTTTACTCCAAAAGCGCAGTTTGTACAATTTAAAGGAGGAGTTAAAAAAACTGTCGCCTGAAAAACGGACCCTGGCCTTTTTGCAAGAACAATTAACCGCCGCTATGGGTTACCCAGTGGATATTTCCGCCTTTAAAAACCCGGCGGATTTGGACGGCCTTTTTAAACAGTTGGACGAAGAGCGCGGCCTTGTGTGGGCTACGCCGTCCCACTCGTCTTTGCCGTTGTTAAGCGTGGCCTATGGCGAGGACGCCGGCGAGTTTTCCGGCCTGTACCACAATACGGACATTTTGCCGCGTATGAAGGCGGCGTTAGGGTGGTAATTTATGGAAGAATTTTTGGAAGAGCCCAAAACGGTTAAAGCCCCCAAGCACTTGTTCCACTTGCACCGCAGACTTTTTTTGCTGGTGTTTGCGGTGGCAGTTTTGTTGCAAACGGCGGTGTTTGTAAATATGCGGCTGGATACATATTACCGGGAGTTAAACCGCTCGTTTAAAATGATTTTAACCGTAAACGGCACGCCGGACAATGCAAAACTGGCGGAAACGGGCGAATCCTTAAACCAAAAAGAGGACATCGCCGAAGTTCGCCTGTTTTCCCCGCAGGACGCGCTGGAAGCCGTCCGCCACCAAAACCCGCAACTGGCCGATGCTATGCTTTTAATGGGCAAGAATAAAATGCCCGCGTATTACGAACTGCATTTAAATTACAAGGCCATTAACAATATCCGCCCGTTTGCGGATAATTTGTCGGCGGAATATCCGTTCTTAACGCCGCATTACAATTTACAGCACGCGCAACTGCTTTTTTATGTGGGGCTGTGCGCCAAACTGTTAAATTTGGCTGTTGTGTTTGCGCTTCTGTTGTTTTTGGCCTTTATGTTTTTGGTGGAGGCCTATCCGTCAGCCGGGCCGCGCGCGCACTTTTTTAGCGGGGCTGTTTCCGGCGTATTAGCCGGGCTGGCTTCCTGCCTGTTTTTTGCGGTGCTCGTGTATCCTACGGGCTTTTTGACTGAAGCCGTCAGCCAGTTTACCTCGCTTGGGCGGCAGTTGTTATTATTAGCCTTTTGCGGGCTTTTTGGGTGGACGTTATCTAAATGGCAAAAGTTTTAAGCGTTTTATTGGCTCTGTTGGTATTAGCCTCGCCGCTCTATTGCGACGAGGCCGCCAAACGTAAGCAAGAGTTGGAAAAACTAAAAAATGCGGCGGCTGAAAAAGAGCGGGAGTTGCAAAAATACCGCAAACAGGCGCAGCAGATTTCGCAGGAAATTTCCGCCTTGGAAAACCAAAAAGCACGCGCCGAACAGCGCAAAAATAAAGTAGAGTCCGACATTACCTATGTAGAGCAAAATTTGCTGTCTATTGAGGATAAACGCGCCGCATTGGAGCGCAGTATGCCGATGTGGCAGGGTGTGGTGCAAGAGGAATTAACCCAATATTATTTTACGCCCTCTTGCGCGGCTTGCCCGGGCGGGTACAGTTTGGAGCAGGAAATTTTTGTGGACCGTATGGTTACGCACAAGGCCGCCTTTGCCGCTGAACTCAAAAAAGAAAATAAAGAAGCCAAGGAACGCTTGCACTCGTTTGAGGAGCGCAACAAAAAATTAATGGCGCAGAGTTCCCAAATCAAGCAGGAACAGGCCGTCATTTCGCAATCGTTTAATAAAAAGAAAAAGGATTTGGACGTTACCCAGCGCAAGGCCGACGCTGTGCGCCAGGAAATTAATGAACTGAATAAATCGGCCGCGGAACTGAACAATTTGCTCGCCTCGTTTGAGCGCAAACGCAAGGCGGCGGACGCTAAAAAGGCCGCCGCTTCCAAGACCCCGGTCAAAAAATCCACCACAGGCCCGCGCATAGACGCACAGCGCCACTCGTTGCCGTGGCCGGTGGCGGGAACGGTTATCAGCAAATTCGGCAAGGAATACCGTGCCGATTTGAATACTTGGATTTTCCGCGACGGGATTAAAATTTCCGCCAAGGCGGGCGAGCCCGTCCGCACGGCGGCCGAGGGCAGCGTGATTTACGCCGGACCTTTCCGCTCGTATGGCAATGTGGTAATTGTGGACCATAACAAAGGGTTCTTTACCATTTATGGATTTTTGAAGGAAATCAGCGCCTCGGTGGGGGATAAACTACCGGTGCAGGGCGTAATCGGCACGGCGGGGCAGGACACGCAGTCCTCCTCCGGCACGGGCAAGAGTGCGGTATATTTTGAAATCCGCCAAGGCACTACCGCGGTGGACCCGCAGGAGTGGCTGAAATAACTATTTAGAGGATGATATGAAATCAAAAAAATTAAGTCGTTACGCCGTGTTGGCGGCGGTATTGTTTTTTATGGGGACGCTGTTTCCGTACGCGTATGCGGCGGCGGATAACAGTTTAAAACAGTTGCGCACCTTGGTAGATGTGTTGGAATACGTCAAGGAAAACTATGTAGAGGTTACCGATACGGATAAACTTGTTTCCGGCGCCATCAAGGGCGTAGTGGGGGAACTGGACGATTTTTCGCAATATTTGGACCCCAAGGATTATAAGGAACTCAAAAACGACACCCGCGGCGACTTTGGCGGTTTGGGTATCCGCTTGCAGGCGCTGGACGGTTTTATCACGGTAATGACGCCTATGCCGGGCACGCCCGCCTTTAAGGCCGGGGTAATGCCGGGCGACCGCATTGTGGCGGTGGACGATAAGGACGTAAAAAATATGCCCTTGGATGAAGCCGTGGAATTAATGCGCGGCCCCGTGGGCAGTAAAGTAAAAATTACCATTAGCCGCAAGGATGATAAAGGCGAATATAAGAATTTGCCGGACTTTAAATTTAAGCGCGAAAAAATCGTGCCCGAGGTGGTCTATTCCCGTATGCTCCCGGGCAAAGTCGGGTATGTGTATTTGGTGGACTTTTCGGGCCACAGCACCGAAGCCATTAAAAAAGCGTTAAAGGATTTGCAAAAACAAGGGATGACCTCGTTGGTGTTGGATTTGCGCTTTAACCCCGGCGGTTTATTAACGGGCGCGGTGGATATCGCCAAACTCTTTTTGGCGCCGGATGAAATGATTGTCTATACCCAAGGGCGCAAACCCGAGTATTACCAAGAATTTAAAACCTCTGCGCAGCCGGATTACCCGGATATCCCGATGGCGTTGCTTGTCAACCAAGGCTCCGCCAGCGCGAGTGAAATCGTTTCGGGCGCCCTGCAAGACAACGGACGCGCGTTTATCGTGGGCCAGCGGACGTTTGGCAAAGCCAGCGTACAGCAGGTGATGCCGCTTTCCGGCGGGGCGGGCTTGCGCCTGACGATTGCGCATTATTACACGCCGTCCGGCCGCTTAATCCAGCGCGACTACCGCGATAAATCCAAGGCTGACGAGGGCGGTATTGTGCCGGATGTGGAAGTTATCTTCCCGGCGGACAAGGAAGCCAAGGTGTTTATGCAGTATAATAATATTGTGCATACGCCCGGCCAAAAAACACCCGATATGAAATTTACCGTCGCGGACCCGGTGCTGGATAAAGCCGTGGAAATTATGACGGGTAAAGTAAGCCTGGAAGACGCCAAAGCCGCTTCCAAAAAGGCGGCCGAAGAGCGCAAAGCCCAAAAGGCGGACAAAAAAAACACCGCTAAAACGGATGATAAAAAAGCCGAAAAAAAGGAAGCCTCTAAATGAAGAAAGATTTTACGATTTTAGGTATTGAATCCACTTGCGACGAAACCTCCGCCGCCCTTTTAAAAGGGGGCAAAGAGATTTTGTCTAACGTTATTTATTCCCAAATTGACGAACATAAAAAATACCACGGAGTCGTGCCGGAGTTAGCCAGCCGCGCCCACGCCGCCAAAATTGCCACCGTCATTGGCGAGGCTTTAAAGGACCAGCCGATTGATTACGTTGCCTTTGCCAGCGGTCCCGGTCTGCCCGGCGGCTTAATGGTGGGGCGTGTGGCGGCGGAAACGCTTGCAAAATTCAAAAAAGTGCCTATAATAGGAGTAAACCACTTGGAAGGGCATATTTTTGCGTGCGATTTTGAAGGCAACGAAGCCAAAAACAAATTGCAATTTCCGTTGGTGGCGTTAGTGGTGTCCGGCGGGCACACGGAACTGTGGTACGTTAAAAACTACGGCGATTATAAAGTATTGGGTAAAACGCGCGACGACGCCGCGGGCGAAGCCTTTGATAAGGTAGCCAAGTTGTTGGGCCTTGCCTATCCGGGCGGGCCGCAGGTGTCCAAGCAGGCGCTTTTGGGCAAGCGGGACGCTATCCATTTTCCGCGCCCGCTGTTGCCGGGAACGTGGGAATTTTCGTTCAGCGGTATCAAAACCGCGGTCAGTTATTACCTGCGCGACCATAAAGATTTTTCTATTCCCGATGTCTGCGCCAGTTTTGAAGAAGCAATGGTGGAAACCTTGGTAACCAAAACCCTGTTGGCCGCCAAAAAATATAAGGTAAAACACATTGCCGTAGGCGGCGGGGTGGCGGCGAACTCGCTCCTGCGCGAAAAAATGCAGGAAGCAGCCCGGAAAGCGGGCATAGAGGTCCACTTTGTGGAGCGCAAGTTGTCCTCGGACAACGCCGCTATGATTGCCTTGGCCGCTTATAAAAAATTGGAACACGCCGAAAAGACCGGCAAGCCGGTTAAAAAGAATATAGACATTAACCCCAATATGAAGGTACGCAGTTGGGATTAATGTAAGGAGTCCAAATGATTTTGTGGGTGATGCCCGATGCGGGCGATAAAAGCAAAGACGTTTACGCTTCGTTTATTTCTCTTTTTAAAAAGGAAAACCCGTCCATAGACGTTACCATACGCGTTTTTACGCGCAATGTGCTTTGGCGGCGTATGTTTACCATAAAGCACCCCACCCACGAGGAAGAAGTGCCGGATTTGATTCAAATTCCGCACTACTGGACCGCCCTGTTGGTGCGCGAGGGCGTGGCGGAAAATTTGTCAGAACTGGACCCCGGGCTATCCTTAGCCAACTGCTTGGTTCCGCTTAAAGCGCATTGTTACCAGCCGGGCACCAAGGATATTTATTCTTATCCGTGGTGGTTTGATTTAAGCGCGCTGCACTACCGGGCCGACCATTTAAAATTGGTAACTTCCAAGCCTGAACAGGACTTGGCCACTTGGGACGGGCTTTTGCACACCTGCGAAGCACTGCGCGAACAATTTAAAGATGTTCCGGGCTATTACCCAATGCAAAACAGCGATTGGCGCGGCTCGCTTTCTATGCGCAATGCCTTGCCGTGCGTATGGGGGCGCGGGTCGGACCTCTTATCAGCCGACCGTGGCACAACCCTAGTAGGCACGAAGGCGTTTAAAGAGGGTATCCGCGATTACATCAATTTGGCCCTTAAAAACTATATGCCCATTTTGCGCGAGCGCGGCTCGCTGGGGACGGTTGTTTCCGGCAAGGCCAGTATGATGATTTCCCGCAAACAGGGCGTAAGCACCTTTAACGCGCGGCGCGGTATCCGCGTGCGCACGCTCCCGGTACCGACGACGGGCGATATGTATTTTTCCTATCTGTCCGGGATGAACCTGTTTATCAATACCCAGTCGCAAGAAAAAAAGAACGCCTTAAAATTTATTAAATTCTGCGCCCGCCCGGATATCCAACTGCATTACGCTTCTATGATTGACGCCTTCCCGGCGTTTGAAGACGCCTTTGAGCAGTTTATTTTCTCCTCCACCCAGCGGCTCAGCACATACAGCAATATTTTGTCCTCTGCGCGTACCTTGCCCAATATCACCATTACGGGCACGATTATGGAAATTTTAAAGCGCGTGCTGGCCGTGTGCGCCACGCAGATTGTAGAGGGCCGTTTCAGCCAAGCCTCCTTGGATAGGGACTTGGACTTAACCGCCAAAGAAATAGAATATTTGTTGTCCATTTACGAGGCCTAGCGTTATGTTTGATAAAAAATCTTATACGCTCTATAAATTTCACAAACAGTTGAACCAGTCGTTCCAAAACAAGCGGGAACTGTTGGAGTGCGCCTTGCCCGCCTTGCGTAACTTGTTTAAGTTGGACCGCGTGTACTTTTTTGATTGGCAGCAGGAGCGCGCGCTGTTATCCCTGCGTATGATGTGCAAGAAAGAATACTGTATGGATATGCAGGAGGATATTTCCGTTTTAAACGAGCCTGTATTCTTAAAGCAACTGTTGCAAAACGGCGAGGCCGAAACGACTGATTTAAGTTATCCCGCCATTTATGTATTGGTAAAATGGCAGCGCCCGAGTGTGGAATTAAAGGCTGGGGAAGTCCACAGTTTTATGCAGGAAAAGGTGGGCGTACTGCGCTTGGAGCGTTTCCGCAAGAACCGCGGTTTTACACCCGAGGAAAAGGAATTAATCAAGGCCTTGGGACAGGAAATTTCCCACAATTTGCGCAATACGGAAATTGACCAGGCCAAAAACCAGCGTTTAAATGTTTCCACCGCGCTGAACGATTTATCTACTATTTTTGCCTCGTCTTTGCGTTTAAATGACGGTCTGGAACTTATTTTAAAGGGTGTACAAAAATACTTCCGCTTTGACCGCGTCCGCCTGTATTTGACTGACGGCGAGGGCAATAAAATTAAGTCCGTGTTGGGGGTGGATATTTCCGGCCAGGTAACCCACCAGGACGGCGCTTCCTTGCCGCCCGCCGAGCAAAATTTGCTTAAAGAGGTGTTTGATTCCTCCGCCACCTACCGCTCCACCCGCAGCGTGATTTATATCCCGCTTAAAGTCCAGCGCACGAAAGTCGGCTTTTTGGCGTTTGACAATATTTTGTCCCGCCGCAAGGTGGGGTATTTGGATTTTATTTCCTTACAGCAGTTTGCTACGCAAATGGCGCTGACGATTGACAACGCCCGCCTGTTTGAACGCGTGCAGGAACTTTCTAATTACGACGAACTGACCAAACTGCCGGTACGTCGCTATTTCAACGAAAAATTTGCGGAAGAGATTTACCGCTCCAAACGCTTTGATTTAACGATGTGCCTGATTATTATGGATATTGACTGGTTCAAGCAGATTAACGACGGCTACGGCCACCAAATCGGCGATTGGGCGTTAAAAGAGGTCAGTCGCGTGATTCGCACCAGCCTGCGCCAAACGGACGTGCCTTGCCGCTTCGGCGGGGACGAAATGGTGGTTATGCTCCCGCGCACCAACAGCGAGGAAGCCAAAATTATCGCCAAACGTTTAAAAGAGCGCATTTGCGCCATTACCCTGCCGGACCGCTATACCGACGGAAAAGCCGTGCATTTGAGTATCAGCCAAGGCATTTCCTGCTTTCCGTTTGACGGGGAAACCTCGGAATCTCTTTTGGAAAAGGCCGACAAAGCCCTGTATGTGGTTAAGCAGAACGGGCGCGGCAGTTTTGCGGTGTACCGCGAAGTAGCCGACCAAGTGGCGCAAGCGGGTGAGGGCGCGGATAAGGCCCGCGGCTCCCAAATGCGGTAGAAAGGGGGCTTGTAAGGATTGCCCCGCAGGTTTTTTGGATTTGTCGTTATTACAAAGGAAAGTCATCCTGAACTTGTTTCAGGATCTACCTATTGTGTTGTTATAAATAAAGACTGTGTTACCAATTTTATGAACGCTTACATTTACATCCTTACCAATTCCACCCACAGCGTTTTGTATATTGGGGTAACGAACAATTTGGTGCGCCGGATATACGAACATAAAAATAGACTGTTGGAAGGTTTTACTTGTGATTATTCTGTAAATCGTTTGGTACATTATGAGCAATTTGATAATATTGTGGGTGCCATTACCCGCGAAAAGCAACTAAAAAATTGGCACCGGGCGTGGAAGGAAAATTTAATTGCAGGCTCCAATCCTACGTGGTGCGACTTGTATGACGAAATTATTTTATAATATGGGGAATTGCTCTTTTTAATGAACGACCCATAAGGTAGATTCTGAAACAAGTTCAGAATGACCCCTTATTTTAAATGGATGTTGTTTTGAATTATAAGGTCATCTTGGAAGGTTGTAGTCCAGGATCCGTTGTTATTACAAAAGGAAGTCATCCTGAATTGGCGGCCTGCAAGGTGCGGCCCGCTGGGCTCGGATAGCCGTTATTATACAAAAAGGAAAACAACAGATACTGGAACGCTCTACGTCGGCAAACCTTTCAGTATGCCCTTTGTTTATGATTCCTTTTACGTTGATTGTCATCCTGGAAAGTTGTAGTCCAGGATCCGTTGTTATAAAAAAGAAAAACATCGGATACGGGTACGCTCGGCGCCGGCAAACCTTTCGGTATGACTTTTATTGACAATTTCTTTTACGCTGTCATCCCCGAGTGTTCTAGTCGGGGATCTGTTGTTATCATAAAGGAAGTCATCCTGAATTGGCGGCCTGCAAGGTGCGGCCCGCAGGGTGTTCAGGATCTACCGATTGGGTTGTTGGTTGTGGCTGTTTGATGTTGTAATTTTAAAGGGCTTTTGCACCAAATTTGCCGTTAAGTAAATTAGGGTATGATATCATTTCCCTAATAAGACGGGGAAAAATGCAAAAAACAGTTGACATTTGCCCCAAAAGTTGCAAAAATTTAAGAGTATAGGTTCGGCGTCTGTTTATTTTTATAATCAGCCGCCGTTCCGCGCGCATTGTTTTAGGCGCGGAAAAGATTTGTAAAAATATAATTTTGAGACGGGAATTAAGTCCCCAAATGGATACATACACAATGAATAAAATCAAAAGTTTACTCCGGGTTTTATCGGGCCGGACGGTGCTTCGCGCCGTTTTGGCTTTGTTGTTAGTCGCGGCTTGCTCGCCGCTGTTTGCCCAACGCGCCGACGTAAGAAACGCGGGGGTGTATTATGAAAACGGGGCTAGTACAGATCAGCAACGGTATTGCGATTGGGGTAACTCTCTTAAAACAGAGCGCAGTTTTGTAACGACTCCTAACCCAGGGTCCAACGAAAATGAAAAAGACCCGTGGGTGAGTTCGGCTTTGATTGAGTACGACCAGCCCTACCCGTCTGCCGTAGCAAACAACGATTATCCTAACCATTGTTTAGCCTTGTGTATGCAGGTAGTCTGCACCAATAGACCTATGTCTCAGGCTACTTATTCTATTGCGTTTCCGTTGCAAAATGTAACTTTTGATATCGTAAAATACTATAACGGTAAAAACATTAAGGATGCGGAGGGTACTCCGGCTATCCGCTCTATTGATTTGTATCCGGATACCAACAGTACCAAATGCGGTTCTTATCACTGTATTGGTTCTAGTGGTGGCAACCCGTGTTCCAGCGCACAGTATTCTTGCACCGGGAATTTGGCTTGCAGTGCCAAATCCTCTACCGATGCCTCTTGTAAGTGGAATAGTGGTAGTGCCACTTGCACAAAGTTGGACACAAAAGCAACAACTAATGTTACTAAAGTTAATGTTACTAGTGCTAATGCAGAAAGCATTTGCGGTACCTATGGTGAAAACTGTATGGTATTTAATAACGATGGTGCCGAAGATGGAGACCCTATCACTTTCTGCGCCGCGTGGGACGGCTCGTACGAAATTGCGGGCGAATTTGGCAAGTCCAACGGGGACTTTGCCTTCCGCGCCACCGTGGCGACGGACTTCCCCGGCGATAACGTCGCCGTAGATAAAATTGAATTTAACTCCACGATTGCCTACCCCGGCGAAAACCAAATCCCGATACAGGTGGATGTAACCAACGTACATACTGTGCGCAGTACGCCTACCGTGGTGGGGGATATTACCGCCGTGCCGGCTCAGCCCTACACCTTTGCCTATCGTTTGAGCAAAGATGCAGATGTTCGTATCGCTATTTTGGATGCTTCCAATAGCGACGATACCAATTATGGTGCGACCAATACGGCAGATCCGATTGAAGGCAAAGCACAAATCGTCCGCACCTTGGTTGACTGGCAACCGCGCGTAGGCGAAGGTATAAAAGGGGTGGAGAGCGATAAGCAAATTGTAGAGTCCGACTCGTGGGACGGCCGCAACGATAGCGGTATGCTCCTGCCCGCGGGCAACTACATTGCCGCTATCCAAGCCAAAACGCAGGACGAATGGCCGGGGATTGATTTCTCCCGCGCTGTTACGCGCCAAGTTTCGTTGGACCCCTTGAAATTAACGGATATTACCGTTACGGGCCTGAATAAAAAATCCACCGCGTACGCTTCTATTAATTATGTGCCGACGGAAGCCTCCAAGGTGTATTGGAACATTTACACGCCCGGTACCACCTTTGCTGGCACCACCTCCGGCACGAATACGATTGATACCAACTCTTCCCAACCTACGGGTACGGCGCCGACGATTACAGCGGGTACTGGGGCGTTGGTGTACAGTTCCGCCGAGGACCGCACCAGCCGTATGAATTTTACCTCTAAATGGGACGGCCTGTGCGGGGTAGAAGCGGGTTGTACCCGCACCTATGCCAAGGGCGAAAAAATGTCCACCGGCACTACTTGTGCGGATGCTACCTGCACAGAAGAATTTGCTTATGGGGCCCCGATGCCGGACGGCAACTATGTTTATGTGCTGTGGGCGGAAATCCCGTACAACGGTTGCTATTACAACGCCTTGGGCGGTTCTGGTACGCCGAGTTTTACGGCGGGTGCCACTTGTACAGCAAGTGCGGCTAACAACCATAAACAATTTACAGGCGTAAAGACGCTTAGTTATTATACGGGGCAGGTGGCCATTGAACGCGGCTTTGTGGATATCACTATCCAGCCGGTCAGTTATTCCACCGTGGGTTCCAGCCCGACCGCTTACGGTTTGGACCCGTTCATCTTTAAATATTCTATCGTGCGCGAAGCCAATGTGGTAGCCAAAGTTACCAACTCGGCGGGTGTGGACGTGAAATACTTAACGCCCAAAACGGGTATCACGCAGGTTGCCCAGCAGATGAATACATTGTCTTGGGACGGTCGCGACGACCAGGGCCGTATGGTAACCCCCGGTACCTATATGTTTGTGGTGGAAAGCAAAGACGCTATGTTCCCCGCGGTAACCAACAAAGCCTCTGCCGTGTTCCCGGTGGATATGTACCGCTTGGTGGACGTTGCCACGACCGACGTGTATGGCGACAGCGACGCTAAGGCCACTATTTCCTATATGTTGTCCAAGGCGATGAACGTACAAATCAACATCTATAATAAAGATGTCGTCATCCCGGCTTACAACACCAAAGGTGGCGATTACAGCGACTTTGTGGTAAATGCCTCTTACTGGGCGACGGGTTACGCCGCCAACTTGGCGAGTGTAGATGTGTATGAATCGGGCAAAACTACTGCGTATGCTACCTTGACGAATCCTTCTGTGGGTACGAATACCACCCTCACGGGTACGGCTAACCCCTACACCCGCGATACGGTAACGGTGGTGGAAAACCCGAACTATGTGGCGGGCTCCACGGTTACGACGGAACTCCAATACTATGTAACCTTGAAGCGCGAAATCGGTACGCTCTCCACGGGTGTAAACTCTTGGCCGCCCCGTATTTGTAACAAAACGACGGATGCCGCCGTGTTTACGAATGGCTATGTGGACCCGGCCAAAGTGGCGGCGCAAGCTACGAAATGTATCTATGTAAATGATACCTCCTTTACCAACTACCCGGCCGATGCCCAAGATGCGGCCTCGGGCGTGGTGGATGTGCGCTTACAGCCGGTTAAAACCTTTGACCGCACCTCTACCAAGACGGGCGACGGGATTATGATTACCGAGGAGTGGGATGCTGTATCCTTCTACAATCCGACCTCTACCCAACAGCCTGGCGCTTGCAAAGGCGCTACGAATTTGAAGGACTGCCCGTATGAAACGGTGCCGGACGGACAATATCCGTTCTTTATCTCGGCCCGCTCCAACGAACCGTTTGACCGCTACTATGCGGAGGACGGCGAAACTTATACAGAAAACGGTGCGACTAAAAAATATATCGTTGGCGCTCCGTTCAAAACGGCGGCCGAAGTAAAACAGGAAGATTTCTGGTACGCTACGGATAAAGTATCCAGCAAAATCAACATTACCCGCGGCTCGGTGTATTTCTTGGATGGCTCCACAACGGTCTATCCCAATGCGCCGCAGTTGTTCAACGCCTCTACGGGCCCGGTGTTTATCCCGCCGTACGAAATTGATTTCTCCGTTTCCCGCGCGGCAACGGTAGAAGTAGCCATTGTGGCCTTGAAGCCCAATATGTGCTACGACACCACCGGCAAGTTGACCTCGCGCAACGCCGCCGCCGGAGCGGTATGCAAATACCTCTCCACGATGACGATTGCCAACACGGGCAACTTTGACCCCAACACCGTGCGCAAAGTGTATTGGGACGGTACGGATAATAACGGCATTTACGTCAAGCCGGGCATTTACGAAGTCCACTTGATTGCCAAAAACTACCCGGACCCGAACCTCTACCAAGAAACGGTTAAGGTCATCCGCTTGAACGCCGACCTGTTAAAAGTGTTTGACTTGTTGGAAGCGGACGGTTATGCGCTTAACCAGCGCGATACGGATATGAAGATTGGTTATCAGATTTCTGTGCCGATGAAGGTGGCTATCCAAATCTTCAAACCCGGTACCACGATTTACGATTACCAAAAGGGCACCTTGCGTAACCCCACTACGGGTACGGAAGTGAAAGATATCCACGAAGTGTTAGTAAGAGCCATTGTGGGTATCCGCCCCGCCACCACGCTGATTGAAGAAGTGTGGGACGGCCGCGACTACGCCCAGCAGGAAGTGCCGGATGGTACTTATCCATTCCGCTTCGTAACGGCGCTTAACACCGCCGATATTGACAGCGTAACTGGTGAAATTTTGGGCACGGACGATATCTCTGCCGATGCCACCAAGTGGAGCATTGAAAAAGTGGCCGATACTTACCAGTATCAAAACTTGCACAAAGCCACGGTGGCCATTGGCGACGGGCGCTTCGTCTGCGAAGACTGGGAAAAGACGGTCTTCTTCTACCCGAACCCGCTGCGCGTGGCTAACAAAGGTACGCTGGAAATTACCAAAATGCCGGTGCCTGGTACGGTATCTATTAAATACTTCAACCTGGCGGGCGACTTGGTGCGCGACAGCAACTATACCTGCGTGGATGCCAATAACTACCAGGTAACAATGGGCAGCAGTTTGCAGTTCAACCCGGATAACACTCCGGAAGGCTCTGTAAAACTGGATAGCACCGGTTTGGATGCGTTCCCCAACATCCGCAACGCGGCTCTGCGCTGCAAATGGGATAGAACCAACCAGCACGGTAAAAAGGTGGCCCGTGGCGTGTACTTCGGCCTCGTGGATTTCAGAGCCCAGAACGGACGCGAACACTGCCAAAAAGTTGTAAAGATTTTGGTTCCGTAACCTAACAGCCCTTGGGGCCAACACCCCAAGGGCCTGCGGACTTTGTGCCGCTAATGCCGTAAATATAAAAGGGCCGGGTGTCCGGCAACAACAGATTTATGAATATAAGAGTAAAAGTTTTAATCGCTTGTTTAACGGTCGGTCTTTTGAGCGCAGGCGCGCAGGCGGAATCTATCAGTTCCAATGCCGGTACCAGCGCCAGTGCGTTCTTAAAGATTGACGCCGGCTCCCCCAGAGCCCAGGCCTTAGGCAATGCCTATGTGTCTATTGCGGACGGCCCGGAAGCCTTGTTCTGGAACCCGGCCGGGGCCGCTTCGGCCACTACGCGCGAACTCCAATTTGCGTACTTGGATTATTTGCAGGGTTATAAAGCGCGCACCTTGGCTTATTTGCAGCCGATTGGCAAAACCATTATCGGCGTAACGCTGAACTATATGGATATGGACGGCTTTGATTTCCGCGGCGAACGCGGGGAATTACAGCCCGAAGTCGGCGTTCCGGTGCAGAACTTTGTGGGCGGTCTTTCTATTGCCCGCGGGTTCTTTAACCAAAAACTCCAAATCGGCGGTACGGCTAAATATATTAGCGAAAAATTGGATACCGACCGCTATGATAACGTCGGCTTTGACGTGGGGGCCAAGTTGCGCCTGGTCAACTGGTTGGGCCTCGGCGGTGCGCTCGTAAACATCGGCGATAAAGAAGAAATGCCGCGCGGTTTGCGCTTGGGCGCAGACTTAAATACCCGTTATTTTACCGTGTCCGGCGAATATATGAAATACCGCGACGATAAAGCCCGCTATGGCGTGGGATTGGAAGTCCACATCCCCGAAGATTTATTGCAGGTGGCCCGCTTTGATTTGCGCGTAGGTTATTATACCCGCACGAATACGGGTACCAACGAAAAGGACTCTTGGGTGGGCGATTTAGGCTTGGCCGAAACCTCCAAGGTTTCCTTCGGGTTCGGTATTTACAGTTCCGAATTGTTTGGTTACGGGGCGTCTATTGACTACGCCGTTACTCCGTTTGGCGCGCTGGGCACCTCGCAGCAGATTGCGCTGGCTATCCAGTTTTAATATATGAAAAACACCTATGAAAGAAAAACTTTTTTAAACAAAAAGGGCCAAACTGCGGTAGAATATATCGTAACGGCGGCCGGGCTTTTAACGGCTCTTATTTCTTTCTATGTGTTGTATTCCCATTTGGTGCCGCAGCAGTTTGACCAAGGGGCAAAAATAATTTTGTCGGATTATAGTGCAGATTAAATTTTAAAAAATCAGGAGGACGTTATATGAAGTTTATTATTGCTTTGCAAAACAAAATGGACGCCTTGAAAGCGCAGGCTTTGGGCTGCCTGAAAAAAAAGGAAGGCCAGAACACGATTGAATACGTATTGATGCTCGTCGTGGTCGTGGGCGTGGCCGGCTTGGCCGGTGTGCTCATTAAGAAATTTATGCCGGATTTGTTTGAACAGGTAAAAGGCAAAATCACCGGCAGTATGAGCGAAATGTAATTTGGAGCCGTATGAAACTTTTTCGTAGGAAGTGTGGCCAGGTAACTGCGGAATTAATGCTGATTTTGCCCGTATTTATGCTACTGATTTTCTTTGTGCTTGAATACGGCAACATCGCATACCACACGATTATTATCAACCACGCTTCCTACGAATTTGCCCGTATCGGCTCGCTGGTGGCCGTAAAAAAGCCAAGCGGCAGACCCGACAGAACGGTCATCACGCAGAAGATAAACCACGCTAAAACGCAGGTTTTCGGCTCCGAGGCCGGACGGGTGGGGGTAAACGTAAAGGTGGAAACCACCGGCGTGGACCCGATGTACAGAAAGCACCGCCACGAGGACGTAATTGTAACGGTAACGTATCCCGTGCGGTTAATCTTCCCCGGTACCAGTTATATTCTGGCCACCGAACCGCGGCGCGAGGGGTTGCGCCGGATACAATCCGTTACCCGTATGCCGATTGAAAAGGCGTATTTAAGTTCGGATACGAAATAGATTTGACTTATTAATTTTTAAAGCAGTTTTAAGGAGACTAAATGAAAAAAGGAATTATGCTTCCGTTGGTGGTAGCCATTTTGGCGGCCATCGTGTACGCGATGATTGTCAGCAGCGCGGAAAAGAAACTTAATGCGTCCAAAAACATCCAGCAGGTTTTTGTGCCGATTCGCGACATTAAAGAGCGCGAAGTAATCAAGCGCGACTATATTAAGCCCGTCCCCGTGCCGGCCGCTTACTTGCAGAAGGATGCTTTCACCTACTCCACGCCCGCTGATTTCAAATCTATTGAAAACGCCGTGGCGCGTATCCAAATCCCCAAAGGCAACCAGATTTCCAAGTATGCCGTAACCTCGCTGTCTCCCGAGGCCGGTCTGTCCAGCAAAATCCCGGTGCAAATGAGAGGCTTCGTGCTTACCAATGTGCCGATAGCCACCGCCAGTATGATTAAGCCGGATGATAACGTGGATATCTTGCTCACGTTTGAAGCCACGATGAAGAGCGGCCAGCGCCAAACCGTAACGGTTACCTTGTTGCAGAACGTAAAGGTGTTGGGCGTCGGTTCCGACTTGGGTCAAGGCTTGGATGCTAAATCCGCCAGCGCGATGAAGAGCAAAGAGGACGATGCCGCGGCCTACTCCGACCAGACGGCCTTGTCTTTGTCGCTTTCCCCGCGCGACGCGCAGTATTTGGCGTTGGCGCTTGCCCAGTCTGACGGGGCTGTAACGGTCATCTTGCGTTCGCACGGCGACGTAACGAACTACTTGATGGAAGTAGCCACTTTTGAAAAATTATTTCAATAAATAGGACAAATCAATGATGAATAAAAAGTTTATCGCAAAAGTTTTTCTGGCCGTCTTGCTTTTAGGCGTGCTGTTGCCGTCGGGTGCGTTTGCCAAACAAACGCGCTTGGTGGCGGTCAGCGCCGATGTGGTGGAAATCAGCGGTACGATGCAGAGCGTAAAGGGGTTCTCTTGGAACCAACTCTTTGACTTTGAAGAAGCCGCTATCCCCGGTGTGCTGTCTTTGGGCGAATTTGAACGCAAAACGGCGGTTGCTACCCGCCTGCGCTTAATGGAAACCGAAGGGCGCGCCCAGGTGCTTTCCAATCCCAAGATTGTAACGTCTTCCGGCAACGCCGCCAAAATCAATGTAGGCGGTAAAATCCCGATACCGGTGGTAAATAACCAGGGTGTCGGCTCCCAGTTGGAAGAATACGGTATTTTGCTTAACGTATTGCCTACCATTATGCCGGAACGCAACAACCTGATTGACTTGCAGGTCCAGTTGGAAGTTTCCACGGTGGACTATTCCAGAACTGTGGTAATCGGTACGGCTACGGCTCCTTCTTTTACGAACCGCAACGTGGAAACCCACGTGGAAATTAACAGCGGCGAAACCTTGGTTATCGGCGGGTTGAAGAACAGTTCCCGCAACGTGTCCGAGGACCGCGTACCGTTCTTGGGCAGAATCCCGCTTATCGGCTTACTCTTTAAAAACAAAGACGTAACCGAAGAGCAGCGCTCGCTCTTCCTGTTTATTACGGTTGAAATTGTGGAATAGTTTTTATGGCAGAAGAACAAGACACCCCTAAAAATGAAGCAAAAATTATCGCGTTTGCCGGGCCTAAGGAAGGCGCCGGCAAAACCACGCTGGTACTGAACTTGGCCCTTGGCTGGGCGGGTATTCAAAAGCGTCCGGTGCTGATTGTCCCGCTGGACCCCTTGGCCCGTCAGGAGCATAGTTTCTATTTGGATATCAAAAAGCCGGTCAGCGTGTCCGATATTTTGCAAACGCTGGGCAATACCTCTATCGCTGTGGTGGGGGGGTTGCTCCGCGGTAAAATTTCTATGTCCCAATGGGGCGTGGGCGTGCTGCCGCTGGGCAATACGCGTGCGCAGGTGTCTGCCATCAGCCCGAAGATTTTAATTCCGATTTTATCCCGTTTGTCGCAAACCTTTGATATTTTCTTGGATGTGGAATCCAGTTTTCCGATGCAGGCGTTTTCGTTTGATATAGCCGACAAGATTTTTTGGGTGTCGCAAGCCACGCGCACGCACTTAAATTCCACCGTCCAACTTTTTAACGATTATAAAGAACAGCATTATCCGATGGACCGCGTGAGCATTATCTGCAACGCCTACGATATGCCCGGTTCTATTCCCTATGAAGAAGTGGAACGTTTTTATTCCTCCCTCGGGCGCGAAATGGACGTGTTTTTGCCGTGGGATGAAGATGTAATGGCTACTGCCAACCGCAAGGAAGTGGAAATTATCACCAACCCGCAATCCGAGTGGGTAAAGGGCTTGCGCTTGGTGTTGGCCAAAATCCGCGATTTAAAACCGGCTCCCAAAGATTGGGTGGCTTCTGTTTCCGATGAAGAATTTGCCCAAGCCTCCAAAGAAATTTGGAGCCCGGTGCTGTTTGACGACGGCAAAACCACCACGGCGGAAAGCCACGTGGCCGAGCCGGAAGAAGAAGCCGGAAAGACCAAATTGTCTTTCTGGGACGATTTAAAACAAAAAATCCATAAAGAAGTAGTGCACACGCTGGAAATTGAACATATCGTCGTCAGCGACGAAAGTTCCGCCAGCGCGCAGACCCGCAAACGCGTGGCCGCGATTGTAGATGATATCTTGCAAAAGCAGCCCAACTTGCAGTTCTCGCGCGACCAGCGCACGCGCTTCTCGTCGGAACTCTTGGACGAAATTTTGGGCTTGGGGCCGCTGGAAGTTTTAATGCGCGACCCAGCCGTAACCGAAATTATGGTCAACGCCTTTGATAAGATTTTTATTGAACAAAAAGGTAAGTTGACCTTAACCAAATACAAATTCCGCAATAACGAGCAGGTCGTGCAGGTTATCAAACGTATCGTGGCTCCGTTGGGCCGCCGTATTGACGAATCCGTGCCGCTCGTGGACGCCCGTTTGAAGGACGGTTCCCGTGTAAACGCTATTATCGCGCCGCTGGCTGTTTCCGGCCCGACGCTGACAATCCGCCGCTTCTCCCAAAAGCCTTTCGGCCCCGAAGATTACTACCGCTTCGGCACGATTAGCCCGGAGTGTATGGCGTTTATTGAAAAATGCGTCCGTATCCGCAAAAACATTATTGTCTGCGGTGGTACGGGTACCGGTAAAACAACCTTTTTGAACGCTATTTCCGGCTATATTTCCCATAACGAACGTATCATCACCGTAGAAGATACCGCGGAACTTCGTTTGCAGCAGCCGCACTGGGTATCCTTGGAAAGCCGTCCGCCAAACGTGGAAGGCAAGGGTGCTATTACGATTCAGGATTTGGTAAAAAACTGCTTGCGTATGCGTCCTGACCGCATTGTGGTCGGGGAGTGCCGCGGCGGCGAAGCATTGGATATGTTGCAGGCGATGAACACCGGCCACGAAGGTTCTTTGACCACGATTCACGCCAACACGCCGCGCGACGGTGTGTCCCGCTTGGAAGCAATGTGTATGCAGACGGGTGCCGATTTGCCGATTTATGTAATCCGCGAAATGATTGCCTCTGCCGTCAACCTGATTGTCCAGTTGTCGCGTTTTTCGGACGGTTCCAGAAAGGTAACCTATATTACCGAAATGCACGGCCAAAAGGATAACGAAATCCAATCCACCGACCTGTTCCGTTATGTGCAGACGGGCGTGGACGAAAACGGCAAGGTGCAGGGTATTTTCGCGCCGACGGGCGAACTGCCGACGTTCTTTGGCGACTTTGCGGCCAAAGGCCAGCCGGTGGATAAGGAAATCTTTTTAAAGAACGCCGTGCCCGTGGGCCCGGACGGAGACCCGGACTTAAACGCCGTACACCGCTTGCAGGCGCAAATGGCGGCCGGAAAGCAAACTCCGCCTCCGCCGCCTGCTGCTCCGGTTAAGGCATAAAAATTTTAGTTAAAAGAACAAGGATTATGACGAAGAAAATTCAAGTGTTGTGTTTGGCCCTTATGTTGCTGTCGTTTTTGTTAGCGCCCGCTAGTGTGTTTGCCCGCGCGCTTAATAAAAACGACCGCGCGCGCATCCAATGCGCCCAGGAAAAAATGCGCATTATGGCGGAATTTTTTGACGTCAGCCTGCCCGCCGATAAAAAGGTATATAAACTGCCGGACCAGTGCGGTGCGGCGGCCGGTAAAGTGGTGCAAATGCCCAAGTGGTTCGCTTCCGAACTGGCGCGTATGGATAAAAACAAAGTTATCTATGTGCCCAACGAAGGAACATACAGCGAAGTGGACTTGTGGCGACAGGCGTTTTCCAATGTGTATTATTTCTTGGACCGCGCCGATAAATCCTTGGACCCCACACAGCCCGTAGTGCTGGACCAACTGTCCCGCGGGTTCGTCAGCGACCGCATCCGCTTGGTGGCCGCCTTGGACCGCTTGAATAAAGATTTGCTGCGCGGCAAACAGCCCCTTATTATGAAGGACAGTATGGAGGGCCGCGCGCGCTCTATGCTTTCTACGCTGGAACTGATGAACAGCGAATTTTTCAGCACGATTGAATCCTTTTCCAGTCCGCTTTCCCAGCGTGAAAACAAATACCGCCAGTCCGTTATCGGCGTAGTGGTGCTTTCCAACCATTTGTTTTCCCAATTTTTTGCGGCGCCTATTCCGGCCTATCCGCCCAAACCCGATATTTACAAAACGACCGCCGCGGAACGCCTTATCAGTTTGATTATGCTCTTGTTGGGCTCGGCGTTGGCCGGGTTTGCGGTCTATTTGCTGTTGGACGGCAAAAAGGACACGATTGCCAAATTAGTGGCTGATTACCGCCAAAAAAGCGTGGCGTGGGCCGAGGATTTTAACCGCCAGTTCGTAACCATTGATATCAAATACATTGTGTTTGGTACGGTGGGCGTGTTTGCGCTGTTTGGGCTCTTCTTGGGCTTAATGGTGGGCGGCTTTTTTGGCGTGTTTGTCTTCTTAATGGTCGTGCTGATGGGGGCGTTTGTCAGTATCCGTATGCCGGCGGCCGTGTTGGACGCGCTTAAAAAGAGCCGCGGCAAACGCGTGAACAAACAGTTAATGGACTCGCTTATTTTGCTTTCCAACTCCTTGCGCTCCGGTATGGACATTGTGCAGGGGTTTGAACTCGTGTCCAAGGATATGCTCCCGCCGATTGCCGACGAGTTCGGCTTGGTGGTAAAAAATTACCAGTTGGGTACTCCCTTTGAAAAAGCCTTGGACGGCCTTTCCGACCGCGTGGAAAGCCGTATGCTTTCGTATATTATCAAGGCTATTATTATCCAGCGCCAGGTCGGTGGTAACTTAACGGTTATTTTCGCCCGCTTGGTGGAAAACATCCGCGAAGAAAGCAAGCTGGAAGAAAAATTGCAGGCGATGACCGCCCAGCAGAAAATCCAGTCCATCGTGGTCAGTATTATGCCGTTTGTAATGATGCTGGTAATGTTTATCTTCAACCCGTCGCAAATGATTTCGTTCTACACCAGCCCGGTGGGGATGTTTGTATTCTTGTTCTGCGTCATTTGGATTGGTATCGGTATGAAGGTACTTAAAAAAATGGGAGAAGTGCGGGTATAATTATGAACAGTTTAGCGTTTACGTTAGGGCTCAATTTACTGTTGGCGGTGGGGATGTTTGCCGTTTTCTTGACGATTTTCGGCTTGCTGGCCCCTAAACCCAAAAAAGAGGAAATCGTGGACGTGGCGGTCCGCCGCTTCAAATCCACTTCCAGTTTTGCGCGTTTAAAACCGGAAGAAAAAATTATGGACCGCTTGGCGGTGTTCTGCCTGCATAACTTCCACTTGGAAAAGAGTTTGGAGGAGTTGCATATGCAACTGGGCAGCCCCGATAACCCGCAGCCCGTAGATATTTTATATACTAAAATTATCGCTTCTTTGGCTATTCCGGCGGCGATGATGCTTTTATTCCAGGCCATTTGGCCCGTTTTTCTGGTGCCGCTGTGCTTTATGGTGCCGGACGTGCTCATTAAAAGCAAAATCCAAAAGCGTCAGGCGGAAATTCTGGGCAACTTCTCCACGACTGTGGACTTGGCGGCCCTGATTATTGAATCCGGCTTAGACTATTTGACCGCCTTTGAAAGAATTATCAAAATTGCCAAAGAAAAAACGATTTTGGAAGAGGAACTGGAAAAAACGATTAACGAAATTAAACTGGGGTATTCCCGCAGGGAAGCGTTGGAGCGCTTTTCCGCGCGTACCGGGGTGGCCGAAGTGCGCTCTCTGGTCAGTTTGATTATCCAGTCCGATGAACTCGGTACCAGTTTGGTGGATTTGCTGCGTAACTTCTCGTCCGACTTGCGCTCCCGCCGTTTGAGCCGCGCCGAAAAGTTGGCCGCGCAGGCTTCCACCAAAATGTTGTTTCCGTTATTTATGTTCATTTTCCCGACGATTTTTATTTTAATTTTAGCCCCGATGATTAGCGGTTTGGTCAGCGGCGGCGCAGGTTTTTAGAGGATAAACATATGAAAAAATATTTCACCTTGGCTTTTGTTTTAGCCCTTGCTCCCGCGTGGTTGCAAGCGGCCAATACGTTCCGCAAGGAAGTCCCCGTCCGCCAGCACGGCAAGGAAGAGGGGATGCTCTTGGATTTGAGCAAAATTTCTATGGGCACCTTGAACGATGTGGAAGAGAAGAAGCAGTATCTTTCCACGGTGCAACTGGAAAAACAGCGCATCCAAAACTATACGCTTCGTATGGTGTATGAAAACGCCTATCGCCTGTATAAATACGGCGATTACCAGCGCGCGCAGGAAATGGCCCAAACCATTTTGAGCATTGACCCGAACTTTAAACAGGCCCAAACGCTCGCCAAACAGGCCAGCCATATGGGCACTTACGGCACCACGTCGGAAGCCGAAGTGATTGAGGCCAAATTCCAAGAAACCATCCGCCTCTACGATAGCGGCCGCTTGGTGGAAGCCAACGACAAATTAAACGAAATTTTGACGATTCAGCCCGGCAACTCCAAGGCCTTGGCCTGGAAGCGCAAAATTGATTACGATATTGCCAAGGAATATACCCGCCGCGGCGACGAAGCCTATCAAAACGACAATTATCAGGCCGCCTTGGACGCGTGGTATAACGCCCTTTTGATGCGCAAGGACGACCCGAAACTCGTCTCCAAAATTGCCGAAACGGAAAACAAACTGCGCAAACAGCAGGTGGAAGAATCTATGAAGCAGGCCTTGGATTTTTATAACAAAGGCCAGTATGTGGAATCTTACGCCGTGTTTGAACGCATTACGAAAATCCAGCCCGGCGACCCGCGCGTGCAAAAATATATGTCTCAGTTAAAGAACGAAATTGCCGCGGGCTACTATCAGGCGGGTAACCGCTCGTATAATGCAAACCGTTTTGACCAAGCCGTTTCGTACTGGACGAACGCCAAAAAATGGGGTGCCGATACGACGACGATGGACGGGCTTATCAAACGGGCCCGCAACGCCAAGGAAAACCATTTGCGCGTAAAACAACAGCAAGCGCAGCAGGCCGTTACCAAGGCCGAACAGGCCGCCAAAAAGGCGGAAGATGCCGCTAATAAAGCCGAACAAAAGGCCGAAGAAACCCTGCCGGAAGAGCCCGAAACGGTGGTAGTGGACGGCAATGTACCCGGTATGACGGGCGGTACGGTTATCCCCGGGGCTTCTACGGGCGGAATCGGCTCCTCCGTGGGTACGGTAGGGGCAAACGAAACCTTGCCGACCTTGACGGGTACGACCACGAACCCGGTGTCGGCGGAAGCCAGCAACGCGTCCCGAGCCAAATTTATTGAAGGGTTGGATGCGTACAACCAGGACGATTACGAACGCGCCCGCCAGGCTTGGATTGTGGCCAAGCAACTGGACCCGGGCAACAGCGATGCGGACTTGGGTTTGCGCAAATTGGAAGAGTTAATGAAATAGGAGCGGTGTTTTTGATATGAAACTGACATCCAAATGGCTTTTATGGTTCGTTCTGGTAACGGTGTATGCGTCCGTTATCGGCGGGCTGTTCTATTACAATTTGTTCAAATTTGTCTTTGACAAAAAACTCCAAAACGAAATGGTGGAAATGGTCCGCTTCCGTGCGCCGTCCTTGGTGCAGTGGTTGGCCTCCCGCCCCAAGGGCGCGGCTACCTTCCGCGAGGCCGAAATTATGAAGGGCCTCCAACGTAACGATAACCGCATCCGCAGTTTGGTGTATTTGAACTACGACGGTTCTATCCGCTGGCACGAAAACACCAAGTTTTTGGGTATGTCGTATGCCGATTACAATGCGTCCGTGGGATTTGATTCCAACGCCGCCGTACAGGCAATTCGGGACGGCCTTCCCCGCGCTATTTTAACGTCCAGCGGCGAATATTACGATATGGCTATCCCGCTTTTGGCCAAGGGCAACGCTGTGGCCGGGGTTGTCAACGTAACGGTTTCGCGCGAAAACGCCCAAAAGTTAATCCAGTCCTCTATGGTGCGCTATGCGTGCGGTGCGTTTATTATGATTTTGCTCATCGGCGGGGTGCTGTATTTGTTCTTACTGCTTAAAATTATCCGCCCGCTGGGTGCCTTAAAGGATAGCGTAGAGGCTGTATCGCTTAATAATTTAACGCTTTCTTTCCCGCCGCGTAAGGACGAAATTGGCGGCGTGGCGCAGGCTGTTTCTGGCTTACTCGTCAAAATCCGCGAAGACATCAAGAGTATGGAAAACGTGGAAATTATGACGTTGGAAAAGGAACAGCGCTGGTGGAAAACCATTTTGGCCGTAACGGTGCCGAAAGGTTCCCGCGCGTTGGTTATTGACGAAAACAACAACATCTTATATACTAACTTTGAACTGAAAGTGCCGGGCAAAGAAAAAGTACACTTGTTGGATATTTTTGACGGACGCCAGCAGGAAATCATCCAAGTCGTGGGCGAAGCGCTTGAAAACCCGACCAAGGTCCTGCGCGGCACGGTAGTAAATAAAAATGTAAAATGTTTGGTAAAAGCCGTTCAACTGCCCGACGATGCCGGCAAAAACCGCATTGTGCTGGTGCTGGAACCCGAAAAATAAGATTTAGGAGAAGATATGAAAGTAGAAATCAAAAAAATTAATATTTCAGCGTTGTTGTTTTCTGTTTTCCCATTGGCTGTATTCGTGGTGATGCTGTTAAGCGCGTTTATGGAAATGTTCAACCCCGACGCTTCCTTTACGGTTGCCTATGTAATGGGCCTGATTATGCGCGCTATCCAAGGCACGCTGTTGTTCTTGGTTTCGTCGGTGCTGTTTGCACTGGCTTACAATTTGTTGTGCTCTATCGGTATCCGCGGGGTACACGTAGAGTTGGAAGATAAATAAAAAGGAGAACAAGGGTTAATGAAAAAACTCATTGCCATTTTAGTAGTTTGTGCCGTCGCGGGACTTGCGTTTGCCGCCCCGGCCAAAAAAGCGGCCAAAACCGCTAAAAAAGCGTCTGCAAAGGCGGAATTCGTCATTATTGAATCGGACGAATACAAAGCGGGTCAGGAAGCCCCCCAACTGACGGCCGGTATTGCCCAGTTTTTGGAAATGGAACCGTCTGTAACCAAGGTATCTTATAAAGATGCCGCGGCTGATGAAAAATTGGCCGGCTTGGATTACAGTTTCCTGCCGCTTTATTTGATTAAAAAGACCGATGCTATCCGCACCAAATTGGAAAAACACCTGCAATACGGTTATGCCCAAGAAAATGCGGACTACATCATCTTGCCGCACCAAACCCGCCAAGGCGTGTTTAACAACAAAACCGCCAAACCGGGCGTAATGGAAATTTTTGTAATGTCCCAATGCCCCTACGGCGTTATGGCCGAAAACTTGGTTATCCAAGCCCAAAAAGACGGCAAAATGCCTGCGGGCAAAGAAATCCGCGTGCGCTATATCGTTAATCACGGCGATAAAGACGGCTTTTCCAGCCTGCACGGTTCCGGCGAGTGGGAGGAAGACATCCGCCAACTGTTAATTGCCAAATACTACCCGGAAAAATTCTGGAAATATTTGGAAATCCGCAACAAAGACTACCGTTCCAGCCGCTGGGATAAAGCGATGGACGAAGCCGGTATCAACTCCAAAAAAATTATGAAGAAATTTGATACCGAAGGTGTGGAACTTTTGAAGGCCGAAGCCAAATATACGCAGGAATACGGCATTAACGCCTCTCCGTCCTTTGTATGGGAAGGCAAAGTTCAGTTGGATTTCGGTTCCGCCGCGGAAATTGAAGGCTTTGGGTTCTTGAACCCCAACGCCGCCAAATCCGGTGCGGCCGCCGCGGCTCCTGCCGGCAGTTGCTAACCTGATTTTTACAATCTACGGGGGCAGGGAAAACACTTCCCCGCCCCCGTTTTGCAAAGTACCCCGGCGGTTGGCTTTTGGCTTACGGCCCGGATATTTTGAAGGACAAATGCAAATTCTATGAAGACAAAGGGAAGTCTGTTTCGCGGTTTATTTTCCAACGCGGTTTTTGTGCTGATTTTAATCTCCATTGTTCCGGTGCTCGTTATCGGGTACCACTTAATGGATGTGAACAGCCGCGTGCTGAAAAATGAAATTTCGCAAAAACAGCAAACGGTCGCCAGCCGTTTGGCGGCGGTGGTGCGCTTTAACATTACGCACAACACGCAGTATTTTTCCGTCTTTGTGGATTTGCATAGCGATTTTGGCGGGCACAATTTTATTAACGGTGCCGATTTAAAATACCTGCGCCGCAGCGATCCGTCCGTCCTGTATTTGGCGGCATTGGACCCGGCGGGCAAGTTGTTGCTGTCCTCCGGCGAGCGGGCGGAAAACGTAAATTGGGCGCAGGAAATCAAATCCGTTTTACAAGCGTGCGTAAAAGAGCAAAAGCCGTATTACCTGGGCGGCGTTTATCCGTCCGAAGACGGGCTTTTTATGTTAATGGCGTTCCCTATCCGCCAGCGGCTAAACGACAGCCGCGTATCGGGCGTTTTGGTGGCGGAAACGGGCCTTGCGGAACTGGGCCGGATGTTGTTGCAGGTCTATCCAATGGATATGAACGCCGTGATTGCTACGCGCGAAGGGCAGATTATTTCGTTTAACGGGGCTCCCGGCGGCCTAGCCACCGATTCCCAGCCCGAAATGACGGCCCGCGTACGCGAAATCAGCAAACTGTTGGGCAGTGCGCACAGCCGGGAACTGACGTTATCCTCCGGCGAAAAGATTTTGGTAGCCTCGGCGGAATTACCGCTTTCCGGTTGGCGGGTGTATGTGGACCAACCCGCCGATGTAACCTTGCAGTTGCTTAAAGAGAGCACCTTCCACTCTCTGTGGGATGTAACGCTTTTGGTTTTGGTAATGTTGCTGTTTGTGGTGGTGGTGAGTTATTGGGTAATTAAACCGATTACTCGCCCCTTGGAGCGGTTGCGCCGGGCGGCGGTCAAACAGCGCGAAAATGGCGATTATGTTGTGCGCCAAGAGGATTTGGATATCCCCAATAACGAAATTGGCGAACTGGCACAGGCGTTTGTGGATATGTCGGGTGCGTTGCACGCCAGAAGGCAGGAACTGATCGGCGCGCAAACGGAACTGGCGCAAATGAACCAAGCACTTGAAAAACGCGTAGAGGAGCGCACGCACGAATTAAAGGCCGCCACACGCGAGTTGGTAAAAACCGAACGTTTGGCCGCTATCGGGCAAATGGCGTCTATCATCAGCCACGAAATCCGCAACCCGCTGGCTGTTATCAGCAACGCCACGCGCCTCATCAAAATGCTGGTGCGCACGCCCGATGCCAAGTTGCTTAAACAGTTTGGCATTATTGAGGCGGAAATTAAGCAGGCCAACAGTATTATCAGCGAGGTATTGGGCTATGCCCGCACGCGCGATTTGATTTTAAGTACGATTGATTTGAACAGTTATCTGCGTGAAATTTTGCTCTCGTATCCGTTTATCCCGGGCATTACGCTTAAAGACGAACTGGACCCGGAATCGGTGCGTATTAAGGTGGATGCGGAGGAAATCAAACAGGCCATCCGCAACATTGTTTCCAACGCGGTGGAAGCAATGAACGGCGGGGGCACGCTGACCGTGGGCACCAAGGTAGGCCGCCGCGTGGTGTGCATTTACATCGCCGATACGGGCCCTGGCATCAGCGAGGAAGTCCGCCATAAAATGTTTGCGCCGTTCTTTACCACCAAGGCCCGCGGAACCGGGCTTGGCTTAGCGGTGGTGGGCAAGGCCATCAGCCGCCACAAGGGCAAACTGTTTATTCAAAGTGAGGTAGGCAAGGGAACCTGCTTCCAGATTTATCTGAAAATTTATAAAAAACCCGGAGACACGAGTTATGGAGAAGCAAGTTAAAATTTTGGTAGTGGATGACGATAACAACCTGCGCGAAACGCTGGTGGATTTGCTGGAAATTGAGGGCTATAAAGTCTATCAGGCCGGCACGGCGGCGGAGTGCTTGGAATTGTGCGCCAGCGAGTTTTTTAACGTGATTTTAATGGACTACAACCTGCCCGACGAAACGGGTATGGAACTCATCCGCAAAATCCGCTCCTTTAACCAAGATACGCAGATTATTATGATTACGGCCTACGCCTCGCTAAACGCTATTATGGAGGCTATGCAGGAGTCCGTATATGACTTTTTGATTAAGCCGGTGGATTTTGACTATTTAAAGCGTACCATTAACCGCGCGTTGGATAAGTATTTCTTGGAACAGAGCAACAAGGAATTACTCGCCCAATTAAAAACGCGTAACGACGATTTGGACCGCCTGAATAATATGAAGTCCAAATTCTTTTCCATTGTGTCGCACGACTTGTCCAACTCGTTAATGACGCTTAAAATGAGTTTTGATATGCTCAAAAAGAAACTCACGCCCGACGACGACCAAAAGAAAAAAATGATGTTTATGGACGAGTCTATCGGCCAAATTGAGCATTTGATTAAGGACCTGGTGGACTGGGCCGCCATTGAAAAGGGCAAACTGCGCATTGAAAAAGCCCGCTTTGAACTAACGGAAAGTTTAAAGAAGACGGCGGAAATCTTCCGCGCCAAGGGGGCCAAGCGCAACATCCGCGTTACGTTTGAAAGTTGCGGCGCCGTGCCCGTGTTTGCCGACGAAAAACGTATCCGCCAAGTTATCTCCAACATCTTGGAAAACGCCGTGCGCCACACGCCCGACAACGGCACGATTGAAATTGTTGTTAGCAAAATAGATGAAAAAAATGTTAAAGTGTCAGTAGCGGACTCTGGGGACGGTATTGACCCCCAGCAGGCGCCCAATTTGTTTACCAGTTTTACGCAAGTAGGCGACAAAAGCCGTGTCGGCCGCTTGGGGTTAGGCTTATCCATTGCTAAGGATATCGTCGTAAACCACGGCGGGCGCATTTGGGCCCATAGCGAGGGCTTGGGGAAAGGGGCTTCGTTTAATTTTACGCTGCCTATTATGAATTCGTAACATTTTACAACGTGTAGGGGAGTTGCTATGAACAAGAAGAAAAAAGTAACGGTACTGATTGCGGACGACCAAACGCTCTTCCGGGAAGGGATTAAAGATGTATTAACCGGGGAGAAATGGATTGAGGTGGTGGGGGAAGCCGCCGACGGATTGGAAGCGGTTGCCAAGGCTAAAAAATTAAAACCCGATGTGGTTTTAATGGATATCAAACTGCCGAAGATGGACGGTATTAACGCTACGCGCCAAATCCGCCAGCAGTGCCCCGAAGTAAATGTGCTGATGCTTTCCAGTTTTGAGGACGAAGCACACGTCTTGGACGCTATCCAGGCGGGGGCCAACGGCTATTTGTCCAAAATGCTCCCGGCCGCCGAACTCGTCAATTCTATTAAAACATTTACCAGCGAGGGGTTAATGATTCCCCAGCAGTTAATGGGCAAACTCCTCCACGGCCTGCGCAAAATGGGCGATAACGGTATGCCCTCCCAGGCCACATTGACGAAGACCGAAATTAAGGTAATGGACTATTTGGGCAAAGGGTTAAGCAATAAGGAACTCGCCAAAGAGTTGGGTTGCAGCGTAAAAACGATTAAAAACCACTTGAACAGCGCTTTTCATAAATTGGGCGTAAGCAGCCGCACGGAAGCGGTGGTAAAAGCCATTGAAAAGGGGCTGATTTCGTCGGAAGGCAGAACCGTATCCGACGATATGGACGGGGAATAATCTATGCCGGTAAAGAGGCCGTCTGTTTTATTACTGCGCCGCCGCGGGCAAGCCACTATTGAATATGTGCTTATGCTTGCCACGGTGGTGGTGGTGCTTTCGGCCTTTTTAACGGCGTTTCACACGCACATTGTGCGGTTTTTGTTTATCTTTATCGGGCAGTTACTGGCAAGTTAAAATGTTTAATTGGCAGCGTATAAGACACAAACTCCAAGAGAAAAAGGCACAAATTCTGTTGCCTTCGGTGCTTCTTGCGCCTATTTTCATTTTGGTTATTTATTTGCTGTTTGAAACCGCCAAGGTATCTATGGCCAAGGTGCGCGAGCAGTTTGCCTTGGATAACGCCGCCTATACGCAGGTATCTGCCGCCAGCACTTATTTGAACGCGCTTGGTATGGTAAACGGCCCGCTCCCGTACCGTGTAATGCTGTATTACAAGGACCAGCAGGTCAACGCCACCGACGAAGCCAAACGCCAGGGCCGCCCCGCCAAGGTGAGCGTATTTGAACTTTTTTACCACGGCGGCGGTATCCCGGCTATCGGGCCGGATTACAACACGGGCATAAACGCGCCGCCTAAGGCCGAATCTACCGACTGGGGCCTGCACTATGACCCGGCCATTACCACCAAGGACGAAAACCACTATCCCCGCGCGGATTGGGAAAAGGAATCACCCAAGGAACCGTCGTCCGGCGAGTGGGTGCCGGTAATGAGCCGCGAACTGGTGGAAAATTATTACATCCCGGGTGTGGATTTTGCCAAAAACGTCATCCAATACTATTTGGAAATGTTTTTGTATGTGGGTTCTACATACGATTCCCAGACGTATGTATATAAGCAAAACAGCAAAAACGCTGTTATGTACCGCTCTGTTTATTATTTAAACGTAAGCAACTGCAAACGTTCCGACTGCGCCCGCCAAAGCGCGGCTAAACTGCGCAACTATTTGCCGCTTAACGCACAACCCTTTTACTTAAATAACGTTCGCTTCTTCTTATCCGATTCGTCCCGTTCCGGCGCACACTACGGCGCGTATAACTTGGACTTTAATATGGAAGAAAACGTAAAGACCAAGATGTTCCAGTTTGCCTATTTGGACCCGGGCTCCCGCACGCGTTTGCGCCAGTTCGGGCACGGTATCTTGCTGAAACAAAACTATACGTTGCCGAAAAACCATTTTAATATTAACTTGGAACAAAAATATAAACCGTTTGTGCGTACCACCGTTAAATTGCAGTGCCCGCGCGCCAATAACAACTGCGTGTGGCCGAACCCGTTGCCTAAGTACAACGTAACGCTGGCGCCTTAATTTATGATGATGAAGAACTTTTCTCTCTTCCGCTCCCGCTGCGGGCAGGCCACTACCGAAGTGGTACTGCTGTTTCCCATTTTTGTTATTTTCATTTTGTTTATTATCAAAATCTTCGGGTTGCTGATTTTGAGCCAAAAAATGGAAATCGCGGGGTATTACGCCGGGCGGCGTTTTCAGTTGCAGTCGCACGTTACGGACTATTACGCCAACACGTGGGATAAACGCTTTTTGCAGAAAGACATCCAAAAAAAGGTGGAAAACTACTTGGGTTTTGATAACCCCGGTATGCGGAAATTTTTGAGTTTAAACGAACTCAAACTGGACATTAACACCTCGGGCACTTGGACGAAGGTGGTTATTACCGCCCGCACGCGCCCGCCGCGGATTCGCTTTTTGTGCAAATACAACCGCGACCAAATTTGCCAGCAGGACGCCAAATGCGTAAAAGGTTATAACTATTTGTGCGAGACTGGGGGCGAGGTCGTCAGCACCAAATATGTAGGTGCGAACGAGCGTCCTTCGCCGTACCAACGCCCGGAAGGACGGTAACGGTATAGGAAAATACCCTTGACAAGGGGGTATTTTCTGCCTATACTAAAAGTAGGTAAATGTAACTCTGTGTTTGAGCGCACCCCCGGGTGCGGGTCAACAAGAGTAGTTTTTATTATTATGTTAAGGGGTTTTGTATGTTTAAGTTAAAACCGGGAAATGTCTTCCAAAAGATGAATAAAATGGACCGCAAACAGGCCTATACCTTGGGGGCGATTGTGGTGGTGGTGTTTGTGGCATTAATTACAATAGCTTCCTTTTTGGGCAAGGCGGACGATTCGTCCTTTGAGGATTATAATTCCCGCGGGTACGATTTGGCGCAAATGCCCTTTGTAAACGACGAGGCCGAAGAATATTTGTTAGCCTCCAAATATCCCGATATGCAGGGCAACAATTCTACTATGCTTTACAGTTCGTCCGAAAAAGAGGAACGCCAGGCGGAGGATGCCGCACAGGCCGAGGAAGAAGCGGCCAGCGATACTTCGGCGGAATCTTCGGCTGTGGATTCGTCTTATTCCGGCTATTCCGGGCGCGGTTATTCGGGCCGTGGCGGAGCCAGAACGCCTACGCAAATCGGCCAGTTGGGTTCGGCCAGTATGCGGGGCACGGGCGGAAGCGGTATCAGTGCCACTTGGGGCGCGCCCAAAGGGGACTTTTCTCCCTATAAAAGCCAAGATAAAGGCACCGAAGCGCCCTTGCAATTAAAGAACACGGACGCCAAAAAGGCCTTGTCCCAGTTTGCGCGCGGCAGTGCGGCGGCGGCCGGGTTGAAGGACGGCAAAAGTATCAACGCCAAACGCGCGTTAATGGGTGCCGGGATTAAAGGCAGCGAAGCGTTTTCCGAAACCGGCGGCGTGGATTTGAGCAAAGCGGGCGGCCTTAATTTGGATACCAACGCCCCCGTATCGTCTGCCGATTTGAGCAATTTGGATAAAAAGATTGACGATGCCAATCAAAAAGGTAAAGACGAAAAAAAGAAGGAAGAAGAAAAATTTGGCAACTCCTTGGCTAACGATTTGTGGAAACAGGTTCTTACCAAGATGGTGGATATCGGTATGCAGCAGTTAAGCCAAGGCATTGATACTTGGATGGCCAATATCTCGGCCAACAAGGCGGGCAATAATTATGCGTCGGAATTGGGCAAAGAACTTTTAAACAAAGATGTTTCCGCCTTGACCCCCGATGAAAAAGCCTTGGTTTCCTCCGCTTTGGGTAAGTCGGATTTAGGAACAGGTACGGTGCGCGACGCGTGGAAAAATGGTGGGAAAAAACAGCCGGAAAAACCAGCGCCCACGATGCCCACGAAACCTAGCAAACAAGATTATATGACCTCTTCTTCGGACAACGGTTCGGAACAGGTGTTGGATAAACAGCGTTGGAACGCGGCCAAAGAGCAATATCAGAAAGATAAACAAAAATATGACCAATATAACTCGGATCGGAAAGATGAGGCTGTTGCCTTTGGTAAAATGATGAAGCCTACTTTGGCCCAAGGGTCGGATAAAATGTCCCGCCAATACCAAAGCACGCGTGTATCGGCGTATAATTCCCGTGCTAAACATAGCAAGCAGGAAGTGGTGGAAGTAACGCCAATGCAAAAATCGTCTGACGGGGGACTTGATACGTCGCGGTGGACGGACGAGATAAAGAAAAGACAAGAGAATATGAAGCGCAGAGCAGAAGAGTATCGCCAACAGCAGCAACAGAAAGATCACGAAGAACTTATGAAGTTCTTGCAAAATCCGCCGTTGCAACGTGTATAAAAATTTAGTTTTTAAGTTAGGAGGAATTTATGAATATCTTTAAATGGCTGACAGGCCGGGCCGGAAAAATGGCTCTTTCCGCCGCGCAAGCGGTGGGGCTTTCCGCCGTGGTGGGGGTGGCGGGTATTGCCGCTTGGCAATATTTGGATACGCCCTCCGACAACACGGCCTTCAATCCCGCCGCCCAGTACGACCCGGGCGAGGTGGTTTACGTCGCGGGTGCGTCGGGCGGTTCCTATGGGGCCAATGGCGAAGTGGAATCCGCTTTCCGCGCCAAACCCTCCAAGGCGATTGAAATGACCGAAAAAATGACCTTGGCGCAAAAACAGGCGCAGGCTATGGAGGATGACGTAATTCCTTCTGTGTCCGTGTCTCCCACGCCGTCCGCCTATCAAATGGGCGCAACCGAGGGCTTGGGGATGAACGCCAACGACGGTAAAGGGGAACGGATAGACAACAACCCCTTAGCGGCCATACAGGGTACGATGAACGGGATGAAGGACGTTATCAGCCGCGCGCAGGAGCAAGCCCAAGCGCAGGCCAATGCACAAGGCGAAGCGGACAAGCCGGGGACTCCTACCTTGGCGAGTGCCAAACGCACCAGCGCAGGCTCCTCTAACGCGGGGCACGGTCAGGCGTTTAATTCTTCTTTTGTAATTCAGGACAGCGGTAAATCCGCCAGTTCCCGCGCCGCCGCCGCGGCAGGTTCGCCCGCAGAAGTAGGCAACATTTTTGCTTCCGCGCAGGCGCAGGCCAACCGCACCGTAGAAGGGATGCAAATGCGCTCCCGCGCCAACTTTGGCCCGGGCGATAACTCTTTGGCTGGGGATAAAGAAGTATCCGTAGGTGATGCCCGCTCCTCCAAAGAGGGGAAAGATTTGGTCTTTATTCAAAAGCGTTCCGCCGATGCGGCCCGCAACAAAAACCGCTCCGCCAACGAAGGCTCCCGCGCGTTCTTGGCTAGCACCAAGGTTTCGGGCGGTATGCGCATTGTGGGCGACACCGTGGCTATCGGCCAAGGGCAGGGCTCTAAGGATTTTGACAATGTACACGCAGCCAACCTGCGCGGTATTGGCAGTTGGACCCAAAGCGCGGTGGACGAAGCCACCCAGCGTATGATTGACCGCCAAAACCTGCAAAAATGGCTTTGGAAGGCGATTGCCACCTGCTTGGCCGCAATGATTGCAATCCCTCTGCTCAAAAAAATCCCGCTTTGGGGAACGATTTTGGCAGTTGCTGTGATGGTTGCCGCTTTGGCTGTTGCGGCTACTGCGATTGTTAAGGGCGGACAGTTTGCCCATAAATGGGGCGGCTCGGGTATGTCCACAGCCGTGATAATCGTAGGCGGCCTAATGGCCGCAGGTGTGGCTGTCTCGTTTATTTTGCATAATGCTTTTGCGAAATTCTATAAACTCATTGGCCAGAAATTGGGCTTGTCGGGTGCTTCTGCTTCGTCCGCTTCCGGTGGAGCCGGTGGTGCCGCGGGTGGTTCCCAGTTGGCTGGTTCCAGTGCGTTTCAGGCTGGCGTGCCTGGGGCTCCGCCACCAATTTATTAATGGATTTTGACTTATGCAAATTGGAAATTTGATTATTGAGCCGTGGAATAAACACAATGCTGTTTGGCGCATAGTTGCGCTTTTGCTGGTAGCGTTGTGGGCGGTGTGGGGGGCCGTAATTTATTACGAAAGTGCCCAACTGACCGCCAAGGTGCGCGCTCAAAAAGAAGAGCAACAGCGCGAGGAGGAACGCTTGGAAAGAGCGGCCTCTTACCGCCGTGCCGCTTTGCAACGGCAAGCGCAGCCGTCCGGCGTGCAAAACGCTGTGGACGCGTTTAAACGGTAAGGAGAAAAATTATGAACTTGTTTAAATTTTTAAAAAGCGTCTCCGGCAAGGTGCAACTGACGGTGCTGAATACCTCCGTTACCGCACTTGCTGTGGGCGGCTTGGCTTCGGCTACCTTGTTTGGCGTGGGTGCCGAACAGGGCAAGCAGGAGTTGGCGGTCCGTTCCTTGTCCTCGGTGGCGGGCTCGGCTTCGTCCTACGAGGGATTGCAGGAAAGAAACGGACAACTGACCTCTATTAACATTGTGGATTCCAGCAACAAACTGGCCAACCCCGACGATGTAGCCCGCTTGGGCGATAACGGCTCGGCCAGCCGTTTTGGCCTGGATAAAGTGGACAATGTGGCAGGCTCCTTGGGGCAGGCCGTGCAATTATCCGGCTCCGACGGCTTAAATATGAACGCCAACGTCGCCACCGTGCAGGAAACTGGCGCCACCGGCGAAGCGCGCCGCTATTCTGCGGGTGGGGCGGTGAACGAAGCGGCCCGCCGCGCGGGTGCGGCTAATAATGCTTCCCGCCCGGTAAATACCTTAACGCGCGCCTCTATGGGCACCGTTTCCGGCGGAAATGTGTTTAACCAAGCCTCCGGCGCCTTGGGTGGTGCCCGTGCGAACGGCGCGGCTGGCGGAAGCGATTACCAATTTTCGGGCGCAATGCCCAGCGGTTCCAACTTGGTATCCGCGATGGATACGGGTTCCGGCGCCCGCGTGCAAAATTCCGGCTTTATGGCCGGTGGCAGAAGAACGACCGTTTCCAACGGTAAATTTTCCCGCGGCGGAAACGACTTACAAGCGATTGCCAAACGCTCTGCCGATGTGGCCGGAAACAGCCACCGCGGCGCGAACGAGGGGGCCACGGCCTTTCTAGCGGGCTCCAATAATTCGGGCGGTATGCGCGTAGAGGGCGGCGTAGATGTCGGCACGACGGGTTCTGCCGATTTTAGCACGCCGACCAACCAACGCTTGAAAGCCGTCGGACAGGCAACCAAAAAAACCGAAGATGAAGCCAAAAAACGCCAAAAAGCCCGCAATACGCTTACAGCCTTGCTTTTGGCCAGCGTGGCCGCCACAGCGGTAGCTATTACTTTTGGGTATAGTTTAATTCGGGCTGGAAGAAATGCTACTCCTGTGGGAGTGTGGTCTATTGTCGCTGGTTTGGGTATTATTGCGGCGGCAATGGCAGGTTGTATTACCACCTTGGTAAAAGCCGGGCAGTTTGCTTCTCGCTTTGGGGGCGGTTCGCTCCCCTTGGTGGCGGGGATTTTGGCAGGCTTGTGTACAGCCGCATTGGGCTTTACGATTGTAGCCGCTTTTGCAGGTAAAAACAGCCCTCTTACCAAATTTATGGGCAAAGTAACGGGCGTAATGAAAAAGTTTGCTATGACGAAAGGCAAAACAATGCTGAAAGCCGAAGCAATAAATGTGGCTCGTCAGCAAGGTTCCAAACTTTTAAAATAACCTTATAGGCGGGGGCGTAAACCGTCCCCGCCCTTTTGCGTGAAAATTATGGCAGAACCAAATAAACCGACCGAACAAGAAGAAGAAATAAAACCCTTGCCGCTTTTATGGCAAGAGGTTAAAAATCTCGCGCGCTCCAAAAATGTGCGTATTGTGGCGGCGGTTTTTTTGGTTTTACTGTTTTTAGGTTCCGTGGTTCCCGTGGGCAAAATCCCGTTCCTGCGCAATTTGGCGTGGGCAATGGGCTACTCCGCCGAGGAAACGGAAAATATATCCTTTTTAAAGGCGCTTTTAACCTGGAACGAGCATAGTAAAATTATGAACGGCGAACGCCCGGACCCCGACGGTTCCAATGTGTTCGCGGGTGATTCGGGCTCGTTAAAGGAACAACTGGAAAAGGCTAAGGCCTCCCAACTGTTCAATTTGCGTGCCTTAAATGCTTCTTTGGCCCGCCAAGGCCGCACGGGCGATGCCCTCGCCACCGCATACAGCCAGGTGGATACGGGCGACGGTATCAAGCGCCCGGGCGTGGTGGTCCCCGGTAACGGCGTAGCCAAAACGCAGGCCAATTCCACCCAGCAGGCCGAGGTGTATTTCGGCACGGATTCCTCCGCCCTCGCGCGCAACCCCAAGGACGGGTTTGATTCCACCCAAACGCTTAAAAAAATTGCCAACGCCAATATTGCGGGCGGTAGCGGGTCAGACTGGTTTATGCACGCCGTGGATAAAGCCCGCAGTGTGGATTCGGGCGTTACCGCGCTTACGCAAACGCTCAAAAACGGCGGTGCAATGACCCCGCTTAACATTAATTCGGATTTTGACACCAACAAGGCCCGCAAGGACTTATATTATGTGTGGCTAACGAGTATGGCGGCCAAACGCGCCAAGAACCCCGGGCTTAGCAAAATGCTGGCGGGCGCGGGCTTTAACGGGGCGGAAATGCCCAAGCGCGTGTTTGATTCCTCGGGTATGGCCGGAGGGATGGGCATTGACCCCGATAGCGTAGTGGCGGAAATGGACAGTATCAAAATGGCCCTGCACCAGGAAGAAATGTGCAACGCTTCCCTGAAAGATACGGGGGGGAGCATTGACGCGCAAATTTCCAGTTCCTACGAAGCCATTAAAAGTTTGCCCGGTTCCTTTCCCGCCAGTTGCGACGACGTAAACGGCAATTTTACCAATAATTTGGCGGGTATCCGCAACAGTTGCAAGGCGGTTGAAAAGGCCTATTCCAATTTGAACAGCACCTGCGGCGTAAAAATGAAGAACGCCCAAACCGAAAAATGCACCACCCTGCGCTTGGAAGATAAATACGATACGTATTCCAATTATTGCGAGCAGGAAAAGGAACGCTGCCAAACCTTGGCCACGCTGGAAGAGCAGGAAGCCTGTATGGCGGCGCGCAAAAAATCGGCCGATTACGAGGGCGTCCGCCCGTCGGACATTGAAGCCACGGTTAATGACACTTTCGCCCGCGGGGCGGATTTCTTCCCGGAGCCGGAGTGGGGCTCGTCTATCGGGGGCCATTTGCAGGATACAAAATTAACCCCTTGAAAAAGGCGGATTTAATTGTATAATAGAAGTAAGGGAGTACGCATAAAGAAAGTTGTTACGGAATGGGTATCCAGTTCCGAACAACGGATTTCTTTATTTATGTATCGGGATAAAAATATCCCCCGGCCCTGTAAAAAGGGGCCTCAGCCCAGCAGTTTTATTTTAATAGGAGGCACTTATGCCAGAGGAAAAAGATAAAAAGAAGTCTTTATTCCCCTTTTTAGGCCCGTCTGACGCCAAGAAGGATAATAAAGACAGTTTTACCTTTAGCGATAAGATTAAGAACAGCAAGCCTATGGGTTCTAAATCTTTTGCTAATCGTGTTTCCTCCAAAATCGGGAGCGACGGCAAACCCAGAAAAACTCTCTTTGAGAGAACCAGACGGGACGCGCCGTTCTTCATCGCCGCTTTGGTGGCGCTCTTGTTACTGCCGTTCTTGTACAAGTACAGCGGACAAGTGAGCGAAGAACCTATGGTTACTCCCGGGAGTGAGGAATCCGTGTTTGACCCCGAACGGTACGGCTTTGATACCGCCACGGGCAACCCGGACGGTCAAATCGCCCAGTTTGCGGGGCGCGATTCGCTCAGTTTGATTAAAATGGGCGACGACACCACCGCTTCGGACGAAGTAACCAATGATTCTATTCCGCCTTACCACGACGGGTACGATGCTTCGCAAGAATCCTCTACCAGCACGGAAGTGGAAGAGAATAACACCAACATTTATAAACGTGCCGCGGCTCCTGCCACGCGTGCGGCTTTCCGCCGTGCGGCTACGAAAATCAATCCGCTTTCTTCCGCTGGTTTAGCCACCCGCGGCGGTAGCAGATTGGGCGTAGGTATGTGGGGCGGCGGTATGAAAACGGCGGCCCGCAAAGTGGGTGCCTCCGGCCAGCGCAACAGCCCCAAGCCGGTTTCCTTGCAGCCCTTGCAGGCGGCGGGTAAACCGTCCAGAACCTCTTTTGGTAATGGGTCCGCGGCCGAAGCCAGACGCTCCAAAGACGCTATGTCCAAAGCCAACGCTATGCAGGCGTTGATGGACGCGCAGATGAAGCCTGTCCAACCCGGCAAAATCGGCGGTTTGGGCGGCGGTAGTTTTGGCCCCGGCGGCGGTAAAGGCGATTTGGACCGCAAATTTACCTACAACGGCAAAGAACCCTGGTGGTGGGATATGATGAAAACCCGCGCCCAGAAAGAGTGGGAAGCCAACTTTAACCGCAAATGGGACTGGATTAAATGGAAAGATAAACTGTTGCAGGGCTTCCTGAACGGTATTTTCTCCTGCTTGCTGACGGGTACCGACGATTGGTCTATGGGTAAAATGTTCGGTGCGGCCGCTGGCGAAGGGAAAGAATCTAAATGCGGTAAATATACGGCCAAGGATTGGGAACAGTGCCCTGATTGTATGAACAAGGGTAAATTCGGCAAGGCTTCTTGCTGGGCTTTGTTTAACTATACTGGCTCTGACGGTCAAAAGAACCCGTGGAGTTCCGGTAGCCCGAACGAAGCAACCTTGGGCCCGATTGCCCAGCGTGTGGACTGCCTGAGTAACGGCTTTGGCGGTGCGTTTGGCAAAATGTGGAGCAAACTCTTTGGTAAAAACAAAGGCACGTTTGCCGAAGCAGGCGACTGCAACACCTTTGCCAAAGACGGTATTTATAAGGCTGATTTTGACAGCACCAAAGATGCCGGCAAATGGACCGTGTTCCACTATGTAGTAGGTATTCCTACTGCCAAATTGGCGGCCTATTATCAAATGACGCCTACCAAACAAGCGCAAGAATTGGTGGTGGGTTACATTGATAGAGGTACCACGTTTAACAGCAACATCCCGGCAATGACGAAACGCACTGATTTTGTGCCGTTGTTTGTGGAAAGCGTTGCTATTAAGAATAAAAAGATTAGAAAAGATAAACCCGCGGCTACCCAGGCCTCCACGGGCACGGCGACTGCCGAAGCCGCTTCCGGCAACGAAGTAGCCCCCGAAGATGTAGATGAGTTGAATACGCCTATTGCATACACCAAATTCTTGGGTGTGTTGCGCAAAGGCGGCGTAATGAAAGATGCGGGCGAAACCGACGCCAAAGATTCCTTGACGGTTTCCACCAAAGGCGCCAAACAGGGCAAAGGCTTTGTAACCGGTGCGCGCTGCCCGTATCCGCTGGTGCGTATCACCTGCGAAAACCACGCCACGGTTTCCAGCCAAGGCGCCAAGATTGACGGTATGCCGTATGCTCACCTGACGTTTACCAACGGTATGACGGGTGAACAGGCTTACAATGCTATGAAGTCCCGCTTCCTGATTTCGTATATGATTCAGGGCGACGATAACGACGTAGCGTCCGCGATTACCACCTCTACGGGTATGGCGCAAGGCCAGTATTACGATATCCCGCATATGGATATCAAACCGTATAAAGGTTCGTGGAGCCAGCAAATGACGGGTAACGGTTTTGTAACCAACTCGTTGGGTACGGAACGCCAGGCCAAGGATTTGGCCACGGGTTACCAAGTAATTGCTAACTCCGCCAATATCAAAGCGTTGCGCGGTGATAGAACGAACCCGTCCCGCCGCACGATTATCACGTGGGAAATCCGCCAGTGCGACAGCCTGTCCGTGGACGGCGAAAGCATTAATAAAGGCGGTTGCCAAAACGGTGTTATCAAACAGCGCGACGAGAAGGGTAATGTTACGAAAGTCTTGGGCCAAGACCGCCCGGGCCGTGTAGTCAGCACCGCTACCTGCGTGTATGACGACGGCGGTAACAATTATGTCGGTTTCCCGGTGAACTTGGATGATAAAAACGACCCGGAACCTGTACCGCCTCAGCAGGACCCGAAACCTGAACCGCAGAACCCGCAAGAAAAAATCTTGCAGTTTGCGGATAATATGAACGGCAATAAAGGTATTCCGTCTAAATACCAAGAACGCACGGGCTTACTTAACATCCCGACGCTTTCTGTGAACGGTAAAGGCGGTGCCCGTCCGTTTAACGACGCCGTAAACACCAAAGAGTGCTTGGCGGTGGGGGTGGCCCGTGGTGGCGGTTCTGCCCCCTTGTTACAGCAAGATGTGGCGGCAGATTATATTAACAGCGTAATTGCCAGCACGAACGCTTCCCAAGCCTTTAAGGCGGCGAATACCAAGTTCGTACACTCCGGCAAAGTAAGTGTGCCGCAGTTGGTGGACGCTATGACGGTGGCCTACGCGCAGGATAAAAATGCAAAGGTTCCGTTGGAAGTAGTCTGCTCTTTGGGTAAAACCATTGGGTATAACTCTTACGACCCGCAAATGATGAAATTGCGCGCTCCGTGGAGAAATACGTTTGGTGCGTTTGCCGCCTATACGAGCGCTGATTCCTCGTATTTCCCGGCTCCGCTTACGTTGCAGAACTCCAAGAACTTGGACTTAGCCAATATGTCTGAGGCTCAACTTAAAAAGTTGATTATTGCCGATAGACGCTTCTTGGGTTGCGGTGCAGTAAAGCAGGGTAACGGCGCAACCGTGAAGGCTATGGATAGTGTAAGACCGTACCACTATGGCCGCTACAACTGGAACGAAATGAGAACGGGCGATAAGGCGGATGTGCCGTTTATTGGCCAGACTGGCCGCGACGGTTATTTGTCTGCCTTGGAACGCGGTGGTTGGGTAACCAACGCCAGTGCTCCAAAAGCCTATCCGTTGCACGCCATTGCGGAAGCGGTTGGTTTCCAACGCAAAGAATCCGTAACCAAGCAGGAATTGGCGGCTAGTTCCAACAAGACGATTGACGCCTTGAACCGCAGAGCCTATTTAACGAAGTATATGCACTTGTTTAACGAAAGTGCGGCAGACCCGTGCGGTTTAGGAGATGGTGTAATGCCCGTAGAAGATGCTTTGCGCTATATTGGTGCGCTGTGCATTAACGGTAAAAATGCAAAACCGAGCAACAGCAACAATAGAGTGTGTGGCAAATATTACGGTGTGGCTGGTGAATCCACGACCAGTACCTATGATTCTAATGACACGCTTGATGTGGATAAAATTGATATAGAGTAAGTAGTGAATATCAAATACCCCGGGGGGATAAAACCTCCCGGGGTTTTTTCTTTGTTCTTTTTGCCGTCATCCCGTAGTGTTTGGCGGCCCGCAGGGTTCGGGGAACCGTCGTTATTATAATAGGGGTCATTCTGAACTGGCGGCCCGCAAGGTTTTCAGAATCTACCTTATAGGTTGTTAAAAAACAACAGAAACGACAAACATCCCAATCGGTAGATCCTGAACTAAATTCAGGATGACCTCCAATTTTTATAACGGCCTTTTTTGTTTTTGTCGTCATCCCGTAGTGTTGTTATACGGGATCTGTCGTTTGCCGTTGTCGTCATCCCCGAAGGTTTCTGTCGGGGATCTGTCGTTTAGTAAGAGAGGGACAACAGCCACAACAGATTCCCGACTACGACACTCGGGAATGACAAAAAAAGGACATTT